>NZ_JAAABD010000001.1:0-1604096 GCF_009900725.1 Serratia sp. Z4
CGGTGTGCGGCAAATCGCCGCATCACGGCACCATTCTGGCGGCGCGTGAAGCGGCGAATCGCTCGCAGATCGGTATCGATCAGCTGCGCTTTCGCAATCAGACCAACTCCCGACTGATCTTCAAGGGATAGCGTTGGTGCTGTCTTCACTGAGATCTGCCGGAACGGCCTTTTGAAAATTACGCCACGGTCTAACGCTTAAGGCAGCACCCTGACTTCGCCGTGCTGCAAGGTCAGTACTGCGATAGGGCTGCCGGAGAAGCACTCCTTAAAGAGCCAGCCGCTGGGCCGAAACGCCGCTGCGGGCAGCCCGGCCTGCCACTCCTCCCACTGCGGGGTCGGCTGATCCGACGGCAAAGAGAAAGAGACCAGCCAACCGGCTTCGCAGTGCGCCCTTTGGCCGGTTGGACGGGTGAAGGTATGCGCATCTGCCAGCTCCATCACCGGCGGTAAAACCTCAAAAGCGATGATCGGCACGCCGGCCACGCTTTGCGGCTGAGGGAAGCGCACGGCGGTTACACCGTCCATCGTGATGGGGCTGTCTTCGGTGCCGGGCTGGCGCGGCTCCTGCCGGTTTACCCAGCTTCCCTTTGGCAGGGTGATTTCGCCGAACGGCCTGGCCGCCTCGAGCGTCAGGTAGCTGCGCCGATTCCAGCGTTCTTCCGCCCGCTGGCTCTTGAGATCCTGGATGGCAATGTCGATCAGCATCAGCGCGAACGCTACCGGGTAGATCGCCAGCGCCGAGGCCAACAGATAGCCGCCCCAGGAAAGCGGCGGGCGCGGGCGGCCGCAGCGGGCGGCGGCATATCGCCAGCCCCACCAGGCGAGCAGGATGCCGGCGAGCAGCAGGGCCAATAACAGCGCCAGCAGGCCGGCGACGCCGGCGCCATAACCTAACAGCATGGCAAGTTCCTTATGTTCACGGCGTGGTGGAGCGATAGCGAATGAAGTAGGGCAGCGCCGGGGTCTCCCCGTCATCGCCATAGTGGCTTTCCGGTTCGATCACGGTTTGGCGTGCGTCGTCGCGCCCGTTGTAGCGGTACTCCAACGGCTGTCGGTAGCGCACTTCGGATGAGCGCAGATCGAAAATCAGCGAAAGACGGGCATCGCCGTTATCCGTTTGGGCGACCAGCTTATCGTTGCCCGCCCAGAGCTGATACAGCGATTTATCGCCGGTCTCCAGCAGCACCTTCAACTGCCCGTCGGATTGATAACGCAGAAGCTGATACACTCCTCTGTCCAGCGTTTGGGCGATCAGGTAGATGCCGCCATCCGGAGCCTGCGCGCTTTCCTCCACGCGCACCAGCAGCCAATGCAGTTCAATCACCTCGCCGGTTTTACCGTTAACGGCGATGTGTAACGCGCCGGATCCGAGCACCGGGTTCATCCAGAAATGCACGCGATCGCCATCAACGGCGGTGAAGATCTCGGGTACGGATTTGCGCTTACCGGAGGCGTAAGCCGTCGGTGAGTCCTCCTCGCCGCGCTCAAAGCCCAGCAGTTGCCGCGCGTCCAGCAGCGCCGACAGATCCAGCGTCTGCCGCCAATGGGCGCCGAAGTCCGGGCTGTAGAATACGCCTTCGGTGCTGATGAGATACAGCGCGCGTTTTCCCGGTTGCGCCACCAGTTTGCCGCCGACAAAGGAAGGCCGGTTGTCGTCGCCCTCCGGCCAGGGGATCAGCGCCCCGATGGTGCCCCGTTGCACATCAACCAGTCTGCGGCCCTTAGAGAGAAAAAGCACGCACTCCTGCTCGCCGCAAACCGCATCATGGATCAAGTCGTCGAGTTCCCCCAGCATCTGTAACCCTTTTGGGCCGGCAAACAGCACCTGGCTGAGGTAGTTGGCCGCCCAGCCGTAAAAGCTATTGTACGCGCGGTCTTCACTTCTTTTGCTGGTGAGCAGCAGGGCGCCGTCCTGCGCCGGGTAGCTGTGGATGAGATCGTAACGGGCTATCGTCGGCAACGCCTGGTCGCCCTGAGTCCATTGCCACTGCGCATAGCGTTGCTCAGGGGCGAGCAAATAGACGCCCAGCGCGCTGGCCAAAAACAGCGTCAGGATAATAAGGGGTCTTTTATAAAGCGCTAACGTCATCATTTCAGCTCCGTCACCTGAGCCTGCCGCCATAAACTGCGGCGCAGATTTCTCAGGTATTTAAACGTTTTAAACGTGCGGTGCTGGTCAAAAGAGTACAGGCGGCAGATCTGGGCGAACCCCTCGATCAACAGCGCCAGGCCGCTGACCATCAGCATCAGCAGCAGAATAATCGGCGGCAATTCGCTGCCGAGACGCTTCAGGGTCCAGGCATCCAGGTGAAAGCCGGCCGGGGTATCGGCGTTATCCACCACCATCATGCCGAGTACAAAACACGCCACGATTGCCCCAAAAATGAAGACAACGCGCGCGCACAGGTTAAGACCGGCTTCGGTGAAGTAGCGGCTGCCGCCGATGAGATAGGTTTGGCGATCGCGATGATTGATGATCCCACGCACTTTGGGCAACTCGGGAATGACGTCGTTCTCGCAATACAGCACCTGCAGCGGATCGCCTTTGGCGATGAAAAGCGGATGTTGCCGACGAAATACCGGATGCAGTTTGGTATTGGGGACATTGAGCGCGCGGGTCGTCAACGCGAAGTGCGTCTCCTTCTGACGCCACGCATACGTATCCAAATACTGCACCTGCCGCGGGATCTCATAGTGGCAGAGTTCGTAGTTCAGGGCGTTGACCGTCTCGATGCCGGAGGTCTCGACGCCGTCCGGGAGAGGGGGCGCGGTCTGCAGCGGTGCGGTTGCCGGCACAGCGTCTGCGCGGACGGCCCGGTATTTGATGCCGGGGATTTTCAGGCTGAGCGAGCCGGGCGGCGTGACGTCTTGCCCCAGCAGCACGCGATCCAGCGCCCGGAGCAGACGCCTGCGGCCGCGGTGCCCGATCAGCAGGAGCTCCGAACCGACGAACAGCACTATGCCGATGCCGATAAGGCCGGCGATGATGGCGATAAAGAACAGGACGATGGTCAGCCAGGAATCTTCCCCGTCCATGATGAAAAAGGCCGCCGGGAAACCGCCGGCCAGCACCGCGCCCAGCAGCAGCAGGGCGAAGTATTTCAGCTTGTATTTCAGCGTCCTGTCAGGCTCCAGCCGGCCTTTCGTGCCGTGCAGCAGCCAGTGCAGCCAGTAGCTGCCGTCTTGCAGGCGGTGGGCACCGATCTTCACCCGATCGCCGGCGGCGAGCCTGGCCAGCAGATTTTCGCTGTCGCTGAAGTCGTCGCGGTAAAAAAAGAACGTCTGGCCGGAGGCGATGATCCTCACCAGGTTGTCGGGCGCCGTCTGCTGGCAGGCGCATTGTTCGACGGTCACATTAAAAAATTGGGTTTGCATGTCATTCCCTGTCAGTGGGCGTGGCCCGAAAATTCATCCCTGGCGCCGGGTATTCAGCGTTTTTTCATCAGCGGCAGCATGCGCACCAGCGCATTGTCCTTGACGATATAGTGGTGGAACAGCGCGGCGGTGGCATGCAGGCCGATCAGCCAGTAGCCGAATGACGCCAGCGTTTTGTGCCAGCCGATAATCATTCGTGCCTGCGGCCGATCGGCCACGTCGGCGAACGGCATCGACAGGCCGAACAGATACCACTCCTTGCCGCCCAGATAGCGCGAGTACACCCCCAGCACCGGCAGCGTCAGCAGCAGCAGGTAAATCAGGACGTGCATCAGGTGCGCCAGGCCGGTTTGCCACTTCGGCGGTTTGGGCGCGATGGCGGGCGAGGGGTGGCGCCAGCGCAGGAGCAGACGGGCGATCATCAGCGCAAACACCGTTACGCCGCAGCTGAAGTGGGTGACAACCAGCGCGTACCAGGGGGCGCTGCCCGGTTCGGCATAGCCGCGCAGCTCGATGGTGACGCAGGTGATGACCAGCAGGATCGCCACCAGCCAGTGCAGGCGAATTTGCCACGGCATGTAGGTGTTCTGCACCGGGTTACCTTTTGATGTTAAAGGGTCTGTGTGCCGATGGTAACGAAATGTTACATCGGAGGAAAGCGCGTGCGCGCAATTTAGGCAAAACGCCAGGGGTTACGCCGCTTATTAAGCTATGAATTTAGTGGGTTAAGTGCCTGGCGACAGGGGAGGCAGTTAGCATCGTAAGTTGTGAAGTTAATGCGCGGTAGGTTCAGAGGCTGGCAGCTTATTAAGCGATGAAGCGGGTAGCGCCGCAGCCCTCGCTGCGGCGCCCGGGATCAGTTCAATTTGGCCTTGGCGAAGTCGCTGCCGTTCACGTCCACCACGTAGCCGCTCAGGTTGCTGCGGGTGGCGTAGAACACTTTGCCGGTGGCCAGCGGCAGCCACGGTGCCTGTTTGGCGAAGATCACCTGTGCCTGTTGATACAGCCTGGCGCGCGCCTGCGGCTGGTTCTCCTGGATCGCCTGCTGGATCAGTTTGTCGTAATCCTTATCGCACCAGCGCGCCACGTTGGCGCCGCTCTGCACGCCGGCGCAGCCGAGCAGGGTGGCGAAGTTGTCCGGATCGCCATTGTCGGACACCCAGCCGTACAGCGCGCTCTGTTGCTCACCTTTGCGCAGCCCGGCCAGATACTGGCCCCACTCCCAGGTGACGATCTTGGCCTTCACGCCCACCTTCGCCCAGTCGCTCTGAATCATCTCGGCGATGCGCTTCGAGTTCGGGTTGTAGGGGCGCTGTACCGGCATTGACCAGATGTCGGTCTCAAAGCCCTGCTCCAGCCCGGCTTGCTTCAGCAGTTCGCGCGCCTTCTGCGGATCGTAGGCGTACTCCGGCAGTTTATCGTTGTAGCCCAACATGCCCGGCGGCAGCAGCGAGTTGGCCGGGGTGCCGCTGTCTTTGAACACGGCGGCGACGATCGCTTTCTTGTCTACCGCGTAGCTCAGCGCCTGGCGCACCAGCAGGTTGTCGAACGGTTTTTTCTGGGTGTTGAACGCCAGATAGCCGACGTTCAGCCCGGTAATGTCGTGCAGTTGCAGGTTGTCGTCGGCCTTGATGGCGGCGAATTGCTCCGGCAGCGGTGCCGGGATGATCTGGCATTCGTTGGTTTTCAGCTTGGCCAACCGGGTTTGCGGATCCGGCGTAATCGAGAAGATCAGGTGCTTGCTGGCCACGTCGCCCTGCCAGTAGTGCGGGTTGGCGATGTAGCGGATCAGCGAATCCTGCTTGTACTGCTGCAGCGCGAACGGCCCGGTGCCGATCGGCCAGTTGTCGACGTATTCCGGCGTGCCCTTTTTCAGCATCGCGTCGGCGTACTCGGCGGACAGGATCGAGGCGAAATCCATCGCCCAGTCGGCGACGAAGGCGGCGTTGGGCTGGCTCAGCGTGAAGCGCACGTGGTGTTCGTCCACCGCTTCCACCTTGGTGATCAGCTTATCCAGACCCATGTCGGTGAAGTATTCATAGTTGCCGCCGGAGACCTTGTGATACGGGTTGGCGGGATCCTTCTGCCGCATCACGGTGAACACCACGTCTTCGGCGTTGAAGTCGCGCGTTGGGGTGAAGTATTTGTTGCTGTTGAATTTCACGCCCTGGCGCAGGGTGAAGGTGTAGGTCTTGCCGTCCGGGCTGACGCTCCACTCGGTGGCCAGCGAAGGGGCGGGCGTTTTATCGCTTTCGCGCAGCGTCACCAGGCGGTTGTACAGCACCTGCGAGGTGGCGATAAAGGTCGGCCCGGAGCTGGAGAGCTGCGGGTTGAACGATTCCGGCGAGGCGACGGTGCAGTACACCAGTGCATCGGAAGCGGCCAGCGCGCCGCCCGCCGACAACAGGCCGCAGCCGGCCAGCGCCAATCCGGCGATAGGGTGTTTTAAAAACGTCAAGGCAAGATCCTCAGGTGGAATGAGCCGTTACCGGCGAATTGATTTAACTATAGATAACGGATGGCGAGATGGGGAACAAGCGCCTCATCGGTGCATTCTGTGCGCCCCGCGTTGCCTGCCATTGCGGCGCAGATCTACACTGCTGGGCAAACAGTCACTCGCAAGGATTTCCCGATGAGCCACTTTCGTCCTGTCGCCCTCGAACACGCCAGCCGCCTGCTGAATCACGGTCCGACGGTATTGATCACCAGCCGCAGCCATGACGGCGCCAAACGCAACGTGATGGCCGCCGCCTGGTCGATGCCGGTGGAGTTCAGCCCGCCGCGCATCGCCATCGTGGTGGACAAAGGGGCGCATAGCCGGCAAATGATCGAGGAGAGCGGCGCATTCGGCATTTGCGTGCCGGCGGCGATGTTCATCGACGCCACCTACGCGGTGGGCAGCGTGTCCGGGCTGGATGAAGACAAATTTTCCCGTTTCCATATCGCAGCGATGCCGAGTGCAGCGCTGCAGGTACCGCTGATCGAACAGGGCTGCGTGGCGTGGCTGGAGTGTCGCTTGCTGCCGGAAAGCGGCGCGCAGGAAAAATACGACACCTGTTTCGGCGAGGTGCTGAGCGCGGCGGCAGACGAGCGGGTGTTCCAACAGGGGCGCTGGCACTTCACCGCCGCCAATGCGGATCTGCACACCATTCATCATCTGGGGGCGGGCAACTTCGTGCGCAGCGGCGAGACGCTGCGGGCCAAACCGCTTTAATCGGCCTTGCGTTTGCGGTCTGCATCATAGCGTTCGCGGGCGGCGTCCAGCTCGGGGAAGTGGTATTCCGCCCACTTATCCAGCGCCGTCAGCGTCTCGACCAGCGAGCAGGCGACGGCGCTGAGGCGGTATTCCACATGGGCCTGATTCTTTTCACTTAAATCCAGCCGCTCGAGCAGCCCGTTGCGTTCCAGCTGGCGCAGCGTTTGCGTCAGCACCTTCTGCGAAATGCCGTCGATGCGGCGCAGCAGCTCGCCGTTGCGCATCGGCCGCTGCGCCAGCGCGGGCAGGATCAACATTACCCACTTGCCGGAAATCAGCGCCAGCGCATCGCGCGCGGAGCACTTGCTCGAATAGACGTCGCCGGGATAAGCCATTGGGGGTTACCTTCAGGTGCGTAATTGCCAAGAGGGCGATAAAGCCACAGCATAACAGCACCACCTTACAACGGGAGAAACAGGATGAACGTGCTGATTGTGCTGGCTCACCCCGAGCCGCATTCTTTCAATGCCCATTTGGCCGAACAGGCGCGGCAGGCCTGGCTGGCGCAGGGGCATCAGGTGAAAACGGTCGATCTGTATCAGGAGGGGTTTGATCCGCGCGAGGGCGCCGGCCACTACCCCAGCAGAAAGCAGGCGGACCGGTTCGATGCGATGCAGGAGCAGCGCCATCACTGGACGATCCAGGCGCTGCCGGCGGAGATCCGGCGGCATATCGAGCTGCTGAGCTGGGCGGATACGCTGGTGCTGCAGTTCCCTTTCTGGTGGTTCGGCGCGCCGGCCATCATCAAGGGCTGGATGGATCGGGTGTTCGTTTACGGCGGGATCTACGACAGCCGCCACCGCCATGAGAACGGCGTGATGCGCGGCAAGCGGGCGCTGCTGACCGTCACCGCCGGCGCTTCCGCACAGGCCTGCGCGCCGGACGGGCGCGACGGCGACATGCGGCTGATGCTGTGGCCGATCATGCATGCGCTGCACTATATCGGCTTTAGCGTGCTGGAGCCGTTCCTGGTCTATGGCGTGCGCGGCGGGCTGGCGGGCGAGGAGCGGCAGGCGCAAAACGCCGCGTTGGCGCAGGTGACGCAGGCGTATCGGGCTGGCTTAAGCGACCTTGCCGCCTGGCCGGCGGTGCCGTTCAACCGTAATGAAGATTTTGACGCCGATCTGGCGCTGAAGCCCGGCGCGCCGGTCTACAGTCCGTTCGTGCGGCACCGAGATCCGGCTTAGAACCCGGCCTTCAGCAGTTCCTCGCGCAAATCGTCGATAATCGCCGGTTCGATGTCGGGGAACTGCTGCTGAATATCGGCGATGGCTTCGGCCACGCTCGGGCCGGCGAAGGTGCCGGAGAAGGGCAGCAGCGGCAGATTCGCGTCGCTGTCCGGCAGTTCACCGCGGATGGTGCCGGTGATCATGCCCGCTTTTTTTTCCGCCGTGAGGTCGTACTCCCCCACGCTTTTGTCGATCGGTTTCATTGGCCGCCTCGCTGTCGGTGAGTGTTTACCCTGTTCTGTTAAAGCATAGTGTTTCAGGCAATGAATACCAATCAATGTATATAATATTAATATAAAACAAAGTGATGCGTATTTTTGTCGTTTGACGTTCACCGGGGGCTGGCGCTATGCTCTTGGCGCTAAAGGAACCTTCCTCACTGACAGGGACAGACGACATGAAAAGACTGAAAAGCGCGGCGCTGCTGTTGCCGCTGTTGGCGCTCAGCGCCTGCACTCACTCCCTCAGCAGCGCAGAGCAGCATGCCAAACACTACGTTTATCAAACCCGCGACGACTTCGATCCGCAATTCCGCACCGATGTGAACGGCAGCATTAAAAACGCCGTGCCGATGTTCGAACAGTTCTATCAGCAGGGGAAAAAGGATCGCGCGGCGGGCGTGGCGCGCAGCGAAGCGCAGAAAAAGGCCGACTACCTGGCCAGCGCGGAATTCCAGCAGAACATGCAACACAAAACCATTTTCATCAATCGCGCCTACAGCAGCACCGACAATCCTAAACGCCGCCAGGTGCTGTCGCAGGAAGCGGTAGGCGCCTATTGGGACGGCTACGAAGGGCGCTGACTTAATCCCTCACAAATAGAAGGTAATAAAAACTGGTCTTCTGGCGGTTATTTGATTATAAAAACCGCCGCTAAGGACGATGTTCATAGATGAAACCAGGAGTGTTTATGTTGGCAAAAGTTAAGCGTTCGTTCGCCGCCGCCGTCGTATTGATGTTGGCGCTGCCCGCAGTGCAGGCCGCGGATTACCGTGCGGGCGAGCAATATACCCGGCTGGATAAGCCGGTGGCCGCCGCGCCGGCGGTGGTGGAATTTTTCTCCTTCTACTGCGGCCCTTGCTATCAGTTCGCCGAAACCTACCGCGTAGGCAGCACCGTCGCGCAGGCGCTGCCCGCCGGCGAGAAAGTCACCAAATATCACGTCAGCCTGATGGGCAAGCTGGGCAATGAGCTGACCGAGGCCTGGGCGGTGGCGACGGTGCTGGGCGTGGAAGACAAGATTGAAGGGGCGATGTTTGACGCGGTGCAGAAACAGCGCGCCGTCAACGGCGCCGACGATATTCAGCGGGTGTTCACGGCGGCCGGCATCGATGCCGCCACCTATGAAAACGCGCGCCACAGCCTGCTGGTCAAAGGGTTGATCGCCAAGCAGAATGAAGCGGTGAAAGCGTTCGAGGTGCGCGGCACCCCGTCGTTCTACGTGGCAGGTAAATACAAGATAGATAATGCCGGCATGGCCAGCACCAGCGTCGAAGGTTACGCCAAAGAGTACGCGGCGGTGGTGCGCCATCTGTTGGACACGCAGCCTTAAGGCGATGCTTCCCCGGCGCCCGGTGATCTGTGATCGCGGCGCCAAATCCCCCGTTCGCCATTGATTGTGTGTTAACGGATTGTTATGGTGTTTTTCTGTTCAACGGCGCAGCACCGCTGTTGTTTGAAGGGAGAGATCATGACGGCATTGGCAACGCTCCGGGACGTCGGCTTCGAAGAGTGGCTGGGGAAAATCAACACCGCCTGCGGCCGATTCTGCGCGAAAACGTTGGGGCCCGGCTTTCGCGGGGCGATGCAGGAGTTTCGCGCCCATGCCCTGCGCCTGAGCGTGGTCGACGTGTCTCAGGCCCGGTTGTACCGCACGCCGCGTGAGATCGCCCGCAGCGACGGCGCGCACTTTTTCACCGTCATCCAGTTGCGCGGCAGTGCGTTGATGGAGCAGGGCGATCGCCAAACGCTGCTCTCCCCCGGCGACATGACGCTGATCGATGCCTCACGGCCCAGCAGCTTCACCTTCCAGCGCGATTCGCGCCAAATCTCTTTGCTACTGCCGCGCGGCTGCCTGCCGCCGCCTGGTGCGCAGCGTCTCGGGGCCGAGCTCAGCGCGGTGCGCCTCAGCCGCCAGCTGGTGCTGAGCAGCATGCAGGATCCTCAGCTCGCCGCGGCGGAAAGCGAGGCGGTGCTGAATGCGCTGGCGGCGCTGCTGCGCCCGGCGTTGGCGCTCGAACAGGCGCGTCCGGAGGGGCAGCAACCGGTCTTCGACAAGGCGCTGGCGTTGATCGACAGGCATATTCAGTCGGCGCAGCTGCGCCCTGAGTGGGTGGCGGCCGAGTTGGGGGTGTCGCTGCGCAGTCTGTATCGGCTGTTCGCCCGCCAGGGGCTGGTGGTGGCCCAGTACATCAGGAACCGCAGGCTGGATCTGTGCGCGCAGGCGCTGCGCAGCGCCGCCGGGCAAGAAAAGCTGGCCGGAGTCGGCCTCGACTGGGGTTTTGCCGATCACAGCCATTTCTCGACCGCTTTCAAGCAGCGTTTCGGCATGTCGCCGAGCGAGTACCGTCGGCAGTATCAGTAAGTCAGGGCGCGGGCCAGGCCCGCGCCGCTTCACTCAATAGCGGATGCAGACCGATTTGGTTTCGGTGTAGGCATCCAGCCAATCCGGGCCGAAATCACGGCCGCTGCCCGACTGTTTGAACCCGCCGAACGGCATGTTCGGGTCGATCAGCGTATGGGTGTTGACCCACACGGTGCCGGCCTGAATGCGCGGCGTCAGCGCCATCGCCTGCTGCAGGCTGGTGGTCCACAGGCTGGCGGTCAGCCCGAAGTCGGTGTCGTTGGCCTTGCTCAGCGCTTCTTCGGCGCTCGCCACCCGGATCAGGTTGACCACCGGGCCGAACACTTCTTCGCGCGTCAGGTTCAGCCGATCGTCCGGGTTGATCACCAGGGTCGGCGGAATGTAGAAGCCGTTGGCGTCCGGCCCGGCCGCGCCGCCGATAAGCTCGGCGTTTTTCGCCCGGGCGTCGTCCAGGTAGGCCGCCACCTTGTTGCGGTGCGCGAGCGATACCAACGGGTTGATTTGCGCGCCGGTATCCATCCCCGGCCCGACCGACAGCGATTTCACCGCCTGTTCGAATCCGGCCACCAACCGATCATAAATCGGCGCTTCGATATAGATTCGCGAGCTGGCGGCACACACCTGCCCCTGGTTGAGGAAGCTGCCGAGCATCAGGCCTTCGATCACCTGCTGCGGATCGGCATCTTTCAGCACGATGGCCGGGTTTTTGCCGCCCAGCTCCAGCGTCACGCGGGTCAGGCGATCCGCCGCCGCGCGCGCGATGCTTTTGCCCACCGGCGTGGAGCCGGTAAAGCTGACTTTGGCGATCAGCGGATGTTCGGTCAGCGCCTTGCCGCACACGGTGCCGCGGCCGGTGACCACGTTGAATGCGCCCGGCGGTACGCCGGCTTCGCTCGCCAGTTCGGCGATGCGCAGCAGGGTGAGCGGGGTGGTTTCCGACGGCTTGATGACGATGGAGCAACCCGCGGCCAGCGCTGGCATCACTTTCCACATGCCGATCATCAGCGGGAAGTTCCAGGGCACGATGCCGGCGACCACGCCGATCGGCTCTTTGCGGGTATAAACCTGATATTTGGCGCCCGGTGGCATCGGAATGGAGACATCCAGCGTCTGGCCGGTGATTTTGGTCGCCAGCCCGGCGGTGTAGCGCATCCAGTTCAGGGTGCTGCCGACTTCGAAGGCGCGGGCGATGTTGATGGATTTGCCCTGCTCAAGGGTTTCGAGCTGCGCCAACTCTTCGGCGTGCTGCTCCACCAGATCGGCGAAGCGCAGCAGGATGCGTTCACGCTCTACCGGCAGACGCTGCGCCCAGACGCCTTCGCTGAAGGCTTTGTGGGCGGACTGCACCGCCAGCGCGACGTCGTGTTCATTGGCGTCGGCGGTGGTGGCGATCTGCTGCCCATTGGCGGGGTTGTACACCGCCAGGCGGCCTTCCGCGGCGGACGCGCGCCACTGGCCGTCGATATACAGCCCATGCTGACGATCGAGAAAACGCGACACGCTATCCAGCACGGCTACGGTATTGTCAGACATACATCCTCCGATCAGGCTCATCAGGTTATCGTTAACCCTGCAAGTCTAGATCAGTGGGAAAGCGGCGGCTTTGGTCTGCCTGACATTCGGTTTGTCCTGCGTGTCATTTTGCCGTGACGGGAGAGTAAACCGCGGCCGGCGGGCGCCGGCCGGGAGGGATCACGAGCTCAGGGTCGCCAGACGGGTGGCGAAACCGAGGAACAGCAGGCCGATCAGGCCGTTGCCGAGCTTCGCCAGGCCTTTCTTGTGGTTGAAGAAATGCGCCAGCATCGCGCCGGAGAAGATCAGCGTGCTCATGTAGATAAAGCTGACGGCTTCGAGGATCAGCGCCAGAATGGTGAACGACAGCCCGGTGTGCGCGTAGTTGAAGTCGATGAACTGCACGAAGAACGACACGTAAAACAGAATGGCTTTCGGGTTGGTCAGGCTCAGCGTCAGCGACTTGCGCAGAATGCTGTGGCCGCCTTCAATTTGCTGCTGTTGCGCCTGTGCCTTCTGCACGAAGGTGGCGTAGAGGATTTTTGCGCCGAGGAACAGCAGGTAAATCGCGCCGAGAAAACGCACCAGGGTAAACAGGAACGGCGTGGTGCGGATCAGCGACGCCACGCCGATATAGGCGCAGAAGATCAGGATCGCATCGCCGATAAACACGCCCAGCGCCGCGGTGTAGCCGGCGCGCACGCCGCGCGATATGCCGGTTTTCAGCACGTACAGCGTATTCGGCCCCGGCAGAATGATGATGAAGACCACCCCGGCCAAATAGGTCCATAAATTCAGGACGCCAAAACTCTCTAACACAATAACCTCTCCATGCGCGCAACTAACAGGCAAAAACACTGGCCACGCCCGTGGCCGGCCGCGATCCTAACGCCGTGCAAGCGGGTTGGCAACGTAATAAACTTCATGTTGTTGGTTAAAAATTGTCGAAACATTGTTGAAAACGTCGGCGTCGAATTAAAAAGCAAGAGTCGGCGTGTTTCGCCAACGGCCCGTCACTATGCTGGTTAACATCGAAACCGCAGTGAGGAACGGATGATGAAAAACGTAATCGACAGCGCCGATCCGCGCTGGCTGGCGATCGTCAGCCGCGACAAGCACGCCGACGGCCGCTTTATCTACGCGGTGAAAACCACCGGCGTGTATTGCTCGCCTTCCTGCCCGTCACGCCAGCCGAATCGGCAAAACGTGGAGCTGTTCGACGATGCGGAACAGGCGGAGGCGGCGGGTTATCGGCCCTGCAAACGCTGCCGCCAGGGGCTGACGCCGTTGACAGAGCAGCATGCGCGGCAGATAGCCGAGGCCTGCCGCTATATCGAACGGGCGGAGAAAGCGCCGTCGCTGCAGATGCTGGCGCGCCACGTCGGGTTGAGCCAATACCATTTCCACCGGCTGTTCAAAGCGATCACCGGCCTGACGCCGAAAGGCTACGCCGACGCGCAGCGTAGCCAGCGCTTGCGCACCGGTCTTTCGCAGCAGGAGACGGTGACCGACGCGATCTTCGACGCCGGCTATGGCGCCAACGGCCGCTTCTACCAGCAAGCCAACGCCGCGCTGGGCATGACGCCGAAGGCCTACCGGGCGGGTGGCAAAGGCATGCGCATCCATTTCGCCGTCGGGCGCTGTTCGCTGGGCGATATCCTGGCGGCGCAGAGCGAGGTGGGCATTTGCGCCATTCTGCTGGGGGACGATGCGCAGCAGCTGGTGCAGGATCTGCAGGATAAATTCCCCAACGCCGAGCTGATCGGCGGTGACGCGCAGTATGAAGCGCTGATGGCGCAGGTGGTGGGCCTGATCGAAGCGCCGGAGAGCGGGCTGGCGCTGCCGCTGGATATTCGCGGCACTGCGTTTCAACAGCGGGTCTGGCGGGCGCTGCAGGCGATACCGGTCGGCGAAACCGTCAGCTATGCCGATATCGCCCGGCGCATCGGCGCGCCGAAAGCGGTGCGCGCGGTGGCCGGCGCCTGCGCCGCCAACGTGCTGGCGGTGGCAATCCCCTGTCACCGGGTGGTGCGCAACGACGGCGCCTTGTCCGGTTATCGCTGGGGCGTCGAGCGCAAGAAAGCCTTGCTGGAAAAGGAGGCGCAGCGATGAGCGGCGCGCTGGCGGCGCGGTTGGCCGAATTGGACTGGGCGGCGATCGAACGCGAACTTGATGCGCAGGGGGGCGCGCGCCTGCCGGGCGTGCTCAGCGTCGAGCTGTGCCGGCAATTGGCGGCGCTTTATCCGCATGGCGAGCACTTCCGCAGCCGCATTGTCATGGCGCGGCACGGTTTTGGTCGCGGCGAGTACCAGTATTTTGCGTATCCGTTACCGCCCCCGGTGGCCGAAGTGCGCGGCCTGCTGTACGCGCGGTTGGCGCCGTTGGCCAATCGCTGGAACGCCATGCTGGGTCTGGCGGCGCGTTATCCCGCCGAACACGAGGCCTACCTGACTGAATGCCATCAGGCCGGCCAGCGGCGGCCAACGCCGCTGCTGTTGCGTTACACGGAGGGGGATTACAACTGCCTGCATCAGGATCTGTACGGCGAACGGGTGTTTCCGCTGCAGGTAGCGTTTTTGCTCTCCGCCCCTGAACGGGATTTCACCGGCGGCGAGTTTGTGCTGACCGAGCAGCGGCCGCGGATGCAGAGCCGGCCGGAGGTGGTGCCCTTGCAGCAGGGCGACGCGGTGGTGTTCGCGGTGCATCATCGGCCGGTGGCGGGGGCGAGAGGCTACTATCGGGTCAATCTGCGCCACGGCGTCAGCCGGATACGCACCGGCCAACGCCACACGCTAGGGGTGATCTTTCACGACGCGTTATAGCTTGCGCGCCAGCAGGGTGGCGAAGCGCAGCGAGATGCGGTTGCCGGCGGCGTCGGTCTTGTGCAGTTGGCCGACGTCCTCGTTGTATTTGAGGATCTGCCAGTCGCGGTAATAGTGCTTCAGCTCGCCCGGCTTGAAGGTGAACGGGAACGGCAGCGGGCAGGGATAATCTTCGGTATCCATCGCCGCCACGATCAGATTATGGCCGCCGGGCACGGTGCTGTCCTGCATGTTTTGCACGATATGCGGGATCTGCTGGCGCTCGAGGAACATCAACACCACGGTGGACAGGATGAAGTCGTACTCGCCGCTGAAGCGGTGAGTATTGAGATCCTGCACCCCGGCGCTCAGGCGGGTCAGCTGCTCGGCGTCGATGATCTGATTGAGGCGAGCTATCGACGGCGCGTGCTTGTCCCAGGCGGTGACGTCGAAACCTTTCAGATTGAGATAGAGCGAATTGCGGCCGCCGCCGCAGCCCAGATCCAGCGCCTTGCCCGGTGCGATGCGCGCCGCCGCCTCGATCACTTCGGAGTGGGTGCGCGTCAGTTCGTATTTCTTGTGGTAGTAATCTTCCGGCGTGCAGTAGAACGCCAGCCGGCAGGTCATGTCGTCCGAGAAGGAAACGATGCGATGCCACTGCTGCGGTTCGATAAACGGCGGCTGGCTTTCGGGGCTAAACTGCCAGGTCTCGGTGGTAGCGCCGTCTTCGGTCATCATGGCGAACGTCAGGTTGCCGCTCAGCACGGTGAGCTTCGCCCAGGTGCCGCTCTGGGTGTTGTGGCGCTGGCGAAAGGCTTCCGGCAGTGTGTCACTGTTCCATTCCGGCAGGGTTTTATAACAAAGCAGCTGCTGCTCCATAGGGGGCTCCTCTGGCTGGGCAAACAAAGTGATTTATATGATGTATATAAAATACATCTTTATCGATCGTTTGAACATAGCGGCCTGACGGAAAGGCGCGGCGATATCTTTATACTGGATTGTGCGCGGCGGCTGGGCTAATTTCAGTGCTGTTCATGTCATCACGTTCAGGGAAAAGATGCCGATATCTCGTTTATTCCACCCGATGCCCTTCCGTTGGCTGAGCCTGGCCGCGCTGCTGGCGCTGGCGGGCTGTACCAGCAAAACCACCACCACGGTGCCGGCGGCGCGCCCCGCCGACGTCAAAGCCCGACTGATGACGCTGATCCCGGCCAACGCCGGCGATCGTCAGGGCTGGGCCACCGATATTACCGCCGCCTTCGCCGCGCAGGGCATTGAACCGAGCGATGAGAACCTGTGTTCGGTGCTGGCGGTGACCGAACAAGAGTCGACGTTCCAGGCTAACCCGCAGGTGCCGGGGCTGCCGAAGATCGCCTGGAAAGAGATCGACCGCCGTGCCGATCAGATGCACATCCCGAACTTTTTGGTGCATACCGCGTTGAAGATCTCGTCGTCGAACGGCCAGAGCTACAGCGAGCGTCTGGATAAGGTGCGCACGGAGAAGGATCTGAGCGATATCTTCGATGACATGATCGACCGCGTGCCGATGGGACAGAAGCTGTTCGGCCATTTGAACCCGGTACATACCGGCGGCCCGATGCAGGTGAGCATCGCCTTCGCCGAGGCGCACGCCAAAGGGTATCTTTATCCGGTCGACGGCTCGATTCGCCGCGAAGTTTTCAGCCGGCGCGGCGGCATGTACTTCGGCATTATGCATTTGCTGGGGTACCCGGCCGATTACAGCCGGCCGATTTACCGCTTTGCCGACTTCAACGCCGGCTGGTACGCCAGCCGCAACGCGGCGTTCCAAAACGCGGTCAGCCGGGCGAGCGCCATTCCGCTGGCGCTGGACGGCGATCTGATCGATTTCAGCAGCGACAAGCCCGGCTCGACCGAGCTGGCGGTGCGTACGCTCGGCAAGCGCCTGAACATGAGCGACAGCGCCATTCGCCGGGCGCTTGAGAAAGGCGATACGGCTGACTTTGCCGATACCGATCTGTATAAGAAGGTCTTTGCGTTGGCGGGCGGCAAGCTGCCGCGTGAGATGCTGCCAGGTATTCAGCTGGAAAGCCCGAAAATCACCCGCAAGCTGACCACCGCCTGGTTCGCCAAGCGGGTGGATGAACGCCGCCAGCGCTGCATGGCGCGCGCCGGCGGGTAACGGCATGAAAAACGCCGCCGGTGGCCTGAACCACCGGCGGCGCGATGATCGCGCCTCAGGCGCTGCGGCGCGGGTTGGTCAGGCCGAAGTTAAAGCTGTTGCAGCGGTTACAGAACTCTTTCATCACCGGCGGCGTGTCCATCATCGGCACTTTCACCTCGATAAACGCCAGCCGATCCTGCCGCGAGGCATGTTCCAGGGCCATTTCCAGCTGTTGTGTGGTTTCCACCGCCACGCTGAACGGCTGCGCCTGGGTATTCAATACCGCCGGCAGTTTGGCGTAGTCCCACGGGCTGATGTCGTTGTAGGACGAGTTTTCGCCGAGGATATAGCGTTCGATAGTGTAACCGTCGTTGTTGATCAGGAAGATGATCGGCTTTTGTTCGCAGCGCAGCAGGGTGGACACTTCCTGCGCGGTAAGCTGGAAGGAGCCGTCGCCGATGAACAGCAGGTGACGGCGCTCAGGGGCCGCCATCAGGGTGCCGAGCAGCGCCGGCAGGGTATAACCGATCGAGCCCCAAATCGGTTGGTTGACCACCTTGACGCCGTCCGGCATGCGCATGCCGCCGATGGCCGCGCCCGAGGTGCCGTTTTCCACCACCACCACGTCATCCGCCCGGATGAAGCGTTGGATGCGCCGCCACAGATAGGCCTGGTCGATAGGCGCGTCGCTCGGCGTCGCCAGCTTGTCACGCGGATCGGCCAGCGGTGATAAAAGCTGCGCCGGCGCGTCTTCGCTCAGATCCAGCAGCGCCTGCAGCAGATCCGCCGTCGCTACCGCCGGGTAGGAGGTGTTGTCCAACGTCATCGAGAACGGCTGAATATCCACCTGAGCGGCGGCGGGAATTTGCTGCGAGAAATAGCCGGTGGTGGAGTCCACCAGACGCACGCCGAAACTCAGCACGCAGTCTGAGTGGGCCATGCGTTCATACAATTCGGGGCGCGACAGGTTGCCGCTGTAGCCGCCCATCCAGCCGGCAGTGTTTTCCGGGATAATGCATTTGGCGGTTGGCATATTGGTCAGCGGTATGGCGAAGCGGTGAGCGACATCGATAACCAACTGCTGCAACTGGTAGCGATCCACCATTTGGTCGACCAATATGATCGGGCGCTGCGCGCGCTTTATTTTGGTTAACAGCGCCATTGCCGCCAATTGCACATTGTATTTATCGCTCGCCGGCAATTGCGGCGCTGCTGCGGCTGCGGTGATTTCAATTTCGACGTCGCAAATATCAGACGGCAGCTGTAAATACACCGGTTTCTTCTCTATCCAGGCGCGAGAAATAACGCGTGGAATTTCCTGCGCGGCATTTTCCGGCGTGATAAGAGCCTGAGCGACGGTGAATTGTTTAAAGCAGTTCATGACGTTGTCGAAATTGCCGTCGCCCAGGGTATGGTGCAATAGCTGATGATTCTTCATCGCGTGCAGCGGCGGCGTGCCGGCGATGCAGACCACCGGCGAAGATTCGGCATAGGCACCGGCGATGCCGGACAGCGCGGCCAGATCGCCGACGCCGTAGGTGACGATCAGCGCGCCGGCGCCTTTCATCCGTGCGTAACCGTCGGCGGCGTAGGAGGCGTTCAATTCATTGCAGTTGCCGACAAACGCCAGCCGCTCGTCGTTTTCCAGCAGCTCCAGCAGGCTGAGGTTATAGTCGCCGGGCACGCCATAAATACGATCGACGTTCAGGGCGTGAAGCTGTTGCAGAATGAATGACCCGATAGTTATTTTCATTGATTGCTCCGGATTATTTATCTTTATTTTGTCAGGCGAAAATCAGCAAAAATAAATTGCTGGCGATGTTGTGTCGTTAGCATTAACAGTTATTTAAAGTGTCGGCTTGTTCAAGATAGGAGGAGCGGCCGAGGAAGAGGCGGTTTGTATTCGGCGCTTTACGCGATTGAATAATGTATAAATAGTGTGGTTATTATGCAGGAGGACGGTGCGGTATTTTTCGTTGACGGCATATCAGCAGAAAAACGGCGGCGGATTGGTATTTATCATGATGCAGGGTGAATCATCCGGTACTTTTGAAGCCGTGTTAAATCCCATTAAGCGGTGCAACGCTTTTTGCCTGAGAAAGAAGAGCACAACTTCATGTAAAGGTGCATTTTGGTGATCCGCCGCACGCTTATTTCAAGAAACTATCATGCAACCAATTAAAAACAAAAAATTAACAATGAGGTTTTTTTATTCGGTCATGGTTGTCAGTTTTGCTTTACAGATGCCGCAATGCGCGCCACGTCGGGCCGGCGTTAAAATACGCCGTCACGGGCGCTAATATAACGTGGCGGTCGTCACATTCTGTGGGAAGTGATACGTAAACTTTTCTCTACGTGCGCACGGATGGCGTATACCTACCAGAGGGGCTCATGTCCCAGCGGTGCTGGCCTGAGAGGGGGGCGTGTGATGAAAGGCTATCGACACATTCTGGTACTGATTCACGATGAGCGCGATGGGCTGCCGTTGCTGCGTAAAACGGTGGCGATGGTGGGTGGGCTGCCGATCGCCATCACCGTCGGCCACCTTAACGCCGACTATGCGGAGCTGGAGTACGGCAGCGATGCGCTGGTCAAAGATCGCCAGGCGCAGGAGGTGATCGCCGCCAAGGCGATGCTGAGCCGGCTGGTGAGCGCCGTCGAGGCGCCGGTTGCGGTCAAGGAAATCGTCACTATCCGGCGCTTTAAGGACGTCAGCGATTTCATTCATCAGGCCGGTATCGATCTGGTGGTGGTCGGGCACCAAAATCGCCTGTTCGGTCTCTATTCCTCTTATTCCCTGGAGTTTGTGAATCGTCTCGATGTCGATGTGTTGGTCAAGCACCTTGCCCGCGAGTCGTGTGCGACAAAGCGGACTTTTCCCACGGCTTTGCCGCCCGAAAGGCGATAGCATACGCAGGCCGGTGCAGCCTGTTAAAAGTTATCGGGAATTTTCCGGTGCTAAACTTAACCAAAGCACAACGGGCGTTGGATAAATTAGATACAGCTTGATCTTGCCTGGGCTATCGGTAAAAATCTGCGGCCGTATTTTTACAGGAGCTTTACGATGTTTCTCAAACGGACTCTTTTGGCATGTTCTCTGGCGTTGATATTTCCTGCACTGCCTTCTTACGCTGAGGTTGGTACAGAAAGTGGCAATACCGCGCAGGCTGAAAAACCGGGTCTATGGCAGCGTTTTACCCATAACGTGGCGGAGACCTGGAACAACTCGCCTAACCACGATCTCTATATCCCGGCCATCACCTGGCACAATCGTTGGACTTATGATGATGAGCATATCGATAAGTACAACGAACGCCCGTGGGGCGCCGGTTACGGCATCTCCCGCTACGACAGCGACGGTGACTGGCACGGCATCTACATCATGGCGTTCAAGGATTCCTTCAACAAATGGGAGCCGATCGGCGGCTACGCCTACGAGAAGATCTGGCGCCCGCTGGATGACAAGGATTTCCGCCTGGGGCTGGGCTTCACCGCCAGCGTCACCGCGCGCGACAACTGGAATTACATCCCTATCCCGGCGCCGCTGCCGCTGGCCTCTATCGGCTATCAGCGGCTGACGTTCCAGGCGACCTACATTCCCGGCACCTATAACAACGGCAACGTGTTCTTCGCCTGGCTGCGCTGGCAGTTCTAAACTTCCTGAATTCCGAAAAACGGCGCGGTGGCGAGATAAAAGGAACTTGTCGCCGCAGGCGGCGTCGGAGAGGTATCCCGGCGCGCTGCGCCGATTGCATGCCGTTATGACAGGAGTTTCACCACTATGATCACCAAACATCGTTTATTGCTGGCTTTGGCGCTGTCCGCGACCCTGGCCAGCGGCGCCACCCAGGCCGCCGGGCTGATGGATTCCCTCAGCAGCGCGGCGGGCGAACTGAGCAAGTCGGGCGGCGACAGCAGCGGCGGCATGTCGCTCTCCTCGTTGACCGGCCTGCTGAACGGCGGCGACAAGGCGTTGAGCTCCAGCAGCATGACCAATGCCGCCGGTATCCTGCAGTACTGCGTGAAAAACAACGTGCTGTCGGCTAACGGCGCCGAAGGGGTGAAAGATCAGCTGCTCAGCAAGCTGGGCATCACCAGCACCGAAAACGCCAAGAGCCAGGATTATCAGCAGGGCCTGGGCGGCTTGCTGCAGACCGGCGAAGGCAAGAGCCTGGATCTGAACAGCCTGGGCACCTCGCAGATCACCGAGAAGGTGAAACAGAAAGCCTGCGATCTGGTGCTGAAACAGGGCAAATCCTTTATTTCATGATCAACCCACGGCGGAGCGTTCCGCCGTGGGTATTTTGCATAAGCTGGAAAAATGAAAAAAACGTTGATGCTTTCCCTGTTGGCAGGGATGACGATGTTGCAGGGGTGTTCCGTGAAATCCAACGATGCGCCGCCACCGCCGCAGGTGAAACCGATCGGCATGGCGAACCCGGCCGACGTGTACTGCACCCAAATCGGCGGCAAGCTGAACGCCAAAGAGAATGCTGCAGGCCAGTATTCTACCTGTACCTTGCCGAGTGGGCAGGAAATTGAAAGCTGGGAACTGTTCCGCCGCGATCATCCGGTGAAAAAGTAACCCTATGCGGCGCCGGCTCTGCTGCCCGGCGCCCGCTCAGAATTGGCGATCGCCTATCGGCTGCAGCTGCAGGCTGCCGTCCTTCTGCAGCGTCAGCGGCATGCGCCAATCACGCTGTTTATCCAGGTTGAACGGCCGGGAGCGGAACATGCAGCCGGTCTTGATATTCTTGATTTTCATCACGTGTTCCGCGTTCGCATTGATTTTCACCTCGAAGCTGCCGGCGGGCGGAATAAAGACTTCCGCCAGCTGTTGCGGCGCCGCTGGCGTTTCCAGCTTGACCAGCACCGCGAAATCGTTGCCCTGATTATCCAACGTCAGCCGATGCAGGCCGGATGCGGGCAGCCGCGTTGGCTGATGCAGATAACCCGCTGAAGCGGGCCACGGCTGCCCGGCATTGTCATGCAGCGGCCCGCCGCACTGTTCGCGCGCCTCCCGCAGCGGCATTTCGCGCTTGATGGCGCGATTGTAATCGGCGGGGGCGGCGAGACTGAACTCGTCGTCATATTGGTGGGCGCGCAGATAGCGCTTGGCGCCGAGCACCCCAACGGCGACCAGCATGAAGAACAAAAATATCCTCAGGCGATTTTTGAAAATCAGCCCGAACAGCTTCCCGGGGAGTTGAAACAGCCACCTTGCGATCGTCAATAACATCGTTTCCCTTAGCGTCCAAGCCGTTACGTCTGCGGTAACTTCGCTTGCCTCAGTATAGCCAACATCCCGCAGGCGAAAATCCTGCCCGGCGATTTTTCTTCCGCTCTGCATTGTACGTTTGTGTTTGTTTGTGTACATTTGTGATCACTTTAGCGTCACCGGATTGAAATGATGTCCAAACTGTTACCGAATGAGCGTCACCAGGCCATTCTTGACACGCTCCGCCAACAGGGGCGGGTGCTGGCCCTGGAGATGGCGCAGCGGCTGAACACCACCGAAGCGACCATTCGCCGCGATCTGCGCCAGCTGGCGGCGCAGAACCTGTGTAAACGCATCTATGGCGGCGCGTTAGCGCCGACGCCGGCCGAGGGGCCCGTTGCGGCGCGCATTGCGCTCAGCGGTGACGAGAAGCTGACGCTGGCGCAGACCGCGCTGGGGGTGATCGGTGAAGAACAGCTGATCTTCCTCGACGCCGGCAGCACCCACCTGTATCTGGCGGATCTGTTGCCGCGCGACCGGCGTTTGACGGTGGTGACCAATGCATTGAGCATCGCCGGCAAAATGCTGGAGCGGCCGGGGATCCGCACCATCCTGATCGGCGGCGAGTTGGATGCGCAGGTCGGCGGCTGCGTGGACGCCAAGGCCGCGGAAGAGATCGACGGTTTCCATTTCGATTTGGTGTTTACCGGCATCTGCGCCTACGACCCGGCCGGCGGCTTCTCCGCGCTGAGCTACCAGGACGCCACCTTCAAAAAGCGGCTGTTGACGCGCGCCGGCAGCGTGGCGGTGCTGTGCACCCGCGACAAGCTCAATACCTACGCCCCTTACCCCTTCCTGCCCGCCGGGCGGGTGGATCATCTGGTGACGGCGCGCGGCGCGCACCCGCAGCTTGAGCTGCAGGTGGCGCAGGGCGGCGGCCAGGTTTGGCACAGCGATTTACCGACCGGAGAATGATGATGAAAATAGCCCATGTTGCTCTGTGGACCCGTGACATCGACGCGCAGCTGGCATTTTGGCAGCGTTATTTCAATGGTGCCGCGGGGGAGGAGTATGTCAGCCGCAACCGGCCGGGGTTCGTTTCCCGCTTCGTCAGCCTGGCGGCCGGGCCGTCGCTGGAGATCATGCGCGTGCCGACGTTGCTGCCGGCGCAGGAGCAGGAGGAGCGGGTCGGTTGGGCGCACATCGCACTGTCGCTCGGGGATGAGCGGCAGGTCGATCGGTTGGCGCAGCGCGCGCAGCAGGAGGGCATTTTGCTGTCCGCGCCGCGCTGGACCGGCGACGGCTTCTACGAGGCCGTCATTCGCGATCCAGACGGCAACGCGATCGAAATCACCGCCTGATCACTCTTCTTCAATGCTGGCGAACTGCTCGCCCAGATAGTCGAGCAGCAGCCGCACCGCCGGCAGCAGGCCGCGGCGCGACGGGTAAACCGCATGCACCACGCCGCCCTGCGGCTGCCAGCCCGGCAACAGTTGCACCAGCTCGCCGCGCAGCATGTCGTCGCGCATCATCATCGCCGGCAGTTGTACGATGCCGGCGCCGGCGATGGCGGCGGTGCGCAGCATCAGCATGTCGTCGGTGACCAGCCGCGGCGTGTGCTCCCACTCCACCCGTTCACCCTGCGGGCCGCTCAGCCGCCATTGGTGCTGACCGCGCGCCGGGCCGAGATCGAGCGTCGGGTATTTACGCAGGTCTTCCGGCGTGTGCGCCGGCCCGAGGGTGCGCACCAGCGCCGGGCTGGCGGCGACGCACCAGGTGCGCTGCGCCAGGATCTTCAGCACCAGATCGCTGTCCTCCAGCGGCGGCGGCCGCACCCGGATCGCCAGATCCAAGCCTTCCCCCACCACGTCCACCCGGCGATTGGTGGCCTCCAGATGCACCGTCACCTTGGGATAATCGGCCATAAAGGCCGCCACCATGCTGCCGACGCGGGTGTGCAGGATCGCCACCGGGCAGGACATGCGCACCGTGCCGCAGGGCTCGGCGCGCGTCTGCTCGATCGCCTGCTGCGCCGCTTCCGCTTCCACCAGCATCGCCTTGCAGTGCGCGTAATAGGTTTGGCCGACCTCGGTCACCGAGAAGCGCCGCGTCGAGCGCTGGATCAGGCGCACGCCCAACCGCTCCTCCAGCAGCGCCACGCGGCGGCTGAGCTTGGATTTGGGAATGCCCAGCGCCCGGCCGGCGGGGGCGAATCCCTGGTGATCGACCACGCTGGCGAAGAAAAACAGATCGTTCAGATCGGTCAGCATCGTATCCCTTATCGTTCTATCAGTAGAACGCTGAGTGTACATCTTGCCTACTACTGCAGCAAACCCCGGCGGATTAAACTTCTGACATCAACTTAAGGCCGTGAGGTCTGAAACGGGAGTTCAAGATGAAAAAAATCCTCGGTATTCACAACAGCCCGGAAGCACACTGGGTCGGTAACGGTTTCCTGGTGAATTCGCTGTTCTCTTATAACGATTTGGGGGCGGAAATGAGCCCGTTCCTGCTGCTGGATCACGCGGCGCCGACCAAATTCCGTTCCGCCTCCGGCACCCGTGGCGTGGGTCAGCACCCGCATCGCGGGTTTGAAACGGTGACCATCGTCTATCAGGGCGAAGTGGAACACCGTGACTCGACCGGCAGCGGTGGGGTGATTGGCCCCGGCGACGTCCAGTGGATGACCGCCGCCTCCGGCATCCTGCACGAAGAGTTCCATTCGCGGGACTTCTCGCGCAACGGCGGCACCATGGAAATGGTGCAGCTGTGGGTCAACCTGCCGGCCAAGGACAAAATGGCCGAGCCGGGTTACCAGACGCTGCTGAACGCCGATATTCCGGTGGTTCCGCTGGCGGACGGCGCAGGGCAGGTGCGGGTGATCGCCGGTGACTTCGGCGGCCATGCCGGCCCGGCGCGCACTTTCAGCCCGCTCAACGTGTGGGATATGAAGCTGAATGCCGGCCATACCACCACGCTGACGGTGAAAGAAGGCCATACGCTGGCGCTGGTGATGCTGCACGGCGCGATCCTGGTTAATGGCGAAGATGTGGTGCGTGAAACCCAGATGGTGCGTTTCGACCGGGCGGGGGACTCGATCACTATCGAAGCCAACAACGACGTCGCGCTGTTGGTGCTGAGCGGCGAACCGATCGATGAGCCTATCGTCGGCTACGGCCCGTTCGTCATGAACAGCGAAGCGGAAATCCAGCAGGCGTTCCGCGATTTCAACAGCGGCAAGTTCGGCAGCATGAACGCCGAAGCGAGCGCCGGTTGAACCTTGGCATCTGGGGTGGGAAGTGTTCTCGGTTCCAGATGCCACACTTAAACCTCAACGCCCCGCCACACCGGCGGGGCATTTCATCCGCAACATCAAACCCCACAGGAGTAAAACCATGACTGCAAATTACAAACGCCTCGACAAAGATCAGGCCGCCGTATTGCTGGTGGATCATCAGGCAGGGCTGCTTTCGCTGGTGCGTGACATCGATCCCGATCGGTTTAAAAACAACGTGCTGGCGCTGGGTGATTTAGCGAAGTACTTCAACCTGCCGACCATTCTCACCACCAGTTTCGAAAACGGCCCCAACGGCCCGCTGGTGCCCGAACTGAAAGCCCAATTCCCCGATGCTCCCTTTATTCCGCGCCCTGGCCAGATCAACGCCTGGGACAACGACGACTTCGTCAAAGCGGTAAAAGCCACCGGCCGCAAGCAGCTGATCATTGCCGGCGTGGTGACCGAAGTGTGCGTGGCATTCCCGGCGCTGTCTGCGCTCAATGAAGGGTTCGAAGTGTTTGTGGTGACCGACGCCTCCGGCACCTTCAATGAACTGACCCGTCAGTCGGCCTGGAGCCGCATGGAAGCCGCCGGCGCGCAGTTGATGACCTGGTTCGGCGTCGCCTGCGAGCTGCACCGCGACTGGCGCAACGATATCGAAGGCCTGGGCACGCTGTTCTCCAACCATATCCCGGACTACCGCAATCTGATGACCAGCTACAACACGCTGACCAACGGTAAGTAACGCGACGGCCCTTTACTCAACCTTTCGCCTTTCATCACGTTAGACGCGGGATGTAAGCAAAGCGCAGCGGGGCGAAAAGGTAGCGAAAAGCGGCTTTCTCATTGGCCGGGGGCGGGGTAGCGTAATCCCGAACCCGGCAAATGAGGCTAATTCAATGAAACAAGCAATCAAGATCCTGGCGCTGCCCTGCATGGGCATGGCGCTATTGTTCAGCGCGAGCGCGATGTCGGCGCCTGAGAGGCCTGCGGCCAACGCGTTGCCGCCTTTGATGGATGCGCCGATGCGCATGCCGCCTTTCCCGGGCGGGCACCCGCCCAAGCCGGGGTTCTGCCACGGCGGCGAGCTGTTCTGCGCCACCTCGGCCAGCGACAATCCGGTGGAAACCATCAACAAACTGACGGCGGTGATCCCGGCCGGCACCGCCAAACACTATGAAGTGCGCATCGCGGTGGTGGCCGTGCCTGACGCACCGCCGGCACCTTAACGGGCCCTGTCATCCCGCTCTGGCCTGGGCGCGCCAGGCGCGTTAGGCTAAGGAGAGCGTTTTTCGGGAGGCGGGATGACCCCTTTATCACAGCTGCCTTATCTCCAGCCCGGCGATCGCGTGCTGTTGTTCGACGGCGAATGCAATCTGTGTCATGGGCTGGTGAGATATTTGATTCGGGCCGATCGGCAACGGCGCATTCTGTTGGCGACGGTGCAATCCGTCGAAGGACAGGCGATCCTGCTGGCGTTGGGGTTGCCGACCGATCGTTTCGATTCCGTGGTCTATGTTGAGCAGGGGCGTTATTGGCTGCGTTCGGCGGCGTTGTTTCAGGCGCTGCGCCAATTGGCTTGGCCATACCGCGCGCTGGCGCTGGGGCGTTATCTGCCGTCGAAGCTGGCGGACAAGGTGTACGACGCGGTCGCCGGCAATCGCTACCGGCTGTTTGGCCGCAACGACGGCGCCGGTCTGCCGGGTGCCGATCAGCCCGGGCGCTATCTGCCGCGGCGACGGGAACCGCCGGCCTGAGCTTTACGCTTCTTTACCATCCAACCGCTTGAAATATCAGCACTCCAGCTCCATATAATGGAACATTCAACCAACAAGGAGCGCGTATGGGAATCAGTGAAGAAGAGCGCATTCGCCGTTTGACCCAGGAGAAAAACGACATGGGCAATACGGCGAAATGGGTGGCGATCGTTTCCGCCGTGTACTTTGCCTTGATGGTGTTTTACGGCCACCCGACCGGCGTGTTGGCGATGTCGGGCGCGGTGTTCATCGTGTCGACCACCACCTGGCTGAAAAAGCGTAAGAAGGTCAAATCTTATCGCATGGCATTGGCCAGAATCAGCGACGATCAGCCCTGATAGTCGCCGCGCTTTAGTGTATACACCAGGCTCGGCGCCGCGCCGGGCACGTCATCCAGCGTATCCACCCGCCGCATGCCGATCTTTTCCAGCACTCGCCACGACGCCTGATTCTCCGCGCGCACAATGGCGGAAATTTCCTCCATCGCCAATCCGACAAAACCATATTGCAGCGAAGCCCGCGCCATCTCGGTGGCCAACCCCATGCCCCAGACGCGAGTATCGAATCGATAGCCGAGGTTCACGGTGCGCTGCGCGCCGAGCGGTTTCCAGGACAATCCGCCAAAGCCGATGATCCAATCCGGCCGTTCGCGCAGGGCGATCGCCCAGGAACCGTAACCGTGTTGTTGCCACCCGGAAATTCTCTCTTGCAGCGCCGAGATAGCCTGCGCTTCGCTGGTGAGCGGGCCGGCGGGATTGAAACGCTGGGTTTGCGGATCGCCGAAGATGGCGTAGAAGCGTTCGAGATCCGCCATCACCGGCGGGCGCATCTGCAGGCGTTCGCTGAAAAAAGGGTCTGAAGGAGTAAGGCTCATCATCGTTTCTCCCGGCTGGATAAATGAACAGTGTTCACTGTAGACCAGATTGGTGAAACGGGAAATCCCCCTCTGCGGGTGAGAGGGGGCGAAGTGAATTACAGGAAGGAGTCGTCGTCGTCGCTGTAATCGTCGTCGGCGTAATCCGTGTCGTCCTGATAGCTGGCGTTCTGGAAGCCGTTGTCCTGGTTCAGGAAGCTGCCACCATCGCCGTTGTTGAAGGTATCAAGGTTGTTGGAGGCGTCGAAATTGCGCATTGCGCTGTCGTCCAGCGGCGCCGGGGTTTCCTCGATAATATTTACGATTTCCTGTGGTTGCGAATGGCGGAACATGCCGGTCAGCATGTCGGCCAACACCACGCCGCCGGCGACGCCCGCCGCCGTTTGCAAGGCGCCTCCCAGGAAGCCGCCGGCGCGTGAGGGCGCCGCCTGCTGCGGTTGGGCATAGGCAGGCTGCTGCTGCGCGTAGCCCCCCTGCTGCGCGTTGTTCCAGGCCGCCGTATTTTGCTGCTGCGCCTGATACTGTTCACGCGGGCTTGGCGTGCGGCTGCCGCCGCCGAACAGACCGGCCAGGAAGCCGCCGCTGCTCTGCTGGCCGTTGGCGGTTTGCTGCAGCTGCGCCACCTGGGCCTCCAGCTCTTTGACCCGCTGATCCATCTGCTTGAGCGCCGCTTCCTGAATGATCATCGCCTGCGCCATGTAATAAGGGGCGGAAGGCTGCTCGCGAATATGCTGGTTGATTTGCTGCTCTGCCTGGAGATCCCGTGGGCCCGTCTTGGTCTCGGCTTCTTTCAGGCGGCCAAACAGACCATCGATAAGGCGTTGTTCTTCGGATTGCATAGGAGTACCTCAGGAGATAAATAACGGTGCTGGATGATCATTATCATCGATATTAATCACCCTAGCGCGTTTACATGAACCAATAAATAAATGGCGGGTAAACTTGCCTATGAATTTGTTACCAATTGCGGCAGCGGGATCAGCATCACCAGCTTCAGACCGGCGTGCTCTGCCGGGTGGAAGGTCAGTTGGCGATAGCGCAGTGTGCCTAGCTGAGGATGCTCGAACGCGCGTTCGCCGCCTTCGCGCGCCATGACGTCATGTTGCTTCCACCAGTGATTAAAGTCTGCGCTGTTGTGCGTCATGTTGCGCACGAAGGCGCGCATCTCTTCGGTATTTTGATGATGGCTGGTCTCGGCGCGAAACTCGGCCACCACGCGGCGAGCGCGTTCCTCCCAATCGCTGACCAGCGTTTTCGCTAATGGGTGGAAGAACATGAAGTGCAGCAGGTTGGGGCTGTTGGCCACATCCAGCCAGCCGCTGAACAGCGCCGCCGCCTGCGGGTTCCAGGCGACGACGTTCCAGGTCACGTCCAGCAGGTAGCAGGGCACCGTCATCTGGTGCACGCTTTGCAGCACCGCGTCGTTGGCGGTTTCGCGGTGTGTTTCCTGCTCGGGGTCGGCGATGCGCGCCAGGGTAAACAGGTAATGGCGTTCGGCCGGGCCGAGCCGCAGCGCCTTGGCGATGCGTGCCAGCGTATAGGGGGAAATGGATACCTCGCGGCCCTGTTCGATCCAGGTATACCAGGTGGCGCTGATGCCGCTGATTTGCGCCAGCTCTTCGCGCCGCAGGCCGCTGGTGCGACGGCGCGAGGAGCTGGGCAGGCCGAGCATTTCCGGCGTGATGCGTTCGCGGTGCGCCCGCAGGAACGCGCCGAGGGCCTTTGGCCCGGATAAGGCTTCTGATGACATAGCGTGGTACCTATTTATACCAGGATAACTGCTCATATTGTACCCGTATAGTAGCCTGATTATAGTAGCCGAAAGCCTTCAGGCACAGGCGCAAGCCGGATAATAACGGGAGCAAACATGAGCATCAGCAACAGCCATAAAAACGCGGTAGACCGGCAGTTCGGCGAGCAGGCCAACGCCTACTTAACCAGCGCGGTACACGCGCAGGGCAAGGATTTGCAACGCCTTGCACAGTTACTGGAACCGCACGCCGGCGCGCGCCTGCTCGATCTGGGCTGCGGCGCCGGGCATGCCAGCTTCACGGCGGCTGCCAGGGTAGCGCAGGTGGTGGCCTACGATCTGTCGGCGCAAATGTTGGCGGTGGTGAAGCAGGCGGCGGCGGAAAAAGGCCTGAATAACATTCAGCAGCAGCAGGGCGTGGCGGAGTCTTTACCGTTTGAAGACGCCAGCTTCGATCTGGTCATCAGCCGCTATTCGGCGCACCACTGGCACGACGTCGGCCAGGCGCTGCGCGAGGTCAGGCGGGTACTTAAACCGGGCGGCAGCGCGATCTTTATGGACGTGGTCTCGCCGGGGCATCCGCTGCTGGATATCTACCTGCAAACCGTGGAAGTGCTGCGCGACACCTCGCACGTGCGCAACTATGCGCCGGGCGAGTGGCTGACGTTACTGACCGAGGCCGGGCTGATGGTACGCGAAGTGACGGCGGATCGATTGATGCTGGAGTTCGGCAGTTGGGTGGCGCGTATGCGCACGCCGGCGCATTTCGTCACCGCGATCCGCGCGCTGCAGCAAAGCGTGTCGGAAGAGGTGGCGGCGCATTTCGCCATTCAGCCGGACGGCTCCTTTACCAGCGATATCATGATGTTTGAAGTGACGAAGGGCTGAAAGCAACGGGGCAGCCGATGAAGGCTGCCCCGTGAAACGCAATCGACTGCGATACGCTTATTTTTTGTCTTCCAGCAGGCAGCGGTAGATCAGGCCGCCGATAATGCCGCCGACCAGTGGCACCAGCCAGAAGACCCACAGCTGCTGCAGCGCCCAGGTGCCCTGGAAGATCGCTACGCCGGTGCTGCGCGCCGGGTTGACGGAGGTGTTGGTCACCGGGATGCTGATCAGGTGGATCAGCGTCAGCGTCAGGCCGATCGCCAGCGGGGCAAAGCCTGCCGGCGCGCGCTTGTCGGTCACGCCGTGAATAACGATCAGGAAGAAGGCGGTCAGTACCAGCTCAATCACGATCGCGGCTTGCAGAGAATAACCGCCCGGTGAGTGTTCGCCGTAACCGTTGGAGGCGAAGCCGCCTGCGGTGGCGTCGAAACCGGCTTTGCCGCTGGCGATCAAATACAGCACCGCCGCTGCGGCGATGCCGCCGATGACCTGAGCGATAACGTAAGGAATAACGTCTTTCGCCGCGAAACGGCCGCCGGCGAATAAGCCGACGGTGACGGCCGGGTTAAAATGCCCGCCGGAAATATGGCCGACGGCATAGGCCATCGTCACCACGGTCAGACCGAAAGCGAGCGCGACGCCGAGGAAACCAATACCCAGCTGTGGGAATGCCGCTGCCAATACTGCGCTACCACAACCACCAAACACCAACCAAAATGTGCCAAAAAATTCAGCAAAAAGTCGCTTTGACATAGATTCCATCCTGCGGAATAGACTAACGGGCGTTAGCACTAAAAACTATAGAACAGCTTTTTGAGTTCATGCAGATATTCTATAGAATTTTCTTAATGCACCTTGAATAACGGCGGTATTAAATCCCCGGTATTTTATTTTGTCTATGAGAAAAACACCGTTTTTCCACGTGCCGACGCGCGTTTGCCGATTTTTTTATCTTTGCTATAAGAATTTACCCTAAGCAAAATGGCGGGCTATTTTCGGGTGGTTTTTTCCAGCGGTTTTATCCATTCAATACGCTCAGGTTAATTGCTAATTTCTATTTGCCAGCCAACCTTATTGCTTGTTTTACATTTGACGAAGCGCCTGTTGTCATCTAAGTGTCATGCTAAATTAATATCTTCTTCTGCCTGATAACGCTTCATTCAACCTCGGGTAAAAAACATGAGAATAAAATCGCTCTCCCTGCTGTTGGCTTCGCTGTTTCCGGTATTCACCTACGCTGCAGATATTGAGGTGGCGCGTTATGTGGTCGGCTTCCCCGGCGGGGAACGCGTCGCCTATCAGGGGGCGTTTGCCAGGCATTTCCCGCAGGGGTTGCCGGTGGGGATCGGCTCAGGGCTGTCGTTCAATCGCAAGCAGGGCGACGATCTGGTGCTGACGACGCTGACCGATCGCGGCCCGAATGCTGATGCCCCTGCGGTGGGCAAGCAAGAAGCCAAGATTTTCGCCAATCCGCAATTCACGCCTCTGTTGATGGACATTCGTATCGGCGGCGGCAAGGCCGTGGCCGAGAATGCGCGGCCCTTGCATGACGAAAAAGGGCCGATTAGCGGGCTGCCGCTGCCGAGCGAGCTGATTGGTTCCACGAACGAAGTGGCGTTGAACGACGCGCTGCAACCGCTGTCCGGCGATCGCCGTGGGTTGGATACCGAAGGTATCATCGGTGACGGCAACGGCGGCTATTGGCTGTGTGACGAGTATGGCCCGTTTCTGATCCATGTCGACGACAAAGGCAAAATTCTCGCCAAATATGGCCCAACGCCGCAGGCCGGCGAGCAGGCGGTGGCGAGCGGTTTGCCGAACATCCTGAAGTGGCGCCAGCCTAACCGCGGTTTTGAGGGGCTGACCCGGATGCCGGATGGACGCATTCTGGCGGCGGTGCAGAGCACGCTGGATGTTGATGGTAAAAGCAAAAACAAGGCGCAGTTTACCCGGCTGGTGAGCTTCGATCCGCGCAGTGGCAAAACTGCGATGTATGGCTATCCCATCGATATCGACCGCTATAAAAAAGCCAAAGACGCCAAGATTGGCGATATCGTGGCGTTGGACAACCAGCGCATCCTGTTGATTGAACAGGGAACCGATAAAGATAAGACGATGATCAACAAGATCTATCTGGTGGATCTCGCGCAGGCCAGCGATCTGAGTACGTTTGACGGCCAGGGTAAAGCGCTGGAGTTCGACGATGCGCAAGAGCTGGCTAAACGCGGCGTGAAGCTGGCGCAGAAACGGGAAGTGGCGGATCTGCGCCAGTTGGGCTGGCGCCAGGAGAAAGCGGAAGGGTTGGCGCTGATCGACGATCGCACGCTGGCGGTGATCAATGACAACGATTTCGGCTTGCAGGCGAAGCTGGTGGATGCGTCGCCAAAGAGCAAAAAAATCGGTGACTACCAGCTGGAGAAAGGAGGGCGGTTGAGCCTCGACGGCGACAAGACCGATGCCCGTATCGAATTGCGCCCTCTGGAGCAGCCGGAGTCGCTGAGTGAGCTCTGGGTGCTCACCTTGCCGCAACCCTTGAAGTGATCGAGAAGGGGCGACAGCGCCCCCGTCAGACCGTTGAAAAAGGAGGAAAAAACGTGGTTTTTCCTCCTTTGTGGCCATCAGCCGAAAATCAATAAATTGATTTTCCTTGTTTTTTTATCCGCTGCTCTCTGCAAACCCGGCAATGGCATGAGGTTTGTCATCAATCTCACAGCGGGGGCGGTGACGCCCCCGTTTGCTTCAGGTCTCCGCGTGCCGCTGCGGCGCTCTGCCGCGCGAGATGCTCTCCCACACCGCCACCACCACCATGATCAGCGTCGTCAGGCCATTGACCATCAGCAGATCGGTTAAATAGGCGGCGGGGGCCAATACCGCCAGCGCCAGCAGCCCAACCAGGTGCGACAGCGGGAAACGGCGATACACCAACCGTTTATACAGCGCGTTGGCGAACAGGTAAATCGCCGGGCCGAGCAGCAGCACCGCCGCCGTGGCGTGTTGGATGCGGCCGTCAGGATGGGCGATCACCAGTTCGTTGGCCACGGCGCAGACGATGATGGCTCCCACCAGCGCGACGTGCACGTAGTGGAAATAAGCGCCCAGCTGGCCGGGGTTTTCCGCCTGGCTGATGGCGTGGCTGCCGGCTTTGCTGCTGGTGTCGAAGTAAACCCACCACATCGCCAGGCTGCCGAGAAAGGCCACCAGCGAAGCGATGAGCACCGGCAGGCTCCAGCTTTCCATTTCGCTCAGGGTGGCGCCGGTGATCAGAATGGTTTCCCCCAGCGCCACGATCACGAACAGCTGGCAGCGCTCCGCCAGATGGTGGCCTTCGATGGTCCATTCGCTGCTGCTGTCCGAGCGCCCCAGCACCGGCAGGCGAAAACCGAACATCGGCGAGACGTATTCGCACAAGACGGCGATCGCCCACAGCGCCAGGCGAGTATGGCCTTCCGCCAGCCCGCCGGCGATCCAGAAGACGGCGGAGATGCACAGCCAGCCGAGGATGCGGCGAAAGTTTTGTTTCAACGGGTGGCCAGGCGCCAGCAGGCGCAATACCGTGGCGGAGCGGCCGACCTGAATAGCGACATAAAACAGCGCGAAGATCAGGCCGCGCTCGCCAAACGCCTGCGGCAGCGCGGCGGCGGCGAACAGCCCCAGCAGCATGATCGAGAACAGCAGCAGGCGGATCTGGCGGGTATCCGGATTGAACCAGTTGGTGACCCAGGCGGTGTATTGCCAGGCCAGCCAGACGGCAAACCACAGCAGCAGGGTTTCCAGCGCGCCGGTCAGCGTCAGGTGATGCAACAGATAGTGGGAAAGTTGGGTCACGGCGAAAACGTAGATCAGATCGAACAGCAGCTCGGAAAATGAGACCGACGCGCCCTGACCGTCACGCACGCGCAGCAGGTTTTGCGACATAAGCGTTCTTCCTTAAAAGGGTAAGCCACAAAATCAGCGTAGCTCAGCGCGCTCCGGCGGGTAAAAAATCTTAAATAGACGCGGCGCGCATGCTTTATCTCGCACCGTCTTTAATTGTTCATCAAATAGGGGTAAGGTGAGGTCTATAAAGTCATTCCCGCCTGAAAATACACACCCGCTCTTACTTCCTCCTTATTCTCCTCACAATGATTGATGTTCTTTACGTTGCATGACGTCCGTTTTCATTGGCTAGCGGATAATTAACATCACTGACCACGAGCTAATAAACAAGAACACCTGGAGTCAATCATGAAACTCATCCCAAGCATCGCAGCCGTATTGATCGCCGCCGCTTCTTTCTCCACTTTCGCCGCGCCGCTGTCGTCGGTGAAACAGGTCAACAGCGAGCAGGCCGCCAATCTGCAAAGCATCGGCGTCGTGTCGGTTTCCGGCATTAGCGGCTCACCGCATGATGCCATCACCGCCCTTAAAGAAAAAGCCGCGGCGGACGGCGCCAGCCATTATCGCATTATCGGTCTGGACACCCCCGGGGATTCCAGCAACTGGCGCGGCAATGCGGAAATTTATCGCTAAGCATTGGTTTTTTTACGCTCTGGCCGCGGCAACGCGGCCAATAAAATAAACGGTCGCAATAATTATCTGAATAGTCGGTGTATAAACGATTTATTCTCAGGTCATTATTACGGCCGTTTTTCTTTGCGTGCCGTTGATGAGGTTGCATTTTATTACAACTGTGTCTGCCGCTTTCGGAATCATGTTAATGATTACTTAAGAAATTCGGCTCACATTGAGGGCTTAACCCAAGGAGGCCTCAATGTTAAATGCGACCCGGCTGCAACTGATGAATCACTTCGCTTACCTGCAGCAATTTATGGCTTCACCGCGCACCGTCGGTACGCTGGCGCCTTCTTCCCCGTGGCTGTGTCAGGCGATGCTGAATCAGGTTGAATGGACCCGGGCGCTGTCGATCGCGGAACTGGGCGCGGCCGACGGGGTGTTGACCAAACGTATTCTGGGGCGGATGCGCGCCGATGCGGCGCTGGAGGCCTTCGAGATCCAACCCCATTTCGTGCATCGGCTGCGCGGGATAGACGATCGGCGGCTGCAGGTGATGGGCCACTCTGCGACCCGGATGGCCACGGATTACGACGTGGTGTTTTCCTGCCTGCCGCTGCTGTCGATCCCGGTCAGGATCAGCGTGCGCATTCTTCAGCAGGCCCGGCAGCGGCTGCTGGCGCGCAACGGCACGCTGGTGCTGTTCCAATACAGCCACCTGTCGGAAAAATTGCTGTCGCGCTATTTTCACTGGAAGCGCCTGCGGGTGGTGCGCAACTTCCCGCCGGCGCTGGTGTATGTCTGTACGCCGCGTTAGCTACAGTTTTTTCTCCATCACCACCACCTCTTCGTCATGCTGCCGCCGGCGCTCCAGAGGTTGCCAACCCCAGCCGGCGTACAGCGCTTCCGACTTGTCGGTAATGAGATGCAGAACCGAGTGATGGCGTTGCCGCGCCGCCTCGACGATCGCCATCTCCAGACGGTGGGCGATGCCCTTGCGGCGGTGATCGGGATGCACGAAGACGCCGGCCAGCCACGGAGTGAGATCCTGGCGCTGGTGATCGTCGCTGGGCCACAGGCTGGCCATGCCGACCGGACGATCGCCGTCGATCATCATCAGCGTCAGGTGATCGTCGCTTGGCCGGCTGCATTGGGCGAAACGCAGCTGGGTGCGCGCCAGCGAACCGCCGCGCTGTGAACCCCATTGGCCGAAAGCCCAGGCGGCGCACACATCGGCAAACTGCGGGCACTCCGACAGCGGAATGATGCGTTGAGTCATGGAGGTCTCCCGGTTTTTTTGCTGTTTCCCCCTCCTATTTAACCGATTTTTCCGCCATTTTTTAACTTTTTAAAGCCGCTATTTTAGCGGTTTCACGGTGTTTCACCGCATGCCCGGCGCCGTTTCCCGGATTTCTTTTGGCAATTGCGGCGTGGGATTGCAAGTGCTAATGAGAGTGATTATCATGCGCACACTATTTCCCCCGTTTCGGCTCAATCATGCGCAATTCCCTCATTTTACTGCTGCTTTCCCTGTGGTTCGGCATGTTCTCCGCCCAGGCGAAGACGGTAACCGACATCACCGGCCGCCAGGTCGCGGTGCCGGACAACCCGCAGCGCATCGTGGTGGGGGAGAGCCGCATGCTGTATACGCTGGCGCTGCTGGAGCCGGGCAACCCGGCGCAGCGCATCGTCGGCTGGCCGGCGGATCTGGCGCGCTTTGATGCGCAAAGCTGGCAGCTGTATACGCAGAAGTTTCCACAGATAGCCCAGATCCCCGTCATCAGCGGCAATAACTTTCGCCAGGTCAACATCGAAAGCCTGCTGCAGCTGAAGCCGGATCTGGTGATCCTGGCGCGCTACGCGCGTGAAGGCGGCGACAACGATTTGCTGGTTTCCGCACTGAGCAAGGCCGGCGTGGCGGTGATCTACGTCGATCTGCGCATCGATCTGCTGAACAACACCGTGTCGAGCGTGCGGCTGCTGGGCGAAGTGCTTAATCGCCAGCAACGCGCCGAGCAGTTCATCGCGTTTTATCAGCAGCATATGACGGTGATCCGGCAACGGCTGGCGGGCTATCAGGGGCCGAAGCCCAAGGTGATGCTGCACCTGCATCTGGGGCGGCGCGACACCTGTTGCACCACCGCCGCGCACGGCAACCTCGGCGATTTGCTGACCTTCGCCGGCGGCGACAACATCGCCAACGCCAGCGTCAAAGGGGTGTATGGCGAGCTGAACCCGGAAACCATTCTGAGCGCCAATCCCGACGTGTACCTCGCCACCGGCATGGCTGGGCCGCAGGGCAAACGGCTGTCCGATCTGCGTCTCGGGCCGCAGGGCAGCCCACAGGAGGCCGCCGACAGCTTCCGCCAACTGATCGCCAAACAGCCGATGCTGGCCAGCCTGCAGGCGGTGAAAAACCACCGCGCCTGGAGCGTCTGGCACAACTTTTACCTCAGCCCGTACCATGTCGTGTTGGTCGAGATGTTCGCCAAAGCGTTTTACCCGGATCTGTTCGCCGACATCAACCCGCAGCAGACCTTCCAACAGCTGTATCAGCAGTTTTTGCCGTTACCTTTTTCAGGGACCTATTGGAGTCAGTTAGATAATGAATAACAACAAGCGCGGCTGGTGGTGCGCATTGCCTTTGGCAGCCTGCGCGACATCGCCGGCGTGGGCGGCGGAAAAAGCCGCGCCGCAGGAAGAGAGCCTGGTGGTGGTCGGCCGCAAAGACGCCGACGGCGTGCAGAGCTATCAGCCGTTGACCAGCGTTACCGGCACCCGCAGCGAAACCAACCTGCTGAACGTGCCGCAGGCGATCGACGTGGTGCCGCAACAGGTGATTACCGATCAGGCGGTCAGCAGCCTGGACGAAGCGCTGTACAACGTCAGCGGCATAACCCAGGCCAACACGCTGGGGGGCACCCAGGACGCGGTAATGAAACGCGGCTTCGGCGACAACCGCGACGGCTCCATTCTGCGCGACGGCGTGCGCTCGGTGCAGGCGCGCAACTTTACGCCGACCACCGAGCGGGTGGAGGTGCTCAAGGGGCCGGCCTCGATGCTGTACGGCATGGGCGAGCCGGGCGGGATGATCAACATGATCACCAAAAAACCCCAGCTGCAGCAGCATACCCACGTGGAAGGCTGGGGCAGCAGTTTCAACGGCGGCGGTGGCCAGCTCGACGTTACCGGGCCGCTCGGCACGTCGGGGTTTGCCTATCGGATGATCGTCGATCACGATGAAACCGATTACTGGCGCAACTTTGGCCGCAATCGCCAGACGGTGATCGCGCCCTCGCTGATGTGGTACGGCGAGAACACCACCGTGCGGTTGGCCTATGAACATATGGAATATCTGGTGCCGTTCGATCGCGGCACCATTATCGATTCGCGCACCGGCAAACCGGTGAATACGCCGCGCGATCGCCGTTTCGACGAGGCTTATAACGCCACCCGCGGCGATCAGGACAGCGTCACTCTGCAGATCGATCAAACGCTCAATGAGCGCTGGAAAAGCTCGCTGACCTACGCCTACAGCCGCAACAGCTACAGCGACAACCAGGCGCGCGCCACGGCGCTGGACCCGGAGAGCGGCGCATTGAGCCGCCAGGCCGACTCGACCGCCCATGCCGTCAGCCACGCCAACGCGGTGCAGCTGACGTTCAATGGTGATGTGGACTGGGGCAGCATCAACCACCAGATGCTGTTCGGCTTTGATTTTGAAGATAACCGTACCTACCGCGGCGACATGATCCGCGGTAAAAAGAACAGCGATTTCAATATTTATCATCCGGTATACGGCCTGATGCCGCCGTCGACGGCGGTCAGCGCCAAAGACAGCGACCAGCGGGAAAATCTCACCAGCTACGGCTGGTTTATGCAGGATTCCATCCAGCTAACCGATAAATGGCTGGTGATGGGCGGGCTGCGCTACGACGCTTTCGACGTCTATGCCGGCAAGGGGCGGCCGTTCCAGACCAATACCGACAGCTCGGACGGCAAGCTGGTGCCGCGCGCCGGGGTGGTCTACAAGCTGACGCCTTACATGTCGCTGTACAGCAGCTATACCGAGTCGTTCAAGCCGAACTCTTCCATCGCCACCCAGATTGATTCGCTGCCGCCGGAGCAGGGCAAGTCGTGGGAAGTCGGCGGCAAGCTGGCGCTGCCGAACGGTGTTACCGGCACGTTGGCGCTGTTCGACATCACCAAGCGCAACGTGATGGTCAGTGAGCTGGTGGAGGGCGAAACCGTGACGCGCACCGCCGGGCGCGTGCGTTCGCAGGGCGTGGAGCTGGACGTGGCCGGTAATCTCACCGACTCGCTGAGCCTGATCGGTTCCTATGCGTATACCGACGCACGGGTGGTGGACGATCCGGACAACAAGGGCAAAGAGATGACCAACGTGGCGCGCCACACCGCCTCGCTGTTCCTGACCCAAAACCTGGGCAGCCCGGGTCTCTACAGCGGCGATGAGGTGCGCATTGGCGCCGGCGCGCGCTACGTAGGGCGCCGCCCGGGTGATGCCGCCAACAGTTTCTACCTGGATAACTACACCGTTGCCGATGCGTTCGCCGCTTACACCATGCCGATCAACGGCTATCGGGTGAAATGGCAACTGAACGTGAAGAACCTGTTCGATAAAACCTACTACCCGTCCAGCGGCGGCAATTTGCGCGTGGCGGTGGGGGAACCGCGTGAGGTGGTGCTGCGCGGCAGTGTCGATTTCTAAGCCACGGGCGGTGAAATTTGCTTAAATAACCGCCCCAACGTTAAGGAGAACCCATGAGCCTGCAGATTCGTTTGGCGCAGCAGCGGGATATCGCGCATCTGATGGCGGTTGAACGCTCGGCGGCGCAGTTGTTTCGCCAACAGCCGGAATGGCGCTTTATTGCCGAAGGCGAGGTGATGGCCCCGCAGCAGCATGCCGCGTTTATCGCCGAGCGCCGTGAATGGCTGGCGGAAAGCGACAACGGCGAGTGCGCCGGTTTCATCGCCGTGCTGGCTCAGGGGGAAGACTGGCACATCGCCGAATTGTCGGTCGCCGGCACCTGGCAGCGGCAGGGCGTCGGCCGCCGCCTGATCGGCGCGGTGGCGGAAGAAGCCAAACGGCAGGGGGCCGGCCGCCTGACGCTCACCACCTTCATTGAGGTGCCGTGGAATGCGCCTTACTACCGGCGGCTGGGATTCCGGCCGCTTGAGGGCGCGCAGCTCACGGCCGCCTTGCGGCGGCATCTGGATGAGGATCTGGCGCACGGCTTTGCCGTCGGCAGTCGCTGTGCCATGGAATTTACACTATCGTAAATATTGAAATACAGAGCGGGCAGGGTATGATGCTGCCACCACGCCATCGCACCCGCTCGGCATTTTGGTATGCAATGCACTCAAGTCACCGCATAAGGGACAACCCGTAATGACACAACCCCTGTTCATGATAGGCGCTCGCGGAGCCGGCAAGACCACTGTAGGCCGCGCATTGGCGCTGGCGTTGGGCTATCAATTCGTCGATACCGATCTGTTTATGCAGCAGGCGGCGCAGATGAGCGTGGCGGAAATGGTCGAGCGCGAGGGTTGGCTGGGGTTCCGCCGCCGTGAGACCGTCGCGTTGCAAACCGTGACTAAGCCGTCAACTATAGTTGCCACCGGCGGCGGCGCGATCCTGGCGGAAGAGAATCGTCAGTTTATGCGCCAGCATGGCACCGTTATCTACCTGCGCGCGCCGGCCAGCGTGTTGGCGCAGCGGTTGGAAGAGTACCCGGAAGATGCGCAGCGCCCGACGCTCACCGGCAGGCCGATCGCCGAAGAGATGCGCGAGGTGCTGGCCGCGCGGGAAGCGCTGTATCAGGATGCCGCACATTACGTGATGGACGGCGCCGCCGATCCGCAGCGGGTGGTGGAACAAATCCTCGCTGTGCTGCCGCGTGAGGCGGTGAAATAACCTTTTCTTCTCTTCGGGCGCTGTGCGCCCGTTTTTCTATTCCGTTTGCCGAGCGGCCGCAAAGTAGGCCCCGGGCGTGACGCCGAAGCGGCGGCGAAAGGCGGCGATGTAGGCGCTGACGTTATCATAGCCGCAGGCGTCGGCCACCTCGCCAACCGCTTCGCCGCGTGATAACCCCTCCAGTGAACGCAATACCCGCGCCTGCTGGCGCCACAGCGCGAAGCTGATGCCGGTTTCCTGCAGAAAACGGCGGCTCAGGGTGCGCGGGCTGAGCCCGGCCCAGATGGCCCAGTCGCGCTGGCTGCGCGGGCTGGCGGGATCGTTCAGCAGCGCTCGGGCGATGTTCAGCAACCGGGCGTCCTGCGGCAGCGGCAATTGCAACGGCGCGCGGCTTGCCGCGTGCATTTCGTCCAGCAGCACCTGCAGCAGCCGCCGTTGCGGCGCACTCAGCGGGCCGGCGGGGAACTGCGCGATGCGCTCCACCAGGGCCTGCAACAACGCAGAGGCCGTGAACAGTTGCGGCAGCGGCGGCATCTCCGGCACGCTTTCCATCGGCAGATACAGGCTCCAGCCCGCCACGTCGCCACAGGCCAGCGCCTGATGGGCGCATCCCGGCGGCAGCCAGCCCAGCGTGCCGCCGGTGATCGCCCATTGCCGGCCAGGGAGTTCCATTGCCAGCATGCCGCGCGTCAAGAGATAGATCTGGCCGCCTTCGTGCCGGTGCCAGGGCGTCAGGTGCTTTTTTTCATGCTGAAGGCGTTGGCTGCGGATCTGCGTCATGTTGGCCGTTTAACGTTATTGAAAGTCTTGATGTGGTTATTATGCCATCGCCTGGCCGGGATAGGATCGCCGTTCACCCTATTTCGGAGAAATGTGATGACTCAACTTACCCCGCTGAATCTGGTGCTCGATACGCTGCAGCAGATCGTCGCCAGCCCGGAGCATCGGCCGGCCCAGCTCGCCGCCCGCTTCAGCGCAGGCTACCGCCAGCAGGTGGATGGCAAGGTGCTGCACTTCGAGCAGTTTGAGCAGCATATGGCGCTGCTGAAGCGGCAAACCCGCCGCATGACGCTGAGCGTGATCGCGGCGGCGGAGCAGGGCGAGGCGGTGCTGACCCACCATCTGGTCGAGGTGGAAAAGCGTGACGGTTCCCGCTGCCGCGTGCGGGTGTTGGCGCACTTCACCGTGCGTGAAGGGCGTATTTGCGCCTGCGACGAATTGACCGAGCTGTTGACGGGGGCTCCCGGCGATCGCGATCTTGGCTCGCGCGTGTCGGAATGAGGGCGGCTGCTATACTTGCTACTGTGTGAAACACACTGGAGAACGGCATGCGCGAAAATGATCAACCTGCTTATCCACGGAGTGCCCGCGTCGTAGAGGTGTTTCGGGGGGACCCGAACCTGCATCTGCGCCGTTTTGAAGTGCGCACCGACGACATTGAGCCGAATACGCTGCTCAGTGAACATGAAACCGAGCAGGAAGCGCTCGACGCCAAGCATCGCTATGAAGACGAGGCGTTAGAGCTCTGACCTGCAGCCCAGCGGAAACCGGCGTCAGGCCGGTTTCCTGTTTATCCCCCCGCGTTAGCACATATTTCCCAGAACAATATTGATAATGATAATCATTTATGTGATTTTTATCGCCCCTATTGGGTGTTTCACTTCTGGGAAAAGAGATGTCCAATTCCGAGTTGCAGGCGCTGTTTCTGCGCCATATGCGGCCGCTGCAAGCCTATTTGAACGCCAAACTGCGCGACCCACAGCTGGCCGCGGATTTGGCGCAGGAAAGTTTTACCCGCCTTACCGAGCAATATCCGCAGGGTAACATTCTCGATATCGAAGCCTACCTGTATAAAACCGCCAAAAACCTGATGCTCGACCATCTGCGCCAGCAGCAGCGGCGGCAGACCGAAGCGGTCGAAGACGACATTCTGGCGCAGTATCCCTCCGGTGAACCGGCGCTTGAACAACTGGCGATCGATAGCCAATTGCTGCAGCTGTTGCAGCAGGCGCTGGCGGACATGCCGCCGCGCACGCAGCAGATTTTCCGGCTCAACCGGCTCGATGGCCTGACCCAGGCGCAGGTGGCGGCGCAGCTGGGCGTGTCGCTCAGCACGGTAGAAAAACACCTGGCCAGCGCGCTCGAGCGGCTGATGGCGCGGATGGAAGAACAATAATGGCAATTTTTTTACGGGTTTATCCGCGCTCAGACGTCTTAACCTATAACCAGAAAAAACAGAGGTCTATGCCATTATGAAACCGCTAACCGCACAGGCGCGACAGCAGGCGGCCGCCTGGGCCGTGAGCCTGGCCGAAGGGGCGCTGCCGGCCGATCGGCGGCGAGCGTTGGACGCCTGGCTGGCCGCCGATCCGCAGCATCCGGCGGCGCTGCGTCAGGCTCGCCTGCTGTGGACGACGCTGGGACAGCTGCCGCCTGAGCAGCGGCAGGCGTTACAACCGCAGGTGGCGACGCTGAAAACGTCATCCCATCGCAGGTGGCCCCGCTGGGCGGTGGCGGCGGCGGTGGCGATCGCCGTTTCCTTCGGCGTTTATCGCGGGCCGGATCTATGGATTGGCATGCAGGCGGATTATCAAACCGTTCGCGGCGAGGTGCGCGAAGTTGCGTTGCCGGACGGCAGCCGGGTGGCGCTGGACAGCGGCAGCGCGATCGCACTGGCGTATTCCGCAGGCGAACGCAAGGTGCGGCTGCTTAGCGGCGCCGCCTATTTTGTCGTCGCGCCGTTGGGCGGGCCGGAAAGTCGCCCGTTCAGGGTGGAGGCGGAAAACGGCGTCACCCAGGCACTGGGCACCGAGTTCAGCGTGGCGCGCACCGAGCAGGGCGTCGACGTCAGCGTGCATCAGCACAGCGTGCGGGTAACGCTTGAGCGCGGTGAGCGTTCGCTGGTGGTCGCGCAACGCCAGGCGGCGCATTACCGCAACGGGCAGCTGCAGCTGACGCGGCAAACGGCCGGTGATGACGCCTGGCGGCGCGGCTGGCTGGTGATCGACCGCCAACCGCTGACGCAGGCGCTCGCGCAGCTCAACCGCTATCGCGAGACCCGCATCGTAGCGATCAATCCCGAACTCAGATCGCGTACGGTCAGCGGCGTGTTCGCGCTCAATAAACTCGACGACGGCGTCGGCGCCATTCGTCAGGAACTCTCCGCCCGCCAGCTGAATCTCCCCGGCATCACGCTGCTTTACTGAGCGGTGCAGGCGGGCCGGGATGCCCGTTTCGCCGCTATTTTCACTTTCTGTAAAAAATCTTTACGGGTTTTTGCCTCCCGGAACGTCCTTATGTTTAAACGAGATTGATTTCCATTATCACTTGGTTTGACATTCTTTCGGGTGGAACACACACGCATGCTTATTCACAAGGGAACCACGCCGGCCGGCCGCTTGGCCACGGCGGTACGCGCCGCGCTGGCGGCGATGATGTTGATTCAGCCGGCTGTGGCGCTCGCCGTCCAGGCTGAGGCGAACGGTGCGCAGGCCGCACAGCAAAAGCATTTCAACATTGCGGCGCAGCCGCTGCAGAGCGCCATGTTGCGCTTCGCCGAGCAGGCCGGCATGCAGGTGTTTTTCGACGAGGTGAAACTCGACGGCATGCAGGCGGCGGCGCTGAACGGTAGCATGAGCGTTGAACAGGGCCTGAGGCGCTTGATCGGCGGCAATCCGGTGGCTTTCCGCCTGCAGCCGCAGGGGCAGATCGTATTGAGCCGGCTGCCGACGGCGAACGGAGAGGGCGGCGCGCTGGCGCTGGACAGCCTGACGGTGCTGGGCGCCGGCGGCATCAACGCCAACGATTGGGTTTACGACGAACCGCGCTCGGTCAGCGTCATTAGCCGCGAACAGATGGACAACCGCCCGGCGCGGCACGCGGCCGATATTCTGGAACAGACCACGGGGGCCTATTCCAGCGTCAGTCAGCAAGATCCGGCGCTGTCGGTCAACATCCGCGGCATACAAGACTATGGCCGGGTGAACATGAACATCGACGGCATGCGGCAGAATTTTCAAAAGAGCGGCCATGGCCAGCGTAACGGCACCATGTACATCGATTCTGAACTGCTGTCCGGCGTGACCATCGACAAGGGCACCAGCGGCGGTATGGGCAGCGCCGGCACGCTCGGCGGCATCGCCACCTTCAATACCGTCAGCGCGAGCGATTTCCTGGCGCCGGGCAAAGAGCTGGGCGGCAAGCTGCACGCCAGCACCGGCGATAACGGCACCCACTTCATCGGCAGCGGCATACTGGCATTGGGCAACGAAACCGGCGATATCCTGCTGGCCGCCAGCGAACGCCACCTCGGCGACTATTGGCCCGGCAATAAGGGCGACATCGGCAACATTCGCATCAATAACGACACCGGCAATTACGATCGCTACGCCGAGAGCATCAAGAACAACAAAATCCCCGACACCCATTACCGCATGCACTCGCGGCTGGCCAAGGTGGGCTGGAATCTGCCCGCCAACCAGCGCCTGCAGCTGAGTTATCTGCAGACCCAGACCGCATCGCCGATCGCCGGCACCTTGACTAACCTGGGCACTCGCCCGCCCTACGAACTGGGCTGGAAGCGCACCGGCTACACCGACGTGATGGCGCGCAACGCGGCGTTCGACTACAGCCTGGCGCCGGAAGACGTCGACTGGCTAGATTTTCAGGCCAAGCTGTATTACGTCGATACTCAGGATGACAGCGACACCTACAGCACCAGTTCGCTGCTGGACAACGGCTACGCGACGCGCACCCGGCTGCGTACCTATGGCGCACAGGCGCAAAACACCTCGCGCTTCAGCCTGGCGCCGGGGCATGACTTCCGCGCCAATTACGGGCTGGAGTTCTATTACGACAAAGCCACCAGCGACTCTTCCCGCCAAGGCATGGATGGGGTGACGCCGGCCGGCAACCGTTCGGTAGCCAGCCTGTTCGCCAATCTGACCTATGACTACGACGGCTGGCTGACGTTGGAAGGCGGGCTGCGTTACGACCGCTATCGCCTGCGCGGCCAGACCGGTCTGAGCTACGCCGACTTCCCGTATACGGCGGAGAATCCCTGCAAACAGCTGCGGCTGCGCAACTGCCTGGCGACGACCACGCAGCAGGAGTGGAACGTCGATCGCGATCAGGGCAAGCTGTCGCCGACGCTGGCGCTGGCGGTGCGCCCCGGCGTGGAGTGGCTGGAGCTGTATACCACCTACGGCAAATCCTGGCGGCCGCCGGCGATCACTGAAACGCTGACCAACGGCAGCGCGCACAGCACCTCTACGCAATATCCCAACCCGTTCCTGCAGGCCGAGCGCTCGCGCGCCTGGGAAGTGGGGTTCAACGTACAGCAGCCTGACCTGTGGTTTGAGGGCGATCGGTTGGTGGCCAAGGTGGCCTATTTCGACACCAAAGTGGATAACTACATCAACCTGGCGATTAACCGGGACAAGCCGGGGCTGGTGCAGCCGAGCATCGGCAACGCCGCCTACGTCAACAATCTGTCGAAAACCCGTTTCCGCGGGCTGGAGTACCAGCTCAACTATGACGCCGGGGTGTTCTACGCCGACCTGACCTACACCCACATGATCGGTAAAAACGAGTTTTGCTCCAGGAACGCCTGGCTGGGCAATCGCCTGCGTTACGGCGCCAACTCCCGGCCGGGCAATTTCTACGCGGAGCAGGATCCGACGGCGAATGACGCCGTGTCCTGCGACGGCGGCTCGCAGTTCGGCACCGCCGCTTACCTGCCGGGCGATCGCGGTTCGGTGACGCTGGGCGGCCGCGCTTTCGATCGCAAGCTGGACGCCGGGGTGACCGTGCGCTTCGCGCCGGGCTATCAGGACAGCTCGGTGCCGTCCAACTACCCGTATCTGGCCGACTGGCCGAAATACACCCTGTTCGATCTGTACGCCAGCTACAAACTGACCGACAGCCTGACGCTGCGCGGCTCGGTGGAGAACCTGACCAACCGCGCCTACGTCGTCAGCTACGGCGAGACGCTGGCCAATACCCTGGGGCGCGGCCGCAGCGTGCAGGGCGGGGTGGAGTACCGTTTTTAAGCAGTAAAAGGGCGTTGCTCATCGTTGAGCACAGAGGTCGCCTCGCAAGGGGCGCCGTTCATCAATGGAGATAGAGAAATGGCATTTTCAGTCAATTATGACAGCAGTTTCGGCAGCTACAGCATCCATAACTATCTGAACGAGTGGGCGTCGTCGTTTGGCGATATCAACCACACCAACGGTAATGTCACCGACTCCAACAGCGGCGGTTTCTACGGCGGCAGCCTGTCCGGCAGCCAATATGCCGTGACCAGCACCGCCAACAACATCACCTCGTTCGTGGCGGGCGGCAACCTGACCTACACCCTGTTCAACGCACCGGCGCACACCCTGTACGGTCAACTGGACTCCCTGTCGTTCGGCGACGGCCTGAACGGCGGCGGCTCTACACCGTACAACATCCAGGTGCCTGACGTCAGCTTCGGCGGCCTGAATCTCAGCAGCCTGCAGGCGCAGGGCCACGATGGCGTGGTACACCAGGTGGTGTACGGCCTGATGTCCGGCGATACCGGCGCGCTGGAAACCGCGCTGAACGGCATCCTCGACGACTACGGTCTGAGCGTCAACTCCACCTTCGATCAGGTGGCGGCGGCGACGGCGGTGGGCGTGCAGCACGCCGACAGCCCGGAATTGCTGGCGGCCTGATCGCGGCCGTTTGCCCGCCGGCGCCGCGTGCCCCGGCGGGCGTTTTCTCGTTTTTAGCCGATGGAAAACGCCATGAAAAACGCCGTCAGGCGCGGAGAAGTGATGAGCGTGCTGGCCGCATACCGGCGCGGATTTTGGGGCATTGCGCTGTTTACCGCAGTGATCAACCTGCTGATGCTGGCCCCGGCGCTGTATATGCTGCAGGTCTACGATCGCGTGTTGCCGTCGGGCAACCGCATGACGCTGGCGATGCTGACCCTGATGGTGGTCGGCCTTTACCTGTTTATGGGCCTGCTGGAGTGGGTGCGCAGCCAGGTGGTGATCCGCCTTGGCGCCCAGATGGATATGCGCCTCAATCAGCGAGTCTATGACGCCGCCTTCGAAACCAATTTGAAAACCGGCAACCCGCTGGCGGGGCAGGCATTGAACGATCTGACCAACCTGCGCCAGTTCGCCACCGGCAATGCGCTGTTCGCCTTTTTCGATGCCCCCTGGTTCCCGGTTTATCTGCTGGTGGTTTTTCTGCTCCACCCCTGGCTTGGCGCGTTGGCCAGCGCCGGGGTGATCCTGCTGGTGCTGCTGGCCTGGCTCAACCAGCGGGTGTCGCAGGCGCCGCTGGCGGAGGCCGGCCGCGTCGCGCTGAGCGCCACGCAGCAGGCCAACGGCAACCTGCGCAATGCCGAAGCCATCGCCGCCATGGGCATGTTGACCGACTTGCGCCTGCGCTGGCTGCGGCAGCATCAGCAGTTCCTGCTGCTGCAGAACCGCGCCAGCGAGAAAATCGCCGCGGTCACCGCCTGGTCGAAAACCGTGCGGCTGGCGCTGCAGTCGCTGATGTTGGGCTGCGGCGCGCTGCTGGCGGTCAACGGCGACATTACGCCGGGCATGATGATCGCCGGATCGATCCTGATCGGCAGGGTGCTGGGGCCGATCGATCAGCTGATCGGCGCCTGGAAGCAGTGGTCATCTGCGCGCCAGTCCTTGCAGCGGCTGGAGGTGATGCTGGCCGCTAACCCGCCACGAATACCGAGTCTGCCGCTGCCGGCACCCGGCGGTACATTGGTCGTGAATCAGTTGACCGCTAGTGCGCCAGGCGGCACGGCACCGGTGTTGCACGGCGTCAGTTTTCGCCTGGAGGCCGGCGAGGTGCTGGGCGTGATTGGCGCGTCCGGCTCCGGCAAAACCCTGCTGATGCGCCAACTGGTTGGCGCGCTGACGCCGCTCAGCGGCGACGTGCGGCTGGACGGTGCAGACATTCAGCAGTGGGACAAGCAACAACTCGGGCCGCATATCGGCTACTTGCCGCAGGATATCCAGCTGTTCGCCGGTACCCTGACGGATAACATCGCCCGCTTTGGGCAGGTCGACGCCGAGAAGGTGGTGGCGGCGGCGGCGCTGGCCGGCGTGCATCAGCTGATCCTGCATTTACCGAAAGGCTATGAGACCGAGCTGGGTGAAGGCGGCAGCGGCCTGTCCGGCGGCCAACGTCAGCGGGTGGCGCTGGCGCGCGCGCTGTATGGATCTCCGGCGCTGGTGGTGCTGGACGAACCGAACGCCAACCTCGATCGCGAAGGGGAAGGGGCGCTGCAGCGGGCGATCGAAGCGCTGAAGGCGCGCGGCACCACCATCGTGTTGGTGACCCACAAACCGGCGATCCTGGCGACCACCGACAAATTGCTGGTGCTGAGCGCCGGCCAGATACAGCACTTCGGCCCCAGCGACGCCATCCTGAAAAAACTGCCTGGTTTTGCGCCCGCCGCTGCCGCCGCACCGGCCAATGCCGGGCGCAGCAACGGCGGCTTCAACGTCAATTACGCCAACTTCGCCAAAACGGCCAGCGGTGAACGAAAAGTATGAGCAATCAGAGTGTGATCCCCGGCGATATCGACGCCCTTTCCCGGCAGTTCGACGAAGGCCGTTATCTGCGGCTGGGAGGCTGGCTGGTGCTGTTGGGGTTTGGCGGTTTCCTGCTGTGGGGGCTGTTGGCGCCGCTGGACAAAGGCGTGCCGGTTTCCGGCAGCGTGGTGGTGGCCGGCAACCGCAAGGCGGTGCAGCACCCGAGCGGCGGGGTGGTGTCGCAGATTCAGGTGCATGAGGGCGACCGGGTCCGCGCCGGGCAGGTGCTGTTGTTGATGGATACCGTCGACAGCCGCACCCAGCGCGATGCGCTGCGCAGCCAGCAGTTGAGCAACGCCGCGCAGCAGGCGCGGCTGCAAGCCGAGCGCGACGGTCTGCAAGCGATCGCTTTCCCGCCATCGTTGCAAACGCGGCGAGAAGAGCCGGAGGTGATGTCGCTGATGCTGCTGCAGCAACAGCTGTTCACCAGCCGCCGTGCGGCGCTGCAGAGCGAGCTGGCGGCGATCGCGGAAAGCATCGCCGGATCGCAGGCGATGTTGGAAGGGGTTCGGCAGTCTTACGCCAGCAAGCAACGGCAAAAGGCCATGCTGCAGGAGCAACTGGGCGGCATGCGCAAGCTGGCGGCGCAAGGGTATGTGGCGCGCAATCGGCTGCTGGATCTGGAGGGGCAGCATGCGCAGATCGACGGCCAGGCATCCGAGGACAGCGGCAATATCGGCCGTCTGGGGCGCCAGATCCTGGAGCTGAAACTGCGGGCGATCCAGCGGCGGGAGGAGTATCAAAAAGAGGTCAGCAGCCAATTGGCCGAGGTACGGATGAAGCTGGACGAGCTGGATAACCGCCTGGCCAAGGCGGAGGCCGATCTGGGGCATACGCAGGTGAAAGCGCCGGTGGCGGGCACCGTGGTGGGGTTGAGCGTGTTCACCGAAGGCGGCGTGATTGGCGCCGGTCAGCAACTGATGGAGATCGTGCCCAGCGATCGCGGGCTGCAGGTAGAAGCGCGCATCCCGGTCGAGTTGATCGATAAAGTGCAGGTGGGGTTGCCGGTCGAATTGTTGTTCTCGGCGTTCAACCAAAGCACCACGCCGCGCGTCGAGGGCGAAGTGACGCTGGTCGGGGCCGATCGCCTGACCGACGAGAAAAGCGGCGCGCCTTATTACAGCGTGCGCGCCAAGGTCAGCGAAGAAGGATTGCAACGCTTGAGCGGGTTGGAGATCCGCCCAGGGATGCCGGTCGAAGGCTTCATCCGCACCGGTGAGCGTTCGATGATGAACTATCTGTTCAAACCGCTGACCGATCGCCTCCATTTGGCGCTGACGGAAGAGTGAGCATGTCGGTTTCGCCGCTGCCTTTCGCCGCACCCGGCACCGCCATGCCCTGGTGCCGTTGTCTGGTGTTGGTGCTGGCGCTGCATCTGCTGGTTGCCGCGCTGCTTTGGCCTTGGCGAGACAAGGCCGAGCCGCCGTGGGTGCCGCCGCCGGCGGTGATGGTGCTGATGGCCGCCGCGCCGCAGGCCCCGGCCGAGGCGAAACAACCGCCGGGACAAAGGACGCCGCCGCCTCAGGTTGAACCGCCGGCGCCACTGGAGCCGTTGCCGCTAGTGAAAGCGCCTGACGCCGCGCAGCCGAACATCGCCGTGCCGCCGAAACAGAAAAAACCGCCTAAGCCGATGAAGAAAAACAACCTGCCCCGCACGCCGCCGCACGAGAGAATCATCGCGCCGCCGAAGGTTCAGGAACAAAGCGCCGGCGCGCCGCCGCCGGGCCGCGCGGATAAAACGGCCGCGCCGCAAACTCGCCTGACGCCCTATGCTCAGGCGGGGGAGGACAACTGGCGCAGCCGCATCAGCGGCCGCCTGAATCGCTTTAAGCGTTACCCCAAAGACGCACTGCGGCTGAAGCGCCAGGGCGTCGGGCAGGTGCGTTTCACGTTGGACAGACAGGGCCACGTGCTGGCGGTGACGCTGGTCAGCAGCGCCGGGCTGCCGTCGCTGGATCGTGAAATCCAGGCGCTGGTCAAACGCGCTTCGCCGCTGCCCACGCCGCCGTCGGACGCCTACGTCAACGGCACGGTGGAATTGACGCTGCCGATCGATTTCAGTTTGCGCGGCGCGGGTTTTTGAGTCGCGACGAGATATCCCCCGAACAAAACCATTTTTCAGCAGCTTGTCCTGCTATTTATTATTTTCAAAGCGTATCGTTATTTTAATCAACGTGACGAAGTTGGCGTTCTGCGCGATATTTTAATTTAAAAAGCACGAATGCCTTTTATTTTTCTGCTGATAAAAAATAAACAGCTTGACGCTGTGGAGTTCGGGTTTTAGTTTTTAATTATAAAACAGGAACTGAGTTCCATATAGTGGAACAAGGTGGATCATGACAACGCTGGAAAATGCCGCTGCGGTATTAAAACTCTTTACTCAACAACGCGTGATGCATGGTCAGCCGGGTATAGCATTCAGCGACGTGGTGGATCAATTGGCGCTGCCAAAAAGCACGGTGTCGCGCCTGCTGCAGACCATGGAAAATCAGGGCATGCTGGAGCGCGATCCCGATAGCCGGCGTTACCGCATCGGTGCGCTGTTGCTGGCGGTATCCAGCCACTATCTGTCGATGCCGCTGGTGGACAGCCTGGCGACCAGTATGGCGCAGCTGTGTCGCCAGACGGCGTGTACCGGCTACCTTTCGGTATTGGAGGGGCAGGAGATCATGGTGATGCGCATGTTTCCCGGCCGCCACTTTTTGCAGGTGGTCACTCCGGCGGGTTACCGTTCACCGGCGGCGGAAACCTCGGTCGGCCGGGCGATACTGGCGCGTGAAAGCGACGAGCAGGTTCGAGCGCGTTATGCCGGCGGTTACCGGGCGGCTTCGCCCAATGCGCCGCAAACGCTGGATGCGCTGTTGCAGAAGTTGCAGCAGGTGAGGCACCAGGGATGGTCGTTGGCACGCAATGAAACCCTGAACAGCATCAGTTCGCTGGCGACCGCGCTGGTGAACAAGCACGGCAGCGAGACGGTGGGGCTGTGTCTGTCCTTCCCTTCGCAGGGTGAGGAACAGCCGTTCGTACCGGAAGTTCTGGCCGAATTAACCGCAGTCACCTGCCAACTGGCGGAAAAATATGGCGATGATTATTGGCAGCAGATCAAATAACGCGTCAGAGCTGTAGCATTCCATCATAATTAACGAGTGCCGACACCAGGGAACTCATTAGTTATATTCCACCGTATTTTATTGGTGGGAGTAGATAGGCTGAGTAAGAGAATAATAATGTTATGACGCCAGCAGTTCCAAATAATGGAACTGCTGCGGCGAGCTATCGCCTGGCGTTATTTCCGTCATGCGGCAGGGAATATTCAGGGAAACCAAGCATGAAATCAAATAATCCGCTAAAAGCGGCCGGCACGCTGTTGGTCATGGCGCTACTTTCGGTGATGGGGGCGATCATCGGCGTTCAACTGATCACCACGCTGGGCGTGACGCCCAACACTTCGATCATCGGCGCGCTGATCGCCATGCTGTTGGCGCGCATCCCGCTACAGATGTTCCAACGCTATCGTTCGGTGCATACCCAGAACCTGGCGCAAACGGTGATCTCCTCCGCCACTTTCGGTGCAGCCAACTGTCTGCTGATGCCGATTGCGGTGCCTTACGTGATGGGGCAACCGCAGCTTATTTTACCGATGTTCTGCGGCGTGGCGGCGGCGATGCTGCTCGACGCCTATCTGCTTTATCGTCTGTTCGATACCAAAGTGTTCCCCGCCGCCAATGCCTGGCCGCCGGGCGTCGCCGCCGCAGAGGCGATTAAAGCCGGCGATCGCGGCGGCAAGCAGGCCTGGCTCCTGGTGGTGGGCGTAGTGGTGGGCATCGCTGGATCAATGCTCAAGATCCCCATGGCGGCTTTCGGCACCGCCTTTATCGGCAATATCTGGGCGCTGAGCATGTTCGGCGTCGGGCTATTGCTGCGGGCCTACGCCGAGCCGGTGGCCGGATTCGATATTAACGCCCATTTTATTCCGCACGGCGTGATGGTTGGCGCTGGCCTGGTGGCGCTGATCCAGGTCGCGCAGGTGATCCGCAGCCGCCGCGCTGATAGCGCCGGTTATACCCAACCCGACAGCGCCGTAAGCAAAGCGCTCGGTCTGGGCGCGGTCGGCTATATCGTCATCGCCGCTTTTTTGGCCCTGATCGGCGGGCTGTTTAGCGAGATGTCGCTGCCGATGTTGGCGCTGTTCGTGATTTACGCGGCGTTTGCCGCTTTCGTTCATGAGTTGATCGTCGGTATCGCTGCCATGCACTCCGGCTGGTTTCCCGCGTTCGCGGTGGCGTTGATCACCCTGATAGTCGGTATCCTGATCGGTTTCCCACCGCTGGCGCTATGCATCCTGACCGGTTTTACCGCCGCCACCGGGCCGGCCTTCGCCGACATGGGCTTCGATTTGAAAGCCGGCTTCATCCTGCGCGGCTACGGTGAGGATCTGCAGCAAGAGCTGCTGGGGCGTCGCATTCAGCTGTTTGCGGCGTTGATCGCTTTCATCATCGCCATTCCGGTGGTTTACCTCTCTTACCACAGCTATTTCCTGCAGGATCTGATCCCGCCGGTCGCGCGCGTTTACGCCAAAACCATCGAGGCCGGCGCGCAGCCGGGCATCGCCTGGAGTCTGTTGATCTGGGCGATCCCCGGCGCCGTGGTGCAGCTGGTCGGCGGCCCTAAACGCCAGCTCGGCGTGCTTCTGGCAACCGGCCTGCTGATCAACAACGCCTTGGCCGGGTGGGCGGTGCTGGTCGGCATCGCGCTGCGCGTGGCGATCCTGCGACGTTGGGGGGATCGTGGCCGCACGCCGATGGAGATTATGGCGGCCGGATTTATCGCCGGCGATGCGCTCTACAACTTCTTCAGCTCGATTTTTTCCAGCAAGGGCAAATAGCTCCTGCCGATGACATTGGTGAGGTAAAACGACCATGAGTTTGCAACAAACGCTGCAGGTTTTTGAATTGATTGATAGCGCATTCGTCAGCGGCCAAGACGTCGTCGACCTGTTTGCGTCTTACCCGGCGATCCGGGCCAGCACCTTGCGCGCCGAGGGGCCGAAGGGCGGCACCGATTTCGTGCGTATCGAGATCCCCGGCAGTGCAGGAAAATTCGGCGGTGGTGCGGCGCCGACGCTGGGCATTATCGGCCGCCTGGGCGGCATTGGCGCGCGGCCGACGCGAATCGGGCTGGTGTCCGACGGCGACGGCGCGATCGCCGCCATTGCCGCCGCGCTGAAGTTGGCGGAGATGCAGCGCAAGGGCGACATGCTGCCGGGCGATGTGATCGTCACCACCCATATTTGCCCGAACGCGCCGACCCGGCCGCACGATCCGGTTGATTTTATGGATTCACCGATCGATGACGTGACGATGAACGATAACGAAGTGGTGCCGGAGGCTGACGCCATCCTGTCGATCGACACCACCAAAGGCAACCGCATCATCAATCATAAAGGCTATGCGCTGTCGCCGACGGTGAAAGAGGGGTACATCCTGCGGGTGGCGGAAGATCTGCTGCGCATCATGGAGATGACCAGCGGCCGGCCGGCGGTGACTTTCCCGATCACCACGCAGGACATCACCCCTTACGGCAACGGTGTACATCACCTCAACAGCATCTTGCAGCCCTCGACCGCTACCGCAGCGCCGGTGGTCGGCGTGGCGATCTGCAGCGAATCAGTGGTGCCGGGCTGCGGTACCGGAGCCAGCCACGAAACGGACATCGCGTTGGCGGTCAAATTCGCGGTGGAAGTCGCCAAAGAATTCGGCCGCGGTACCTGCCGGTTCTATGATGCCGCCGAATACGACCGGCTGCTGGCGCTGTACGGCAGTCTGAGCCACCTGCAAAAAAGGAGATAGACCCATGACGGCTTCATTCGCCACGCTGACCATCGGTCAGGCGCCGCGCAGCGATATCATGCCGCTGCTGTCTGCTTATCTGCCGGCGGAGCGAGTGAGGCACGTCGGTTTGCTGGACGGCCTGGATATCGGGCAGATCGCCGAGCGTTATGCGCCGCAACAGGGCGACAAGCTGCTGGTGTCGCGTCTTTTGGACGGTACGCAGGTGACGCTCGGCGCCGCTCGCGTCGAAAGCGGGTTGCAGGAGAAGATCCGCGAACTGGAAGCGACGGGATGCGAGGTGATTCTGTTGCTATGCACCGGCGAATTCGGTCGATTGCAGGCGGAACGGGTGCTGTTGCTGGAACCGGATCGCATTATCCCGCCGTTGATCTCCGCGATCGTCGGCACACACCGTGTCGGCATCGTGGTGCCGGTGGCTGAACAGGTTGGGGAGCAGGCGCGCAAATGGCGGCAGCTGGCGGCGCCGCCGATCTATGCCGTCGCCAGCCCCTATCTGGCGGATGACGCAGCGCTGGAGCAGGCGGCTTGCACCCTGCTGTGGCAGGGGGCGGAGGTGGTGGTGCTCGATTGTATCGGTTATCACCAGCGTCACCGCGCTTTTCTGCAGGCGCGTCTGTCGGTACCGGTGCTGCTGTCGAACGTACTGGTCGCCAAGCTGGCCGCAGAGTTAATCGACTGATTCAAATAGCCATAAATCTGCGCTCGACGCGACCACGGGCGTTTTGCGCCCGTGAGGCGCCCCGGGCTTCAGCAGCCCTGACTGTCGGCGAGAGGGCCTGTAGCGTTTTACTCTGCGCCGCGATCGCATTTCGCGCGAAAAACCAGTGACAGATCAACCGCAATCCCCCAATATGGATTTTCCATCAAGATGATTACGCGGGTGCCAGTCTATGCTGAAAGTGAATGAGTATTTTGCCGGAAAAGTGAAGTCTATCGGTTTTGACAGTAGCAGCATCGGTCTTACCAGCGTGGGTGTGATGGAAGAGGGCGAATACACCTTCTCCACCGCGCAGCCGGAAGAAATGACGGTGATCACCGGGGCGCTGAAAGTGCTGCTGCCGGGAGCGCCGGACTGGCAAGTGTTTACGCCGGGCGAGAAGTTCTTCGTGCCGGGGCACAGCGAGTTCAACCTGCAGGTGGCCGACGCCACCGCCTATCTGTGCCGCTACCTGAGCAAATAAACGTTGCTCGTTAGGGGAACGCAGGGCTCAGCGAAGGCTGGGCCCTGGTCGTTTCTGCGGCGGGATTAACGCTGGGCTTCGCCGCCGAGCGCTTCGATGGTGTTTTTGATCAACGCCGCCAGCTCGCTGGTCATCAGGATAAAGTCGGCGTCAAAGCGCTGGGCGAAGTCGTCGCGATCGATATCGTCGTTCTGCTCGCGCAGCGTATCGGCGAACTTCAGGCGCTTGAGCGAACCGTCGTCCGACAGCATCAGCTGGATGCGCTCCTGCCAATCCACCGCCAGCTTGGTCACCAGCTTGCCGGCTTCGATGTGCACCGCGATTTCGTCGCTGATCAGATTCTGTTTCTTGCAGCGGATCACGCCGCCTTCTTCCAGAATCGCTTTCAATTCCGCTTCATCCTGAATGGCGAAGCCGGCCGGCATCTCGCCGGAACGCACCCATTCGGTCAGCGTCAGTTCGATCGGGCTTTCCATGGTCAGCGGCACCACCGGCAGCGAGCCGAGGCTTTTACGCAGCAGCGCCAGCGTGTCTTCGGCGCGTTTAGCGCTGGCGGCGTCGACCATGATCAGATCGTTGACGGTGTCTATCCACATGAAGGTCTGGTTGAAGCGGCTGAACGCGCGCGGCAGCAGGCTGTGCAGCACTTCATCCTTCAGCGCGTCTTTCTCGGTTTTCTTCAGTTTGCGGTGTTGCTCCGCCTCCAGGCGCTCAATCTTGGCCTGCAGCTCTTGCTTGATCACCGGCGACGGCAGGATTTTCTCTTCCTTGCGCGCGCAGATGACGATCTGGCCGTTGACCGCGTGCGTCAGCGCATCGCTGTGCGAGCCCATCGGGGAAACCCAGCCGGTCTTCGCCATGTCCTGGCTGCCGCACGGCGTGAAGGCGAACGCGCTGAGTTGTTTTTCCATTTCATCCGCGTTTAACGCCACTTCGCGGCTCAAACGGTAAACCATCAAATTCTTAAACCACAGCATAATGTTATCCCTGGCTGGGCGTGCGTTCGGCACGCTGATTCGTCAAAAGCAGGGCGGCATGATAACGAATTGACGCTGAAAAATCGCCCCATTCTCTCCGAATTGCGTCGCTTTGCGCATCGGGAAAGGACGGGACGGAGAATGGGAAACAGGTGATTCATTCGCGCGCTTACATTAGGCTGTGACAACGCTGCGCGGCATCGAGGAGAAAAAATACGTGCGCATTGGCATCGACTTGGGTGGAACGAAAATTGAAGTGATCGCGTTGGCGAATGACGGGCGGGAGCTGTTTCGCCATCGCATCGCCACGCCGCGCCATGACTACCGGCAAACCCTGGCGGCGATCGCCGGGCTGGTGAAACTGGCGGAGGATCATACCGGCGAACGAGGATCGGTCGGGATCGGCATTCCCGGCACGCTGTCGCCGTTTACCGGGCGAGTAAAGAACGCCAACTCGGTGTGGCTCAACGGCCAGCCTCTGGATAAGGATCTGTCGGCGCTGCTGGCGCGCGAGGTGCGCATCGCCAACGACGCCAACTGCCTGGCGGTGTCGGAAGCCACCGATGGCGCCGGCGCCGGCGCGAAAACCGTGTTTGCGGTCATCATCGGCACCGGCTGCGGCGCCGGCGTGGCGCTGAACGGCCAGGCGCATGCCGGCGGCAACGGCATCGCCGGCGAATGGGGCCACAATCCGCTGCCGTGGCAGGATGACGATGAGCTGCGCTACGCCCGCGACGTGCCGTGCTACTGCGGCAAGCCGGGTTGCATCGAAACCTTTGTTTCCGGCACCGGTTTCGCCACCGACTATGCGCGCCTGAGCGGCAATGCGCTGCAAGGGCATGAGATCATGGCGCTGAGCGAGCGGGGCGAGGCGCTGGCGGCACAAGCGATTGAACGTTACGAAATGCGATTGGCGAAATCGCTGGCGCACGTGATCAACATGCTGGATCCGGACGTGGTAGTGCTCGGCGGCGGCATGAGCAACGTGGATCGTCTGTATCGCACGGTGCCGCAACTGGTGAAAGGCTGGGTGTTCGGCGGCGAGTGTGAAACGCCGATCCGCAAGGCGGTTCACGGCGATTCCAGCGGCGTGCGCGGTGCGGCCTGGCTGTGGCCGCAACAGCAGCGCTAAGCGTTGCAACAAAGCGCGAGGCTGCTCGCGCTTTAAACCCTTCACTGTACAAAAACTGGACGGCGATTTATGCTTTAGCTAACTTAGCTAAGGAGGACGCGTATGCCGATTCAGGCCAATATGCACGAAGCCAAATCCAATCTGAGCCAACTGGCGGACAGAGCCGCGGAGGGAGAAACCGTGATTATTGCAAAAGCAGGGAAGCCGTACGTACAGCTGGTCGCCATCAAGGGGGAAGCGCGCCGCCCTGGCGCCGCCAAGGGCAGGTTCACCGTGCCGGCGGATTTCAACGCCGGGGATGCGGCCATTGCGGCGCTGTTTGAGGGCGATGAATGAAGCGCCTGCTGCTGGATACCCACGCGTTGCTGTGGTGGCTGATCGATGACGCCTGCCTGGGCGCGAACGCCAAAAGGCAGATCGCCGATCCGGGCAATGCGGTGTACGTCAGCGCGGCCAGCATTTGGGAGATCTCGATTAAGCAGGCGCTGGGCAAGCTGGCGCTGCCGGAAGACATCTTTGCGATCATCGAGGCCGAAGATTTTCTGTCGCTGCCGATGGACGCCTTTCATTGCCAACAGGCCGGGCAGCTGCCGCCCCATCATCAGGATCCTTTCGATCGCATGCTGATCGCGCAGGCGCAGGCCGAGGGGCTGACGCTGATTTCCGCCGACGCGGTGTTTCCGCAGTACGGCGTGCGGGTGGCGGACGCCCGCCGTTAAACCGGCTTTTCCTCGCTTTCGCTGCGCACCCGTTCGATATGAATGGTCAGGAACATCATCTCTTCCGTGGTGAGCTGGTGTTGATAGTGCTTTTCGATGTGGCGGTTGATCTTGCCGGCGCAGGCGAATGACTCGCGGTACTTCTCTTTCACCACCTGATACAGCGAGTCGTCGTCGCTGTCGACGTAGTTTTTCCCCAGCAGGCGCTGGGCGAAAAATTTCAAGTGGGTGACGAACCGGTGGTAGCTCAGGGATTCCTCGTTGTAATCAAAGCGGAAATGGTATTTGACCAGGTTGAGGATCTCTTGCATCACGCGGGTAATGTGCAGCGTGTTGTGCATCTCGTCGTTAAGCTGGGCGTTGACCAGGTGCAGGGCAATAAATCCGGCTTCGTCTTCCGGCAGCGCGGTATCCAGCCGCTGGGCGATCAGAGCCAGCGCCTCCAGCCCGACGGCGAATTCGGCCGGGTAGAGTTTTTTAATCTCCCACAGCAGCGCATTTTTGATATCCAGCCCTTGCGCATGGCGCTGCAGGGCGAAGTGGATGTGATCGGTCAGCGTGATGTAGACGATGTTATGCAGCTTGCCCGGCAGGCGTTCGCGGGCGAGAGTAATAATCCTGTCGGCAGTGGTGACGCAGGCCAATGGGATCTCGGCGAGCAGCTCTTTATAGCGCTCGGCGATTTCACCGCCGTTATGGGTGAACACCTTTTCGATCAGGCTTTCGTCCAGCGTATCGCCGGGCTTCTTTTTAAAGCCGATTCCTTTTCCCATCACCACCGTCTCTGCCTGACGGTCGTCCAGCGTAATCACCACATTATTATTGAGTATTTTAGCGATTTTCATGGTTTTTCCCGGTGTTTCAGCATCCTGAAAACGAAAAAACCTGACGCCCGGAAGCGATCCCGGGCGTCAGGTTTTGCCTGTATTTTATCTTTCTGTCCTGCGGCCTGAGCGGCGGAGGGGATACAGTAACAATCCTGTTATGCCTGCATAATAACCCGTGCCCGCCGCAGCTCAACGCTTTTCACCGCGGAGTGCCGCCGCGGTCACACTTCTGCGCCGCGCGCGGCGGGATCATTCCAGCCTGAAGTGCGCCTCCAGCCGGCTGACGCCAAGCCCGTTGACCTTTTTCACCTTGATCTGCACCGGAATGCGTTCTTTCATCGCCTCGACGTGGCTGATCACGCCAATGGTTTTGCCGGAGGCGTTCAGACTGTCCAGCGCGTCCAGCGCGGTATCGAGGGTTTCGGCATCCAGCGTGCCGAAACCTTCGTCGAGGAACAGCGAGTCGATGCTGGTTTTATGGCTGACCAGATCGGACAACGCCAGCGCCAGCGCCAGGCTGACCAGGAAACTCTCGCCGCCGGACAGGGTGCGGGTATCGCGCAGCGCATCCGCCTGCCAGGTGTCCACCACCTGCAGCTCCAGCGCGTCGCTGGTCTTGCGCTGCAGCAGATAGCGCCCGTGCAGCCGGCCGAGCTGAAGGTTGGCCAGATACACCAGATGATCGAGCGTCAGCCCCTGAGCGAAGCGGCGGAACTTGTCGCCTTCTTTTGAGCCGATCAGTTGGTTGAGGTAGCTCCAGTCATCGTAGTCTTGCTGGCTGCGGGCGATCTGCTCGAACAGCGCCTGCTGATTGAGACGGCGTTCGGCGTCGCTTGCCAGCTGGTTGCGCAGTTCGCCCTGGCGCAGCTGCAGCGCCTTCAACTGCTGCGCCAGTTCGGCCAGCGATTGGGTGAGCGCGTCGAGATCCGCGTTGGCTTCATCCAGCCCTTCAGGGCGATTCTGCCGATGCTGCTCCTGCGTTTGCGTCGCCTGTGTCAGCAGGGCGGCGGCCTCCACTTGCCGCTGTTGCAGCTGTTCTTTGCGCTGCTGCAATTCGCGGCGCAGGGCGTCGTCCAGCAGCGCGGCGGCGAAGGCGGTTTCATCGGCGAATTCGCTGTCGGCCAGCGCCTGCTGCCACTGCTGCTGCGCCTGCTGCAGCCGCTCCTGCATCTGGGTGTGTTGTTGTTGCAGCCCGGCCTGCTGGCCGGCCAGGCGCTCGCGCAGTTCCTGCGCCTTTTGCCACTGCTCGGCGGCCTGCAAACTGGCCTGTTCACAGGCGGTTTGTTTGGCGCGCAGCTGTTCGCGCACCTCGGCGACCTGCTGTTCGCCGAACAGCGTCAGCCGCTGCGCGCGTCGTTCGGCAAGGGTCTTCTCGCCTTCTTGCCAGCGTTGTTGCAGCTCTTGCTGCTGTTGCAGGCTGTCGGCGTGGGCTTTCTGCAGCAGCGTAAAGCGTTCTTCGAGCAACGCCAGCTGTTGCTGCGTCTGCTGCTGCTGCGTTTGCAGAGCGATGAGCGCATCCTTCGCCTGCTGTACCGCCTGCGCCGCCTGTTCATGCTGCTGCAGCGCCTGTTGCCCGCGCCGTTCTTCGTCGTCGCAGCCACTCAGCCAGGCGCTGAGTTGCTCGCCATCCGCCAGCGTAAAGTCGAACGCCAGCGGCGCGCTGAGCTGCCGCCACTGCTGCTGTTGGCCGGCCAGCTGTTGTTCATCCTGCGCGATGGTTTGCTGCTGACGCTGCAATTGCTGTTGCAGGTTGTCGTAACGGGCTCGCAGCTCGACGCCTTGTTTTTGCAATGCTTCGGTCTGGACTTTCATTTGCTCCAGACGTTGCGCGGTTTCTGACAGTTTTACCTCTTGGTATTGTTCTACCGCCGGGTGCTCGCATGAGCCACACAGCGGGCAGGGGGCGCCGGGTTGCAAACGGGCGCGCTCGGCCTCCAGACCCACGATCCGTTGTTCCAGCGCATAGGTTTTTTCAACATCGGCCTGGTGGGCTTTCTGCTGCTTAAATCGCTGACGGATGAGTTCTAGCTGTGGTTCCAACTGGGTAAGTTCATGTTGACCGCTGTTTAGCTCTTGCCGCTGTTGTTCCAGCCGTTTAACGATTTGCTGCGATAAAGAAGCGAGAGTAAACAGCTGCTGGCGCGTCGGGCGCAGATCCGCCAGGACGCCCAGGCGCTGGCGCAGCGGGGCCAGCGGCGTTTGCGCCTCCAGCGCCTGCTGCTGTTGCTGTTGAGCGGCCAGCGCTTCACTCAGCGCATTCAACTGCTGCTGAAACTGTGCGGTCTGCGTCGTCAGTTGGCTGCGCTGGACGGTGAGCTGTTCGAGCGCGGTCTGCTGCTGGGCGAACTGCTGCGCGGCGGCATCGCCGGCCTGTCGCCGCTCGGCCTGTGTCGACTGCAGTTGGGCTATTTGATGGTCGAGCGGGGCGACCTGCTCGTCGATCAGTTGTTGCTGTTGCCGCATGTGTTCGGCATGCGCTTGCTGCGCCTGGCGGGTTTTCTCCACCGCCTGCTGCAGCGGGGTCAATTGCGCCGACTGCTGTTCCTGCTGTTGCGTCAGCTGGGCTGCCTGCTGTTGTATCGTCTGCAGCTCGGCGCGGCAGCGATCGCGTTCACCGCGCAGCGGCCGCAATTTCTCGGCCGGCTCGCTGAGCGCCAGCCGCTGCAGCTGCGGGGCGGCCTCCGCCTGCTCGCGCTGGGCGCTGTCCAGCCGCAATTGCCCCTCGCTTTGCTGTTGCCGGAGGCGTTGCCATTGTTGCAGCCAGCTCAGCGCCTGTTGCTGGCGCTGGGTTTGTTCGCCGAGAGCGATTTCCTGCGCGCTCAGCGCCGCCAGCTGTTCGGTCAGAGACTGGCGCTGCTCGTCGTTCAGCAGTTCGATGCCGCTGGCGCGTTGGTGCAACGCATCCAGGTCGGTTTTGGCCTGCTTGTGCGACTCGAACACCTGTTCGGACAACCGCCCGTAGATTTCGGTGCCGGTCAGCTCTTCCAGCAGCTCGGCGCGATCGTTGGCGTCGGCGTTGAGGAAGGCGGCGAACTGCCCCTGAGACAGCATCATCGATTTGGTGAAGCGGCCAAAGTCCAGCCCGGTGATGGCGGCGGTAAGCTCCAGCTTGTCGCGCACCTTGTCCGCCAGGATCTTGCCGTCTTCGCGGCGTGCCAGTTCGACCTTCGGCGCCTGCAGATTGCCGTCCGGCGCGTTTTTGGCGCGGCGCTGGCTCCAGAAGGCGCGATAGCCGATGCCCTTGACCTCGAACTCGACCTCCGCCAGCGATTCGGCGGTGTGGCGGGTCATCAGTTCATTCTGGCTTGGCGTGACGTTGAGACGCGGCGTCTGGTGGTACAGCGCCAGGCAAATGGCGTCCAGCAGGGTGGTTTTGCCCGCGCCGGTCGGGCCGGTAATGGCGAACAGACCGTTGCTGGCGAACGGCTCGGCGGTGAAGTCAATTTTCCATTCGCCCTGCAGCGAGTTGAGGTTTTTTAACCGCAGGCTGAGGATTTTCATGGGTTGCTCTCTTCAGGGTTGTGCTGCACCGCCTCGACCACCTGGCGGAACAGTTGGTGCATCCGCCGTTGGCGCGCTTCGGGCATGTCGGCCTCCTGCGCCAGGCGCCGTTCGAACACCTCGTTGACGCTCAGCTCGTTGAGCGTTTCCTTATCCTGCTGCGCGATCGCCTGGCGGCGCTGCTCTTTACTGCGCCGCAGCAGCACCACTTCCACCGGCAGCGCATCCGCCATCAGCTGGATGCGGCGCTGGATATCGCTGAGGTAGTCCTGCGTCGCCACTTCGATATCCAGCCACACCGGCAGCTCGCCGGCATAATCGGCAAATTGCCGCAGCTGCCGTTCGATCTCGGCCAGATCGCCTTTGATCAGTTGCATGGGCTGAAACTGCGGGATCGTTAACGTTTCTACCCGCTGCAAAGCGCCGTCGGCGAAATCCACCAGGAAGACGCTTTTGGCTTTGCCCAGCTCATCGAAGCTCAGCGGGATCGGCGAGCCGCTATAGCGAATATGCTCCGATTTGGCGACGTTCTGCGCGCGGTGAATGTGGCCCAGCGCGATATAGTCGGCGGGGGGGAAGGCCTGCGCCGGGAAGGCGTCGAGGGTGCCGATATAGATGTCGCGCACCGAGTCGGAGGTGGTAACGCCGACGGTGGTCAGGTGGCCGGTGGCGACGATCGGCAGTGGCAGGCCCAACTGGTCGCGGCGCTCGCAGGCCGCCTGATACAGCGTTTGGTAATGTTCGGCGATGGCTTCCTGCAACGCCTGCTGTTTCTGCGCGCCGGATTCGCCGGCGCGGCTGGTGAGCAGATCGCGTGGCCGCAGGAACGGGATGGCGCACAGCACCGCGCCCGGCTGGCCGTCGCGTTGGTTAAGCACCACGATCTGCTGTTCCGGGGCGCCCTGCGCGCTAGCGATCACCGTGGTGTTCAGGCAGGAAAGCAGTTCACGCGATTCGTTCAGCGTCGCGACCGAATCGTGGTTGCCGCCCAGCACCACCAGCTGGCAGCCGGTGCGCTGCAGTTCCACCACGAAGCGGTTGTACAGCTCGCGGGCATAGCTGGGCGGCGAGCCGGTATCGAACAAATCTCCGGCGACGATCAGCGCATCCACCTGCTGCTGATCTACCTGTTCGATCAGCCAGTTCAGAAAAGCCTGGTGCTCGGCGGCGCGGCTTTTGGTGAAAAAGTACTGGCCAAGGTGCCAGTCAGAGGTGTGGATCAGGCGCATGACACTCCCGGATGTAAAGATAATGGCGATGATTATAAAGGCCGCGGCGGCGGCTGTCCCGGCGCAATGATGATGACAACCGGATGATTTTTCGTTACTGCGGGAAATAATCGCTATGCTTACTGCCTATAACAGCCGGTTTTTTTCATAAAAGTGTCACAAAACTGACGCATAATGGCGCCCGAAAAGTCGCTAACACATTGGCAGGATTGACGATGGCAAGACGCATACTGGTGGTGGAAGACGAAGCGCCGATCCGTGAGATGGTGTGCTTTGTGTTGGAACAGAATGGTTACCAACCGTTGGAAGCCGAAGATTATGACAGCGCCGTGACGCGTCTGTCTGAGCCGTTCCCTGATTTGGTGTTGCTTGACTGGATGTTGCCCGGTGGTTCCGGCATTCAGTTTATCAAACATATGAAGCGCGAAGCGCTGACCCGCGATATCCCGGTGATGATGCTGACCGCGCGCGGCGAAGAAGAAGACCGGGTGCGCGGCCTGGAAGTGGGGGCGGATGATTACATCACCAAGCCGTTCTCGCCCAAGGAGCTGGTGGCGCGCATCAAAGCGGTCATGCGCCGCATTTCGCCGATGGCGGTGGAAGAAGTGATTGAAATGCAAGGGTTGAGCCTGGATCCGTCCTCCCACCGCGTAATGGCGAACGATCAGGCGCTGGATATGGGGCCGACCGAGTTCAAGCTACTGCACTTCTTTATGACCCACCCGGAGCGGGTTTATAGCCGCGAGCAGTTGCTTAATCACGTCTGGGGCACTAACGTTTATGTGGAAGACCGTACCGTTGACGTGCATATCCGTCGGCTCCGCAAGGCGTTAGAAACCAGTGGGCATGATAAAATGGTTCAAACCGTTCGGGGCACCGGCTACCGGTTCTCAACGCGCTACTGATCGCGCCGCGCTGGAGAATATGCCGTGTTAGAACGTCTGTCGTGGAAGAGGCTGGCTTTGGAGCTGGCTCTTTTCTGTCTGCCCGCCTTACTGCTGGGGCTGATTTTCGGTTATCTGCCCTGGTTCCTGCTGGCCTCTGCGCTGGCTGCGCTGGTGTGGAATTTCTACAACCAGCTCAAACTCTCCCATTGGCTGTGGATCGACCGCAGCATGACGCCGCCGCCCGGCCGCTGGAGCTGGGAGCCGCTGTTCTATGGCCTGTATCAGATGCAGCAGCGCAACCGCCGCCGCCGGCGCGAGCTGGCGCTGCTGATCAAGCGCTTTCGCAGCGGGGCCGAATCGCTGCCTGACGCGGTGGTGATGACCACCGTCGAAGGCAATATCTTCTGGTGCAACGGGCTGGCGCAGCATCTGCTCGGCTTTCGCTGGCCGGAAGACAACGGCCAGCACATCCTTAACCTGCTGCGTTATCCGGAATTCAGCCACTATCTGCAACAGCAGGAGTTTTCGCGCCCGCTGACGCTGCAGCTGAACAACGAACACTACGTCGAATTCCGCGTGATGCCGTATTCCGAAGGGCAATTGCTGATGGTGGCGCGCGACGTCACCCAGATGCGTCAGTTGGAGGGCGCGCGGCGCAACTTCTTCGCCAACGTCAGCCATGAGCTGCGTACGCCGCTGACGGTGCTGCAGGGCTATCTGGAGATGATGGGCGACGAAGAGCAGGATGGCTCGCTGCGCAGCAAGGCGCTGAGCACCATGCAAGAGCAGACCCGCCGGATGGACGGGCTGGTCAAGCAGTTGCTGACGCTGTCGCGCATCGAGGCGGCGCCCAATGTCGACATGAACGAGCGGGTGGATATTCCGCTGATGCTGCGGGTGTTGCAGCGTGAGGCGCAATCGCTGAGCGGCGGCAATCACGAGATCACCTTCCGGGTGAACGAACAGCTCAACGTGTTCGGCAATGAAGACCAGTTGCGCAGCGCGGTGTCTAACCTGGTGTACAATGCGGTCAACCACACGCCGAAGGGCACCCATATCGAAGTCAGCTGGCAGCAGACGGCGCATGGCGCGCAGTTCCAGGTCAGCGACAACGGGCCTGGCATCGCCGCCGAGCACCTGCCGCGCCTGACCGAGCGTTTCTACCGCGTCGACAAGGCCCGCTCGCGCCAGACCGGCGGCAGCGGGCTGGGGCTGGCGATCGTCAAGCACGCGCTCAGCCATCACGACGCGCGGCTGGAGATCCTCAGCGAACCGGGGATCGGCACCCGCTTTATCTTTACCTTGCCCAATCGGTTGATTGTTCCCGCCGCTTTATCAGAGAATGCGGTGAAAAATTAACGCGAGACACCGGTATGACCCGAATCACCCGAGGGCTGTTGCTTTGCCTGGCGCTGCTGGCAGGACGCGGCGCGCTGGCGCAGCCTGACGGCATGTTGGCGGGCAACCTGTCCAGCGTCGGCTCCGACACGCTGGCGAATCTGATGGCGCTGTGGGCGCAGGATTTCAGCCAGCATTATCCCAACGTCAACCTGCAGATCCAGGCCGCCGGTTCGTCGACCGCGCCGACCGCGTTGGCGGCGGGCGCCGCGCAGCTGGGCCCGATGAGCCGGCCGATGAAGGCGGCCGAGGTTTCGGCGTTCGAACACCGTTACGGCTATGCGCCGCTGGCGGTGCCGGTAGCGGTGGATGCGCTGGTGGTGTTGGTGCATCAGGACAATCCGCTGCGCGGCCTCAACCTGCAGCAGCTCGACCGCATTTTCTCCGCCACCCGGCGCTGCGGCGAAAGCCAGCCGCTGACGCGCTGGGGCGAGCTGGGGCTGCGCGGCGACTGGGCGACGCGCTCGCTGCAACGCTTCGGCCGCAACTCGGCGTCCGGCACCTACGGCTATTTCAAACTGCGCGCGCTGTGCGGCGGCGATTTCATGCCGCGCGTCAATGAGCTGCCCGGTTCGGCCTCGGTGGTGCAGGCGGTGGCCGGTTCGCTCAACGGCATCGGCTACGCCAGCATTGGCTTTCGCGCCAGCGGCGTGCGGCTGCTGCCGCTGGCGGAGTCGGGAGAAGACTATGTCGCGCCTACCGCCGCCAACGTGCGCAACGATCGCTACCCGCTGTCGCGCTATCTGTATATCTACATCAATAAAGCCCCCCATCAACCGCTGGAGCCGCTGACCGCCGCGTTTCTCGATCGCGTGCTGTCGACACCAGGGCAAAGCCTGGTCAATCACGACGGCTATCTGCCACTGCCGCCGGCCGCGCTGCAGAAGACCCGCCAGGCGCTCGGGTTGCCACCGCTCGCGCCGGCCACGGTGCAATAAGCGACAAAAAGCGGCGTAATTTTCGCCTTTTTTCACGGCGAAACGAAGCTTATACCACGCGAAAATCGGGCATTTATTGGCGTTTTCGCGCGGTAAAGTGATATATGCTTCACGTTTCGTGAATTCATTGTTCAAAAATGATACAAATCATGTAGTGTATATTTATTGATAGCCAATATGATCGACTGGTGGCTAAAGTTTATATGGTCGATAGCTCTGCTTTTCGCCGTGCGTCTTGCCTTGAAGCGCTATAAACGTTTACCTTAGCCTTCGTTGTCGGATTAAACCTCCATTTTTATAACTCCTAAAATTTTGCCCATCTTCATGAGCGGCCACTTTCGAATAGGGACATAAACGCCGGATCGACTGCGTTTAGGGTGCTTATTTGGCGCGGCGACGATCGGGCATGCCGGCAACCGGGTGGGGCGTTTCGCCACCACGCTATCGGACAATTTTTTTCATTTGAACAGGCAACACGACATCGTATGAGTCATCGTTTAACGTCAAAAGATATCCTGGCACTGGGCTTTATGACCTTTGCCTTATTCGTTGGGGCCGGGAACATCATCTTCCCGCCGATGGTCGGCTTGCAGTCCGGTGAACACGTTTGGATCGCTGCGCTGGGCTTCCTGATCACCGCCGTGGGCCTGCCGGTCATCACCGTCATCGCGCTGGCGCGCGTCGGCGGCGGCATCGACGCCCTCAGTTCGCCGATCGGCCGCGGCGCCGGCCTGCTGCTGGCGACCGTCTGCTACCTGGCCGTCGGCCCGCTGTTCGCCACGCCGCGTACCGCCACCGTGTCCTTTGAGGTGGGCATCGCCCCGCTGACCGGCGACGGCGCCATGCCGCTGTTCATCTACAGCCTGGTGTATTTCGCGCTGGTGATCGGCATCTCTCTGTATCCGGGCCGCCTGCTCGATACCGTTGGCCATGTGTTGGCGCCGCTGAAGATCGTCGCGCTGGCCGTACTGGGCATCGCCGCGCTGCTGTGGCCTGCCGGCGCGCCGATTCCGGCGACGACGGCTTATCAGAGCGTGCCTTTCTCCTCCGGCTTCGTTAACGGCTATCTGACCATGGATACGCTGGGCGCGCTGGTGTTCGGCATCGTTATCGTCAACGCGGCGCGCTCGCGCGGCGTGAAAGACGCCGGCCTGTTGACCCGTTACACCATTCTGGCCGGTTTGATCGCCGGCGTGGGCCTGACGCTGGTGTACCTGAGCCTGTTCAAGCTGGGTTCCGGCAGCGGCGCGCTGGTGCCTGACGCCACCAACGGCGCGGTGATCCTACACGCTTACGTTCAGAACACCTTCGGCGGCCTGGGCAGCTTCTTCCTGGCGGCGCTGATCTTCATCGCCTGCATGGTGACCGCGGTAGGCCTGACCTGCGCCTGCGCCGAGTTCTTCGCGCAATACCTGCCGTTCTCTTACAAGACGCTGGTGTTTATCCTGGGACTGTTCTCGATGGTGGTGTCCAACCTCGGCCTGAGCCACCTGATCCAGATCTCCATTCCGGTGCTGACCGCGATTTACCCGCCGTGCATCGTGCTGGTGGTGCTGAGCTTCACCCTGCGTTGGTGGCACAGCGCGCCGCGTATCATCGCGCCGGTGATGCTTGTCAGCCTGTTGTTTGGTATCCTTGACGCGGTGAAAGCGTCCAGTTTCCAGCAGCTGCTGCCGGCCTGGACCACTCATCTGCCGCTGGCGGAGCAGGGGTTGGCATGGTTGCCGCCTTCGCTGCTGATGCTGGCGCTGGTCGCGATTTATGATCGGGTGTGCACGCGTTCCCAAGTGACCGCGCACTGATAATCCCCCGGCTTAATCCAGGGCCACGGACATGTCCGTGGCTTTTTTACGTTTAAAACTATGGGTCATCTTCATGCAACAACAGTCACCCACCACCGCCTCCGACAATAAGCTGAAACGCGGCCTCAGTACGCGCCATATTCGCTTTATGGCGCTGGGATCGGCCATCGGCACCGGGTTGTTCTACGGCTCGGCGGACGCCATCAAAATGGCCGGCCCGAGCGTGCTGCTGGCTTACCTGATCGGCGGCATCGTGGCCTTCATCATCATGCGCGCACTGGGGGAGATGTCGGTCAATAACCCGCAGGCCAGCTCATTTTCCCGCTACGCGCAGGACTACCTCGGCCCGATGGCGGGTTACATCACCGGCTGGACTTACTGCTTTGAAATCCTGATTGTCGCCATCGCCGACGTGACCGCCTTCGGCATCTATATGGGCGTCTGGTTCCCGGAAGTGCCGCATTGGATCTGGGTGCTGAGCGTGGTGCTGATCATCGGCGCCATCAACCTGATGAGCGTCAAGGTGTTCGGCGAGCTGGAGTTCTGGTTCTCGTTCTTCAAGGTCGCCACCATCATCATCATGATCGCGGCCGGCATCGGCATCATCATCTGGGGTATCGGCAACGGCGGGCAACCGACCGGCATTCATAACCTGTGGTCGAACGGCGGCTTCTTCAGCAACGGCGTTATCGGCATGATCCTGTCGCTGCAGCTGGTGATGTTCGCTTACGGCGGCATTGAAATCATCGGCATCACCGCCGGCGAAGCCAAGGATCCGAAAAAATCGATTCCTAAAGCCATCAACTCGGTGCCGTGGCGTATTCTGGTGTTCTACGTCGGTACGCTGTTTGTCATCATGTCGATCTACCCGTGGAACCAGGTGGGCACCAACGGCAGCCCGTTCGTGCTGACCTTCCAGCATATGGGCATCACCGTGGCGGCAGGCATCCTCAACTTCGTGGTGATCACCGCTTCGCTGTCGGCGATCAACAGCGACGTGTTCGGCGTCGGTCGCATGCTGCACGGCATGGCCGAACAGGGGCACGCGCCGAAGATGTTCAGCAAGGTGTCGAAACGCGGCATTCCCTGGGTGACGGTAGTGGTGATGATGCTGGCGCTGTTGCTGGCGGTGTACCTCAACTACATCATGCCAGAGAGCGTGTTCCTGGTGATCGCCTCCCTGGCGACCTTCGCCACCGTGTGGGTGTGGATCATGATCCTGTTCTCCCAAATCGCCTTCCGCCGCAGCCTGAGCAAAGAGCAGGTGAAGCAGCTGGCGTTCCCGCTGCGCGGCGGGGTGTTCACCTCGGTGGTGGCGATCGTGTTCCTGGTATTCATCATCGGCCTGATCGGCTATTTCCCGACCACGCGCGTCTCGCTGTACGCCGGCCTGGTCTGGGTGGTGTTGCTGCTGGCGGGGTACTGGTTCAAGGTCAACCGCCAGAAAAAACGCGCGCTGCTGGCGACGCAGCAAGACTAAATGGAAAAACACCGGCTGAGGCCGGTGTTTTTTTAGGGTTTATCTTCCACTTCCTCATCCCCGGCGGCGCGCGCTTCGATGCGCATACCGCCGTCGTTCAGGCGTTCCTCCTCTTCCTCGCCGGCGCAGCGTGCCAGCACTTCGCGAATGTCCTGCAGATTGCTGCTAAGGGCGCTCAGCGAAGGTTGCAGATTGCGGGGCATGCGGCTTTCATCCAGCGATGCGCTGTGCAGGCAGCCGATAAACAGCAGCGTGGCCATCAGGGTGAACAGCCGATGACGTAACCGTTTCAGCAAGAGCTTTCCCTCTCGGTGGTGAAGGTGATGGCGCATTAACGCCGTTTTCACCGGGGAAAAGAAGGGGATGGAGATATCTGCTGGCAATTGAAAGCGAATAATTACCAGCAGACACAGTTACGTCAGCCGACGTCAGGAAGCGTTCGCGCTTTGTCGCAGCATGCCGCGCAGGTCGTTGCCGGTCGGCGTCTGATGCACGCGCAGGCCGAACTCGTCGATCACCGCCAGGATATGGTCGAAAATATCCGCCTGAATGCTTTCATACTCCGCCCAGACCGTGGTGTTGGTGAAGGCGTAGATTTCCAGCGGCAGGCCCTCCGGCGTCGGCGCCAGCTGGCGCACCATCAGCGTCATGTTCTGGTGAATACGCGGATGAGCGCGCAGGTAGGCTTCCAGATAGGCGCGCAGCGTGCCGAGGTTGGTGAGACGGCGGCCGTTGAGCGGCGAGGCCAGATCGACGGCGATCTCCTGGTTGTGCTGGCTCAGCTCCTGGGTTTTGTTATTCAGATAGCTGTGCAGCAGCGGGTTGCGCTGCAGGCGGCGCTGTTCCTCTTCCGACAGGAAGTGCACGCTGCCGGTGTCGATATTCAGGCTGCGCTTGATGCGGCGCCCGCCGGATTCCGACATCGAACGCCAGTTCTTGAATGAGTCGGAGATCAGCGCGTAGGTGGGGATGGTGGTGACGGTGTTGTCCCAGTTGCGCACTTTGACCGTGGTCAGGCCGATGTCGGTGACCGCGCCGTCGGCGCCGTATTTCGGCATTTCCAGCCAGTCGCCGATCTTGAGCATATCGTTGGCGGAGAGCTGAATGCCGGCCACCAGCCCGAGGATCGGATCCTTGAACACCAACATCAAGACCGCGGTCATGGCGCCCAGGCCGCTGAGCAGCAGCAGCGGCGATTTGCCCATCAGCAATGAGACGATCATGATGCCGATCAGGATCGCCGCCACCAGTTTCAGGCCCTGGAAAATGCCGCGCAGCGGCAGCTGATTGGAAATCGGGCTTTGGCGCAGCAGCGCCAGCAGCGTATCCAGCAGCGAGAACAGCGACAGCAGGGTAAAGGCGAGGATCCATACCTGCGCGGCGGTGACGATCACCGCCTGGGTCTGGCTGCCGCTCTGCAGCCACAGCGTCGCCTGGATGCTGATGATCACCCCTTGCAGCAGCAGCGCCACGCGCTGGAACAGTTTGTATTGGGTGATGGCCTGTTGCCAGACGCGCTGCGACTGCTGGCCACGGCGCTGAAGAGCAGCCAACACCACCCGGTGCAGCACCAGGTGGATCGCTACCGAGATCAGAACAATCAACCCCAATACCATCAACAGCGACATCACTCCGCCGAATTCCAAACCAAACTGTTCCAGCCAGCGCGTTATCTGTTGTTGCATTACCGCTCCTTAAAAAATGCGCAAAAAATATCCTGTAAACTTAAAGCGCGTTAGCCTAAGGGGTAACGTGCAGGATTTGTGCCTGTTTACCTTTTTTTACATCAAGTTAGCGCTATTTTTCGGTCTCCGCCCCCCGGCTCATCCCCGGGTTTTGCGGCCAGAGAGGAGGGGGAGTTGCACTTAACGTGGCATTGTTCGTTTCTTGAAGAACGCCGTCGATTTCGTTTGGTACAGCAGGAGAACAGTATGCTTAACGCCTGGCATCAACCGGTCCCGCCTTTTGTTGTAAAGCAAGGGCAACGTTTGGATATCACGCTGTGGTTACAAGGGGATGAACTGCCTGAACGGGTATTTTTGCGCGCCGAACCGGACAATGAAGAGTGGCTGCTGGTGATGAAAGCGCAGCGCCACGAGGGGATGCGGCGCTACCAGGCCAGCCTGACGCTGAATGAGGGCGAGCCGACGCGGCGATACTGCTTCAAGCTGCTGTGGGCCGATCGCCAACAGTGGTTCGGTCCGCAGGGCTGGTCGTCAACGCCGCCGGGCCAGCTGGCGCAGTTCGCCGTCGACGATCCTGACAATGGCCCCGAGTGGGTGGCGGATCAGCTGTTCTACCAGATTTTCCCCGATCGCTTCGCCAGCAGCGGCGGCGAGCACGGCATCCAGAGCGGCAGCTATCGCCATCATGCGGCCGGCGCCGAGGTAATTCGGCGCGACTGGCAGCACCCGTTGGAGGATCGCCACGCCGCCTCGACCTTTTACGGCGGCGATCTGGACGGCATCAGCGGCAAACTGCCGTACCTGCAGCAGCTGGGCGTGACGGCGTTGTACCTGAACCCGATTTTTACCGCGCCGAGCGTGCATAAGTACGATACCGAGGACTATTACCAGGTCGATCCGCACTTCGGCGGCAACGCGGCGCTGCAGCGTTTGCGAGTAAGCACTCACAATGTGGGCATGAAACTGGTGCTGGACGGGGTATTCAACCACACCGGCGATTCGCACCCGTGGTTTGACCGCCATCGTCAGGGCGAAAACGGCGCCTGTCACCACCCCGATTCGCCGTATCGCGGCTGGTTCAACTTCTACCCGGACGGCCGCGCGCTCGACTGGAAGGGCAACGCCAGCCTGCCGAAGCTCAACTTCGCCGAGCCGCAGGTGGCGGAAGCGATTTATCAGGGCGAAGGCAGCGTGGTGCGTCACTGGCTGCGCCCGCCGTACAGCATCGACGGCTGGCGGCTGGACGTGGTGCATATGCTGGGGGAGAACGGCGGCGCCACCGGCAATCTGCGCCACCTGGCGGGCATCTATCAGGCGGTGAAGCAGGAGAATCCGCAGGCCTATGTCTTGGGCGAGCACTTCGGCGACGCGCGCCGCTGGCTGCACGCCGGCGTGGAGGATGCGGCGATGAACTACATGGGATTCGCGCTGCCGGTGCGGGCGTTTTTAGCGGGGCTGGACGTGGCCTACCACCCGGTGCGGCTGGACGCCGCCGGGTGCGCGCAGTGGATGGACGGTTACCGCGCCGGGCTGCCGCACAGCCGCCAGCTGATCCAGTTCAATCAGCTGGACAGCCACGATACCGCGCGTTTCCTCACGCTGTTGCAGGGGAACGCGGCGCGCATGCAGATGGCGGCGGTGTGGCTGCTGAGCTGGATCGGTGTGCCTTGCCTCTATTATGGCGATGAGATTGGGTTGGACGGCGGCAACGATCCGTTCTGCCGCAAGCCGTTCCCGTGGGACGTCGGCGACTGGGATCGGCCGCTGCTGGCGCTGTTCCAGCGCATGGCGGCGCTGCGTAAACAGAGCCTGGCCTTGCGCCGCGGCGGCTGTCAGGTGCTGTACGCCAGCGGCGAAACGCTGGTGTTCGTGCGTCTGTATCAGCAGGAGCAGGTGCTGGTGGCGCTGCAGCGCGACGGCAGCGGCCAGGCGCAGCTGCCGCATAACCCGCTGTTGGCGCGTGGCCCGTGGCGGCGTGTGGAAGGGCGGGGAGAGTTGAGCGAAACGGCGGGCGGGTTGCGCCTGCAGTTGGCGGAAGAGTCGGCCACCGTATGGCGCTGCGAGGGCTAAAGGGAGTGCGGGGGCAGAAACGCCCCCGCGATTAAGGTGAGTGGGTATTTACATCAGTAACCGACCGCGGAGCCTGCCGGACGGCGCACGTCGTTGGCGCCGTACAGGTAGCCTTCACGCACTTTACCGGAAACTGCCGAATCGTTGCCGGAGTTGGCCGGGCTGACGCCCGCCGCGCCCGGTAAACCGACCAGAATCAGTTCGGCGGCGCCCCACGGCGTTTGCTCGACCATCTTATAACCCATGCCGCTCAGCAGCTTCAGCGTATCGGCGGAAACGCCGCGCTGTTCGTAGTACACCTCATCCGGCAACCATTGGTGATGGATGCGCGGCGCGTCTACCGCTTCCTGCGGCGCCATGCCGTGGTCGATCACGTTCAACGCGGTCTGCAGGGTGATGGTGATAATGCGCGAACCGCCCGGCGAGCCCAGCACCATAAAGATCTTGTTGTCCTTGGTCACCAGTGTCGGGCTCATCGACGATAGTGGGCGCTTACCGGGGGCAATGCTGTTGGCGGTGCCCTGCACCAGCCCGTACAGGTTTTTCTCGCCCACTTTCACCGTAAAGTCGTCCATCTCGTCATTGAGGAAGAAGCCGGTGCCCGGTGCGATGACGACAGCGCCGAAGCGGCCGTTGACGGTATAGGTGGTGGAGACCGCGTTGCCGTCGTGATCGACAATCGAATAGTGGGTGGTTTCCGGCTTCTCATGCGGCTCCATGCCGGGCTGCACGTTTTCCGACGGCGTGGCCTTGTCCGCGACGATTTTCTTGCGGATCTGCTCGGCGTAGCTCTTGCTCACCAGCCGGTCGATCGGGTTCTTGATGAATTCCGGGTCGCCCAGGTAGGTGTTGCGATCCATGTAGGCATGACGCATCGCTTCGGTCATGGTGTGAATGGCCGCCGCCGAGTTGAAGCCCATGCTTTTCAGATCATAGCCTTCCACCACGTTGAGGATTTCGCACAGCGTCACGCCGCCGGAGCTGGGAGGCGGCGCCGACACGAACTTGTAGCCGCGATAGCTGCAGGTGATCGGCGGCGTTTCGGTGACTTTGTAGTTGGCGAAGTCGGCCGCCGTCAAAATGCCGCCGCCCTGTTTGGCTGCCGCCTCCACCGCCTGCGGGATCTTGCCTTTATAGAAGGCGTCGGTTCCGCCTTTGGCGATGGCCTCCAGCGTGTTGGCCAGATCGGTTTGCACCAGTTTATCCCCCGGCTGCAGCGGACTGCCGTCCGGGCGCAGGAAGATTTTGGCCGATTCGGGATCCTGCTTGAAGCGTGCGATGGTGGTGTCGAGGATATCGGTGTCGGCGCGGGTCAGCACAAAACCTTCGCGCGCCAGCTTGATCGCCGGCGCCAGCACCTGTTCGCGGCTCAGCTTGCCGTACTTCTCACGCGCGGTTTCCATCCCCAGCACGGTGCCCGGCACGCCCGCCGCCAGATAGCCGTACAGGCTGGCGTCTTTTTTCACCTTGCCGTCGGCGTCCAGATACATGTTGGCGCTGGCCGCCGCCGGCGCGGTTTCGCGGAAGTTGATGAAGGTATCGGTGCCGTCCGCTAGGTGGACGGTCATAAAGCCGCCGCCGCCGATGTTGCCGCAGCAGGGGTTAACCACCGCCTGCGCATAGCCGACCGCCACGGCGGCGTCGATGGCGTTGCCGCCCATTTTCAGGATATCCACCCCGACCTGCGAGGCCAGATGCTGCGAGGTGACCACCATGCCGTTTTGGGCCTCCACCGCTGGGTTGGATGCCGCGTACAGGCTGCCGCTGACCAGCAGCGCCGCCATGGTCAGGGGTTTGCTCCATTTCTGTAAAAACATAGTTATTCCTACCCTGTCAGTTTTTTATTGTGTTGTGTTTGCTTGCCGTTACTCGCTTGCAAAGCGCGAGCCAGCGTTATTGATAGTAGCCGCAGATGGGCGTACGCGCGGTGAACAGGGTGGGAAATGTGAGCGGAAACAGGGAAATAAAGCACTGAAGGCGGGCGGGCTGCCCCAAAATGGAGCATAAAAAAACCGGCCGCGGGGGCCGGTTGATTCACTATCAGGCTGAAATTACAGCTTGGCAGCGTTTTCAGACAGGTATTTTGCCACGCCGTCTGGGGAAGCGCCCATACCTGCTTTGCCTTTTTCCCACTGAGCCGGGCACACTTCACCGTGCTCTTCGTGGAATTGCAGCGCGTCAACGGTACGGATCATTTCGTCGATGTTACGGCCGATTGGCAGGTCGTTAACCACCTGAGCACGTACGATGCCGTCTTTGTCGATCAGGAAGGAGCCGCGCAGCGCAACGCCGGCTTCCGGGTGTTCGATGCCGTAAGCTTTCTGGATTTCACGCTTAACGTCAGCAACCATTGCGTATTTCACTTCACCGATGCCGCCTTTGTCGACAGGGGTTTTACGCCATGCGTTGTGAACGAATTCTGAGTCGAAGGAAACGCCAACCACTTCAACGCCACGCTTCTGGAACTCTTCATAGCGGTGATCGAAAGCGATCAGCTCGGAAGGGCATACGAAGGTGAAGTCCATTGGCCAGAAGAACAGCACGGCTGGTTTGCCGTTCAGGTGCTTCTTCAGGTTGAAGTTTTCAACGATTTCGCCGCTACCCAGTACGGCAGCTGCAGTGAAGTCAGGGGCTTGACGAGTTACCAGGACCATAATTACTCCTGTAATAGGTGTTAAAGGGTGGATGTAAAAGCAAGGGCCAGTATAGGGGCCGTGACTTGGTGAATAAAGGGTAAAAGACCAATCGATGAGATAGCTTTCACCTATCAAAGTCGTTGATATATTTTATCGAGCTTTAAAAATAACCTTTTCCCACAAAAGGGCAAGCGGCAAAACGTAAATTCTTGCAAGGCGCAGCAATTTCAAACGCTTGGGCTTGACCTCAGAGCGTTTTTTCCTTCGCCTGCCGCATCATTTGCGGATAAAACTGCCAGAATTGTGTTTCAAGCTGATGATAATGTTGTTCGACATCGGCGAACGAGCCGGCCAGCGCTTCGAGGCGCGGGCGGCGGCTGGCCATGCCCTGCAACACTCGGGCGATGAACGGCAATTCGGCGTAGCGTTCCAGCCAGCGCTCCGGCCACAGATAGCCGTTCAGGTTCTGAAAACGCGGCGGCGTGAGCGGCAGGTAAGGTTCGATCTGGCTGCGGGCTTCCTGGGTAAACTGGTGCAGATCGCGCGAGGGCTCCAGCTGCTGCCAGTGGCGCGCCAAAAAATGGTCCCACACCACGTCGAGGGTGATCGGCGCCACGCGGCGGTAGGGGGCGCTGAAATAGTCGCGGCAGGCTTTGACCTGCGGCAGGCTATCGGTCAACACGTCGACGCGGCGGTGCATCATGATGCCGGCCACCACATCGGGCTGGTAGTCGGCGGCGGGGTTGCCGCGCACGAAGTCGGCCAGCAGGTTGCCCAGCAGCGAGCTGTCCGCCAGCATGGCCAGGTGAAGATGAGCGAGAAAATTCATCCCTCAACTATACCTGAAGTCAGGCAAATCCTCCTTATTTCTTGCCGCTGACCGCCCCCGGCTTTAGACTAGGCCGCCTGTTTTTTACCAACCAGCCCTAAATTGAAGAAGTGAATACCCATGCGCGTCGCTGATTTTTCGTTTGAACTTCCCGAATCCCTGATTGCCCATTATCCCCAGGCCGAGCGCAGCGCATGCCGCCTGCTGCAGCTGGACGGGCCGAGCGGGGCGCTGACGCATGGTGTATTCACCGATCTGCTGGACAAGCTGGAGGCCGGCGATCTGCTGGTGTTCAACAATACCCGCGTGATCCCGGCGCGGATGTTCGGCCGCAAGGTCAGCGGCGGCAAGATTGAAGTGCTGGTGGAGCGCGTGCTGGACGACCATCGCGTGCTGGCGCACGTGCGCGCGTCGAAAGCGCCGAAGCCGGGCGCCGAGCTGCTGCTGGGGGATGACGAGAGCATCGCCGCCACCATGGTGGCGCGCCATGAGACGCTGTTCGAGCTGCGTTTCAACGACGAGCGTGACGTATTCACCATTCTCAACGCGGCCGGCCATATGCCGCTGCCGCCGTATATCGCTCGCCCGGATGAAGACGCCGACCGCGAGCTGTATCAGACGGTTTATAGCGAGAAGCCGGGCGCGGTCGCCGCGCCGACCGCCGGCCTGCACTTCGACGAACCGCTGCTGGCGGCGCTGCGCGCCAAGGGCGTGGAAATGGCGTTCGTGACGCTGCACGTCGGTGCCGGCACCTTCCAGCCGGTGCGCGTGGAAACTATCGAAGATCACGTGATGCACGCCGAATACGCCGAAGTGCCGCAGGAGGTCGTGGATGCGGTGCTGGCCTGCAAAGCGCGCGGCAAGCGCGTGGTGGCGGTGGGCACCACCTCGGTGCGTTCGCTGGAAAGCGCCGCGGCGGCCAGCAAAGAGGCGCTGATTGCGCCGTTCTTCGGCGACACCAGCATCTTTATCTATCCGGGCTATCACTACCAGGTGATCGACGCGCTGGTGACCAACTTCCACCTGCCGGAATCTACCCTGATCATGCTGGTGTCGGCCTTCGCCGGCTATAAAAATACCATGAACGCCTATCAGCAGGCGGTAGCCGAGCAGTATCGCTTTTTCAGCTACGGCGATGCGATGTTCATCAGCCGTAATCCGCAGGCGGAAAACGAATCCGTCGGCGGCTAAATTCCCGGGCTGCGCGCACGGCGCGGCCCCGTTTCAACGACATCAGACTGTTTCTCTGATGCTGGAGGCTTTGTGAAGTACGAACTACAAACTACCGATGGCCGCGCTCGCCGCGGCCGCCTGATTTTCGACCGCGGCGTGGTGGAAACCCCGGCCTTTATGCCGGTCGGTACCTACGGTACGGTCAAGGGCATGACGCCGGAAGAAGTGAAAGAGACCGGCGCGCAGATCCTGCTGGGCAACACCTTCCACCTGTGGCTGCGCCCGGGCCAGGAGATCATGAAACTGCACGGCGATCTGCACGACTTCATGCAGTGGCCAGGTCCGATCCTCACCGACTCCGGCGGTTTCCAGGTGTTCAGCCTGGGGGCGATGCGCAAGATCAAAGAGGAAGGCGTGTACTTCCGCAACCCGATCAACGGCGACAAGGTGTTCCTGAGCCCGGAAAAATCGATGGAGATCCAGTATGACCTGGGCTCCGACATCGTGATGATCTTCGACGAATGCACGCCATACCCGGCCGACTGGGACTACGCCAAGCGTTCGATGGAAATGTCGCTGCGCTGGGCGGAGCGCAGCCGCAAGCGTTTCGACGAACTGGAAAATAAAAATGCGCTGTTCGGCATCATTCAGGGCGGCGTTTACGAAGATTTACGTGATGTTTCCGTCAAAGGGCTGGTGGATATCGGCTTTGACGGGTACGCTGTGGGCGGCTTGGCTGTAGGCGAGCCGAAAGAGGATATGCATCGCATTCTTGAACACGTTTGCCCGCAAATTCCGGAAGATAAGCCACGCTATTTGATGGGCGTCGGCAAGCCGGAAGATTTGGTGGAAGGCGTGCGCCGCGGCATCGACATGTTCGATTGCGTCATGCCGACCCGCAACGCCCGCAACGGCCATTTGTTCGTGACTGACGGTGTGGTAAAAATCCGTAATGCCAAGCACAAGGATGATACTTCTCCGCTGGATAAGGACTGTGATTGCTACACTTGTCGCCATTACAGCCGCGCCTACTTGCACCATCTCGACCGTTGCAACGAAATATTGGGTGCTCGACTGAACACGATTCATAACCTGCGTCACTACCAGCGCCTGATGGCGGGTTTACGCCAGGCTATCGAAGAGGGTAAATTAGAGCAGTTTGTTGCGGATTTCTATGGTCGGATCGGCAAGCCGATTCCGCCTTTAAACGCTTGATCTAATAATTGATAACTTAATGAGGGAATTTCAATGAGCTTTTTCATTTCTGACGCCGTCGCATCCGCAGGGGCTCCGGCTCAGGGAAGCCCGTACTCTCTGATCATTATGCTGGTGGTGTTCGGCCTGATCTTCTACTTCATGATCCTGCGCCCACAGCAGAAACGCGCGAAAGATCACAAGAAGCTGATGGACTCCATCGGTAAAGGCGACGAAGTGCTGACCACCGGCGGCCTGATCGGTCGCGTGACCAAAGTGGCCGACACCGGCATCATCGCCATCGCGCTGAACGACACCACGGAAGTGATGATCAAGCGTGACTTCGTGGCGGCCGTTCTGCCGAAAGGTACCATGAAGGCCCTGTAATCTTTTTTCCCGAAGGGAATTGCCGTGCTAAACCGTTATCCTTTGTGGAAGTATCTGATGTTGATCGTCGTGATCCTCGTCGGTCTGCTTTATGCGCTTCCCAACATCTACGGTGAGGATCCGGCCGTACAAATCACTGGCGCGCGCGGCGTCGCCGCCAGTGAAACTACGCTGGACCAGGTCCGTACCGTATTAGAAAAAGACAACATCGCGAGCAAGTCGATTGCGCTGGAAAATGGCGCCATCCTGGCTCGCTTTAAAGATCCTGACGTTCAGCTGCGCGCCCGCGAAGCGCTGGTGACCGAGCTGGGTGACAAATTCGTCGTGGCGCTGAACCTGGCGCCGGCCACGCCGACCTGGCTGGCCATGCTGGGCGCAGAGCCGATGAAACTCGGCCTGGACCTGCGCGGCGGCGTGCACTTCCTGATGGAAGTGGACATGGACACCGCGTTGAGCAAGCTGCAGGAACAGACCATGGATACCCTGCGCAGCGAGTTGCGTGAGAAGGGCATTCCTTACGCGTCTATCCGCAAGCTGGACAACAACGGCGTGGAAGTTCGCTTCCGCGACGATGCGGCCCGTGACCAGGCCATCAGCTACATCGGCCCGCGTCAGCGCGATCTGGTGCTGTCCGCCAACGGCGCCAACACCATGAAAGCCAACCTGACGGACGCCCGTCTGAGCGAAGCGCGCGAATACGCCGTACAGCAGAACATCACTATCCTGCGTAACCGCGTCAACCAGCTCGGCGTCGCCGAACCGCTGGTGCAGCGCCAGGGCGCCGACCGCATCGTGGTTGAGCTGCCGGGCATTCAGGACACCGCGCGCGCCAAAGAAATTCTGGGCGCCACCGCGACCCTGGAGTTCCGTCTGGTGAACACCAATGCGGACGCCACTGCGGCGGCCAACGGCCGCGTGCCGGGCGACTCCGAGGTGAAATACACCCGTGACGGCCAGCCGATCGTGCTGTACAAGCGCGTGATCCTGACCGGTGACCACATCACCGACTCCACCTCGAGCACCGACGAATACAACCAGCCGCAGGTTAACATCTCGCTGGACAGCGCCGGCGGCACGTCGATGTCCAACTTCACCAAGGATAACATCGGCAAGCCGATGGCGACCCTGTTCGTGGAGTATAAGGACAGCGGCAAGAAAGACGCCAACGGCCGTGCGGTGCTGGTGAAACAGGAAGAAGTGATCAACGTGGCGAACATTCAGTCGCGTCTGGGCAACAGCTTCCGCATCACCGGCATCGGCAACCCGAACGAAGCGCGTCAGCTTTCGCTGCTGCTGCGTGCGGGTGCGCTGATCGCGCCGATTCAGATCGTTGAAGAGCGCACCATCGGTCCAACCCTGGGTCAGCAGAACATCACTCAAGGTCTGGAAGCCTGTCTGTGGGGCCTGGTGGCGTCCATCGTCTTCATGGTGGTCTGGTACCGTAAGTTCGGCGTGATCGCCACCACGGCGCTGGTCGCCAACCTGGTGCTGATCGTCGGCGTGATGTCCCTATTACCGGGAGCGACGCTGACCATGCCGGGTATTGCCGGGATCGTGTTGACGCTGGCGGTGGCGGTTGACGCCAACGTACTGATTAACGAACGTATCAAGGAGGAGCTGAAGAACGGCCGGTCCGTTCAGCAGGCGATCCATGAGGGCTATAAAGGCGCGTTCTCCAGTATCGTCGACGCCAACATCACCACCCTGATCACCGCGGTCATCCTGTACGCAGTGGGCACCGGTTCGATCAAAGGCTTTGCGATCACCACCGCTATCGGTGTGGCGACGTCCATGTTCACCGCGATTGTCGGTACCCGTGCCATCGTCAACCTGCTTTACGGCGGCAAACGCATTAACAAGCTGTCTATCTGAGGAGTGCGTTGTGGCACAGGATTATACTGTTGAGCAACTCAACTACGGCCGTAAAGTCTACGACTTTATGCGCTGGGACTATTTGGCCTTCGGCATCTCGTTGCTGCTGTTGGTCGCGTCGATCGTCACCATGTCGGTGCGCGGCTTTAACTGGGGTCTGGATTTCACCGGCGGTACGGTGATTGAAATCAACCTGGAGAAGCCGGCTAACCTCGACCTGATGCGCGATACGCTGGAGAAGGCCGGGTTCCAGGATCCGATTATCCAGAACTTCGGCAGCAGCCGCGACGTGATGGTGCGCATGCCACCGGCGACCGGCACCGCAGGCCAGGAACTGGGCAATAAGGTGATCGGCGTGATCAACGACTCGGTGGATAAAAACGCCACCGTGAAGCGTATCGAGTTCGTCGGCCCGAGCGTGGGCAGCGAACTGGCGCAAACCGGCGGCATGGCGCTGCTGGTGGCGTTGATCTGTATCCTGATCTACGTTGGTTTCCGCTTCGAATGGCGCCTGGCGCTGGGGGCGGTTATCGCGCTGGCGCACGACGTGATCATCACGCTGGGCGTGCTGTCGCTGTTCCACATCGAGATTGACCTGACCATCGTCGCTTCCCTGATGTCGGTTATCGGTTACTCGCTGAACGACAGCATCGTGGTCTCCGACCGTATTCGTGAGAACTTCCGCAAGATCCGCCGCGGCACGCCTTACGAGATCATGAACGTGTCGTTGACCCAGACGCTGAGCCGTACGCTGATGACCTCCGGGACCACCCTGATGGTGGTGCTGATGCTGTACATCTTCGGCGGCGCGATGCTGCAAGGCTTCTCGCTGGCGATGCTGATCGGCGTGTCGATCGGTACCGTCTCCTCCATCTACGTCGCGTCCGCGCTGGCGTTGAAACTGGGGATGAAACGCGAGCACATGCTGCAGCAAAAAGTGGAAAAAGAGGGCGCGGATCAGCCTTCGATTCTGCCTTAACCGCCGCAGTATTCAGCGAAATGAGAAGGAGCGCCGCCGGCGCTCCTTTTTTTTGCCTCGAGTTTTCAGTGTTGCTGCACCACCGCCGGTTGGGCGGTCGAAACCAGACTGTGCAGACGGATATAGCCCAGCTGTTCCGGCGTCAGGCCGCTGAAGCGCAGCTCAAAGTCCTGGCCGGGTTTCGGCAGCAGCGAGTCGGCGCTGGCGATCGGTTGCGACAGCGCCTCGGCGGTCAACGGCCGCCCGGTGGCGTCGTCCAGTTGGCCCCATTCCACCACCGCGTTGAACGGCGGCAGCGTGGCCTGTGAGAGGGTGCGCACATGCAGCTGCGCCTGCGTGCCGTTGGCTTCGCTCTTGATGTGGCTCAGCGAAACGCTCAGCTCGCCGATGCCGCTTTGCAAACGGGCGGCGCTTCGGGCCGCCGGCAGCAGGTAGACGCCGTTGTCGGAGTGCTGATTGAGCATATTCTGCCGCTCCAGCGCGGTGGTTTGATCGGTCAGCACGCTCACTTTCTGGTTCAGCGCGGCGACCTGATGGTGCAGTTGAGGGACGGCGGCGTTGTGCGCACAGCCTGCCAGCAACACGGCGGCGGCGAGCAGGGCGATTTTGGGGTAACAGGTTGTCATGACGGCGATTTCCTATGCTGAATCTCCTGTTATCAGCTTAGTCCGCCCGGAGGGGAAAGTCATATCGGCGCCGCTTCCCGGCTGCGTGTCGCAACAAATGGCCGCCGCCCTTTGTTGTGGCTGCACTTCGGGGTAAACTGCATTTATCTATAAAAACGTTTATCAGGACGTGTTATGCATTGCCCTTTCTGCGCCGCCGTTGATACCAAAGTCATTGATTCCCGCCTGGTGGGGGACGGTTCGCAAGTGCGCCGCCGCCGCCAGTGTCTGGTGTGCAATGAACGCTTCACCACCTTCGAGGTGGCCGAGTTGGTGATGCCGCGAGTGATTAAAAGCGATGAGGTGCGCGAGCCGTTCAACGAAGACAAACTGCGCCGCGGCATGCTGAAAGCGCTGGAAAAGCGCCCGGTAAGCTCGGACGACGTGGAAAACGCCCTTAACCATATCAAATCCCAACTGCGCGCCACCGGCGAACGCGAAGTGCCGACCAAGTTAGTCGGCAATCTGGTGATGGACGCGTTGAAAAAGCTGGATAAGGTGGCCTACATTCGCTTTGCGTCGGTATACCGCAGCTTCGAAGACGTGCGCGAGTTCGGCGAAGAGATCGCCCGCCTGCAAGACTAAAGGATCTTTCATGCATCACGACGAATTTTATATGGCGCGCGCCTTCGAACTGGCGCGCCTGGGGCGTTTCACCACCGCGCCCAATCCGAACGTCGGCTGCGTTATCGTGCGCGACGGCGAAATTGTCGGTGAAGGCTATCACTTGCGCGCCGGCGAGCCGCACGCGGAAGTGCACGCGCTGCGTATGGCGGGCGACAAGGCGCGCGGCGCCACCGCCTATGTCACGCTCGAGCCGTGCAGCCATCACGGCCGCACGCCGCCCTGCGCCGATGCGCTGGTGGCCGCCGGCGTAACGCGAGTGGTCGCGGCGATGCAAGATCCCAATCCGCAGGTGGCGGGGCGCGGGCTGTACAAGCTGCAGCAGGCCGGCGTCGAGGTGCGTCATGGCCTGATGCTGGCCGAAGCCGAAGCGGTCAACCTGGGCTTCCTCAAACGCATGCGCACCGGTTTCCCCTATGTGCAACTGAAGCTGGGCGCGTCGCTGGACGGGCGCACGGCGATGGCCTCCGGCGAGAGCCAGTGGATCACCTCACCCGAAGCGCGTCAGGACGTGCAGCGCCTGCGCGCGCAGAGCGCCGCGATCCTCAGCACCAGCGCCACCGTGCTGGCGGACGATCCGTCGCTGACGGTGCGTTGGGATGAGTTGGATGCCGAGACCCAGCGCCTCTATCCGCGCGAAAATCTGCGTCAGCCGCTGCGCATCCTGCTCGACAGCCAAAACCGCATTACCCCGCAGCACCGCGTGGTGCAGCAGCCGGGCGCCACCTGGCTGGCGCGCCTGCAGGCGGATGAACAGGCCTGGCCGCAAGACGTTGAGCAGTTTATCTGCCCGGCGCACGGCGGCGGCGTCGATCTGGTGGTGATGATGATGCTGTTGGCCAAGCGCCAGGTGAATTCAATCTGGGTGGAGGCGGGCGCATCGCTGGCTGGCGCGCTGCTGCAGGCCGGCCTGGTGGATGAGCTCATTTTGTACATCGCGCCGAAACTGTTGGGCGATAATGGCCGTGGCCTGTGCCACCTGCCGGGCCTGGAGCGGTTGGCCGACGCGCCGGAATTCGTCTTTAGCGACGTGCGCCAGGTCGGCCCCGATCTGCGTTTGTGCCTGCGGGCGAAACACTGAATCTCGCGCCTGCGCGCCGGTTTTACAAAAGCGCCGCGCAGGCGATGAAAGAATATGATAGAATCCGCCCCCCTGCGGGGTATTGAACCCATTTTTAAGGAAAGCCCATGAAAGTTATCGAAGGTGTTGTTGCTACTCCAAATGCCCGTGTGGCGATCGCAATTGCACGTTTTAACAATTTCATCAACGACAGCCTGCTGGAAGGCGCCATCGACGCGCTGAAACGCATTGGTCAGGTTGCTGACGACAACATCACCGTTGTCTGGGTCCCGGGCGCTTACGAGCTGCCGTTGACGGCGAGCGTATTGGCCAAAACCGGCAAATACGACGCGGTTATCGCGCTGGGCACCGTTATCCGTGGGGGCACCGCGCACTTCGAATATGTGGCGGGCGAAGCCAGCTCCGGCATCGGCAACGTTGCGATGAATGCCGAAATCCCGGTTGCCTTTGGCGTGCTGACCACCGAAAGCATCGAACAGGCGATCGAACGCGCCGGCACCAAAGCGGGCAACAAGGGCGCTGAAGCCGCGTTGACCGCACTTGAAATGATTAATGTTATCAAAGCTATTAAAGCCTGAATTTAGTTAAGGGGAATTCCGTGAAACCTGCTGCTCGTCGCCGCGCTCGTGAGTGCGCTGTTCAAGCGCTTTACTCTTGGCAGTTGTCTAAAAACGACCTTGCCGATGTTGAACACCAGTTCCTGACGGAGCAGGATGTCAAAGATGTTGACGTCGCCTATTTTCGCGAGTTGCTGTCCGGCGCGGCAGTGAATGCAGGTATGCTGGACGAACTGATGGCGCCATACCTGTCGCGTCAGCTCGAAGAGCTGGGCCAGGTGGAGCGCGCAGTGCTGCGCGTCGCGCTGTTTGAACTGAAAATGCGCGAGGATGTCCCTTACAAGGTGGCGATCAACGAAGCGATCGAGCTGGCGAAAACCTTCGGCGCGGAAGACAGCCACAAGTTTGTGAACGGGGTGCTGGATAAAGTGGCGCCAACCCTTCGCAAGAAAAAGTAAAACATTAAGGCCGGCATTCCCGGCCTTAATTTCTTCTCGTGGAATATCGATATGGCATGCGGTGAATTTGACCTCATTGCCCGCTATTTTGACCGGTTTAAGCGCGTGCGCCGGGATGTACAGTTGGGCATTGGAGATGACTGCGCACTGCTGGCAGTGCCGGAAAAACAGCTGGTGGCCGTCAGTACCGATACGTTGGTGGCGGGCGTGCACTTCTTACCGGACATCGATCCGGCCGATCTCGGTTATAAAGCGCTGGCGGTCAATCTGAGCGATCTGGCGGCGATGGGCGCCGATCCGGCGTGGCTTTCACTGGCCCTGACCCTGCCGGAGGTGAATGAGCCCTGGCTGAAGGCCTTCAGCGACAGCCTGTTTGATCAGCTCAACTATTACGGCATGCAGCTGATCGGCGGTGATACCACGCGCGGCCCGCTGAGCATGACCTTGACCATTCAGGGGCTGATCCCGGCCGGCCGGGCGTTAACCCGCAGCGGCGCGCGCATCGGCGACTGGATCTACGTGACCGGCACGCTGGGCGACAGCGCCGCCGGTCTGGCGATTCTGCAGGATCGTCTGGCGGTGCCGGAGGCGGCGGCGCGCGATTACCTGATCGCTCGCCATCTGCGCCCGCAGCCGCGGGTGTTGCAGGGGCAGGCGCTGCGCGACCTGGCCAGCTCGGCGATCGACATCTCCGACGGCCTGATCTCCGATCTGAAACACATCCTGAAGGCCAGCGACTGTGGCGCACGCATCGTGCTGGACGAGCTGCCGATGTCGCAGGCGCTGAGCAGCCACGCGGATGCCGAGCAGGCGCTGCGTTGGGCGCTGGCGGGCGGCGAAGATTACGAGCTGTGCTTCACCGTACCGGAGATCAACCGCGGCGCGTTGGAAGTGGCGCTGAGCCACCTCGGCGCCGACTACACCTGCATCGGCCAAATTGGTCCGCTGTCTGAAGGCATCCGCTATTATCGCAACGACGAAGCGGTAGAGCTGGACTGGGCCGGGTTCGATCATTTCAATGCGGAGCCGGGCACTCATGGATGAAGCCAAGCGTCGGCTGCGGATGAGCAATCCGTGGCACCTGCTGGCCACCGGTTTTGGCAGCGGTTTGTCGCCGGTGATGCCGGGCACCATGGGATCGCTGGCGGCGATCCCGTTCTGGCTGCTGCTGATCCAGCTGCCATGGCAGCTCTACTCGCTGGCGGTGATGTTCAGCATCTGTATCGGCGTCTATATTTGCCACCGCACGGCAAAAGACATGAAGGTGCACGATCACGGCAGCATCGTCTGGGATGAGTTCGTCGGCATGTGGATCACGCTGATGGCGCTGCCGGTCAACGACTGGCGCTGGGTCGCCGCCGGTTTCGTCATCTTCCGCATTCTGGATATGTGGAAGCCGTGGCCGATCCGCTGGTTCGACCGCAACGTGCATGGCGGCATGGGCATCATGGTCGACGATATCATCGCCGGCGTGCTGTCCGCCGGTATCATCTACCTGATTGGCCACCACTGGCCGATCGGGCTGTTCTGACAGACGGGCGCGGCGTTTCGCGCCCGCTACTCTTTATTCAAACCCCGTCACCCGATGCGGCACGTAAGCCGTCTCCAGTTCCGCCACCTCTTGCGGCGACAGACTCAAATCGACCGCGGCGATGGCGTCATCCAACTGCTCGCTGCGCGAGGCGCCAACGATCGGTGCGCTGACCGCCGGCTTGTTCAGCAGCCAGGCCAGCGCGATCTGCGCGCGTGAAACGCCGCGTTCTTCGGCGAGGCTGGCGACGCGTTCGGCGATGATGGCGTCGATGCCTTCAGTTTCCTCGTACAGGCTTTTGCCGAACTGGTCGGAGACCAGCCGCGCGGTGGTTTCGCCCCAGGGGCGGGTCAGGCGGCCGCGCGCCAGCGGGCTCCACGGCAGCACGGCGATGCCTTCGGCGGCGCACAGCGGGTGCATCTCGCGCTCTTCTTCGCGCTGGATCAGGTTGTATTGATCCTGCATGCTGACGAAGCGCGTCCAGCCGTGCAGATCGGCGGTGTACAGCGCTTTGGCGAACTGCCAGGCGTACATGGAAGAGGCGCCGATGTAACGCGCCTTACCGGCTTTCACCACCTCGTGCAGTGCCTCCAGCGTCTCTTCCAGCGGCGTTTCGTAATCCCAGCGGTGGATTTGCAGCAAATCGACATAGTCAGTGCCCAGGCGCCGCAGGCTGTCGTCGATGGACTGCATGATCTTGGCGCGCGACAAACCGCGCTCCAGGTTGCTCAGCGGGAAATAGACCTTGGTGGCGACCACCACGTCTTCGCGGCGTGCATAGTCGCGCAGCGCCCGGCCGAGGATCTCCTCGCTGCTGCCGTCGGAATAGCTGTTGGCGGTGTCGAAAAAGTTGATGCCGGCTTCCAGCGCCTGTTTCAGCAGCGGGCGGCTGCTCTCTTCCGGCAGCGTCCAGGCGTGATTGCCGCGGTTCGGTTCGCCGTAGGTCATGCAACCCAGGCAGATGCGTGAGACGTTCAGATCGGTGTTGCCCAGTTTCAGGTACTTCATGTTTGCCTCCCATTCACAGCTCAGACAGTAACTGTAGCGCGGATCCCGGAGGGCGGAAACGAAAACGCCCCCGGGAGCGGAGGCGTTTTTTCAGGCGCGGGCGGCGATTACTGCGCCAGCCAGGTTTCGATTTGGCGCTGAATGCCGGCGGCGTCCAGCCCCAGATCGGCGCGCAGCTCTTCCTGGGTGCCCTGCGAGACGAAGCTGTCCGGCAGGCCGAGGTTCAGCACCGGCACCGGACGGCGTTTGGCCATCAGCAGTTCGTTGACGCCGCTGCCGGCGCCGCCCATGATGGCGTTCTCTTCCAGCGTGACCAGCGTTTCATGGCTGGCGGCCAGTTCGAGCACCAGCTGCTCGTCCAGCGGTTTGACGAAGCGCATGTCGACCAGCGTGGCGTTGAGCGCTTCCGCCGCCGCAGCGGCCTCCGGCAGCAGGGTGCCGAAGTTGAGAATGGCGATCTTCTCCCCCTGGCGACGCACCACGCCTTTGCCGATCGGCAGCAGGCTGAGCGGCTCCAGCGCCGCGCCGGTGCCGGTGCCGCGCGGATAGCGCACGGCGCTCGGGCCGTCGTTGTAGTGATAGCCGGTATACAGCATCTGGCGGCATTCGTTTTCGTCGCTCGGCGTCATGATCACCATGGTCGGGATGCAGCGCATGAACGACAGATCGAACGCCCCCTGGTGGGTCTGGCCGTCGGCGCCGACGATGCCGCCGCGATCGATGGCGAACATCACCGGCAGGTTTTGGATCGCCACGTCATGGATCAACTGATCGTAGGCGCGTTGCAGGAAGGTGGAGTAGATCGCCACCACCGGCTTGTAGCCGCCGATCGCCAGCCCGGCGGCGAAGGTGACCGCGTGCTGCTCGGCGATCGCCACATCGAAATATTGCTGCGGATAGTCGCGCGAGAACTGCACCATGCCGGAGCCTTCGCGCATCGCCGGCGTGATTGCCATCAGCGAGCTGTCTTTGGCGGCGGTTTCACACAGCCAGTCGCCGAAGATTTTCGAATAGGTCGGCAGACCGCCGGCGCTTTTCGGCAGCGTGCCGCTGGCGGGATCGAACTTCGGCACCGCGTGGAAGCTGATCGGATCCTTCTCCGCCGGCGCGTAACCGCGGCCTTTCTTGGTCATGATGTGCAACAGCTGCGGGCCTTTCAGATCGCGCATGTTTTTCAACGTGGCGACCAGGCCCTGTACGTCGTGCCCGTCTACCGGGCCGATGTAGTTGAAGCCCAGCTCTTCGAACAGCGTGCCTGGCACCACCATGCCTTTCAGGTGCTCTTCGGTGCGTTTCACCAGCTCCTTGATCGGCGGCACGCCGGCCAGCACTTTCTTGCCGCCTTCGCGCAGGGTGGAGTAAAGCTTGCCGGACAGCAGCTGCGCCAGATGGTTGTTCAGCGCGCCGACGTTTTCCGAGATCGACATCTCGTTGTCGTTCAGCACCACCAGCATGTCCGGATTGATGTCGCCGGCGTGGTTCATCGCTTCGAACGCCATGCCGGCGGTGATGGCGCCATCGCCGATCACGCACACCGTGCGGCGGCCTTTGCCTTCACGCTCTGCCGCCACCGCCATGCCGAGGCCGGCGCTGATCGAGGTCGACGAATGGCCGACCGACAGCACGTCGTATTCGCTTTCGGCGCGCCACGGGAAGGGGTGCAGGCCGTTCTTTTGCCGGATAGTGGCGATCCGATCGCGGCGGCCGGTCAGAATTTTGTGCGGGTAGGCCTGATGGCCGACGTCCCACACCAGATGATCGAACGGCGTGTTGTAGACGAAATGCAACGCCACCGTCAGTTCGACGGTACCCAGCCCGGAGGCAAAGTGGCCGCTGGAACGACTGACGCTGTTCAGCAGGTATTGCCGCAGCTCATCGCACAGCTTCGGCAAGCTCTCTTTGGGCAGTGAGCGGAGTTCCTCGGGGTTTTCCGCTAGCGCCAGGGTTGGGTATTTGGCTATATCAAGACTCATTCGATACTCATATCAGAGGAGTTAACGTCACACGTTAATTGTCGCGTTCAATAATGAAGCTGGCTAACGCTCGCAATGGCGCTGTGTTATAAGATTGCGCTGCCAAAGTGTCTAATGCAGCTAATGCTTCCTGATAGAGATCCCACGCTTTTGCTTTCGCGCTGTCAAGCCCGAGTAACGCCGGGTAGGTACTCTTTCCGTGTTGTTGGTCCGCGCCCTGGCGCTTGCCGATCTTTTCAGTCTCGCCGACAACGTCCAAAATGTCATCCTGCACCTGGAACGCCAGGCCAACCGCAGCGGCGTAACGATCCAGCTGCGGCAGCGCCGCTCGCCCTGCTTCGCCGGCGCTCAGCGCGCCCAGGCGCACCGCGGCGCGGATCAGCGCGCCGGTTTTGTGGCGGTGGATCTGCTCCAGGGCCTGCAGATCGACGCGCTTGCCTTCGGCTTCCAGATCCAGCGATTGGCCGCCGCACATGCCGGCTACGCCGCTGGCGCTCGCCAGTTCGGAAACCATCGCCAGCCGATCGCGCAGCGCCACGTCGGGCATTTCGGCATCGGCCAGGATCGAAAACGCCAGCGTTTGCAGCGCATCGCCGGCCAGGATCGCGTTGGCTTCGCCGAATTTAATGTGACAGGTCGGCTGGCCACGGCGCAGATCGTCGTCGTCCATCGCCGGCAGATCGTCATGGATCAGCGAGTAGGCGTGGATGCATTCCACCGCCGCCGCCGGCGCGTCCAGGTTGCTCAGCGACACGCCGAACATCTGGCCGGTGGTGTACACCAGGAACGGACGCAGACGCTTGCCGCCCAGCAAGGCGCCGTGACGCATCGCCGCCACCATGTTGCCGTCGTTGAACGGCAGCGGGGCGATGAAGTCCAGCAGCGCGCGATCGGCGCGCTGGCGGAAAATCTGCAGTTGATCGGCAAAAGCGGCCGATGGGGCGATCTCAGACATGTCGGTTACTCGGCATCTGGTGTGAAAGGCGCCAGCGCCGCATCGTCGGCGCTGTCGTTAAGAAGTATCTGCACACGCTGTTCCGCCTGTTGCAGTTTCTGCTGGCCTTGGCGCGCCAGCTGCACGCCGCGTTCGAATTCGTTCAGCGCGTCTTCCAGCGGCAGTTCGCCCGACTCCAGACGCGTCACGATGCTTTCCAGCTCGCCGAGGGCGCTTTCAAAGCTGGCTGTTTGCTCTGTACTGGCTGATTGTGCTGGTTTTTTCGGCATAATTTTCTTTTTACGTCATCATGTGAACCGTGGCGCCAGAGCCTATCCTAGCGGATCTTGATTAGCAAATCATGGCGCTCATGTGTGGTTTTGTGCGCAGAGCACGGCGATATGGTGATATACTCCGCGCCGTAATTCTTATCTGACAACAAAGACCGCCATGAAGTTTATCATTAAATTGTTCCCGGAAATCACCATCAAGAGCCAATCTGTGCGCTTGCGCTTTATCAAGATTCTCTCGACCAATATTCGCAACGTCCTGAAGCAGTATGATGAAACGCTGGCGGTCGTCCGTCACTGGGATCATATCGAAGTTCGCGCCAAAGATGAAAACCAGCGGCCGATCATCGCCGACGCGCTGACGCGCATTCCCGGCATCCACCATATTCTGGAAGTGGAAGATCGCGCTTATACCGATACCCACCACATCTTCGAGCAGACGCTGGAAGCCTACCGCGCCCAGCTGGAAGGCAAAACCTTCTGCGTGCGCGTCAAGCGTCGCGGCAAGCAGGCGTTCAATTCGCAGGACGTGGAGCGTTACGTCGGCGGCGGCCTGAACCAGCATATCGACAGCGCGCGCGTTAACCTGACCCGACCGCAGGTCACGGTAAACCTGGAGATTGAAGACGACAAGCTGATGCTGGTCAAACGCCGTCTCGAAGGCATCGGCGGTTATCCGGTCGGCACTCAGGAAGACGTGATGTCGCTGATTTCCGGCGGTTTCGACTCGGGCGTGTCCAGCTATATGCTGATGCGTCGCGGCTGCCGCGTGCACTTCTGCTTCTTTAACCTGGGCGGCGCCGCGCACGAGATTGGCGTGAAGCAGGTGGCGCACTACCTGTGGAACCGTTTCGCCAGCTCGCACAAGGTGCGCTTCGTCGCCATCGACTTCGAGCCGGTGGTGGGCGAGATCCTGGAGAAGGTCGACGACGGCCAGATGGGCGTGGTGCTCAAGCGCATGATGGTGCGCGCCGCTTCGCAAGTGGCCGAACGCTATGGCGTGCAGGCGCTGGTGACCGGTGAAGCGCTGGGGCAGGTGTCCAGCCAGACGCTGACCAACCTGCGCCTGATCGATAACGCGTCCGACACCCTGATCCTGCGCCCGCTGATTTCGCACGATAAAGAGCACATCATCAAGCTGGCGCGCGAAATCGGCACCGAAGACTTCGCCAAAACCATGCCGGAATACTGCGGCGTGATTTCGAAGAGCCCGACGGTGAAAGCCGTCAAGGCCAAGATCGAAGAGGAAGAGAGCCACTTCGATTTCAGCATTCTCGATCGGGTGGTGAGCGAAGCGAAGAACGTCGATATCCGCTCTATCGCCGAGCAGGCGCAGGAGCAGGTGACCGAAGTGGAAACCGTCGCGGCCTTCGGCGCCGACGAGGTGATCCTGGATATCCGTTCCAACGACGAGCAGGAAGAGAAGCCGCTGCAGCTGGAACAGGTTGAAGTGAAAGCGCTGCCGTTCTACAAGCTGAGCACTCAGTTCGGCGATCTGGATCAGAGCAAAACCTATCTGCTGTACTGCGAGCGCGGCGTAATGAGCCGCCTGCAGGCGCTGTACCTGCTGGAGCAGGGCTTCAGCAACGTGAAGGTTTATCGCCCGTAACGCGGGCAGCGGCGTAAACGAGAGGGGCTGAACCGGTGTTCAGCCCTTTTTTTATCGGCAAGCCGCTCAGTCGCGGAAATCGTACATCCCGGGGATCAGCACCAGCTGCGCGGCGATCTCCGCCGCTTTGGCCTTGCCGAGCAGCAGATCGATCAGCTTCAGCGCGAACTCCATCGCGGTGCCCGGCCCCTGGCTGGTGAGCAGCTTGACGCGTGCGTCGTACACCACACGGCGTTCCATCCATTTATCCGCCGGTATCTGGTCTTTCAGGCCCGGGAAGCCGGTCATGTTGCCGACCGGGAACAGATCGTGGTGCTGCAGCACCAGCGCCGGCGCCGCACAGATGGCGGCGACGATATTCCCCTGCAGGTGCATCTGCCGCACTTTTTCCACCAGCAACGGGCTGTCGCGGAAGCATTCCGCCCCCTTCAGGCCGCCGGGCAGCACGATGGCGTCGAAAGGCTCATCGACGATCGCCACCAGCGGCGCGTCTGCCAGCAGCTTGACGCCGCGCGAACAAACGATAGTCAGCTCGCCGTCACCGGCGACGCTGGCGGTAGTGACTTTAACGCCCGCCCGCACCAGCAGATCGATGGTGGTGACGGCTTCGGTTTCTTCGCTACCAGGTGCCAGGCAAACCAGCGCCGATACGCTCATATTCATTTTCCTTTCGTTTAATCAATTCAAACAGCCGCGCATTCTCCGGCAGCGTGAGGCCGTGACTGCGCGCACGGCGCAGCAGGTAGCCGGTGATGTAGTCGATCTCGGTATGCCGCTGGCTGCGGATATCCTGCAGCATCGACGAAACGTTGTCGGCGGTGCTGTGGATCACGTCCATCACATATTGCATCAGGCCTTCGCAGGAGGTGTGGTAGCCCTCCATCGCCATCACGCTGGCGACTTCACGACACAGCGTTTCGATCTGCTCCGGGTAGCGCTGCAGATCGCCGTTGCGGCAGCCGTACAGCGCCGTCAGCGGGTTGATCACGCAGTTGACCGCCAGCTTGCGCCAGTTGGCCGAGGCGATGTTGTTGTGCCAGGCGACGTCGGGCAGCGCCTGATGCAGCACTTCCGCCAGGTGGCTGAGATGCTGGGCGGCCGGTGAGGTGGGGCCGATGTGGGTGATGCCGGTGGCGACGTGAATAATGGTGCTGCCTTCGTGGCGCGCGGCGTGGGTGGTGGTGCCCTGCAGGATGGGCTGGCCGTTTTGCGGCAGCTCCTCCTGGGTACCCATGCCGTTGTGCAGCAGCAAAATGGCGCACTGAGGGTTCAGCTTCGGCAGCAGCGCACTGACCGCGCTGGAGACCTGCCAGGCTTTCAGCGTCACCAGCAGCAGCTCGCTCTGCGCGAGGTGCTCAGGATCGTTGGTGGGCAAATTGCGATTAAACGAGACGCCTTCCGGCTCGATCACGTTCACGGCGCAAAAAGGCTGCGGCACTCTTAGCCATCCCTGTACATCGTGGCCCTGCTGATACAGCCGGGAGAGCCACAGTTGTCCGAGCGCGCCGCAACCAAGAATGGTTATTTTCATTCAGTCTCCTTGGAAACACGGGAATACCGCTCAATTACCGTGATCTAACTATAGGCTTTATGGCAGCCTGAAGCGCTATCCCTGCGTGCGTTCAGCAGATTTTGTCTGAGGCGGCAAAGCGGTTATCATGCTCGGCATCAAAATCGCCTAAGCTATTAGGCACTCATTCAGGAGGAAGAAGTATGCCATCTTTCGACATCGTTTCCGAAATTGATATGCAGGAAGTGCGTAACGCCGTTGAGAACGCCACCCGCGATCTCGGCACCCGCTGGGATTTTCGCAACGTGCCGGCCAGCTTTGAGCTAAACGAGAAGAATCAAAGCATCAAGGTTGCCACCGAGTCTGATTTCCAGGTGCAGCAGCTGCTCGACATTCTGCGCGAAAAGCTGAGCAAGCGCAGCATCGACGGCGCCGCGCTGGAGATCCCGGAAGAGTTTACCCACAGCGGTAAAACCTACAGCGTGGAAGCCAAGCTGAAGCAGGGGATTGAAACCTCTGTAGCGAAGAAAATCGTCAAGCTGATCAAAGACAGCAAGCTGAAGGTGCAGGCGCAGATCCAGGGCGAAGAAGTGCGGGTGACCGGCAAGTCACGCGACGATTTGCAGAGCGTGATGGCGCTGGTGCGCGGCGGCGATCTGGGGCAGCCGTTCCAGTTCAAGAACTTCCGCGATTAATCTCGACGGGGCCGGCATTGCCGGCCCTGATTCTTTACAGCGAATTGACCAGCGCTTCCAGTTGACCGCGATTGGTCTGCTTGGTATCCACCTTGACGTAGGCGCTGCGCTCCTCCGGCACCACGATCGCCTCGGCCACGCCGGGCTGCGCCTTCAGGCGGCTTTCCAGCGCCGAATCCTTCACCGCCAGTTCAGACAGCGTAATGCGCAGGCTGCTGACATACGGCGGCTCTTTCATGGTGCTGCTGACCAGGAACCAAACGGCGGCCAATACCGCGCCGGCGATAAACACCAGGCCTGCCCCCTGCAAACCGTACAGCCAGCCGCCGAGGCTGCCGCCGATCGCTACGCCGATAAACTGGCTGGTGGAGTAGACCCCCATCGCGGTGCCCTTATAGCCGGCCGGTGATTCTTTGCTGATCAGCGAAGGCAGAATGGCTTCCATCACGTTGAAGGCCATGAAGAACAGCTGCACGCCGGCGATGATGCCCCACAGGTGCGCGCCGGAGAGCCACAGCAGCACTTCGGCGCAAAACAGCACCGCCACGCAGCCCATAAACACCTGCTTCATGCGGCGATATTTTTCGGCATAGATGATGAAAGGCACCACGGCGGCGAACGACACCAGCATGGTCACCAGGTAGACGATCCAGTGTTCGCTGGCCGCCAGCCCGGCTTTCTCCATCGCCAGCGGCAGCGCCACGAAGCTCGACATCAGCAGGATATGCAGACACATGATGCCGAAGTTGAGCTTCAGCAGGCGCGAGTTGCTCAGCACTTTGCGGAAACTGCCGCGCACGATGCTGGACTCGCGGTTCAACAGGTGAGTATCGGCGGAAGGCACCACCGCCAATGTGATGGCGATGCCGGCCAGCGCCAGCACGGCGATCATCCAGAACAGCGCATGCAGGCCGAAGGCGTGGGTAATTATAGGGCCCAGAACCATGGCGATGGCGAAGGTGATGCCGAAGCTGACGCCGATGAACGCCATCGCTTTGGTGCGGTTCTGCTCGCGGGTCAGATCGGAGAGCAGCGCCATTACCGCGGCGGCGATCGCGCCGGAGCCTTGCAACGCGCGGCCGAGGATCACACCCCAGATAGAGTCGGTCGCGGCGGCGATCACGCTGCCGAGGGCAAAGATCAGCAGGCCGCCGACGATCAGCGGCTTACGGCCGATGCGATCGGACACCAGACCGAACGGGATCTGAAACACCGCCTGCGCCAGGCCGTAGATGCCGATGGCGATGCCGATCAGCGCTTCGCTGGCGCCGTTGAGCGCCATGCCGTAGGTGGTCAGCACCGGCAATACCATAAACATGCCGAGCATGCGCAGGGAGAATACGGTGCCCAATCCCCAGGTAGCGCGGCGCTCCTGCGGGGTCATTGAATTATCGTTCACATCAAACCTCGGTAAAAACCATGCCATCAGACGTTGAGACAGCGCCTGATGGCATGATTTCTGTAAAGCTGCGTCATTTTAGTGTGCGGGGCAGGGGGGGTAAATCGAATGTTGTTTAACAGATATTACAGTTTGGCCGCTTTTCGGCGTGACAAATAAAATGGGCCGCAAAAGCGGCCCATTCACAGATGATTTGGCTTACCAAACGTAGGTCACCAGCGCTTCAGGCGCCGCCGTGGCGCTGAAGTCGATCGACATCATCACGCTCAGCGAGGTGATGGCGACGATGGAGAACACGAACAGTTTGCGCGCCCAGACGCTGTCGTTTTCGGTTTTATAACCGCGCAGCGCCATGCCCAGCCACCATACGCTCACCGCCGCAGCGACGATCAGGTATTTGTAGCCGGCGTAGCCCACCAGGGTCAGCATCAGCGTGGCGATCATAAATGCCAGGATGTAGACCGTGATGTGGTTCTTGGCGACGGAAATGCCTTTCACCACCGGCAGCACCGGAATGTTGGCCGCCTGGTAATCTTTAAAGCGGAAGATAGCGATCGCATAAGAATGCGGCATCTGCCACAGGCTAAAGATAGCCAGCAGGATCAACGCGCCGGCGTCGAACTCGTTGGTCACCGCGCAGTAGCCGATAACCGGCGGCGCGGCGCCCGACAAGCTGCCGATCAGCGTGCCGTAGACCGAATGGCGTTTCATGTACAGGCTGTAAACGCCGACATAAACCACGAAGCCCATCACCGCCAGCCACATGGCCAGCGGGTTGGCCGCGATATACAGCAACGCGAAGCCCGCAATACCCAACACGGTCGCATAAACCAGGGTGACACTCGGCGCGATCAGGCCTTTTACCAGCACCCGATTCTTCGTTCTCTCCATTTTCTTGTCGATATCGCGGTCGATGTAGTTGTTAAACACACAGCCCGACGCGACCACCAACGAGACACCCACCAGGGTGGCGAGAAACAGGGGATAGTCGATGCTCCCTTTGGAAGCGAGCAGGAATCCCCCAACGACAGAAATTAAATTGCCGAAAATAATTCCTGGTTTAGTGACTTGCAGGTATTGCTTAATCATCACGTGCAGCTCAGCTCTTAATCGACCATCATATTGATGTTGAGGTTGTACATAATCCAGAGTGAACCTACAACAACGATACCGATGATCATAGCGGTGAACAGCAATGCCACCAGGTTCCAGCGCTCTTCCGATGAGGTGTTCATGTGCAGGAAGTAAACCAGGTGAACAATCACCTGGATAACCGCCATACCGACAACAACCGCCAGGATGGTGGAATGAGAGGCAGTGCCGTTCATTACCATCGCAAATGGAATTACCGTCAGGATGATCGACAGGATAAAGCCGATCAGGTATGACTTCACGCTGCCGTGGCTTGCGCCGCCGTGAGAGGTTTCATGGGATGAATGGCTCATTACATAACCCCCAGCAGGTAGACAACGGTAAATACGCAGATCCAGACCACGTCCAGGAAGTGCCAGAACAGGCTCAGGCACATCAGGCGGGTTTTGTTGGTCGCGGTCAGGCCGAACTTGCTCACCTGAATCATCAGCACGATGATCCAAATCAGGCCGGAAGTCACGTGCAGACCGTGGGTGCCGACCAGCGCGAAGAAGCTGGACAGGAACGCGCTGCGATCCGGCCCGAAGCCTTCGGCGATCAGGTGATGGAATTCATAGATTTCCATCGCCACGAAGCCCAGACCAAACAGGAAGGTCAGGAACAACCAGGTGTTTACACCGCCAACTTTACCCTTGTTCATGGCGATCATCGCCATGCCGTAGGTGATGGAGCTGAACAACAGCAGGAAAGTTTCGACCAGAACAAACTTCAGGTCGAAGATGTCTTTGCCTGAGGGACCGCCAGCGGTCCCGTTCACCAGGACTGCATAAGTCGCGAACAAGCTCGCAAACAAAATACAGTCGCTCATCAGGTAGATCCAGAATCCGAAGACTTTGGTCTCTCCCGCGTCGTGGTGCCCATGCTCTGCATGGGCTGCGTTATGATTGGTCAGAGTTTCAGTTGACATGGTTCACGCCTGCTTTACGGATTTGTTCGTAGTGTTGGTTCTCAATGCGCTCGATTTCATCAACCTGCACATAGTAGTCAACATCGTGATCGAAGCTCTTGCCGATCCAGACAACGATCATACCGATGAAGCCGGCCAGAGCCATCCACCAGATTTCCCAAATCATTGCGAAACCGAATACCAGGCTGAAGAAGGCGATGATAACGCCGGCGCCGGTGTTCTTAGGCATATGAATCGGTTCGTATTTAGCCGGTTTCTTATAGGCTTCACCTTTTTCTTTCATGTCCCAGAATTCGTCACGGTCATGAATCTGCGGCACTACGGCAAAGTTATAGAACGGCGGTGGAGACGAAGTTGACCACTCCAGAGTACGAGCACCCCATGGGTCACCGGTCAGATCGCGGTTCTGTTCGCGGTCACGGATACTGACGAAGATCTGGGTCAGCTGGCACAGGATGCCGCAGGCGATCAGCGCCGCACCGCCGGCTGCAACCAGCAGCAGAGGGTGGAACTCAGGGTTGATGTTCTGGCTGATACGACGGGTCATGCCCATAAAGCCCAATGCGTACAGCGGCATGAAGGCGGTGAAGAAGCCGATGATCCAGAACCAGAACGCGCGGATGCCCCATTTTTCGTTCAGCGTGAAGCCGAAGGATTTCGGGAACCAGTAGGTCAGGCCCGCGAAGCAACCGAACACCACGCCGCCGATGATGACGTTGTGGAAGTGCGCGATCAGGAACAGGCTGTTGTGCAGCACGAAGTTCGCGCCCGGCACCGCCAGCAGAACGCCGGTCATACCACCCACGGAGAAGGTGATGATGAAGCCAACGGTCCACAGCATTGCGGAGTTGAGCTTGATGCGGCCCTGATACATGGTGAACAGCCAGTTGAAGATTTTCACCCCGGTCGGGATGGAAATGATCATGGTGGCGATACCGAAGAAGGCGTTAACGTTCGCGCCGGACCCCATGGTGAAGAAGTGGTGCAGCCAGACGATGAACGACAGAACGGTGATCGCGATGGTTGCCCATACCAGTGAGGTATAGCCGAACAGGCGTTTTCTGGAGAAGGTCGCGGTGACTTCGGAGAACACGCCGAACACCGGCAGAACCAGGATATACACCTCTGGGTGACCCCAGGCCCAAATCAGGTTGATGTACATCATCATGTTGCCGCCCATATCATTGGTGAAGAAATGGGTGCCCAGATAGCGATCCAGGGTCAGCAGCGCGATGGTGACGGTCAGAATTGGGAAAGAAACGATGATCAGGACGTTGGTACACAGCGCCGCCCAGGTGAACACCGGCATCTTCATCATAGGCATGCCAGGGGCACGCATCTTCAGAATGGTGGCGAAGAAGTTCACGCCGGTCAGCAGGGTACCCAGACCGGAAATCTGCAGACTCCAGATCCAGTAATCGACCCCGACGCCAGGACTGTACTCTTTACCCGACAGCGGCGGATACGCCAGCCAACCGGTCTGAGCGAACTCACCGACCCCCAGGGAGATGTTGATCAGCACCACGCCCACCACGAAGAACCAGAAGCTCAGGGAGTTCAGGAACGGGAAGGCGACGTCGCGCGCACCGATTTGCAGCGGCACCACGACGTTCATCAGGCCAACCACGAAAGGCATCGCCATGAAGAAAATCATGATGACGCCGTGCGCGGTGAAGATCTGGTCGTAGTGGTGCGGCGGCAGGAACCCGGCTTCGCCGGCGGACGCCAACGCCTGCTGGCTACGCATCATGATGGCGTCGGCAAAGCCGCGCAGCAGCATGACCATCGCCACGATGATGTACATGATACCAATTTTTTTATGGTCGACCGAAGTCAGCCATTCGCTCCACAGCCACTTCCATTTACCGAAATACGTCAGCAGCGCCAGCACTGCCAGGCCCCCGACAATAATTGCGGCTACGGTGACCATGATGATCGGTTCGTGGTACGGAACCGCATCAAGTGTTAATTTTCCCAACATCAGTTATTCCTCGGCTCCGGCGTGAGCAGCATGTTCACCCATGTCCATACCTTGGCTCATGTCCATGCCTTCGTGCGCGCCAGCGCCCTTGTGCATATCCATGTCGCCCATGAATTTGGCAATTGTTTCTTTGAACAAATTCGGTTTGACAGCGGCAAAGTACTCAACCGGGTTGTTTTCACTCGGCTCTGCCAGTTTGTTAAAGTCGTCGGTGGTGTTCAGGTTTTTAGACGATGCCTTCACCTTGGCCACCCACTGATCGAAGTCGCCTTCGGTCGGGGTAACGATCGCGGTGAATTTCATACCGGAGAAGCCTGCGCCGCTGTAGCTGCTGGAGATGCCTTTGTAGGCACCGGCTTCGTTGCCGATCAGGTGCAGTTTGGTCTGCATGCCGGCCATCGCATAAATCTGTCCACCCAACTGCGGGATAAAGAACGAGTTCATTACCGAGTTAGAGGTGATCTTGAATTCGACTGGAACATCTTTCGGGAAAGCCAGCTCATTAACGGTCGCAATGCCTTGTTCCGGGTAGATGAACAGCCATTTCCAGTCGAGCGACACCACTTCGATCGTCATCGGCTTCTTGTCGGTGACAATCGGCTTGAACGGATCGAGTTCGTGGGTGGTCTTCCAGGTAATGGTGCCAAGGATGGCGATGATAATGATAGGAATGGTCCAGACGACCGCTTCGATCTTGTTGGAGTGGGCCCAGTTCGGACTGTACTTGGCGTCTTTGTTGGAAGCGCGATACTTCCAGGCAAAGGCGAACGCCATGAAGATAACTGGCACCACTACGATCAACATCAATGCGATTGCAGTGATAATCAGTGTCCGTTGCTCAACACCAATTGCTCCTTTGGGATTCATCAAAACCATATCGCAGCCACTGAGCAATACAGTGCCTGCGATTAATGACAGCATCCCAATACTTTTATTGTATTTCTTAAGTCTCATCTAACGACCTCAATAACAAAGGCTCAATTGTCGTTTCATGTGTGCGGGCATTTTACGGGAAGGTTGCAGTACTGTAAACATGCTTAAGGGAGTGTCAGCGGCTTGTTGACACTTTCTGTTAAGGGGGTCACAGATGTAACCCTGCGTGACAATTTACCAATGACAACAACGCGTTGGCACGCTGAATCGTGACGAGCAGCCCGTATGTTAAGGAAAACTAAAGGTATGATGAATTTGGCGAAGAAATGCGCGGCGGGGAAATACGCAGAAAAGGTTTATTTAATGTAAAATAATTGTGTCTTAAAGGTGAATTTAATTTTATTTCCGAGTGCGGCAGTCGGATAAAAAAATAATTTCCGCGCCGATTATCTTTTTTTACCGAAATAAATATATCCCCGGATCGCTTTTTTTTCGGCCGGTGAAATCACCGGCCGGTCAGATTATGCCAAACGGGTGCGGCGCAGGGCGAGGTAATCCAACGTACTGCCCATGGCGACGCCGAGCAGGCTCAACGCGGCGCCGACCTGCAGCAGCCGATCGGCCAACTGCGGGGCCTGAGTCCAATCCAGCGCATTGGTGATAAGCAACAGCAACCACAGGCCCAACAGCGAACAGCCTAGCGTCAGTAAGCGCAGCGCCCAACGGTAAGATTCTGAAAACTCAGTGCGCGGCATAAAATTGCCATGCTGCTGGGTGTGCTCCAGCGTCTGACGACAGATACCGAGCAGCAGCAAGCCGGGCAGGGCAGCGGCGATAGAGAACAGGTAGAACAACGGCCAACCGTGGGCTTCAACGAACCAGCCGGCGATCGGGCCGACATAGACGCGCCCTACGGCGGACAGCGCCGACAGCAGCGCGAACTGGGTGGCGGAGAACGACCGGTTGCACAGCGTCATTAGCAGCGCCACGAAGGCCGCGGTGCCCATGCCGCCACACAGATTTTCGAGGAAGATGGCGCTGCCCATGGTGAGCAGGCTCTTGTCGGTCACCGCCAGGATCCAATACCCGAGATTGGAGACCGCCTGCAGGACGCCGAACAGCATCAGCGCGCGGAACAGGCTGAGACGTTGCATCAGCACGCCGCCGAACAGGGCGCCGACGATGGTCGCGAACAGGCCGAGGGTTTTGTTCACCAGCCCGACTTCACCGGCGTCGAACCCCACGCCGCGGATCAGGAAGGTGGTACTCAGGCTGCCGGCGAAGGCGTCGCCCATTTTGTACATCACGATTAGCAGCAGGATCAGCCAGGCGTTGTTGCGGCCGAAGAAATCGCGCAGCGGCGCGACGACCGCCTGTTCCATGGTGCGCGGCGCCGGGATGCTTTCATCCGGCTCCGGCGCCAACAGCGTGGCGGCCACGCCGATCAGCATCAATCCGGCCATCAGCCAGTAGGTGGCTTGCCAGCCGAAATAGCGATCCGCCAGCCACAGCGCCAGGCCGCCGGAAACCAGCATCGCCAGCCGATAACCCAGCACCGAGATCGCCGCGCCCGTGCCGCGTTCTTCGGCTTTCAGCAGATCGGTTTTATAGGCGTCGAACACGATATCTTGCGAGGCGGAGCAGAACGCCACCAGCACCGCCAACGCCGCCAGCCACCACAGGTGCTGCGCGGGTTGCATAAAGCCCATCGCCACAATCGCCGCCACCAGCAACAGCTGGCTGATCAGCAGCCAACCGCGCCGCCGCCCGAGAAACGGCGGGGTATAGCGGTCCATGAACGGCGACCAGAGGAATTTGAAGACGTAGGCCTGGCCCACCAGCGAGAAGATGCCGATGGTTTTCAGATCGATATTTTCGACGGTCATCCAGGCTTGCAGCGTGCCGGAGGTCAATGCCAGCGGCAGACCCGACGCGAAGCCCAGCAGCAGCAGAATGGCGGAGTTACGCTGGGTGAAGATGTTCAGATAGTGTTTCGACATGAGTTCCCTGTCTGCGCCGCCCGATCCGCCGGGCGGCGCCAGGCGCGCCGATTAGCGCGCGTTTTGCTTGATGAAATCGTTGACGCTGGTGTCCTGAGCCATGTCGGCGATCACGTCGCCCAGCACGGAGTTGACGGCGTCGGTGATCTTCTCGTTGGTCGCCGTGAAGGCGCCCTGCACGTTATAGGTCGAGCGGTAATTCTTCACCTGCTTGTTGCCGTTCTTCGCCTGGGCGATGATCGAAATGTCGGCTTTGGTGGTGATGTTGTAGCGCAGGTTACCTTCGGCGACGTCCGCGTACAGGTTATTGACGACGATTTGCAGCGCCACCGGGCCGTCGGCACCGATCATGTAGCCGCGTGCGCCCATCTGTTTCTCCAGCACTTCCTGCAGCAGGAAACGCAGATCGCGCGATGGCGTTAGCGTGACCAACTGGCCGTCGCGGTTCACCTTGGCCAGCGCCTGGTCGGCGCGCTGATCCGCGCCGTTGATGCTGACAGTGATGCCCTGCAGGGTAGGATCCTGCTGCGGCAGAACGATTTTCGGCGTGACGTTCAGGGTGTTGCTGCTGGTCGCGCAGCCGGCCAGCAGCAGGGCGGCCAGCAAAGGAAGACAAAGTTTCTTTAACATGTTTTCTGTCTCATTCTCGATGGATTTAGTAATAATCAGAGCGGGATAGCCGACAACAAATTGCCGACATCATAGCATCGCCGCCGTGCGGTGGAAGCGCGGAAGGCGCCTGAGTGACAAATTTTTACCTGCCGTTGATAAAAACACGCTTTTTTGGCCCGCTCAATCGGATAATCCCCCAAGCGGCGGGGATGGCGCTCATCATTTGACCGCAGAAAAGAGAAATTTGTCCCGGCGATGGTCTAAACGGGGGAAAACCGGCTAATATTGAACTAGATGGGCACGGTCCTCTGCCGGTGTTGTAAGGAGATCCTATGATTCGCGAGCAAATAGAAGCAAAGTTAAGGGCGGCGTTTGAGCCCGCGTATCTGGAAGTCGTTGATGAAAGCTATCGTCATAACGTTCCGGCGGGTTCAGAAAGCCATTTCAAAGTGGTATTGGTCAGCGATCGCTTCGTCGGCGAACGTTTTTTGACGCGCCACCGCTCCATCTACGGCGTATTGTCGGAGGAGCTGGCGGACGGCGTACATGCGCTGGCGCTGCACACCTATACGCTCAAAGAGTGGGAAGGTCTGCAGGATACCGTGCCGGCCTCGCCGCCGTGCCGCGGCGCCGGCACGCTGGCCTGAGGGGGAAATTTTCAGGTATCAGTGGAACTTTGCCCTTGAATTAGGGTATTACTACTGACGAATTTTGAAACGGCCTGCGGGCCGTTTCTGTTTTTGACGACGACACGGCCGACGCGCAATGTGGCCAACGTTCGGTCTGTTTTGGCGGCCTTTGGGCGATCGAATCGGCAAAAGTGTGAGTTTTAGCGCGCCTGCGCCGCCTAGCTTTCCTCGACTCGCCACGCATGCGCCGCTATAATGTCGCGTCTTATTTTTCCGGAATGGTTTCGGGACGCTTCTGTCATCAGGGAACTCGGTTCTTATCTGTAGCCGTCCTGGTTCTTGGAACGGAGTTGACCGAGCACTGTGATTTTTTTGAGGTAACAAGATGCAAGTTTCAGTAGAAACCACTCAAGGCCTTGGGCGCCGTCTCTCTATTACTGTACCGGCTGATACTATCAAGCAGGCGGTGAAGAAAGAGCTGATCAACGCAGCGAAAAGCGTGCGTATCGACGGCTTCCGCAAAGGCAAAGTGCCGATGAACATCGTGGAACAGCGTTACGGCGCCTCTGTTCGTCAGGACGTGCTGGGCGAAGCGATGCAGCGCAGCTTCGTTGACGCGATCATCAAAGAAAAGATTAATCCGGCCGGCGCACCAAACTACGTGCCGGGCGAGTACAAAGAAGGTGAAGACTTCACTTTCGCCGTTGAATTCGAAGTGTATCCAGAAGTTGAGCTGAAAGGCCTGGAAAACATCGAAGTCGAAAAACCCGTAGTTGAAGTGAACGACGAAGACGTCGACGCGATGCTGGATACCCTGCGCAAGCAGCAGGCCACCTGGAAAGAAACCGATCGCGCGGCGGAAGCTGAAGATCGCGTGACCGTTGACTTCACCGGTTCTATCGACGGTGAAGAGTTCGAAGGCGGCAAAGCGTCCGACTTCGTGCTGGCAATGGGCCAGGGCCGCATGATCCCAGGCTTCGAAGAAGGCCTGGTCGGTCACAAAGCGGGCGAAGAGTTCTCCATCGACGTGAACTTCCCGGAAGACTACCACGCGGAAAACCTGAAGGGCAAAGCGGCCAAATTCGCTATCGTGCTGAAGAAAGTTGAAGAGCGCGAGCTGCCGGAACTGACCGAAGAGTTCATCAAGCGTTTCGGCGTGGCGGACGGTTCCGTTGCCGGCCTGCGCACCGAGGTTCGCAAGAACATGGAGCGCGAGCTGAAAGGCGCCGTGCGTAACCGCATCAAGTCTCAGGCGATCGAAGGCCTGGTGAGCGCGAACGAAATCGACGTGCCTGCTGCCCTGATCGACGGCGAAATCGACGTGCTGCGTCGTCAGGCTGCACAGCGTTTCGGCGGCAACGAGAAGCAAGCGCTGGAACTGCCACGTGAACTGTTCGAAGAGCAAGCGAAACGCCGCGTAGTGGTTGGCCTGCTGCTGGGTGAAGTGATCAGCACCAACGATCTGAAAGCTGACGAAGACCGCGTGAAGACGCTGATCGAAGAAATGGCCTCCGCCTACGAAGATCCGAGCGAAGTCATCGAGTTCTACAGCAAAAACAAAGAGCTGATGAACAACATGCGCAACGTGGCTCTGGAAGAGCAAGCGGTTGAAGCCCTGCTGGCGAAAGCGAAAGTGACTGAAAAAGCCACTACCTTCAGCGAGCTGATGAACCAGACTCAACAGGCGTAATGCCGGCGTGCCGGGCGCGATGAACGGCGCCCCCGGTTTCGCCTGGCGAACCGGCGCACGATGAAAAAGCCCGCAACCTCAGGTTGCGGGCTTTTCTTTTTGCCACGTTGCTGATTAATCTCAGGTTAAGCGGGATAATATGCACTATATTTACCCTGTTGCCTGGGGAACTGGCTGGCATGATAAAGGTCAGAATAACGGCATCGTTTCCGGCGAGCGGAGAAAATCGGCCTCTGGGCTTGAAATCGCGCCGGGCTCCCCCCATCTGTAAAGAATGATTCTGGGGCTGTTTGCCAAAGTGCGCGGGATAAAACAACCGTCGGGTACGTGCGGCGCGGGTCGAATGCTTGAGCATAGTCATCATGGCCGTTCTCAAGTAGAATCGGCGTATTAGGGTGACACCCTGGCCGCCAAGGCAATTTCTATTAGGAGACGGTAATGTCATACAGTGGCGAACGAGATCAATTTGCACCGAACATGGCGCTGGTGCCGATGGTGGTAGAGCAGACTTCACGCGGGGAGCGTTCTTACGACATTTATTCCCGCCTGCTGAAAGAGCGCATCATTTTCCTGACCGGCCAGGTGGAAGATCACATGGCCAACCTGATCGTGGCGCAAATGTTGTTCCTCGAAGCGGAAAGCCCGGAAAAAGACATTTACCTCTACATCAACTCGCCGGGTGGGGTAATTACCGCGGGCATGTCAATTTACGACACCATGAAGTTCATCAAGCCGGACGTCAGCACCATCTGTATGGGCCAGGCGTGCTCGATGGGCTCCTTCCTGCTGACCGCGGGCGCCAAAGGCAAACGTTTCTGCCTGCCGAACTCGCGCGTGATGATTCACCAGCCGCTGGGCGGCTACCAGGGCCAGGCGACGGACATCGAAATCCATGCGCGTGAAATCCTCAAGGTGAAAGCGCGCATGAACGAACTGATGGCCGAGCATACCGGCCAGCCGCTGGAGCAGATCGAGCGCGATACCGAGCGCGATCGCTTTATGACCGCGGACGAAGCCGTGGAATACGGCCTGGTTGACGGCATTCTGACACACCGCAGCTAGAACCACGCGGCGCCGATGGACTATAGTAATCAGAGTGGGCAGGGGCTCGCTCTGTTGTAGCCCCTCGGCGTTCCCGATATGAGTTTGGGCGCACTGCCGCCGTGATTTTCCTGCGGGACAAGACTAAAGAAGAGGTTTGACTGATGACAGATAAGCGCAAAGACGGTTCAGGAAAGCTGCTGTACTGCTCTTTTTGCGGCAAAAGCCAGCATGAAGTGCGTAAGCTGATTGCCGGGCCGTCAGTGTATATCTGCGATGAATGTGTCGATCTGTGTAACGACATTATTCGCGAAGAGATTAAAGAAGTTGCCCCGCATCGTGAGCGCAGTGCGCTGCCGACGCCACACGAAATTCGCCACCACCTGGATGACTACGTCATCGGCCAGGAGCAGGCGAAGAAAGTGCTGGCGGTTGCGGTGTACAACCACTACAAACGCCTGCGCAACGGCGATACCAGCAACGGTATCGAGTTGGGCAAGAGCAACATCTTGCTGATCGGCCCGACCGGCAGCGGCAAGACTCTGCTGGCGGAAACGCTGGCGCGCTTCCTGGACGTGCCGTTCACCATGGCCGACGCCACCACGCTGACCGAAGCCGGTTACGTGGGCGAGGACGTGGAAAATATTATCCAGAAGCTGTTGCAAAAATGTGACTATGACGTGCAGAAAGCGCAGCGCGGCATCGTTTATATCGATGAAATCGATAAGATTTCCCGTAAGTCTGACAACCCGTCGATCACGCGTGACGTCTCGGGTGAAGGCGTGCAGCAGGCGCTGCTGAAGCTGATTGAAGGCACCATCGCCGCGGTTCCACCGCAGGGCGGGCGCAAGCATCCGCAACAGGAATTCCTGCAGGTCGATACTTCCAAGATCCTGTTTATCTGCGGCGGCGCATTTGCCGGCTTGGATAAGGTGATCGGTCAACGCGTCAACACCGGCTCCGGCATCGGCTTCGGCGCGACCGTCAAGGGCGAGTCCGAGAAGGCCACCGAAGGCGAACTGCTGCTGCAGGCCGAACCGGAAGATTTGATCAAGTTTGGTCTGATCCCTGAGTTCATCGGCCGTCTGCCGGTGGTGGCGACCCTGAGCGAGCTGAGCGAGGACGCGCTGATTCAGATCCTGAAAGAGCCGAAGAACGCCCTGACCAAGCAGTATCAGGCGCTGTTCAATCTGGAAGGCGTGGAGCTGGAGTTCCGCGACGAAGCGCTGAACGCCATCGCCAAGAAAGCCATGGCGCGCAAAACCGGCGCCCGCGGCCTGCGTTCCATCGTGGAAGGCGCGCTGCTCGACACCATGTACGATCTGCCGTCGATGGACAGCGTAGACAAAGTGGTGATCGACGAGTCGGTGATCGCCGGCCAATCCAAACCGCTGCTGATTTACGGCAAGCCTGAAGCCCAGGCGTCTGGCGAATAATTAGCCAGTTAAACCAGCGCGTTATCAGCAAAATGGGGGATTTCATCCCCCATTTCTTTTTCCTGCATTCTTGCCGTTGAATGTAAGAGATTCATCCCCATATACTCATTAACCAGATTTTATGAAACGTTAGATGCTTGCGTCTCATGAGATTCCCCCTCAACCTGGCGGAAATTAAACTAAGAGAGAGCTCTATGAACCCTGAGCGTTCCGAACGCATTGAAATCCCCGTTTTGCCATTGCGCGACGTGGTGGTTTATCCGCACATGGTGATCCCGTTATTTGTTGGCCGGGAAAAATCGATTCGGTGCCTCGAAGCCGCAATGGATCACGATAAGAAGATCATGCTGGTGGCACAGAAAGAGGCCTCAACGGATGAACCTGGCATTAACGACTTGTTCTCGGTCGGCACCGTAGCGTCGATCCTGCAGATGCTGAAGCTGCCGGACGGCACGGTAAAAGTGCTGGTCGAGGGGCTGCAGCGCGCACGCATCACTACGCTGTCCGACAGCGGTGAGCATTTCGCCGCGCAGGCGGAATACCTTGAGTCGCCGGCTATCGACGAGCGCGAGCAGGAAGTGCTGGTGCGCACCGCGATCAATCAGTTTGAAGGCTATATCAAACTGAATAAAAAAATCCCGCCGGAGGTGCTGACGTCACTCAACAGCATCGACGACGCCGCGCGCCTGGCGGACACCATCGCCGCCCACATGCCGCTGAAACTCAGCGACAAGCAGTCGGTGCTCGAGATGTCCGACATCACCGAGCGTCTGGAATACCTGATGGCGATGATGGAGTCGGAGATCGACCTGCTGCAGGTTGAGAAACGCATCCGTAACCGCGTCAAGAAGCAGATGGAGAAGAGCCAGCGCGAGTACTATCTGAATGAGCAGATGAAGGCGATTCAGAAAGAACTGGGCGAGATGGACGACGCGCCGGACGAGCACGAAGCGCTGAAGCGCAAGATCGATGCGGCGAAAATGCCGAAAGAGGCGCGCGAAAAAACCGAAGCGGAACTGCAAAAGCTGAAGATGATGTCGCCGATGTCGGCGGAAGCGACCGTGGTGCGCGGCTACATCGACTGGATGCTGCAGGTGCCGTGGAATGCGCGCAGCAAGGTGAAAAAAGACCTGAACAAGGCGCAGGAAGTGCTCGATACCGATCACTACGGCCTGGAGCGCGTGAAAGATCGCATCCTCGAGTACCTCGCGGTACAGAGCCGCGTCAGCAAAATTAAGGGGCCGATCCTGTGTCTGGTGGGGCCGCCGGGCGTGGGTAAAACCTCGCTGGGGCAGTCGATCGCCAAGGCGACCGGTCGCCAGTACGTGCGCATGGCGCTGGGCGGCGTGCGTGACGAAGCGGAAATCCGCGGTCACCGTCGTACCTACATCGGATCGATGCCGGGCAAACTGATCCAGAAGATGGCCAAGGTTGGGGTGAAGAACCCGCTGTTCCTGCTGGATGAGATCGACAAGATGTCTTCCGACATGCGCGGCGATCCGGCCTCCGCTCTGCTGGAGGTGCTGGATCCGGAACAGAACGTGGCGTTCAACGACCACTACCTGGAAGTGGATTACGATCTGTCCGACGTGATGTTTGTCGCCACCTCGAACTCGATGAACATTCCTGCGCCGCTGCTGGATCGTATGGAAGTAATCCGCCTGTCGGGTTATACCGAGGACGAGAAGCTCAACATCGCCAAACAGCACCTGCTGCCGAAGCAGCTCGAGCGCAATGCGCTGAAAAAAGGCGAGTTGACGGTCGACGACAGCGCCATCATCGGCATTATTCGCTTCTATACCCGCGAAGCCGGGGTGCGCAGCCTGGAGCGTGAAATCTCCAAACTGTGCCGTAAAGCGGTGAAAACGCTGCTGATGGACAAGAAGCGCAAGCATATCGAGATCAACGGCGACAACCTGAAGGATTACTTGGGCGTGCAGCGCGTCGATTACGGCCGTGCGGATACCGAAAACCGCGTGGGCGAAGTCACCGGGCTGGCGTGGACGGAAGTGGGCGGCGATTTGCTGACCATCGAAACCGCCTGCGTGCCGGGCAAAGGCAAGCTGACCTACACCGGTTCTCTGGGTGAAGTGATGCAGGAATCGATTCAGGCGGCGCTGACCGTGGTGCGCGCGCGCGCGGAGAAATTGGGCATCAACGCCGATTTCTACGAGAAACGCGACATCCACGTGCACGTGCCGGAAGGGGCGACGCCGAAAGATGGCCCGAGCGCCGGTATCGCGATGTGCACCGCGCTGGTCTCCTGCCTGACCGGCAACCCGGTACGCGCCGATGTGGCGATGACCGGCGAGATCACGCTGCGCGGTCAGGTGTTGCCGATCGGCGGCCTGAAAGAGAAGCTGCTGGCGGCGCATCGCGGCGGCATCAAAACCGTGCTGATCCCTTACGAGAACAAGCGCGATCTGGAAGAGATTCCGGACAATGTTATCGCCGATCTGGAGATTCATCCGGTGCAGCGAATCGATGAAGTTTTGAACATTGCGTTGCAAAACCCGGCCTTCGGCGCACTGCCGGTAGCGGCAAAATAGTGACGAATCGCAAAAACCATTGATAAAACTTATACTGGCAAGCCATTTCGGACTTGCCAGTATTTTTTTGTACCGCTAAGTTAGATCTCTGTCGGCCCGCGTTTTGTCACCCAGTCGGTGGCTTGCCAAGGTTCGATGGGATTGATATAACAGCTGCGCTGTCGCAACCGTAGGGATTTTTCGGTGCGACGATAGAATTCTAGAGGGGATGATAGAGTGAATAAGTCACAACTGATCGACAAGATTGCCGCAGGTGCTGATATTTCCAAAGCGGCAGCGGGACGTGCTTTAGACGCAGTAATCGCTTCCGTTACCGACTCCCTGAAAGCAGGGGATGACGTGGCTCTGGTAGGTTTCGGTTCCTTTACCGTGCGTGAACGTTCGGCCCGTACCGGCCGCAACCCGCAAACCGGTAAAGAGATCAAGATCGCGGCAGCCAAAGTACCTGCCTTCCGTGCAGGGAAAGCGCTGAAAGACGCTGTAAACTGATTTAGCGTCTAACCGTTTAGCGTAACAGGGTTTTGTAATAAACAATCACCTGACGCAGCGGTGCTGGTAAGGTAAGATACAAGGCGCATCGGACTGATGCGCTTTTTTTATTTTTGTCGCAGGGAACGCGCCTGCGCAAGGGTTGTTAATCCACATCACAGCGGAGTGTTGTCACACTATGATGGACAATTTACGCGCGGCTGCCAATCACGTCGTGCTCAAAATCATCCTGGCCCTGATCATCCTGTCATTCGTTCTGACCGGGGTGGGTAACTACCTGATCGGCGGCTCCGGCGATTATGCTGCGAAAGTAAATGGTCAGACGATCGAACGCGCTCAGTTGGAACAGGCTTTCCAAAGTGAGCGCAGCCGCATGCAGCAGCAGCTGGGTGACCAGTTCTCTGCGCTGGCCGGCAACGAAGGCTACATGCAGCAGATGCGCCGTCAGGTGTTGTCCCAGTTGATCGACAACATGCTGCTTGACCAGTATGCCAAGAAGCTGGGCCTGGCGGTCAGCGACGATCAGATCAAGGACGCCATCCGCAAGGCGCCTTACTTCCAGACCAACGGCCAGTTCGATAACGCCAAATATCTCGATCTGATTGGCCGCATGGGCTACACCGCCGACAATTTCGCGCAGTCGATGCGACAGCAGTTGGTCAATCAGCAGGTGATCCAGGCCTTCGGCGAGTCCGGTTTCGTGCTGCCGTCTGAATCGCAAGCCATGGCGGCGCTGGTGCTGCAGGAGCGCGACGTGCGCCTGGCGACCATCGATTTGAAAGCGCTGCAGGCGAAACAGAGCGCCGGCGACGACGAACTGAAGGCGTATTACGATCAGAACAAGAACAGCTTCATCGCCCCGGAGCAGGTGAAGGTGAGCTATATCCCGCTGGACGCCGCGTCCATGCAGGACAAGGTGAAAGTGAGCGAAGAGGACATCAACGCTTACTACGACCAGCACAAGAGCAGCTACGGCCAGCCGGAGCGTAAAAACTACAGCGTGATCCAGCTGAAAACCGAGGCGGAAGCCAACGCGGCGCTGGATGAGCTGAAGAAGGGCGCCGATTTCGCCACCCTGGCGAAAGAAAAATCCACCGACATCATCTCACGCCGCACCGGCGGCGAGCTGGGTTGGCTGGAGCCGGAAACCACCGCCGACGAACTGAAGCAGGCTAACCTGACCGAGAAAGGGCAGCTGTCTGGCGTAGTGAAATCCTCTGTCGGCTACCTGATCGTGCGTTTGAACGACATCGAACCTGAGAAACTGAAACCGCTGAGCGAAGTGCATGACGCCATCGCCAAGCAGGTGCAGCAGGAGAAAGCGGTAGACGCCTATTACGCGCTGCAGCAGAAGGTGAGCGAAGCGGCGACCAGCGACAACGAATCTTTGGCCTCGGCTGAGGAAGCGGCCGGCGTGAAAGCGGCGCAAAGCGACTGGTTCACCCGCGACAACATCCCTGCCGCGCTGAACTTCAAACCGGTGGTGCAGGCGATCTTCGACGGCTCGCTGATCGGCGAGAACGGCGCGCCGGGCAGCAACTCCGACGTGATCACCGTAGACGGCGACCGCGCTTTCGTGGTGCGCGTGAGCGGCCACAAGCCGGAAGGCATCGAACCGTTCGACCAGGTAAAAGACCGCGTGGCGGAACTGGTGAAACGCAACAAGGCGCTGCAGGCAGCGAAGCTGCAGGGCGAGAAGCTGCTGGTTGAGCTGAAGCAGGGCAAGGGCGACGAAGCGATGAAAGCCGCCGGCCTGAGCTTTGGCGCCGTGCAGAAGATGGCGCGCGCGCCGGAAGACAGCCAGCTGGTGGAGAGCGTGTTCGCGCTGCCGCACCCGCAGGACGGCAAACCGGTTTACGGCATGTCGCAGGATCGTCAGGACAACGTGGTGCTGATTGCGCTTGATGCGGTGAAGCCAGGCACGCTGCCGGAAGACGAAATGAAAACCTTCGTCGGCAAGATGGAAGAGGGCGCGACCGGCGTTTCCTTCGATTCGCTGCTGGCGAGCCTGCGTAAAGAAGCCAAGATCAAAATGGGCGCCGCTGAGCAACAGCCTCAGTAATCGCCGCATTTTTCTGCAACGCAGTGCAACAAACAAAGGCCGCTTTCGCGGCCTTTTCCATATCTGACATCTGTCGATTGCTGAATATCCGCCGCCGCGGCAAGGTAGCCGTGCTGTCACACACAAGGAGGATACAGCATGCAATATTCAGAGAAAAAAGCGTTTTTCGGTTACCGTCGTCACGTTAACGCCGCGCTGACCGCGCTGTTGTTATGCCTGGCCGGCCCGGCCGCCGCGGTGGAAAAAAACGAGGCGCCGATGCTCTCAACACCGGCGAGCCATGGCGGACAATCGGTGATGACCAAGGCAACCGAAGAGGCGGCGGTCAGCATCAATCAGGCCACTGCCGAACAACTGGCCGCCGCCTTGAGCGGCGTCGGCCTGAAGAAGGCGGAAGGCATCGTGCGCTATCGCGAACAGAACGGGCCGTTCACCCAGGTTGAGCAGTTACAGGAGGTACCGGGCATCGGGCCGGCGCTGTTTGAGAAGAACCGCACCCGGCTGAAAATGTGATCCCGGTCGCGGCTGCGTGGCAAAATGGCGCTGAGGCCGTGACTCCTCTGCTACATTTTACAGGTCTTACCAGTTTGGCGCGTTGACCAAACGGGCGAGGGAGCCAGCGCGGCTCCCTCTTTCTGTAATCACCAGGCAGGAGCGATCGTTCCCTATGCAAACCTTTATCAAAGTTCGCGGTTATCACCTTGATGTTTACCAGCACGTTAACAACGCCCGCTATCTGGAGTTTCTGGAAGAGGCGCGTTGGGACTGGTTGGAGAACGAAGCCGGGTTCCGCTGGATGACGGAAAACAACATCGCTTTCATCGTGGTGAACATCAATATCAATTACCGCAGCCCGGCGGTATTGGGGGATAAGCTGCGTATCGACAGCCAGATGGTGCAGCTCAACGGCAAGAGCGGGGTGCTGAGCCAAAAGGTGACGCAGGATCCGGCGGGGACGCCGGTGGCAGACGCGCTGCTGACTTTCGTGTGCGTCGATCTGAAAACGCAGCGTGCGCTGCCGATCGAAGGAGAATTGCGCGAGCACCTGGAGGCGCTCACGCTGAAGGATAATCCGCAGTAAGCTCACGGGCGGCATAGGCTGCCGCCGTCACTGCCCTCAGGCCAGGCCGGCTTTCTGCTTCAACGCCGCCATCACTTCTGCCTGGTTGGCCCGGTACTGCGTCAGGCCATTGGCGCGCAGGTTGCAGGCGGCGCACTCGCCGCAGCCGTCACCCTTGATGCCGTTGTAGCAGGTCAGCGTATCCTGGCGTACGCGATCCAGCTGGTGGTAATAATCCGCCAGCGCCCAGGTCTCGGCCTTGTTCAGCCACATCAGCGGCGTTTCGAAGCGGATATCGCGGGCGATGCCCAGCGTCACCGCCTTGTTCAGCGCTTTAACGAACTCGTCGCGGCAATCCGGGTAGCCGGAGAAATCGGTTTCACACACGCCGGTGATCACCGCTTCCGCTTCGACCTGGTAGGCGTAGATCGCCGCCAGCGTCAGGAACAGGATGTTGCGGCCCGGTACGAAGGTGCTCGGCAGCGCATTTTTCTGGTTGGGATCGTAGGTGGGAACCGGAATATTGTCCCGCGTCAGGCTGCTGACGGCCAGCTCATTGAGCAGCGTTACGTCCAGCACCTTGTGCGCCTTGGCACCGAGGGCTACCGACAGCTCTTGAGCCACTTCAATCTCGGCGCGATGGCGCTGGCCGTAATCGAACGTGACGCAGTGAACTTCGTCATACTGTTGCAATGCCTGGATTAAGCAGGTCGTGGAGTCTTGTCCACCGCTGAAAACGACAACCGCGCGCTTCATAAAATCACCTTTTTGGGCTTTGGCCTCTCCCGATACACATTCGGGCGGCAGGATAAAAATTGCGTTGCGGCGACAATAGTAGCAGAAAGGGCCGCCAGGCGCAGGGCGGTTCGGCTCAGGCCGGTGCGTTGTCCACCGGCGGCGGCAGCCACGCCTGGCAAAAATCGAACCAGCCGTGGGCGGTCAGCGTGACGCCATGCATGCGCGGCGGCGCGCTGATCTGATACTGGTAGTGGAACAGCGGCGTGATGATGGCGGCGGCCATCAGCCGTTGATAATAGGCCTGCAGCCGTGCGAAACGCGGTTGCTGCGCCTGCAGCTGCTGGATCTGCCGCAGCGTATCCTGTTGCTGCTGCCAGCGGCTTTCCGTCAGGATGCCGCGCCACAGCGTATCCTGCCGCAGCCAGCTCTCCAGCGTCGCCTCCGGCGCTTCGCCGATCAGGTTGTCCGCCAGCAGCAGATCGGCCTGGGCGATCTGTTCCTCGCTTTGCCAGCGCTTGCCGGCATAGTAACGCACTTCCAGCTCGCAGCCGTGCTGCGCGAGCAACCGCTGTAGCGCGGCCGTCACCGTTTCCAGCTCGACCGGCGGCCGATACAGCAGCGTCAGCCGGGCGGGCAGGGCGACATCCTCTTCGACCTGTTGGTGGGGGATGCGCCAGCCGGGCAGCATTTCATGGCTGGGGGTGATCACGCTGTTGGGGATCGGCAGATGGCTCAGCAGGCCGGACTGCTGGATCAGCATCAGCAGCTTTTGCCCCTGGGCTTCGTTCAGCACGCCGTGGCGCAGGTTCAGCGCCAGATAACACCAGCCCAGGCTCATGCTGCGCTGCACCGGCCGGGCCTGCGCCAAATCGTCTTGCTGGCCTATGGTGATGCGCACCGGATGCTGGCAACTGGTGTAGGTGCCGGCGGTAGGCAAATCGGGGGTGATCCAGTATTCGATGGTATCCAGATACGGATGCTGCAGATGATAACCGGCGTGCTGTTCCAGCCGCACCAGCTGCGGCTCATTCAGTGTCAGCTTGAACGGGCCGGCGCCGATGGCCGGCAGCTCCGGGTGAGTCATCAGGCAAGGCAGCTCCGCCAGCCGGTGGGCCAGCCAGTAGTCCGGCAGGTGCAGATCGAACTGAATGCACAACGGATGCGGCAGGCTGATGCGCGTGACGTTGGCCAGGCTCGGTTGGCTGCGCGGATGGCGCTGCAGTTTTTCCAGCGTTTGCAGCAGTTGGTGGCCGGTCAACGGTTCGCCGTTGTGCCAGCGCAGCTGGCTGCGCAGAAAGAAGCGCCAGCGCAGGCCGCGATCGCTAATCTGCCAATGGTGCGCCAGATCGGGCTGCGGTTCCGGGTTACCGGTCATCAGGCGCGTCAGTCCGGCGTGCAGGGTCGACACCAGATGTTGTTCGGCGCGGCCGGTCAATGTGAGCGGGTCGAGCGCTTCCAGCGTGCGGTAATAGGGAATACGCAGCGTCGGGCTGCCGGCCTGCCATTGCCCGCCGAGGTGCGGGCTGAGCAGATCCTGCAGGTGCTGCGGATCGAGCTGCGCCATCTCCAGCGCTCCCTGATGATTGCCCTGTTGCAGCAGCTGTTGAAGCAGCTGCGCGCGCAGTTCATCCGGGGTTTTCAGGCAGTGCAGGCGAGCGCGCTTACCGCGGCCGGGCTGCGAATACCAGCTCAGCCAGCCCTGATCCTGCAGCTGCTGCACCAGCGTGCGGGCGTGCCGCTCGCTGCAGTAGAACATCGCCGCCAGCTCGCCGATGGTCACGGCGACCGGCGCGCTGCCGAGCTGTTGATACAGGCGTTGATATTGGCTGAGACGGTGAACCAGGCGCATGGGCAGAAATCCGGAACAGTTTTCTCAAATTGTTCACTATTACTTCCGCAAATACCATCCCATACTGCAGTGATTGTAATCGCGTTCACATTCATGAGGTCTTTATGTATCGCCTGGCAGCTTTCGATATGGACGGCACGCTGTTGATGCCGGATCACCGGGTTGGCCCGGAAACGCTGGCGGTGCTGAACCAGCTGGTGGAGCGGGAGATGGTGGTGACGTTCGCCACCGGGCGCCACTACCTCGATGCGCAACCGATCATGGCGCAACTGGGGCTGCAGGGTTACCTGATCACCGGCAACGGCACGCGGGTATATGACAACCGTGGCCAACAGCTGCACGCCACCGACCTGCCGGCGGCGGTGGCCGAAGAGGTGCTGCATCATCATTGGCGCACCCGCGCCAGCATGCATGTATTCCGCGACGAAGGTTGGCTGACCGAGTTTCCCGTGCCGGAAGAGATGCTGCGGGCGCATCACCTGAGCGGTTTTCGTTTTCAACTGGCCGATGTGCGCCGTCTGCCGGCGTTCGGCAACAGCAAGGTGTGCTTTGTCGCGCCACATGAGGAGTTGCTGGCGTTGCAGGTGCAGCTGCGGGCGCAATTGGGCGATGAGGCAGACCTGTGCTTTTCCGCCTACGACTGTCTGGAGGTGCTGCCGCTCGGTTGCAACAAAGGCACGGCGCTGGAGCGGCTGAGCCGTCATCTGGGGCTGACGATGGCCGACTGCATGGCGTTCGGCGACGCGATGAACGACAAAGAGATGCTGGGAGCGGTGGGGCACGGCGTGGTGATGGGAAACGCCCTGCCGCAGCTGAAATCCCTGCTGCCGCAGCTACCGGTTATCGGCCATTGCCAACAACAGGCGGTGGCTCACTATTTACAACATTGGCTGCGTTCACCTTGCCTCACCTATTCCCCCGAAGAATGAGGTTCTCCTTACAGCCGGCCGGGTATGACTACCCGGCTTTTTTTTACCCGAAGCCTGGCGTTACAAATCCGCCAGCTGCGCGAGATACGGCTGCAGATCGCCGATGTTGTTGCTGACCCATTCCGGGTTGTAATAAGTATCCAGATAACGCTCGCCGCTGTCGCACAGCAGGGTAACGATCGACCCTTGCTCGCCGTTTTCCCGCATCTGCTTCGCCAACTGCAGCGCACCCCAAACGTTGGTGCCGGTAGAGGCGCCAACCTTGCGGCCCAGCACGCCTTCCAGCCAGTGAATGGTGGCGACGCTGGCGGCATCCGGCACGCGCAGCATGTTGTCGACCACCGACGGGATGAACGACGGCTCGGCGCGCGGACGGCCGATGCCTTCGATACGGCTGCCGCAGCTGCCGATCAGGGTGCGATCGCCGTGGTGGAAGCAGTCATAGAACACCGAGTTTTCCGGATCGACCACCGTCAATTGGGTGTCGTGCCCCTGATAGCGGATGTAGCGCCCCAGCGTGGCAGAGGTGCCGCCGGTGCCGGCGCTCATCACGATGTGTTTCGGCACCGGGAAAGGTTCGCGCGCCATCTGGCGGAAGATGCTGTCGGCGATGTTGTTGTTGCCGCGCCAGTCGGTGGCGCGCTCGGCGTAGGTGAACTGATCCATATAGTGGCCGTTCAGCTCTTTCGCCAGCTGTTCGGAGGCAGCGTAGATTTGGGCGGCATGATCGACGAAGTGACAGCGGCCGCCGTAAAAGGCGATCTGTTCCACCTTGCGGCGCGCGGTGCAGGACGGCATTACCGCGATGAACGGCAGGCCGATCAGACGGGCGAAGTAGGCTTCGGACACCGCGGTGCTGCCGGACGAGGCCTCGATGATGGTGGTGTTCTCGGTGATCCAGCCGTTGCACAGGCCATAAAGGAACAGCGAGCGCGCCAGGCGGTGTTTCAGGCTGCCGGTCGGGTGGGTGCTCTCGTCTTTCAGGTACAGGCAGATGCCGGGAAACGCCGGCAGGTTCAGGCGAATCAGGTGCGTATCGGCGGAGCGCTGAAAATCCGCTTCTATTTCACCGATAGCATATTTTACCCAAGAGTTTGTCATGATATGGCCTCAGAATAGGGGGCTGGTTTATGGCGTAGCATAGCCTGTCGGCGGGAAAAAAGGATTGCCATTTTCCCTGTTTAATCGCCTAATGGGAGAAAATTTTTCTCCGGGTGGCCGCTATGTTAGATAAAACAGACCGTAAGCTGCTGTGCATGCTGCAGCAAGATTGCACCCAGTCGCTGCAGGCGCTGGCCGATGCGGTTAATTTGACCTCTACGCCATGCTGGAAGCGCCTGAAGCGTCTGGAAGACGAAGGCTATATCCGCGGCCGGGTGGCCTTGCTGGATAATGAAAAGCTCGGCCTGGGGCTGACGGCGTTCGTGCTGATCAAGACCCAGCAGCACAGCAGCGAGTGGTATCAGGCGTTTGTGCAGCTGACCAGCCAGATGCCCGAGGTGCTGGCGTTCTACCGGATGGCGGGGGAGTACGACTACCTTATGCAGGTCGAAGTGGCGGACATGAAAAGCTACGACGGCTTTTATAAGCGCCTGGTGAACGGCGTACCGGGCCTTATTGACGTCACCTCGAGCTTTGCCATGGAAAAAATCAAATACACCACTGCGCTGCCGGTGCCGGAGTGAAAAGTTAACCGGACGGGCGGCTCAACGGTGGTATCCTGCTCTGCTGAAGCAGAAAAAGAGACAAATCCCATAAAATCCTGGAATCAAACTGCGTGAGATTATTTGCACAAATCGGCTGGTACTTCCGCCGGGAGTGGCGCCGCTACCTCGGGGCGGTGGTGCTGCTGATCGTCATCGCCATCCTGCAACTGTTGCCGCCTAAGCTGGTCGGCATCATCGTGGACGGCGTCACCGAAAAACAGATGTCCACCGGCGTGCTGTTGGCCTGGCTTGGGCTGATGATCGGCACCGCGATCGTCGTTTACCTGCTGCGCTATGTGTGGCGGGTGCTGCTGTTCGGCGCTTCCTACCAGCTGGCGGTCGAACTGCGCGAAAACTTTTACCGCCAGCTCAGCCGACAAAACCCGGCGTTCTACCTGCGCCATCGCACCGGCGACCTGATGGCGCGCGCCACCAACGATGTGGATCGCGTGGTGTTCGCCGCCGGTGAAGGCGTGCTGACGTTGGTGGATTCGCTGGTGATGGGGGTGGTGGTGCTGGTGGTGATGAGCACCCAAATCAGCTGGCAGCTGACGGTGTTGGCGTTAATCCCGATGCCGCTGATGGCGATCGCCATCAAATATTACGGCGACCAGTTGCACCAGCGCTTTAAATCGGCGCAGGCGGCGTTTTCCAGCCTGAACGATCAGGCGCAGGAAAGCATGACCAGCATCCGCATGATCAAGGCCTTCGGGCTGGAAGATCACCAATCCAACCGTTTCGCCGACGTCGCGGCGCAGACCGGGGCCAAGAACATGCACGTGGCGCGGGTGGATGCGCGCTTCGATCCGACCATTTATATCGCCATCGGCGCGTCTAACCTGTTGGCTATCGGCGGCGGCAGCTGGATGGTAGTGAACGGTTCGCTGACGCTCGGGCAACTGACCAGCTTTGTGATGTACCTCGGCCTGATGATCTGGCCAATGCTGGCGCTGGCCTGGATGTTCAATATCGTCGAGCGCGGCAGCGCGGCCTACAGCCGCATCCGCAGCCTGCTCGACGAGGCGCCGGCGGTGCAGGATGGCCCGCAGGCGTTGCCGGCCGGGCGCGGCGTGCTGGAGGTGGATATCCGCGCGTTCCACTACCCGGAAAACCCGCATCCGGCGCTGCACGATGTGGCGCTGACGCTGAAACCAGGGCAAATGCTGGGGCTGTGCGGGCCGACTGGGGCCGGCAAATCGACGCTGCTGTCGCTGATCCAGCGCCAGTTCGACGTCGATCAAGGGCAGATCCGCTATCACGGCCTGCCGTTGCCGCAGGTCAAACTCGACGACTGGCGTTCGCGGCTGTCGGTGGTGAGCCAAACGCCGTTCCTGTTCTCCGATACCGTGGCGAACAACATCGCACTGGGCCAGCCGGGGGCGACGCAGGCGCAGATCGAACAGGCGGCGCGGTTGGCCAGCGTCCATGAGGACATTCTGCGGCTGCCGCAGGGCTATGACACCGAGGTGGGCGAACGCGGCGTGATGCTGTCGGGCGGGCAGAAACAGCGCATCTCCATCGCGCGCGCGCTGCTGCTGGATGCGGAGATCCTGATCCTCGACGATGCGCTATCGGCGGTGGATGGCCGTACCGAACACCAGATCCTGCACAACCTGCGCAGCTGGGGGCAAGATCGCACGGTGATCATCAGCGCACACCGGCTGTCGGCATTAACCGAGGCCAGCGAAATCCTGGTGATGCAGCACGGCGGCGTGGCGCAGCGCGGCGATCCGGCGGCGCTGGCGGCGCAGCCGGGCTGGTATCGCGATATGTACCGCTATCAGCAGCTGGAAGCGGCGCTGGACGAAGCGCCGGAAAACGGCGAGGAGGCGTTGGCCGATGAATAAAGTGCAAAAGCTGTGGCCGACGCTGAAGCGCCTGCTGGCCTACGGTTCGCCGTACCGCAAACCGTTGGGGGTGGCGGTGCTGATGCTGTGGGTGGCGGCGGCGGCGGAAGTCGCCGGGCCGATCCTGGTGAGCTATTTTATCGATAATTACGTCGCCAAAGGGCAACTGCCGCTGATGATCGTCGGCGGGCTGGCGGCGGTCTACATTCTGCTGGAGCTGCTGGCGGCGGCGCTGCATTACTTCCAGGCGCTGCTGTTCAACCAGGCGGCGGTAGGCGTGGTGCAGCGGCTGCGCACCGACGTGATGGACGCCGCGCTGCGCCAGCCGCTCAGCGCCTTCGACACGCAACCGGTCGGGCAATTGATCTCGCGCGTCACCAACGACACCGAAGTGATCAAGGACCTGTACGTGATGGTGGTCTCCACGGTGCTGAAAAGCGCCGCGCTGATCGGCGCCATGCTGGTGGCGATGTTCAGCCTCGACTGGCGCATGGCGCTGGTGGCTATCTGCATCTTCCCGGCGGTGTTCGTGGTGATGGGCATCTATCAATATTACAGCACGCCGATTGTGCGCCGGGTGCGCAGTTATCTGGCGGACATCAACGACGGCTTCAACGAAGTGATCAACGGCATGGGCGTGATCCAGCAATTCCGCCAGCAGGTGCGCTTCGGCGAGCGCATGAGCGCCGCCAGCCAGTCGCACTATCTCGCGCGCATGCAGACGCTGCGGCTCGACGGTTTCCTGCTGCGGCCGCTGCTCAGCCTGTTTTCGGCGCTGGTGCTGTGCGGTTTGCTGATGTTGTTCGGCTTCAGCGGTGAAGGCGTGATTGGCGTCGGCGTACTCTATGCCTTCATCAACTACCTGGGGCGTTTGAACGAACCGTTGATCGAGCTGACGTCACAACAGTCGATCCTGCAGCAGGCGGTGGTGGCCGGCGAACGCATTTTCGAACTGATGGATCGCAGCCAGCAGAGTTACGGTACCGACGATAGTCCGTTGGCCGGCGGCCGCATCGACATCACCGATCTGAGCTTCGCTTACCGCGCGGACAAAAAGGTGCTGCAGCATATTTCTCTGTCGGTGCCGTCGCGCGGCTTCGTGGCGCTGGTCGGGCACACCGGCAGCGGCAAGAGCACCTTGGCCAACCTGCTGATGGGCTATTACCCGGTCAGCGAGGGAGAAGTGCGTCTCGATGGCCGCCCGATCTCCAGCTTGTCGCACCGCACGCTGCGCCAGGGCGTGGCGATGGTGCAGCAGGATCCGGTGGTGATCGCCGATTCGGTGCTGGCCAACGTCACGTTGGGGCGCAATATCGAGGAAGACGCCGTTTGGCGAGCGCTGGAAACGGTGCAGTTGGCGGATCTGGTGCGTGGCTTCCCGCAGGGTATTCACACCCGACTGGGGGAGCAGGGCAATAACCTGTCGGTTGGGCAGAAACAGCTGCTGGCGATGGCGCGGGTCTTGGTGCAGGCGCCGCAGATCCTGATCCTCGACGAGGCGACCGCCAATATCGACTCGGGCACCGAGCAGGCTATCCAGCGCGCGCTGCGTGCGATCCGCGAGCACACCACGCTGGTGGTGATCGCTCACCGCCTCTCGACGATCGTCGATGCCGATTCCATTCTGGTGCTGCATCGCGGCCAGGCGGTGGAGCAGGGCAACCATCAACAGCTGCTGGCGCAGCAGGGGCGCTACTACCAGATGTATCAGCTGCAGCTGGCGGGCGAGCAGTTGGCGGAAGCGGTGCGCGAGGAGAGCCAACCCGCCTGAATATGGGCCGCGCTCGCGGCCCTTCTTTCTTTCCAACGCACCATAAGCAGGCAAACCATCTGGGCCACGCCCCCTTTCTGCACTTTTTCGACGCGACACGCACCAAATCAGTGCGCATTATTTAACCTATTCAAGGTATCGGTGCCGTGCTGCCTCGCGGCTGCGCCCGCGTGCCCGCTAATCCGCTGAATCGCCATGCAAAATAAAATTTGGCACAGCCCTTGCTACATATGACGCGTACCAGGGGTGAGTTTGGGCTTAATTCGTGGAGGGGCAATATGAAGCTGGTGACCGTGGTAATCAAACCGTTCAAGCTGGAGGACGTGCGCGAGGCCTTGTCCTCCGTGGGTATTCAGGGATTGACCGTAACCGAAGTGAAGGGCTTTGGCCGCCAGAAGGGGCACGCCGAGCTGTATCGCGGCGCCGAATATAACGTCAATTTCCTGCCCAAGGTCAAAATCGATATCGCCATCGCCGACGATCAGTTGGATGAAGTGGTTGATGTGATTAGCAAAGCCGCCTACACAGGCAAAATCGGCGACGGCAAAATTTTCGTTGCCGAGTTGCAACGTGTGATCCGCATTCGCACCGGCGAAACCGACGAATCGGCACTGTAACCGCGAACTCAGTTAAGTGATGGGGATGGATTGATAATGAAAAGACTGTTATCCATGTTGGGCCTGAGTTCGGTAACCCTGGTTCCTTCTTTGGCCCTGGCCGCCCCGGCGGTCGCTGATAAGGCCGACAACGCCTTTATGATGATCTGCACCGCGTTGGTGCTGTTCATGACGCTGCCGGGCATCGCGCTGTTTTACGGTGGCTTGCTGCGCGGCAAAAACGTGCTGTCGATGCTGACGCAGGTCACCGTCACCTTCGCGCTGGTCTGCGTGCTGTGGGTGTTGTATGGCTATAGCCTGGCGTTCAGCGAGGGCAATGCGGTGTTCGGCGGGTTCGAAACGGCGATGCTGAAAGGCATCGGCATCGACAGCGTCACCGGCAGCATCAGCCAAATGATCCACGTCGCCTTCCAGGCCTCCTTCGCCTGTATCACCGTGGCGCTGGTGGTGGGTGGCTTCGCCGAACGCATTCGCTTCTCGGCGGTGCTGATCTTCGCGATCCTCTGGTTCACGCTGTCTTATCTGCCGATCGCGCACATGGTGTGGGGCGGCGGTTACCTGGCCGCCGACGGCGCCTTGGACTTCGCCGGCGGCACCGTGGTGCACATCAACGCCGCCAGCGCCGGGTTGATCGGCGCCTACCTGATTGGCAAGCGCGCCGGCTTCGGTAAAGAGGCCTTCAAACCGCACAACCTGCCGATGGTGTTTACCGGGGCGTCCATCCTGTATATCGGCTGGTTCGGCTTCAATGCCGGTTCCGCCAGCGCGGCCAACGGCATTGCGGCTCTGGCATTCCTCAACACCGTGGTTGCCACTGCGGGCGCCATTCTCTCCTGGACCTTCGCCGAGTGGGTGCTGCGCGGCAAGCCTTCATTGCTGGGCGCCTGCTCCGGCATGATCGCCGGGCTGGTAGCAGTGACGCCGGCGGCGGGCACCGTGGGCGTGGGCGGGGCGTTGATCATCGGTCTGGTGGGCGGCGTCGCCGGCCTGTGGGGCGTCGTGACGCTGAAAAAATGGCTGAAAGTGGACGACACCTGCGACGTGTTCGGTGTGCACGGGGTGTGCGGCATCGTCGGCTGCCTGTTGACCGGGGTGTTCACCGCCTCTTCACTGGGCGGCACCGGTTACGCCGAAGGGGTGACGATGGGCCATCAGGTCTGGATCCAACTGGTGAGCGTGCTGATCACGCTGGTGTGGTCGAGCGTCGCCGCCTTTATCGCCTTCAAGATCGCGGGCGCCATGGTTGGATTGAGAGTGCCGGAGGAGCAGGAACGCGAGGGGCTGGACGTCAACAGCCACGGCGAGAGCGCCTACAACCAGTAAGGCTCAAAGCAGGGCAGTGCGCTAAAGACTAAAATAATGATGAAGCCAAAAGGGGCGATGGAAACATCGCCCCTTTCTTTATGCTGCGGATCAGGCGTCGCGTTGGCGAATCACCCCTTCCTGCACGGTGGTGGCGACCAGTACGCCGTCGCGGGTATAAATCTGGCCGCGTACAAAGCCACGTGCGCCGGAGGCAGAGGAGCTCTCCACCGCGTACAGCAGCCAGTCATCCATGCGGAACGGACGGTGGAACCACATTGAGTGGTCAATGGTAGCCACCTGCATGCCCGGCTCGAGGAAGCCGACGCCGTGCGGCTGCAGCGCCGTCGGCAGGAAGTTAAAGTCCGACGCGTAGCCCAGCAGATATTGGTGGATGCGCTGATCGTCCGGCATGCTGCCGTTGGCGCGGAACCACACGTAGCGATGCGGTTCTTCCACGCTGCCTTTCAGCGGGTTATGGAATTTCACCGGGCGCATTTCGATCGGCTTCTGGCCGATAAATTTTTCGCGCACTTTTTCCGGCAGCATATGCGCCAGCTTCTGGGCGATCTCTGACTCAGACAGCAGCCCTTCCGGCGGCGGCACGTCCGGCATCTGGTTCTGGTGCTCGAAACCTTCTTCCGGGCTCTGGAAGGAGGCGGTCATATAGAAGATAGGTTTGCCGTGCTGGATGGCGCTGACGCGACGGGCGCTGAAGCTGTTGCCGTCGCGCAGGGTTTCCACGTCGTAAACGATAGGCTTGCTGCTGTCGCCCGGGCGCAGGAAGTAACTGTGGAACGAATGCACGCTGCGTTCGTCCGGCACCGTCTGTTTGGCGGCGTACAACGCCTGGCCGACCACCTGCCCGCCGAACACCTGGCGCAGCCCCAGATCTTCACTCTGACCGCGGAACAACCCTTCTTCGATTTTCTCCAGATCCAGCAGATCGAGGAGGTTTTGCAATGCCTGGCTCATAAAGTTGTTACCTTTCTAATAATCATTTTGCGCAGTGTGCGGAATATCACGGCGCGGCGTCAACATTTTGCGTTAAGGGGCCGATGAGAATGCTCTTAATCATGGACGCCTTGGGCTGTTTAAGTGATTAATAGGCGGGGTAAAGTGGATTTATCAGTGTTTTGTGCTAGGTTTAATAGGTGAGGTGGTGAAAGCCACCAACATGTTGATAATAAAAAAGGAGACCGATCCATGAAACTCTGGCAAATCGTAGGCGGTGCCGCGGCACTGACGATCACGCTGGCAGGATGCGCGCAAAAGAGTGCCGATGTGCCTACACAGACGGCCGGTAACCCGGCGGCTGCGCAAACGCAGATTCAGGGCCCGGCGGTGACAGGTTCGGTTAATATACGTCAGCGCATTGCGCTGCCGCCGGACGCCGTACTGACGGTCACCCTCTCTGACGCTTCGCTGGCAGATGCGCCGTCCAAAGTGATTGCACAGCGCGCGGTGCGTACTGAAGGACAGCAGGCGCCATTCAGCTTTACGCTGCCGTACAACCCGTCCGACATCCAACCGAATGCGCGCATCATTCTGAGCGCAGCGGTGACGGTCAACGGGCGCCTGATGTTCATTACCGACACCATCCAGGAAGTGGTTAACCGCAACGGCACCCGCGCCGATCTGCTGCTGGTTCCGGTGCAGGGCGTGCCGATGCAGGCTGCGCCAACCGCCATGCAGTAAACTTACTGCGGTACAGCAAGATGAAATCAACAGCCTTTGCGCTTCGGCCAAAGGCTGTTTTGTTTTACCAGCGCCAGCCGTAGCGTTCGAAATCGACCGTGCTGTGCGGGCCGAAAATTATCCCCTCCGCTAGCAGTGCCTGCCGTTGCCGTTGAAAATCCTCCCCCTGCTGCGAGATCTGTCCGTGGCGGTTGATCACCCGGTGCCAGGGCAGCGTGCTGCCTTCCGGCAAACGCCGCAGCACGCCGCCAACCTGACGCGCGGCGCGCGGCGAGCCGGCCAGCCGGGCGACTTCACCGTAAGTGGTGACTTTGCCGTAAGGAATGGCGGCCACGATATGGAAAACCCGCTGGCTGAAAGAGGCGTCTTCTGGTTGCATATTGCTGTTCCTGCGCGAATCAAAATCCAGGCGAAGAGTGTGCCACAATGCAGGTGGGCAAGAAAACAGCGGTTGGCCCCGGTTGGCTTGCTATTTGGTGGGGCATCGCCGATAATGCCCACCGCTTCGGAGTACAGAAGCCGTCAATGGGGGCCCTGTTGGTTCTCCCGCAACACTAACTTGTGAACTCGGTCAGGTCCGGAAGGAAGCAGCCGCAGCAGGTGACGTGTGTGCCGGGATGTAGCTGGCAGGGTCCCCACCCATTTGGGTTTCGCCAATCCGCGCTTTTGCCACCTCTCCTCCACGTATCTATTATCCATTTCTGTCATCAGGCAGAGCGACACGCATTTCTTTTCTTCCCGCCTTCAATTCTTTTGGATAATGAATTAGCGGTTCTGGGGAGCGGGCACAGTGAGGCGGGCGATGAGATAACCTGTCTCGATTAAAAAAGAAAATTGTTTCCGCGCAATATTATTATCGGAAGAGGGAACGCAAGTGAAGTTTTACTGTCAATAGGAAAAGTACGTATTCAACTTGAACATTGAAGCCGATAAAAGCATCGGCTCAACGCGTTGGGGGCTGATTATCTGACATATTTCCAAACGGAGGTGGGGATTTTGTCATACAGTTTGTTCATGGTGAGCTCTGCCAGACGATGATCTGCCGCTGAGTAAAACAGCTCCAGTTCATCATCGGAAAGCTCGTACTTATTTTTCTCAATAACACGTTCGAGAGTATCAATCGTGGTGCATTTACGTAAACGCATCAGATAGTCGGTTTTAGTCATGGTGGCCTTTAGTTTAATAACCGTAAAATAGCTTGGGAATAATTATCCCCTAAGTTTTCATTGTCGTACAGATGTCCTCTCCTGAGAACATTCTGAATAATCTCGCCTTGGTTTTTTGCCAGCGGCGCAGGTCGGAATCATTGATACCATAGCTGCTGAACAGCGTATAGGTATCGTCGAGATATTCTTCGACTAACTCCGACAGGTCAGATTCGTCCATGTATTTAATTTTATAACTCATCACAAACGAAGCGATATGTTCGATCAACTCATTAAGCTGCAGGTTGACGGAGGACGTCGGATCGTTGACCCACCCATGATGACTGTCTCCCAGGGTAGCGATACCTTCATCATACAAATTTTCGCACAAGAATTTGAGCTGAGCAATGTCGTGTCGCTTAGGCGAATACTCATCCATATCATCCCCTCCGTAAGTCTTAATTGCGGTGTGATAACACTATGTGAGTAAGCTGATTTACATCATGAACGGAGGCAGCTTAACGGTGGTTAAATAAACTTCCCGTAAAATGAATATAAATCATTTTTTCGCGTTTGGCCTGTAGTTATTACTTAAACTTACAATTCATCCGCAGTTGATGGTCGTGAGTTATCAATGATGTCGAAGATTAAACCCCGCGCCGTCACTCGAAACCGGACGCTGTCGTTGATGATATCTTCGCTGTTGATATCCAGGCAGGCATTAAAAATGCCCCACTTATAACGATAACTCATTGAATAATCGCTGTCACCTTGTTGCACTATATCAAGTATTTCTAATGAATCTTCGGCATAGCGTGCGCTTTCAGAATAAAAGCTGAGTCCGCTGGTCAGCGCCGGCACTAACTCCGCAATATTGTCATGAACCACTTTCTTTAATTTTTTAACAGAAAGTGCGTTGACGTCCAGGTTACAGGCAAGGGTAACAAGCATTAATCTCGGCCAACAACAATGTTATCTGCTTATCTTACTCCTTTTCCGCCCTCGTCGGTAAATTTTTCGATTTACCGCTGTTCTTTACCTTACGCCAACATTCCAACCGAACGGAAATATCCCTGGGTTTTGTAAGGGCGTGGGGGGGGGGATCCGCTGTGCGAGGGATTGTTACGTTCCGTTGCATTATTGTCGCGCCATAGCTTGAGCTACGGCAGTTGTTGTGATGTTATATTATAACTCTTATCCATCATTTTGGTCATCACATTGATTCCCACTTCACGACATGGTGCCGCGCCGTCACTGAATTCGTTGTTCACCACCTCCGCCGCCGCGCGTTGTGCAGGGGCCGTTGTGCTGCTGGCTCTGCTGTGGCTCGGCATCTTTTGGGCGGTATCGCTGCCATGATCATCCTGCGTCAGCTGGTGCTAGGCTATGGCGCCACGCCGCTTTTTCCACCGCTGAGCGGGCAGTTTACCGCCGGCTCGTTAACCGCGGTGGTGGGCGTCAATGGGGCCGGAAAATCGACATTGCTGAAAACGCTCGCCGGTTTGTTGCCGCCGATGGGCGGCAGCCTGAATTTCAGCGGCGGAAAGCCGCCGCGCAGAGCTTACTTACCGCAGCAGGCGGAGCTGGATCGGCAGTTCCCGATCGCGGTAAGCGATCTGGTGGCGATGGGATGTTGGCCGCAAAGCGGCATGTTCGGCGGTATGAACAAGCATGCGGCGAGCCAGGTTAATGAGGCGCTGGCGAGCGTCGGCATGAGTGCGCTGGCGCACAGCCCGGTGGGCGAGCTCTCCGGCGGCCAGCTGCAGCGGGTGTTGTTTGCGCGCCTGCTGGTCCAACAGGCGCCGCTGATCCTGCTGGATGAACCTTTTACCGGCATCGACAGCGCCACCACGCAAATTTTGCTGCAGGTGATTGCGCAGCTGCACCGGCAGGGGAGAACGGTGATCGCCGTGCTGCACGATATGTCGATGGTTGCCGAGCATTTTCCGCAGGCGCTGTTGCTGACGCCGCAGGCTTGCCACTGGGGCGCGGCCGAGCGGGTGCTGGAGCAGGTGCCGAGGTATCACGCCGCCGAACGGCAGCCGGATCTGCGGGCGGTGGCGCCATGATGCTGTGGCATGCGCTTATCGATCCTTTCCTCTCTTTCGGTTTTATGCGCCGCGCGCTCATGGCGTGCCTGGCGTTGTCGCTCAGCGCCGCCCCGCTGGGCGTGTTTCTGCTGCTGCGCCGCATGAGTCTGGTAGGGGATGCATTGTCCCACGCGGTGTTGCCCGGCGCGGCGATCGGCTATCTGATGTCCGGCATGTCGCTGGTGGCGATGGGCGTGGGTGGCTTTATCGCCGGGCTGGCGGTAGCGATGCTGTCCGGCCTGGTGAGCCGCCGCACGCCGCTGAAAGAGGACGCCAGCTTCGCCGGATTCTATCTGGGCTCACTGGCGCTGGGGGTCACGCTGGTCTCGTTGCGTGGTTCCAGCGTGGATCTGCTGCACGTGTTGTTCGGTTCGATCCTGGCGGTGGATGCGCAGGCGATGCTGATGGTCGGTGCTATCGCCTCGGTTTCGCTGCTGGCGCTGGCGGCGCTGTACCGCGCGCTGGTTATCGAATCCTTCGACGTCACTTTCCTGCGCGTTAACGCGCCGCGCCGGTTGGCGCTGATCCACGGCCTGTTTTTGGCGCTGGTGGTGGTCAATCTGGTGGCGGGATTCCAGATCCTCGGCACCCTGATGTCGGTTGGGTTAATGATGTTGCCCGCCGCCAGCGCGCGCTTCTGGGCACGCAATCTGCCGCAGACGCTGGCGACGGCGATGGGCATCGGCGCGCTTTCCAGTCTGATTGGGCTGGTGTGGTCCTATCACGCTTCGCTTCCCGCCGGCCCGGCGATCGTGCTCAGCGCCAGCATCCTCTTTTTTGTCTCGATCCTGTTTGGAACGCGCGGAGGCATTTACGCCTTTGCGCGCCGTTGAGAAGTGCCATTTGCAAGGAGAAAATATGAAACGTTTACCTATATCGCTGGCGGTAGCTGCTCTGCTGGCCAGCCCATTGGCGATGGCGAAGACCGTCGACGCCGTCGCCAGCTTTTCCATTTTAGGGGATATCGTCAAGCAGGTGGGGGGCGATCACGTCAAGGTCAGCACGCTGGTGGGGCCGGATGGCGATCCGCACAGCTTCGAGCCTTCGCCGCAGGACGGCAAAAAGCTGGCGCAGGCCGATGTGGTGTTCGTCAGCGGCCTGGGGCTGGAAGGGTGGATCGATCGTCTGGTCGGGGCATCGGGCTATAAAGGGCAGGTGATCACCGCTTCACAGGGCATCAATACCCGCCAGATGGAGGAGGACGGCAAACCGATTACCGATCCCCATGCCTGGAACAGCATGAAAAACGGCGTGCAGTACGCCACCAATGTGATGAACGCCCTGATTGCCGCCGATCCCGAGGACGCCAACTATTTCCGCCAGCGCGGCGCGGAATACATTCAGCAGTTGCAAAAGCTGGACCTGTGGGCCAAAAACCAGTTCGCCGCAGTGCCGCCGCAGAAACGCAAGGTGCTGACCAGCCATGATGCCTTTGGCTACTTTGGACAAGAGTATGGCGTCACCTTCCTCGCCCCGGTCGGATTTTCCACCGAAGCGGAAGCCAGTGCCAGCGACGTGGCGAGCCTGATTAAGCAGATTAAACAGGAGAAGGTTAACGCTTACTTTATCGAAAACCAGACCGATCCGCGGCTGGTGAAGCAGATTGCCGCCGCCACCGGCGCCAAGGCGGGCGGCGAGCTGTACCCTGAAGCGCTCTCCCGCGTCGGTGGTCCGGCGGCCACCTATGAGCAGGCGTTCAAACACAATGTCGACACGTTGCTGAGCAGCATGAAGTAATCTCTGCCCCCGCCCGCGGGTGGGGGACAGCTTGCAGGCACTTTCTCGCCATAAAAAAAGCCCCGTTGAGCAGCAACGGGGCTTTGCGACAGATGACACTTGGGAGTTAACGCTTTTTCTTACGTCCCTGTACCGCTTTGAATCGCGGATTGCTTTTACAGATCACATAGATGCGGCCACGACGACGCACGACTTTGCAATCCGGATGGCGATTTTTCGCCGAACGCAATGAACTCAATACCTGCATGGGGTTTCCTTGTTACTTATTGCCGATAAAGCGGCCAAAGCGCTGCTGGAAGCGCGCCGTGCTGCCTTCTTTGGAATAGTCTTTCTGCTTACCGGTGTAATACGGATGCGAAGCGGAAGAGACGTCGAGGGTGACATACGGCCAGCTTTCGCCGTCCAGTTCGATAGTGCGATCGGTTTTGATGGTCGATCCCACTTTGAAGTAGGCATTGGCGCTGACGTCGTGGAACACCACGGTGCGATAATCGGGATGGATGCCGGGTTTCATAATGGCTCTCTCGTGTAATGTTATACTATAACAATAATTATGCGCCGACCTGGCATCATGATCAAGCGTAAATTGCACTCACGAGCGAATTAATGAGAACGGTTTGCATTAAGCAACTGAAGCAAAAGAAAAAGGCCGCATGCGCGGCCTTTTCGATTATCGGGTGGAGCTCACATCACTGAGCGATCAGTGGTGCTCTACCGGGTGGCTGTGTTCCAGGTCTTCGTTCTTCTTGCTGAAGCGGCGGCGAACCACCACGAAGAACACCGGTACGAAGAAGATCGCCAATACGGTCGCGGTGATCATCCCGCCCATTACGCCGGTACCTACCGCGTTCTGTGCGCCGGAGCCTGCGCCGCTGCTGATAACCAGCGGCAGAACCCCGAGGATGAAGGCCAGGGACGTCATCAGGATTGGACGCAGACGCATACGCACTGCTTCCAATGTCGCCTCGATCAGGCCTTTGCCTTCTTTTTCCATCAGGTCTTTGGCGAATTCCACGATCAGGATGGCGTTCTTCGCCGATAGACCAATGGTGGTCAGCAACCCTACCTGGAAGTACACGTCGTTGTTCATGCCGCGCATCGTCGCGGCCAACAACGCACCGATAACCCCCAGCGGCAATACCAGCATGACCGAGAACGGCACGGACCAGCTTTCATACAGCGCCGCCAGACACAGGAACACCACCAGAATCGAGATGGCGTACAGCGCCGGCGCCTGGTTGCCCGACAGACGTTCCTGATAGGACATGCCGGTCCAGTCGTAACCGATGCCGCTTGGCAGTTTGGACGCCAGTTGCTCCATCAGGTTCATCGCTTCACCGGTACTCTTGCCCGGTGCGGCCTGGCCCAGAATTTCCATCGACGGCAAGCCGTTATAGCGTTCCAGACGCGGTGAGCCGTATTCCCATTTCGCCGAAGAGAAGGCGGAGAATGGCACCATCTGGCCGCTGGTACCGCGCACGTACCACTTGTTGATGTCTTCCGGCAGCATGCGGAACGGCGCTTCGGCCTGTACGTACACCTTCTTCACACGACCGCGGTCGATGAAGTCGTTGACGTACGAGCCACCCAGCGCGGTGCTCAGCGTGCTGTTAATGGTGGTGATGCTGACGCCCAACGCCTTGGCTTTCTCCTGATCGACGATCAGTTTGAACTGCGGCGTATCTTCCAGGCCGTTCGGGCGCACGCCCACCAGCACATCCGGATGCTGAGCAACCATGCCCAACAGCTGGTTACGCGCTTCGGTCAGTTTTTCGTGCCCCAGGCCGCCCTGGTCAATCAGCTCGAAGTCGAAGCCGGTTGCGGTACCGAGTTCGATAATCGCCGGCAGGTTGAACGGGAACACCAGGCCTTCTTTAATCTGCGAGAAGGCGCCCATGGCGCGACCGGCGATCGCTTCTACCTTGTTCCCGGCCCCCGGCCGCTCGCCCCAGTCTTTCAGGCTGACGAATGCCAGGCCGTTGTTCTGGCCGTTACCGTTGAAGCCGAAGCCCGCGACGGTAAACACCGAAACCACGTTGTCCTTTTCCTTGTTCAGGAAGTAGTCAGAGACTTCTTCCAGCACTTTGTTGGTGCGGGACTCGGTGGCGCCGGCAGGCAACTGCACCATGGTCAACAGGATGCCCTGATCTTCGTCCGGCAGGAACGAGGAAGGCAGGCGCAGGAACAGCAGGCCCATGCCAACCACGATCAGCAGGTAGATGATCAGATAGCGGCCGGTGCTGCGCAGGATGTTGCCCACGCTGTCGGTATAGTGATGCGTGCTTTTCTCGAACATGCGGTTAAACCAGCCGAAGAAGCCTGTTTTAACCCCGTGATCGCCTTTCGGGATCGGTTTGAGCATGGTGGCGCACAGCGCCGGCGTCAGGATCAAGGCCACCAGCACCGACAGCGCCATCGCGGACACGATGGTGATCGAGAACTGGCGATAGATGGCGCCGGTTGAGCCGCCAAAGAACGCCATCGGCACGAATACCGCTGACAGCACCATGGCGATGCCCACCAGCGCGCCCTGGATCTGGCCCATCGATTTACGGGTGGCTTCTTTCGGCGGCAGCCCCTCTTCGGACATGACGCGCTCGACGTTTTCCACCACCACGATGGCGTCATCTACCAGCAGGCCGATCGCCAACACCATGCCGAACATCGTCAGGGTGTTTATCGAGAAGCCGAACGCCGCGAGTATCGCAAAGGTCCCCAACAGTACTACCGGCACCGCGATGGTTGGGATCAGCGTCGCGCGGAAGTTCTGCAGGAACAGATACATCACCAGGAACACCAGGATGATGGCTTCGATCAGCGTTTTCACCACTTCGTTGATGGAGATTTTAACGAACGGGGTGGTGTCGTACGGATAAACCACTTTCATCCCTTGCGGGAAGAATGGCGCCATCTTGGCCAGCTCGTCTTTCACACCTTTGGCGGTGTTCAAGGCGTTGGCGCCGGTTGCCAGTTTGATACCCAGGCCGGCGGCAGGCTTGCCGTTATAACGTGCGGTAACGGCATAACTTTCCGCGCCGCGCTCGATGTGAGCGACGTCGCGCAGGCGCACCTGGGAACCGTCGGTATTCACCTTCAGCAGGATCTTGCCGAACTCTTCCGGCGAAGTCAGACGGGTCTGCGCGATGATCGAGGCGTTCAACTGCTGCCCCGGCACCGGCGGCAGGCCGCCCAGCTGGCCAGCGGCGATCTGGTTGTTCTGCTCGGTGATGGCGGAGGTCACGTCCGTGGTCGTCAGCTGGTAGTTGTTCAGCTTGTTCGGATCCAGCCAGATACGCATCGCGTACTGGGCACCGAACAGCTGCACTTCACCCACGCCGGACGAACGGCTGATCGGATCCTTGATGTTGGACGCCACGTAGTCCGCAATATCGTCCTGCGTCATGTTCGGATCGTCGGAAACGAAGCCGGCCACCATCAGGAAGCTGCTGCTGGATTTTTCTACTTTCAGGCCCTGTTGCTGAACTTCTTGCGGCAGCAGCGGGGTGGCCAACGACAGTTTGTTCTGAACCTGAACCTGCGCGATGTCAGGATCGGTGCCGGATTCAAACGTCAGGGTAATGGTGACGCTACCAGAGGAATCACTGGTGGAGGACATGTACATCAGGTTATCGATACCGTTCATGTTCTGTTCGATAATCTGTGTGACGGTATCCTGCACCGTTTTGGCATCTGCGCCCGGGTAGTTGGCGGAAATACTCACCGCCGGCGGTGCAATAGTGGGATACTGCGCGATGGGCAGTTTCATTATTGCAAGCACCCCCGCCAACATGACGATGATGGCGATTACCCAGGCGAAAATTGGGCGGTCTATAAAGAACTTAGCCATGTATTACAGGCTCCTTTTTATGACTTCTGCGCTTCAGACTGCGGCTGTTTTTGCGCCTGAGTGTCAACTTCCTGCACTTTTACCTGCGCGCCCGGATGCACTTTCATCAGGCCGGAGACGATCACGCGATCGCCGGCTTTCAGGCCATCGGTAACCAGCCATTTGTCGCCAATCGCCTGGTCCGCCTTCAGCGTGCGCAGCTCAACTTTGTTGTCTGCCCCTACCACCAACGCCGTCGCGTCGCCGCGCGGGTTGCGGGTGACGCCCTGTTGAGGCACCAGCAACGCATCGCTGCGTACGCCTTCGTCCAGACGGGCGCGCACGAACATGCCAGGCAACAGCGTATCGTTCGGGTTAGGGAACAGGGCGCGAATGGTAATGGAGCCGGTGGTCTCATCGACGGTGACGTCAGAGAATTCCAGCGTGCCTTCCTGCGCATATTCGGTGCCGTTTTCCAGCATCAGTTTCACCTTGGCCTTGCCGTTTTCCTGCTTCAGCGCGCCGCTGGCCAGTTCTTGCTTCAGGCGCAGGAAGTCGGTGCTCGACTGGGTGACGTCGACATACATCGGATCCAGCTGCTGCACGGTGGACAGGGCGGTCGCCTGGCCGTTGCTGACCAGCGCGCCTTCGGTCACGGCAGATTTGCCGATGCGGCCGGAGATCGGGGAGGTCACTTTGGTGTACGCCAGATTAATGCGCGCGGTTTCCACGGCGGCCTTGGCGGCCACCACGGCGGCATCCGCTTGCTGCAGTGTGGAGACGGCGTTGTCGTAGTCCTGCTTACTGATATAGCTGGTACCCAGCAATGGCTTGTAGCGGTTTACCGTCACGCGTGCGATGGAAGCGCTGGCCTGTGCTTTGGCCAAATCGCCTTTCGCGCTGTCGTAGCTGGCTTGATAGGTTGCGGGATCGATTTGGTACAGAGACGTCCCGGCCTTGATATCGCTGCCTTCGACGAAGTTGCGCTTCAGGATGATGCCACTGACCTGAGGGCGAACTTCGGCGATACGATACGCAGCGGTGCGGCCAGGAAGATCGGTAGTGATGTTGAGAGGCTCGGCCTTCAAGGTGACTACGCCCACTTCAGGTGCCTGTTGTTGGGCACCTTGCTGTTGGGTTTCTTTATCGTTACATCCTGTTAGCACTAAGCTGCCTGAAAGCATCAGAACGGCCGCCAGAGGCGTTAACCCTCTGTTTTTGTTCATAGAAAAACCTCAAGTGTCCGATTTCAAAATGATCAATGGATCACAAGCTTTAAAACCCATTGCTGCGTTAATTATATGTGCGTGCTATGGTACATACATTCGCGAATGTATGTAAATCACACTCCCCCTAAATAACAATGCCATGGCACGAAAAACCAAACAGCAGGCGCAAGAAACCCGACAGCAAATCCTCGATGCTGCGGTGAGAGAGTTCTCTGAACGTGGCGTTGCTGCAACGTCACTGACAGATATTGCCACCGCTGCTGGGGTTACGCGTGGAGCCATTTACTGGCACTTCAAGAATAAGGTAGACCTGTTTAATGAAGTTTGGGAATCTACCGAGCCGAAAATTGACCAGCTCGAAACAGAGTATCAGGCAAAGTTTCCCGATAATCCACTGCGGGTTATCCGGGAAATTCTGATTTACGTTCTGACGTCTACGGTTGAAGACGGCCGCAGGCGGGCGTTGATGGAAATTATATTCCACAAATGCGAGTTTGTCGGTGAAATGATGCCGCTGCTGGATTCGCGCAAGGTGCTGTACCTCGCCGGTTACGAACGCATCGAAGCGGTGCTGTACAACTGCATTCACCACGGGCAATTGCCGGCCGATCTGCACACTCGTCGCGCGGCGATCATCCTGCGCGGTTATATCACCGGCCTGCTGGAAAACTGGCTGTTTATGCCGGAAAGTTTCGATTTGCGGGCCGAAGCCGAAGCGCTGGTGGATGCGTTTTTGGAGATGCTGCAGTTTTGCCCCACCTTGCGCCTCAGATCCGATATGCCGACGGCAGCACCGCCCAACGCCGGCTCCCTGCCTTTATAAGGAGAGATTTCATGTCATCAGTCGTTCTCATCGCCAATGGCGCCGCCTATGGCCACGAATCCTTGTTCAATGCGCTGCGGTTGGCCATCGCCATGAAAGAGCAGCAGAGCAGTCTCGATCTGCGGCTGTTTCTGATGTCCGATGCGGTGGTGGCCGGGTTGGCCGGGCAGCAGCCGCACGAGGGGTACCACCTGCAGCAGATGCTGGAAATCCTCACCGCGCAGCAGGTGCCGGTCAAGCTGTGCAAGACCTGCGCCGACGCGCGCGGCGTCAGCCGCTTGCCGCTGGCGGACGGCGTGGCGATCGGCACGCTGGTCGAGCTGGCGCAGTGGACGCTGGCGGCGGAGAAAGTGCTGACTTTCTGATTTCGCGACAATGGGACATCACCGGCAACGCTTTTGTTGTTCGTTGCCTGCCGGCTGTCGTGATAATCTTCAGGCTTCTTAACCGATTCCGAAGCTAAATCATGCATCGCTGGTTGACTCTGCCCTCTCTGGCGCCGCGCTCGTTTGTCGGCGCATGCCGACGGCGCATCGCCGCCGCGACACTTCTTTTCCTGATTTGCGCGCTGAGCTTGCCGACACAGGCGGCGCTGAACGGCGATCTGCCGCAGCGCAGCGAAGTGCAAAGCCAGCTGGAAACGCTGAACAAGCAAAAAGCCCTGACGCCGGTCGAAAAGCTGTCCCAACAGGATTTAACCCGCACGCTGGAGCTGCTGGACGCCCTCGAGCGCAACCGGCAAGACGCCGCGCAGCTTAAACAGCAGGTGCAGCAGGCGCCGGCGAAGCTCAATCAGGTCACTGCCGAACTGGATGCGCTGAAGCAGCCGGTGGACAATGCGGCGGCGCGCGCTGCGCTGTTGCCGTTGTCGCTGCGCCAGTTGGAAAGCCGGCTGTATCAAACGCTCGACGAGCTGCAAAGCGCGCAGGAGAGCCTCTCCACCTACAACAGCCAACTGGTGTCGCTGCAAACCCAGCCCGAGCGGGTACAAAGCACCATGTACGCCGCCTCGCAGCGCCTGCAGGAGATCCGCAGCCAGCTCAGCGGCCAGACGCCGGGGCAAGATTCGCTGCGCAACAGTCAACAGGTGATGCTGAGCACCGAGCAGGCGCTGCTCAATGCGCAGCTGGAGCTGCAGCGCAAGAGCCTGGAAGCCAATACCACGCTGCAGGATCTGCTGCAAAAGCAGCGCGACTACACCACGGCGCATATCGACGCGCTGGATAAGTCAGTGCAGTTGCTGCAGGAGATCGTCAACAGCAAGCGGTTGACGCTGTCTGAAAAGACCGCCAAAGAGGCGCAGAACCCGGAAGACGCCACCGATATCCAGCACGATCAGCTGGTCAGCAAGCAGCTGGACGTCAACCGCCAGCTGAGCCAGCGGCTGATTGCCGCCACCGAAGAGAGCAACACCCTGTTCCAGCAGAATATTCGGGTCAAAAACTGGCTCGATCGCGGGCTGCAGGCGGAGCGTAACCTGAAAGAGCAGATCCAGGTGCTGAAGGGCAGCCTGGTGCTGTCGCGCATCCTGTATCAGCAGCAGCAGAGCCTGCCGCAGGGCACGCTGTTGGCGGATATGGACACGCGCATCGCCGATTTGCGGCTGGAGCAGTTCGATATCAATCAGCAACGCGACGATCTGTTCAAGGGGGAGGATTACATCAACCAGCTGGTGGCCGAAAGCAAGGAAAAGGCCGGCCCGGAAGTGATCGACGCGTTGAACGAGATCGTCGACATGCGCCGCGAGCTGTTGGATCAGCTGAACAAACAGCTCAGCAACCAGCTGTCGCTGTCGATCAACCTGCAGATCAATCAGCAGCAGCTGACCAGCGTCTACGGTTCGTTGCAGGATACGCTGACCCAGCAGATCTTCTGGGTCAACAGCAACAAGCCGGTCGATCTGGCGTGGCTGAAGGCGATGCCGGAGGCGGTGCGCGATCAGCTTGCCGGGCTAGATATCAAATTCGACGGCGGCAAGCTGGTGCAGGGCGGGTTGAATGCGCTGGTGTTCCTGATCCCGATGCTGTTGGCGATCGGGGTATTGCGCTGGCGCTACCGGCTGATCGACGGCCATTTACAAAAGCTGGCCAGCGATGTGGGGCAACTGAAGCGCGACGGCCAACTGCACACGCCGAAGGCTATCGCGCTGACCTTGCTGAAGGTATTGCCCGGCGCCGCGCTGCTGCTCGGCGTCGGTTTCTGGATGTATCGCGCCGATTTCGGCATCAGCGACTTTATCTGGGCATTGTCGCAGCAGCTGGCGCTGTCGTGGCTGGTGTTCGGCTTCAGCTATCGCATGCTGAAACCGGGCGGCATTGCCGAGCGGCATTTCAACTTCGGCGCTAATCTGTGCGCGCATTACCGCCGGCAGACGCTGCGGCTGGGATTGGCGCTGCAGCCGCTGATCTTCTGGTCGGTATTGGGCGAAAAAGCGCCGCTGCGCCTGGTGGAAGACGTTATCGGCCAGATCGTGGTGATGCTGACGCTGGCGCTGCTCACGGTGCTGGTGTTCCCGCTGTGCCGCGACAGCTGGCGTGAAAAGGGCTCGCACGCCGTGCGGCTGGTGGTGGTCACCGCGCTGGCCGCCACGCCGCTGATCCTGCTGGGGCTGATGTTCGCCGGCTACTTCTATACCACGCTGCGGCTGGCCAGCCGCTGGATAGACAGCCTGTATCTGTTTTTCCTGTGGAATATCGTATACCTGACCGCGCTGCGCGGCCTGAGCGTGGCGGCGCGGCGTCTGGCCTACCGGCGCGCGTTGGCGCGGCGGCAAAACGTGGCGAAAGAAGGAGCCGAAGGCGGTGAACCGGTGGTGGAAGAGCCGCCGCTGGCGCTCGATCAGATCAACCAGCAGTCGCTGCGCCTGACCACCCTGGTGCTGTTCGCCATCTTCGCCAGCGCCTTCTATGCCATTTGGTCGGATCTGGTGACGGTCATCGCTTATCTGGACAGCATCACGCTGTGGCATTACACCAGTACCGTGGCGGGCAGCAGCGTGTCGCAGGCGGTGACGCTGGGCAACATGATGGTGGCGATCGCCGCAGTGATCGTCGCCTACGTGCTCACCCGCAACTTGCCTGGTCTGCTGGAGGTGGTGGTGCTGTCGCGGCTGCAGCTGCGGCAGGGGGCGTCTTACGCCATCACCACCGTGCTCACTTACCTGATTACCGCCGTGGGCGCCGTGGTTGCGCTGGGATCGCTCGGCGTCTCCTGGGACAAACTGCAATGGCTGGCCGCCGGTCTGACGGTCGGGCTGGGCTTCGGGTTGCAGGAGATCTTCGCCAACTTCGTCTCCGGCCTGATCATTCTGTTCGAACGCCCGATCCGCATCGGCGATACCATCACCATCGGCACCTTCTCCGGTTCGGTCAGCAAGATCCGCATTCGCGCCACCACCATTACCGACTTCGATCGCAAAGAGGTGATCATTCCGAACAAGGCGTTCGTCACCGAACGGCTGATTAACTGGTCGCTGTCCGACACCATCACTCGCGTGCTGATCAAGGTCGGCGTGGCCTACGGCTCCGATCTCGACAAGGTGAAAAAGGTGCTGCTGCAGGCGGCGCACGACAACCCGCGGGTCATGACCGATCCCGAACCGCAGGTGTTCTTCCTCAACTTCGGTGCCAGCACGCTGGATCACGAACTGCGGCTCTATGTGCGCGAACTGCGCGATCGCAGCTACACGGTGGACGAACTGAATCGCTCAATCGACCGCCTGTGCCGGGAAAACGGCATCGACATTGCCTTCAATCAGCTGGAGGTGTATCTGCATAACCAGCAGGGCAATGAAGTGCAGGAAGTGAAAAGAACGCTGTCGCCGGACGACGGCGACCAGACGGCGGCGGATAAGCAATGAAAGGCGGAAGGGACAGCGGCGCTGTCCCCGATTACTGTCCGGCGGGCAGATAGGGCGAGGTGACGCCGGCGCGCTGCAGCTTTTCCTGATAATCCCGTTTGACGATATCCAGCGCCGCCAGTGCGGTGGCCGGATCGATCTCGTTGCATTCCAGCAGGTAAATCAAGTCTACCGCCAGCTGCAGTTCGGGTGAGGCGTTTTCCAGAGACATAGCACCTGCGCTTATTAATTAATGGGATGAATAACTCGCATACCGGCAGAGTATAGTGAACCCGGCGCGCAACCGGGAATAATCATTAAAATATTGTGATAAATCTTCAAAAACCGTTTTCTTTGCGCTCGATATTGCGCTCGATGCGCGCCAACGCCTGACGACAGCGCATCAGCCGCCCCTCCAGCGCCGCCAGCTCGTGCTGCAGTTTTTGCTGCGCCGCCAGCGTGGTTTGGCGGCCGAGCAGGCTTTCCCGATCCTGAATCATGGCGATCAGCCGGCGTTCGTAGTCCTGATGTTCGGCCAGCTTGTGGTACAGATCGGCCTCGGGGGCTTCTTTCGGCTGGTTCTTGCGCCGCAGCGCCTGGGTCGCCAGCTCGCGCTGCAGGGCGGCGATCTGAGCCACCAGTTTTTCGGCCAGAAAGGCCACCTGGCTGGTGCGGTTGTCGTTGGCGGCGCTTTGCAGCTGGGCGAAATTCTTCTCCACCTCGGCCAGGTAGTCGCGCAGCCGCGTGCCGCGATTGGCGAACAGGGCGGCGTCGAAGCGCGCCTGCGGGATCGGAACGTCGCCGCGCGGGGTCACTTCGGCCGCCAGCGCCGCGATCTGCTGTGCCAACACCTGTAATAGACGCTGAGTGCTCACATAAGCTCCCTCTTGATTTCAACAGGCGTAAGCTTGCCCGCGATGCTGCTGTGAAACAAGCGCCGCATGCATATTCCGCCGGCGCGGCGCCGATGCTACAGTAAGCCGCAACCGATTGAGGAGCGAAGAGCCGCATGACGCGTGGGTTATTGATCATTTTGGGCTGGCTGGCGGTGGTGCTGGCGACGTTGGGCGTGGTGCTGCCGCTGCTGCCGACCACGCCGTTCCTGCTGTTGGCCGCCTGGTGTTTCGCCCGCTCTTCGCCGCGCTTTCATCACTGGCTGCTGCACCGTTCCTGGTTCGGCCCTTACCTGCGCCACTGGCAGCAGCATCGCGCGCTGCCGCCGGGGGCGAAGTGGAAGGCGGTGCTGGTGATCGTGCTGACCTTCGCCTGTTCGCTGTGGCTGGTGAAAATCTGGTGGGTGCGCGGGCTGTTGCTGCTGATGCTGGCCATTTTGCTGACCTTTATGCTGCGTCTGCCGGTTATTGACCTGCCGCAACAAAAACAGCGCTGATTGTGCGCCGCTGGTTGCATTTGTCCGCCAGTTTGCATAGATTTGGGCGTTTTCGTGCGCGGATCGCCTGCCATTTCTTCTCCGGTGTGTTTCTCCCGGGGGCGGCGGGTGAGCGGCGCGCCGGTTTTCAGGCAGTTTTATCAGGCAACAATTATGACCGCTACTGCGCAGCAGCTTCAGTTTATTAAAGACAGTATCAAAACCATCCCGGATTATCCGAAGCCGGGCATCCTGTTCCGCGACGTGACCAGCCTGCTGGAAAACCCGTTGGCCTATGCCGCCAGCATCGAGCTGCTGGTTGAGCGCTATCGCGAAGCGGGCGTGACCAAGGTGGTGGGTACCGAAGCGCGTGGTTTCCTGTTCGGCGCGCCCGTCGCGCTGGCGCTGGGCGTCGGTTTCGTGCCGGTGCGCAAACCGGGCAAACTGCCGCGCGCCACGCTCAGCGAAAGCTATGAGCTGGAGTACGGCACCGACAAGCTGGAGATCCACACCGATGCCATCACCGCGGGTGACAAAGTGCTGGTGGTGGACGATCTGCTGGCGACCGGCGGCACCATCGAAGCGACCACCAAACTGATCCGCCGTCTGGGCGGTGAAGTGAACGACGCCGCGTTCATCATCAACCTGCCGGATCTGGGCGGGGAAGCGCGTCTGAACAAGCTGGGCATCGATTGCTACTGCCTGGTGGACTTCGCCGGCCATTGATGCGGCATTGCCCCTTGGGCACAACGGCCTCGCGGATCGCCGCGGGGCTGTGTTAGCATGACCCTCCAGATTCCTCGACTTCTCCGGTATTAATGAGCTATCAGGTTCTCGCCCGTAAGTGGCGCCCTCAAACGTTCGCAGACGTGGTCGGCCAGGAACATGTCCTGACCGCGCTGGCCAACGGCCTCTCACTGGGGCGGATCCATCACGCCTATCTGTTCTCGGGCACGCGCGGCGTGGGAAAAACCACCATCGCCCGCTTGCTGGCCAAAGGCCTGAACTGTGAAACCGGCATCACCGCCACGCCGTGCGGCCAATGCGACAACTGCCGCGAGATCGAGCAGGGGCGCTTTGTCGATCTGATCGAGATCGACGCCGCTTCCCGAACCAAGGTGGAAGATACCCGCGATCTGCTGGACAACGTCCAGTACGCGCCGGCGCGCGGCCGCTTCAAGGTCTATCTGATCGATGAAGTGCACATGCTCTCGCGCCACAGCTTCAACGCCTTGCTGAAGACGCTGGAGGAGCCGCCAGCGCACGTCAAATTCCTGTTGGCCACCACCGATCCGCAAAAATTGCCGGTGACTATTCTTTCCCGCTGCCTGCAGTTTCACCTCAAAGCGCTGGACGTCGATCAGATCCGTCAGCAGCTGGAAACGGTGCTGACGGCGGAACAGATCACCAGCGACGCCCGCGCGCTGCAGCTGCTGGCGCGCGCCGCCGATGGCAGCATGCGCGACGCGCTGAGCCTGACCGATCAGGCGATCGCCATGGGGCAGGGGCAGGTGACCGCCGCCACCGTCAGCCAGATGCTCGGCACGCTCGATGACGAGCAGCCGCTGGCGATCCTCGAAGCGCTGGTCAGCGCCGACGGCGAAAAGGTGATGGCGCAGGTCGCGCAGGCCGCTTCGCGCGGCGTGGACTGGGAAAACTTGCTGGTGGAGACGCTGGCGCTGCTGCATCGCATTGCGATGGTGCAGCTGTTGCCTTCGATGCTCGACAACCAATACGCCGCCGTGGAGCAACGGCTGCGCGAGCTGGCGCGCACCCTGCCGCCGGCCGATGTGCAACTTTACTACCAGACGCTGTTGGTGGGCCGCAAAGAGCTGGCCTATGCGCCGGATCGCCGCATGGGGGTTGAGATGACCCTACTGCGCGCGCTGGCGTTTCACCCGAAAGCGGTGATCCCGGAGCCGGTGGCGTTGGTGCAGACCGCGCCGGCGCCGATGGCGCAGCCGCAGGCCGCCGCATCGCCACAGCCGCCGCAGTTTCAGGACGCGCCGCCGCCGCTAGGGCAGCCGGCCGCGCCGCAGCGACAATCATCGGCCCCTTTACCGGATGCCACCGCCCAGCTGTTGAAAGCGCGGTCCCAGCTGCAACGACAGCAGGGAGCATCCACACCAAAAAAGAATGAGCCGGCGGCGCCAGGAATAGCGCGGCCGGCAAACTCGGCGCTGGGGCGTTTGGCTTCGGTGACCGAGCGCAGCCAGCAGCGCCTGGCGGAGAAGAAGGTGCCGGAAAAACCGGCGAAACCGGAAGCCTATCGCTGGCGCGCGCAAACCGAGCCGGAAGCGGCGCCGGAACCGCTGGCGACGCCGAAAGCGCTGCGCACGGCGTTGGAACATGAGAAAACGCCGGAGCTGGCCGCCAAGCTGGTGGTGGAGTCGCTGGAGCGCGACGCCTGGGCGGCGGAAATCGATAAGCTGAAGATCCCGAAACTGGTGCAGCAGCTGGCGTTGAACGCCTTCAAGCAGCAGCCGGAGCCGGGCAAAATTAACCTCCATCTGCGGTCTTCGCAGCGCCATCTGAATTCGCCTTCGGCGCAGAAGACGCTGGCCGACGCGCTCGGTGAGCTGTACGGCGGCCCGATTGAGCTGACCGTGGTGGAGGACGATAATCCGGCGGGGCGCACCCCGCTGGAGTGGCGACAAGCCATCTATGAGGAAAAGCTGGCGCAGGCGCGCCAGTCCATCGAAGCGGATACCAACATTCAGACGCTGCGCCGATTCTTCGACGCGGATCTGGATGAAGAGAGTATTCGCCCCCTTTAAACGCCGCGCGAGGTGCGCGGCCCTAGCGACGAGAGACGACTATGTTTGGTAAAGGCGGTCTGGGCAACCTGATGAAGCAAGCCCAGCAAATGCAAGAAAAAATGCAGCAGATGCAGGAAGAAGTCGCCAAATTGGAAGTGACCGGCGAATCCGGCGCGGGCCTGGTGAAAGTCACCATCAACGGCGCGCACAACTGCCGCCGCGTGGAGATCGATCCTAGCCTGATGGAAGACGACAAAGAGATGCTGGAAGATCTGATCGCCGCGGCGTTTAACGACGCCGCGCGCCGCATCGAAGAGACTCAGAAAGAGAAAATGGCTTCCGTCTCCAGCGGCATGCAGTTGCCGCCTGGCTTCAAGATGCCGTTCTGATGCAAACCAGCCCGCTCCTTGAATCCCTGATGGAGGCGTTGCGCTGCCTGCCGGGCGTCGGCCCGAAATCGGCGCAGCGCATGGCGTTTCAACTGCTGCAGCGCGATCGCAGCGGCGGCATGCGCCTGGCGCAGGCGTTGACGCGCGCGATGTCGGAGATCGGCCACTGCGCCGACTGCCGCACCTTCACCGAGCAGGACGTCTGCACCATCTGCGCCAATCCGCGCCGCCAGCAAAACGGCCAGATTTGCGTGGTGGAAAGCCCGGCGGATATCCACGCCATCGAGCAGACTGGCCAGTTCGCCGGGCGCTACTTTGTGCTGATGGGGCATCTGTCGCCGCTGGACGGCATCGGGCCGGGCGATATCGGTCTGGATCGCCTGGAGCAACGGCTGGAAAAGGAAAGCATCACCGAAGTGATCCTCGCCACCAACCCGACGGTGGAAGGGGAGGCGACCGCCAACTACATCGCCGAGATGTGCGGCCAGTATGGCGTGCTCGCCAGCCGCATCGCCCACGGCGTGCCGGTGGGCGGCGAGCTGGAGATGGTCGATGGCACCACGCTGTCGCATTCGCTGGCCGGGCGCCACGCCATCAAGTTCTGATGTTTTCCCGGATGGGGCCGCCCGGCCCCATTGTTTTTTGCCAAAAAAATCCCACCGTCCGCTTGAAAAACAACACCCTGACCCTCATCTGATCCTCATTGTTCGATTTTGGTAGCCATTGTCTTTTGAGGTAATCAATGAGTATGAAAGGTCAAGAAACCCGCGGGTTCCAGTCTGAAGTAAAACAGCTGCTTCATTTGATGATCCATTCGCTGTACTCCAACAAAGAAATTTTCCTGCGCGAGCTGATTTCCAACGCCTCTGACGCCGCCGACAAGCTGCGCTTCCGCGCCCTGTCCGCGCCAGAGCTCTACGCCGGCGACGGCGAGCTGCGCGTACGTTTGTCCTTCGATAAAGAGCAGCGCACCCTGACCATCGCCGACAACGGCATCGGCATGCGCCGCGAAGAAGTGATTGAAAACCTTGGCACCATCGCCAAGTCAGGCACTAAAGCATTCCTGGAATCCATCGGTTCCGATCAGGCGAAAGACAGCCAACTGATCGGCCAGTTCGGCGTCGGTTTCTACTCGGCGTTCATCGTGGCGGACAAAGTGACCGTGCGCACCCGCGCCGCCGGCGCCGCCGATGACGAAGGCGTGTTCTGGGAGTCCGCCGGCGAAGGCGACTACACCATCGCCGACATCACCAAAGAGACCCGCGGCACCGAAATCACCCTGCATCTGCGCGAAGGCGAAGATGAGTACCTCGACGCCTGGCGCCTGCGCTCGGTGATCGGCAAATATTCCGATCACATCGCTTTGCCGGTGGAGATCGAAAGCAAGAACGAAGAAGACGATACCGTCACCTGGGAGAAGATCAACAAGGCGCAGGCCCTGTGGACTCGCAGCAAGGCTGACGTGACCGACGAAGAGTACAAAGAGTTCTACAAACACATCGCCCACGACTTCACCGATCCGCTGAGCTGGAGCCACAACCGGGTGGAGGGCAAGCAGGAATACACCAGCCTGCTGTACATCCCGGCGCAGGCGCCGTGGGACATGTGGAACCGCGATCACAAGCATGGCCTGAAGCTGTATGTGCAGCGCGTGTTCATCATGGACGACGCCGAGCAGTTCATGCCGAACTACCTGCGCTTCGTGCGCGGCCTGATCGATTCCAACGATCTGCCGCTGAACGTGTCGCGCGAGATCCTGCAAGACAGCCGCGTGACGCAAAACCTGCGCGGCGCGCTGACCAAGCGCGTGTTGCAGATGCTGGATAAGCTGGCCAAAGACGACGCCGAAGGCTACCAGAAATTCTGGCAACAGTTCGGTCTGGTGCTGAAAGAGGGCCCGGCGGAAGACAACGGTAACCAGGAAGCGATCGCCAAACTGCTGCGCTTCGCCTCTACCCACGGTGACAGCTCGGCGCAGACCGTATCGCTGGAAGAATACGTCGGCCGGATGGCGGAAGGGCAGGAGAAGATTTACTACATCACCGCCGACAGCTACGCCGCGGCCAAGAGCAGCCCGCACTTGGAGCTGTTCCGCAAGAAAGGCATCGAAGTGCTGCTGCTGTCCGATCGCATCGACGAGTGGATGATGAGCTACCTGACCGAGTTCGACGGCAAGCCGTTCCAGTCGGTCAGCAAGGCGGATGAAGCGCTGGATAAACTGGCGGATGAAACCGAAGAGCAGAAGGCCGCCGAGAAGCAACTGGAACCGTTCATCGAACGCGTGAAAACCCTGCTGGGCGATCGCGTGAAGGATGTGCGCCTGACGCACCGCCTGACCGATACGCCGGCGATCGTGGTAACCGACGCCGACGAAATGAGCACTCAGATGGCCAAGCTGTTCGCCGCCGCCGGTCAGCAGGCGCCGGAAGTGAAGTACATTTTCGAGCTTAATCCGGAACATGCTCTGGTCAAACGCGCATCCGACGTGGGCGATAACGAACATTTCGCCGAATGGATCGACCTGTTATTGGATCAGGCGCTGCTGGCTGAACGCGGCACGCTGGAGGATCCGAACCTGTTCATCCGCCGCATGAACAAGTTGCTGTCCGCCTAAAGTTGAAGATATGCGCCCTTAACGGCACCGTTAGGGGCGCATTTTCGGTTTTTCCCCGCCTTTTCTCGCCTTTTGTTCGTCGGTTTTTTTGCACATTCCGCAATCGATTTCCTTCGCGCGCCTTGAGCCTGCCCCCCCTGAAATGGTATCGTTGAGCGTTTTCGCAATTTTATAAAAACTACATAGCAAGGGGATTTACGCAATGCGTATCATTCTGCTGGGCGCTCCGGGCGCTGGTAAAGGTACTCAGGCTCAATTCATCATGGAGAAATACGGCATTCCGCAAATCTCCACCGGTGATATGTTGCGCGCAGCCGTGAAGGCCGGCAGTGAACTGGGCAAGCAGGCGAAAGAGATCATGGACGCCGGCAAGCTGGTGACCGATGAGCTGGTGATCGCGCTGGTCAAAGAGCGCATCGCTCAGGAAGATTGCCGCAAGGGCTTCCTGCTGGACGGTTTCCCACGCACCATTCCGCAGGCTGACGCGATGAAAGAAGCCGGCATCAACGTGGACTTCGTGCTGGAGTTCGACGTGCCGGATGAGCTGATCGTTGACCGCATCGTTGGCCGCCGCGTGCACGCGCCATCCGGCCGCGTATACCACGTGAAATTCAATCCGCCGCAGGTGGAAGGCAAAGACGACGTGACCGGCGAAGAGCTGACCACGCGCAAGGACGATCAGGAAGAGACCGTGCGCAAGCGTCTGGTGGAATACCATCAGATGACCGCGCCGCTGATCTCTTACTACAGCAAAGAAGCGGCAGCGGGCAACACCCAATACCGCAAAATCGACGGCACCCGCAAGGTGGCCGAAGTGAGCGCAGAGCTGGCGACCATCCTCGGTTGATCGCAAGCGCATCGTGCATGACGCCGGGCCCGTGGCCCGGCGTTTTTTTTGGCCGTTTTGCCGTTAAATTGTGATCGCGGCGGCTTGTTGCAACCGTGCCCGTTAATCGCCCGCGCCAAATGGCGTATAACAAGCCTGCGTTTTCACCCTCAGCAGGGAGCCGGGCATGCTCAGACAAACCACTCTTCTGGCGGAAGCCACCGCGCGCCAGATCGTCCAGCGGGCGATGGGCATCATCAGCCATTCCGTCAACGTGATGGACAGCAACGGCGTGATCATCGCCTCCGGCAATCCGCAGCGTCTGTTTCAGCGCCATGAGGGCGCGGTGCTGGCGTTGGCGGAGAATCGGGTGGTGGAGATCGATCGCGCCACCGCCGAGCATCTGAAAGGGGTGCGGCCTGGCATCAACCTGCCGTTCAGCTTTCGTAATCAGCGAGTGGGGGTGATCGGCATTTCCGGCGAGCCGGCCGAGGTGCGCGCCTACGCCGAGCTGGTCAAGATGGCGGCGGAGATGATGGTGGAGCAGGCGGCGCTGCTGGATCAGCACCAGTGGGAAAAACGCTACCGGGAAGAGCTGGCGAATCAGCTGCTGCAGCCACAGCCGAACACCGCGTCGCTGGAAGCGATGGCGGCGTATCTGGGGTTGGATCTGCGCCAGGCGCGCATCGTGTGGATCGTCGAACTGCAAGAGGCGCAGCCGCACCTGCTGCGCGAGCTGTTGGCGGAGCTGGAGGCCACCCAGCGCGACGCGTTGATCGCCATTACCGGTTTTAATGAAATGACCCTGCTGCGCCCGGCCTGCATGGCTCAGGGCGAATGGAGTTTGAAGCTGGAGCGCCAACAGGCGCAGCGTCTGCAAAACCAGCTCAAGCACCGCTTTCGGGTGCGGCTGATCGTCGGCGGTTTCTACGACGATCCGCAAAGCGCCTACCGCTCCAGCCTGACGGCGCGCGCCACCCAGGCGATGGCGCAACGCCTGAAATTGCGTCACGCCACGCTGTTCTACCACGACTATCCGCTGCCGTCGCTGCTGTGCGATCTGGGAGAGGACTGGCGCGCGCAAGAGCTGGGGCGTCCCTGGCGAACGCTGGGCGAACAGGACGAAAAAGGCGTGCTGCGCAGCACGCTGCGCCACTATTTTTCGCAGAATTGTGATCAGACGCAGACCGCCGCGCAGCTGCATATTCACGTCAATACCCTGCGTTATCGCCTGCAGCGCATCGAAGCGATAACCGGCATGAAAATCAATCAATTAACCGATGCTCTGCGGTTGTATATCGGCATGCTGATGCACGACTGAATTGTGCCAACCCACAAATTCCGCGCCGTTCCCCCGGCGATTTTTTGTTGTTTTCCCTCAGGTCTGCGCCGGGCGCGCGCGATATGTTGGCCTGCACATCAACCACGGAGAAAACAACAATGACAACCGTATCCACTCTGGGGGCGCTGGTGGCGTTAGCCGTCGCCATCGTCCTGATTCTACGCAAGGTGCCGCCGGCTTACGGCATGATTGCCGGCGCGCTGGCGGGCGGGCTGTGCGGCGGCGCCGATCTGGTGCAGACCGTGACGCTGATGATCGGTGGGGCGCAGGGCATCACCAACGCCGTGATGCGCATTCTGGCGGCGGGGGTGCTGGCCGGGGTGCTGATCGAATCCGGCGCGGCGCACACCATCGCCGAAACCATCGTGCGCAAGGTGGGCGAAACCCGCGCACTGCTGGCGCTGGCGGTGGCTACACTGATCCTGACGGCGGTGGGGGTGTTTATCGACGTGGCGGTGATCACCGTCGCGCCGATCGCCCTGTCGATCGCCCAGAAGGCCGGCATTTCACGCGCGGCGATCCTGCTGGCGATGATCGGCGGCGGCAAGGCCGGCAACGTGATGTCGCCCAACCCGAACACCATCGCGGCGGCGGACAATTTCCACGTGCCGCTCACCTCGGTGATGATGGCCGGCATCGTGCCGGGGCTGTGCGGCCTGGTAGTGGCCTATCTGCTGGCGCGCCGCCTGAGCGATAAAGGCAGCAGGGTGATGGCCGAAGAGCTGACTCAGCATGCCGAAGGGGCGCGGCCGGGCTTCGCGGCGGCGATCAGCGCGCCGCTGGTGGCGATCCTGCTGCTGTCGCTGCGGCCGATCGCCGGGATCGCCGTCGATCCGCTGATCGCGTTGCCGGCCGGCGGTTTGGCGGGCGCGCTGTTGATGGGGCGTATTCGCCAGTGCAATCAGTTCATGGTCTCCGGCCTGTCGCGCATGGCGCCGGTGGCGATCATGCTGCTCGGCACCGGCACATTGGCGGGCATCATCGCCAACTCGGCGCTGAAGGATGTCCTGATTAACGGCTTAACGCACACCGGGCTGCCGGCCTGGTTGCTGGCGCCGCTGTCCGGCGCGCTGATGTCGATGGCGACCGCGTCGACCACCGCCGGCACCGCCGTCGCCTCCGGGGTGTTCAGCTCCACGCTGCTGGAACTGGGGGTGAGCGGGCTGGCCGGCGCGGCGATGATCCACGCGGGCGCCACGGTGCTGGATCACCTGCCGCACGGCAGCTTCTTCCACGCCACCGGCGGCAGCGTCAATATGGCGGTGCACGAGCGGCTCAAGCTGCTGCCGTATGAGACGCTGGTGGGGTTCACCATCGCGGCAATCTCGGCGCTGATGTTTGGCGTATTTAACCTGGCGGGATAAGGAACAGTGATGAAAACGCTGAAAAAAGTGGTTATTGCCCCGGATTCTTTCAAAGAGAGCCTGAGCGCGCTCGGCGTCGCCGACGCCATCGAGCGGGGATTCCGCCAAATCTACCCGCAGGCGCACTACGTGAAGTTGCCGATGGCGGATGGCGGTGAAGGCACGGTGGAGTCGATGGTGGCGGCCACCGGCGGCGAGATCGTCCAGGTGACGGTCACCGGGCCGCTGGGGGAGCCGGTGCAGGGATTCTATGGCCTGCTGGGCGATGGCGAAACCGCGGTGATTGAAATGGCCGCCGCCTCCGGGCTGCATCTGGCGCCGCCCGGCCGGCGCGATCCGCGCATCACCACCAGTTACGGCACCGGCGAACTGATGTTGGCGGCGCTGGAACGCGGCGTGAAGGCGATCATTCTCGGCATTGGCGGCAGCGCCACCAACGACGGCGGCGCCGGGATGATGCAGGCACTGGGCGTTAAATTGCTGGATAAGGATCGTCGCCCGCTGCCGGTGGGCGGCGCGGCGCTGGCGCAGCTGGCGCACCTCGATCTCGCCGGGCTGGACGCGCGCTGGCAACGGGTGAGCGTGACCGCCGCCTGCGACGTCGATAACCCGCTGTGCGGCGAAAAGGGCGCCTCGGCGGTGTTCGGGCCGCAGAAGGGGGCGACGCCGGAGATGGTGGCGCAGCTCGATGCGGCGCTGCACCACTACGGCGAGCTGCTGGAACGGGAAACTGGCCGCGCCGTGCTCACCCAGCCGGGCGCGGGGGCGGCGGGCGGCATGGGGGCGGCGCTGCTCGGCATGCTCAGCGCGCGCTTGCGGCCGGGCATCGAGATTGTCACTGAAACCTTGCGCCTGGATGAGGCGGTGCGCGATGCCGATCTGGTGATCACCGGCGAAGGGCGGCTGGACAGCCAGTCGATTCACGGCAAAACGCCGATTGGCGTGGCGCGGGTGGCCAAGCGCCACGGCGTGCCGGTGATCGCCATCGCCGGCAGCCTGACGCCGGATTATTCGGTGGTGCATCAGCACGGCATCGATGCGGCGTTTTCGGTGCTCGATCGCATTGTGACGCTGGAAGAAGCGCTGGCGGACGCCGATCGCAATCTGCAGGTGACGGCGCGCAACGTGGCGGCGGTATGGCAGCTGGCGCAGGGAAGAAGCCCACAGGCATAGCCTGTTGCTGTTATCGGTTTCGATGCAGGACTTTTCCGTTACAATAGCCGGCATTAATGGCTGCTGACATCCCGACCCAGAACGGAATGCCGGCCGGAAAGGAAATGAGGGGAACTGAGATGAAGCAAGAGAAACACGGCGTATTGCTGGTGAACCTGGGCACGCCAGATGCGCCGACCTCGTCGGCGGTCAAACGCTATCTGAAGGAATTCCTCAGTGACGATCGCGTGGTCGACACGGCGCCGCTGATCTGGTGGCCGATCCTCAACGGCGCGATCTTGCCGATCCGTTCGCCGCGCGTGGCGAAACTCTATCAGTCGGTGTGGATGGAAGAGGGCTCGCCACTGCTGGTGTACAGCCGCCGCCAACAGCGGGCGCTGGCGGCGCGCATGCCGAATACGCCGGTGGAGCTGGGCATGAGCTACGGTTCGCCAAGCCTGGCGGAAGCCATCGACAAGCTGCTGGCGCAGGGCGTGACTAACCTGGTGGTGTTGCCGCTCTATCCGCAATATTCCTGTTCCACCAGCGCGGCGGTATGGGATGGCGTGGCGCGGGTGCTGAAAGGCTATCGCCGCTTGCCTTCTGTGGCCTTCATTCGCGATTACGCCGAACACCCGGCCTATATCGCCGCGCTGCAGCAAAGCGTGGAGCGCTCGTTCGCCGAGCACGGCCAGCCGGACCGGCTGGTGTTGTCGTTCCACGGCATCCCCAAGCGCTATGCGCGTCTGGGCGACGACTATCCGCAGCGCTGCGAGGATACGCTGCGCGCGCTGAGCGCCACGCTGCCGCTGGCGCCGGAGCGGGTGATGATGACGTACCAATCGCGCTTCGGCCGCGAGCCGTGGCTGACGCCGTACACCGATGAAACCCTGAAGGGGTTGCCGGCGCAGGGCGTGAAGCACATTCAACTGATTTGCCCCGGCTTCTCGGCTGACTGCCTGGAAACGCTGGAAGAGATCAAAGAGCAGAACCGCGAGATCTTCCTTAAGGCCGGCGGCGAGAAGTTTGAATATATCTCGGCGTTGAACGACGAGCCGGCGCATATCGACATGATGCAGCAGCTGGTGGCGCAGCGTCTGTAATCATCCATAATCTGTCTATTAGGTGCATCGTGATCGGGCGGGGATGTGTTAACATTCTCCGCTTGTTAAACCGTCACCACCGCCAATCACATGAAATTTCCTGGTAAACGCAAGTCCAAACACTATTTTCCGGTGAGCGCGCGCGATCCGCTTCTGCAGCAGGCCCAGCCCGAAAATGAAATCAGCACCTCGTATATTGTCGGCATCGACCAGACGCTGGTGGATATCGAGGCAAAAGTGGACGATGCTTTTGTCCAGCGTTACGGCCTGAGCCTGGGCCACTCTTTGGTGATCGAAGACGACGTCGCCGAGGCGCTGTATCAGGAACTGAATGAAAACAACCTGGTCACCCATCAGTTCGCCGGCGGCACCATCGGCAATACCATGCACAACTATTCGGTGCTGGCGGACGATCGTTCGGTGCTGCTCGGCGTGATGTGCAGCAACGTGAAAATCGGCAGCTACGCCTACCGTTATCTGTGCAATACCTCCAGCCGCACCGATCTTAACTATTTGCAGGGCGTTGATGGCGCCATCGGCCGCTGTTTCACGCTGATCGGCGAAAGCGGCGAGCGCACCTTCGCCATCAACCCCGGCCAGATGAACCAGCTGCGCCCGGAAAGCATTCCTGAAGAGGTGATCGCCGGCGCGTCGGCGCTGGTGCTGAGTTCTTACCTGGTGCGCTGCAAGGAAGGGGAGCCGATAAAGGACGCTACCCTGCAGGCGATCGAGTACGCCAAAAAACACGATGTGCCGGTGGTGCTGACCCTGGGCACCAAGTACGTCATTGCCGACAACCCGCAGTGGTGGCGCGACTTCCTGAAGGAAAATGTGACGATTCTGGCGATGAACGAAGACGAAGCGCTGGAGCTGACCGGGCTGAGCGATCCGCTGACCGCCTCGGACATGGCGCTGGAGTGGGTGGATCTGGTGCTGTGCACCGCCGGGCCGAATGGCCTGTATATGGCGGGCTACACCGAAGAAGCCAATAAGCGCCAGACCCAGCACCCGCTGCTGCCGGGGCATATCGCCGAGTTCAACCGCTACGAGTTCAGCCGCGCCATGCGCCGCGAGCACTGTGAAAATCCGCTGCGCGTTTATTCGCATATCGCGCCGTATATGGGCGGGCCGGAGAAGATCATGAACACCAACGGCGCCGGCGACGGCGCGCTGTCGGCGTTGCTGCACGATATCGCCGCCAACGGCTATCACCGCCACAACGTGCCGAACTCCAGCAAGCATGTGCGCAGTTACCTGACCTACTCCTCCCTGGCGCAGGTGTGCAAATACGCCAACCGCGTCAGCTACCAGGTGTTGAACCAGCATTCGCCGCGCCTCACGCGCGGCCTGCCGGAGCGGGAAGACAGCCTGGAAGAGTCCTACTGGGAGCGTTAACCCGCTGAAAAAGAAAAGGTCCGGCATGCCGGACCTTTTTTTATGCGCGGTGCCTCAGATCGGGCAGCCGCCCATTTTTTCTTCTTCGCTCAGGGTGTCCAGCTGCAGGATGTTCAGCATGCTGTTGGCGATCTCGCGTTCGCCCATGACCACCTGATTGGCGCCGCGATCGGTGATGTAGGCCACTTCATCGTCGTAGTGGGCGCGGGCGATGATCTCGATGTTCGGCCGCTTGGTGCGCGCCGAGGCGACGATCTCGCCGGCCTCATAGCCGTTGGGGATGGTCAGCAGAAGCCAGCGCGCGCAGTCGAGCCTAGCCAGATCCATCACTTCCGGATTGGCGGCGTTGCCCAGCACCGTCTTGATACCCTGTTCGCGCAACGCTTCCACCCGCGGGCGTGAATTCTCGATCACCACCAGCGGAATCCCCGCCTCGGCCAGTTTGCCGCCCAGCAGGCTGCCGACGCGGCCGTAGCCGACCACCAGCGCGTGATTGCACATATCCACCGGGATCTGTTTCTCTTCTTCCACCGCCTCTTCGAGGATTTGCTCTTCGATGGTTTCGGTTTTGGCCAGATAGCGTTCCAGCAGGGTGAACAACAGCGGGTTGAGCATGATGGACAGAATGGCGCCGGCCAGCACCAGATTGCGGCCGTGCTCCGACATCATGCCGAGCGCGATGCCGAGGCCCGCCAAAATAAAGGCGAACTCGCCGATCTGTGCCAGGCTGGCGGAAATGGTCAGCGCGGTGCGCTTGGAGTGACCGAACATTTTCACCAGCAGGAACGCGGCGGCGGATTTGCCGAACACGATGATCGCCAGCGTCGCCAGCACCGCCAGCGGTTCGTTAATCACGATCATCGGATCGAACAGCATGCCGACCGAGACGAAGAACAGCACCGCGAACGCGTCGCGCAGCGGCAGGGTGTCGTGCGCTGCGCGGTGGCTCAGCTCGGACTCGTTCAGCACCATGCCGGCGAAGAAGGCGCCCAGCGCAAAGGAGACGTCGAACAGCTTCACCGCGCCGTAGGCGATGCCGAGCGCCAGCGCCAATACCGCCAGGGTGAACAGCTCGCGCGAGCCGGTGCTGGCGGTTTTCGACAGGATCCACGGCACCAGGCGGCGGCCGACCACGATCATCAGCGCGATGAAGGCGATGACTTTACCGATGGTCAGCGCCAGCTCCATCAGCAGCTGGCTGCTGCTGGCGTTGTCATTGCCCAGCATATTGCCGAAGGCCGGCAACAATACCAGCGTCAGCACCATCGCCAAATCTTCGACGATCAGCCAGCCGATGGCGATTTGCCCGCGCTGGCTGTCGATCAGTTGCCGTTCCTCCAGGGCGCGCAGCAGCACCACGGTGCTGGCGGTGGAGAGGCAGAGGCCGAACACCAGACCGGAGATCAGATCCCAGCCGAGCAGCTTGGACAGCCCCATGCCGAGCAGGGTAGCGACGGCTATCTGCGCCACGGCGCCGGGAATGGCGATAGATTTTACTGCGAGGAGGTCTTTCAAAGAGAAGTGCAGGCCAACACCGAACATCAACAGGATAACGCCGATTTCCGCCAGTTCCGGCGCCAGTGAGGTGTCGGCGACGAAACCGGGGGTGAACGGGCCGGCGAGCACCCCTGCGGCCAGATACCCCACCAGAGGGGAGATGCGCAGGCGGTTCGCCAGCATGCCGAGGAGGAAGGCGAGTACTAACCCTCCGACGATGGTGGTGATGAGCGGTGTTGAATTATGCATCCATACTCCTTCTGGCTATGCATCGCGGCACGGGAGAAACGCAACAAAGTTACGAAAAGATACATTTAGTTTATTGCATTTGTTCGCGGCTTGCTTGGCTAATTTGGCCTTTTTTGTAAAAAAGCAGAGGATTTCACTTAAGGCATGGCAATGAGGGGGTTTTGTGGCAGATAAACCAAATAATATTGATTTATCCGTAGGATAACCCGGATGAATAAATAATTTCATCCGGGCAGACAGCGGGGTTATTGCGCTTTATGCTCCATATTGGGCAGTAGCGCGGTAATAATGCCGATCAGTGGCAGGAAAGCACAGATTTGGTAGACCAGTTCGATACTGGTCAAATCGGCGACATAACCAAGAACTGCCGCACCTAACCCGCCCATACCGAAAGCAAAACCGAAGAATAAGCCGGAAACCATGCCCACTTTACCGGGGATCAGCTCCTGAGCGTAGACCAGAATGGCGGAGAACGCCGAGGCGAGAATAACCCCGATGATCACCGTCAAAATGCCGGTCCAATAGAGGGATGCATAGGGTAAAACAAGGGTAAATGGTGCAGCGCCGAGAATAGAGCCCCAAATCACGTATTTACGCCCTATCTTGTCGCCAAGAGGCCCGCCGATAATGGTGCCTGCTGCTACCGCAAACAGGAAGGCGAACAGGTGAATTTGGGCATTCTGCACCGAAACACCGAACTTATGTATCAGATAAAAGGTGTAATAGCTGCTGATGCTGGCCAGATAGAAGTATTTGGAGAAAATCAGCACCAGCAGGATGCCCAGCGAGTAGGCCACGGTACGTTTTGGCAGCGGTTTCAGCAGCGACGGGCTTTTCGGCTGCCCTTTAGTTGCCCGATGCTGATGTTGATACCACTTGCTGACCTGCAGCAACACCACGATCGCCAGCAGTGCCGCCAGTGAGAACCAGGCGACGTTGCCCTTGCCGTAAGGCGCGATGATCAGCGCCGCCAGCAGCGGGCCGAGCGAGCTGCCGAAGTTGCCGCCGACCTGGAACAGCGACTGCGCCAGGCCGTGCCGCCCGCCGGAGGCCATGCGCGCCACGCGCGAGGATTCCGGGTGGAAGACCGATGAGCCGGTGCCCACCAGCGCCGCCGCCAGCAGCACCAGCGGGAAGGTGCTCGCCACCGACAGCAGCAGCAGGCCGGACAGGGTAAAGCCCATGCCGATCGGCAGCGAGTAAGGCTGCGGGTGTTTATCGGTGTAATAGCCGATCAGCGGTTGCAGCAGCGAAGCCGTTAGCTGATAGGTCAGGGTAATCATGCCGATCTGCACGAAGCTGAGGTGGAAATCGGCTTGCAGGATCGGGTAAATCGCCAGGATCAGCGACTGGATCATATCGTTGAGCAGGTGAGACACGCTGATGGCGCCAAGGATGGAGAAGGCGGTGCCTTTCACCGCACTGCCTTTGGCGGGCGGTATCGCGCTTTGGCTACTGTCGGTCATATTATTATTAGCCTGGTAAGTTGTTGAGCACAGAGATGACATCTTAGGCAGGACGTTCAATTTTTACCATATCTGAAATAATCAGACTCACATCGCAAAAAATTGAAATCAGCTGTCATTAATTCGCGCTACAATTTCGGCCTCATCATAAAAGCCATTTAATACACGGAGATCCGCCATGCGTTTTTCGCTGAAAACCACCGCATGCGCGTTGGCCGTTTCCCTGACGTTGCTGTCGGGGGCCGCCAGTGCCTGGGAAAAGGATAAGACCTACGCCATCACCATTCTGCACACCAACGATCATCACGGTCACTTCTGGCAGAACGATCACGGCGAATATGGCCTGGGCGCGCAGAAAACGCTGGTGGACGGCATTCGTCAGGAAGTGGCGGCGCAGGGTGGCAGCCTGCTGTTGTTGTCCGGCGGCGATATCAATACCGGCGTGCCGGAATCGGATCTGCAGGACGCCGAGCCGGACTTCCGCGGCATGAACCTGGTGGGTTACGACGCGATGGCGATCGGTAACCACGAATTCGACAACCCGCTGAGCGTGCTGCGCCAGCAAGAGAAGTGGGCGACCTTCCCGCTGCTGTCCGCCAACATCTACCAGAAAAGCACCGGCCAGCGCCTGTTCAAGCCTTACGCCCTGTTCGACAAGCAGGGCATCAAGATCGCGGTGATCGGCCTGACGACCGACGATACCGCCAAGATAGGCAACCCGGAGTACTTCACCGACATGGAGTTCCGCGTGCCGGCGCAGGAGGCGAAGCAGGTGGTGGAGCAACTGCGTAAGGACGAGAAGCCGGACGTGATTATCGCCGCCACCCACATGGGGCACTATGACAACGGCGAACACGGCTCTAACGCGCCGGGCGACGTAGAGATGGCGCGCAGCCTGCCGGCCGGATATCTCGACATGATCGTCGGCGGCCACTCGCAGGATCCGGTGTGCATGGCCGGCGACAACCGCAAACAGGCGGATTATGTGCCGGGCACGCCGTGCTCGCCGGATCGCCAGAACGGCACCTGGATCGTGCAGGCGCACGAGTGGGGCAAATACGTGGGGCGCGCCGATTTCGAATTCCGCAACGGCGAGCTGAAGCTGGTGCATTATCAGCTGATCCCGGTGAACCTGAAGAAGAAAGTGGAGAAAGCGGACGGCACCAGCGAGCGGGTGTACTACACCCGGCAGATTGCGGAAGATCCGGCCATGATGAAGCTGCTGACGCCGTTCCAGGATAAGGGCAAGGCGCAGCTGGAAGTGAAGATCGGCAGCGTCAACGGCAAGCTTGAAGGCGACCGCAGCAAGGTGCGCTTCGTGCAGACCAACCTGGCGCGGGTGATGCTGGCCGCGCAGAGGGAGCGCGCCGACGCCGACTTCGCCGTGATGAGCGGCGGCGGGGTGCGCGATTCGATTGAAAGCGGTGATATCACCTACAAGAATGTGCTCAAGGTGCAGCCGTTCGGCAACACCCTGGTGCATGTCGATATGAAAGGCAGCGAGGTTGAGGAGTATCTGGCGGTGGTGGCCAACATGAAGCCGGATTCTGGCGCCTACGCCCAGTTCGCCAACGTCAGCCTGGTGGCGGACGGCAAGGGCGTCAGCGAGGTGAAGATCAACGGCCAGCCGCTGCAGGCGGATAAAACTTACCGCATGGCGACGCTGAACTTCAACGCGCTGGGCGGCGACGGCTATCCGAAGCTGGACGGGCTGCCGAGCTACGTCAACACCGGCTTTATCGACGCCGAGGTGCTGAAGCAATACATCGAGAAACACTCGCCGCTGGATGCGGCGGCTTACGAACCGAAGGGCGAAATCGTGTATCGCTAATCGCCACCGCAGCGGCCTGCCCCATGGGCGGGCCGCCTGTTTTCCCGCCGAAAACCCCGCCCCAAACGCATGCAAAAGTCGCCGCCGCCGCCTTCCAATGATAGCCTGAGCGACAATTTGGTTTTGATAACGCAAATAGGAAGATGACATGTTGAAAACCGCAGGCTGGCTGCTGCCCGCCATCGTGGCGCTGGCGGGGTGTTCGTCATCCGGCCAACGTCACGAACAAACCCTCAGCCAGGCGCTGGCGGCCATCGGCCAGGACAAGGCGCTGGTTGGGGCGTCGAGCGGCGTGATGGTGCGCGATGCCGAGAGTGGCAAGGTGCTGTATCAGGCGCACGCGGATCAGCGTTTGGCGCCGGCTTCCAACATGAAGATGTTCACCTCTCTGGCGGCGTTCGGCGTGCTGGGGGCCGATTACCGCTTTGAAACCCGGCTGTTGACCGCCGGTAAACAGCGCGGCGACACCCTGCAAGGGGATCTCTATCTGCAGGGCAGCGGTGACCCGACGCTGCATCCGGACGATCTCGACACCTTCGCCGCAGCGCTGGCACAGCGCGGCATCCGTCATATACAGGGGCGGTTGTTGCTGGATGCCGGCGCCTTCGATCAGACGCCTTTCGGCGCCGGTTGGAGCTGGGACGATGAACCTTTCGCCTTCGCTGCGCCGATCTCGGCGCTGAACTACGCCTTTACTCCCGGCGGCGATATCAACGTGGTGCAGGTGGCGGTGCGGCCGGGCGCCCGCGCCGGCGCGCCGGGACGGGTGAGCTTCTATCCCGCCAATGACGCGGTGACGCTGGTCAACCGCACCACCACCGGTAGTGACACCGCGCTGACGTACGAGCGCCGGCCGGGCAGCAACCGGATCGTGGTCAGCGGCACCATCGCCGCGCAGGCGGAGGCCAGCTCGCGATTGATTACCGTCGATCAACCGTCCCTTGTCGTCGGCGCTTTATTGCAACATGCTCTGCGCGCGCACGGCATCACCCTGCGCGGCAAGGTTGAAGAGGGCGTGACGCCGGCCGGCGCACAGCTGCTGGCGGAAAAAACCTCGCCGCCGCTCTCCCGCCTGGTCGTCACCTTCCTGAAAGTCTCCAATAACGGCTACGGCGAGATATTGACCAAGGCGATGGGCCGCAAGACGCAGGGTAAAGGGGATTGGGCCGCCGGCCTTCAGGCGATAAACGGATTTGTGCAAAGCCAGGGCGTCGCGGCCGACGCGTATCGCCAGGTGGACGGTTCCGGGCTGTCGCGCATGAACCAGATCACGCCGCAACAGCTGACGACGCTGCTGCTGGCGGCCAGAAAACAGCCGTGGTTTGCCGACTGGTATCACGCCTTGCCCGTCGCGGGCGAGCCGGGGTTGCTGGTGGGCGGCACGCTGCAAAGCCGCATGGTGAACAGCGCGGCGGCGGGGCGCGCCCACGCCAAGAGCGGTTCCATGACCGGCGTATCGTCGCTCAGCGGCTATGTCGATTCGGCGACCGGGCGGCCGCTGGCATTCGCCATCATCAGCAATAACTATCTGGTGCCCGGCGCGCAGGTGAAGGCGCTGGAGGACCGCCTGGTGGAGACGCTGGCGGCCTGTGACGCCACGGTGGTGTGCCGCTGAGCGCGCGGCGTCAGTCGCGTTTGGCGATGTCGGCGAAGCTGCCGGCCAGCAGGCGGCACAGATCGGCGGCGGCCAGTTCGATGTCCAGCCCGCGTTTGCCGCCGGAAACGTAGATGGTAGCGAACGCTTGCGCCGGGCTGTCGATCACCGTCGGCAGCCGTTTTTTCTGCCCCAGCGGGCTGATGCCGCCCACCAGATAACCGGTGACGCGCTGCGCCAACTGCGGATCGGCCATCTCGGCCTTTTTGGCGCCGAGCGCGCGGGCGACCTTCTTCAGGTCCAACTGGGTCGCGACCGGGGTGACTGCCACCGCCAGGTGTTTGGCGTCGCCGTTCAGCGCCACCAGCAAGGTTTTGTAAACCCGATCGGCATCCAGCCCCAGCTTTCTCACCGCCTCGTCGCCGAAGTTGGTTTCGTCGCTGTCGTGGTGATAAGGATGGAGGGTGAAGGCGACCTTTTGTTTCTCAAGCAGAACGACTGCGGGCGTCATGATGTGTTGTCCAAAATGTCCCCGGCGGGGAAAGGGTGATAACCAGCCTTAAAAATACAAAAATCCAACCTGCCCGGCAACCTGAGCGGCTGTTACATAAAGCGGGTTGCCAAGATATTCACCGGGTTGCTACCCTGTTTACTGTAACCGTTAACACGGTTGCTATGCGTATAACTAGAATACAAGAAATTCCTCTTTGACTGGCCAATAGCGATATTGGCCTCTTTTTTACCCCTGCGGCTGCAGCATCGCCGGCAGGTTATCCTCGCCGTACAGGTGCAATGCGCCAACCGCCACCACATAGTCACCGGCAGGCAGCGCCTCCAGCTGATGCCGCCAGTCGCGATTGCGCTGATGCATCAGCACGTCATACAGCCCGGCGCTGAAGGTGGCGGGCAGCGTGTCCAGCGTACCGCGCGGTTTGGCGTCCAGCCACCAGCTCACCATGGTTTGCAGCAGCCGCGCGTTGGTATGCCAGTGCTCCAGCGTATCGCGCAGCAGCGCAATGCCGCCCTCCGGCAATTGTTCCAGCATCGCCAGCTGCTGCTGCGCGCCTTCCAGCTCGATCACCGGTTTGTCCTGCGCCCGGGCGGCCTGCAGCAGCTGATAGTCCACGCCATATTCCGCGCGCAGCCCCAAACGCTGAGCCTGGCGCGCCTGCATCATCAGCGCCACCTGCCAGCCGGGCAGGGTAGCGAAGGCGTGCGGGTCGGCGCCCAGCTCATGGCACAGCGCCAGCAACCGTTGATATTCTTCGGCGGACAGGCGCTGTTCCAGCTCCGGCTGCAGCTCGGCGTGGTCGAAAGGGGAGGCGGAGTCGGTGATATCGGCTTCGACGATCAGCGCGTCGGCCTGCTGCAGCCGGGCGGCCAGCCGGGGCGGCAACGGCGACATATCGACGGTGCCCATATGGATGCTGCCCACCAGATGCAGCCGACGATCGCCAGGCAGGGTGATGTCCAACGCCGGATAAGCGTAACGCTTGGGCGAGATCAGGCCGAGAAAGGCGGCGAGGCGGCGTAACAGTTGACCCATACGGCGTGGCTCCTGAATAACGGGTGCGCGTTTCAGCATGAAAGGCGAGGGGAAATCGTTATTCATGCTAAACGCTATCCGCCGCGCAGGAAAGCCCGGAAAACAGCGGGGCGCCATGACGGCGCCCCGGCGATCACTTCTGCGGTTTAAAACGCAGCAACCGGTTGGCGTTGCTGACCACGGTAATGGACGACAGCGCCATCGCCGCGCCCGCCACCACCGGGCTGAGCAGCGTGCCGGTCAGCGGGTAGAGCACGCCGGCGGCGATCGGAATGCCCAGCGTATTGTAGATAAAGGCGCCGAACAGGTTCTGCTTCATGTTGCGCAGCGTGGCCTTCGACAGCTCCACCGCATCCGCTACGCCGTGCAGGCTGTGGCGCATCAGGGTGATGGCGGCGGTCTCGATGGCGATGTCGCTGCCGCCGCCCATCGCGATGCCCACGTCGGCCTGCGCCAGCGCCGGGGCGTCGTTGATGCCGTCGCCGACCATCGCCACGCGCTGGCCCTGCGCCTGCAACTGTTTGATCGCCGCCGCTTTGCCGTCCGGCAGCACGCCGGCAATCACCCGATCGATACCGGCCTCTTTGGCGATGGCGTTGGCGGTTACCGGGTTGTCGCCGGTCAGCATCACCAACTGATACCCCTGCTGGTGCAGGCGCTGCAGCGCCGCGACGCTGTCCTCGCGCAGCGGATCGCGAATGGCGAACAGCGCGGCCGGTTTACCGTCCACGGCCAGCAGCACCGGCGTTACGCCGCGTTCGGCCTGGGCGCGCATCGGCGCATCCAGTTCGGCGGTCGCGACCTGATGCTGTTCCAGCAGCGCGGCGTTGCCCAGCAGCACCTGCACGCCGTTGATCTCCCCGCTGACGCCGGCGCCGCGCAGGGTGCGGAACTGCGCGACCTGCGGCAGCGTTTGCCCGGCGGCGCGTTCCATGATGGCGCGCGCCAGCGGGTGGTTGGAGCCTTGTTCCAGCGCGGCGGCCCAGCCGATCGCCTGCTGTTCGCTGACCTGATTGAAGGTCAGGATCTCCACCACCTGCGGTTTCCCTTCGGTCAGGGTGCCGGTTTTGTCGAACACCAGGGTGTCCAGTTGGCTGGCCTGCTGCAGGGCGTCGGCGTCGCGCACCAGCACGCCGAACTCCGCCGCGCGGCCGACGCCGGAGATGATCGACATCGGCGTCGCCAGACCCAATGCGCACGGGCAGGCGATGATCAGCACCGTGGTGGCGATCACCAGCGTATAGACCAGCTGCGGTTGCGGGCCAAAGAAGTACCATATCGCCGCGCTGAACAGGGCGATAGCCACTACCGCTGGCACGAACACCGCCGAGACGCGGTCAGCCAGTTGGCCAATCGCCGGTTTGCTGCTCTGCGCCTGACGCACCAGTTTGATGATGCGCGCCAGCGTGGTTTGGCTGCCGATGGCGGCGGCGCGGAACAGCACGCTGCCGTCGTCGACCACCGTCCCGGCATGTACCGTATCGCCGGCGCCTTTCTGCTGCGGCACCGCTTCGCCGGTCAGCATCGCTTCATCGAGCCAGACTTCGCCCTGTACGATTTCACCGTCGACCGGCACGCGATCGCCGGTAGTCAGCCGCAGCGTCATGCCGAGCTGCACCTCCGCCAGCGGGATATCGCGCTCACCGTCGTCGGTCACCAGCCGGGCGGTGGGCGGCGTCAGATCCAGCAGCCGCTCCAGCGCCTGTGAAGAACGCTGGCGAGCGCGCTGCTCCAGCGCATGGCCGAGGTTGATCAAACCGATGATCATCGCGCTGGCCTCGTAATAGAGGTGGCGCGCCGCCATCGGGAAGAAATCGGGCCAAACGTTGACGGCGATCGAGTAAAGCCAGGCGGCGCCGGTGCCGAGCGCCACCAGAGTATCCATGGTGGCGCTGCCGTTCATCAGCGCGCGCCAGGCGTTGCGGTAGAAGTGTCCGCCGGCGAACACCATCACCGCCAGGGTGATGACGCCGACCAGCAGCCAGGGGCGCTGGGTTTCCGGCGTCAGCGTCATGCTGCCGCCGAACAGCCCCCAGGCCATCAGCGGGATCCCCAGCGCCAGACCGAGCGCCGCCTGCCAGCTAAAGCGCTTCATGTTGGCGCGAGCGGTCTGCTGCTGGCGTTCGCGACGTTCGGTTTCGTCCTGGATCATCTCGGCGCCGTAGCCGGCTTTTTCCACCGCCGCCACCAGCGCTTGCGCATCGGCGGCGCCGGTCACCAGCGCGCTGCGCTCCGCCAGGTTGACGCGGGCGTGCTCCACGCCGGGGACGCTTTGCAGCGCCTGCTGCACTTTATTGACGCAGCTGGCGCAGGTCATGCCGCTGAGCAGCAGCTGTACGCTGTCGTCCGCGCTGTCGGTTGCCGGAAGGGAAGGTTGCGCCGCTGGCTGAACGTCCGGCAACGAAGGTGTTGCGTCAGTCAACGGCTCAGTTTTTGGGACGACGGCACCCGCCACGCTGGCGTGATAACCGGCGTGTTCTACTGCGGCGATCAGCGCCTGCGGATCGGCATCGCCGTACACTTTCGCGCTGTCGATCTCGACCTCGGCGGCGAACACGCCCGGCACCGCTTCCAGCGCCTTGCGGGTGGTGCCGACGCAGTGCATGCAGCTCAGGCCGGTCAGCTGCAGTTCGGTATCGGCGTGCGGCGCGACTTCGGCCTGATAACCGGCGGCGATCACGCTGTCGATCAATGCGCTGTCCGGCGCTTCGCCGGTCACTTTGGCGTATTGGACGTTAACCTCGGCCTGTTCGACATCGCTGCGACTTTCCAGGGCTTTTTTCACCCGCTGCGCGCAGTTCATGCAGGACAGCCCCTGCAATGCCAGCATAGTGGTGTGTGACATGATTGGACTCCTTGCTTAAGGGCGGTGTTTAAAGGTTAACCGCCTGACCTGTTTTCACTAAGAAGGGAGCTTAAACCTTCCAGCAAGGGTAAGGTCAAGGCGGTTTTTACTTGCGCGGGCGTGACGGTCGTTTTGTGTTGTATAACAAGGTGTTTTATCGGCGGCAGCGCGGTCGGCTTGCCCGAACCGCGCTGCCGCGTTGGGGTTACAGCACGAAAGGAATGAAACATTTAACCTGACGTTTATAGTTGCGCCAAACCTCACCGTAGCGCTTCTCTGCCATTTTCTCGCTTTTGGGAATGGCGTCGGCGAAATACTGCACCAGGTTAGTCAGCGGTGCGATCAGGCCAAACAGGTTGCCGGCAAGCAGCCCGAAGCTGACGAAAATAAGAAAGTCGCCGAAATAATTCGGATGGCGCGCCAACCCCCAAAAGCCACTGTTCAGCAGCCGGCCTTTATTGTTCGGATCCTGTTTGAAGCGCCGTTTTTGATAATCGCTGCCGAAGTGGAACAGCGTGCCTATCAGGTAGACCCCAATGGCCAGCCATTGCAGCGCGCCCCACGGCCCCTGCAGCTGGCTGGCCCAGTAGAAGGGCAGGCAGTACAGGCCGCCGAAGATCATGACCATCATCACCGCCAGCCATGGCACCTGCTGCGTGGGCATCACGTCCTTGAGTTTGGCCGCGGCGGTGTTGCCGTACCAACGTGTCAGCACGATGTTCATGCGCAGCAGGTACAGGCCGACCATGACAAGGATCAGGGCTTTGTGGCTCAGATCGCCCTCGCCGAAATAGCAATAGACCAGGGTAACCGGCCCCATGGCGTTGAACCCCCACAGAAACATCGGGCGAGTGTCCTGAGCGCCGCGGCTGGTAATAAACGCCAGCAGGGCAAGGATCAACAAAACAGCGGCCAAAGCAATCCATACGTTCATTGTGTTCTCCTCAGCGGATTAGGGGAAATCGTTCCCCGGGGGCGCGCATTCGCCGGATGGCGGCGCGGTCAAAATGCTTTGCCAGCTGCGTCTGGGTGCTGCGCTGCCCCATTGTTGCAGGTGGCCGAAGCGGGCAAAAAACACCGGGGGAGCGCTGAGCGCCAGGGTTGCTGCGAGCTCGCGACGCGCCTCGGCGTGTTGCACCAGAACGCTGATCGGATGCAATCCCCAACCCCAGTGTTGCAGCGTGAGCCACAGACGTCCAAGCCGCATGCCGGTGGCGAACAGGTGCTCGGCACTTTCGTCGTTCAGACACAGCGCCAGGTATTGCGGGCCTTCCGCGACGCGTTGCGCCAGCCCTTGCGCCATATAAGCCGGCAAGCGCAGCCCGGTCGCCAGCCGGCTTAAGCGAGGATGAAACGCCACTTGGAAGAAGCGCTTGAATGCTGGGGATACCGGGCCAAACAGGTGGTGCAGGTGAAAACCGTCGTCGGTAGGCTGCCGTTCGTTGAAGCGGATGTATTGATAGGTTTCGCGCCAGGCTTGGCGATCCGAGAAATCGAGCGCGGCGTGACGAGCGGTGAGCTGCGCGACCCGACGGCGAGCGCGTTCGTCACCTGCGATACTGAGCGAACTCGCCGTTCCGTCGAACAGGGTCTGCAGCTGCATCCGCTGCGCTTCATTGATTGGCGTAGGCTGATAGGCCGCTCGTGCGGTATGCCGCTCGCCGATCAGCTGCGCCAATTGGCGATGGGCGGCGCGATCGGGCGCGGCAGGCGCGGCGGGGGCAAAGCTCAGTAAATGCGTGGGGCCATGCTCCCAACGCCAGGCGAGAGGCGAGCCTGCACAGTTGAGCAGCGCGCTGAGGTACTCGAAGAAAATCCCGCAGCTCATCAGCATCTCGCGTTCCAGCGAAGGCAGGCTCTGCAAGGCGCGACGGCGGTCGATAGCCAACCGGCCACATCGGGCGGCGGCGTTATAGTGGAGAGACCAGGGTTGGCAGTTGTGTGAAGAGGGCGCCTGCCGCGCGATGTCCACGGCCTGTTGCAGCGCCGCGGCGAAAAGGTCTTGGGTCATGATAAGGCTCCGAAAGCGGAAGGGGCGGGCAGGGAAAATACGGTAACGTTCGCTCTGAACGACATGCTCTCCTCCGCCGGAAAGCAGAGTGCGCATGCCCAGTCCAGGCTGCGCCACAGCCAGAAGCGTCTGCTCGCCAAACTGCCGTCGGCGCTTGAGACCAACCCGGTGTGCCAGTCGATGCCGATCGTCCGCAATTCGTAGGGCAGGCCGCGGCCGTGGCTTTTTAAAAATGCTTCGCGAATGGCCCAGACGGCGCAGGCCTGTATGCGTCCCAATCGCTGTTCCGCCTCGCCAAAGGCCCAGCGCAGCGCCGCGCCGGAGAAGGGGCGATAATGCTGCAGATCGATGCCGAGCGGGATATCGCCGGTGGCGCTGGCGTACCAGGCATGCGAATGGCTGAGAGAAACGTGGCGGCGTCCCAGCAGGAGGTGTTCGCCGAACGGTTGTCCACTCGCCTCATGGCGCAGCGTAAAGCCGGTCGCGTCCCCCCGGCACCATGTCCGGTTCAGCAGCGCGATGGCCTGTGCCCGCGCGTGGTTTTTCACCGCCGACAGATGCCGCAATCCCCGAACGGCGGCGCAGCGGTGGGAGCCGCCCAGCGCGATGACGATACGTGGCGCCACGCTAAGCTCGATAACCATCGGCGATGCGTTCTCCGCTGATTTCGTCAACGACTTCCGCCAACTGATTAAAGCGTTCAACCAGGCTTTGAAACAGCGGGGTTTGCATCTCGCGCTCGAACATTTTCAGCGAGTTCAGCTGAATGATTTCGATAAAGTGAAACGGCGCCTCCGCCGAAGGGCTGACTTCGATGACATCGAAGGCGCGTACCGCATCGAGGTGGCGGCAAGCCTGGTAATCGGTCGTCTCCACCCAGTCGCGAAACGCGGCGCGGTGGGCGATGTCTTTTAGCCGAATCTTATGGACGATAATGTGCATCTGGGCGGCCTTTTTAAATGGGTTGATGGATAAGCAAATGGTAATTGATGCCACCGGTGCCAAAGCCGTTGATCGCCGCCCGACGCCCGTCTTCACCCTGTGGCCAGTCGAGCGCGATTTGTGGGATTTCGGCCGGGATCGCCGCCAGCGGCAGTTCGGCATTCAATGTCGCCACCGGCGTGGGCGGGATTTGACCGTGTTCGAAAGCGCTCAGCACTTTACACAGGCTGAGCGCACCGGCGCCGGCGAAACAGTGGCCGAAGTTGTACTTCACCGAACCGATGTACAAAGGGGCGCGTGCGGCGCGGTGATACCCCTGATGCAATGACGCGACTTCTGCCCGATCGCCCAGTTCGGTGCCGGTGCCGTGCGCTTCGAGATACTGTATCTGGCGCGCTTCGACGGCGCTCAGGCTCTGGGTTTTTTCGATTGCCAACGCCTGGCCCTCGGGATCGGGCGCGGTCATGGAATAGCTGTCGCAAGATCCCGATATCGCTTCGATGGTGGCGATGGCCCGCGATGTCGCCTGGCCGGTCAGAATGAAGAAGCCGCCACCGTCGCCGGGAGTAAAACCGTCGGCTTGTCGGGCGAAAGGTCGCATACGCGAAGCGGAAAGCATCATTTGCGCGCTGCACAGCACCATATCGCGTTCGAGCGTCGCCGTTTCTATGCCGCCGACGAGCACCGCATCGTAGCGGCCGGCCTGTAACGCCCTGACCGCATTGTGCAAGGCGGCCAGCGAACTGGCGCAGGCCGCCTCGACCGCGTAGCAGTCCGCCTCGACGCCGAGCTGTTGCGCCAACAGCTGCGCGGTGCCGAGGCCGCAGGCGCCATGCCAGCTCCAGCGGTTGATCGCGGGTTGGGGCGGTGGCGAAAGGGGGACGTCGGCGGAAGGCAATGCCGGCCACAGCGCGCTCATGGCCTGTTGTCGATCGGCGCTCAAAGACAGGTTGCTGGCGACGATAATGGCGATGCGTTCAAAGCGTCGCAGGCTGTCGGGCCACGCCGCGCAGCCGTTGAGGGCGTGCAGTTGTGTGACGTCGAGGCGCTGCTTTTTGGCCGGCATCATAGGCCGCGTCAGCTCAAGCCGCACCGGATCGTGCGTTGGGAAGCACATGGCATGAGCGGTGTAGGCGCTGAGCTTTTGCGGCGTGGGTCGCACGAAGGCGCCGGGGTGCAACTGCTCGGGGCTGTGATCGCGCAGGGCGTCCTCACCGTTGCGCAAGGCCTGCCAGAAACGCGCTTTATCCAGCCCCTGCGCGGTGATGGGCTGATAGTCGATGATGCTGATGCGTGGCGAAGCCGTCGGTTTTAATGAGGGGGGAGACGCCGCGTCAATCCGCCAGCGGTAGCCGGTGAACGAGTGGCCGGCGCACGTCTGTTGCCGTTGCAACAGCATGTCGAGGAGATGGCAGAAAACCTGATTGGCGCCGGCAAAATAGCCGGCGCTCGGCGCGGCATCCTGTCGTTCGGCGATCAGGGTCGACAATTGCGCTATCGCTGGCCATCCCTGTTCCTGAGCGACGTCCAGCGGGCAAACGACCAGGCTGATCGCCCCCTCCAGCCAACAGGCCGAAGAGGAAACGCCCTGCGCCAACAGCATGTCCGCCTGGGGTTGATGGTGGAAGCATTGTACGGCGGTCAGCACCGCCATGCGGCTGTCGGCATGGCGAAAACAGTCTTGCGCCAACTGCAGCAAGCGCAGGCCGCCCAGATCGGCGCCGTCGAGGGTTTGGCATTTACCGCGCGTGCGGGCGAAATGGGCGATGCGCGCGGGAATGCTGGAGGCCATTTCCCCTACGCGATCGTGGGATGAACTGCCGAACGCCTGGGCCAGCGGCTGTTTGTAATCGTCAATCCGGCGCATGACCGCTGCCGGTGAGAGCCCCTGAGCGTCAAGCCGTTCGGCCAGCCTGCGCAGCGCGCCGATTTTGGTGGCGTTGCGATAGGCCGCATCACTGCCCAAATGGGTGGCGCAAAATTGATCGCAGCGGTCGCGCAACGCGTCGGATAACGTCAGATGCTGCATGGCGGCGGAGGCGGCCTGCAGCGCCAGGCGGGTCTCGCGGCTGACCGCCAGTCGAAACAGCGGCGGGATGGCGAATTTTTTGAAATCAAACGCGGCGTCGTCGATCTGGCGACCGCGGATCGGCGCGGCCGCATCGCTCCACGGCATCGGCGGCGGGGCGTCGAACAGCGCCGGCCAGGCGGCGCCGTTGGACAGATCGATACGATCGATGCCGGGCAGTGCGCAGCCGATGCCGACCAGCGCCAGCGGCGCGGCATGAATTTCCTGGTTCATCGCGCGTTCACCTCGGACAAACGTCCTCTGTCCACCTTGCCGTTGGCATTGGTGGGCAGACTGTCGGCGACCACCAGTTGGCTGGGGAGCATATAGGCGGGCAGCCTGGGCTGCAGGAACTGCTTGAGCTCCAGCAGGTTGGGGCGGAGCGCGCCGGGATGGAGGGTGATCACGGCGATCAGTCTTTGCTTCAGCTCGCCGAGCTCGACATACAGTGCGGCCTGGCTGACCGAGGGATGGTGATGAAGGATCGATTCAATCTCACCCAATTCCACCCGGTAGCCGTTGATTTTCACCATGTCGTCCAGCCGGCCGCGGTAGACCAGCCCATTCGCCGTCGTCTCCACCCAGTCGCCGGTCGCGTGACATTGGCGCGGATGCCATTGCGCTTGCCGCGATGAGGCGACGTTGCTGTAGCCGGGGGTAACGCACGGCCCGCCGATCAGCAATTCTCCGCGTCGGCCCGGCGTACCGTCAATCGGCTGCAGGCGCCCCTGTTCATCGACCAACTGCGCCGTCAAGCCGGGCAACGGATGGCCGATGGGGATCTGCTCCAGCGTCGCCAACTGCGTTCGATCCAGCGCGTAGGCGGTGCAGACATTGGTTTCCGTCGGGCCATACCAGTTGCTGACGCGGCACCGGGCCGGCAGATGCGCAACCAGACGCCTCAGCGCGGCGGCCGGATAAGGCTCACCGGCGAACGTGACCTGGCGCAGCGTTTTCACCGTCGATGGCGCCAGCAACGCGCTCTTTTCCAGCATGGCTAAAATCGAAGGCACGCTGTACCACAGAGTGACGCCGTGCGTTTGCAATCCGCGAACGAGAGCCTGGCAATCTTTCTGTTCATCTTCGCGCACGATCCAGGTCGCGGCGCCGGCGCAAACGCCGGCGAACAGATCGAAGGTGCTCAGATCAAAGGCGAAACTGGCATGATTGGCCAGCACGTCGCGCGCCGTCAGTTGTGTATCGCTGACGGCCCAGCCGATGAAAAACGTCAGCATGTCATGGGTGATTTGCACCCCTTTCGGGGTGCCTGTGGAGCCTGAAGTATAGAGAATGGCGGCGAGGGGGGAGCCGAGCGCGGCGATCGCTTCCGGCCAGGCGCCATCGAGATCGGTGCGGCCATCGAGCGCGCTCAACCAGCCCTCATCGACGATCAGCGCGGGTGAGGCGGCAGCGATAATGCGTTCGATGCGCGCCGTCGGTTGGCTGAAATCGATAGGGACATAGTGGTTGCCGCTCAGCCAACATGCGTACATGGCGGCGACGGCGTCGGGCCCTTTCTGCAGGTTGAGCAGCACGGCCTGCTGCTTTAACCCGGCATGTCGCAGCGCCGCCGCCATCATGCAGGCGCGATCGGCCAGGCGACGATAGCTCCAGCGCCGATCGCCGCACAGCAGAGCGGTGCTTTCCGGCGCTTGGCGGGCGTGCCGGAACAGGGCCTCCAGTATCGGTGAAATGAAGGTTGCCATGATGTCAGACCTCGGCGGCGCGTGCGCGCTCTTCCCGTCGGACATCGCCGTTGACCGGCACGCCGGTCTCCAGCGCCGCCGCCACCAAAATGGCGTAGGCTTCATCCAGATCTTCACGCGTGTGTTCACTGGTCACGCTGATGCGTAAGCGGGCGTCACCCACGCTGACGCCCGGGAAGACCACGGTCTGGCAGAATAGCCCGCGCGCCCGGACGGCGCGGCCGAACAGCAGCGTTTTGGCGTCGTCGCCCACCACCACCGGAATGATGGCCGAGTCGGAATGCTCAAGGTCAAAACCGGCGTTAAGCAGCAGCGTGCGGAAGTAGTAGATGTTGTCCCACAGCTTGGCCAGTCGCTCGGGTTCACGCAGCATCACGTCGATGGAGGCGATCACGCCGGCGGCGACTGCGGCGGGGATGGTGGCGGCGAAAACATAGGAGTTGGAGTAGAAACGCAGGTATTCGACCACTTCGCCATCGGCGCAAACGAAGCCGCCTAACCCCGACAGCGCCTTGCTCATGGTGCCCAGCTCGAGATCCACCCGGCCTTTCATATTGAAGTGTTCCGCCGTGCCCGAGCCGGTTTTGCCCAAGACGCCGGTCGCGTGCGCGTCGTCGACCAATACGCGTGCGCCGTAGCGTTCGGCCAGCTTCATCAGGCGCGGCAGATCGACGATATCGCCGTGCATGCTGAAAACGCCATCGGTGACGATCAGCTTGCCGCCGGGGTGATCGGCGTATTTGGCCAGCGATTTCTCAAGGCTGGTCAAAGAGTGGTCATAAATTTTCCGCTGCGCGCCCGCCAACTTGCAGCCGTCCTGGATGCTCATGTGGTTGATGGCGTCGGTGAACACCAGGTCGTGTCGGCTGGTCAGAGCCGAGATGCATCCCAGGTTGGCCGAGTAGCCGGACGGATAGACGATGCAGTCTTCGCGCCCTTTGAGCTTGGCCAGTTTGCGCTCCAATTCCAGATGCAGCACGTTGCTGCCGGCGATGATGCGGCACCCGGTATTGGTGGCGCCGTACAGGCCGGCGGCGTCCTGGATGGCGTGGATCACTTCCGGATGGTTCGACAATCCCAGATAGCTGTTGGAGCCGAACATCAGAAATTCGCGGCTTTTGCCGGTGATCTCGTCGAACATGACCGCGCGGTTTTTGCACGGCGTTTCAAGCGGCATGCCGTACCAGTAAAGCTGACGCTGTTTTTTATCGCGATAAAAAGCGCCAAACTCACGCGTTTTATGGAACAAATCCGGGTGCTCGATGCCGACGAAGTCCCGCATGGTGCGCGGATCGCCGAGCTCATCGCGCGCGTCCGGCGACGCGGGCGCTTTGGTGGGCTGCGGCGCAGCGGACGCGGGGGTGTGCTGGCCAAAGCGGCTGAACCACGCTTCGCCCTGTTCCTGAACCAGCCGCGCCGCCAGGTTGTGCTCCAGCTCAGCCAACGTGCGGCACTCCGCCAGCGCTGCGTTATCGTCCAGGCCCAGCGTTTTGAGCAGCTCGTTGCGCGCCATCACCACCGCGACGGAGTCGATGCCCAGGTCGCCTTCGATGGCGGCGTCGGGGGACAGATCACGCACTTCATATCCGCTGTGGGTGGCGAACACCTGGCGCACGAGAGCACTCAACCAGGCCTGAGGCGTCTCGGGGGCAGGTTGCGCGGCGGCGTTCGGCGTCGGCAGCGTGAAACCGCGCTGCAAAATACCGTCGAGCGCATCCTGAATGGTTTTGATCTCCTGGATCTCCAGCGGCGTATTTAATTGAAACTGACGGTTCAGCACCATGGCAATTTCCGCCAGCGCGATGGAGTCGACGCCCAAATCGTTTTCCAGATGGCTGGTCAGGGCCAGTGCCGACGGTTCATACTCGGTCAGCCGGGCGAAGGTGTGCAGCACCGACTGCCGGACGGCTTCATGCGCGTTTGCGGCGCTATCGACGGCGTGAACGCTCATGCGACACCCCCTGCGGCGACTTGCGCTTGCAACCGTTGCACCAGCGCGACCATCGCCTGCACCGAGGCGAAGTTCGCCGGATGGATCTCATGCATGCCGATGGCGACATGAGACTCCTGACGCAGAAAATCCACCAGATCGAAAATGGAGGCGGAATCGACGACGTTCAGTTCAAACAGCGGGGTTTGAGCGTTCAGGCCGTCGTGATCGCCATCCAGATACTGGGTGGCGATATGCTGGATCAATTTGCTTTCTAACATTGCGAGCTCCCGTTGCTAACTGGTTATTTTTCGCCGACGATCAGGGTGCGTGGGCCGGCAATTTTCATGATGCGCGCGTTGCTGAACCCCGCCAGACGGAATCTGTCCAGGTATTCCTGCGCGCTGCTCTCTATGCCACCGTCGGTGGAGACCAGCATGTTCAGCGACAGCAGGGCGGTAAATTCCGGCCCTGATTTGTCTTCGTTCAGCGGCGTTTCGGAAGCGATGAAGCGGCCGCCGGCCGGCATCGCCCGATAGATGTTGCGCAGGATGGTCAGTTGGGTTTCCGGGGCGTAGTCGTGCAGCATCCATCCCAGGTGGATCAGGTCATAGCCGCCGATCGGCAGATCGCCGCTGATGACATCGCCCTCCACGACGTCAATGCGTTCGCCATAGCCTTGCAGCGTCAGCTTGTCGCGCAAAAACGCCGAGGCCTGCGGCAGTTCGCAGATCGCCAGTGCGATCCCCGGATAAGCGTCGGCGATCGCCATCGGCAGGCTGCCGATCCCGCTGCCGATATCCAAAAACGCACGGTGTTGCGAGAAGTCGTAATCGCGAACAAAGCCGGCGATAAAGGGCGCGGCGAATTTACCGAGAAACTCCTGGAAGTCCGCCACGTCGTCCGGATTTTGGTACAGGATGTCGAACCAACTGCGGTCATCGCCGAATACCGTGCGGCGCTGGTGGGCATCGTTTCGCACCGCCGTTTTCAGCTCGCCCCACAGCGGATACAGGAAGGTATCGATGTGGCGGCCCAGCCATCCCAGCCACTGCGGTTCGTCGCTCAACAGAAAAGCCCGGTGGGCGGCGGGCAGATGATAAAGGCCGTCTCGTTGGTCGAGATACCCCATGGCCCGCAGCGCGATGAGCAACTGCTCGGTCGAACGCGCCGGGCAGTCAAGCCGCGCGGCGATGTGCGCCGCGTCGGCGTCCCGATCGCGCAGCTGATCGAACAGCTTCAGCGCCAGCGCGGCGGTCAGCGCCTTGGCCTGGAAAAAGCCCATCATCTGATTGACGGCATCTTGCTTGGTTAAAGGCATTGCTGGCTCCCTAGTCTAAAAAGGTGGAGAGTTCCTCGCACACCGTGGCAAAGGCGCCGACGAAACGGTCGATCTCGGCTTTGCTGATGATGAGCGGGGGTTGAATACGGATCACCGTCGAGCTGTTGGCGGTAATGAAGGTCAGGATCTTGTGGTCCTGGCACAGCTTGGTGACGAATTTCATGCAGAACATTTCGCCGAGCGCCTGTTCCATGCGATCCATCGCCGCCCGCAGATGGGCTTGCACCGGATCGGGCAAGAATTTCCAGGTGGTGTGCCAATCGCCCGGCAGCCGGGTGGCGAATTCGCGGGCGGAGGCGTTGACCGCGCCGGTGAACGCCTGGTCGAACTGGATCCCCAGCATCAGGCCGCGGCCGCGCACCTCGCTGACGAACGGATAGCGGGCGGCGATCTCGCTCAGTGCCTGCTTAAAGTAGGCGCCCATCCGTTCGGCATGGCCGACCAAATCCTGCGCCAGGATCTCGCGCAGCGCGCTGAGGGCGACGACCGAGGCGAGGTTGCCGCCGCCGTAGGTGGAGCTGTGCACCAGGAAGCGATCCGCCGTGCCATAGGCTTTTTGCCAAAGATCGGCTCGGCACAGCGTGGCGCCGATGGGGATCAGGCCGCCGGACAGGGATTTCGACAGCATCAGCACGTCCGGCTCGATACCGTCCCATTCGCAGGCGAAAAGTTTGCCGGTGCGCCCAAGCCCGGTTTGCACTTCGTCCACCATCAGCAGCACGCCGGTCTCGCGGCAGAGCTGCTGCACCGCCTGCAGGTAACCGGCGGGCGGGATATGCACGCCGCCTTCGCCCTGGATCGGTTCGATCATCAGCGCGCCGACGTCTTCACGGTTCAGCGTTTCCCGCAGCGCGGCGAGATCGCCGAACGGCACTTCCACCATCGCGTCCAGCAGCGGTGTGAAATAGCGGCGGTGTTTGTCTCGTCCGGTGATGGACAACGCGCCCAGCGTTTTACCGTGGTAACTGTTGCGCAGATAGGCGATGCCCGGCTTGCCCGTCGAGGCCTTGGCGATCTTCATCGCGGCCTCGACGGCTTCGGTGCCGGAGTTGCTGAAGAACACCCGGCCCATGTTGCCCGGCGCCAGACGACAGAGCACTTCGGCCAGCTTGGCGGTCTGTTCGGGAATGGAAATGTATTGAATGAAGTTGGGGCCTTGAGCGTCGAGGTAGTTTTTCAGCGCGTTGACCACTGGCTGCGGGTTGTGGCCCAGGTTTAGGCACCCGTAGCCCGCCACCATGTCCAGGAAAGCCTCGCCCGCATCGTCATACAACTGGGTGCCGGCGGCGCTGCGGAAAACGTTGTCGCAGCGCTGCAACTTGAGGAAGTCCACCATCATGGGGTTGATGTATTGATGATAGCGGTCGAGGGTGTCTTCCCTGGCCGGCGTTTGGGCGATGACCGCGTCGATAAACGCCAGGCGCGATGCGGGCAACGCCGCATCAGCCGATTCCACGGCATAGATGTCATGGTGGTAGTAGCGCTTGAGATTGGTCACGCTCTGCCGATCGATGCGCTCGCCGTACGAGGCCAGCGGATAGGCGAAGAACCCGTGGCGCTCGGCGATTTCACCGATCTCCAGCACTTTTTCCGGCGCCAGATAGCGGCCCAGCGAAAAGTTTTCCCGCCGGTTTTCCAGCGCCAGCACAATGGTTTCCGCCATGCAGCCGTTCAATTGTTGCTTGATGGTGACGTTGAGCGATTCTCCACCCAACTTGACCGCATCGGTGGCGGTGACGCAGCCGCCGTCGATGATCAGAATGTCATCCCGCGCCGGGCGCGTTTCCGAAGCGATATCGCGCGGCAGCGCCACGTCGATGAAGATCGAGCCGGGTTGCAGTCTGGCGGGGTCGATCACGCCGCCGGCGGAGGTCGCGGCGGCAAACAGTTTGCAGCGCGGGTAGAGATCTTCGGGATCGCTGGTCAGGGTAACGCGCGAGTGATACTCCTCGGGCAAATGGCTGAGCAGTTCGCTGCGATCATGGTTGCCGGCGCGGTGCAGCAAATGGAGAGAGAAACCGTGCGCCAGCAGCAGACGGCTTAGCGCCAGGCAGATCGATCCCGGATAGCCGACGATGGCGACGGGTTCCTCCTCCGGGCGGATTTCCAGCCAGGACTGGATCTGCATCAAGGCCTTGTAGCCGGCGTAGGTGGTCAGCGAGTTGCCGGAGGTGACCGGCACCGGCGACTTTTCCGCAGTGGCTTCGCCGCGTCGCCCAACGATAGAGGTAAAACCGCCGAGACCGACCAGTTCGGCGCCATCGCCGGCCAGCTCTTCGATGCCTTGGACCACCCTGGCGGCGATACCGCGTGCGTCGGCCAGCATTTCATCCGCCACCAGCGGCATGTATTTGATCACCCCTTCGCAAGTGGCGCCGGTCGCCGAGGTGATCCTGGCGAAGTTCATAAAGGGAACCAGGTTTTGTCGTTCCCACAGTTCACGCGTATAGCCGCTGTGCTGCTCGGTCGAGTTGCGTTGCAGCAGATCGAGCATTTTGACGTAACGTTTCAACCCCAGCGAGGTGGGATGAGCGATGAATCCGAATTTCATGAGGTGGCTTCCTGTGTAGGATCTTGGTCGAAGGCGGTGCTGGTCGATTCGGGCTGTTGGGCCGCCCAGGCTTTGCGCTCCTGCAGGGCGTCGTGGTCGCTCGGATCGCGCTGCCAGCCTTTGGCGGTGGCCAGCGAGATACCGTCGCCTTCATTGTTGTGCCCCAGCACCACGGAGAACAGATTGAGTCGGTGCGGCGTGGTCAGCGCCTGGCGAATGACGTCTTCGTCGAAATGCGTAAGCGTTTTGCTCTGGATATGGAAGTTATTGACCGTTTGTTCGACGTCCGGCTGTTCGACGTTCACCAACCGCATTTGCCGTGAGGTGCGGTTGAACAGAATGCGTTCCTGATAGGTATTGATGACGGACAGCCCGCCGTTGCATAAATAGAAGACGGTGATGCTTTTATTCAGCAACTGTGGATGGGTAAGAATGTTGTCGATAAAAGCCGGCAGGATGTCCGGTACGATCCCTTTAGCGCCGTCGCCGATAAACGCCATCACGTGGCTTGGGCTGGTGTAAGCCAGGTAGCCGGTGGCCAGCAGAGCGTCGCCCATCAGGGCGCGGCCATACCAGCCGGAAAAGCCGCGGCGCGTTTTGGCGACGTTGCGCGCGGCGGAGATGCCGCACCGGCCGACGTCATATACGCCGGTAAAATCGAACCCCTCCGTTTCGATCAGCTCTTCAATCACTCGGTTCAACTGGCAGAAGAAGTAGTTGGCCGACATGGGCAGACTGGGAAGCTGGCTGACCACGTCGGAAGGCGAATCGAGATAGGCGGCGATCAGCGCGCGGCGTCTTTCCCGCAATGCCGGATCGACGTCGAGATGCGCTTTCACCGTGCGCAGGAACGCCAGACAGTTCATGTGCAGGTGCAGATCGGCATAGGGCGACAGATGGCGCTCATCGTGCGTAAGCTGCACCAGGTGAACCTTGCGCTCCAGCCTGCCGTCGGAGAAGGGGGTGGTGATCTGAGCGACGCGGCTTTTGATCATAAACAGGCTCTGCTCGCTCATGGCGTTGAGCTTGTCGTTGGTGTGCAGGAAGTTGTAGACGCGCGGGCTGTAGCCGTAAATCGCCAGGGTGCCCAGGTAGTGGGGATTGCGCCGACCCTGATAATATTTCGGCGCCGAGCCTGGATGGGCCAACGAGTCCACCAGGGCGATGCCGGCGGCGTCGGCGATGTCATGGATCAGGGCGTATTCGTCGTCGCTGACCGGGCCCAACTGCCACACCAGCCGTTCCGGCCCGCGGTTGATCAGCGCTATCGCCTGGGCCAGGCTTTCGCTCATCGGCAGCGGATCGTCCGCCGACAGAACCGGGATCGGCGAGGGATCGCAGACGGCGCCCTCCAGCGACAGGGTCGACTCCAGCACGTTTTGCGTCGCCAGAATCACCACCGGCCCCTGGCCTTGATGATAAAGGCGGAAGGCTTCCGTCAAACCGGTGCCGATCGTTTCGACGTCATCGATATAAACGAACGGGATGCGGCGGGCGACGAGCACTTCACGCATGTCTTCCGTCGGCGTCAGCGTTCCCTGGAAGCTGTACCATTGATTGCCGCGGTTTTCCGCCGCGACGATGATGCCCTGGGCGGCGGTTTCCTTGAGGTTGGCCAGCGTCCCCTTGAATTCATCCATCATTCCGGAGGTCACTACGCCGAGGAACGGCATGCGATACAGCTGCCAGTTGGCCATGGCGCCGCAGGCGATGGCGTGTTCGTTAGGGCCGCGCAGGATCAGCGCGCCGCGCGCCTCCGCATGCCGATCCAGATAGCCGATCAGATTGGAGATGATCGACCCGGTGTAATAGGACACCAGCCAGCGTTCGGCGGCGGTACGCTCGAAAAATTGAATCAACTGCTCACCCAGCGTGTTGTGCAGCGCCAGCGCGCCGATCGGCTTGACCCGGCGGTTGGTGTAGTTCATCTCGAAGAAGTCCATCCACAGGCACAACAGCTCGGTTTGGAAGATCGCCGGATCTTCGCTGCGCACGATTTCGCGGTATTGCTGCGGCAGGTAGCGGAAGGGCGATCGCAGCTGGCGAATGAACGCAACGGTGGAGAAGGTGGTGTAAAACGCGGGAATGCCGCTGCGCTGCAAGGCGCTGTAAAAGGCGTCCAGATCGCGATCGATCTGTTCGATGCTGTCATCGACGCCGGCCGGCGTGGTCTGATCGTAGAACAGCATGCCCAAATGAAATTCGGGACGCTGTTCCAGCGCATGGGTATAGATGATCTTGCCGGTGGCTTCGGCCAGGCTGGCGCATTGGATGATGCGAACGTTGATAGCCTTGTTTTGGCCTTTGAGAAAGTGCAGCGCCTTTTCGCGCGCGGCCTGATAAAGCGAGTCCGCCGCCAGATCCAACAGTTTCAGCGGCATCTCGGACTGGATATGCACGCGGTTGAAAACATAATCGCGGATATCGTTCAGTACGCTGAGCCCGGTTTGGAAAAACGCCGGGTTGCGCGTCACCACCACCACGCCGACCGTCAGAGTGTCGGGATCTGCGTCGGTGCGGCAGGCCTGGCGCTCCGCTTGCCACACTTGCTCGTAGGCGGCGGAGTTGGTGAGTCTTGCTTGTCCTGTCAGGGTCGTCATGATGAGTTCCTTGTGCAGCCAAAATGGAGTGACGGCTTCAGCCAGGCGGGCAAATTCGGCACGACAAAGCCCGCGACGGTCTCTGCAGGCGGCGGTTGCCGCGCGCATCACCTTCGTTGAATTGTGCTGTTTTCAGGCGGATGGTTTACCTTCGCCGGATGTGGTGCTGACTAGCCATCGGCACGTTCTCCGCGTTGAATAATGACCGTCCCGCTGTCGCCGTCGAGAATCAAGGTGTCGCCGCTGTTGATCAGCTGGGTGGCGTTCTTGAGATTGACCGCCGCGGGGATGCCGAATTCGCGTGCGACGATGCAGCTGTGGGACAGCGCGGAGCCGATATCGGTGACGATGCCCGCCGCCAGCGCGAAGAGCGGGGTCCAACTGGCGTCGGTAAAGCGCGCCACCAGGATTTCGTTGGGCTGCAGCTCGCCGGCCTGCGCCAGCAGATCGGTGATGACGCGCGCCTTCGCCACCACTTTGCCAGGGCTGGCCGCCAGGCCGGACAGCATGCCGGCGGCGTTTTCCGCCGTGGGGGCTTTCATCCTGGGCTGATACCCCCCGACGATCGCCATCGGCGGCTCTTCCGCATGCAGGTTCAGCAGATGCTGGTGGCGATTGCGCTCGATCAGATCGGCGGCGAACGCCTCCTGCGCCGACTGTTCCCCCGCCATAAACGCGCGGAAGCGCTCGAAGTCCACATAGGGCAGATCGGCCTGTTTGACCAGGCCTTGCGCCTCCAGGCGCCGCAGCACTTCCAACATGATGCGGCGGTAGAACCAGGTTTCGGTGACGAAGGTTGGCCGGGTCGCTTCGCGGCGTTCGGCCATCACGCCATACAGTTTGGTGATGAACTTCAGCTTCATCCGGCCAAACCAGGGCATCGCTTTAAGCAGCGTCGCGCTGTCTTCATGGCGCAGCCGCTCTGTTTCCCGCAGTTTCGTGTGCAGATCCACCGGATGTTGCAGATACATTTTCATCACTTGCAGCAGGTAGCTGGGATCGTCGTTCCAGCGCGGAAGACTCAATTCGAACTCCTGGCGGCCACGGGCGCCGAACTCGAACAGGAAGGCGCTGAAGTCGCTTTGCCAGAAGGCGCGCGATTCGGGATCGGTGGGCAGGACGGTGACCAGTTCCTGTGCGCTGTGTCGCTCGAACACGGCCTTCAACGCCGGTTGACGATTGACCGTCTCCACCAGGCTGAGAATGCCCAGCGTGACTTCGATGGTGCGCAGGTTGTTCATCGACGCCTTGATGCGATTTTGCAATCCGTTGCCGCGGCCTTTGAGGTAACGTTCGCAGGTCAGCGCCAGCGCATCGTAGAGCGCGAACGACTGAAGGAAGAAGGGCATATAGGCGGCGCAGCTGTCGAGGAAGTAATCGTCGATGCGGCTGAGTTCCCGCTCCAGCCCCTGATGCGTCATGGTGGTCAGATCCAGCGCCAGAAAGCGGCGCGTCTCGCGCTGGCGCAGTGCGATCATGGCATCGACGGTCGCGCCGGCGCTGCGCAGGTTATGCCTCTGCTGTTTCAGCCAATGCCAGGCGCTCTTGAGATAAGCCCATCCCTGTACGCCGGGGCCATAGGGGTTTTTGTACCCGCTGAAATCGATATCGGCGGTGGCGTAGCGGGTCGTGAACTTCATTTCGTCGCGGGTGGGCGGGCATTGGCGGAGCATGTAGGCCGATCCGGAGATATTCAGATAGACGTAGCCTTGCAAATACCCCATATAAATCTGCCAATCGCCGATATCCGCCAGCCCCATGGTTTTGATCGCCGGGCCATGAATATGCTTTTGGTAGAACTGGCAAAACGACAGCCCCAGCGGCGTCATCAAGCCGGTGACGATCTCGCCGGTGTCCATTCGGGAGAAAAAGGCCCGTTCCTTGATCGTCGGATCGCTTTCCCACGGGTTAGCGTAAAGCATCTGAACCGGTTTGGCCTGCGTGGTGATCGGCCGCGCCTGCAGGAGCCACACGCGATCGTCTTTCACCGCCCATTCGATATCCAGTTCCGCGCCGTAAATCATCCGCGTTTGCCTGGCCAGCCTGGCAAGCTGTTGCAGCTGTTCCGGGGTTAGGCTGGGAGCGTCTCGCCTGGCTTCAGGCGTTTGCAGCAGCGTGACCTGTCCCTGCGGATCGCGTTGGCAATAGTGCGGTTTGTGACGAATTTGCTGCTCGCGGATCTCGCCGCTCGCCTTATCCAAAATGAAGCTGTCGGTGGTGACCTGTCCGGAGACCACGCCTTCCCCCAGTCCCCAGCAGCTGTCGATGACGATGTGGTTGGCATCGCCTGTCAGCGGATCTTGGGTAAACATGACGCCGGCGGCGTCTGCATCCACCATGATTTGCAAGACGACGGCGATATCGCTCTGCGCCGCCGATGTCCGGCTATACTGGGCGGCGCGTTCCGCCCAGAGCGACGCCCAGCAGGATTGCACCTTGCGCACCACCTCGTCATCCCCGCGCACGTGCAGGTAAGTGTCGTATTGCCCGGCGAAAGAGTGGGTCAGGCCGTCTTCTTCCAGCGCCGAAGAGCGCACGGCGAGCGAGGCGCCGTCGCCCAACTGTTTGCAGGCGTGACGGATCGCCAGATCGAGCGGGGCGGGGATGGCGGCGCTCAAAATCATATCGCGCACGTTGCCCGGCGCGCCCGTGTCGAGCAGCGCTCCCGGCACGGCGAATTCGATAAACTGCCGGTAAGCCTGCGCGGTGATGCAAAACGCCGGCGGCACCGGCAAGCCCGCCTGAATCAAATGATTCAACGAATGGGCTTTGCCGCCCAGGCGATGGGGTTCCAGCGTTTTATCGCCGGAAAGTTCAACCACCAGGGTAGGATTCATGACATCACCTCCGCAGGCGTAACGGGCATTGCGAGGCGTTCTCTCACCGCTTTGGCGGCGTTCAGCCCGGCTAACACCGCGCTTTCGATATTACCGATGCCCACGCTGTCCTGATTGGCGAAGTGAATATTCTCAAACGGCATGCTGGCCTGGTGAAACACGCCCTGAGCCTGTTGTCCGGCGACCGAGGTCACCAGACCCGCGGGCCAGAACCAGATTTGAATGTCTTCAATGATGTCGGCGTCAATGCCCATGTTGCCCAGCACTTTGGCGATTTCGACATAGGTCTGTTGCTGCAGCGCCGGGAACTCGTTCTGCGCGGTGCGACCTTGCCGCTCTGGGCGAGTGGTCGGTTTGAGCAGGGTTAATACCCCGGTTTCCGCGCTGAGGTGATTGTCCATCCAATTGGCGATCAGGCAGGTGCCGGCTTTGCTCCAATAGTAAGGTGTGCGGGTGTTTTCCGGCTCGATCAGATAGCCGCCGAACGAGTGTTCGAGGATCGGTTTTTTCAACAGCACGTTCGCCAGGTAGTAATCTTCATGGCGGATCTGACGGATCGCCGCCAATTGCTCTTTGGGCAGGGTGGGCAACCAGGTGGGCACATGCGTTTTGGGGGCTGCCCAGATCACTTGTTTGGCTCTGATTTCGCTGGCCGCGCCATTGACGCTGAACCGGATCACCGTTTCGTCGCCGCCGGGTGTGATGCTTTGAAGCTGTACGCGGCTTTGCAGCCTGACGTTGTTTTGCTCCTCAAGATAGTCGAGCAGCCCGGCGCTGATGCTGCCGTTACCGCCCGGCAGCGTGACCAGATTGCCGCGTAAATACCCCACCAGGAAGTGCAATCCGACATAGGCGGAGACTTCGCGAATATCGAGACATTCCACGCGCAGCGTGGTGCTGACGGCATTCTCTACCAGCTTGCCGAATTTTCTCGGTGGCCGCAGATCCGCCGGGATCTGATCCAGTTTGTGCGGTTCGAACAGATAAGTGTACAGCGGGATAGTGTCGAGCAGCGCCATATTCGCCTTGCTCCAGGCGCTCTGCGGCGTCCAGGGCAGGCTGGGGTACCGCTCGCCGCGCGGCGAGAAGGTATCGAGGAAGGCGTACAGATCGGCAAAGATCGGATCGCCCAGCTGTTTTGCCGCGATAACATAAGGTTTACCGATCAAGGCATGCAGGAATAGTTGTCCCGTCAGGCGCCAGACGGCGGGTTTCAGCAGGTAGACCGGCTGTTTGAGAAAACCAACGACGACTTCACCCAGGCATCGGAGCAGCAAGAAGGTATCGAAAAACACCAGCGTGTCCTTTTCATTGGACTTGTAGGCGCCGCTCAGACCGATTTTCTTCAGCAGTTGCAACATGAACGAACCCGGCAATGGCTCCTGGAAGCAGACGCCGGCGATGGGAAACTTCAGGCGATTCACCGCGCGGTAGCGCGCGTTGCCGCCAAAGGAAGCGCTTTTTTCCAGCACCAGAACCCGGCGTTCGGTCAGTTCGCTGGCCGCGGCCAAACCGGAGACGCCGCCGCCGATGATCACCACGTCATACTCGCCGTCCAGCGTGGGGGTTACCGAGCCGGCTGACGCCGGCGTGGGCGTGGAAAAGTCGCGCGTGGGGAACGTGCGTGGCTTGGGTTTGCGGTGGTGTTGCTGCCGCAGCATGTACAGCGCCGCCAGCGCGAAAATCGCATCGAGCAATATGACCTGCGGCTGGGCGCGGTGCAGGATCGTGACAAATCCCGCCATCATCAGCAGCTGGCAGTAGATGATCAATGTCGTCCAACGCGGGTTGAACATCAAGACCGCACCGGAGGCAAACAGCGCCACGCCGATCAGCGCGTTAACCGCTGTACCCTGCGCCGCCAGCCAAGCCGTCGCCCCGGCGTACCAGGTGCCCTGGTTCGCCACGGCCGCCTGCTGCAGAATATCGGCGACGTTTTCCAACTGAGGGAAGGCTTTCGCCAGGCCGGCCAACATATAGAGCACGGCAAAAACGCGTTGAACGATCATCATGCGCCTCCCCGCAGACCCAGCTTGCGGGCGACAATTTCTTTTTGTATCTCGTTGGTGCCGGAGAAGATCCGGCTGGGGATCACGTTCAGCAAGTGGCGCACCAGACCGAGTTCTTGATCCATGCCGGCTCCGCCGAAGATTTGAATCGCGTCCAGCGCGGACTGCACGGCATATTCGGAAATCAACAGTTTGCTCATGGCGATGTCGATCTCGGCATCCTGGCCCCGATCGTGTTTCCAACAGGCGCGGTAGAGCATTAGCCGACACTGTTCCAGACGCAGTTTCATCTCGATGATGCGGTTGGAGACGGACTGAAATTGGCCAATCGCTTTGCCGAATTGTCGGCGTTGTTTGGCATAGTCCAGCGCGCTGTCGAACACGCGCTCCATTGCGCCGATAAACAGAGCCGACAGGCAGCCTTTTTCCCAGATCATTGAATCGTGGAAGATGGCGCCGCCGGCGCCCGGCATGCCGAGCCGTTGGGCCTCTGGAATGAAGACGTCGTTGAAGGTCAGTTCGCTCCACGGGCAGTTGGAGAGGCAATCTTTCGGGCTGACGGCGCCTACGTTTAAGCCTGGCATCCCTTTCTCGAGCACAAATGCGGACACGCCCATAAAGCCATGTTCGGGATGGGTTTTCGCATAGACGATGAAGATGTCGGCAATCGGCGCGTTGGTGATGAAAATTTTGTTTCCGTTGAGCCGGTAGCCGCCTTCACAGGGTTGAGCGGTTGATTTCATGGCATAAATATCGGAACCGGCGTCCGGCTCCGTCGCCGCATTCGCCGCGATCAGTTTTCCGGCCGCCAACGCTTCGAGATACTGCGCTTTTAATGCCTCGGAACCGAAGCGGGAAAGCGGGATCACGCAGGCGCACAGATGGGCGCAGAGCGAAAAGGACATGCCGATGTCGCGGCTGCCTTTACCCAGCGCCTCAATCATCAGCGCAGTATCGAGCGCGCTCATGCCCAATCCGCCGAACGCGGTCGCCACGGGGGCTCGGGTAAAACCATAGGCGGCGGCTTGTCGCCACAAATCCAGGCTTAATACCTGCCGTGAAAGCCGATCATGCGCATCCTGATCCAGCACCTCGCGGGCAAAACGCTGAGCGGATTCGCTTAGAGCCTGCTGCTCGCTTGATAAGTTAAAATCCATGACGAACTCCGCCATCGGGTTGAGAGATTAAATTAGCTAATATTTCTAGTTTGGAGGTGGCCAAAACTCAAACAGGCGCAGTAATGGCAAATGTAAATAAATGTTTATTTATGTGGTCTATTATTACAATTTTGTTAACTTGTGTTTTTATCTTGTTGTTTTAATTGTGTTTTATTTTGTGTTATTTATACACAAAAATTTACATATAATAAAAATCTTAATTTGATCAAATTTTAATAGGTTAGATTGTCTATTGTTTTTTGATGAATACTTTGCAAGTGAAGTATCTATCTTTTGGCTGTGGCTATCGGTTTCTCATCGCTATCGACGGTAGGGCGTTGAGGCTTGGTGAGTGGCGGAAAGCGGCTTAAGATAGGAGGTGAGCAGGAGCATTCCGGAGGAAAAAATGAATATTAGCGACGTCGCGAAAAAGACCGGGTTAACCAGCAAGACGATTCGTTTTTACGAGGAGAAAGCGCTGATTACCGCCCCGATCCGCAGCGATAACGGTTATCGCCATTATTCCGCCAGGCACGTTGAAGAGCTGACGCTGCTGCGCCAGGCGCGGCAGGTGGGCTTCAACCTGGACGAGTGCCGTGAGCTGGTGGCGTTGTTCAACGATCCGGCCCGCCACAGCGCCGACGTGAAGGCGCGCACGCTGCAGAAGGTGGCGGAGATCGAAAGGCACATCAGCGAACTGGGAGAAATGCGCCAACGCCTGTTGACGCTGGCGGAACAATGTCCGGGCGACGAGGGGGCCGAGTGCCCCATCATCAATAATCTGGCGGGATGCTGTCGTTCGAATTAACGGCTGATGGCGCGGATCACCAGTGTGACCCCTTCCACCGCCACCACTTCCACTTCGGTGCCGGCGGGCAGATCTTCCGCCGCCTGCGCGCGCCAGCTGCTGTCGCCGATATTGATGCGCCCCATGCCGTTGTGCATCGGCTCCGTCAGCGTGGCGCGGGTGCCGATCAGCTGACGGTTGCGCTGGTTGAGCACCGGTGAACCGCCGGACGCGGCCGCCGGGCGCCGGCGCAGCCAGTACCACCACAGGTAGGCGACGACGACGGTCAGGACGGCGAAGATCACGCCTTGCCATTCCCAGGTGAGCGTCGGCAGCAGCCAGATCAAGGCGCCGACCAACAGCGCCGCCACGCCGCTCCACAGCAGGTAGCCGCCGGCGCCGAGCATTTCCGCCGCCAGCAACACGCCCCCGAGGGAGAGCCAGAACCACAGCGGATTCGCCGCGATCAGTTCGAGCATGATTATTTGCCTTTGCTTTCTTTCAGCAGTTCGGTAATGCCGCCGATCGAGCCGAGCAGGCTGCTGGCGTCCAGCGGCATCATCACCACTTTGCTGTTGTTGGAGGAACCGATCTTCTGCAGCGCGTCGGTGTATTTCTGCGCCACGAAGTAGTTCACCGCCTGAATGTTGCCGCTGGCGATGGCGTCGGACACCAGCTGGGTGGCGCGCGCCTCGGCCTCGGCGGCGCGCTCACGCGCTTCCGCCTGCAGGAACGCCGACTGGCGTTCGCCCTCGGCCTTCAGGATTTGCGATTGTTTCTCACCCTCGGCGCGCAGAATGGCCGCCTGGCGCACCCCTTCCGCCTCCAGGATGTCGGCGCGCTTGGTTCGCTCGGCCTTCATCTGGGCGTTCATCGAGGCGATCAGTTCCGCCGGTGGGCGCACGTCGCGGATCTCGATACGGGTGATCTTCACCCCCCAAGGGTTGGTCGCTTCATCGACGATGTGCAGCAGGCGGCTGTTGATGCTGTCGCGCTGCGACAGCATTTCGTCCAGCTCCATCGAGCCGAGCACGGTGCGGAAGTTGGTCATGGTGAGGTTGACGATCGCCTGTTCGAGGTTGCTGACCTCGTAAGCGGCGCGCGCCGGATCGACCACCTGGATAAAGCACACCGCATCGATGGCCACGTTGGCGTTATCGCGGGAAATCACTTCCTGCGAAGGGATGTCCAGCACCTGCTCCATCATATTGATTTTACGGCCGATGCGGTCCATGAACGGCACCACCAGGTTCAGGCCCGGCATCAGCGTTTTGGTGTAGCGGCCGAAGCGTTCTACCGTCCATTGGAACCCCTGCGGCACAATTTTGACGCCGGCGAACACCACAATCAGCGCGACGACGATCACGATGGGAATAAAAGTAAGCATGCAAACCTCCTGTCAGACATATGTAAACAGATATTACGCCAGCGCAGGAAAAATGCCTACCGATACCGCGACTTAATCCAGGGCGCTGACCAAACCCGCGATTAACGGATCCCGCGTCTGGAACAGGCTGATCAGGGTGCGCACCGCTTCGCCGCCGCGAGCATCGGACCAGGCCAGCGACAGGGGTGAAGGTTGGCGCGGATATCTGAGCTGCTTGGCCACCAATTCGCCGCTATCAAGATAAGTTTGGCACAGCTGGCGCGGAAGGAAACCGATCCCGAGACCGCGCAGATGGCATTCCAGCTTGGTGCGCAGATCCGGCACCTTGATCTCCTGCTGGCCGGACAGCAACCAGGCGGTACGCTTGGCCAGATGGCGCGCGGTATCTTCGACGTTGATTGCGGCATAAGGGCGCAGCTGCGTTTCGTTCAACGGATCGGCGGCAGCGGCCAGCGGATGCGTCGGCGAAATGGCGAACACCCAATCGATCTTGCCGAGCGGCAGCACCTTGATGCTGTTTTCCAGCGATTCATTGCCCGCCGCGCCGATCGCCAGATGGCAATCCTCATTCAGCAGCGCGTCCCACACGCCCATGTACACCTGGCGGGAAATGTGGAATTGGGTGAACGGGTATTTGTCGTGCAGGTGAGTCAACAGCCCGGCTACGGCGGCGGCGTCGTACAGCAGGTTGTTGATCACGATATTCACCTGATGCTCTACGCCATCGTTGATTTGCCGCAGTTCGCCCGGCATGGCGTCCAGCCAGGTGTGCCACTGGCGGCAGCGCTCCAGCAAATACTCCCCGGCCGGCGTCAGGTTGACGGTGCGGGTGGTGCGGATAAACAGCTGCGTGCCGATGCTCTCTTCCAGCGTTTTAATGCGGTAGCTGATGGTGGCGGTGGTTTTATGCAGCAACTCTGCCGCGCGCGAGAAGCTTTGGCACTCGGCAACTTTGATAAACGAACGAATGGTTTCGTGATCCAGCATGTGGGGTCCTTGGCTGACACCGCCTTTTCGGTTATCGGTGAGAAGAATCTACTGATGTTGCGACACGATAGGCAGCGGCAAAGCCCAACCCCACGATCCCGGTCACAGAATCACCGGATAGCGATGAGCATACGCAGCCCTATTCTTGTCGATCGTGGATCAGGTGTTTTTTTAATTCATTGATTTCAAGCAATTAATATGGGCTTCCGATCGTGAAATGTGCGGACGATCTTGTTATGGAAAAATTTTCCAAAAAATTGCTGTCAAATTTGCCATGCGCTGTCTAGAGTGAAGGCGTTGGGTGAAATATCGCCGTTTAATCGTCGTCTGGGTCATGCGCTTTGGAGAATCACATGGATTTAGTCATCGAAGAATTAACGCCGGCGGCCTTTGCGCCTTATGGCGATGTATTGCAGATAGAAGGTTCGCGTTTCTTTCATATCAATGACGGAAAGACCGAGCGTTATCACGATCTCGCCAAGATTGAGGTGTCGGACGGCAACCGGGTGCTGGCCAGCATCAACCGGGCGGAACCCTGCGAGCTGCCGATGACCTTTTCCCTGCTGGAAAAGCATCCGCTCTCGTCGCAGGCCTTTGTGCCGATGAACGGCGAACGCTTCGTGGTGATCGTCGCCGAACCGGGCGAAACGATCCCCGTTGGCACGTTGCGCGCCTTTATCACCAACGGCAAACAGGGGATCAACTATCATCGTAACGTCTGGCATCACCCGCTGTTCGCCTATGCGAAAGTCACCGACTTTTTCACCATCGATCGTGCAGGCGCCGACAACTGCGTAGTCAGCCGCTTGCCGGAGCCGTATCGCATAGTTTTGGCATAGCGCTGGCCGCACGCCGCGCAGGGCGTTTATCATAGCGTCACCCATGCCGTCACTGACAAAGGAAGCTTGAATGACCGAATTACGCAGGAAAGGACGACCCGCCACCGAAGCCGGCGCGACCAAAGGGGCGCAGGCGTTGGATCGCGGGCTGGAGATCCTCCAGTATCTGGCCAACGCCGGGGGAAGCTCGTCGGTTTCCGTGCTGTCCGAAAAGCTGGAGTTGCCGCTGTCCACCACCTTCAGATTGTTGAAAGTGCTGGAGAAATCGGAATTCGTCTTTCAGGATCCGCAGCTGGGCTGGTGGCATATCGGCATTCAGTCGTTCACCGTCGGCTCCGCTTACATGAACGATCGCGACGTGGTATCGGTAGCCGGGCCGTTCATGCGGCGGCTGATGCTGTTGTCCGGCGAGACCGCCAACCTGGCGATCCGCAACAATTTCGATGCGGTGCTGATTCGCCAATGCGAATGCCAGGCGATGGTGCGCATGTGCGCGCCGCTGGGCAGCCGCTTGCCGCTGCACGCATCGGGCGCCGGCAAGGCGCTGCTGTATCCGCTGGCGGAAGAAGAGATGCTGGATCTGATCGTGCGTTCGGGGCTGCAATCCTATACGCCGAAAACCCTGACCAGCGTGAACCTGCTGCGCAAGGATCTGCATCAGTCGCTGGAGCAGGGCTACACCATCGACGATGAAGAGCACGCGCTGGGCCTGAACTGCCTGGCTTCGGCGATTTTCGATCGCAACAACAACGTGATCGCCGCTATTTCCATTTCCGGGCCCAGTTCGCGGGTCGGTAAAGAGCGGTTCAAAGAGCTGGGTGAACTGGTGGGGGAAGTGGCCAGAGATATCAGCGCCGCGCTGGGTGAATCGCGCAGCAAGGCGTAATCGTCGCGTGCCGGGGTGAGCCGGCGCGGAACAAGACTCCCCGTTTGATGAGCAGACGGGTTTTTTTGACGGCATTTCAAAGTTGGAAAAATTTTCCAATAAATTAAGGAGAGCATCACATGGCAATTATGCGAGCGGTAGACGCGGCAATGCACGTGCTGGAAAAAGAAGGGATCACCACCGCGTTCGGCGTGCCCGGCGCGGCGATTAACCCGTTCTACGATGCGATGCGGCGACACGGCGGCATCAAACACTATCTGGCGCGGCACGTGGAAGGGGCCTCGCACATGGCGGAAGGTTATACCCGCGCCGCCGCCGGCAACATCGGTGTGTGCATCGGCACCTCCGGCCCGGCGGGCACTGACATGATCACCGGCCTTTACTCCGCCTCCGCCGATTCGATTCCGATCCTGTGCATCACCGGCCAGGCGCCGCGCGCGCGTTTGCACAAGGAAGATTTTCAGGCGGTGGACATCGAGTCGATCGCCAAGCCGGTGACCAAGATGGCGGTCACCGTGCAGGAACCGGCGCTGGTGCCGCGCGTGCTGCAGCAGGCGTTCCATCTGATGCGTTCCGGCCGGCCGGGCCCGGTGTTGATCGACCTGCCTTTCGACGTGCAGATGGCGGAGATCGAGTTCGATCCGGACACCTACTCGTCGCTGCCCGCCTATAAGCCGGCGGCCACCCAGGCGCAGATCGACAAAGCGCTGGATCTGTTGTGCGCGGCGAAAAAGCCGTTGATCATCGCCGGCGGCGGCATTCACAACGCCGATGCGGCGGATCTGCTGCAACGGCTGGCGGAGATCTGCAATGTGCCGGTGATCCCGACGCTGATGGGCTGGGGCGCCATTCCGGACGATCACCCGCTGATGGCGGGCATGGCGGGCCTGCAAACCTCGCACCGCTACGGCAACGCCAACCTGCTGGACTCGGATCTGGTGTTCGGCATCGGCAACCGCTGGGCCAACCGCCACACCGGTTCGGTGGATAAGTACACCGCCGGGCGCAAGGTGGTGCATATTGATATCGAGCCGACGCAGATTGGCCGGGTGATCTGCCCGGACCTGGGCATCGTTTCCGACGCGCGCATCGCGCTGCAAATGCTGGTGGACACGGCGCAGCGCCGTTTCGAACGCGGCGAGTTGCCGAATCGCGACGCCTGGTGCGCCGCCTGCCTGCAGCGCAAGCAAACGCTGCTGCGCAAGACCCATTTCGACAACGTACCGGTCAAGCCGCAGCGGGTGTATGAAGAGATGAACCGCGCCTTCGGCCGCGACGCCTGCTACGTCACCACCATCGGGCTGTCGCAGATCGCCGCCGCACAAATGCTGCACGTTTTCGAACCGCGTCACTGGATCAATGCCGGTCAGGCCGGCCCGCTGGGTTGGACGCTGCCTGCGGCGCTGGGCGTATGCGCCGCCGATCCGCAGCGCAAGGTGGTCGCGCTGTCGGGCGACTATGATTTCCAGTTCATGATCGAAGAGCTGGCGGTCGGCGCGCAGTTCAAGCTGCCGTATATCCATGTGCTGGTGAACAACGCCTATCTGGGGCTGATCCGTCAGGCACAGCGCGGGTTCGATATGGATTACTGCGTGCAGCTGTCGTTTGAAAACATCAACAACGCGGAAATTGGCGAGTACGGCGTCGATCACGTCAAGGTGGCGGAAGGCCTGGGTTGCAAGGCGCTGCGGGTGTTCAAACCGGAAGAGATCGCGCCGGCGTTCCGTCAGGCCCAGGAACTGATGCGGCAGCACCGGGTGCCGGTGGTGGTGGAAATCATCCTGGAGCGCGTCACCAATATTTCCATGGGCACCGAGCTGGATAACGTCAACGAGTTCGAGCCGGTGGCGGCAACGCCGGAAGACGCGCCGACCTCGGTCAACTTCTTTGATTACCGCTGAGGAGCCTTACCATGCCGAAATTTTCAGCCAACCTGTCGATGCTGTTCACTGAAGTCGATTTTATGCAGCGTTTCCGCCGGGCGAAGGAGCAGGGCTTCAGCGCAGTGGAATACATGTTCCCTTACGACTATCCGATCGCGGCGCTGCGTGATGCGCGGCGCGATAAATGTGGGGAAAAATGCGTGATAAATTGGGGTTGCGAAAATTTCACAATGTGGAAATGAATTACAAAAATGAGCCTCCATGCTCTTTTTCTTATCCTGGAAATATTATGCCCTGCGAGTTAGGAGCTGACTTTGGTTTATGCTGATCCAATCATGTACGATTTGATATCAGTGCAGCGGCAATATCGTTACAGATAGAAAACGCACGAACCCTGCCAATTCCGCCATACGCAATCTTCTCGCCAGCCTCTTCATTAGAATATCGAGCACCGAGGGTAATTGTTGCCCTGATCCCCGAAATATCCGGCGGTGGGAACGTTGAGGATTCTGAACTGAACAGGCCGTGGTCGTATGCTGTCAGCTTTTTGTCAGCATGGCTAACCAGTGCGGCCGATTTACCTATTGTTCCATTCCACGTGCCGGACGCGCTGGCACCACCCGCGCCAGTAGGGGGATTAAATTGGTCACATGAGTAGAACCAATTAAATTTTTGGTTATTACGATAAACGCTCCAGTAGATGAAATGTGGCCAGTTTGGGCCATTGAAACGCATGGCAATGCCCTGATTATCGGTAGTGTCATAGTCCAGGCCACGGATAGAAACCAGATACGGTAACTCTGAGGCCGCTTGCAATACCAGGTCTCCGCTGACGAGTTGACTACCCCCGCCGTCGAGCCGAATAACGGCCAGCGGGATTTCTTTTGTGGTATCCAGGATAACGGGGTGAATAGCCGTGCCTACTTGTGTCGCCCTGTAATCTGGCGTTTTACCCAATCCATAGATTTTTACAACATTGCCCAAGCCATCTTGCTTAACCCCCCACTCAGGGGCTGCAACAGATGCCATCGAATCCCACAATCCCACGCTGATGATGAATGCAATTTCATCACGGCACGATGACTCGTTGAGTATTTTCCCTCCATCTGCGAGTACACGTGCTTTGTGGGCATCAAACAGTCTATCTGCATCTAAATACGCGGTTGATAGATCGATTGCAGAACGTGAACCTGAGTAAGGTCTCATAGTGTTTAACGCTAAGTTGGACATTTTTACTTTCCTTTTACGCAGGAATGAAGATGCGAGAGAGAACGCACCAATTTGTTAATTTCAGTCCAGAGACATACTCACTTTGAACCTGTGAGTCATCGCTAATATTGACGAGTGGGTGAATGAAAGTGACGCCGTTAATCGTTCTTTCATCCGTAGCATTAAACCCGAATCGGAACCAGTCGCCAGCAGCCGGAGGGGCATCAGTGACAACTCGAAATACTTTGTCAGCACGTTGTGTGACTGATGTTACGTTAACTGATGCCAGCCCCAGATCTATGCCGCTGTTGGGTGCACTGCCAACGGAGGTGTTAAAACGCAATGCTCCTCCAAATGGAGAGTGGAAACCGATGTCGAACGTATTTTCGTTGATTCGCGTGATTGTTTCCGGCTGAACAGGCTTCCATCGAGACCCCGCTGGGTCATAAATGGTAAAGTCCCTGGCTTGGCCTTGATATTCCCCCTGCAAGGCATAACCAATATTTGTCAGATGTTGAAAGTCCAGCGGGAACATCCGATTCAACGGGAATTGGGTGTGCGACATAATTACGTCTGGTCGGGATAGTGAAAATTCCCACTGATCGATTGATACGATATCACCATAAACTGTACGGCCAGTCGGTGGCCAAACAGTACGTATCCAACCACCCATTTGGTCGATATCCCAAATAATCGTTTCTGTCTGCCCGGTAATAGCCATGAAGTCTTCGTTCGAATCATTCACCCACTCTTCGAGCATGGCAAAATAATCCCCGAACTCTGTTACTGTTCCACTCCCGGCATCATCCTGCCCATGTGTAATACCCCTACATTTCACGATAGGTTTCTTTCCTATCGCACGTGCACGGTTCACGAATGCTTGGCACGACGTCAAACCATCAATATAAGGCTGTGTGCCGCGTTTGAGTCCTGCATACCCCGTTCCAGAACGCGCATCCATACGTGTTACCATAATTGGCAGGTTCTCAGGTAAAACTCCGCGCTCGAGGTGACGTTTGGCGATATGGTAAAGCGCCGGGGCCATGCAGCTTTGCCTATAGGGCAATGGTTCGGCATCCATAAACCCAGCGAGTGTAGAGTCCGACACAGGCCCATCAGACGGAACCCCAGCGCCACGGTCTTGCCCTGCACCAGAAAATGTCAGTACATGCCCCGCATACACAGGATTAAACTCTGATACCCGCTCCCCTCCGCCAACAACCAGCGACTGCCCTAGGCTGTGAGTTAGATGCATTTCATCACCTGATACGGGAATTTCTCGCAGCTCGCCGTACACTCTATTCGCCGGATATCGGACAGGGATCAGCCCTGTTTTTAAACTCGTATTTTCGTCAAAAATAAACACTACTCCATCGCGAGTAATGGGTGTTGCACTCACGACTGGTGTACGATCCCAGATCGGCGTTGCCGCGTTGCTATCCGCAAACAGCGCCGGGACACCATTATAGGGACGTATTAACGCAGGCCCTGTCGCACCAATCGCATCTTGTACCGGCTCGCTCATACCCGGTAGCCAGCAACCGCCATCATCATCAATTGCGAATAATGCAGTTTTTAAATCTTGGGCAAAAATAACGACTTGATAGCCTGATATTTTCCCGGAAAACGATGACGAGACAAGGTTATTTAAATAACTTTGTAATTCACCTTGCATTCCGGCAACTTCAATGCCTCCGTCGTCGTTCATTCCGAGCAGGCCCTTCTTACCACTAACATCGGTTATCATAAATTGATAACCACTCAATTTGTTGGCTTGCTCCTGAGGGAAGATGAACTTTAAGAAGCGCAGTTCTTTGTCCACTTTTTCAATGTACGCCCCAGATGGCAATGTTTCTCCAGTCGGCGTAGCAATACCGTTAACGTTCTCGTATTTTTCAGTCCAAAACTGTGAAAGAGATGACCACACAGTAAAGAATCGACGAGTTTCAATACCCGCATCAATTGCCTGCTGCGCCTTCTCCCGGCTTTCATATGTCGCTGTCGCACTCATCGTGAGATCATTCAGACGACTGATTTCATATTTTAAATATTGAGTGCGGTTTGCAAGCTGCTGCGCCTGCCAGTTGTCAGGACCGTTATCGCCGCCCAACACTGGAGTGTCCAGCTCAACCTGGACGATGTTATCTACCCACGTAGGTGACTCGGGTAATGACTTTGCCATAATTAATTTCCACCGTGTTGATAGCGACCATCATGATAAATTTCGCCGTTGTGTGTAATACCACTGAGTTCTGATATTGTGACGACCTTTCCGAACTGACCTAAAACGTCATCTCTCGCTTTCGTCGCGTCATACAACAACTCAGCATTCGTTGCTACTCCAGCCAATGAGGTGTCGTTATTTATTAGTTGCAGCGTGGTTAAAGGGTCAAATGACAATCGATAAATCTCAACCAATGTCTTTTTCTTGCTCTCAGCCAAATTTATGCCTTCAAATCGAAACGCAAACTCACGGGGTGATTGAGAGAAAATACCGACACTGACAAGTCCCGTCCGGCAATAATCTGCGAATACGGGTTGGTTAGCCGGTGTCGTAATAAATTCAATCGCGCCCCACAACGCATCAACGCGATAATCTATTCCCTTGGTCAAACCTGACAGCTCAACTCCCCACACATTCTGAAATGCCAGAGCGATACGGTCTCCTGCCTTTATATTGGGAGGAAGTTCTTCATGCTCTATGATTTTTGCTCCATCAGTGACGGGCGATGAGTCAAGAAGTAACGCCAAGTTTTCAGGCGAAAAATCATGCCATGTTGATGTCAGGGCTCCGCCACTAGAGATTAAGTGGCGTCGAGTTTTTACCAGTCTTCCAGACCGAGATAATTTACCTTCCTTTTGTTCGAACGCTAGCGTGACTACCAATTGAGAAACATCCCCAACCCAGCGCCATGCACCGGGTCGTCCATTTTCATCACGACGAGCCAAATAAACTTTACCTTGGCCATAATAGTACGTTTCATTCATGAGGCGGTACTCCGTTCACGCAGCGTCAGCGATATTTTGCCCTCGTTCAAAACAACGCCGGACGATGTAAATAATGTCATGTCATCAGCGGCGCGATAAATTCCAGCTGACCAGACTACCGGCGCAGCCGTTCCCGTGACGGACTCAATCGCAAACGCGCTGGCATCACCGGCCAGCGCCAGCACGGTCAGTGACGGTTCTTCGGCGTAACTGGCCAACATCAGTACCTGATGCGTACCAAAGATGTAGGGTGAATCGGGCCAGGTTCCCGCAGGGTAATTGATGTCATCCGCTGGGATGGACAGCCCGTGGGCCACAAACGCCGGGGCTGCGCCGTCGGTAGCTCCCGCAACTTCAGCCAATGCGATAAATTCAGGTACTGCGCCGGTGGTGGTATCCGACGGTGTCGACGCAGCCCAGTCAGCGCCCGAAACGATATCCAACTCAGGAATAATGACCGATATAGGCGGTGGAACCGGAATATAGCGACCGGCCGGAAGAATGGCATGGTAGCGATACAGCGATTCTATGCCGCTGCGTGTACTGCTGAGCGTCAGAATATGCACAGCAGCATCCACGCCATCTGTGTGATACGGCAGCTCGGCTGTATCAGCGCTGGTGTTATGTGTCCAGACAACCTCGGACGTGTCCTGGCGCATGAGCGTGACTTTATATTCCACCCCTGGCTCCGGGCCGATGCTCGCTTCAGTACAATCAATCAGACGGTCCGCCTGCAACACGCGGTCACGATGTGCGAACGTCAGCGTGTAGCCCGCTGCAGGGGCCACTTCAGCAGGATATGGAACACCGTTCACCCGAATGTTGCCTGGCAGGTACGGGCGATATTGGCGCTGGGCCATAGTGATGTTGATGACAGGGGCCAAATTTGCGGCCAGCGTCTCGGTGCCGGTCCGCGTCAGCAGACGCACATCCACGTTCTCGCCGCCCAGGTACTCCTGGCCATCGGATTCGATGGCATCCCGGTAGAATCGGATCTGTGTCCCTGCAGCATGTTCAGCGGGCAGCGTGTCAGCACAGGCGCGCCCCACTGATAGGGTGCCAGCAGACACATTCACCTGGTCAATTCGGACAATCTCGTTGCCCACTATCGCGCCGTCGCCTACGGCGGGCGGGAACGGCATCACCACGCGCAATGTGCGATTCAGCGGACCGACGGCCGCCAGCAAACTGCCGGATGGCGTCCAGTCACCTTGGTTGCGATCGACAAATCCGGCACCGGCGGCGCGGCTTTGGATCTGGTAGTTGATTGAGAGCGACGTCGGTGCGCTGGCCATGATCCCAATAAACCCGGAGCCAGGCTTAACATAGGCCAGTTCAGACTCGGATAGCGTGCCCGCCAGCACCACATAGGGCAGCTCAATCAGCTGCATATCCGTCACCGGCCGCGCGGTCTGGTCGGGTGGCGTCCAGCCGCCGGGCTGCTCGCCGGTGCTGTAGGATGTCGACGGTAGTCCGAACACATCCTGCACCACAGTGATTTTCAGGGAACCATCATCGCCTTCGCTGATCTGGCCAACACGCAGTACCATGCTCGCGATATTTCTGTCGGGCAGGCTCACGCGGAATACGCCGCCTGGCTTCAGAATGCCGCCGCGTCGGTCGACGTTGATCACGAGCCGCGTCAGCCCGGATGTCCCCATTTCCAAATCGCGCTGCGCGACGCGAGCACCCAGGTCATGGGTCGGAATAGCGCGGTATTCGACCGTGCTGCTGATAAGCCCCACGGCCTGAATCGACCCCAGGTTTTGGGCCTTGACCTCGCCATCGCTGTTGGTGACCGGATCGTGATAGGTCACGACCACTTCATTCGGTGCCGTGTCTGCGCTGCTGCTGTCATCATCCTGTACACTGATGATGCCGTTGTCATACGTGAACAGCGGCAGATCATCGACTGCATAGTCATCACGCAGCAGCTTCAGTGCCATCTTGCCGGTTTCCAGGTCGCCATATTGCACAGCACCGATGTGATCGAGCACCTGCTGTACAAACGTATCCAGGCTGTCCTGGCGGTTATAACGGAAACAGAGGCCGAACTGCTCGTCGTAGAGACGGTCGGCGGCGATACGATAACTGTCAAGGTCCAGATCATCGGCCAGCGACAAACCGCGTCCCCAATCCCGATTCGTTGCGCACTCGACCAGAATATGCGCCGGGTTCATCGCGTGAATACGGCGCAGGTTCGCGACCTGCTCCGGGGAGAGCTTCGACTCGTCATCGAGCTGGCCGACGGTGTTCTCCAGCAGAATCAGCATTTTCTCGGGATACCAGACTGCGTTGTTGTCCCAACCAGCGGTCGTGCGCCGTACGCGAAACGACCACGGCTTCGGGCTGGCGCTGTAGCAACTGACCAGGCCCGAGAAAAACGTTGTCACCACGCCGCGAAACCCCGGCACCAGACCGGTTAGCAGATTCAGCAGTGACGGGGGCGGTACCTGGTCCGGGCCGCCCATCATCACGTCGAGCGTGCCCTGGATACCGCCTTCGCCGCCGGTATCCTCGCCGCCAAACAGGTTTGGCTGGTCGATGTAAACGGAGGTATTTCCCGAAAGTTGTCCCTCAGTGCCTGCGAACACGGTCTTTTTATCGGCGCTGATTGCGACGATCTCGTTAACCGGACCACGTCCCAACCCGGAGTGGATGTCCCAGGAGTAGCGATAGCCAACCGTGACTTTTTTTGACCCTTTACCGCCGCCACCCATTTATTGGTGCTCCTCGTTTTTTTCCGCCAGGCGGACGATGTTGATTGCCAGTGCATCCCCGGTGGCCAGGAATTTTTCAGAGTCGATGCCACCCTCGCGGAGGAATGCCTCTAAGTCCAGCTGGTAGCGAGCGAAGAAGGTTCGCAGGCCCCAGGCACAGCCGCCACCGGCGCGAATATGTTCCATCGTGATTTTCATGATGCGCTCCTATTTTTTGATGGCGTCATAGCGGTAGTTGCCGTAACCGAGCACGAACCAGTCATCAGTCCAGCAGTCGCCGAAAAATACACACTGTGGCGTGCCTTCGGTCGGCTGGGGTAACTGCCAACTTTCTTCCGTCGCCGCTTCCGGCGTGTTGTTTTTCGGCCGAGGGGCCAGAGCCTGGTTAACCAGGTATGACGCGACGATGACCGCGACATATTTAGCGATGGCGAACCACACGATGACCTCCTAGAACAATTTGATGATTTGATACGGGGATTTACCCGGCATGTGCGGCATCCCCCCGTAGTTCAAGTGATTGCGGAATTTGCTGTCGCACTGGGCAATCGTGCGGTTGCAGCCTGGATATAGCGTCACCACCTGGCCAACGGCAAAACCGGCCGAGCCGCCAAACAGGTTCATCTGATTGCCGTTTTGCGCCCGCAGGCCGCGCAGCTCAGTGATGCCATCCACAGCCCACTCGACATAACCGCCGGAGAACCAGTCCGCCGCAGTGCCATCGGGCAGATTGACCGTGATGCTGACGCCATCCATCGCAGTCACGACCAGACCGCCAACACCGAACGCCAGCGGATCAACTTTGCAGTTATGGTCATACAACGCATAGGGGCAGGCGCGGCCGTAAGTCAGGCGTAGGCCGACGCGGGAAAACGTGCTGGCCAGGCTGGAAGTCATCAGTTTGGTGCGTTCGATCGCCTCTCGCTTGGCCTCGGTCACCGTACCTACCCAGACCGTGCGAAACTCGGCGGCGGCATCCTCGGCATGCAGGCGGTAAACGCGGATGCGCACCGGGCTGGACGGAGGAACACCACGAAACAGCATGGCGACGGCATTGTTGGCTGGCACTGTGATATCCATGCCGTCGCCGTTCCCGGCGCTGAGCCCGCTGTCGCTGATGGCCACCGCCTGCCAGTCGGCGTCAGCAAAATGGATATCGCGGTCGGCGTTGGTATAGCGGTAATGCGCGACGTCTCCGCGAATAAACTCATACAGAGTCAACGGTTGGCCGTTGGCCACCGAATATTCAAACTCACTCCAGCTCATCACGAACTCCTATAAACGAGGTGGCCACACTGGCGAAACCGTCAGCATCAGTGGTGTGCTGCCAGGTGATTGCATCGCTGTTTTGCCGGGCGAGTGTCATGAATGCCACGGCGACAATTTGTTGCTGCGGTACGGTGACCGGCTCACCATCCAGCGCCAACAGTTCTGTCGCACCACTGATAGCCACGCCAGTCACTCGCCTGTAGAGCATGCGGCCGTCGCCCAGCAGGATGCGCAGATCACGCCGCCCAGGAACGACGCCCATTTCGCTGTAGCCGCAGCGGATCACCGGCAACGTGTTCCCGGCCAGCGCACCCGTCGGGGTCAGATCATCATTCTGGCTCGGTACCCATAACCCGCGCTGGCGGCCGCGCAGGTAGTACATCAGTTGGCGTAGCGCGAATTGCTCGGTGCGTCCCATCAATGACCAGGTGTGACGCTGCAGATAAAATGGGCGGCGCGCAGTGTCCAGGCGTGCAGGGATACCGCTGCTATTATCAAGCTCGATCAGCAGGCGCTGATATTCGCCGGTCAGGCTCTCCGACCAGTCTGCCTCCGGCTCCAGCACCGGATGACCACGGTACAGCGCGAGGTTGGTTGCTGCGGAGAATGGGTTATGTTCGGCGATACGGAAACGCACTTGAGCGCTGGCCAGACCGCCGGTGATGCGTGTAAACGCAGGAGGGTCAGTTAACACCGCCGGGCGAACGGGATACACCGCCGTGCCAGCAAGCCAGCCTGCCGCCAGCGGCTGGGACAGGGTCAGCGAATCAGCTCCGATCGCGCTGACGGTCACGAGCGCGGCAGGTGATGCGATAGCCTCGGCATTTTTCAGCAACACTGTTCCACCCACTGAAAAATCGCGGCAGCGCGTATCGACCTGCAACTGAGAGGCTCCGGCCGTGACCGACGCCTGCAATTCGGTCACATCAGGGAATACCGGCATCGCCCATGTGCTGCCGCCAGCTTGCCACACCGCGTTCTCCAGCCACTGGCGATCGACGTCTCCCGCCAGGATGCCGAACTCAAACATGCGGCGCGGCGACAACCGGCGAGAAATGCGCTGTTCGGCACCACTCGGCGACTGCAATACGTCGGTTTTCCACTCGAGCGTTTCGGCGATGCCGCCGGTCCAGTCGGGCTCCATCAGCCAGGGAAATAATGCCGTCATGATTTCACCCCCAGCATTTGCTTGAGGGTGGGAACATTGGCGCGCAGTACTGTCATGATGCCGCGTTCGCCCTGAACACTCCCGGCCCCTTTAGTGAAAACATCAACAGCATCAATTAACAACGTTTGCTGCAGAGGCTGCAGCATCGTGACACCAGGTGCTGGACTGCCTGGTGCAGCTTCCGGTACGGTTTGCGGCATCGGCGCGGCAGGCGCAGGAATACCAGCCAGGCCACCAGTCGCATGGCGAGCACGCGGCAGCCAGGCGTTCAATGCGGCCATACCATGCCTGTTGAAGCTGTGCAGGAAGTCCAGCGCGCCAGGCTGCTGAACCACGGCCGCGCGGGTAACGAATTCATAGTCAGAAAGCATGGAGGGGATGGAGTCGCTGGTCGTGGTGCCAGGCCCGCGGACGTGGCCACCGTCGGCGGCGAATACACTGGCGAACAGGCCGCCCATGCCGCCACCGCTGCCAACCAGGCTGGAAGTCGCCATTTGTGCCAGCTGCTGCGCCGCGATTTGCGCCATGCTGTTGACGATACTGAGCGCCAAGTTCTTCACCGCATCACTCAGGTTCATCGTGCCTTTTGCCAGGCCGACGAGTGAGCTTTCTATCCCGCCCTGCAGGCCATCACGAAATGCGATGGTCAGTTCATTGCCTGCCTGATTCAGCTTGCCGAGCTGCTCTTCGAGCTGCCGGATCATGTCCCTGATTTTGTCTCCGGCTTCGCCAGGCGCGTTGGCCAGCTCTTTGAGCTGCGGCAGGTAGCCTTTAACCTTGTCACCGACTTCCTGATGCAGTTCCACCAGGCGCTGCCGCCCCTGAATTTCGGACAGCAGCCCACCCTGGACCTGCGCCTGAATGCTGGTTTCCTGCTGCGCCTGGTAGGTGAACAGATCTTCAATCTGTTTCTTCATGTCATCGACACGAATTTTTGTTTCAGCGACCGGCAACAGCTTATCAATCAGACTGAGCCCCTCGGTATTGCCGCTGGCCTCAAACTCGCGGCGCATATCGGCAAATTTGGATTGGGTCTCCAGCAGACTGGCTCCGGCCGTGTTGCCGGTATCGCGCATGAGCTGCAGTTGCAACTGCAGGTTCTGCCCCTTGAATTCCTGAGCCGTGATGGCCGCGTTTGCCGCCTCTGCCTGGCGTCGCTGCTCTGCTGTGAGGTTGCGGGTCGCAATTTCCTGCGCACGCGTAGCGGCAGCCCCCTCGACGCGCTTGGAGGCTTGCTTCTCGAGCTGGTCGACAAAGCGTTGGTTTTCCGCTGCAGACTGTTTGGCCGCCGATGCGCCAGCCTTGGCGGATTTGTTGGCCGCTTCCTGGGCATCAATCTGCCTGGCCGTAGCGCGGGCCTTATCCTGTTCGACTTTGCTGGCATCCTTCAGCGACCCGTTCGTGATATCCGCTTCTACGCGTGCAAGCTGAGTGATCGCCTTTTTCTGGTTCAGCGTCTGTTGCAGCTGTTTGTTGTACTGCTCGGCTTTCTTACCCGATTGATCGAGTGCTTTAACATCAGCATCCCACTGACCGCCAGAGAAGTTCTGACCGTCGGTGGATGATACGCCTAGGTCGCGCAATTTTTCTCGGCCACCTGCAGCCGCCCACATGTCCGTATAGCGTTTTTTCAGCGAATCCAGAGCATCGGCTTCTTTCTCTACCGCTGTACGGTTACTCGCCCAGGTCTTTTCAAGCTCTTTAGAGGCAGCATTACTCTTGTCTTCAATTTGTTGGCGCTTAGTCGCTTCTGCAGCAATTTTTTGTTGTGCTGCGGCTTGTGCCTCAAGAGAAGATAAGCGCGATTTTTGTTCTTTGACCCATTCACCGTAAGCTGGCCCACGAGTCGCAATATCCAGTTCATCTCCAGCATTGGCTAACTGTTCTTTTATGTTCTGGATCTCTTTCGCGCGCGCTTCATCGGGCGCATCGAGGTTAAGAGCCGAACTGGTACCGCTTTTAAGCCCCTGCCAGGCTTCCGCTGCCGCGTTTTTGACATCGTCCCACCCACGCGCAACCCAGTTCAGTTGAGTCTTGATTTCCCCTAGACGTTCGACGGCGGCTTTTTTGTAAGCCTGAGACGCCAGCTCGATGGCGTCCTCTTTTAGTCCCTGGTCTTCCAGTGCGCGAATGCGTTGATAGGTCTCGGAGTCCAGCCAGTGATACTGCTCGCTGCTGTTGACTGCCCAATCCGATACGCTGTTGGTCATCTTGACGAACTCAGCCACAACCTGATCAGCAGAGTCGCCGGTCAGTTCGGCCATTGCAGACGCGGCCTGGGAAACGCTGTCCAGCGTCTCACCGGTAAACTTGCCGCTGCTGACCAGTCCGTTGAGAATATCCCGCACCTGGCTGTAGTTGCTGCTCATCTGGCCACCGGCCTGCGTCAGCCGCTGCAGCTGGCCAACGCTGACACCGGCGAAGTTGCCGGTTTGCTGAATGCTATTGTTGAATTCATCCTGATCATTAGCCGCGCTGAATGCCGCAATACCCACAGCAGCAACACCGCCCGCGATGCCGCCGATGGCCAAACGGGCCGGGGTGATCAGGCTGGTGAGCGCACGGAATGTGTTGCCGACACCACCGAACGAGTCCTTGATCTGGCCACCTTGCTGAATGGCCACAAGCCACACCGGCATACCACTGGCCAACGACGTCACGACGTCGGTGATCTGCATTGGCAGGATACGCATGGCCTGGGAATACTGCCCGGCACTGATACCGCCGTGGCCCATTGCCGTGGCTTGCTCATTGATGCGCTGAATAAATGGCGCGGCTTCAGCCGTAATACCGAGCTGAGCGGCCTTATACTGCAGCAGCTCAGTGGTCGTCATGTTCAGCGTTTCGGCCTGCTCACGCAGCCGCGTGATGAAGGCTTCTTTCGCCGTCGCCGCCTGTACTTCGGCCTGGGCAGTTTCACGGGCGGTCTGGATCTCACGGCGTCCAGCCTCCGTTGCGGCATAGGCGGCTTTTTCCACCTGCAGACGCATGCCGTCGACTTTGGCGGCATACAAGTCGAGCTCTTCACCCGGAAGCAGCCCAGCTGCATTAAAGCCCTTGAGCTGCTCCTCCATCGCATCCAGGCGTTCATAGGCACCGACCACGGGATCAATGCGGCCGACCAATGCGGCCAATGCCGCCTGTTGGGTTGCCAGGTCAGTCGTCAGGTCTTCGATGGTGTTTTGCGCGGCGTTGGCTGCTTCACGGGTTTGGTTCAGCGCGCGCTGATATCCGTGGTAGCTTTCTGCCGTTTGCTGTGCGACATCGCCGGTCGCTCGCGTAGAATCAGCAGCGCTTTTTTCTGCCTGGGCATGCTCACGCGCTGCAGCTGCAGCGCCTTCCACGGCATTGGCATGGTCAGCCCATTTCCGGCTGCTGTTGTCAGCGGCGGTACCGGTCGCGGTGATATCGCTGGTGAGGGTTCCGAGCGCCTGTTTGGCATCGTTCAGATCGGCAGTAATGCGTAGCGCCAGATTGAGGGTAGAGTTTCCTGCAGCCATAACAGCACCCTATATAAAGAAGAGAGATGCCCCGATTATTTCAGGGCATTGATTCGTGTTGTCGCCGCTTGGCCACCGGCGTGCCCGGCAATCACATCCAATATCCGGTGGATACTGTCTTGCTTTTGCAACTGCAGCGCCTCCCGGTAGTAGAGTGTCAACTGGCGGGCGGTGTAGTGTCCGAGGCGGTCTGGGTTGTGGCCTGCCCGGATGAGGGTTGCGAAGATGCAGCCGAATCCGACAGTGTCTTCGCCCTGGCCAGTTGCAGCTGCAGGATGCGGGTGGCAGCGCCCATAAAAAAACGCCGATTCACAGCCCACCACCAGTCCATCAGCGCCAGCCCCTCACTCCCCGGCAATGTCTGAACCCACTCAACCGACTGGTCAGTACAATGGGCGATCAGCACCGGCAGCACGGTGGCATGTTTCGCCAGCACCTGCTGTACCTCCTCAAACCGTGGGTATTCGGTCTGCATGACGGCGGCCAGGCTGGCCACCATCGGTGCCAGTGAGTCATGCAGCACCAGTGAATCGACCAGGGTTACCTCGCGGACGGTGATGGGTTTGCCCGCGATAGTGATATCGCGGGTAGACAGCAAAACGTCCAGGTCGTTTTCCGGCTCTGCAGCCGGTTTGGGTGCTGCCTTTTTCATGCAACCGGCTCCCCGACATCGATGACACGGCCAAACCGACCCAGCGTTGGATCTGCAGGTTGGGCGTTATCGAACAGTACCCCGGCAGTGGTCTCCAGACCGGCCAGTGAAGTGTCGCCCTGGATCAATGCCAGCGTTGAAACCGGGTCGAACGACAGCTTGTACAGCTCCAGGATTTTTGCCGCGCCGCCTTCAGCCAGGTTGATCCCCTCAAAGCGCAACGCGAGATTCTCCGGCTGTGAGGTAAACAGCGTGGTGTTAACGCTGCTGGCGTACTTGTAGTTGACCGACGGTGCGGTGGTTTGGTCGGTCAGGAACAAAATGGCACCGTAGGTGTAGTCCACTTCATAATCCGTGCCTTCAACCAACGTGCCGATCACAACATCACTGATGCGCTGATGGGCCAGGGAATAACGCTCACCTGCAGTGATACCGGCGGGCAGCAGTTCCGCCGTGACAGTGCCGCCGGGAATAGTTACCCGATCGCCGTACAGTACGATGGACAGATTCTCCGCTGAGAGCTCATGCCAGGTACTGGTCACGGTGCCATCTTTGCTTGTTGGGAAGCTGCGCACCGTGGTGCGCTGACCGGAGTACGACTCTTTGTGCGACAATTTCTCTACTGTTAGCGCGAGCGCCAGTGCGGAAACGTCGCCAATCCAGCGCCAGGCTCCCGGACGGCCGTTCGGTAAACGGCGAGCGAGGAACACCTTGCCCTGGCCGTAGTAATAGGTTTCAACTTGCTGCGCCATTATCCGCCTCCAGTTTGTTGTTACGGCGACCACCCTGGTTGTCGTTGTTCACGACGGGTAACGCCACCTCGATAATTTTTTGACCCCGGAGCCAGTCGGCCTCGGCGTCAGTTACGGTGATGGTTTCACCGGCTGCAACGGCTTTACCCTCGTGGGTATGCGGCTGCAGGAGTTTCACTTCAGGCATCGTCGCCCCCCGATCACATGTTGAACCTGGAACGTGTCCATCCAGAGCAGCATTCCGCCATCAAAATCCAGGACATCGCCGCGCAACCACTGCATACCCGTGGCACTGGCGGGCGTCGGACGCCAGCCAATCAGGTGGTCGCGAACTTGCCCGATGAGTGGATTAACCTCATGGGTCAGCCCCTCAGCACCCATTCCATAATTGCGCACGGATATCGCAATCCCGATCACTGCCTCGGCCATCTGAGCGCGGGCACCGTTACCCGGAATGCCGCGCTCTGGCCCCATCAACACATACGCACCCGGCATCGCAAACCCCGACAGGTCGGTGACTTTGCTGTACTCGACGATGGTGCCGATTTGGCTGAATGGCTGTGGGTCGAGCTCCTGCAGCCGCGCGACAACCAGGTTGATATCGAACGGTCCGCTGCTCATTTGCCGTAGTCCCGTAATGTATCCATGCTGAAGGTGCGGCCCGGTCCGGTGATTTGCGGGGTGCCACCTGCAGCGGGCAGCGAATCCCCCAGCCCGAGGCTGAACTTACCGGCGGCCACTTGTTCCAGGAACTTCAGCGCATCGCGGTAGTCACGGACAATCGGATCAGTTTTCTCTTCGGACACGCGGTGCGAATGCAGCTTGTACCGGGTGATGGCGCGCGCCCAACCGGTCAGGATCGACGGCACCTTCGCGAGCGGCAGCTTATAACCGCGTTTTAGCAGGTAGCCATCAACCAGCCCCTGGGTCTCCTCAACGGCATCGCCGATCTTCGCTACTGCAGCCAGTGCGACTTCCACCTCGGCCGGTGGCCAGGACGATGTCTCTTCGCCGCGTAGCAGCGCATCCAATATTTCCGGGCGCGGCATGGGTTTCCCCATCCCGGCGAACGTTTGAGACAACTCAACCGCACCGGGGCGCTCCGCTAATTCAGCCAGCGAGATGTACCAGGTCAGCGCCATAACTCTCTTCCTCAAAACCACTCTCCCGCATGGCCAGCGTTCAAACTGGCCATGCGTATCGATGCAAACCGAATGGGCTTACGCGGCTGCGACGGCGTTCTGGAAGAAATAGCCGCAGTCAGGCGCCACAATCAGCTCGCGAACACGTTCGCCCACACGCACGCGCTGTCCGCCGGTCAACCCCATATCCGGATCGGGAATAGAGCCTGACACGCGGTTGCCGAATTGCGCGGTAAAGCCAAAGGTGACGCCACCCTGGGTATCCGCCAGCTTGTTGCGGTAGATGAACGCGGCATGGTTCGCCCAGGCACGTACTAGCACCGGCTTTTGACCAGGGCGGGAAATGTTGACGAACGCACTGCCGATCAGAATGTCGTCCAGTTCAAGCAGGTCGCGCAGGAACTGCAGTGGCACCAGGCCGTCTTCGCCCATCGTGCCGTTGTACGCCTTCACTACCGACGGGTTCTGCCGCAATGCGGTTGCCGTTGCACGGCCAAACACGGCCACGTTCGGGCGCATGATCATCTTGTCGAGCGCAGTGGTAATTTTCTTGATTGGCTTGCTGGTGTCGTTGCTCCACTGGTCAGCGGCAGCCAACGTTTCCTTATTACCGGTCGCATAGTTCGCTGCGTTGAAGACTTCTTTACTGGTACGCACTTCACGGTCCAGCAGGATCAAATCGGAGGTGCGCTCTGCAGCACGCCCCAATGGATCGTAATTCGCCGGCGCATTATCAATGTCCGACTGCGGCACCGGCGCATCCAGGCCATAATCGTTGGTCGACGAGGTTTCTTCTTCCGCATTGAATTCGACCTGGTTGGGCTGCGAAGTGCGACCCACGTTGGTGTTCGGTACGGTAAAGCCCTGACCGAGGTCGTACTTCCACCACTTGAACTCAGCTTTACCTACCGGGACGCGAGGCAAAACTTCATCGGCGATCATGCTGGTGTTGCGGTACGCGATGGCGATGGCCGTCAGGTGCGGGTCAATAGGAAACGGTGCTTTTGACATACTGTCACTCTCCAAAAAAGGGATTAGATGCCGGTGTTACCCGGCGAAAACATTCGGTTTGAACGACGTTAACCGCCTGCAGCGGCTGCCGCCATTTGCCCCGGCGCAATCCACACCGAACCGAAGTCGTCTTCCGCACCGGCGTATTCAGCAAAACCGATGTAAAAGTTACCCGCAGCAGCAGGAACGGCACGGCCTTCGTCATCGGCCGTCAGCGGTTGCCCGACGGTGACGTCAGCGCCATAACGAACAATCGCCAGGCCGGAGCGGATCACGTCCGCCGCTTCACCGATATCGTTGCCGATAGCGCTGGTGACACCGATGATGAGTTTGCTGCCGTCAACGGCCGGGGTGATTTCGTCATCCACGGTACCGTGCATGACCAACTGGCGCGGCAGCGTTGCTGCCTCTACCTTGTGCGCGGTGATCAGAACCGGAATATTCATTGCTGAGCTCCTTTCTTCACGTGATTGACGGCATCGGTATAGGAAACCGTGCGACCCTTTTGTGCCTGTTCAGCGACATAAGCGTTGGCGGCGTCTGCCACGACGGTAACGTCGGCAAAATCCAGCGCGGCACCGTCTTCCTGACGCGTTTTCTCGCTGAAATCCACCACCTTGGGCTTTTCATTCAGCACATCGCGCAGCAGCTCTTCCGGCGTTTTGTTCACCGTGGTTTCACCGTCAGCGAAAGACAGTGGCGCGCTGTCCAGGCTGAGCAGAACCTCAACCACACCCGTTTTTTGGCGCGGCAGAATGGAACCGGCTTTCACCAGGCCATCGGCATAGCTGACGATCGCTTCGCGACGTGCTTTCGCTTCGCGTTCCTTCGCAGCTTCTTCATCTTTGCGTAATTTGGCTTCACGCTCTGCCAGCTCTGTTTCGCGCTGGGCGAGTGTCTCCGCCGTAACGGGGGTCTTTTTGTTCGGGTCCACATTGGTCTCCTCGGCATACGCCAATGGTGAGATACGAGAGTCATCCACCGCATTGGCTGCGATCTCTTCGAGGGTTCGCAGACGCCACTGCGGCATCAGTTGGTCGGCACGTTCAGCGCCATCTTTTTCCACGATGTAATCACGCACACCGCGCAATAAGTCGGTCAGGACTTCGGTTTCCCAGGGAATGGCGAACGACACCGGGGCATCGTCACCTTCGGCATATTCTGCGAACTCGGCATCCGGCAAGCCTTTTACGCCGGGAGGAACAGCCCCCAGGAAGCCAACGTGGCGCGGATAAAAGTGGCCCGGCTTAGGGTTGCCTGGTGTGTTCGGAAGGTAAAACGACAGCGAACGTTTTTTATAGCTGCCCGCATTGAAAGCTTCGGCAAACGCCGGGTTCACCTGGTGCGGCTCGGTATACAAGAAACCGTCGCGATACTCGAAACGGCGAGACCAGCCGTAGGACGGCGCGGTCAGTTTGGGATGCCCGATCACAAAAGGGGCTTCAGACAGGGTCGGATCATAGCTGTTGGCCATGTCGATGCAGTCTTCGGCCGTTAGCGTCATGGTGCGCCCATCCATCGCGGTATGGGTACCTGGCGCAAAAACAGCGAGTGTGGCGGTAGAGTTTTGGGTGGTCATCGTTATCATCCGTCAGACGTGCAAGAACGTTACGGAGTGATAATGGCGAATTACAGCGCGGGGGTAATCTGCCCTCGGACAGATAATAATGGGGGTGGAAGCGAAAGTCGGGGTTAGCGCGGAAGAGGAACTGCGCCGATAGCCGTATTAGAACGTATTATAATACGGCTCGGCAACAGGATTGGTGCCATCATGCCACAGAACGTCTCTGAGGCCGTTACAGCGCGTTTGCGGCGGTCACGGATTTAATTGCCGTTGCAGGTAATTCTTCGCCAATTCGACCAGGCGATCACCTTGCTCGGCAGATACCCCCAACCAGGGGCGGGCCGGAATGGTGACCGTGTGCGCCGGGAGAGTATGCCACTTGGCCAGATTGGACTTCGACTTGCGAACGAATCGGTTATCGACCTTGCCGTTCTTCTTCTGCCGATAGTACGCCTGCTGGCTCCGCGCTGCGATTTCGATGGTGCCGCCAAACTGATGGATGGCACCGTACACCCTGTCGGTACCGAACAACAGCTCCTCGGCGTTGATCTGCCACCGCAGCGTATTACGCAAAGGGCCATCCAGCGTCAGGATTTTGTCCTTGTTCTTGCGCTTGCGCTTTTTGTAACGCGGCGATAGATCCGCCCAGGGCTCCCCGTCCGGGGACTTTTGCTCTTTGAACCGCTGCTGGTGAAACTCCAGCAGCTTCTCGCCCATACCAGCCAGCAACGGCGCGGGGTCAGCCAGCGCCGCCTGGGTGCTGAGCAGCGTATTCAGCGCATCCTGATAGTCAAACGTCAGCGTTGCACCGGCCATCACTCGTCTCCTCGCTGATACAGCATCACGCCCTGGCGCATTGACTGCAGCAGGGCATCGTCGGTGGAGACATTTCCGGCCCAGCCGTCAGTGCCGGTCTCGAATATCACCGACACAGGATCAGGCTGGCCAGCAACCTCAACACGCGCCAGGTAGCGACGATGCACCACGGCTTGCTGTATGGCGGGTTGCCAAACCACTTGCGCCCAAATCTCATCAGGCGCATGGATAGCCTGAGCCAATAGCAACAGTTGGTCTGCAGCGTCGTTTACCTGACCCGCACCGTCACGGGCAGCAAACATCTCGGCACCGATGGCGATACGCTGGCCAGCGGCATCACGGAAGACAACAGGCTGTGTGGCTGTCGCGCCAAAGGAACTGAGAAATGCCTCTGCTCCATCCCCTGTTGGAGCTGGATCACGCGCTGGACGTGGCGAAAGTAGCGGCGGCGCTGGCGGCGTTTCATCGGGTGCTGCAGGCGCAGTGGGTGAACCGTCTCGTGGTGATGGCACCTGGCTGAAATATTTGCTGCGGCCCGGCGTATGCTCGAAGCCGGGGTCAATACCCTCCGGCACAAACACCGTGCGCGGCCCGCCTGGGCTGCGTTGCCCGATGGTCCACTGCACGAACTTGATGGTCGGTGCGGTATCCGGCCCGGCTTTCCCCATGCGTTTAAGGTCGTCATCCGTGCGGGCAATCACGCTGCACTGACAACCCCAGGCGTTGATCGGGAAATGATACACCCACCAAGGGTCGTCCCAGCGCAGCACCATACCATTCCAGGCCAGATGTTCCTCGCGAGGCTCCTCGACGGCGTCGCTGTGGACATACTCCCAGTAGGGGTGGGAATCCCGCATGGCCATCAGTTGCTGGTAGCGACCGGCCATATACGATGACCGGAGATTGGTTTCGTAAATGACGCGGGAACGCCATTCAAAGCCGCCGTTGTAGCTCCAGCCGTAACGCGCAACGATGCTGGAAAATTCTTTACGGAAGTCTGCCAGCGTACGCCCGTCGGCGATGGCGCGTTCAATCGCCTGGCGAAAGTCCGCCAGCAGATCGTCGCGGTTGGCACCGGCCACCATAAACTCGTTGTCATGCTCGGCACCGTAAACATCCGTCCAGGCATCGGTCTTGGTGTTCAACTTGCGCTGGAAAAAGGCAAGCTGTTCGCGGAACGGCAGCGAGTTGTAGGCAACATTAGCGGCCATTTATTTCCTCCAGCAATTCATAGCGTCCCGCCAGTGCGGCGGCAGACATCGCCTGGGCCATGACCTCGGCATACTGCTCCAGGCTCATATCCGGCAACAGTTTATCCAGGCCATCGCGCAGCGTCTCCAGTGACTCGGCGTTATCGACCAACTGCTGCAGCTGCGCCATCCAGCCATCGGTGACCGGTGCCAGCTCACGATTAAGGCGGTTGGCCATCGCGGCCGGAGCGTCAGGTTGATGACTGTGTTCAGCGAATTCGACGTTGGCTTTCGCACCTGCGGGGAGTGGCGTTTCAACAGCCGGTTTCGGTTCCCACTCCCCGCCATAGGTTTCCTGGGTGCTGGCCAGCGTTGGGCGGAACCCGGTGGTTTCGCTGACGGCTTTGTCACGCTCTGCACGCGCGGCCAGGTCTTCCGGATCATCAAACACGCGAGAGACTACCGGTACGGCAGCGCCGGGGAAGTTGAACTCGGTCAGCCATTTGCCTGGACCACGGTTCCACGACTCGCAGATCACATCCGCATCGGATTTGGCGATCGACGTAAGGATTTTATCCTGCAGAGACTCGTCACCGCCGATGCCTTTTGATGCACCGCCGGAACTGGAAATCTGTCCGACCACCACACGTCGGATGGCCTCATTCATGGCGTTATACATAGCCTGGTAATCGGCAGCGCCCGAGCGCGATGCGCCCAACATTTCTATCGCCATGCCCTCCGGCATGATGACGCCACTGTCTGTGGAGATCGCGCGCGTCAGCGCCAACAGGTTACGTTTCTGCTCTGGTGTCGCACCTTCCGGGTGCTTGCCCGCGACTGTCGGCATACCGAACTTGTCCAGGAAGATCAGCCAGAACTTGATGTCGTTGCGTTTGAAGAACGTTGGCCAGTAGAGCCAGTGCGCCAGGCCCATACCGTAGGGCTCGTCATCGTGGTCAGCGCCGGTCGCGAACGACCAGAAATACGGTGCCGGGCACGGTTCGCCAACGGTCATATTCTGCGGTGTCAGCAACCGCAACTCACCTGTCGGGCTGAATCGGAAGCGCCGACGGTCACGGACTTTGACCTCATCGAACCACAACAGATTGTCGCGCACGCCGTAAATCAGCTCGGCAACGGCATAGCCGTAAAACACGCCGTAGTGCATCAGACGGGTGATACGGTCAAAGCCCAGGCTCTCAATCTGCTGGCGCATGGCGTCGGCAGCTTCGATATCAATCGGCCGTTCGCCACCAGCTTCGACCTTGATCTCGCGGGAGATCAACGCATCCTGGCGCTGGGTGAACGCGGATTTTACCTCCTCGTCGCTCAGCACCTCACGGTAAATCTTGAGGTCCGGCGCTCCACGGCTCTGCAGAACGCTGTCCTCTGCGAGCGCCAGTGCACCGACCCACGGACGGGTAATGTCGCGGCCGTCGCCGGTGGACGCAAACTCCTGGCCCAGCTGTGGACGAGGCATGGCTGGTGTCGCCTGGCTTGAGCGGCGACGGTTCTTACGGCTCATATAAATCCTCCAAAGTCATTCAATCCACGCACCGTACCGAAGCCGGTATCCGTCAACTCGCCGCCTCCTGTAGAGCCATAGCCCGACAGCACCTGATAAACCGGCCGAGCGCCGGTGGATTCAAAGGCGATCTCCGCCGCCAGGTTGAGCGCCGCATAGTTGCCCAGGCAACCGGCAATCGCCGAGTCACCGTGGCGCACCAGTTCGGCATCCTTCAGGTCTTTTTTCTCCAGGCGTGACACCATCGGTATGCCGTCGATGTTCTCCACGGTTCGCAGATCCTGCGCGACGTTTTCATCGCGAGGCAGGGTTATCATGCTGTCCTCAAACAAGCTGGTGAATTTAGGCATCCAGATGCCGTACCACTGACGGCTCAGGGTTATCTCGGCAATACGCGGGCGGCCGTAACGGTCAGCAGTATATTCAGCCAGTACCATACCCGGTCCGGTGGCATCAATCGCACCGCCGGATTGCCGTGGAAGATGGTCGATGAACCAGAACAATATCTGCTGCTGGAGTGCGGACGGGACATTGTTCAGCTCTAGGAGGAACGGGACATCGCGACGCAAGTTTTGTGTGATGGCCACGGGCATGATGGAGGAAAAGTGCCTGTGACGGGCAAAGTCCATGCCGAATACATGCCGCCATTCGGGGTTCAGTGTTGCTACCATCACGGGGCGCAACTCACGGTCAATCCATTCGTTACCCCATGCGGTTCGGTCAGTCTCGGTCATATTGATAAATTCATCATCCAACGCGAGACGTATTACCGGCCGCTCTTCCGGCATAGCCCGCTCAATCCAGACCCCAGGAATACACACACCATTACCGTCACGAGGGATCGCGTCGAGCTCCTCGCGCATCGCCGCTTTACGCGGACTATAGGCGTTGCGGATGCGGTTATACCAGGCTTCTTTCCCCTCAATAGTGGCGACTTCACCTTTCATGGCGCATGATCGCTCGTAGAGGCCATTGGCCACAGCATCGTCGAACGTGACGGTAAACACCGCCGCATCCTTGCCATAGCGCCCGGCTTCAATGTCAGTACATAACTGATTGAACGCGTTATTTTTGCCGTTATGTGAACTGATGATGACGATACGCCCGCCCCAGATCAGCAGTGCGGTCGCTGCATCCAGCACGCCCTGAACGTCTTGGTGGAATGCCGCCTCGTCGATAATGACCACCCCCTGCAGGCCGCGAATATTGGCTGGACGAGAGGACAGCGCCGCCACCTGAAACCCGCTGGCGAATCGCACACGGTAGGCCGTGATTTGGCGCGTGGTGCCTTTATCGTCCTGGTCTTCGAATAAAAACTCCTCGATAGACGACACAGATTCGGCCTGTTGAGCGGCAATCACGCGCGCGAATTTGGCCACGTAGCCGATAAACTCCAGGCCTTTCTCTTTGGTGTCACCGATGTAGTAGACGTTGTCGCCGCCAGCGGCTTTCTGCGCACCGGCAATCAGCGTCGAGTTGAGCCCCCAGGCGAAAGTGATGCCGGTGCGTCGGCCCTTGGGAATAGCCAGGATAGAGACATCGAATTTGAGGCATTCCACCTGGTGTGCCATTAGCACGCCGTCGGCGAAGGGGTTGAACGCGAACGGAATATCTCGGGCTCTGGCGGGCAGCTCGTCCCACTCAACATTACGAACGGTAGATGCCAGCGGTTTCATCACTTGATCCCCAGGAATTTTTCACGCCAGAACTGCACCTGGTCTTCGCTCAAACCTTGTGCGGTTGCGACTTTCTCCAGATTGGCCTCCTGCTCCTGCAGCAGACGTTCGCGCGCGGCACGTTCGATTTGCTGGCGCTCCTGCAGCGACTCCTTACGCGCCTGCAGAACGTCTTTCGCTGCCCGCGCCAGGTGGCGCACGGTATCGATATCCGTCTCCGGCTGTTCCAGTGCAGCAAATGTGGCGTGAGAGGTGAGCGTCGTGACAGCCTGAACCATCAGCGCCCCGGCACGTTCGTCCGGGTTCTCACCCAGCTCGCTCACCAGCAGGCGCGCCATCTGGTCCTGCTCGCGCATGCGGCCGACCATCTCGCCGAACGATTGTTTATAGCGGCCCAGTGCGCTGCGGCTCGGGGTTTCGTCCGCATCAGGGAAGTGTTGGCGAATATCATCCAGCAGCCCATCCAGCGTCAGCTGGTCTTCACGCAGACGGCGCTCAATGTGCGCCCGGACGTCGGTCGGCAACTTGTGAATGGTCGATTTACGGCCCATCTCAGCCCCCCGCGCCAGGACGTTTGACGCCGTGGACAATGGCGCGACCGGCAGCGACATCGGCACCGCGTTCGGTGAGGCGGGCAACCAGCACGGTCTCGATATCGTCGATACGTACCAGCCCCTGTTCCTCGAGCCAGCGCAGCTCTGACTTGACCTGGTCACGGCTCGGAGCGTGACCATAGCGAGTCAGTGCCTGGTAAATCACTGAGCTATTGGAACTGTAGCTCGGCATCTCGGCCAGAAAGCGCAACATGACCAGGCGCTGGTCTTCGCGCAGGAAGTCGGCAAAACTCATGGTGTCCTCCGTTATTTCTTCTGCAGCAGATAAGCTTCGATGTTTTCGGTACGACGATACGTCGCCGCCATCTGCTCTTGCATCCCATGCATCTGGGCCTCAGCCCGGCTCAGCTTGCTGATGAGCTCGGTGATTTGTGACTGTGTTGGCACCGATTTAATCTGCGCTTCAACGGTGGTAATGCGGGTGCGTAACTCCAGCAGTTCTTTCTGGCTGGCCGACTGGCGGCCAATCAACCAGGTATATACCCCGACGACGGCCATCACTGCCCACTGCAGAAATGCCCAGTCGAACCTCAATTCATTAATTCCCACAACTACCCCCTTGAACACATTGAATAATATTGGCCAGCCGACCGGCGCAGACGCCGTACTGGTCGTAAACCGTTTTCAGCGCGACGACGGCGGCGTCGGCGCTGTTATCGTCCGGCAGCGCCGGTGGCGGGCACCGTACCGTCAATTCGGCTGGCAATACCGCTGGTTGTGGCGGCTGCAGCACGCTGCTGGGCGGCGGTGAGTTGCTGCATGACGCCAGCGTCAAACTCGCAATTAACGCGACGGTCAGCGGTTTTTTTGAGGGCATCGCGGATCTCTCGAGTGGATTGATTATCAGCGGCAGTACGGGCGGCGATCTGTTGCGCCAGTTGTTGGCTGGCCGCGTTCGCCTGAGCCGTCAGTAACTTTGTACCGGCAATGAACTGGTTCAGGGCGTCGGCGGCTTGCTGAGTCTGGCCTCGGGAGCACTCCAGGCGCGCATCTGCCATCCCTTGCTTGTGGCCTGCCTCGAATCCCCCCCAAACGATCACGCCCCAGACGGCATAGCGAGCAATGAATTTCAGCCAGTCACTCATGGCAGACCCCCGAGCCCCAGCCAGCCCGCTCATAGAGCGGTTGCCATGCGTAAATGATGCGAGTCGGGTAGCCCCGGTTCTCGCGGAAATTGGCGGCGGAGCGCCCGGCGTTCACGTTCTCGACCCCGTTCCAGTAGCGTCCGGCGTCCAGACCACGGGCGGCGGCAAGCTTGCGATCACGCTGCACCCAGCCCAGTCCGCCGTTGTAAGCCGATAGCACGTAGGCCCATCGGTCACATTCGGTCGCGGCAGTGATACGGTCATAGTGCCAACGGTCATATGTAACCAGCGCCCGCATCGCCCAGGCTGGGTTCAGTGGCTGGTTATCACCGAGGCTTTGGGGGTAGATGCCCGCAATCCAGCCCGCTGTCGCAGGCATAAACTGCGCCAGTCCCAGCGCACCGACAGGCGATTTTGCCGTGGCGCGCCAGGTCGACTCCTGATGGATTTGACCGGCGAACGTCGCCACCGGCGCATCCAGCCCCCAGACCACGCGGGCGTTGCGGGTCAGTTCGCGCTGATATTGCCGGGCATCCTCAGGGATAGCAGCAGCCACCGGATGACAGGCGCTAAGCAGCAGAAACAGGCAAGAGAGCAGGCATCGCATGCTTATAACCCCATCGTGACGCCGATACAGATGGCGGAGACAATCAGCGCCCGGCGCAGCAACACAGCGGTGAACACCAGCTCGTAGCCGGTCGCGACAGGGAACTCCGGCTCGTTGCGGCCTGACGGGATTGGTGGCTTACCCTGGGTTTCTTTCCAATCGTCAATCAGGTAGCTGCCGGGGCTGGCGTACGGGAATAGCGCGCGGTCGAGGTGATAGCCGAGAATGGCTGCGATGGACACCAGCGACAACTTGTACAGCGTAACGCCGAGCTGCATCGGCGAAACGATAGCGATGGCGAGCAGCAGAACGACGGCGAGGATGATCCAATTGCGCAGGCGCTGGTGACGGACTTTGAGCATTAGCGACATAATAAGGCTTCCTGATATGAAATTAATCTGCCCGAGGGCAATAGACAACAGGAAGTAATTATGCAGTGGGGGCTGCAGAGAGTAGTTTGCCCTCGGGCAGATTAAACATTAGGGGGAGTAGCTCAAAATGGGCACAGAGATTTATTAAACGCGGTGCCCATCGAGAGGTAATAACATGCAGCAGAATAAAGCAGAAAAAGTTGTTTCACAAACCGCCGTTACGGCCCATGAGAGTACGTCGACCAATACTCTGGAAGGAAGGGGAGCTATCGGGCTCAACTTGAGCACCATGCTTACAGACCGGACAGAACCAGTATCCCTCTCCGTTACCAGTCAAGAGAACCTTTTTGCCAGCATCGAAACACGGTTGGCACAGGAAGTGCTCGACCTCACTGACGCCCTCCAACGATTCGGCATCGGTACGCAACGAATACACGAAGAACTCCCTGCGACTGCCCAGTTTGGCAAGTTGATAACGAGCTTTTTCAGTATGGTCAGCTTCCAGTTCGCGTATGCGTTGCTCAAGGACAGGGATAAGCCGCTGTTGCTCGACGACGGTGCCCAACAATTGCAAGAGTTGGGCTTGACTCTCAATGATTTTATTCGAGAGATCGATTTGGAGGGTCGCAAGTTTTTGGCGGTCGCGCTCATCGATAAGCGCCTTCCCAATGGAACCGATCGAAGTGAGGCTACTGATTAATGCGTTAATATCCATATCGTTCACCTTAACTGAAGCCAGTAAACACTGGCTTCCAATCTATTGTTCAAGCAGTAATATGCACTATTTACTTTGTTTTGAATTCTTTTTAAGTACATCCACAGCCAAATCGACGAAACTGTCCCACTGTTTAATCGAGCCTACTACGTTGAACTCATAAGCCTTAGATAGCTCTTCTCTTATTTGCCCATTACCTTCATTAAACTTTTTGATTAAATTATCTTCGAACCCTGACTTGGTAAAGTCATCCCAAAGAAGTTTCAATTTATCAACAGAATCACTGCTTATCACTTGAAAAGAAAGGAAATTCATCATCACATCCTCTCTTGCTCTCTGTCCAACCACATACTCTTCGAGAGTTCTGACCCTTTGGATCAGCGCATCATAAGCTTCTTGTAAACTCATTTCCTGCTGCATGCTTTAGCCTTTCACTGTTTTTATAAGCCCGAGGGCAGATGACGGTCATTGCTAAATAGACAAACAATAATACCGCTCCTGAATAAAAGAGCGACCCGCCGGGTGGTGGAACACCCGGCGGGCCATCAACACCACAGCATGTACCTGTGAGTCGACCCAGGGCTCAGTCCGTCTCGCGAGACAGATTAAGCCTACTGCATTTTCATCATATGAAAAAGGCTTACAGTTTATGAAATCGACCCCGATCATACCTTGGGTGGGTGGCAAGCGCCGCCTGGCGAAAAAAATCTTACCTCTGTTCCCCGCACACACCTGCTATGTTGAGCCGTTCTGCGGCGCAGCAGCACTGTATTTTATGAAGCCGCCCAGCCAGGCCGAGGTGATCAACGACATCAACGGCGAACTGGTGAATCTGTATCGGGTGATCCAGCATCACCTGGAAGCGTTCATTCAGCAGTTCAAGTGGTCACTGGTGAGCAGGCAGATGTTCGAATGGTTGCAGATAACGCCAGAGGTAACGCTCACTGATATTCAGCGCGCTGCACGGTTCTACTACCTGCAGAAACAGGCGTTCGGCGGCAAAATCGAGGGGCAAACCTTCGGCACGGCAACAACGTCACCGCCGCGTTTCAACCTGTTGCGGATTGAGGAGGACTTATCACAGGCCCATATGCGGCTGGCGCGTACCTGTATTGAGCACATGGACTGGGCCAAATGTATCCAGCGCTATGACCGGCCCCATACTCTGTTCTATTGCGACCCGCCGTACTGGCAGACCGAAGGGTATGGGGTGCAATTTGGGTTCGAGAACTACGTAGTGATGGCTGAGTTGGCCAGGTCGATTGTGGGAAAAATGCTGATCTCGGTGAACGACATCCCTGAAATGCGTGACGTTTTTGCAGGGCTTCATATGGAGAGCGTTGGTATTCACTACACACTCCAGGGGGCCGGTAGAGCAGCCACACAACAGAGAGAACTCGTGATAAAGAATTGGTAACAACTGCCGGTGCTAAGCACCGGCGAGTTTGACCTAGATTTTTGTGCCTGAGCAGTGTTTGTTCCAATATGCTGTTGGAGCATTACTGTTTGGCTCCTCCAGCGTTTTATAGATTAATTCCTGTTTGTCCCCATCAAGGAAACTGACAACAAAGCGGCTGTTGCCAGTATAGGCTCCGAAATTATTCTTTGCGTTAACAAGACCACATACGTGAACCATGTCGGGATAACCTTTCCCTTGTGAAATTATTTGAGTGGTAAAGGAAGAATATTTTGCAGTGTATGGATCTTTCAGGCTTGAGCCGATTACACTCACAGCATATTTCTCAGCGCGTTTTGATGCATTATCACAGCCAGATAACAGCACGAAAATCATAGCCAAGTATAAAACCTTCATGCCTTTCTCCGTTTTAAAATTGTACTGATGTACTCAATGTTTGCCTGGCTTTCAGCAATAATTCTATCTTCTACTTTCCTTATACGCGCATACCAAAATCCAAACAGAGACAGCGCCACCCCAAAGGTCGCAATGTAAACAGGTTGTTTAGCTACAACCTCTGCGCTTTGCAACAGTAAGGTAAAATCCCGGTGAGTGAGCGCTGAAAGGATTGCAAATGCGACATATAGAGCAAAGCCAAGCAGGACTAAATGTATAACGACTGATGGTACGCTTAGCCATTTACGCCCTCGTGCAGCATTGATTTGCCTCTTGTTTTCTGTCATCGCTTCCCGCAGCCATGCTGTCGGCCTTTCATGGTCAGGAATATCACGAGGCATAGGGGGATTGATAATCACCTGAGACCCCAAAACAACAGTTCCATCACCGGTTTGAGTAACTGTAATTTGTCTAGGATTACCATCATCTGGTAAAGCGCTTAATTTCTCAGCGATTTGATTGCTTAGCTCAAACAACTCTTGCTCACGATTATCCATAATTCCCCCAGATTTAATTGTTTACTACTAGCTTTAACAATCTGTCAATCTTTCCTGAATCAACCATTTCCTCTTTTATCAAGAAGTTATATACCTTTATGGCCGTGCTTGCTAGGTCCTCACTCGGCCACTTTCGTCTGCTTTTTAATGCAGTTTTTTCTAATGCTGCAATGACCTGTAAAAATAATTCCTCATCAATTGGTTCTCGATCATGAACCTTTTCACTTATCTTTCCAGTAACAACATATTGAATATCAACACCATGCGTAAAAATCGCAGCCAAATAGTCCGCACTAGGGGAGCGGCTACCATTCTCATAGTTGATCTGTGTCGTTTTACCCACTCCTGCCAGGGCTCCGAAGTCTGTTTGATTCAACCCAAGACGGTTTCGTTCTTCTCTTAAGCGTTCACTCATGGTAGTCAAAACATCACCCAAATATCCTTGACTGGTCCACAATCGTGAACCATAATCTTACGCATAAATTACACATTTATTCGACGATAAGGAGCCACACAATGAAGACCCCAGATCAAGTCAAACAGCAGTTTCGCCAAAATGGCTGGACCTTCAACCAGTGGGCTAAAGAAAACGGTTATTCACCCACTGATGTTTACCGTGTTCTCAATGGCTTAACTAAAGCCAAGTACGGCAAAGGCCATGAAATTGCAGTGAAGCTCGGATTGAAAACAGCCACTGCTATTTGAATTTTATAGCACCTATTCAAAAAGTGTAAAAGCGTTACCAATACTAAAAGGAGTTCACATTCATGGCCAAGAAACCCGGCACCTCATCATCAGCAACACGCACGTTGCGTGTGCTGATTGCCCTCAAAGGTCACACGATGACTGGCCTTTCAAACGGCGAACTGGCCAAGGCACTGAACGTCTCACCGGCCAATATCAGTCGCGACTTAGCCACCCTGGTGGACGTCGGCCTCGTAATTCAACTCGACAACGGTCGCTACGCACACAGCATCCAAATGCTGCAAATCGCCACGGCTCACGCCGAGCACATGTCCCGCATGCAGGCCCGCATGAATGAAACCACCCAGCGCATCATGGCTGGAACACGTTAGGAGATAGAGACAAATGGCCAGACCTAAAAACGAACCGGCACCAATGGTAGGCGACACCTTTTTACCCGCAGACCTGAGCGAAAATCAGAACCAGATGGCACTGCACCAGCAGCAGATCATGGAGCAATTTGGTGATGGTCTGCCATATGAGCAGTCCCGCATCGTCAATGAGACCCGGTTTTATATGGCGCAAAGCGCAGAGGCCATGCTGGAAGCTGGCAAGCGCTTGGTAATTCTTAAAGAAAATGAACCACATGGCGAGTTTTGTCAGATTATTACTGAACAGCTTGGTATGGCTGAGCGAACAGCACGCCTGGTGATGCAGGCCGCACTTAAATACTGTTCGCCACAGCTGGAATCAAAACGGCAAGCGCTTGCCGTTTTGGGGAAAACCAAACTATTCGAGCTGATGACTGAGGATGATGACGAACTGGCGGAACTCGCCGAAGGCGGCACCATCGCAGGTCTGAATATTGACGATATTGACCGCATGACCAGCCGCGAGCTGAAAGCCGCACTGCGTGAAGCGCGCGAAGATGCCGACGCCCAGCGCCGCGTGTTGTCCGACAAGAACACCAAGATAGACAACCTGACAACCAAGCTGCAGAAACAGTCGAAGATCAAGCCGCCCGCACCGGACGTCGAGGCTGAAAAGCTGCGTAAAGAAGTCAGCGCCATCGCCTATGAGGCAGAAGCGGTTCTGAGCGGCAAGCTCCGCGAGGCGTTCTCTGTTCTCACCACCCATTGTTCAGACCATGAGGTCGACCCACCATACGATTTTATGGCCGGGCTGTTGTGTCAGGTCGAACGCGCGGTCAACCAGTTACGCGATACCTATGACCTGGAAGTGGCACCCACAGGTAATGACCGCCCAAGCTGGGTAGACCTGCCGGACAACGAGGAGAACGAAAATGCCTAACACCCCTATCGTCGATAGCGTCGAGTCTCTGTCTCATGCCCTGAAACACCAGGTGCCTGACATGTTGTGCGGCTTCACCATCAAAACCTACTTTGGTGAAATCACCGTTCATGACACGGATGCAGTACCGTTTTTTGAGGAAATGAAACGCCTCCTGAAAGAAAAAGTTCAGCAAATTCAACAGCAGGAACAGTGATATGAGCGCAGCCCTGACCGAACGACTGGTTGCGATAGCGCAGGCTGCCCGCAATGCCGGGCACGGTGAGCGCGGCGCTATCTATGAAAAAGCCTGCGTTGAGCTGGGTATGTCCCGCGCAACGTTGTTACGAAAAATCAAGGAGGTCGCGATGACAGACACACGCAAACGCCGCACGGATGCGGGCACCAGTGCGCTGACGCGCGAGGATGCCATGATGATCTCCGCATTGTTGACTAAATCCACCCGTAAGAACGGCAAACGTCTCTACGCTGTCGCCGACGCGGCGGCTGAACTGCGGGCCAACGGCATGATTACGGCCGAGGTGGTTGATGAAAGCACGGGCGAGGTCCGCCCATTGTCCGAGAGCGCTATTGTCCGCGCCATGCGTTCCTACGGTGTGCATCCCGACCAGTTGATGGCACCGGAACCCAGCACCCGGCTGGCCAGCCTGCACCCTAACCATGTTTGGCAGGTCGACGCTTCGCTCTGCACTCTCTACTACCTGCAGAACGGCAAGAAAACCACCGGCTTGCAGGTGATGGACAGCGCTGAGTTCTACAAGAACAAGCCGAAGAATCTGGCGCGTATCGCCCATGACCGCGTCTGGAGCTATGAAATCACCGATCACACCAGCGGCTGGATCTACGTCGAATACGTCCTTGGTGCTGAATCCGGCGAGAACCTGTGCTCGGTGCTGATTAACGCCATGCAAGAGCGCGGCGGCGCGGATGTGCTGCACGGTGTGCCGAAAATTCTGTTCATGGACCCCGGCTCTGCCAACACCGCCGCCATGACAAAAAACCTGTGCCGGGCACTGAGCATCGAGATGATCGCCCACAAGGCGGGGAACGCCCGCGCTACCGGCCAGGTCGAGAAAGCCCGCGACATCATCGAGCGCAAGTTCGAACCGGGCCTGAAATTCGTCACAGTCAACAGCCTGGACGAGCTGAACGCGATGGCGAAGAAGTGGCGCAGCCATTTTAACGCCACGGCTATCCATAGCCGCCACGGCAGCAGCCGCAACGATATCTGGCTGCGCATTACCGCTGAACAGTTGATTAAAGCCCCCTCGGTGGAGGTCTGTCGCGAACTGGCCGTCGCCGCACCGGTACGCCGTAAGGTGCAGTCCACACTGGAAATTCCATTCCAAAGCCGCAAGTACGACGTATCAAGCGTACCAGGCGTGATGATTGGCGAGTATGTGATGGTGACCCGTAACCCCTGGCGCACCGATGTCGCTCAGATTGTGCTGACCGGCGAGGATGGTCACGAGGTGTTCCACCTGGTGGATGAGGTGCCGGAGAACGAGTTTGGGTTTGCAACCAACGCCGCGATTATTGGCGAGAGCTACCGCAAACCGGCGGATACCGTCACCCAGCAGGTCAATCAGGAGATTGAGCAGATTGTCACGGGCACCGACTCTGCCGACGCCGCAGCGGCGGCGCGTAAAGCCAAAGCACTGCCATTTGGTGGGCGGTTTGACCCGTATCGCACGATTGACGACACCGAGCTGCCGTCCTACCTGCCGAAACGCGGCCAGGAATCGGATGTGCGCGGCCCACGCATAGAACAGCGCCCTTTGACGCACGTTGAGGCAGCAAAAGCACTGCGTGAGGTATTCACGGCGCAGGGCCGGGAATGGCAGGCACAGCACTATAACCAGTTGGTTCAGCGTTTCCCGGACGGCGTTCCGGCGGACGATATCGACACGATTGCCGGTGACCTGGCTGGCAAGCACACCGTGACGCTGAGCGTCGTTAACGGCCAATAGGAGGCAGCATGTTGGTACTGAAGGCGCTGATGCAGGAACACGGTATTGATCAGCAGATGGTCGCTGACGCTGCCCAGGTCTCTCAACCGACCATTTCGCAGATAGTGAACCACGGCATCTGGCCAAAACGCCGCACTAAAGAGGTGCGGGAAAGCATCAGCCAATTTTTAGCAGCGCGCGGGCTGGATACAGCTGGCGCATTTGAAGAGGTGCAGGCGGCGGACACCGCCCGCACCAGTATCTCACCACACGCCCCAACGGAGGGAGACGACAATATGTTACTCGCAAAACAGGTACTACATCCAGCAACGAAAAAGCACTTCGGTTTATTCCGCGACCCGTTCGCCGACGACGCCCTGCAGGGCTCTGAGGATGTGTTCACGACCCCGGACATTCGTTACGTCCGTGAGGCATTGTTCCAGACGGCGCGCCACGGCGGGTTCCTGGCTGTGGTCGGTGAGTCCGGTGCGGGCAAGTCCACGCTGCGCCGCGACCTGATTGAACGCATCAACCGCGAAAATGCGCCGGTGGTTGTAATTGAGCCATACATCATCGCGATGGAAGACAACGACAACAAGGGCAAGACCCTGAAAGCGGCGTCGATCGCCGAGGCGATCATCAATACCATCGCGCCGCTGGAGGGCGTCAAACGCAGTCAGGAGGCCAGGTTCCGCCAACTCCACCGCGTGCTGAAAGACAGCAGCAACGCCGGTTACAGCCATGTTCTGGTGATTGAGGAGGCCCACTCGCTGCCGCTGCCGACGCTGAAGCACCTCAAACGCTTCTTTGAGCTGGAGAACGGGTTTAAAAAACTGCTCTCCATTGTGCTGGTCGGCCAGCCGGAACTGGCGATGAAGCTGTCAGAACGCAATCAGGAGGTCCGCGAGGTGGTACAGCGCTGTGAAGTTGTCGAGCTGCTGCCGCTGGATACCCAGTTGGAGGCGTTTTTGACGTTTAAGTTTGACCGCGCCGGTAAATCGGTAAAAGAGGTTCTGGACGCCAGCGCCACCGACGCTATTCGCGCCAGGCTCAGCAATAACATCGGCGGCCGCAAAGGTGTTGTTAGCCTGTTATACCCGCTGGCCGTCAGCAATTTAACCATCGCGGCAATGAACCTCGCCGCCCAAATCGGCGTTCCAGTGGTTAATGCCGACGTAATTAAAGGCATTTAACTATTAATTAATGAGGTCGGAGGGATTATGCGTACTACTCATAAATTATCGTTGGTGGTGGAAAGCGAGGGAATTCAAATAGCCATTATCACCACAAGCAAAGCGGTTACCACATTATCTGCCCAGGGAATTACGGTTAAACGTATCGACATCGAAGAAGGCCGCCGACCGACGGTGGTCATTCATCCGAACGCCACCACACGCAGAATGGTAGCACTGGGTAAAGCGGTTCGATATTCAACTGGAGTCGATGACCAGGGGCGTTATCAAAAATTCCAGTATCAGCTGGATAAGTGTCGAGTCGTATGGGAGGAAAGAGCGTAAATCATGGCAGTTAAAATAGAGACCATCATAGCGATTCTGCCAAGTGGGGCAATGGGCTTGAAGATGGTAGCAGGCAACACTAAAGACGCCACCGAAACCGAATTAAAACTACTGGAGGAATTAAAACCAATTTTTCAGGAACTGGCGCTGAAAGAGTTAATCGACAGAGGATTTAAACCTGCCATTAACTTTCCCAGCAAAGACAAAACCCATCACTAATTAAGGCAGTTAAAAATGGCAAAAGGTAAAAAGCGGCTTAAAGCTGCGGCGGTCCCGTACGCCGCGCAAACGAAAACTGAGGTAATTGACGGTATTAAATCCCTCGGTGATTTACAGCGTCAATTAACCCGTATCGAAACGGAAATGAATGACCAGATTGCAGCGGTAACGCAATACCATTCGCCGGAGATTGAACGACTGAAGGCCGAGATAAGCGGTCTGCAGCAAGGTATCCAGACCTGGTGCGAGGCCAATCGCACCGAACTGACCCAGGACGGAAAAACAAAGACCGTCAATTTGACTACCGGCGAGGTGATTTGGCGTAACCGGCCGCCGAGCTGCACGATACGCGGTGCCGAGGCAGTTATTGCTGCCTTGAAAAGACTCAAGCTGACTCGGTTTATTCGTTCCAAGGAGGAAATTAATAAGGACGCAATATTAAACGAACAGGCGGCAGTAAAAGATATTCCAGGCATCACCATTAATCGCAACCTGGAAGATTTCGCCATAGTGCCATTTGAACAGGAGATCGCCCAATGAGCCTGCAATGCAAAACCTGTAGCGAAGACGTTGATGAGCTCGATTCCGAGCAGGCAACCATTATGCAGGGGCAGGACGGCACCTGGTGTGTGGACCTTATCCTGGCCTGCCCGCATTGCGGGCAGACCTACAACGCGTTTGTGCCCACCAGCGAGCTCCAGCCATTACCTCACGATGATTATTCGGAGGGGATATGTCTATAGCGACTAACCGTTCGACTTTGTACCGCTTGGCCATGAAACGCTTTGGCCCAGACTCTCAACTCCTGAAGCTGGCCGAGGAGGCCAGCGAACTGAGTACTGAGGTGTCGCGCAACCTGAACGGCCTTAGCGACGAAATGAAGCTGGCCAGCGAAATGGCCGACGTGGAGATCATGATCGAGCAATTTCGCCTGAACGGCCTCGATACGGCCATCGATTTTCACAAGCGGCAAAAACTCATGCGGCTGGCAGAACGCCTGGGAGTTAACTATGACCCACAACAATGAAAAGTATCTGGCGAAGATCAAGAAGCTGCTTAACCTGGCCAGACGCAGTACCAACAGCAATGAAGCTGCTAATGCACTGAGCCAGGCCCAGGCATTAATGCGCAAGCATAGTCTCACTGAGACGGATATTGACCTGATGGAAATTGGTCGCGCCAGCAGTAAAGGCGCACCATCACAGGCGCAGAAAATCCCGGCATATATGAATAGCCTGGCCAACATGATTTGCCGCGCATTTGGTGTTGATTGCTATTACCAATATAAGCGTGACTTTCTTTCGAGCGGCCAACGGACTGTCGTATTCTTCGGCCCTAATGAAAGGCCGGAAATCGCGGCATATGCATTTGATGTTTTGTCACGCCAATTAGTAAAGGCGCGTCGTGAGTTTACGGCAAAAATGCGGCGTAATATAAAGCCCAGCACAAAAGTCGCCCGAGCGGATCAGTTCTGTGAAGGCTGGGTTGACGGTGCATATGCCGTTATCGATATTTACAAGGTGGCTGCATCTGAGAAAACACTTATGGCTGCGTATTACAGCCGCCTTAAAGAAGAAATGGAATTTAAAGAGTCCACCTTTCGGGCTGCGAAAAAATGTCGCGGTGGTGAGGACGCTGCCGATGCCGGTTACAGGGCTGGCAAACAGGCGCAACTACACCAAGCTGTACATGGCCAGGGAGGTTCTTTGACAGGTATAGGAGTAAAACCATGACCATTTCACGAGGAGGAACGTGGCTATTAATGGCGTTATTCTGCGCTGTATTCTGGTCAGTGAGTATTTGGGGCAGTTATTTATTAATTGAATGGGTGGTGTCGCTAATAAAACACACGCGGGGGTAATGTGATGAACCGTATTAACCTGGTAAAATTAATTCATGTCGCCAAACGTGACCGTCGCCTGGATGACGATACCTACCGCCAACTGCTCGATAGCTATACGGGTTTAAGCTCAACGAAAGAAATGACCATCAAGCAATTAGAATCTGTGATGGACGCGTTTTATGGTCTGGGGTTCAGGCCGGTATTTAAAAGACCTGGAAAGATTACGGCGACAGACGAGCAATCGAAAAAAATCCGGTCATTGTGGCTGGAGATGTTTGAAGCGGGGTTTGTCCGTGATAGTTCGGAGCGTGCGATCAATGCGTATGCTCACCGTATAACAGGTGTAGGTCGGCTGGAGTGGCTGGGAACGGATCAGGCCAGTCGCGTTATCGAGACGTTGAAGAAGTGGCAGAAACGCGAGCTGAAGGCTCAAGCCGCATTGCAATAACGGGGGGGCAGATCATGATTACGCCAATGGAAGAAAAGCGCCATAAGCTGTTATCTGAGGTTGCTGACCATGTCGCCGAGACAGCATCTGACTATGGGTGTTCAACTGAGCAGGCCGAGCATCTGGGGCTGGCGGTGGCAAATTTCCTGGCAGAGCATTTCGGTGGGCAGAATTTCACGTTTCCTCGTGATTACGTTTATAAGCTGGCCGTTCGTGATCTGCAGATTTACAACGAGTTCAAAGGCAATAACTGGGCCGACCTGAGTTCCCGATATGGCATTACCGAGCGAGGGCTGCGCAAGCTGATTCACCGAGTACATAAACGAGTGATGAAGCACAAGCAGCCGATGCTGGATTTGTTCGGTGGCGGGGAGTAAAATTTGGGGCAGAGGACTGAAGTTTTCTGCCCTGTTTTATCTTTCACATACTGGAAATGATTTACAGACCTTGTCCCACTATATCCTCTAAAGAATCACTATATCCCCTAATTATCTCGCAGACTCAGTTCCATTTATCTCACTTCTAATCAGCTGCGCAGCGAACTGGAGGCGCACCGTCTGAGCCAGGTGCTGTTCAACCTGCCGGCCGGCGACTGGGCGGCCGGCGAACGGGGCATCGCCTGCTTGCCGGGGCGCGAAGCGGAGTTCCGCGACGGCGTCGGGCGCGCGATCGAGTATGCGCAGGCCCTGGGCTGCGATCGCATCAACTGCCTGATCGGTAATCCGGATCCAGCCGTCAGCCGCCGCACCACCGACGAACGGGTGAAGGAGAACCTGAGCTACGCCGCCGACACCCTGGCGCGGCAAAATATTCGCCTGCTGATCGAACCGATCAACCGCTACGACATGCCGCAGTTCTACCTGCAAACCTCCCGGCAGGCGATCGAACTGATCGAGGCGATCGGCAGCCCCAACCTGTATCTGCAGTACGACCTCTACCACATGCAGCGCATGGAAGGAGAGCTGACGCAGACCCTCGAGCGCCTGCTGGTGAGGATCGACCACATCCAGGTCGCCGATAACCCGGGGCGGCACGAGCCCGGCACCGGCGAAATCAACTGCGAGTTTATCTTCGCGCAGCTGGATCGCATGGGGTATCGCGGCTGGATCGGCTGTGAATACAAACCGCTCACCACCACGGAAAGCGGCCTGTCATGGATTAAAAAATACCTGTCTTGAGGAGATGAAAATGAAAGTGGGATTTATCGGTCTGGGCATCATGGGCGCGCCGATGGCGGAAAAGCTGCTGGCGGGCGGGCACACGCTTTACGCCCACACCCGACATGAGGTGCCGGCAACGTTACTGCAACAGGGGGCCATCGCCTGCCGCGATCCGCAGCAGGTGGCGGATGAGGCGGACGTGATCTTCATCATGGTGCCGGATACGCCGCAGGTGGAGGAGGTGCTGTTTGGTGAACGCGGCTGCGCCGCCGGCAAGCTGAACGGCAAAGTAGTGGTGGACATGAGCTCCATTTCACCGCTGGAGACCAAAGCGTTTGCGCAGCGCATCAACCAGCTGGGCGCCCAGTACCTGGACGCGCCGGTTTCCGGCGGCGAAGTGGGCGCCAAACAGGGCACGCTGACCATCATGGTGGGCGGCGAGCAAGCGACCTTCGAACGGGTGCAACCGCTGCTGGCGCTGATGGGCAAGAACATCACGTTGATCGGCGGCAACGGCGACGGGCAAACCTGCAAGGTCGCCAATCAGATCATCGTGGCGTTGACCATCGAAGCGGTCAGTGAAGCGTTGGTGTTCGCCTCGCGCGCCGGCGCCGATCCGGCCCGGGTGCGTGAAGCCCTGATGGGCGGCTTCGCCTCGTCGCGCATCCTCGAGGTGCACGGCGAGCGGATGATCAAGCGGGCGTTCGCGCCGGGGTTCCGCATCTCGCTGCACCAGAAGGATCTCAATCTGGCGCTGCAGGGCGCGAAGGCGCTGGCGCTCAGCCTGCCGAATACCGCCACCTGCCAGGAGTTGTTCAACGTCTGCGCCGCCAATGGCGACGGCGAACTGGATCACTCCGCGCTGGTGCGGGCGCTGGAAATCATGGGCAACCACCGGGTAGCCGGCTAAGGCGCCCGCCGGCGTTTCATTCGCCGGCTTATCATTAGAATCAGAGATGTTCGACATTAATAACGCCCTCTTTATGATAAATAAAGAGGGTCACCGCCAATCCAATAAAAAATGATTCAGCACAATAAAAAGTAAAAAGCAGGATGCCAACCCAAGGAGACACTGAATATGGCAACCGATAATGCTGTTATTGACAAAGATATTCTTACCGCCCCTGACAAAAATCGTTTATATCGAAAAATCGCCTGGCGCATTATGCCCATTCTATTAGTGAGCTATATCGTCGGTTATCTCGATCGGGTGGGGATTTCGTTTTCGAAATTCCAAATGATGCCCGATATTCTGAACGGCAATGTCTCGATGGCCGAAGCCGTTTACGGGCTGGGGGCCGGGGTATTTTTCATCGGCTATATCATCGCCGGGGTGCCCAGCAATATTCTGCTGAGCCGCTACGGCGCCAGAAAGATCATCGCGCTGCTGATGGTGGTGTGGGGGGCGATTTCGATGCTGAGCATCTTCATCACCAACCCCTGGCAATTCTACCTGGCGCGTTTTCTGCTGGGGCTGGCGGAAGCCGGCTTTTACCCCGGCGTGATCCTCTACCTGACGCTGTGGTTCCCCTCCAGCCAGCGCGCCAAGATGACGGCGCTGTTCGTGTGCGGCATCCCGGTCAGCAACATCATCGGCGGCCCGCTGTGCGGCTGGATCATCGAACACATGAACGGCCTGATGAACCTCTCCGGCTGGCAATGGCTGTTCTTTATCAGCGGCCCGCGCGCGCTGTTGATCGCCATCGTCATTTTTTGCTTCCTGGATAATACCTATCAGAGCGCCAAGTGGCTCAGCCCGCAGGAGAAGGCGCTGATCAAAGAGGATATGGCGCAGAGCGCGCCGCGTCAGGGCGCCGCCGGCGGGCAGGAGTGGACGATGAAAAGCATGCTGAGGTCGTCCGCGTTCACCAAAATGTGGCTGATTTGCTTCTGTACCGTGATGGGGCAAGGCGGGTTGGCGTTTTGGGTGCCCACCATCATTCGCGACACCGGCGTGACCTCGGTGATGGATATCGGGCTGCTGACCATGCTGCCGTATATGCTGGCGGTGGTGGCGATGCTGGTGGCCGCGCGCAGTTCGGACAAGCATCGCGAGCGGCGCTGGCACATTATCGTGCCGTTCTGCATCGCGGCGGTGTCGCTGATCTTTATCGGCCTGTTCCCGGACAACAAGCACGTGGTGATGGCGGCGCTGTGCGTGGCGGTGGCGTCGAGCCTGGTGCCGTCGCCGCTGTTCTGGAGCCTGCCGAATGCCATCTTTACCGGCACCTGCGCCGCAGCGGGCATTGCGCTCATCAATTCCATCGCCAATATCGGCGGATTTATTTCACCTTACATTATCGGCTATTTCAAACAGCTGACCCACAGTAACTTGGCGGCGATGTGCGTTTTGTCGGCGATGATGATCGTGGGCGCATTATTGACCTACAGCGTGCCGGCGAAATGGGTCAATAAATAACACTTTTCTTCATCTCAATTAAATAGTCGGCAACAGTTTTATTTTATTCCGCCATGCGTTCTTCATCTGATTAATTCAGCGGGGGAAGGCATGGCCGTTTTTATTTCCGTTCGAATAAAGGATGCGTCATGAAAATTGTTATTGCACCGGATTCATTTAAAGAAAGCGTCAGCGCGGAATTGGCGGCGCGGGCGATCGCGCGCGGCTTTCACGAGGTTTATCCCGATGCCGAGTGCGTTTGCCTGCCGATCGCCGACGGCGGCGAAGGCACGGTGGACGCGCTGGTGGCCGCCACCGGCGGGCGCAAGGTGAGTGTGACCGCCACGGGCCCGCTGGGGGAACGGGTGGCGGCGTTTTACGGCGTCAGCGGCGACGGCAAGACGGCGGTGATCGAGATGGCGGCGGCCAGCGGATTGATGCTGACGCCGGCGGAACGCCGTAACCCGCTGCTGGCCACCAGCTACGGCACCGGCGAACTGATCCTGCATGCGCTGGATCAGGGCATTCGCCACCTGATCCTCGGCATCGGCGGCAGCGCCACGGTGGATGGCGGCGTCGGCATGGTGCAGGCGTTGGGCGGCCGTTTTTATCGTCCGGACGGCAGGGCGCTGCCGTGGGGCGGCGGCGAGTTGGCGACGCTGAACGGTATCGATCTCAGCAGGCTGGACGTGCGCCTGCGGCAGTGTCGGATTGAGGTCGCCTGTGACGTAGACAACCCGCTGGTGGGGCCGCGCGGCGCGGCGACGGTGTTCGGCCCGCAGAAGGGCGCGACGGCGGCGATGGTGGCGCAGTTGGAGCAGGGCCTGGCGCAGTACGCCGAGGTGATCCGTCAGAGCACCGGACGCGACGTGCGGCAGGTCGCCGGCGGCGGGGCGGCGGGCGGAATGGGGATCGCCTGCCAGGTATTTCTCGGCGCAACGCTGAAGCCGGGTATCGAGATCGTGATGGCGGCGCTGGGCCTGGAGCAGGCGTTGGCGGAGGCCGATCTGCTGGTCACCGGCGAAGGGCGCATCGACAGCCAAACGCTGGGCGGCAAGGCGCTGTCCGGCGTCGCCCGTCTGGCGCGGGCGCGCGGCCTGCCGGTCATCGCATTGGCCGGCGTGGTGGAGGAAGGGGCGGAGGCGCTGCACGCGCAGGGGATCGACGCGATGTTCAGCATTTTGCCGCGTCTGAGTACGCTGGAGGTTGCGCTGTCGCAAGGCGAGCTTAACCTGCAGCACAGCGCCGCCAACGTCGCCCGCGCGATGCGCGTCGGCCAGCGATTGGGATAAAAAAGAAGGCCACGCTGCGCGGGCAGGTGGCCTGGGTTTTGGCGGCGAAGCGCTTACGGCTCGACGTCGCGGTTGCAATCCTTGGAGTAGATGTAGCTGAAGGTTTCCTGGCCCACCGCATAGCCCGCCTGCTGCACATAGGCGCCCATGAAGATGTAGTCGCCTTGCTTCACCGGCATCCATTCATTGTCCAGGTTGTACACGCCGGCGCCGCTGAGAATATAGGCACCATGCTCCTGCACGTGGGTCTCGATGTAGCCGTGGCTGGCGCCGGGGGCGAAGGAGAGGATGTGCATATTCATGTCGAAGCCCAGATCTTTCGGCAGCAGATCCTGCAGGATCACCTCGCTCATGCCCTCGTAGTGGATCTGCTCCAGGTTGGCGACGTTGTTGCTGACCACGTGCGCCTCGTAGCCCTTGATGCGCTGGTAGCGGCGCTTGTAGAGGAACAGGCGGCTGGATTGGCCGCCGTTGGCGTTTTCCAGCCGCATCGTGACGCCCGCCGGGCAGTAAAGGTAGCCGCCGGCGCTCAGCGGGTAATCGGTGGCGTCGGCGGAAGCGGTGATGGCGCCGTCGATGACGTACACGAAGGTTTCGATCTCTTCGCCGCCAAAGCCTTTGGTGTTGCGGCCGCAGTCGTGCAGCGTCACCAGATAATCGACGAAGGTGGCGCCCAGTTTCGGCGTCGACAAGATGGTGACGTCGCAGTTTTCAAAACCGGGAATGACGTTGCGCACCAGGCCGTTCGGCGGGATCAGCGCATAGTTGCCGCGTTTGATGATGGCGCGCGTTGACAGAATGTCGGTTGGATAACCGGTTTGATTGTTGAAGTAACCCACGTTGATTCTCCTGATCGTTGAAAGGGCGCCGCGGCGGCGCCCGGTAAAAAAGCGCCGTCAGGCCTCGGTGGCCGTTCGGGTTGGCGTAGTGCGTTTCATCAAGACATTGACGGTGAAGAAAATGGCGGTGCCCACCAGCAGGATGGCGGCGGAGATGTAAAAGCCCATCACCTTGGAGCCGGTGCTGTCGGAGATCACGCCGGTGAGGAAGGGGGCGATCACCGACGAGGACATGCCGAAGAAGTTGAACACGCCGAAGCTGGTGCCATAGCCTTTCTTCGGCGCGTTGTCGGCGACGAAGGAGATCATGATCGGATCGACCGCCAGCTTACCCAACAGCCCGTACAGGATCAGGCTGATCAGCAGCATGGTGGAGTCCGGCGAAATGACGGTGCAGACCAGCATTACCGCCGCGCACAGCTCGAGGAAGATGATCAGCTGCACCTTCTTGTTGCGGAAACGGTCGGACATGCGGCTGAAGAACAGCGCGCCCGGCACCGACGCGAAGGCCACCAGGGCGGAGGAGAAGCCGATGGCTACCCCTTCAAAGCCGCGCTCTTGCTGCAGGAACGAGGGCAGCCAGGTGACTATCATGTAGTAGCCGTAGCAGGTGGCGAAGTACATCGCGTAGGCGGAGATCATGCGCAGGCTGAACAGGCCGCTGGCCTGACCGTCTTCTTCGGGCGCGAGCGCCGCCGGCGCAACGGTCTGGCTGACGGCTGCCGGCGCTTGAGGCTGCGAACCTTTGATGACCACGGCGAATACCAGCGTCATCACCACCAGCAGGCCGGTGATGATGAACAGCATGATCTGCCAGTTCATGTTGAAGCTTTTCACCAGCAGGCTGGAGGCGATCAGGCCGATGGCCATGCCGAGCGCCGAGCCGCTGTTGATCACCGCGGTCGCCAGGCCACGGCGCTCCAGGGGGATATTCTCCGACGACAGGGAGTAGGCCGAGCCGTAATAAGAGCCGCAGCCCATGCCCGCCAGCAGGCTGCCGGCATAGACCATGGTCAGGCTGGTGGCGTTGCCGATCAGCAAGGTGGCGATGATGAACAGACAGAAGCCCGGGATCAACACCACCTTCTTGCCGAATTTGTCCACCAGGATGCCCGCCGGGATCTGCATGCCGGTATAGGCGAAGAAGTAGAAGCTGGCGATCAGCCCCATTTCCGCATTGGAGTGCGCGCCGATGGTCTGTTGGATCTCGGGAAAGATCGGCGTCAGAACGGTGCGGTAGATCCAGATCACCGCCCAGCCCAGGCAGAGCACGACGACGATCTTTTTCCAGTAGCGCGGGTCGATGTCGTTGCTCATGCCTCGGCCCCCTGTTCGGTGTAGGCCAGCTGATACAGCGTCTGCGCCAGGATTTTCACCCCTTCGTTCAGATCGGCGACGGCGGTTTTTTCCGCCGGGTTATGGCTGATGCCGGCGATGCTCGGCACGAACATCATCACCGTCGGCACGCGCGGGGCGAAAATTTGCGAGTCGTGCCCGGCGCCACTGTGCATCATGCGGTAATTCAGCCGCTGCGTTTCACACAGGCGGCTGACGCAGGCCACCAGCTGTTCGTTCATCGGGATCGGCGCTTCGTCCATCCACAGATCGATCTCGGCCTCGATGCCCATCTCGGCGCAGATGCGCTGGATATCCTGCTCGATCTCCTGCGTGAAGCGCAGCAGCGCGGCCTGATCGGTATGGCGGCAGTCGAGGGTGAAGTGGGTGAAGCCCGGCACCACGTTGACGGTGTTCGGCTTCGGCTCCACCTTGCCGAAGGTCAGCACCAGCGGATCGCCCTCGGCGCGCGCCTTGGCGATCGATTCGCAGCAGATGCGGCTGAAGGCGTGCACGGTATCCCGGCGGTAGCTCATCGGGGTGGTGCCGGCGTGGTTGGCTTCGCCCTGCAGACGCACGTCATAGCGCCGTTGGCCGACGATGCTGGTCACCACGCCGATGGTTTTGCCTTCGGTTTCCAGCACTTTGCCCTGCTCGATATGGATCTCGACGAAGGCCGTGATATCACTGCGCAGCGGCTGATGCGGCGGCGGGAAATCGAAACCGGCGTCGCGCATGGCGTTGACGAAGCCGACGCCCTTGGCGTCCGTAATGTGCTGCACATCTTCCCGCCGGGCCAGGCCGACGATGTTCTTGCTGCCCCAGAACACATAGGGGAAGCGGCTGCCTTCTTCTTCCGCCAGCGCGATGACTTCCAGACTGCGCAGCGGCGGGCCGTAGGTATCCTTGAGGTATTTGATCGCCATAAAGGCGGCTTCAATGCCGAACTGGCCGTCGAGGTTGCCGCCGTTGACCACCGTGTCGATGTGCGAACCGGAGAGAATTACCTGGTCGGGGTATTTGCTGCCCTCCAGCCGGCCGAACAGGTTGCCGACCGCATCAAAATGGGTGCTCAGCCCGGCGGCGTCGAAGGCGTTTTTCAACGCGTGCTGCGCCTCGATCCATTCCGGGGTATAAAGCAGACGCGTCATGCCGCCGCTGGGGTCGGCGCCGATTTTCGATAACCAGCCGGAAATATCACGGATTTCTTGTTGGAAGTCTTTCATGTTTACCTGCCCGCATGTTATGTCTCAGCGGCGATGCGGCCAGGGCGAATGATATTCGCCGCCGGCCGACCTATTGCGCTGAGCGCGCTGATGAAGGTTTTCTTTTTTCTCCCCGGCTCTGAAATATCAACCGCGAGCCGCGGCGTAAAAAGCCCACGATAATAAGATTGCGTTAACTGGCGAAAGGGTCTTTGTGGTCGTAAGAACGCTGGTAAATAGCATTTGAAATTAAGTATTGATAAATATCGTCGACGATTTCGATACCGTTTTTCTCGCTTTCCATTTCACGCGCATGGCTGTTCTGTCCCGGGTAAAGCACTTTACTGACGCCCGGCGCCGGTTTAACGGCGTTCAACTCTTTCATGACCTGGCTGATATTTTTACGGAACGCCGATTCGTTGGTGAAATAACCTGGGTTCAGGACGATATGCAATTGGCCCAATTCCCGGCCGGCGCTGAGATCGTGATACATCGAGCTGACGTGTTTGCCGAACGGCAGGCCGAGCAAAATGCCCGACAGCACGTCGACCATCATCATCAGGCCGTAGCCTTTCGGCCCGGCGATCGGCAGCAGCCCGCTGACGGCGAACGGATCGGTGGTGTGCTTGCCCTCGGCGTCCACCGCCCAGGTGTCGGGAATGGCGGCGTTGCGCGAGCGGGCGTCCAGCACTTTCCCCCAGGCTTGCACGGTGGTGGCCATATCGAAGGTGATCAGCTCGTCGCCTTCGCCTGGTGCGGAGAAGGCGATAGGGTTGGTGCCGTAGTAGACCTCGGCGCCGCCGTACGGCACCACCATCGGATCGGATTGGCACAGCGAGATGCCGACCATGCCGGCGCGCGCCGCCTGCTGCACGAAGTACGACAGCGCGCCGCTGTGGCCGATGCGGCGAACACCCACCACCGCAACGCCGTTCTCTTTCGCCATCTCGATGGCGCGATCCATGCTCAGCTTGGCCGCCACGTGCCCGGCGCCGTTGTCGCCGTCGAAAATGGCGCTGCAGGGGCCGGTTTTTTCAAAGGTGAAATGGGGATGATTGTTGGTGCCGCCCTTGCTGATGCGTTCGGAATAGTATTCGACCCTGACCGCGCCGTGGGAGTGGATGCCGCGCGCATCGGCATGAACCAGCACGTCGGCGACGATGCCGGCGTGCTCCTGGCTCAGGCCGGCGGCGTGAATTTTTTGCTGGATAAGCTGATGCAATTGTTGTTTAGAGACCTTCATATACAGTCCTTTTATCACTACGGTTTATTTAATTCGCCTCTGCGTTGTAATGTATAAATACCGGGGGGGAATAATGTGATCCAGATGCGTTTTACTCTATTGAATTAAAAATTCGTTGAATTAAATCGTCATTGTTAGAAGTTTTTTATAAATGATTTTCTCGCGTCTGGATTAACTAATATTCAGACGATTAAGTTATTTTTTCTAACAATGAATAAAGTGTGACCGCACTCACCTCTGGGCGTGATTTTAATTTGTAGCTTGATAATTAACCTTTTCGCTGGATTCAATGCATCGCCGCGCCGCCGGTGCGGGAAATATTGCCGATATTATTAAATGCTGTCGTAAGGATATCACCATGATCCATGCTTTTATTAAAAAGGGGAGCTTTCAGGATTCCGTCAGCCTGATGTTGATCTCCCGCAAACTCAGTGAGTCTCCCAAGGTTGAGGAAATATCCGTCATGATGGGGACGCCGGCCAATAAATCCTTATTGGAGGTGACCGGTTTCTGGCATCCGCAGTTTAGCCAAGCGACGCCGAACGATATTTGCGTGGCGATCAAAGCGGAGTCCGCCGACGAGTCGATCGCCGAGGAGATCGGCGCGGCGCTGGAGGCGGCGCTCAAGGCGATTGCGCAGGGCGGCCAGGGCGGTAAAAAACTGCTGCGGGCGCGCAGCTGGCGCACCGCCCGGCAGAAGCTGCCGGCCGCCAATCTGGCACTGATCTCGATCGCCGGCGAATACGCGGCGGAGTTGGCGGATCGGGCGCTGGAAGACGGCTGCAACGTGATGATGTTCTCCGACAACGTCAGCCCGGCGCAGGAAGTGGCGCTGAAAACCAAGGCGCGCGAGCGTGGGCTGATCGTGATGGGGCCGGACTGCGGCACTGCCTGCATCGCCGGCGCGCCGCTGGCGTTCGCCAACGTGGCGCCCGCCGGATCCATCGGCGTGGTCGGCGCCTCCGGTACCGGCATTCAGGAGCTGATCTCGCAAATTACCCTGGCGGGACAGGGCATCTCGCACGCTATCGGCCTGGGCGGGCGGGATCTGACGGCGGAGATCGGCGGCATCAGCGCCATCAGCGCGCTACGCATGCTGGCGGCGGATCCGCAGAGCCAGGTGCTGGCGTTCGTGTCCAAACCGCCGGCGCCCGAGGTGCGTCAGCGGGTGATCGACGAAATGAAAGCGCTCGGCAAGCCGGTGGTGGCGCTGTTCCTCGGCGCGCAGTCCGCCGTGCGTCAGGATGGCAACATCACGTTCGCCGCCACGCTGGATGAAGCGGCGCGGCTGGCGGCGATGCTGGGCTGCGTGCAGCAACAGGCGGCGCAACAGCCCGCGGTGCCCGGCGGCAAAATCGCCGGACTGTACGCCGGCGGCACGCTGGCGGCCGAATGCGCGATGTTGCTGGCGGAAAAACTGCGCTTGCCGGTGGATAGCGAACACCCGCGCGGCGCCATGCTGGTGGCCGACGGCCATCGCATCATCGACATGGGCGATGACTTTTATACCCAGGGGCGCCCGCACCCGATGATTGATCCGACCGCCCGCAATCAAGAGATCGCCCGCCTGGCGCAGCAGCCGCAGACCGGCGTGTTGCTGCTGGACGTGGTGATCGGCTTTGGCGCCCAGGACGATCCGGCGGCGTCGCTGGCGGACGAGGTGGCCAACGTGCGCGCGGCGCGCGGCGCGGCCCACCCGCTGGCGGCGATCGCTACCGTCACCGGCACCGAACAGGATCCGCAGCAGCGCTCGCGGCAAATCGCCACCCTGCAGGAGGCCGGCATCGCGGTGATGCCGTCGCTGCCGGCGGCGGTCGCGTTGGCGCATCAGCTGATTACCCCCGTCTTACCCGCACCTGAACGTGAACGGCCGACCTTGCTGGACGGCGTCGCGGTGATCAACGCCGGGCTGCGCAGCTTCGCCGATGACCTGCAAACCAGCGACATCCCGGTGGTGCATTACCAGTGGGCGCCGGTGGCCGGCGGCGATCAACGATTAGCCAACATCTTGAAAAAATTAAAGTAAGGAACCGCTATGTACGCAACGATTGAGCAAGCAAACGCCGCCGTTATCGCCCGTATCCGCGAGGCGCGCCCGCACTGGCAGGATGTGGATCTGGCGCATCGGTTGATCCCGCAGCTGGCTGAAGGACGCAAGCTGCTGCACGCCGGGCCACCGGTCACCTGGCAAGAGATGAGCGGTCCGGTGCGCGGTGCCTGCATCGGCGCCTGCCTGTTCGAAGGCTGGGCGCAGGATGAACAGCAGGCGCTGGCGCTGCTGGAGCAAGGGGAAATCGAGTTCATCCCATGCCACAGCGTGAGCGCGGTGGGGCCGATGGGCGGCATCACCTCGGCCCACATGCCGATGGTGGTGGTCAGGAACACCGTCCACGGCAACTACGCCTACTGCAACATGAACGAAGGCATCGGTAAGGTGATGCGCTTCGGCGCCTATGGCGAGGATGTGCAGCAGCGTCTGCGCTGGATGCGCGACTCTTTGGCTCCGGTGCTGAAAGCGGTGCTGGCGACGCTGGAGGAGGGGATCGATCTGACCGCGCTGATGGCGCAGGCGATCAGCATGGGGGACGAATTCCACCAGCGCAATATCGCAGCCTCAGCGCTATTGATGCGCAGATTGGCGCCGGAGATTAGCCTGCTGCCTCGCGATAAGGCGGAGCTGGCGCAGGTGATGCAGTTCCTCAGCATCACCGATCAGTTCTTCCTCAATCTGGCGATGGCTTACTGCAAGGCGGCGATGGATGCGGGAGCAGAAATTGAGCAGGGCACTATCGTCACGGTAATGACCCGCAACGGCAAGAACTTTGGCATCAAGATCAGCGGCATGGGCGATCGTTGGTTCACCGCGCCGGTCAATACGCCGGAAGGGCTGTTCTTCTCCGGCTTCAGCCAGGCGGACGCCAACCCGGACATCGGCGACAGCGCGATCACCGAAACCTTCGGCATTGGTGGGGCGGCGATGGTCGCGGCCCCGGGCGTGACGCGTTTCGTCGGGGCTTCCGGCGGCATGAGCGCCGCCACCGACATCTCCGAGGAAATGGCGGAGATCTATCTTGAGCGCAACATGATGCTGCAGATCCCGACCTGGGACTTCCAGGGCGCCTGCCTGGGGCTGGATGCCCGGCGGGTGGTGGAAACCGGCATCACGCCGCTGATCAACACCGGCATCGCCCACCGCGAAGCCGGGGTCGGGCAGATCGGCGCCGGCACGGTGCGCGCGCCGCTCGGTTGTTTCGAGAAGGCGATCGAAGCGCTGGCCGATAAGCTCGGCATCACGGCGTAAGTGAACGGAGGGGCGTATGGACATTGTCGCGCTGGCCGGCAGCCGCCATGTGACGCAGGACTATGGCGCGCTGCGCTGCGTCGGCAGCTTCAACAACGCGATCAATTTCCTGACGGAAAACGCGCGGTTGCTGACGCTACACCGCGCCGGCAGCGGCCTGAGTCCGATGGGATGGCAGCTCGGCGCGCGGGATTTCGACCGCGTGCGTCATGCGATGCCGTCCGTACGGCACTGCGCTTTCTCCACCACTGGCATTTTGCTGGATGCGCTTCTTGTCCGGCCCGCCGCGACGGCGCGGGATCTGGGGCTGGCGCAGCGGGCGGCCATTGCCGATCGGCCGCTGGCGGCGGTATTGCAGCGCTGCACGGCGCAGTGCGGGTTGCACGGCGAAATCGGTCGGCTGGTGAAGCGGCCGTTAACGCCGGAGCCGGCCGGGCTGGCGCGGGATTTCTCCCGTTGGTTGCGGGGCGGCGCGGTCGACTGGCGCCATACGCTGGGCAAAGGGCCGGGGCTGACGCCGAGCAACGACGACACCTTGCTCGGTCTGTTGCTGAGCGCGCACCTTGACAGCCGCATCCAGGTCGCCGGGCTGACGCCGTTTTTCGCCCAGACGCCACCGCTGGAAGCGTTGACCACGCTGGTGAGCGCGCACTACCTGCATTACGCCGAGCGGGGCGTGTTCGCCACGCCGCTGCATATGCTGGCGCAGGGGCTGCAGGTACCTAACGGTGTATCGGCGGCGGTGGCGGCGGTGCTGAACCTGGGGCATTTCTCGGGGGCGGACACGCTGCTGGGCGTATGGCTGGGGGTGACGACGATTAACGCACTGTGCGGCGCGCGGTGTGAACATGAGGGCCGGATCGCGGATCCGGCCGGGACGGTATGATTTCAACTACGGGTGCAAACCATGAAAACCTTGGTCATTGCGTTGGGCGGCAACGCCTTGTTGCAACGCGGAGCCGTGCTCTCTGCGGAAAATCAGTATAAGAGCATCGCCCTCATCGCCGACGCCATCGGCAAGCTGGCGCAGAAATACCGCATCGCCATCGTGCACGGCAACGGCCCGCAGGTGGGGTTGCTGGCGTTGCAAAATCTGGCGTACCGCGATGTGCCGCCCTATCCGCTGGATATTCTGGTGGCCGAAAGCCAGGGCATGATCGGCTATATGCTGGCGCAGCAGCTGAATGCCAGCCATCCGCAGCAGCCGGTGTCCACGCTGCTGACGCGGGTGCTGGTGGATGCGCAGGATGCGGATTATCAGGCGCCGAGCAAGTTCATCGGGCCGGTGTATGCGCCGGAACAGCGGCAGGCGCTGGAGGCCAAGTTCGGCTGGACGCTGAAGGCGGACGGCAACTATATCCGCCGGGTGGTGCCTTCGCCGGCGCCGCAAAAGATCCTCGACATCGAGGCGATCACCTTGCTGCTGTCGCAGCGGCATATCGTGATCTGCAACGGCGGCGGCGGCATCCCGATGATCGCCGGCGAGCATGGGCTGACGGGCAGCGAAGCGGTGATCGACAAAGATCTGGCGGCGGCGCTGTTGGCGGAACAGGTGGGGGCCGATCATCTGGTGATCCTCACCGACGCCGACGCGGTGTACCAGGAGTGGGGCACGCCGCGCCAGCGCGCCATTCGTCGCGCCACCACGCAGGAGCTGGCGCCGATGGCGGTGGCGGACGGCGCCATGGGGCCGAAGATCATGGCGGTCAGCCGCTTCGTCGATCGCACCGGGCGGACGGCGCATATCGGTGGCCTGCAGGATATCGACGCGGTGCTGGCGGGCCAGGCCGGCACCTCTATTTTACCTTAGCTGCCTTCGGTTTATCCGCGCCCGCGTTGGCGCGGATAAGTATGCCTAAATGGCATGATTTCAATAATTTTTATTCATTTCATGATGTTGCTCGCCTTGGCTAGAGTAAAAACACCCCCGTGTTTACCGTCAAAAATTTGTCATTTTTATTTGCGACTATGCTTTTTGAAATGACATTTCGGCCAAGGATTGTTATGGATTCGCTCAGTGTTGATGAACTCGCCCAGAAGAAAGACCGCTGGTATCGCATTGTAGAGGAGATGCTGGCCGAAGCCGGCGTCGCCATCAACGGCCCGCGCGCCTGGGATATCCGGGTGCATAACCCGGCGCTGTTCAAACGCATTTTGCAGGAAGGCTCGCTCGGCTTCGGCGAGAGCTATATGGACGGCTCGTGGGAATGCGAACGGCTGGACATGCTGTTTACCCGCATTCTGCAGGCCGGCGTCGATGAGCGGCTGCCGAAAAGCCTGAGCGACATCGCGCGCATCGCCTATGCCCGGCTGTTCAACCGCCAATCGCGCAAGCGCGCCTGGCAGGTGGGCAAAGGGCATTACGACATCGGCAACGACCTGTTCCGGGCGATGCTCGATCCTTACATGCAATACTCCTGCGGCTACTGGAAAGAAGCGCAAACGTTGGAGCAAGCGCAGCAGGCCAAGCTCAGGATGATCTGCGAGAAGCTGCAGCTGAAACCGGGCATGACGCTGCTGGATATCGGCTGCGGCTGGGGCGGGTTGGCGCAGTTTGCGGCGCAAAACTACGGCGTCTCGGTGCACGGCGTGACCATTTCAGCCGAGCAGCAGAAGCTGGCGCAGGCACGCTGCGCCGGGCTGGACGTCGAGATCTTGCTGCAGGATTACCGCGATCTGGATCGTCAGTTCGATCGCATCGTGTCGGTCGGCATGTTCGAGCACGTCGGGCCGAAAAACTACGAGACCTATTTCAGCGTCGCGGCGCGTAACCTGAAGCCCGACGGCCTGTTTTTGCTGCACACCATCGGTTCCAATCAAACCGACCTTAACGTCGACGCCTGGATAGACAAATACATCTTCCCCAACGGCTGCCTGCCTTCGGTGCGGCATATCGCCGAGGCCAGCGAAGGGCGTTTCGTGATGGAGGATTGGCACAACTTCGGCGCCGATTACGATCGCACGCTGATGGCCTGGCTGGAGAATTTCAAACGGGCGTGGCCGGAATTGGCGGGCGGTTATTCCGAGCGCTTCGAGCGCATGTTCACTTATTACCTGAACGCCTGCGCCGGCGCGTTCCGTTCGCGCAACATTCAGCTGTGGCAGGTGTTGTTCAGCCCGGCGGGCGTGGAGGGCGGGGTGCGGGTCTATCGTTGATATCCCTGCGTCTTTTCCGCCGCATCGTTGTTGGCTGCACGTTCGATCCCCTGGTCACTTAGTTATCTAAGCTCCCAGGGCTTCTCACGTTTGCCGCCTGGATGCAGCTTCAGGTATGACGGATATCAGTACAGCAGGGAGTATAGCTGGCGGCGATATTTAGCGGCCAGCGCGTCGCCGGTGCCGAGTGCGGCCAGAATGTCCATCAGGGTCTTGCGCGCGTTGCCGTTGGCGGCGGCCAGATCTTTCTTCAGATGCCCCATCAGCAGTTCCAGCGCTTCTTCGTTACGCCCGACCTGATGCAGTTGCAGCGCCAGCTGCACCGCCAGCTCGACGTTGTCCGGCTCTTGCTGCACCTGCTGTTGCAGCTGTTGGATTTCCGGCGTGTCCGCCGCCTGCTTCAACAGTTCAATCTGCGCCACCAGGCCCTGATAGCGCGTATCGCGATCCTGCAGCGGGATAGTCGCCAGCACCGCTTCAGCGTCTTCGCTGCGGCTGAGCGCGATCTGCGTTTCGGCCAGCGTCAGGCCGATGTCGCTGCGCTGCTGGCTGCTCTGCCAGGCGTCTTTCAGCAGCGGCAGCGCTTCGGCGGCGTTGCCGGCGGCCAGCAGTTCCTGCGCCTGCGCCAGTTTCAGATCTTCTTCCTTCGGCAGGAAACGCTGCAGCAGGTCACGGATCGCTTCTTCCGGCTGCGGGCCCTGGAAGCCGTCGACCGGTTGGCCGTCTTTAAACAGGTAGACCGTCGGAATGGAACGCAGCCCGAATTGGGAGGCGATCATCTGTTCGGCGTCGCAGTCCACCTTGGCCAGAATGAACTGACCGGCGTATTCCGCCGCCAGCTTGTCCAGCACCGGCGTGAGCTGCAGGCAGTGTTGGCTGCGCTCGGACCAGAAGTAGAACAGCACCGGAATGGACATCGACTGTTCCAGCGTCTGGTGCAGGTTAGTTTCGTTAATATCAACAACAGCTTGAGCTAGCATCTTTTTTCTCTCTGATCGTGCGGAGCCATGGGGTGTAAATGGGGGCGCGCCGCCATTCTTCAACCCCGTCGGGCGAATTAAGCGTTGCTGCGCAGCAGCCAATCCAGACAGCGGCCCGGCAAAATGCGGCGCAGCACGCTCATCGCGTGCGCCAGCAGGGTGACCGGGTAGCGCAGTTTGGCGCGCGGGCTTTCCAGCGCGTGGCGCAGTTTGGGCAGAATGGCCTCCGGCGGCAGCGTCAGGCGCTTGGCGATGCCGGGGTTGTGCACCGGCTTATCGCTCTGCGCCTGGTTGACGTTCTGGCTAAAGTGGGTGGAGATCGGCCCCGGTTCGATCAGGCTGACCTGAATGCCGCTGCCGTGCAGCTCCATGCGCAGCGCGTCCGACCAGGCTTCCAGCGCGAACTTGCTGGCGGCGTAAGCGCCGCGCCCGGCGCTGGAGACCAGGCCCATCACCGAGCTGGTCTGAATAATACGCCCTTCGCCGTGCGGCAACATCGCCGGCAACAGCAGCTGGGTTAGCTGGTGGGTGCCGAACAGGTTGGTGGCGAACTGCCGCTCCAGTTGGCTGCGCGAAATGCGGCTGAGCGGGCCGTAAACGCCGAACCCCCCGTTATTGAACAGGCCGTACAGGCGGCCGTCGGTCAGCGCGATCACCTCGGCGGCGGCGCGCTCGACGCTGGCGCTGTCGTCCAGATCCAGCTCGATGCCTTCCAGCCCGAGCTGGCGCATGTTTTCCACGTCCTGCGGCTTACGGCAGGCGGCCAGCACCCGGTAGCCGCGGTTGCGCAGATCCTGCGCCGCAATCAATCCAATCCCGCTCGAACAGCCGGTTATTAATACCGCTTTTTGCATAACTTTACCTAGTGTACGACCCTAATTTAGTGAGACTCATGCTTTACTAGCGGTTCCAGGCGCTCCGCCATCCAGGTGGCGATAAACGGCTGAGCGTCCCCATTGGGGTGCAATCCGTCATCCTGCATCCATTCCGGCTTCACCACCACCTGTTCCATATAGAACGGCAGCAGCGGAATGTTGAACTGTTTGGCCAACGCCGGATAGACGGCGCTGAACGCCTCAGTATAGCGGCGGCCGTAGTTCGGCGGGATGCGGATCTGCATCAGCAGCGGCTGTGCGCCGGCCTGCTGCACCCGCGTGATGATTTGGCCGAGATCGCGCTGTACGTCCTGCGCCGGGAACCCGCGTAGGCCGTCGTTGGCGCCCAGCTCGATCAGCACCCAGCGCGGCCGATGTTGTTTCAGCAGCGCGGGCAGGCGTGCCAGCCCCTGCGCGGCGGTGTCACCGCTGATGCTGGCGTTGACCAGCTGTGGCGCGCCCGGCTTTTTTTGCCACTGTTCGGCCAACAGCGTCGGCCAGGCCCGCTCGATCGGCAGGCGGTAGCCGGCGCTTAAACTGTCGCCCAAAATCAACAAGGTATCGGCGGCGGCAGCGCGTAAACTGAATAATCCCAACAGCAAAAGGAAGGGAAGATGCCAGCGGAAAACGTTCTTGAAGTTCATCATCTTAGTAAACACGTTGGTCAGGGTGAGCATCAGCTCACCATCCTTACCGGAGTCGAGCTGCTTGTCAAACCCGCGCAGACGATCGCCCTGATCGGGGAATCCGGCTCGGGCAAGTCGACCTTACTGGGCATATTGGCCGGGCTGGATGACGGCAGCGAAGGCGAAGTGCGTTTGCTGGGCGAGTCGCTGACCGCGCTGGACGAAGAGGGGCGCGCCGCGCTGCGCGCCAGGAACGTCGGCTTCGTGTTTCAGTCGTTCATGTTGGTGCCGACGCTGAACGCGCTGGAGAACGTGCAGCTGCCGGCGCTGCTGCGCGGCGAGAGCGACAGGCAGAGTCGCGAGCAGGCGGTGCAGTTACTGGAACAGTTGGGGCTGGGCAAACGTCTCGATCACCTGCCGGCGCAGCTGTCCGGCGGCGAGCAGCAGCGCGTGGCGCTGGCGCGCGCCTTCAGCGGCCGGCCGCGGGTGCTGTTCGCCGATGAACCGACCGGCAACCTCGATCGTCAGACCGGCGATCGCATCGCCGACCTGCTGTTCTCTCTCAACCGCGATTTTGACACCACCCTGATCCTGGTGACCCATGACGAAACCCTGGCGGCGCGCTGCCAGCGGCGGTTGCGGCTGCGTGAAGGCAAGCTGTGGGAGGAAGCATGATCCGGCGCTGGTTCTGGCGCGAATGGCGCTCGCCGTCGTTGCTGATCGTGTGGCTGGCGCTGACGCTCTCCGTCGCCTGCGTGCTGGCGCTGGGCAGCATCAGCGATCGCATGGACAAAGGGCTCAGCCAGCAGAGCCGCGATTTTATCGCCGGCGATCGGGTGCTGCGCAGCGCGCATCCGGTGCCGGAAGGCTGGCTGCTGGACGCGCAGCAGCAGGGGCTGAAGGTGAGCCGTCAGCTGTCGTTCACCACCATGACCTATGCCGGCGATCGGCCGCAGCTGGCGGACGTGAAAGCCACCGATTTGGCCTATCCGCTGTACGGCAAGCTGGAAACGCGCCCGGCCAACATCAAACCCGAACCGGGCAGCGTGCTGGTGGCGCCGCGTTTGTTGGCGCTGCTGAACGTGAAAGTGGGGGATTCGCTGGAGGTGGGCGACACCACGCTGCGCATCGCCGGTGAAATCATTCAGGAGCCGGACGCCGGCTTCAATCCATTCCAGACCGCGCCGCGCATCATGATCAACCTGGCGGACGTCGATAAGACCGGCGCGGTGCAGCCGGGCAGTCGCCTGACCTACCGTTATATGTTCGCCGGGGCCGAGCCGGATATTCAGCGTTACGAGGAACGGCTGGCGCCGCAGTTGACGCCGGATCAGCGCTGGTTCGGGCTGCAGGAATCCGGCAGCGCGCTCGGCAAGTCGCTGCAGCGCTCCCAACAGTTCCTGCTGCTGTCGGCGCTGCTGACGCTGCTGTTGTCGATCGCCGCCGTGGCGGTGGCGATGAGCCACTATTGCCGCAGCCGTTACGATCTGATCGCGGTGCTGAAAACCCTTGGCGCCGGGCGTGGCGCGCTGCGCAAATTGATCGTCGGCCAGTGGCTGGCGGTGATGACGCTGGCGGCGGCGTGCGGCGGGGCGATCGGGCTGGCGTTTGAGGCGTTGCTGATCCGCCTGCTGAAGCCGGTATTACCGGCTGCATTGCCTGCCGCCGGCGCCTGGCCGTGGCTGTGGGCGCTCGGCGCGCTGGTGCTGATCTCGCTGCTGGTCGGGCTGCGGCCGTATCGCCAGCTGTTGGCCACCCAGCCGCTGCGGGTGCTGCGCCGCGACGTGACGGCCAACGTCTGGCCACTGCGCTACTTCCTGCCGGTGACGGCGGCGATCGTGGTGGCGCTGTTGGTGGCGCTGATGGGGGCCAGCACGCTGCTGTGGGCGATCCTGGCTGGCATGGCGGTGCTGGCGCTGCTGCTGGGCGGCATCGGCTGGGGCAGCCTGCTGTTGCTGCGCCGCATCACGCTCAAGAGCCTGGCGCTGCGGCTGGCGGTCAACCGCCTGCTGCACCAGCCGTGGGTGACCATCAGCCAACTGGCGGCGTTCTCGCTGTCGTTCATGCTGTTGGCGCTGCTGTTGGTGCTGCGCGGCGATCTGCTCGAACGCTGGCAGCAACAGCTGCCGCCGGACAGCCCGAACTATTTCCTGCTCAATATGACCGAGGCGCAGGTGCCGCAGGTGAAAACCTTCCTGCAGCAGCACCAGATCAAGCCGGAAACCTATTACCCGATCGTGCGGGTGCGCCTGACCGAGATAAACCAGCAGGTGGCGACCGAGCGGGTGCATGAAGACGATCCGGGCGGCGAGGCGGTGAACCGTGAGCTGAACCTGACCTGGCTGGCTGAACTGCCGGATCACAATCCGCTGGTGGCGGGCAATTGGCCGCCGAAAACCGGCGAGGTTTCGATGGATGAAGGCATCGCCGGGCGGCTGAAGATCAAGCTGGGCGACACGCTGACCTTCAGCGGCGATACCCAGGCGTTCAGCGCCAAAGTCACCAGCCTGCGCCAGGTGGATTGGGAGAGCCTGAAGCCGAACTTTTACTTTATCTTCCCGCCGGGCGCATTGGACGGCCAGCCGCAGACCTGGCTCACCAGCTTCCGCTACGACGGCGACGGCCAGATGCTGACCCAGCTCAACCGTCAGTTCCCGACGCTCAGTCTGCTGGACATCGGTGCGATCCTGCAACAGGTCGGCGGCGTGCTGCAGCAGGTCAGCCGCGCGCTGGAGGTGATGGTGGTGCTGGTGGTGCTGTGTGGCGGCCTATTGCTGCTGGCGCAGGTGCAGGTCGGCATGCGTCAACGCCGCCAGGAGCTGGTGGTGTACCGTACGCTGGGGGCCGGCAAACGGCTGCTGCGCCGCACGCTGTGGTGCGAGTTCGCCCTGCTGGGGCTGGTGGCGGGCATCGCGGCGGCGGTGGGCGCCGAGGCGGCGCTGTGGCTGTTGCAGAGCCGGGTGTTCGACTTCCCGTGGACGCCAACGCCGGTGCTGTGGTGGGCGCTGCCGCTGGCCAGCGCGCTGCTGTTGTCGCTGTGCGGCGGCTGGCTGGGTGTGCGCCTGCTGCGCGGCAAGGCGCTGTTCCGCAGTTATGAGGGGTGATGCGGCTATTTATAACGCCGGATGTGATAAGCACCCGGCTTGGCAGAAAAGAGAGGCGTCGTCTTTAAACTGTATTATTTTCGTGTTTTATAATGTGTGATCTGCGGGTTACCACCAGGAACGAAGGGAATGAAAATCTACTGGTCACTTAAAAGTATCCCGGAATTAAAAAATTTGCCTTTGCGCGAACGTCTCGGACGTTGGCAGCGTGGCCTTGCTTCAGCGGGATTCTTTAACGGAACGGGCATATTGCTGGTTGCATTGTTGCCGTGGTTTTCGATTCTTATCGCTAACGATCTGACCCTTAATTACCCTTTCTTGCGCAATCATATCGTCACAGCGCTTGGATATGGCATCAGTGGTTTTTTGGGTATGAATCTGATGATAAGAAGTATGCTAAGGAAAAATAAGAATATTTTTTCTGATTAAGCGCAGCGGTTTAAAATTGTCGTCATAAAAAAGGGGTTAGCCTTGGGCTAACCCCTTTTACTTTCGGCGGCGTGCGCTTTAGGCCAGCTTCTGCTGTGCCCAGGCCAGCCCGCTTTGGTATTCGCCCGGCAGCAGCGGTGCCAGCGTCTGCAGCGCCTGGCGCAGATCGGCGGCGCTCGGGTCGTTCAGATTGAGGTGGCCGACCTTGCGGCCAGGGCGCACCTCTTTCTCATACCAGTGCAGGTGCACCAGCGGCAGCGACAGCCACTGTTCGTTGACGGCGGTGCCGATCAGGTTGACCATCACCGATGGCGTGCTCACCACCGGCTGCGGCAGCGGCAGGCCGAGGATGGCGCGCAGGTGCAGCTCGAACTGACTGATGGACGCGCCGTTTTGCGTCCAGTGGCCGCTGTTGTGCACGCGCGGCGCCAGTTCGTTGATCAGCAGCCGATCGCCGACGATAAAGCACTCCATCGCCATCACGCCGACGTAGTTCAGCTCGTTCAGGATCGCCGCCAGCATCTGCTCGGCCTGTTGCTGCAGCGCCGGGTTGGGCTGCGGCAGCGCCACGCTGGTGCGCAGGATGCCGTCTTCATGCAGGTTATGGGTCAGCGGGTAGAATACCGAACGGCCGTCGTGGCCGCGCGCGCCCACCAGCGACACTTCGCCGGAGAAATTGATGCCTTGCTCGACGATGCACTCGCCATAGGCGTCGGCCGGCAGTTCGGCTTCCTGGCCGGGGCGCAAGCGCCACTGGCCGCGGCCGTCATAGCCACCGACCCGGCGTTTGACGATCGCCAGTTCGCCCAGCGAAGCGAATACCTGCGGCCATTCGGCGGCGCTCGCCAGCAGCTGCCACGGCGCGGTCGCCAGGCCGAGCTGGTCGAGCAGCTGTTTTTGCGTCAGGCGATCGGCCAGACGCGGGAAGATGTCGCGGTTGACGAAGGCGCTGTGGGTCGCCAGTTCGCGCGTCAGCGCGGTTTCCGGCCAGCGTTCGATCTCGGCGGTAATGACGCTGTTCTGATACGGCACCGCCTCGGGTTCGGCATCGATGCCGATGGGGTAGACGGCGATGCCCAGCGGTTCGCCGGCCTGGCGCAGCATGCGCCCCAGCTGGCCGTTGCCCAGTACGCAAACCGGCTTCATGCGTCCTCCCGCGGATCGGGGTGGTTCAAAACGTCTTCAGTCTGCGCCTGACGCCAGTCCGCCAAACGCTGCGCCAGCGCGGCGTCGTGCAGCGCCAGGATCTGCATCGCCAGCAGCCCGGCGTTGGCGGCGCCGGCTTTGCCGATCGCCAGCGTCCCCACCGGAATGCCGCGCGGCATCTGCACGATGGAGTAGAGGCTGTCTACGCCGCTCAGCGCGGCACTTTGCACCGGCACACCCAGCACCGGCACCAGGGTTTTCGCCGCCAGCATGCCCGGCAGATGCGCCGCACCGCCGGCGCCGGCGATGATCACGTCAAAGCCGTTGGCGGCAGCCTGCTCGGCGAAGCTGAACAGCTTGTCCGGCGTGCGGTGAGCGGAAACGACTTCGACATGGAAGGGGACATCGAGCTGGGTCAGGACTTCGGCGGCGAACTGCATGGTGGCCCAGTCACTTTTCGATCCCATTACAATTGCGATTTTAGCCCCGGCATTGGCGGCTGAAGCGGCGTTGGCTCCCATGGGTGTAAGGCTCCTGTGATTTGTCTGGCGTCGGCTGAGGGCCGAATGAGGGCGTAGAGCATACCATGAGCGCACGGCGAGGAAAACGGTTGCGTCGCCGGTTTTCACCGGCGAAAGCGCGAATTTTCACTCGCGCGCCTGCGCGGAACTCAGAATGGGAATTGGATCAGCTCGACGGCGTCGGCGCTGACTTTGATCATCGATCCTTCGACGTGCCAGGCGCCCAGCACCGCGCGATGGGCTTCGCCGTTGCTCAGCGCCAGCCGGTGCACCGCCGGGCGATGGGTATGGCCGTGGATCATCCAGTGCACGTCGTGGCGCAGCATCGTTTGCTCGACCGCCTGCGGGTTGACGTCCATGATGGCTTCCGACTTGTACTGGTTGGATTGCTGGCTGCGGGCGCGCATGTTGGCGGCGATCTTCAGTCGCCAGCGCAGCGGCAGCGCGAGGAACAATTTTTGAATCAGCGGGTTGTGCACTTTACGGCGGAATTGCTGATAGGCTTGATCGTCGGTGCACAGGGTGTCGCCGTGCAGGATCAGGATCCTGCGGCCGTACAGCTCCAGCACTTTTTCTTCCGGCAGCAGCTGCATGCCGCTGGCGCGGGCGAAGCGCTTGCCGAGCAGAAAATCGCGGTTGCCGTGGATGAAATAGCAGGGCACGCCGGCCTGTTGCAGCGCTTTGAGCGCCGCGGCGATCTCCGCGTGCAGCGGCTCGGGATCGTCGTCGCCGATCCAGGCTTCAAACAGGTCGCCGAGGATGTACAGCGCGTCGGCGTGCACCGCTTCGCGCCGTAAAAAACGCAGAAAACCGGCAGTGATTGCCGGTTCCTGTGCGCACAAGTGCAGATCTGCGATGAACAGCGTACTCATGCAGCCGCGATTACTCGCTGACGGTCACGCTGTTGATGACGACGTCTTCTACCGGTACGTCCTGGTGCATGCCGCTGCGGCCGGTTTTCACGCCTTTGATCTTGTTGACCACGTCCATGCCTTCAACCACTTCAGCGAACACGCAGTAGCCCCAGCCCTGCACGTTTTCGCCGCGGAAGTTCAGGAAGTCGTTGTCAGCCACGTTGATGAAGAACTGTGCGGTGGCGGAGTGCGGATCGTTGGTGCGCGCCATTGCCAGGGTGCCGATGGTGTTTTTCAGACCGTTGTTGGCTTCGTTCTTGATGGTCGCGTTAGTCGCTTTCTGGTTCATGCCCGGCTCGAAACCGCCGCCCTGGATCATGAAGCCGTTGATCACACGGTGGAAGATGGTGTTGTCGTAGAAACCGGCGCGGCAGTAGTTCAGGAAGTTTTCAACGGTAACCGGCGCTTTGTCAGCAAAGGTCTTGATAACGATATCGCCGTGATTGGTGTGGAAAGTAACCATAGTTTTAATCCTAACAAGGTGAAGTGAGACGTCACGTAAAGCGAGTGAACATTCAGACCGCCCTTATAACATATCCGCCCCAGCGAGTCAGCAGCGGCTCAACCGCGCACTGTCTGTGGTAATTGCATTTGTGTTATATTATAACAATTGCGCCGGCCGGCGAATTTCGCGCATTTTATTCGCGTGAAGTCAGCAAAGCTTGGCCTTAACCTTGCAATAGATCAGGCTTCAGGTTTCAATACGCTACCGGGCGTAAAACCTGAAGCCCGGTTATCTTTTTTGTTATCACGCACACCACGGAATCTCCCGATGCTAAAGATTTTTAATACCCTGAGTCGTCAAAAAGAGGAATTCAAACCCATTCATGCCGGGAAAGTGGGCATGTACGTGTGCGGGGTAACCATCTATGACCTGTGTCACATCGGCCACGGTCGTACCTTTGTCGCTTTCGACGTGGTGGCGCGTTATCTGCGCTATCTCGGCTATTCGCTGAACTACGTGCGCAACGTCACCGACGTAGACGACAAAATCATTCGCCGCGCGGCGGAAAATCATGAGACCTGCGACCAGCTGACCGAACGCATGCTGGCGGAAATGCATGCCGACTTCGACGCGCTGCTGATCGATCGCCCGGATCAAGAGCCGCGCGCAACCCAGCACATCGCCGAGATCATCGAGATCACGCAGCGTCTTATCGATCGCGATCACGCTTACGTGGCCAGCAACGGCGACGTGATGTTCTCCATCGACAGCGATCCGCAATACGGCCTGCTGTCGCGTCAGGATCTGGATCAGCTGCAGGCCGGCGCGCGCGTGGAGATCGACGACGTGAAGCGTAACCCGATGGACTTCGTGCTGTGGAAAATGTCCAAGCCGGGCGAGCCGAGCTGGCAGTCGCCGTGGGGGCCGGGCCGTCCGGGCTGGCATATCGAATGCTCCGCCATGAACTGCAAACAGCTGGGCACCCACTTCGACATCCACGGCGGCGGTTCCGATCTGATGTTCCCGCACCACGAGAACGAGATCGCGCAGTCGAGCTGCGCCCACGACGGCCCGTACGTCAATTACTGGATGCACTCCGGCATGGTGATGATCGACAAAGAGAAGATGTCCAAATCGCTGGATAACTTCTTCACCATCCGCGACGTGCTCGGCCATTACGATGCGGAGACGGTGCGTTACTTCCTGATGTCCGGGCACTATCGCAGCCAGCTGAACTACAGCGAAGAGAACCTTAAGCAGGCGCGCACCGCGCTGGAGCGCCTCTATACCGCGCTGCGCGGCACCGACGCCGATGCCGCGCCGGCCGGCGGTGAAGCGTTCGAAGCCCGCTTCCGCGAAGCGATGGACGACGACTTCAACACTCCGGAAGCCTACTCGGCGCTGTTCGATCTGGCGCGCGAAGTTAACCGCCTGAAGAGCGAAGACATGGCGGCGGCCAACGGCATGGCGGCGGAGCTGCGCAAGCTGGCGAAAGTGCTCGGCCTGCTGCAGCAAGAGCCGGAGCAGTTCCTGCAAGGGGGCGCACAGGTTGACGACGGTGAAGTGGCGGAGATCGAAGCGCTGATCAAACAGCGTAACGAAGCGCGTGCCGCCAAGGACTGGGCGCTGGCGGACGCCGCTCGCGATCGCTTGAACGAGATGAACATCGTGCTGGAAGACGGGCCGCAGGGCACCACCTGGCGCCGTAAGTAAGCCGGCCGAAGTGAAAACAAAAAAGGCGCTGAATTCAGCGCCTTTTTCTATGGCTGCAGGTTAGGGTTTAACCATGACCTTGCCGCCGTTGAACTCCACCACCTGATCGGCGACGATCTTGCAGCGCTTGCGGGTTTCGACCTTGCCGTCGACTTTCACCAGCCCTTCGGCGATGACTTCTTTGGCGGCGCCGCCGCTTTCACACCAGCCCTGGAACTTCAGCAGATCGCACAGTTCGACGTGGGGATGATTGTCCAGATTGAAAATTTCCATACTGCCTTACTTATTTAGGTTGAACGTCGTGATATTCCTCGCAGGCCTGCAAGGTATTTTGGATCAGTGTAGCCACGGTCATCGGGCCAACGCCACCCGGCACCGGGGTGATGTAGGCGGCGCGCTCGCTGGCGGCGTCAAAATCGACATCGCCCACCACTTTACCGCTTTCCAGACGGTTGATGCCGACGTCCACCACGATGGCGCCCGGTTTGATCCAGTCGCCCGGGATGAAGCCCGGTTTGCCGACCGCCACCACCAGCAGATCGGCGTTCTCGACGTGGTGACGCAGATTTTTGGTGAAACGGTGGGTGACGGTGGTGGTGCAGCCGGCCAGCAGCAGCTCCATGCTCATCGGGCGGCCGACGATGTTGGAGGCGCCGACCACCACGGCGTTCAGGCCGTAGGTATCGATGTTATAACGCTCCAGCAGGGTGACGATGCCGCGCGGCGTGCACGGGCGCAGCTTGGGCGCGCGCTGGCACAGGCGGCCGACGTTGTAGGGGTGGAAGCCGTCGACGTCTTTATCCGGATGGATGCGCTCCAGCACCTTGACGTTATCGATGCCGGCCGGCAACGGCAGCTGCACCAGAATGCCGTCGATTTCCTCATCGGCGTTCAACTGGTCGATCAACGCCAGCAGCTCGGCTTCACTGGTGGCAGCGGGCAGGTCGTAGGAGCGGGAGAGGAAGCCGACTTCATCGCAGGCGCGGCGCTTGCTGGCGACGTAAATTTGCGAGGCCGGGTTCTCGCCGACCAGCACAACCGCCAGGCCTGGGGCGCGTTTGCCGGCCGCCAGACGTTGTTTCACTTGCTCAGCCACTTCGTTTCTAACCTGCTGCGCAATCGTTTTACCATCAATAATCTTTGCTGACATCAGTGTGGAAATCCATCAATTAAGAAAAGCGGGGATGCCGCTATTCTGTCAGAAGCTGAGCGCGCTGTCAGGCGCAGAATCACCCTCGCCGCCGTTGCCGAGGCCGATTTACGCTTTTTTTATGCCGGCTTCAGGAACCTCTACGCCATTTTTACCGGCATTTGCATACGCTGGGGCCATACACAGGGCGAAAGAGGGCAGGATCATGAGAGCGATAACCCGGCTTTATCCGTTGCATCACCAGCCTGGCGAGCAACCGGCGCAGCCTAAACATGTGGGGGAGACGGTGTTCGATTCTTCGCTGCATCCGGCGGACAGTGAGCAACTCACCGCGCTGCATCAGCTCGGCAAGCATGAGGCGGCGCCGTTGTGGCGGGCACGCCTGAATGCGCTGTGGCGGAAGTTATGCGTATGAAGGGCTGCGCCTGGGCAGGCTGCACGCTGTTGCTGGTTTGGGCATCGGGGAGCCAGGCTTCTTTAAACAGCGCACGCGCTGACGCCGCATGGGTTGAAAACGTGGCGGCGACTTGCAACACACGGGTGATTGAGCATGCCGATTGGGGGGACATTGCCGCAGTGGTTATGTCTGCTCGCCTCTGCCAGCGGCGGGACAACGGGCGGCAAGGGCGTGAGCACGCGCCGATTTACGTAGGCGCCGGGCTGGCTCAGCGTAACGGCGCCCGTTGACGAGAACCCTCGCCGCGCGGGCGCTGGTGGAAAAAACGCCATAAAGCACGGCCGCCGTCGTAACGTCATGAAAAGGCATTGACTCGCTAACCTCTGACCGTATAATCGCAACCCGCAGCCGCAGGTTGCCGCATCTCAATGCGCCCTTAGCTCAGTTGGATAGAGCAACGGCCTTCTAAGCCGTAGGTCATAGGTTCGAATCCTATAGGGCGTGCCATTAAGTATCAATGAGTTATGCTCATTCCCCCACTGCAAGATTTTCCAAAAGTGCCAGGTTAGTGACATTGCCCGCCAAGACTTCGTCAATTTTTCTCGCATGTTCGGTTAGATGAGTTGGGGATAGGTGAGCATATCTCTGTACCATCTCGATGCTCTCCCATCCTCCCATTTCTTGCAGTGCCGAAAGTGGCACGCCTGCCTGAACCAACCAGCTCGCCCACGTATGCCGCCGTTTTTGCTTCATGTGAGCGCGATATGAGAAAGGCATAAAAATGGCCACGCCAAAGGATAGGCTATTTGATAGAACGGCAATTAATACGCGAAAAGGATTAAAGGCGCTGAAGTGAATTAAAGAATTTTCCCTTCCATCACGTAAAAATCTCCATTCATCGTTGTGTAGTAAGCATAAGAAATGTGTTTTTCGAAGTTATCGCAGTGAACAACGGTATTTTTATCGGATTCTTGCCAGGAAATCATGAAATAGCCGTCAGCCAATGAACGCCACTGGAAAGGCACATTCATAATGGTTCCGCGAAGTTCTCCGTTTAGAAACTCAACGGTAATGGTGTTTTCACTGGCATGGTAGGCGTTTTTAACTTCGAGACCATTGTCCATCTTGATGGTAAAAGATTGGCCTGCATAAGGAAATTTTACAGCCATTGTCGCAACTCCTTTAATGTGTCGTAGCTGAAAAGCGGCGGTGAAGCACGCTGCTATCCCGAATCACTCATGCCTAAGGCGGTAGTGAGGTCAGCCAGCTGAGCGTTAAGCGGCTGGATAGGTCCAATAGTAGAGAGGGCGCATCGGTGGAAAAAGGGAGCGGCGGGCAATTCACTTTTCTCTTTTTGTTCATAAAGGGGATGGGCGGCAGGTTACTGTTCATTGCGGGGGGGATTAAGTGACGGGACTTTGTCTGACACCGAGCGCGGTCACAGGAAACGGCAAGCGGCATTGAACCTTCGTTTATTTTGCCGCGTTACAATAGGTGAAAATTTACCCATGGAGCCTATCGTGCGCAAATCCAGATTCTTTCTCGTGACCTTGCTGTGTCTGTGCGCCGCCGCCGTGCTGTACGTCATGGCATACCGGGCGCTGGGGCATTACCTCAGCGACGGCGAGAAGGCCTACCCGGATATCAGCGTTGAAATTCGCTGAGGGCCGGTCGGCGCGGTGGTGATCGCGCCGACTTTTTTGCACTGATTTACCCGCCATTTACCCGCCGTCGGCAATGATGACGCAGCGTCTCCACATTGTGTGGTTCTCTTGGGCGGAATGCGGTTATGTCACTGCAACAGGTTTCGAATGTCTCGTTGAGCAACAACGGCTTAAAGGGCATCGGTTACAAACATTATGCGTTGGCGATCGTGGCGTTTTCGGCGCTCGTACGGTCTATATCCTTAACCGACAGGTATTTTTGGTGCGATGAGGCCTCCAGCGTGCTGACCAGCCGCTATGACGTAGGCGCTTTGCTGTACCACGCTTCCTTCGATGTTCACCCGCCGCTGTATTACCTGTTGCTGCATGGCTGGATGGTGCTGTTTGGCGACGGCATTCTGGCCGCCCGTTCGCTGAGCCTGGTGCTCGGCGTGGCGACAGTGGCGCTGGCGATGCGCTTTACCCGTTGGCTGGCCAACGAGCGGGCGGCGCTGATAGCGGGCTGGCTGATGGCGATCATGCCGATGGCGGTGCGTTACAGCCAGGAGGCGCGCATGTATGCGCTGATGGGGCTGCTGGCGATCGCCGCCGCCATGGCGTTGGCGAAGTGGCTGAAAACGCCGGATAACCGCCGTTATCTGGCGCTGTATGCGCTGTTGATGACGCTGAGCTTTTATACCCATTACTTCACGATTTTCACGCTGATCGCGCATTGGCTGGTGGTGTTGGCGCTGTCGTGCCGCCGCGAAGGCGAGTGTTATATCAAGCAACCGGCATGGTGGCTGGCCAATGCGGCGATCGGGGTGGCCTACATTCCCTGGCTGCTGGTGTTGTTCAATCTGCTGGCGCATATCGCCGAGCTGAGGGTCGGCGGCGACGTCGGTTGGATCCCTCAGGTTTCCTGGAGCGATCTGCCGGCGATGTTCTGGCGTTTTCTCACCGGCCATGATGGCAGCAACTATCCCACGATCATTCTCTGGCTGTTGCCGGCGATGTTTGTCGCTTTATGTTCACTGCTGCTGTGGCGGCGCCAGATGCCGAGAAAATACGCTCTGCTGCTGCTCTGCGGCATGCTGATCCCGGTGATGCTGGTATTCGCCATTTCCTGGCGCTCGCCGCTGTTTGTCGACCGCTATCTCTATTCCGCCGCGCTCGGCATTCCGCTGGTGTTGGGCGTGCTGATCGCCGGAACGAAAAACCGAGTGCGCGGGATCTCTTTGCTGCTGTTCTTCAGTTTGTTGTTCGGCTGCGGCGTGCGTAACGATTACCCGGCCGAGAAAGATGAGTTCAAGGTGATGGTGCACTATATCAACAGCCACTATCAGCCTAACGATGCGGTAGTGGTCAGCAACATGTTCAACTACCTGAGCTATGTGTATTACAACAAACAGGGCTACCGCGCCTTGCTGTATACCCCGGCCAGGCCCAACGGCATCTCGGGTAAGCCCAATGCCTATGGTTTCGGCACCTTTTTCCACGATCGGGCGGCGCAGACCTACGTCGATAAGCTCAGCGCCTTATCGAAGGGCCATCGCCGGATTTGGCTGGTCAGCGGCGGCGATTTCAACCAGGACTTCGGCCGTTCGCCGCCGGGGTGGGTCAACACCGTTACCTTCAAGAGCGGCGGGTTCGAGTCGCGCCTGTTCGTGGTGCGTTGAGCAAAATGTCATATTTCCCATTCGGCGTTACATCTGGCCGAGCAAACTTACGCGGGGATGACAGTTCTATACATTGAGATTGATACTGTAGCTCTACCCGATGATGTTGTGTGTTATCCATTCCCTGTAGTGTATTACCCCATCCCTGTTAAGTTTATCCCGCCTTGTGCGGGATTTTTTTTATCTGCGCGGGGCGAGATGCAGGCCGCCGGTCATGATGTTGCGGGTGGCCGGCAGGGCGAGAAAATCGTGTGGGAATCCCAGCTCGATGGCACTGAGATCGTCCAATCGCCGCCAATGATCTTCCGTCAGCGCCACCTTCAATGCACCGAGGTTATCTTCCAATTGCGCCAGGGTTCGGGCGCCGACGATCGGCGCGGTGACCGTCGGCTGGCGCAACGTCCAGGCCAGCGCGATTTGTGATGGGGTATACCCGGTCTCGTGAGCGATCAGGTTGACGGTATCGGCGATACCGAGATTGCGTGCGTTCAATGTCCCCTTGGCGCGTACGGCTTCGCGCCGAGTGCCCGCTTCATCTGGCGATGGCTGCAGATCCTGTCGCCGGTATTTGCCGCTCAGCACGCCGCCGGCCAGCGGCGACCAAGGGATAACGCCCATCCCCAATTCTTGCGCCATCGGCAGCAGTTCGCGCTCGACGGTGCGTTCCAGCAGGCTGTACTCGATTTGCAAGGCGATAAGCGGCGACCAGCCGCGCAGGTCCGCCAGCGTTTGCATCCTGGACGCCTGCCAGGCAGGGAGATCAGACACCGCCACATACAGCACTTTTCCGGCGCGCACCAGGTCGTCCAGGGCGCGCATGATCTCTTCCACCGACGTGGTGAAATCCCAGGCGTGCAGATAGAGCAGATCGATGTAATCGGTATTGAGCCGTTGCAGGCTTGCTTCAACCGATCGCAGCATGCTTTTGCGATGGTTGCCGCCGGAATTGGGATCGTCTGGCTGCATCGGCAGGGTGTATTTGGTGGCGATCACCAACCGATCGCGGCGCCCGGCGGCGAACTCACCCACGAAAAGTTCGGCGCTGCCCTCGGTATAGCGGTTGGCGGTATCGATAAAGTTGCCGCCGCGTTCGACATAAACGTCAAACAGACGTCGAGCCTCGGCCAGTTCGGCGCCCCAGCCCCAGTCGGTGCCGAAGGTCATGGTGCCGAGCGCCAACGGTGAAACGCGCAGACCGGAACGGCCCAGCAGGCGATAGTGATCCAGTGAAAGTGTGGTGTTCATAGGCATTCTCCCGTGTAGATGCCGTCCACGATAGCGCCCGTAGGTTGTTTAAGGAATGGGCTATAATCTTCATGAATTATTAAGTAGGGAGAGCATAATGAGGGGCAGTGATTTCGCCGAATTGCGCGCCTTTGCCGCTATTGTCGAGCACGGTGGCTTCGCCCGCGCAGCCGCACATTTGGGTATATCCGCTTCGGCGCTCAGCCAAACGCTGCGCAACCTGGAGGCGCGTCTGGGTGTGCGTTTACTGAATCGCACCACTCGCAGCGTGGCGCCGACTGAAGCCGGAAGACTGATGTTGGCGCGCCTGACGCCCGCGATGGCCGAGATCGACGCGGCGGTGGCGCAGGCGGTAGAGCAACGCCAGAACCCCTCGGGTCTTTTGCGGCTTAACGTAACCCGCGTGGCGGCGTTGCATTTTCTGGCACCCTTGATCGCGCCGTTTCATCATCAATACCCCGATATTACGCTCGATCTCAATGTTGAGGAGCGGCTGGTGGATATCGTTGCCGGCGGTTTTGATGCCGGCGTGCGGCTGCACGAGAAACTGGCGAAAGATATGGTGGCGGTCAAGCTGGGCGGGGAGGTGCGGATGCGTGTCGTTGCTTCGCCGGCGTATTTGGCGCGTCACGGCCGGCCGTTAACACCGGGCGATCTGCATCGGCATCGGTGTTTGAATTACCGCTGGCCGACCAACGGCAATGTGTATCGCTGGGAGTTTGAGTGTGACGGTGAAAAGCAGGAGATCGCCGTGAAAGGGCCGGTGACAGTCGATGAGCCGGAAATATTGGTGAGGGCTGCGATGGATGGGGTAGGCATTGCCTACCTGTTTGAGCAACAGGTTGCCACCGGCCTGGCCGAGGGGAGGCTGTTACCGCTGCTCGATGCCTGGACCCCTCCGTTCCCCGGTTTCTATCTGTACTATCCGGCAAACCGCCAAACGCCGCGCCCGCTACGCGCTTTTATCGACTTCGCCCGTCAACAGGCAGAACAGGGCGCGTAACGCGATTTTTTTGAATAACACCGTCAGTTTTATTCGGTATTCAGTCGCTGTGCGCTTGATTAGATTGAACGCGAGAGGGGCGCCGTCGGCGCCTTTGTGCAATGAGTGGAGAATTTCTATGGCGAAGACAGTAGTGGTGTTTCATTCCGGCTACGGCCATACCGAGCGTTTGGCGAAAGTGGTGGCGGAAGGCGCCGGGGCGGAACTGATCGCCATCGATCAGAACGGCGATATCAGCGACGAAGCCTGGCAGACGCTGGATGAGGCGGACGCCATCATCTTTGGTTCGCCGACCTATATGGGCGGCCCATCCTGGCAGTTCAAGAAATTCGCCGACGCCAGCTCCAAAGCCTGGTTCGGCCGCAAGTGGCAGGATAAAGTGTTCGGCGGTTTTACCAACAGCGCCAGCCTGAACGGCGACAAGCAGGTGACGCTGATCGCGCTGCAGACGCTGGCTTCGCAACATGGCGGCCTGTGGGTCAGCCTGGGGCTGTTGCCGGCCAACACCAAATCGGCGCAGCGCACCGACGTCAATAACCTGGGCGGTTCGGTGGGGCTGCTGGTGCAGACCCCGGCGGATGCCGGCGTGGATGAGATGTTGTCGGGCGATCTGGCGACCGCCAAGCTCTATGGTCAGCGCGTAGCGGGCTTTGCCGCCAAACTGGCGTAAGACCTATCGTGTAGATGGGACGGCGGTGCGGTTGAACGGATGCCGCGTTCATTTTCTCTGCACAATTGGCGTGTAATCTGCGAAATGTTATTAGCCTGCTTGGGCTAACACTGCATTTCGTACAAATATTCCCGGTTCCTAGGCCGGGTTTTTTGTTGCTAAGGTCTGCTTAAGCTTTCACCGCTATACTGCGCGTCAGCACGGTCATGCAATGCATGGCCGTGTCGTAACTGTCGATTTGCTGTTGTTCAAGCAAGCCCGCTTCATGCGGGCTTTTTTTGGGTTGTTATTGCACAGGCGGCCCAGTTGCAGGAAAATAATCGCACAGTGATTCAAACATCATTTAATGACCAATAACCACAAGTTTATTAATGTAATTAACGCTCTCGGCGGCCTATTACGCTATGCGCTATGCTGACAGCAGAGCGGGCATTATTTGCTGACGCTGTGCGGGGAGTTACGCCGCGGCCGCATCAGGCTAAGAAAATTCTGTTAATTAAATGTTAATGTTTTTTATTATTGATTTGTCTGGCTTTTTTGGTTGAAATTCGGATTGACTATCCCTCACTGGCCGGGCGAGAGAGTATGCATATTATTATTCTGGTTATTAGCAAAATATGGGCGAGGCGATGAGCGCCAGAATAAACGCCAGGCATGGCCTGCCGCTAACGGTGCAGCTGATCAATCTTTTCATGCTGGCCTTTTTACTCTCCCTGGTGGGTATTCTTAGCCGGCCGATAGGTTCACTTTCTTTATTTTGGCCGGTCAACGCGATTCTGCTTGGGCTGCTGCTGCGCAAACCCGTTTACGCTACGCCGCTCGGCTGGCTCACCACTTATCTGGGCATGGTCGCCGCCGATCTCAGTACCGGCGAGGGCTGGTCCCTGGCGCTGTGGCTGAACGCCTGCAACATGTCGCTGATCGCCGTCGGTTACGGCATCATGCTGATGCTGCCGCAATCTCAACGGCGCATGGGCAAACCCCAGGCGATACTCTATATGTTCAGCGCCAGTCTGGCCGGATCGGCGGTGGCGTCGACGCTGTCGGTGCTGCGTAACGACAGCCTGTACAACAATACGGTGGTGGTCGCCTGGTTGGCCTGGTTCAGTGAGCAGTTCTCGACGACCTTGTTGCTGTTGCCGGTGCTGATGGCGGCGCCGCGGTTGAAACAGCTGTTTCGCATGCAGGTGCGTTGGCGCCTGAAAGGCTGCCTGCCGCTATTGGCGCTACTGCTGTCGCTGGCGTTCAGCGTCTATATCGGCGGGCCGGGCGCCATCGCTTTCCCGATCCCGGCGCTGCTGTGGTGCGCAGTGCGCTACCAGTTGTTCCCCGTGACGTTGCTGACCTTGTTGACCGGCATGACCGAGATCAGCAACATTTCAGCCAACCTGGTGCTGTATGAAACGCCGAACAATCACAACGCCTTCCTCGACACCCTGATGTCCGCCCGCTTGGGCATCGCCATGCTGGTGATGGGGCCGCTGATCCTCGCCAGCTCTATCGCCGCCAATCGCAAGCTGATGCGGCGTCTGGAGCACAGCGCCAACCACGATTTCCTGACCGGGGTGCTGGCGCGCAGCGCGATGACGCGCAAAGCGGGCGAGCTGCTTGAGCACAAGCACCGCTCGAAAGAGGCGGTGTCGCTACTGCTGATCGACATCGATCATTTCAAGCAGATCAACGATACGCACGGCCACAGCGCCGGCGATCAGGTGTTGGCGTCGTTCGCGCATATCGTGCGGCGCGAGCTGCGGCACGATCAGCTGTTCGGCCGCCTGGGCGGGGAAGAGTTCGCCATCATGCTGCCGCGCGCGCTGGCGGCGCAGGGCGTGGCGCTGGGGGAGCATCTGCGCCGGTTGGTGGAGCAGGCGGAACTGCAGGCGGAAGGCAAACAGACGCTGAAAATCACCATCAGCGTCGGCGTCGCCAGCCTGGCGATGAACGAGGTGAAATCGCTGGAGCAGCTGATGAATATGGCGGATATCGCGCTGTATCGCGCCAAATCGCAGGGGCGGAATCGGGTGGAGTCGTTCAACGTGGTGAACGGCAACAGCGTCGAGCATATTCTGTTCCGTTAAGCTCGACGCTGGGTGAGCGGCGCTTACAGGCTTTTCAACGCCTTGATGGTTTCATCCATGTCGATCTCGTGCTCGGAGAAGGTATGGGTGGTGTTCTGGAAGGTGGTGATGGTCAGCATGCGCAGCGTTTGCATGGCCTGCGCCTGGTCTTCGGACTGCGGGCGAATGCGGTTCATCAGCAGGCCGACCGACAGCACGGTGTTCTCTTTATCCACATCGGCTTTGACCGGCACTTCCTTGGTGAAGGTATTGAAAGACTTGATGCTGGCGATCTTGATTCTTTCATTGGCGATGATGATGTATTTGCTGGGCGCCAACACTTTGACCGCATAAGCCGACGGGCCTTTGGTGTTGTTGGTCGGTTCGAAGGTCACCGCCGCGTTTTTCTTAATCAGCTCCGGATTTTGCACTTTAATCACGTGAAAATAACGATTTTCTCCGTTCTCGTCGGTAATAAAGCCGAAGCCTTTGTCTTCAAAAAAAGTCGTTATCTTGCCGTTCATCGTTATTCTCACAAAAGGGATCAATACAGCGCTTATGATAGCGCGGAATGCCTTGCAGCGACAGATTGCGCGGGCGGCATTTAGTCATGCGATAACGGCATTTAGCGGCTTTTCCTCCACATGCTATGTTCATGCTGACTTCATTCAATGCGAAAAAGGAATATCGATGGGTATCAAACGTCTCAATCACGCCGTGCTGTATGTCAGCGACGTGCGGCAGAGCGCCGACTTTTATCATCAGGTATTGGGCTTCAAGCTGAAGCCGTCCGACAGCCCCGACCGGGCGGTATTTACCCAGGCCGCCGATTCGGACAACGATCACGATTTGGCGTTGTTCAGCAAGAACCTGGGCCAGCAGCGCGCCGGGGTGTTTCGCGCCAACGGCGAGCCGCCGGCGGAGCATGAGCCGCCGGCCGGGCTGTACCATCTGGCCTGGGAAGTGGACAGCCTGGAAGAGCTGGAGCGCATTCGCCATCAGCTGGCCGAACGCGGCATTCTCGGGTTGGAAGAGGATCACGGCGTGCACAAAAGCATTTATGGCCACGATCCGGACGGGCTGCTGTTTGAGGTGACCTGGTTTATTCCGCCGGCGCTGCTGACCGAAGAGGATAAAAACCAGCAGGGAATTCGCCCGCTGGATTTCGCCGCCGAGAAGCGGCGTTTCGCCGGTCTTTAACCTGCTCCTGCGCGGGGCGCTGCGGCGCCCCGACGCTCACAGCACTTTGTTGAGGAAGTTAACGGTGCGCGGGTGCTGCGGCTGAGCCAGCACCTGTCTGGCATCGCCCTGCTCGACGATCTGCCCGTCGACCATAAACACCACCCGATCCGCCGCTTCGCGCGCAAAGCCGATTTCATGCGTGACGACCACCAGCGTGACGCCCAGATCCGCCAATCCCTTAATCACGTCCAGCACTTCGCCGACCAGCTCGGGATCGAGCGCGGAGGTCGGCTCATCGAACAGGATCACCTTCGGGTTCAGCGCCAGCGCGCGCGCGATGGCGATGCGCTGCTGTTGGCCGCCGGAGAGGTGGCGCGGATAGGCATCCGCCTTGTGGCGCAGCCCGACGGTATCCAGCAGCTCATAGGCCACCGCTTTCGCCCGTTCGCGGGAGTGAATTTTGTGCACCACCGGCGCTTCGATGATGTTTTCCAGCACCGTCAGGTGCGGGAACAGGTTGAAGTTTTGGAACACGTAGCCGACGTTGATGCGCTGCCGGAGAATGGCCTTTTCCTTCAGCTCGTACAGCCGGTTGCCCTTGCGGCGGTAACCGACGTAGTCGCCGTCGATGCGGATAAAGCCCTCGTCCACGCGCTCCAGATGGTTGATCGCCCGCAGCAGCGTCGATTTGCCCGAGCCGGAAGGGCCGAGGATCACGGTCACGGTGCCCGGCTGCAGCGTCAGGCTGACGTCGTCCAGCGCCTTGTGTTTGCCGAAGAACTTGCTGACGTTGCTGATTTCGATCAGGCCGCGCGCCGGCACCGGGGTGAGGTTGCGTGCCGGCTGTTCGGGCAAGGCGTAATAATCAATGGCTTCAGACATGCGGGTCTCCTAACGTTTTAGCCAGCCGGCCAGTTTCTGCCAGGGCGTCGGCGGCAGTTCGCGCACCGCGCCCCGGGCGAAATAGCGTTCGATGTAGTATTGGATCACCGACAGGGCGGTGGTGATGAACAGATACCAGACGGTGGCCACCATCAGCAGCGGTATCACCTGCTGGGTGCGGTTATAGATCACCTGGATGGTGTAAAACAGCTCCGGCAGCGCCAGCACATACACGATCGAGGTGCCTTTCGCCAGGCTGATGATCTCGTTGAAACCGGTCGGAATAATGGATCGCAGCGCCTGCGGCAGAATGATGCGGAAGGTGCGGCGATAGCCCGGCAGGCCCAGCGCCGCCGCCGCTTCGTGCTGGCCGTAATCCACGCCCAGGATGCCGCCGCGGATGATCTCGGCGGTATAGGCGGACTGCACCAGCGTCAGGCCCAGCACCGCCACGGCGAACTGGCCGAGGATATCGATGGTCGGGTAGCTGGCGAACACCACCGAGGTAAAGGGAATGCCCAGCGAGATGGCGTCGTACAGATAGGAAAAGTTATACAGGATGATCAGCACCAGGATCAGCGGCAGCGAACGAAACAGCCAGATATACCCCCAGGCCAGCGACGCCAACAGGTAAGAGCGCGACAGCCGCGCCAGCGCCAGCAGGGTGCCGAACAGGATGCTGAACAACGTGCCGAGCAGCGTCAGCAGCAGGGTCTGCCCCAGCCCTGCCAGCACCGCCGGGGCGAAGAACCACTCGGCGAACACGCCCCATTCCCAGCGCGCGTTGCCCGCCACCGATTGCACGATGGCGGCCAGAATAAACAGCGAGAACAGGGCGCCGATCAGCCGCAGCGGATAGCGGGCGGGCACCACTTTCAAGACTTCTTGTTTGGACATGTCATGTCTCCTGACTACAGATAAAGGGGGGTTAGGCGATTTTCCTTTCCGACGCGCAACAACACGCGTCCTCTGCAATCAGGCTTTTGCGGAACGGCAGGCGGCCATCGTAGGGCGGGCGGCTGTAAACCTCGCTGTCAACGGTGGGATCGAACTGCGGCTGATAACCGTTGCTCAGGTACAGGCCCACCGCTTCGGGCTGGCGAAAGCCGGTGGTCAGGTAGAGCCGGCGATACCCCTGCGCCAGCGCCAGCGTTTCCAACTGCTGCAACACCCGCTGCGCCAGGCCCTGGCGGCGCAGATCGCCCCGGGTCCAGATGCGCTTCAGCTCGGCGGTTTGCGCGTCATAGCGTTTGAAGGCGCCCATGGCGATCGGCGCACCGGCGCGCAGCAGTACGATGAAGGCCCCTTGCGGCGGTGCATACAGGTCCAGCGGTTCCGGTTCCTGGTCACCAAAATAGTCGCCGTAACGCTGGCGATATTCACCGAACAGCCCCTCGATCACCGGGGCGATCAGCGGGTCGGTCGGCAACGTCTGAATGAAGGTGTCTTGCGTCATTGCGCGCTCCTAATCGCCCAGGCCGGGCGGGTTGATTTCCGACTGCGCAAGGCGTTCGACGCTCTCGCCCCAGCGATTGAGCACCTGATCGTACTGTCCGCCGCGGATCGCGCCGTTCAGCGCTTCATTCACCGCCTGCACCAGCCCGTTGCCTTTACGGGTGGTGACGGCGATGTGCGCCGCCTTGGGCCAACCGCCTTCCACCGTGCCCGCCAGCCGGGTGCGGCCGTTCAGCGCCGCTTTATAGGCGCCCAGCACGTTCGGCCCGAAATAGGCGTCGGCCCGGCCGGACTGGATCGCCAGCGTGGCGGCCGCATCGTCGGTCACGTAGATCGGCTGGAAGGGTTTGAGCCCCTGCTGCCGGTTCTGTTTGTCCCACGCCAGCAAGATGGCTTCCTGATTGGTGCCGGAGCCGACGATGATCTTTAATCCGGCGATATCGGCAGGCTGTTTGATCGTTGCGATCTTGCCGCCGGTTTTGACGTAAAAGCCGAGCGAGTCGATGCGGTAGGTGGCGAAGTCGAAGCGGGTTTTGCGCTCTTTGGTCACGGTGACGTTGGTGATGGCCGCGTCATACTTGCCGGAAACCACCCCCAGCGGCCAGTCTTCCCACGACGTTTGCACTACGTTCAGCTCCAGGCCCAGGCTGTCGGCCACCAGCTGCGCGATATCCACTTCGCTGCCGATAAGCCGCCGGTTGTCGGCAGCGAACAGCGCCAGCGGCGGCGTGTTGAGCGCGGCGATTGCAACGGTGAATTGGCCCGGCTTCACGAAGTGGAAATCGGCCGGCAGTTTGGCGATCGCCTGCGGGTTTTTCGGCGCGTGGATCGGGGTTTCATTGGCCTGTAAATCGATGCCGGTGCCCGCCTGCGCGGCGCCGGTCAGGCTCAGCAAGGCCGCCACGAGAGCGGCGGTAACGGTTTTCTGCATAGCGGGTATCCCTGAAAACGATCTTATTATTGGGTGAATCTGTTCAACGGGCGCGTGAGGCCCAGGTGTTCGCGCAGCGTATCGCCGTGGTACGCCCGGCGGAACAGGCCACGTTGTTGCAGGATGGGCACCACCCGATCGACGAAGTGCCCGAAGGCGTTGGGCGTACCGCCGCTGATGATGAAGCCGTCGGCGGCTTCGCCGTCGAACCAGCGTTGCAGGCCGTCCGCCACCGCTTCCGGCGTGCCGCTGAACACCGGGCGTGGCGAGGCGGCTTCCAGCGCCACCTGGCGCAGCGTGAGGTTCCGCTCACGGGCGTTGCGCTTGATGGCGTCGGTGGTGCTGCGGAAGCTGTTTTGCCCCAGATCGCCGATGTCCGGGAAGGGGGCGTCCAACGGATGGCGGGAAAAGTCGTAATGTTCGAAGTAGCGGCCAAGGTAGTTGAGGGCGTTCTCGATGCTGACCAGACGGGCGGTCTCCTGGTACTGACGCTCGACGTCCGCATCGTCGTCGCCGACGATCACGCTGACACCCTGGAAGATGCGCAGGTCGTCCGGTTCGCGCCCCTGTTCCACCAACTGCCGCTTCACGTCCTGGTAGAAATCCTGCGCCTGCTCCAGCGTGTCGTGATGGGTGAAGATCGCATCGGCGTGTTTGGCCGCCAGCCGTTTGCCGTCTTCAGAGGCGCCGGCCTGGAACAGGATCGGGCGGCCCTGCGGCGTGCGGCCGATGTTCAACGGCCCCTGCACCGAGAAGAACTCCCCCTGGTGATTGAGGGTGTGCAGTTTCCCGGCGCGGAAAAATTCGCCGCTGGCCTTATTGCGCACGAAGGCATCGTCTTCCCAGGAGTCCCACAGTCCTTTGGCGACGTCGAGAAACTCGCCGGCAATGCGGTAACGCAGGCTGTGCTCCGGGTGTTCTTTGCGCGAGAAGTTTTTGGCCGACCCCTCCAGCGGCGATGTCACCACGTTCCAGCCCGCGCGCCCGCCGCTCAGGTGATCGAGGCTGGCGAACTGGCGGGCGACGGTGAACGGATCGCTGTAGGAGGTGGAGAGCGTGCCCACCAGGCCAATTTTGTCGGTGGCGGCGGACAGTGCGGCCAATAAAGTCAACGGCTCGAAACGGTTAAGAAAATGCGGAATGGACTTTTCGTTGATATATAAGCCATCGGCGACGAAGACGAAATCGAATTTCCCTTGTTCGGCTTTTTTCGCCGAGGCGATATTAAATTCGAGGTTAATGCTGGCGTCGGCGGTGGCATCCGGGTGGCGCCAGGCGGACATATTTCCCGATGCGCCGTGCAGAATGGCGCCCAGCCGTAATTGCCGTTGATTATTCGCGTTGTCGCTCATCGTGATTATCCTGTCATGCGCCGAAAGGCGCGCGGTGTCTGATGCGTCCACTATTGATGAGCGGCAACGGGATGTAAAACAACAAAACAGCATATTCAAATGTTGAAAACTGCAAATATCACGGCGAGCGAAAATAATAATCCCCGACGCGGCATCAGCGGCGTCGGGGAAATACTATTTCACGTTATTCAGGCGTTGCTGAGGGCTTTTTTCGCTGCGGTGGTTAATTGTTGCAGCGTGCGCTCCGCCAGCAGCGAAAAATAGTGGGCGGCAGGGAGGAGGGCGCGTTCATCGGGATTGAAACGCGGATGATGCAGGCCGAATTTGCTGGCGGAGCCGATGCTGACGAACGCGCCCGGCACGTGATGCAGATACAGCGCGAAATCCTCGCCGCCCATCTGCAGCTCCGCCTCTTCGACCCGGTAGCCGGCTTCGGCGGCGACGGTTTTGCTGAACGCCGCCCAATGGGCGTCGTTGATCACCGCCGGCGGCCCCGGCTGCCAGTGGAGTTCGGCCTGCGCGCCGAGCGCGGCGGCGACGCCGTCGATCACCTGGCGAATTTTATCCGGCACCTGGCGGCGCACCGCGTCGCTGTGGGTGCGCACCGTGCCTTCCAGCTCCACGGTTTGCGGCAGCACGTTCCAGGTATTGCCGCCTTCGATGCGCGTCACGCTCACCACCAGCGATTCCAGCGAGCTGAAGCTGCGGCTGGGCAGTGTCTGCAGCGCGCCGACGATCTGGCTGGCGGTGACGATGGTATCGACGCCCTGTTCCGGTTTGGCGGCGTGGGCGCCTTTGCCGGTGATGCGGATCTGGAAGCGATCGACGTTGGCGTAAAACGGCCCGGCGCGGGTGGCGAAGGTGCCGGTGGGCAGCTCCGGCGCGTTATGCAGACCAAATACCGCCGCGACGTTATCCAGCGCGCCGGCGTCGATCAGGTGCCGGGCGCCGTTGAAGGTCTCTTCCGCCGGCTGGAAGAAGATGCGCACCGTGCCGGGCAGCTCGGCCTCACGCGCTTTGAGCAGGTGCGCGGCGCCGAGCATCACCGAGGTGTGGAAGTCGTGGCCGCAGGCGTGCATCACGCCGCTGTTTTGCGAGCTGAAAGGCACGTCGGCGATTTCGTCGATTGGCAGGGCGTCGATGTCGCCGCGCAGGGCGATGATCGGCCCCTTGCCGCTGCCGATCTCCGCCACGACGCCGGTTTTCAGCGCCAACGGCAGAATACGAATGCCCGCCTCTTGCAGCCAGCGGGTCAGGCGGGCGGTGGTGGCAAATTCGTGATTGGAAAGCTCCGGGTTTTGGTGCAGTTCACGCCGATAGGCGATGATCTTGTCTGCCAACTGGCTGGTCATAGGCTTGGCTCACAGTGGGAAATAAACCCTAACCCTAGTGCAGGGGCCGCCGAAGCAAAAAGACCATCTGGTTATATTTCATAGCGATTGTGTCTGCTCGACGCGTCAACGATGGGGGAAAGGGCAGGTTTAGGCGTTCGCGCGTTGTTCGCCGGCGCAGGGAGAGGATTGGCCTGGAACGGTAACGTATCGCAACCGGTGCAATGCATTTACACCGGGCAACACGGATTTTTTCACTCTTTATCGGATTTCTGTGATCGCGGTGGTGGACAAAATCCTGCCTGCTTGCTGTACTGTAATCGACACAGGTTTTGTGTCTTTCATTCACGTTAAAGGTAAGTTTGATGTCTAAGATTAAAGGTAGCGTTAAGTGGTTTAATGAATCCAAGGGCTTCGGTTTCATTACTCCGGAAGATGGTAGCAAGGACGTTTTCGTTCACTTCTCTGCCATCGTTAGCAACGGTTTCAAAACGCTTGCTGAAGGCCAGCGTGTAGAATTTGAAATCACGAACGGTGCCAAAGGCCCATCTGCCGCTAACGTTACTGCTATCTAAGCTGCGTAGCTGAATTTCTTAAAACCCGCTCATTGAGCGGGTTTTTTATTGGGCGCATTATGCTTCGCTGCGGCGGGCCAACAGGCTGAACAGCAGGATGGCGACGGCGTAACAGCCGACGATGGTCAGCGCCATCGACAGGCCTGAGGTGCCGCCCAGCCCGGTGAGCGGCACGGCGCAGGCGCCGAGCGCGAACATGCACACGCCGATCAAGGCCGACGCGCTGCCGGCTTTGTCCCCCTGGCTTTGCATCGCCAGCGACGAGGCGGTCGGGCCGACGATGCCGATCACCGCCACCGAGAAGAACAGCGGCACCAGCAACACGACCAGCGGCGCATGCAGCGCGGCGGCCAACAGCAGCAACAGCGACGCGACGGCCGCCAGCGTTAACCCGCCCCTCAACACCCGGCGTTCCCCCCAACGTGAACTGAGACGGCTGGCCAGCTGCGCCGCAATGATCAGCCCGACGCCGTTAATGGCGAAGCACAGGCTGAACATCTGCGGGCTGAGGCCGTAGATCTGCTGCAAGACGAAAGGCGAAGCGCCGATATAGGCGAACATGCCGGCCATTACGAAGCCCTGCGTCAGGCACAGGCCCATGAAATAGCGCTGGGTCAGCAACCCGCCGAGCGACATCAGCATCGCCAGAATGCCGCCCTGGCTGCGGCGCTCGACCGGCAGGGATTCGCGCAGCTTCAGCGCCGACAGGCTGAACAGCAGCACGGCGATGGCCGCCAGCACGCCGAAGATGCCGCGCCAGTTCATCACCTGCAGCATCACGCCGCCCAGCACCGGCGCGACGATCGGCGCCAGGCCGTTAACCAGCATCAGCAAGGCGAAGAAACGGGTCAGCTCATGGCCGGCGTACAGATCGCGAGCAATGGCGCGAGAAATCACCGCGCCGCCGGCGCCGGCGATGCCCTGCAGCAGGCGAGCGATCAGCAACTGGTCGATGGTGGGCGCCAGCGCGCACCACAGCGAAGCGCCCAGCAGCAGGATCAGCGACAGCAGGAGCGGGCGCATGCGGCCCAGCTTGTCGCTGTAAGGGCCGAAAATCAGCTGGCCGACGCCCAGGCCTAGCAGCCCGGCGGTCAGGCTGAGCTGCGCGGCGGCGGTGGAGGTATTCAGCTCGCCCGCCATTTCCGGCAGGGCGGGCAGATAGAGATCGGTGCACAGCGGCCCCAGCGCGGCCAGCAGGCCAAGCACGACGGCGTACACCAGACGTTGTCTGGCTAAGTGTTTGGTCATGGGAGATTAAGATTTCCTGAACAGGTGAGAAATGGCCTGCTGATACAGATCGCGCAGCAGGGACGCATCGGCTTTTTGCGTGGTAAGGATCCGGTAACCGGTGCCTTCGCTCATGACGGCGATAAACTCCACCCGGGCGGCGATCTCTTCCGCGCTGAAATCGGGATACAGCCGCTGCAGGTTGTGGCACACGTGGCGAAACAGCCGCGCTTCCGCATCGCTGAGCAATTTGGCCACCACCGGGTTGCGCGTGGCCTCGGCGGTCACTTCCAGCATCAGCATGTGATCGGTTTCGCTCTCGCCCGGTTGCTGAAACAGCGTGCGCGCCGCCAGCGTACCGGCGATCAGGTTGATGTGATCGCCAAGGTTTTCCAGGCGCTGCATCTTGCTGGTGATGATGCGGTTGACGATCTCTTCGATGATCGCGTCTTTATTGGCGAAATAGCGATAGATTTGCCCGACGCTAAGCTGCGAGCCTTGGGCGATCTCCGCCATGCTGGCGGCATGGAAGCCGTGGCGGCGGAAGCTGGTTTTCGCCGCTTCGACGATCTGATCGCGGCGAGCCTGCACTTTGGCCTGTTTACTGTCGTTGGGGGGGAGCATCTGCCCGATCCTTTGCTACGCGTGAGCCGGGTTCACATTTTTGGGTGTGAACGTTCATTCTCAATTGTAGTGTAACCGACCGGAAAGACGCAAGATGAACGCGTGCTGCGATAAAAGGCGTTTAAGCGAACAGGTAGGATTTGATAAAGGCGGCGACGATCAGCACGCACAGCGCAACGGCGATCGCTTCGGCGGCGGTTTTCGGCAGGCTAAACATAGCGATTTCTCATCCAGTCAGGGGTACTGGATGAGATTATGCGCATGCAAGATTAAGGAAACATTAAGGCCTTATCGCCCGTTGACCCACATCACCAGCATAAAGGCCAGCAGCGTCATCGCCAGCGAGCCGGCCAGGTTGAGCAGCATGTTGGCCAGCGCCCAGCCGAAGCGGCCATCCTGCATCAGGTATACCACCTCCAGCGAAAAGGTGGAGAAGGTGGTCAGGCCGCCGCAGAATCCGGTGGTGATCAGTAATTTCCAGGTGGGATCCAGATGCGTCATGCGGGTGAAAATCGCCATCGCCAGGCCGATGATAAAACCGCCGATCAGATTGACCATCAGCGTACCGAGCGGAATGTGGGCGTTCAGCGGATTCATTTTCATACTTACCGCCCAGCGCAAAACGCTGCCGACGCCGCCGCCGATAAATACGGCCAGTAAAGAGCTCAACATGGGGCAACTACCTTTCAATCAGAGAAATTCACGAGGCTCGGAAAGGGACAGGCGTAACGCTACGCGCCTCTCTCCGAGAGGTTACGTAGACATCATCAGCCTGTGAAGGCGGTTAGGGAGGAATGTCATCTCCAGCGTGCCGCACGGCCTTTTTCGCCGCACCCGGTGGATGTTACACCTAATGCCGCCTATTTTGTAGTATCGACACTCTGCGAGGTAAAACGGATGGAAATCAGAACGGCGCGTCTGAGCGACCGGCACGCTATCGCTGAATTAATGGCGGCGCTGGATTATCCTGGCACCGAGGCGTTTCTGACACAGCGGATGCACCAACTTCTGGCGCACCCGGACGAGGCGTTGCTGGTGGCGGAGCAGGGCGAACAAGTGCTGGGCGTGTTGTCGCTGCATTTTCTGCCGCAGTTGGCGTTGGCCGGCGACATTGGCCGCATCAGCTATTTTTGCGTCGACGATCGGGCGCGCGGCGCGGGCGTAGGGCGGCGGTTGCTGGCGGCAGGCGAGGCGCTGGCGCACCGTCGCGGCTGCGATCGGCTGGAAGTCCATTGCCACAGCCGCCGCGAGCGGGCGCATGCGTTTTACCGGCGTGAAGGCTTTGTCGAAGCGCCGAAGTATTTTGCCAAGTTATTAAGTCAGTAAGTTACTCCCCTGGCGGCGCTGCCGTTTCCAGCCGGTTGCGGCCATTCTGCTTCGCCCGATAGAGCGCGCCGTCGGCCGCTTTCAGCCAGTCCAGATAGCCGCCCAGCGCGGGGTGGAAGTTAGCGATGCCGGCGCTGATCTGCAGCCGCAGCTGCGGCGCCTCCTTGAAGCTGACCGCGTCCAGCCGCTGCTGGATACGGCGCAGAACGATTTCCGCCTGTTCAGCGCTGGTGTTCGGCAGCACTGCGCCAAACTCGTCGCCGCCGTAGCGCCCGACGATATCCACGTTGCGCATGCCGATCAGCAGCTCTTCCGCCAACGCCGCCAGGGCTTCATCTCCCAGCGGATGGCCGAAGGTGTCGTTGATGGTTTTGAAGCGATCGATATCCATCAGGATCAGCGTGGCGTTGTCCTGGTAGCGGCGGCAGCTGTCGAACTGGCGATGCAGCAGGTGCTCCCAGTGGCGGCGGTTATACAGGCCGGTCAGCCCATCGCGGGTGCTGATGCGCTGCAGCTCCTGTTTCTTTTCCGCCAACCGTTTGGCGGTGCGGTAGGTCACCAGCCCAAGCAGCGTCGGATAAAGGTAGATCATCGGCAGGCACAGATAGATTTGCAGCGCCGTGCTGTGCGGGTGAAATGGGAAGCCGAGCAGCGCGGCGGTGAGCATCGCCGTAGCCAGTTGAATGGCCAATCCTTTGACAAACAGCGCTTTGCCGGCTGAAGCGATGTTATTCATGCTCATCATCGACAGGATGACGATGGCGGGCAGCGCGTTGAACGCCATCATCGCCGCCCAGAAGCCGCCGAAAGCGGAGTCGATCAACAGGTTGCGAATTTCGGCTTTGAACGGATCTTTGGCGCGGCAGGCCAGGCGGTACGCGAGATGCGGCCAGAGAAAGCCGTGAAAGGCCAGCAAGAGCCAGACCGCCGTGGGCGGAGCCAAGGGGTAGAGCGCGGCGCAAACGCAGATAAAGCCGAGCCCCAGACCGGCGACGCGGGGCAGATAGGTGCGTTTGGCGAAGCTGAGGCCGGATTTTCGGGCATCGAAAATGGGTGGAGCAATATACATCCGGCATCTCCCTGATAAGCATCACGGCAGAGTAGCATGCGGGTGATAAACTAAGAATAGTCTGGGATTCACGCCGTGAAGCCGTGTGGCATTCCTGCGACGGATCTCACTCTGTTACATGTTGCGGTTGTGCGAGCTGAAGGAAAGTCGCTAAATATTCGCAGGCAAGGTCAGTTTTTCTCGCTGTTCACGCAGCGCTCTATGATAAGAAGGTGAGTATGGAAGGTATCAGCATTACCAAACTTCTGGTGATTGCGGTGTTGGTGATTTTACTGTTCGGCACCAGCAAACTGCGCACGCTCGGCGCCGATCTTGGCGCGGCGCTGAAAGGCTTTAAAAAAGCCGTAGGCGACGACAGTACGCCGCCGGCCGCCGGCAACAATGCCGCCGAAAGCCAGTCCGCGCAGCAGAGCGTCGAGAAGAAAGACGTTTAATCTCGTCTGATGGCGCACAATAAAAAACGGATGCCTTGCGGACATCCGTTTTTTGGCGTTTTCGCCGTCTTTAGCGTAACAAACTATTACGCGTTATTTCACTTCCATCCCTTTGGCCTGCAGATCGGCGTGGTAAGACGAACGCACGAACGGGCCACAGGCGGCATGGGTGAAGCCCATCGCCATCGCTTCTTCTTTCATCTCGTCAAACTCGGCCGGGCTGACGTAGCGCTGCACCGGCAGGTGGTGACGGCTCGGCTGCAGGTACTGGCCCAGCGTCAGCATGGTCACGCCGTGGCGACGCAGATCGCGCATCACTTCAATGATTTCCGCGTTGGTTTCGCCCAGGCCAACCATCAGGCCTGATTTGGTCGGGATATCCGGGTGCGCTTCTTTAAAGCGCTCCAGCAGCTTCAACGACCACTCGTAGTTGGCGCCCGGGCGCACCTGGCGGTATACGCGCGGCACGTTTTCCAGGTTGTGGTTGAACACGTCCGGCGGCGTGGCGGTGAGGATCTCCAGCGCGCGATCCATACGGCCGCGGAAGTCCGGCACCAGCGTTTCAATTTTGATGTTCGGGCTCTTGGCGCGGATGGCCGAGATGCAGTCGGCAAAGTGCTGAGCGCCGCCGTCGCGCAGATCGTCGCGGTCAACCGAGGTGATCACCACATAACGCAGCGCCATGTCGGCGATGGTTTGCGCCAGCTTTTCCGGCTCGTTGGCGTCCGGCGCGATCGGGCGGCCGTGAGCCACGTCGCAGAACGGGCAGCGACGGGTGCAGATGGCGCCGAGGATCATAAAGGTGGCGGTACCGTGGTTGAAACACTCGGACAGGTTAGGGCACGAGGCTTCCTCACAGACGGAGTGCAGGCCGTTTTTACGCATGGCGGCTTTGATGCCCTGAATACGCGTTGAGTCGGCAGGCAGTTTGATCTTCATCCACTCGGGTTTACGCAACAGCTCCTGCCGTTCGGTGACCACCGTTTTGACCGGGATCAGCGCCATTTTGTCAGCATCGCGGTATTTGACGCCGCGTTCCATCTGAATTGGTTTACTCATAATCGTGCAGGTTCCAGTTACGAAGCTCGACCGTCTGGTAGCCGAGTAAATGAACAAATTCCTGTACCAGGATTGGGTGTATGTCTTCAATGCCAACGCCGGGCGCCAGCGCGCTGACCTGCGTCATCTGCATGCCGGCGTAACCGCAAGGGTTGATGCGTTGGAAAGGGCTGAGATCCATCGCCACATTCAGGGCCAGGCCGTGGAATGAGCTGCCTTTGCGGATCCGCAAACCCAACGAACAGATTTTCTGCTCCCCCACGTACACGCCGGGCGCATCCGGACGGGCGCGCGATGCGAGGCGGAAGTGGGCGAGGGTGTTGATAACCGTATCTTCTATCGCCGTGACCAATTGGCGTACGCCGACCTTATTGCGCTTCAGATCGACCATCACGTACATCACCTGCTGGCCCGGCCCGTGGTAGGTCACCTGGCCGCCGCGATCGCTCTGGACAACCGGGATATCGCCGGGCATCAGCACGTGTTCGGCTTTGCCGGCCTGGCCCTGGGTGAATACCGGGTGATGCTGCACCAGCCACAGCTCGTCCGGCGTAGTCTCGGTACGACTGTCGGTGAAGTTATGCATGGCTTGGGATACAGGCGCGTAGGGCTGCAACCCCAGCTGACGCAAAATGATCTTGTCTGGTTGCAAAAGAGTCATCGTCAGGTTACAGAAGTGGTAAAGCCATTATACCGGGCGCTCCGGCTGGCGGCCAGCCTTTCGCTGACCAAAAATGCGCAACCCGGGAAGACGCTGCGCCATCCCGGGTTGATAAGCAGGGTTTTATGCTGGAATTACAGCACCATGCGAACAATTTCAATGTTGCCCAACTCCTCGTACAGGGTTTCGACCTGCTCGATGTGAGTGGCGTTGATGGTGATGGAGACCGAGTGGTAGTTGCCTTTGCTGCTTGGCTTAACCTGCGGGTTGTAATCGCCCGGCGCATGGCGCTGCACCACTTCAACTACCTGGTCAACCAGCTCAGGCTGCGCCAGGCCCATCACCTTGTAGGTAAACGAGCAAGGGAATTCGAGCAGTTCGTTCAGTTTAGTTTTTTGCATGTGCGTGCGCTCCAGAGTGCTAGCTAATCTATAAATTATAACTCCCGCCGGGGCGGGAGTTAATGTTATTCAGTATATGGGGGCAATTTCGCCCGTTTCAACCGTTAACCGAACCAGTGGTGGAACATCAGTTTGATGTAGTCCACGATGCGGCTGAAGAAACCACCTTCTTTCACTTCGTTCATCACCACCAGCGGACGCTGGTCGATGGTTTTGCCGTCCAGCTGGAAGTTGATGCTGCCCACCACCTGGTTTTTCGCCAGCGGCGCGTGAATTTCCGGCGTGTTCAGCACATAGCTGGCCTTCAGATCTTTCATGCGGCCGCGCGGGATGGTCAGGTAAACGTCTTTATCCACGCCCAGCTCAACGCGATCGGCATCGCCGAACCAGACCGGCTCAGAGGCGAACTCTTTACCGACTTTCAGCGGCGCCACGGTTTCGAAGAAGCGGAAGCCCCAGGTCAGCAGTTTCTTGCTCTCGGCTTCGCGGCCTTTGTAGGTGCGGCCGCCCATCACGGCAGAGATCAGACGCATCTGGCCTTCGGTCGCCGAAGCCACCAGGTTGTAGCCTGCCGCGTCGGTGTGGCCGGTTTTGATGCCGTCGACGTTCAGGCTGTTATCCCACAGCAGACCGTTGCGGTTCATCTGGCGGATGTTGTTGAAAGTGAACTCTTTTTCTTTGTAAATCGCGTACTCTTCCGGCACGTCGCGGATCAGCGCCTGGCCGATCAGCGCCATGTCGCGCGCCGAGCTGTACTGGCCCTGGGCATCCAGGCCGTGTACCGTCTGGAAGTGAGTGTTCTGCAGGCCCAGCTTGCTGACGTAGGTGTTCATCAGGTTGACGAACGCATCCTGGCTGCCGGCGACGTAGTCGGCCATCGCCACGCAGGCGTCGTTACCGGACTGCAGGTTGATGCCGCGGGTCAGTTTGGAGACCGGCACGCGATCGCCCGGCTTCAGGAACATCAGCGAGGAACCTTTGAACACCGGGTTGCCGGTCGCCCAGGCGTCCTGGCCGACGGTCACCAGATCGTCCTGGCCGATTTTACCCGCTTTCAGCGCCTGGCCGATGACGTAGCTGGTCATCATTTTGGTCAGGCTGGCCGGATCGCGACGCGCATCGGCGTTCATCTCGGCCAGCACCTTGCCGGAGTTGTAATCAATCAGGATGTACGCTTCCGCATCGATCTGCGGGACACCTGGGATCATGGTTTTGATGTTAACGTCATCGGCATGTGCAACGGAGGCTGCGCTCATTGCGATAACGGTGCCGAGTGCGATGCTTTTGATTAAGCGAAAAGAAGTTACTTGTTTCATGATCGGGACTACAACATCCGTGAAAGTAAAGTTAAAAAACGAGCCACACTATAGCAGATGCGATCCCGGCAGGCATTATCCATTCATCTGACTAATTGCGGTTAGTGCCCTTTTAGCTGCAAGAAAATGTTTCAGCTAAATAACCGCTTAACAGCCGTGAATGCCCGCCGGGTTTAACGCTCAGGGTGCAGCAGTAACGAAAGACTGTTGTTGCGCTTCGCTGGCCAGGCGTTGTTGCAGTTGGGCCGCCTGCTGACGGCTGCTGAACGGGCCGAGCTGGACGCGGTAAACATTGCCGTTGGCCGCTACTTTGCCCGGTACGCCAAACTGTTGGCTCAGGCTTTGCTGCCAGCTCTGGGCGCGCTCGGCGCTGCTCAACGCACCGACCTGCACCACGTAGCCGCCGGAGGAGGAAGCGGCAGCCATGCCGGCAGCGGCAGCGCCGGCCGCGACCGGTGAGGCTACTGCGGCGGCTTCAGGCTCGGTACTTTCCAGCACGCCGGCCGGTAATGCGCTTGGCGCGCCGAGGAAACCACTGCGGCCGTTGGCGGCGTTGCCGGCATTCGCAGGCGCGTCGTCATCGGTGCGCAGGGTGCTGTTATCAATAGGGCGCACCGCCGCGCCGCTGGCGACCGGCACGTCCTGTTGGATCGGGGTGCCCATGCCGCTGGAGCCAAGATCCGGGCGCGCCGGCAATGCGTAGCTCTGTTTCGCCACGATGGTGCCGATGGTGCCAGGGCCGCTCAGCGTGCCGTCCGGCGCCACGTTGATGAAATCGACCTTGACCTTGGTGTTGTTGGACAGGTTGAGGCGATCGGCGGCGGCTTTCGACAGATCGATGATACGGCCCTTGGTGTAAGGCCCGCGATCGTTGACGCGCACCACCAACTGACGGCCGTTGGCCAGATTGGTGACGCGCACGTAGCTTGGGATCGGCAGCGTTGGGTGGGCCGCCGTCAGGCCATTAGGATCGAACTGCTCGCCCAGCGCGGTGGTGTTGCCGTTGGCCTCTTCGCCATACCAGGCCGCCAGGCCGGTCTGCGAGAAGTTCTGCGGATCTTTTACGATGCGGTAAGTATCGCCATTAACCTTATAATCCTGCATGTTATTAGGGTTATAGGGTTCATATTGAGGCTCGACGCCGCCGATTTCCACCACCGGGCCGTTGTACGGCTGCGGAGGGGCTTGCTGTTCCGTGGTCGGAGCGGTACAGGCGGAGAGCAACACCGCCGCGACGCCGATCCAAAGCCATTCCTTACGCATTACTCACCTCTTATAAACTTTTAGACAGCATTTTCCGATGCGTGTGGATCGACATGATGATGCCGAAACCGGCCATCAACACTATCAGCGCCGAACCCCCGTAACTGACCAGAGGCAAAGGTACGCCAACTACCGGCAAAATGCCACTGACCATACCGATGTTAACAAAGACATAAACGAACAAAATCAGCATCAAGCCGCCGACCATCACGCGGCCGAAGGTGGTTTGCGCCTTGGCGGCGATCATCAGCCCGCGAATGATCACCAGCAGGTAGAGCGCCAGCAGCACCAACACCCCGATCAGCCCCAGCTCTTCGGCCAACACGGCGAAGATAAAGTCGGTATGGCGCTCCGGCAGGAACTCCAGCTGCGACTGGGTGCCGTGCAGCCAGCCCTTGCCGGACAGGCCGCCGGAGCCGATGGCGATCTTGGATTGAATGATGTGATAACCGGCGCCGAGCGGGTCGCTTTCCGGATCGAGCAGCATCATCACGCGGTCGCGCTGATAGCCGTGCATCAGGAAGAACCACAGCACCGGGATAAAGGCCGCCAGCGCGACGGCGGCGACGGCGATCAGTTTCCAGCTCATGCCCGACAGAAACAGCACGAACAGGCCGGAGGCGGCGATCAGGATCGACGTGCCGAGATCCGGCTGCGCGGCCACCAGCAGCGTCGGCAGGAAGATCAGCACCAGCGCGATGGCGGTGTTTTTCAGCGAAGGCGGGCAGACATCGCGGTTCATAAAGCGCGCCACCATCAGCGGCACGGCGATCTTGGCGATTTCCGACGGCTGGAAGCGCACCACGCCGAGATCCAGCCAGCGCTGCGCGCCTTTACTGATCTGCCCGAAGGCGTCCACCAGGATCAGCAAAATCACGCAGAAGATATACAGATAGGGCGCCCAGCTTTCGTACACGCGCGGCGGGATCTGCGCCATGACGGCCATCACGATCAGCCCCATGACGATCTGCCCGATCTTGCGCTCCATCATGCCGATGTCCTGGCCGCTGGCGCTCCACATCACGAAGGCGCTGTAGACCAGCAGAGCCAGGATCAGCAGCAGGAACGTCGGATCAATGTGGATTTTGGTCCAGATCGAGCCTTTTTGTTGGCTTTCAGTCATGTTCTACCTTAGTCACCTTCTACGCCAGGCGGCAGCGGGGCCTCGCTTGGCAATTGCGTATTGTTGTCGCCCAGCAGAATATGGTCGAGGATCTGGCGGGTGATGGTGCCCACTGCCGGACCGGAGCCGCCGTTTTCCAGAATGATGGCGACCGACACCGTCGGGTTATTGAACGGCGCAAAGGCGGTCATCAGCTTGTGATCGCGCAGGTGCTCCGCCAGTTTATGGGCGTTGTAGGTTTCGTAACCGAAGACCTGTGCGGTGCCCGATTTCGCCGCGGCTTTATAAGATGCGTCCGCAAAGTACTTGCGCGCCGTCCCGTTCGGACGGTTGGCCACACCGTACATGCCGTCTTTGGCGATTTCCCAGAAGCCGGAGTGAATATCGCCGATCTGCGTGCTCTCTTCCTGTTTGAACGGCACCAGCGCGCCGTTGACGCGGGTGCTCTGCAGCAGGTGCGGCGTTTTGACGGTACCGTCGTTGATCAGGGTGTTCAGCGCCTTGGCCATCTGGATCGGCGTGGCGGTCCAGTAACCCTGGCCGATGCCCACCGGAATGGTGTCGCCCTGATACCACGGTTTTTTATAGCGTTTCAGCTTCCATTCACGCGTCGGCATCAGGCCGGAGCGCTCTTCGGCCAGATCGATGCCGGTGTACTGGCCGTAACCGAATTTGGTCAGCCAGCTCGACAGCCGATCGATCCCCATATCATAGGCGACCTGATAGAAGTAGGTATCCGCGGATTCTTCCAGCGCTTTGGTGACGTTCAGGCGGCCGTGACCCCATTTTTTCCAGTCGCGAAAGCGTTTTTCCGAGCCGGGCAGTTGCCACCAGCCGGGATCGAACACTACGGTGTTCTTGGTGATCACGCCGGCGCTGAGTGCCGACACGGCGATATAAGGTTTCACCGTTGACGCGGGCGGATAAACCCCCTGCGTGGCGCGGTTGATCAGCGGGCGATTCGGATCGTTCAGCAGACCCTGATAGTCCTTGCTGGAAATGCCGTCCACGAACAGGTTCGGATCGTAGCTCGGATTGGACACCATCGCCAGGATGGCGCCGGTGCGCGGATCGCTCACCACCACCGCGGCGCGGCTGCCAACCAGCAGCTGTTCGATATAGCGCTGCAGATCAAGATCGAGCGTCAGGTAGACGTCCTGGCCGGCGGAAGGCGGCTGCTCGTGCAATTGGCGGATCACCCGGCCGCGGTTGTTGACTTCAACCTCTTCGTAACCGGTTTTACCGTGCAGCGTGTCTTCGTAATAGCGTTCGATGCCCAGCTTGCCGATATCGTGGGTGGCGGCGTAGTTGGCCAGCTTGCCGTCTTTGTCCAGACGTTCAACGTCGCGGTCGTTGATCTTCGACACATAGCCGGTGACGTGGGTGAGGGCGGATCCGTAAGGATAGTAGCGGCGCTGATAGCCTTTCACTTCCACGCCGGGGAAGCGGAACTGATTGACCGCAAAGCGGGCGACCTGCACCTCGGTCAGCGCGGTTTTCACCGGAATGGAGACGAAACGGCGCGAGCGCTTGCGCTCTTTTTCGAAATTGGCGATGTCGTCGTCAGTCAGATCGACCACCGTGCGCAGCGCCTGCAGCGTGGCCTTGAGATCGTCGACCTTCTCCGGCATCAGCTCCAGCTGATAAATGGTGCGGTTGAGCGCCAGCGGGGTGCCGTTGCGATCGTAGATAATGCCGCGGCTGGGCGCGATGGGCACCAGTTTGATGCGGTTTTCGTTGGAGCGGGTGCGGTAATCCTCGACGCGGACCACTTGCAGATTATACAGGTTGGCGATCAGGATGCCGGACAGCACCAGGATGACCAGGAACGCCACCAGGGCGCGGCGTACAAACAGGGCGGATTCAGCCGTATAGTCGCGAAAAGGGTTACGTTCTATTTTCATCCCGCTGCTTTATTTCACTCTGTCACGGTCACCACCGGCTATTCCCGGTGGTAAGGATGATTTGTTGTAATACTCCAGGCGCGGTAGAGGCTTTCGGCCACCAGGACGCGCACCAAAGGATGCGGCAGCGTCAACGGAGAAAGTGACCAGCTCTGCTCGGCAGCGGCTTTGCAGGCGGGCGCCAGCCCTTCCGGGCCGCCGATCAGCAAGCTGACATTGCGGCCATCCTGCTTCCAGCGCTCAAGCTGCTGCGCCAGCTGCGGCGTTTCCCACGGCGTGCCTGGGATATCCAGCGTAACGATGCGGTTGCCTTTGCCCACCGCTGCCAGCATCTGTTCGCCTTCCTTGTCCAGAATGCGCTTGATGTCGGCGTTTTTGCCGCGTTTGCCGGCCGGGATCTCGGTCAACTCAAACGGCATGTCTTTGGGAAAGCGGTGCAGGTAATCCATAAAGCCGGTTTGCACCCAGTCTGGCATTTTGGTGCCGACCGCCACCAATTGCAGTTTCACCGCTTAGCTCCAGAGTTTTTCCAGCTCGTACAGGCGACGGCTCTCTTCCTGCATCACGTGCACGATCACTTCGCCCAGATCGACCACGATCCAGTCGGAGGCTTCCTGGCCTTTCATGCCGTACAGCTCCATGCCCGCGGCGCGGGATTCCTGCACCACGTGGCTGGCGATCGACATCACGTGGCGCGTTGAGGTGCCGGTGCAGATGATCATGCAATCGGTGATGCTGGATTTGCCCTGGACGTCCAGAGCGACAATGTCTTGGCCTTTCAGATCATCGATTTTATCGATGACGAAATCTTGGAGCGCTTTACCTTGCAAAGGTTCCCCCTCGGGTGTGTTCTGTTCAGTCGGCTGCGGCGGGCAAAATGCGCGCGCCGCGGCGTAACCGGATAATGGTTTCGGCAGGCTGCCGCTGAAAGCCAGCTAACTGGTGACTGCCCGGCCAGCTAAGGTTTCCGGGGTTTTCAGCGGATACCTGAAAAATAGCGGCGCAGTATATCACGCACCTTTCACTAGCGATATAAACCCTGCAACTCGATATAGCGCTGCACCGGGCGCGGCAGCAGGTCGTCGCAGTTGAGGCCCTGATGGCGGCGCTGGCGGATCTCGGTGGCGGAAATTTCCAGCTCCGGCGTATCGGCCAGATAGATATAGCCGTGCGGGCGACGGCTGAGCAGCGCCGGGTCGGCGGTGCGATGGCGTTCCAGCCACTGCTGCAGTTCCGGCGTGTCCATGCGATCGTTATAGCCCGGGCGCGCCAGCACCAGCAGGTGGCAGACGTCCAACAGCGCCTGCCAGCGGTGCCACTTATGCAGCGTCAGCAGCGAGTCCTGGCCAATAATAAACGCCAGCGGCTGGGCGGCGCCACGCTCTTTACGAATCGTTTCCAACGTCTCGATGGTGTAGGAGGGCGTGGTGCGGTGCAGTTCGCGATCGTCGACCGCAAACAGCGGGTTGCCGGCGATCGCCAGCTCGACCATCTTCAGGCGCTGTTGCGCATTGGCCTCCGGCTGCGGGCGGTGCGGCGGCACATGGTTAGGCAGCAGCGTGACGCGATTCAGGCCCACTTCGGCGGCCAGCGCCTCCACCGGCCGCAGGTGGCCATAGTGGATCGGATCAAAGGTGCCGCCGAACAGCGCGTGCAAAACGGTGGGGTGTTCCGGGTTAGTGGGCATCGCTAAAACTCGTGGCCAGGGGTTTGCCGCACAGCAGCATCGACAGGGTTTCCAGTTCCGGCCAGACCGACTGGCCATAGTCCTGCTTGAGGGTCAGCTCGATTTGCGTCAGCAGCTGTACCGCCTGCTGCAGCTGGGGGCCGGACAGGCGTTGCAACGCCTGGGTCACCAACGGGCGGCGGTTCTGCCAGACCTTGTGCTGATCGAACAGCGAGCGCAGCGGCGCAGACGCCATGCGGCGCTGCAGCGTCAGCAGCAGCAGCAGTTCGCGCTGCAGGGTGCGCAGCAGGATCACCGGCTCCACGTCCTCTTGCTGCAACTGCTGCAAGATATGCCAGGCGCGCTTGCTCTTGCCGGCCAGCAGGGCATCCAGCCAGTGGAACGGCGTGAAGTGGGCGGCGTCGTTCACCGCCTGCTCGACGCGCGGCAGGGTGAGCTTGCCGTCCGGGTGCAGCAGCGACAGCCGCTCCAGCGCCTGCGACAGCGCCAGCAGGTTGCCTTCGTAGCAGTAACACAGCAGCTGATTGGCAGCGTCGTCCAACTCCAGCTTCATCGCTTTGGCGCGCGCGGCGACCCAGCGTGGCAGCTGCGCCTGTTCAGGCGTCTGGCAACTGACGAGAGCGCCGTGCGGGCTGAGCGCCTTGAACCAGGCGCTGTTTTCCTGCGCTTTGGTGAGGCGCGGGCCGCGCAGGATCAGCAGAATATCCTCGTGCAGCAGCGTGGCGAGTTTGCTCAACTGCTCACCGATCGGCGCCGTCGGGCCGTTTTCCGGGAAGATCAGCAGCAGCGTCTGGCGGCTGGCGAACAGGCTCATCGCCTGGCAGATGCCGAAGATGGCGTCCCAGTCAGTATGGGCGTCGAGGGAAATGCTGTAGTGCTCGCTGAACTGCTGCTGTTGCGCGGCCTGCCGGAGTAAATCCTGGCTTTCCTGCAGCAGCAGCGGTTCATTGCCGCTCAATAAATAACAAGCGCGCAGCCCCTCTCGGAGCTGCGCGGCAAGTTGTTCCGGATAAATGCGGATCATTGTGCGGTTTGGCTTGCCGCTCGTTCGCCGACGGCAGCGGCTTTCTGCCGGTTCTCTTCTTCCGCCGCATGCACGGTCAGCAGTTTACGCACCAGTTGCTGCGCCGCCTGCTCACGCATTTCCTGGCGAATGATCTCCTGCTCGGAGTCCTTGGCCAGCGCGGTCAGCGGGTTGTCGAAGAACGAACGGAACACTTTCACCGACAGCGGATACAGGTCGTGGCCCGGGAGCAGCACCTGCGCCTGCACGGTCAGCACCAGCTGGTACTCGGCGGTTTTACCGTCCTGGAAGATCGAGGCGGTATCCTGGCTTTCCGTCGCGCCGACGATGCGCAGGGAAGGCACGTCTTTACGCTTCGGATCGCTGACGATGGTCACGGCGTTCAAACGCAGCTGCTCACGCACCGCGCGCGTCAATGGCCCGTAAGGATCCGAACTGTCCAGGATCAGCGTTTTCATTTCATTAGGCACCTGCGTGGTGCCACGCAGGTGAAAACCGCAGCCGGCGGTGACCAGCACCGCCAACCCCAGCAACAGCGTCAGAATACGTTGTCGCACAACTCCTCCTTGTGTTAACCCACAACCAGGTTAAGCAGTTTGCCCGGAACGTAAATCACTTTGCGAATCGTGACGCCGTCCAGATATTTAGCCACCAGATGCTCTTCGGCAGCGCGCGCGCGCACTTGCTCTTCGGTCGCATCGGCAGATACGGTGATTTTAGCGCGAACCTTGCCGTTCACTTGCACCACCACCAGCTTGGAGTCCTCGACCATCGCCTGTTCGTCGGCAACCGGCCATGGCGCGGTGTCCACGTCGCCTTCGCCACCCAGCGCCTGCCACAGGGTGAAGCACACGTGAGGGGTGAACGGATACAGCATGCGCACCACGGCCAGCAGCGCTTCTTGCAGCAGCGCGCGATCCTGCTCGCTCTCCTGCGGCGCGCGGGCCAGCTTGTTCATCAGCTCCATCACGGCGGCGATTGCGGTGTTGAAGGTCTGACGGCGGCCGATATCGTCGGTCACCTTGGCGATGGTTTTGTGCAGATCGCGGCGCAGCGCTTTCTGATCTTCGTTCAGCGACGCCACGTTCAGCGGCTGCACCGCGCCTTTTTCCACGTGATCATAGGCCAGTTTCCACACGCGTTTCAGGAAGCGGTTAGCCCCTTCCACGCCGGATTCCTGCCACTCCAGCGTCATTTCTGCCGGTGAAGCGAACATCATGAACAGACGCACGGTGTCCGCGCCGTATTTTTCCACCATCTCCTGCGGGTCGATGCCGTTGTTCTTCGACTTCGACATTTTGCTCATGCCAGCATAGACCAGTTCACGGCCTTGCGGATCCGTAGCCTTGATGATGCGGCCCTTGTCGTCGCGCTCGACGGTGGCGTCAACCGGGGATACCCAGACGCGCTCGCCGCTGTTGCCGGTGTAGTAGAAGGCGTCGGCCAGCACCATGCCCTGACACAGCAGGCGCTTGGCCGGTTCATCGGAATCCACCAGGCCCGCATCGCGCATCAGCTTGTGGAAGAAGCGGAAGTACATCAGGTGCATGATGGCGTGCTCGATGCCGCCGATATATTGATCGACCGGCAGCCAGTAGTTGGCGGCGGCCGGATCCAGCATGCCCTGGTCATACTGCGGGCAGGTGTAGCGCGCGTAGTACCAGGAGGATTCCATAAAGGTGTCGAAGGTGTCGGTTTCGCGCAGCGCCGGCTGGCCGTCGACGGTGGTTTTCGCCCACTCAGGGTCGGCCTTGATCGGGCTGGTGATGCCGTCCATGACCACGTCTTCCGGCAGGATCACCGGCAGCTGGTCTTCCGGCGTCGGCATTACGGTGCCGTCTTCCAGCGTCACCATCGGGATTGGCGCGCCCCAGTAACGCTGGCGGGAGACACCCCAGTCGCGCAGACGGTAGTTAACCTTACGCTGGCCTACGCCCTTGGCGACCAGTTTGTCGGCGATGGCGTTGAAGCCCGCTTCATTGTCCAGACCGTCGAACTCGCCGGAGTTGAACAGCGCGCCTTTGTCGGTCATCGCTTCGGCGCTCACGTCAGGCTGGCTGCCGTCGAGGTTCAGGATCACCGGTTTGATCGGCAAATCATATTTGGTGGCGAATTCCCAGTCGCGCTGGTCGTGCGCCGGCACCGCCATCACGGCGCCGGTGCCGTATTCCATCAGCACGAAGTTGGCGACCCACACCGGCAGCTTCTCGCCGCTCAGCGGGTGGACCACGAACAGGCCGGTCGGCATGCCTTTCTTCTCCATCGTCGCCATTTCTGCTTCGGCCACTTTGGTGTTGCGGCATTCGTCGATGAACTCGGTCAGCGCCGGGTTGTTGCGCGCGCCCTGTTGCGCCAGCGGGTGGCCCGCGGCGACCGCCACGTAGGTGGCGCCCATGAAGGTGTCCGGGCGGGTGGTGTAAACCGTCAGCTTCTCTTCGCTGTCCGCCACGTCGAAGGTGATTTCCACGCCTTCGGAGCGGCCAATCCAGTTGCGCTGCATGGTTTTCACCTGCTCCGGCCAGCTTTCAAGCGTGTCCAGATCGTTCAGCAGCTGATCGGCGTAAGCGGTGATTTTGATGAACCACTGCGGGATCTCTTTACGCTCGACCTTGGTGTCGCAGCGCCAGCAGCAGCCATCGATAACCTGTTCGTTGGCCAGCACGGTCAGATCGTGCGGGCACCAGTTCACCGCCGAAGTCTTCTTGTAGACCAGGCCTTTTTCATACAGCTTGGTGAAGAACCACTGTTCCCAGCGGTAGTATTCCGGCTGGCAGGTGGCGATTTCGCGATCCCAGTCGTAGCCGAAGCCCAGCAGTTTCAGCTGGTTCTTCATGTATTCGATGTTGTCGTAGGTCCACGGGGCCGGCGCGGTGTTGTTTTTCACCGCTGCGCCTTCCGCCGGCAGGCCGAACGCATCCCAGCCGATCGGCTGCAGTACGTTTTTGCCCAGCATGCGCTGATAGCGCGAGATCACGTCGCCGATAGTGTAGTTACGAACGTGGCCCATGTGCAGTCGGCCGGACGGGTAAGGCAGCATGGATAGGCAGTAGTACTTTTCCTTGCTGTCGTCTTCGGTAACTTTGAAAGTCTGCTTCTCTTGCCAGTGAAGCTGTACGTTCGATTCTATGTCTTCTGGACGGTATTGCTCTTGCATGGCGGCCGGTGGTCCTGTAGGTGTAAACCGTTGCCCCGGTCAGAGGCAACGCAATGAACATTTAGTATTCGTAGATCCGCATAGCATAGCTGATAAGACCTCCCGGCAACAACTCCAAGCGCCTGACTCGGCGCATTTAAAAAAAACGCCGTCATGACGCGGCTCACAACCTGCGGATCCCGCGTCTTGCCAAGTGACATCAGTCATTTACGGCTAAAATAAGAACAAGTAGCTTAGGGGGGATCCCTACAGCCAAGTCCGGCGCAGCGTTTATTGAGGAGAGTCTATGAACAAGGTTGCTCAGTATTACCGCGAATTGGTGGCATCGCTGAGCGAACGCCTGAAAAACGGCGAACGCGATATCGATGAACTGGTGGCCAGCGCGGAGCGGCGCTTGAACGAGGCCGAAGATTTGACCCGCGACGAAGTGCGGCAGGTGACGCAGGCGGTGCGGCGCGATCTGGAGGAGTTCGCTCGCAGCTATCAGGAGAGCCGGGACGAGTTTACCGACAGCGTGTTTATGCGCGTGATCAAAGAGAGCCTGTGGCAGGAACTGGCGGATATCACCGACAAAACCCAACTGGAGTGGCGCGAGGTGTTCAAGGATGTCAGCCACCACGGCGTTTACCACAGCGGTGAAGTGGTGGGGCTGGGCAATCTGGTGTGCGAGCAGTGTCACTACCATTTGGCGTTTTACACGCCGGAGGTGCTGCCGCTCTGCCCGAAATGCGGTCACGACCAGTTCCAGCGCCGGCCGTTTGAACCTTGATGACGTTCCCCGCCAGGGCGGGGAACGCTAAGGCCGGCGTTTAACGGAACAGTTTCTTCAGCAGGTTGCTCAGGAAACCGCCGCTAACGGTTGCCGGGGCAACGTCCGCCTGCGCCGGTGCGCTGGCCGGTACGGCGACGCCGGCCGGGATTTTCTGCACGACTGCGATGCGGCTGTCCTGGGCGGCTTTCTCCGCCGCTTCCGGGCCATAGGCGAAGCCTTCCGCCAGCACGAATTCAACGTCGGTGATGCCGATAAAGCCCAGGAACAACTTCACGTACGGCGTGATCAGATCCGTCGGCGTGTCGGCGTGGATGCCACCGCGGCTGGAGATGACGATCGCTTTCTTGCCCGTCACCAGCCCTTCGGCGCCGGCGGAGGTATAGCGGAACGTCTGGCCGGCGCGGGCGATAAGATCGAAGTAGATCTTCAGCTGCGTCGGGATGTTGAAGTTGTACATCGGGGCGCTGATGATCAGCGTGTCGTGCGATTTCAGCTCGGCAATCAGCTCATCGGACAGCGCCAGGGTGCTTTGCTGATGCGGCGTCAGCGGTTTGTCGCCGGCGGTAAAGCCGGCCATCACTTCACCATCCAGCTCCGGCAGCGTTGGGTTGGCCAAATCGCGCACGGTGAACGTGTCTTCAGGGTGAGTTTCACGCCATTGTTCAACAAAAAAATCGACTAATTTTCCAGACTGGGAATATTCACCCAGAATGCTTGATTTCAGGACCAGTACGCGGCTCATTGGCTTATCTCCAGGCGAAGGCTAATCGGTAACGATGTCAGTCGGTGTAAACGCATGGTAGAGGCAAGCCATGAACAGTGATAGCGCAAAAATTCGCTGAGTTAAATCAAAAAAGTTGAACGAGGGGCGCGAGCGCGCCCCGATAGGATCAATAACGCGCTACGCGCTCGGCCAGCAGATCGATAAAGCCCTCGCGGTTGATGCCGGTCAGCACTTCCACGTTGGCCGCGTTGCCGGTTTGCTGGAAATAGTCCACCACCGTCATGCCGACGGTGTATTCCCCTTTGGTCTCCACGCCGACCCAGCGTTCTACGCCGGTGAACAGCTGTGGCGCCAGCAGCCAGGCGATGGTGCAGGGATCGTGCATCGCTGCGCCGGGCAGGCCGCGCGGATGGCTGAGGTACAGCGGCAGATAAAAATCGAGCATCTCCGCGACCGCCTGCGCGACCGGATTGTCTATCTGACGAATGCGCTCGATATCCTGCGGCAACACCAGCGCCTGATGGGTGACATTCAGCCCGGCCATGGTCAGCGGCACGCCGGATTTCAGCACCATTTCGGCGGCTTCGGGATCGACGAAGATGTTGAACTCCGCCACCGGCGTAGTATTGCCGGCGTTCATGCCGCCGCCCATGAATACGATGCGCTCGATGCGGCTTTTCAACTCGGCATGCTGGGCCAGTAGCAGGGCGATATTGGTCATCGGGCCGGTCACCACCAGGGTTATCGGCTGTGGGCTGGCGCGCAGCAGGTCGGCGATCAGCTCGACGGCGCCGCGGGGATCGGGTTTGAGGGTCGGCGTCGGCAGGTGGGTGTTGCCCATGCCGGTTTTGCCGTGGACATAGTCGGCGATCACCAGCTCGCGCATCAGCGGGCCGCCGGCGCCGGCGGCGACCGGGATGTCCTCGCGCTGCATCAGGGTCAGCAGGCCCAGCGCATTATGCAGGGTTTTCTCCGGCGTCTGGTTGCCGGCGGAGGTGGTAATGGCTTTGACGTCCAGCTCCGGCGAACGCAGCGCCATGGCCAGCGCGATGGCGTCGTCGAGGCCGGGATCGCAATCGATGATAATAGGGCGGGGCATGTTCTTTCTCCTCTGTTTGTTATCCAGCGAGCATCGGATCAAAACCGGGGAGAAACAAGCGCTTTTAGTGCCGGGAGAAAAGATGCGCCCCTGGCGGGGCGCATCGAGAGCGTTTAGTGCAGGATCTTGGCCAGGAAGTCCTTGGCGCGATCGGACTCGGGGTTGTTGAAGAAATCGTCTTTGTTGCGGTCTTCGACGATTTTGCCTTCGTCCATAAAGATTACCCGATTCGCCACCTTGCGGGCGAAGCCCATTTCGTGGGTTACCACCATCATGGTCATGCCTTCGTTCGCCAGTTCGACCATCACGTCCAGCACTTCGTTGATCATTTCCGGATCGAGCGCCGAGGTCGGTTCATCGAACAGCATGGCGATAGGATCCATGCACAGTGCGCGGGCGATGGCGACGCGCTGCTGCTGGCCGCCGGACAGCTGGCCGGGGAACTTGTTGGCATGGGCGGAGAGGCCGACGCGTTCAAGCAGCTTCAGGCCCTTCTCGCGTGAGGCGGTCTTATCGCGCTTGAGCACTTTCACCTGCGCCAGCGTCAGGTTGTCGATAATGGACAGGTGCGGGAACAGCTCAAAGTGTTGGAACACCATGCCGACTTTGGCACGCAGCTGCGCCAAGTTGGTTTTCTTGTCGTTGACCGAGGTGCCGTTCACCAGGATGCTTCCCTGCTGGATCGGCTCCAGGCCGTTGACGGTTTTAATCAGGGTGGATTTGCCGGAACCTGAAGGACCGCAGACGACGACCACTTCGCCTTTTTTCACTTCGGTGGTGCAATCGGTCAACACTTGGAAGTGACCGTACCACTTGGAAACATTTTTCAGGGATATCATCAAACAGTCCTTTTCTTCAAATAGCTTACCAGCGCAGAGGCGGCGAGGCTGATAACAAAATAGACAAAACCGGCGAACAGGATCATTTCAACCTGGGTGCCGTCGCGTTCGCCGATGGTCGACGCGGTGCGGAAGAAGTCGGCCAGGCTCAGTACGTAAACCAGCGAGGTATCCTGGAACAGTACGATGCCCTGGGTCAGCAGCAGTGGCACCATGGCGCGGAACGCCTGCGGCAGGATCACCAGCCGCATGGACTGCCAGTGGGTCATGCCCAGCGCCAGCGCGGCGGAGGATTGGCCACGCGAGATGCTGATGATACCGGCGCGGATGATTTCCGAATAATAGGCCGCTTCAAACAGGGAAAAGGCTACCATAGCCGAGATCAGGCGAATATCGGTTTTCGGCGACAGCCCTAGAACCTGTTGTAATAAGCTTGGAACCACCAGATAGAACCACAGCAGCACCATCACCAGCGGCACCGAACGGAACAGGTTGACGTACAGGGTGGCGAACCAGCTTATCGGCTTGAACGGCGACAGACGCATCACCGCCAGCACGGTGCCCCACAGGATGCCGACCACGATGGCGGTCACGGTGATCTTCAGCGTGATCACCATGCCTTGCAGCAGATAAGGGAAGCTTGGGACGATCGACGCCCAGTCAAATTCGTACATTATTTACTCCCCAGGTTGCCAGGCAACTGCACTTTCTTTTCGACCAGACGCATAAACAGCATGATAACGGCGTTGATGCCGATATAAGCCAGCGTGATGGCGGTAAAGGATTCATAGGCGTGTGCGGAGTAATCCAACAGCTTGCCGGCCTGCGCGGCCATGTCCACCAGCCCGATGGTGGAGGCGATGGCGGAGTTTTTGACCAGGTTGAGCATCTCCGAGGTCATCGGCGGCACGATCACCCGGTAGGCGTTCGGCAGCAGCACGTAGCGGTAGGTTTGCGGCAGCGTCAGGCCCATCGCCAGCCCGGCGGCTTTCTGACCGCGCGGCAGGGATTGAATGGCGGCGCGAACCTGTTCGCAAACGCGGGCGGCGGTAAACAGCCCAAGGCAGAGCATGGAAGAAACGAAGAACTGCACGTTGGGATCCAGCTCGGTTTTGAACCAGGTGCCGATATTGGCCGGCAGCAGCTCGGGGATCACCAGATACCAGGTAAAGAATTGCACGATCAGCGGCACGTTGCGGAACAGTTCGACGTAACAGGTGCCGAGGGTGGAAAGAAAGCGGTTGGGCACGGTACGCAAGATACCGAACAGTGAACCGACGAAGAAAGCGATAATCCAGGCACAGACGGAGAGGGCCACCGTGACCTGAAAGCCGGACCAGATCCAGCCGAGGTAAGTGGTGTTCCCAAACGGGGCCTGCTGCAGGAAGATACCCCAGTTCCAATCTATTGACATAACAAACTCCGATAAACGGGCGCAGGGCGCCGAAGATTGATGACTTGATGAGCGCCGATCGCCGCGCGGCCAGTCTGGCTGGCTTGTTGTGTACGGGTGTCGGTGATGCGCCTTGGGGAAAATGAGGGAGGGGAACGGCCCCCCTCATTCCTGTCTGTCCCAGTCATCAACTGGGCCGGTTTGGCCTGGCGGCCGCGCCGGCTTTTGTTCTATTTAGTTCAACGCTTTGTCGTTTGGCTCTTTGAACAGTTGCTTCATGTCGTCCGACAGTTCGAAGTTCATGTTGAGGTTTTTCGGTGGAATAGGCTGCTTGAACCATTTCTCAAACCACTTGGCCGCTTCACCGGAGGTTTGCGCCTGGGCGATGGTGTCATCGACCAGCTTTTTAAACTCAGGATCGTCTTTGCGCAGCATGCAGCCGTAGGCCTCTTTCGACTGCGGCGTGCCGATGATTTCCCACTGATCCGGTTTCTTGGCCTTGGCGCGTTCGCCCGCCAGCAGGGCATCATCCATCATGAAGGCCACGGCGCGGCCGCTTTCCAGCGTGCGGAAGGAATCGCCGTGGTCTTTGGCGCTGATGATGCGCATGTTCATCTTGTCGCTGTCGTTCAGCTTGTTCAGCAGCACTTCGGAGGTGGTGCCGGAGGTGACCACCACCGGTTTGCCGGCCAGGTCTTTAAAGTCTTTGATGTCGGAGCCCTTTTTCACCAGCAAGCGGGTGCCGACCACGAAAATGGTGTCGGAGAAGGCGGCCTGTTTCTGGCGCTCGAGGTTATTGGTGGTGGATCCGCACTCGAAATCATAGGTGCCGTTTTGCAGCAGCGGGATGCGGTTCTGCGAGGTAATCGGCAGCATTTTCACCTGCAGATTCGGCGCATTCAGCTTTTTCTTAACGGCTTCAACGATTTGGTTGGAGTAGTCCTGAGAGTAGCCCACAACTTTTTGTTGGTTGTCGTAGTAGGAGAACGGCACTGACGATTCGCGGTGGCCGACAACGATCACGCCATTGTCTTTGATTTTCTTCAGCGTACCGGTCAGGTCTTCCGCATGCGCCACGCTACCTGCCGCACCGAGCAGCAGTAACGATAACGCCAATTTACGCATTTGCATGGTCCAACTCCTTTGCTGTTGTTGTGGCTCTGACTAAAGAGCGTCAGGTTAAATCGACTGTTTATTGCTCAAGTTATAAAGATAGTCTTATGAACTGAACGCTGTTAAAAAATAACCGATTGTGAACACCTTGAAACTAAAATGTTTCATTTTTTGAGACGCCGCGCGCACCAAATCAATGCAACAAAACGTCGGCGCACCCGCGCGGTGCGCTTAATGCACCCAAAATGTGCGCAGGTGCGACAAAACGTCAGCAAAAGTAAACCGGCGCGCGATGTCGCCATAGATAAAAGCAAGGAGTGTGCCAGCCGCGTTGATTTAACGACGTTTTCTGACTGAGGCGGGGATATTGACGGGAACGCGGGGCGCGGCGGGCGCGCCCCGGCGAAGAGGATTATTTGCGGCGCAAGCCCAACATCAGCGCCCAGCCGCCCAGCAGCAGGGTAATCACCCACAGCGGTGTGGCGCCGAAACGCGCATAAGGCGTGACGCCGGTGGTCGGCGTGACCTTCACTTCGAGCACCTGGCGGGTAAACTGCGGGATCTCGGCGATCACCTCGCCGTTCGCATCCACCGCGGCGGTGACGCCGTTATTGGTGCTGCGCAGCAGCGGCCGGCCGAGCTCCAGCGCCCGCATGCGCGCCATCTGGAAGTGCTGCCACGGGCCGATGGAGTGGCCGAACCAGGCGTCGTTGGAGATGGTCAGCAGGAAGTTGGTGTCCGGGCGGAAGTTATCGCGCACCTGCTGGCCCAGCACGATCTCGTAACAGATGGCCGCCGTCAGGTTGTAGCCGCGTACGCTGAGCTGCGGCTGCACGTAGTCGCCGCGGCTGAAACCGGACATCGGCAGATTGAAGAACGGCGCGATAGGGCGCAGCAGTTCACCCAGCGGCACGAATTCGCCGAACGGCACCAGGTGATGCTTGTTGTAGCGATCTTTGGCCGGGTAGCTGTACGGCGTCGGTTCGCCCAGCACGATGGCGCTGTTGTATTCCTGCACGCCTTGTGGGGTGGCGCGCGCATCGACGATGCCGGTGATCAGGCTGCTGTTCTTCGCCCGCATCAGGTCATCCATCATGGTCAGGAAGCCGTTCTGACGCGGCTCGAAGTCAGGGATGGCGGACTCTGGCCAGATGATGATCGGCGCCTTGCCCATGTAGGGGCGGGTTTCGTCCAGATAGGTTTGCAGCGTGCTGAGCAGAATGCTCGGATCCCACTTCATTGACTGGGGAATGTTGCCTTGCACCATGGCGACGTTCACCGCTTTCTCCGGCTGCGGGGTAAACCACTGCAGCTGGCGCAGCGGCCACGGCAACAGCAGCAGCGCGGCGGCGATCACGGCTGCCGACAGGCGCCGTTGATTGACGGCGTACACCAGCAGGCCGGCGATGGCCATCAGCACAAAGGTGATGGCGTCAACACCCAGCAGCGGCGCGATGCCCTTCAGCGGGCCGTTGATCTGGCTGTAGCCGAACTGCAGCCACGGGAAGCCGGTCAGCACCCAGCCGCGCAGGAATTCGGTCACCTGCCACAGCGCCGGCGCGGCGATGGCCAGCCGCCACCAACTGGTGGCCGGCCACAGGCGCGTCAGCAGCCCGGCGAACAGCCCGGTGTACAGCGACAGGTAAGCGGCGAGCAGTACCACCAGGAAGACGTTGACGGCGAACGGCATGCCGCCGAAATCGGCGATGCTGACATACACCCAGTTGATGCCGCTGCCGAACAGCCCGAAGCCCCAGACAAAGCCGAGCAGGGCGGATTGTTTGGTGGTGCGATTGAGGGTAACGGCCAGCAGGCCGAACAGGGAGACGATGGCCGCGGGCCAGAAGTCGTAGGGCGAGAACGCCAGCGTCCCGCCGGCACCTGACAACAGCGCCAGCAGGGCGCGAACCCGCTGGCGTTCAAGTAATGAGGCTTTAGCCATGTTGGATTTAATCTTCCAGTTTCGGTGGTGGAGAATCGTCCGGAATTTTTACATGAACCTGGATGATACGTCGACTGTCGGCCATGGCAACTTTAAATAGGTAACCTTCGATTTCAATGGTTTCCCCGCGCGCCGGCAGGTGGCCGAAGGCCTGCATCACCAGACCGCCGATGGTATCGACCTCGTCATCGCTGAAGTGGGTGCCGAAGGCTTCGTTGAAGTCTTCGATCGGGGCCAGTGCGCGCACGGTGTACATGTGGCGGCTGAGCTGGCGGATATCCAGATCGTCTTCGTCGTCATATTCGTCTTCGATCTCGCCGACGATCAGTTCCAGGATATCTTCGATGGTGACCAGGCCGGACACGCCGCCGAATTCGTCAATGACAATCGCCATGTGATAGCGCTGGGAGCGGAATTCTTTCAGCATCCGGTCGACGCGCTTGCTTTCCGGCACCACCACCGCGGTGCGCAGCACCTTGTCGATGCTGAACGGCTCGGAATCTGCGCGCATGAACGGCAGCAGATCCTTGGCCATCAGGATGCCTTCGATGTGATCTTTGTCTTCGCTGATCACCGGGAAACGCGAGTGGGCGGAGTCGATAATCACGTCCAGGCACTCTTCCAGCGTCTGGTTGCGCTTGAGCGTCACCATCTGGGAGCGGGGGATCATGATGTCGCGCACGCGCTGTTCGGCGATATCCATCACGCCTTCCAGCATGTCGCGGGTATCGGGATCGATCAGGTCGTTTTGTTCGGAATCGCGGATCAGCTCGACCAGATCGCCACGGTTTTTGGGCTCGCCGTGGAACAACTGGTTAAGGATAAGAGTAAAGAACCCCTTCTTGGGACTGGGGCTGTCATTGCTTTGTGAATGGTCGTCGCTCATGGCGTTTTCGTTACTGTCACTCATGTCAGAGTTAAGGGGCGTCAGCGACAGCCCCGCAGAGGGGCTGTAGGGTAAACGGCTGACGTCAGACGGGGTCTTTTTCCGCCAGGTACGGATCAGGATAGCCCAGTCCGTGCATGATTTCGGTTTCCAAAGACTCCATTTCTTCGGCTTCATCGTCTTCGATGTGGTCATACCCTAGCAGATGGAGGCTGCCGTGGACAACCATATGCGCCCAGTGGGCCTCCAGCGCCTTGCCTTGCTCAATCGCTTCCTGTTCAACCACCTGGCGGCAGATGATCAGATCGCCGAGCAGCGGCAGCTCGATGCCCGGCGGGGCTTCGAACGGGAAAGAGAGCACGTTGGTCGGCTTGTCTTTACCGCGGTAGGTCAGGTTCAGCTCGTGGCTTTCCGCTTCGTCCACCAGACGCACGGTCACCTCGGCCTCTTCCTGAAATTGCGGCAGCACGCCTTCCAGCCAGCGCTGGAAGGTGGCCTCGTCCGGCAGGCCGTCGCTGCTTTCACAGGCAATCTGCAGATCCAAAATCACCTGACTCATGGTGTCTCCTGCTCGGAGGCGGCGAGCGCCTCGCGCTTACGTTGTTCGGCAATCGCGTCTTTGCGTTTCTGTTCGGCCGCTTCCCAGGCCTCATAGGCGATGACCACGCGGGCCACCACCGGGTGGCGCACCACGTCTTCGCTGTGGAAGAAGTTGAAGCTCAGCTCTTCCACGTCCGACAGCACTTCCACCGCGTGGCGCAGGCCGGATTTCTGGTTGCGCGGCAGGTCGATCTGGGTGACGTCGCCGGTGATGACCGCCTTCGAGTTGAAACCGATGCGCGTCAGGAACATCTTCATCTGTTCGATGGTGGTGTTCTGGCTCTCATCCAGAATGATAAAGGCGTCGTTCAGCGTGCGGCCGCGCATATAGGCCAGCGGTGCGACTTCGATCACGTTGCGTTCGATGAGCTTCTCCACGCGCTCGAAGCCCAGCATTTCGAACAGGGCGTCGTACAGCGGGCGCAGATAAGGATCGACCTTCTGGCTCAGATCGCCCGGCAGGAAGCCCAGCTTTTCGCCGGCTTCGACTGCGGGGCGGGTCAGCAGAATGCGGCGAATTTCCTGGCGTTCCAGCGCATCCACCGCGGCGGCGACCGCCAGGTAGGTTTTGCCGGTGCCCGCCGGGCCGATGCCGAAGGTGATGTCGTGATCGAGAATGTTGGCGATGTATTGCGCCTGGTTAGGCGTGCGCGGTTTCACCATGCCGCGCTTGGTTTTAATGGTGACCGCCTTGCCGTAATCCGGCACGCTGTCGGCCACCTGTTCCAGCACCCGGCTCTCTTTGATCGCCAGATGGATTTGCTCCGGATCGATATCCGGGATCACGCCGCGAATCGGCGCGGTATCCACGTAAAGATGGCGCAGGATATCGGCGGCGGCGACCACGCACAGGTTCTTGCCGACCAGCTTGAAACGGTTGTCGCGGCGATTGATTTCGATGCCCAATCGGCGCTCGAGTTGCTTGATGTTGTCATCAAACGGGCCGCACAGGCTGAGCAAACGCTGGTTGTCTGCGGGCTCTAACAAAATTTCTTGTGTTGCGACGTTCAAACTATTCCTCTAGGTCACATCGGGCCTGGTTGATGTCACATAGCGCGTCCGGGACGCGCGCGTTCAGGACGAGCCTGAATACTCTCTTTCTTGAATTATTCATGGTGCGCCGCAACGGCGCAAGTTTACCGCTGATCTATCTGTGCGCCGTCGGCGGAATTCAAGGGAAGACAAGGAAAAAACGCGGCGGGGCGCAAAGCCCGCCGCGTCATCACAGGACAAGACAGCTGGGAATCAGTTCTTTTTCACGAATTCGGATTTCAGTTTCATCGGGCCGAAACCGTCGATTTTGCAGTCGATGTTGTGATCGCCTTCCACCAGACGAATGTTTTTCACCTTGGTGCCGATTTTCAGCATCGAGGAACTGCCTTTGACCTTCAGGTCCTTGATCACGGTGACCGCGTCGCCGTCCGCCAGCAGGTTGCCGTTGGCGTCTTTGACGATCAGCGCGTCCTGATCTTCCGCCGGGGCGCTGTCGCTCCACTCATGGGCGCACTCAGGGCAGATGAACAGGGCATTGTCCTGGTAGGTGTATTCGGAGTTGCACTTCGGGCAGTGTGGGAGTTGCATGTTATGTCGCCTCTTCAACAATAAAAAAATAAAAAAGAACATCACCGGGCGCGGACGCCCGGCGGAGAAACGGTAAGGAGTAGCGCGAACGGGCGGCGATAAGGCGGCCGCCGCGGCGTCAGGGCTGGTAAATGCCGACGCCCAGCGCGTTTTCTTTGCGGGTACGGGCGATCACCGACTGCGGGGATTCATGTACGCGCAGATCCATCTGCTGCTCGGTGCGCACCACTGCGCCACGCAGGGTGTTGGTCAGCACCTCGGTAATTTCCACGTCGACAAACTGGCCGATCATGTCAGGCGTGCCTTCGAAGTTTACCACACGGTTGCATTCCGTGCGCCCGGCCAGTTCCATCACGCTTTTGCGCGAGGTGCCTTCCACCAGAATGCGCTGGACGGTGCCGAGCATGCGGCGGCTGAACTGCAGCGCCTGCTGGTTGATGCGATCCTGCAGAATGTACAGCCGCTGCTTTTTCTCTTCTTCGCTGACGTCGTCAACCATGTCCGCCGCCGGGGTGCCCGGGCGCGACGAATAGATGAAGCTGAAGCTGACGTCGAAGTTGACGTCGGCGATCAGGTTCATGGTCTGTTCAAAGTCGGCCTGGCTCTCGCCCGGGAAACCGACGATGAAATCGGAGCTGAGCTGAATGTTCGGGCGCGCCTTGCGCAGCTTGCGGATAATCGCCTTGTACTCCAGCGCGGTATGCGCGCGTTTCATCATGGTCAGGATGCGATCCGAACCGCTCTGCACCGGCAGATGCAGGAAGCTGACCAGCTCCGGCGTGTCTTCGTACACCGCGATGATATCGTCGGTGAACTCGATCGGGTGGCTGGTGGTGAAGCGAATGCGATCGATGCCGTCGATGGCCGCCACCAGGCGCAGCAGTTCGGCGAACGAGCAGATATCGCCGTCATGCGTGGCGCCGCGGTAAGCGTTGACGTTTTGGCCGAGCAGGTTGACCTCGCGCACGCCCTGCGCCGCCAGCTGGGCGATTTCGAACAGCACGTCGTCGCTCGGACGGCTCACTTCTTCACCGCGGGTGTAAGGCACCACGCAGAAAGTGCAGTATTTGTTGCAGCCTTCCATGATCGACACGAACGCGGTCGGGCCTTCGGCGCGCGGTTCCGGCAAACGGTCGAATTTTTCGATCTCCGGGAAGCTGATATCAACCACCGGGCTGCGGGTGCCCTGAACGTGGTTGATCATTTCCGGCAGGCGGTGCAAGGTCTGCGGGCCGAATACCACGTCGACGCACGGCGCGCGGCTGCGGATCAGTTCCCCTTCTTGCGAGGCCACGCAACCGCCGACCCCGATGATGACAGACGGGTTCTTTTCTTTCAGCAAGCGCCAGCGCCCCAGCATGGCGAAAACTTTCTCCTGCGCTTTTTCACGGATCGAGCAGGTGTTCAGCAACAGCACGTCCGCTTCTTCGGCGTTTTCGGTCCACTCGAAGCCGTGCGTGCTGTTCAACAGGTCGGCCATTTTCGATGAATCGTACTCATTCATCTGGCAGCCCCAGGTTTTGATATGTAGTTTTTTCGTCATTGACTTGCCATTACTCAGTGCGGAGCGAAAGTTGCGTTACGCGACATGCAGGGCGCGTATTGTAATCATTTGCCGCCGTTGTGACCAGCGCGGGGGAAAATGGCACGCAACCTGAAGCCGAAGCGAAAATCCGGTACACTGCGCAAAACGCCATGCCGGGTGGGATGGCGAGCATTCACACAGAAAACATAGCCAATATGAAGACATCTCAAAATCGGTATGACGCGGTGGTGGTGGGCGGCGGCATGGTCGGCGCGGCGGCGGCCCTCGGGCTGGCGCAGGCGGGCTGGTCGGTGGCGTTGCTGGAACATCAGGCGCCGCAGGCGTTCGAGGCGCAAAGCCCGCCGGATCTGCGCATTTCCGCTATCGGCTGCACCTCGGTGGGGCTGCTGAAACAGCTCGGCGCCTGGCCGGCCGTGACGGCGATGCGCACGGCGCCGTATCGCCGGCTGGAGACCTGGGAATGGGCATCGTCGCGGGTGGCGTTCGACGCGGTGTCACTGGGGTTGCCGGAGCTGGGCTTTATGGTGGAAAACCGTATTCTGCAGTTGGCGCTGTGGCAGCAGTTCGCGCAGTGCGCCAACCTGACGTTGCTGTGCCCCGCCAGGCTGCAATCGCTGCAGCGGGCGGACAAGGCCTGGCAGTTGACGCTGGACAGCGGTGAAACGCTGCAGGCGCGGCTGGTTATCGGCGCCGATGGCGCCAACTCGCAGGTGCGCAAGCTGGCGGCGATCGGCACCAACGGCTGGCAGTATCGTCAGGCGTGCATGTTGATCACCGTCGATACCGGCGCGCCGCAGCAGGATGTGACCTGGCAGCGCTTCTTCCCGTCCGGGCCGCGCGCCTTCCTGCCGCTGTACGACAGCTGGGCATCGCTGGTGTGGTATGACAGCCCGCAGCGCATTCGCCAACTGCAGGCGATGCCGCCGGCGCAGCTGGAGCGTGAGATCGCCACCGCTTTTCCAGCGCGGCTGGGCCCGGTCAAGGTGCACGCCGCCGGATCGTTCCCGTTGACGCGGCGTCATGCGCAGCGTTACGTGCTGCCGGGGTTGGCGCTGCTGGGGGATGCGGCGCATACCATCAACCCGCTGGCCGGGCAGGGCGTCAATCTGGGATATCGCGACGTGGATGCCTTGCTGAGCGTGTTGAGCGAGGCGCGGGAGCAGGGAGAGGACTGGAGCAGCGAGGCGGTGCTGCTGCGTTATCAGCGCCGTCGCCGTACCGACAATCTGCTGATGCAGAGCGGCATGGATCTATTTTATACCGCCTTCAGCAATAATCTGGCTCCGCTGAACGTGGCGCGCAATCTGGCGCTGATGGCCGCGCAGCGGGCGGGCAAGCTGAAAGAACATGCGTTGAAGTACGCGTTAGGATTGTAACCGACAGGGCTCAGCGGCGGCTGGGCCTATTAAGGATGGCTGAACGCCAGACAGCAAAAAGCCCGCCGAAGCGGGCTTTTCTAAATATGGCTGGGGTGCCAGGATTCGAACCTGGGTATGCTGGTATCAGAAACCAGAGCCTTACCGCTTGGCGACACCCCAATTATGGTGGCTACGACGGGATTTGAACCTGTGACCCCATCATTATGAGTGATGTGCTCTAACCAGCTGAGCTACGTAGCCGATGTTACTTTTTACTTCTTTGATTTGCAAGCAGTTTGTTATGGCTGGGGTACCTGGATTCGAACCAGGGAATGCCGGTATCAAAAACCGGTGCCTTACCGCTTGGCGATACCCCACCTGCAAACAAATCTTATGTTGAAACCCCGTTCCCGAAAGAATATGGCTGGGGTACCTGGATTCGAACCAGGGAATGCCGGTATCAAAAACCGGTGCCTTACCGCTTGGCGATACCCCATCAACATACTGCGCCGACGATGAAGAGAAATGGTGCGGGAGGCGAGACTTGAACTCGCACACCTTGCGGCGCCAGAACCTAAATCTGGTGCGTCTACCAATTTCGCCACTCCCGCAAATGCAAAAAAGAGATGGTGGCTACGACGGGATTCGAACCTGTGACCCCATCATTATGAGTGATGTGCTCTAACCAGCTGAGCTACGTAGCCCTCTTTTTTTGCTTTGCCTTCATCGGCGTTGCGGGGCGCATTATGCGTATATGACCGATTTGCGTCAACAAGTTTTTTCCCGAAAAAGCGCCCGGAAGCGCCGTTTGTCTGGGTTGTGAACATTATGGCGATAAAATCGGCAATTCAGGCAGTTGGCGGGCGGAAAAGGCAACAAAAAGGCGGGCCAAAAGGCCCGCCCCAAGGGAAAACGCCGCGCGTTTATTTATAGGCGGCCTGGTGCACGCCGACGGCGCGGCCGGAAGGATCGTCCATCTTCTTGAACGATTCATCCCATTCGATGGCCTTGGCGGACGAGCAGGCGACGGACGGGCCGCCCGGCACGCATTCGGCGGCGCTCGGCAGCGGGAACAGCTCTTCGAAGATCTCGCGGTACAGGTAGCCTTCTTTCGAGGTCGGCGTGTTGTACGGGAAGCGGAAACGCGCGGTTTCGAGCTGTTGATCGCTGATTTGCTGCGCAGCCACCTCTTTTAGCGTGTCGATCCAGCTGTAGCCGACGCCGTCGGAGAACTGCTCTTTCTGGCGCCAGGCCACGCTGGCCGGCAAATAGGACTCGAAACATTCGCGAACGATGTGTTTTTCCATTTTGCCGTTGCCGCACATTTTATCTTTCGGGTTGATGCGCATCGCCACGTCGAGGAATTTCTTGTCCAGGAACGGCACGCGGGCTTCGACGCCCCAGGCGGACATCGCCTTGTTGGCGCGCGCGCAGTCGAACATGTGCAGCGCCAGCAGTTTGCGTACGGTCTCTTCGTGGAATTCGCGGGCGTCCGGCGCCTTATGGAAGTACAGGTAGCCGCCGAACACTTCGTCCGCGCCTTCACCGGAAAGCACCATCTTGATGCCCATCGCCTTGATTTTGCGCGACATCAGGTACATTGGCGTCGAGGCGCGAATGGTGGTGACGTCGTAGGTTTCGATGTGATAAATCACGTCGCGGATGGCGTCCAGGCCTTCCTGTACGGTGAAGTGGATTTCATGGTGCACGGTGCCCAGATGGTTGGCCACCTCTTGCGCGGCGCGCAGATCCGGCGAGCCCTCCAGGCCTACGGCGAAGGAGTGCAGCTGTGGCCACCAGGCCTCGCTGCGTTCCTGATCTTCCACGCGGCGCGCGGCGTACTTCTTGGTGATCGCCGAAATGACCGAGGAATCCAGCCCGCCCGACAGCAGCACGCCGTAAGGTACGTCGGACATCAGGTGGCTTTTCACCGACTCTTCCAGCGCGGTGCGCAGGGTGGCGGCGTCGGTCACGTTGTCCTTGACGCTGTCGTAATCGAACCAATCGCGGCGATAATATTCACGAATCTCACCGTCCTGGCTCCACAGGTAGCTGCCGGCCGGGAATTCCTTGATGGTGCGGCACACCGGCACCAGCGCTTTCATTTCCGAGGCGACGTACAGGTTGCCGTGCTCGTCGTGGCCCATGTACAGCGGAATGATGCCCAGGTGATCGCGGCCGATCAGGTAGGCGTCTTTTTCGGTGTCATACAGGGCGAAGGCGAACATGCCTTGCAGATCGTCGAGGAAGTCCGGGCCTTTCTCCTGGTACAGCGCCAGGATCACTTCACAGTCGGAACCGGTCTGGAACGCGTAGCGTTCGCTCAGCTGTTGGCGCAGCGCCTGATGGTTGTAAATTTCGCCGTTGACCGCCAGAACGTGGGTGTGCGCAGCGTTGTACAGCGGTTGAGCGCCATTGTTGACGTCGACGATCGACAGGCGTTCGTGAGCCAGAATGGCTTTGTCGCTGGCGTAAACGCCGGACCAATCCGGGCCGCGGTGGCGCATCAGACGTGACAGTTCCAGCGCTTTCTTACGCAGTTCAACGGGATCGGACTTCAGATCGAGCACACCGAAAATAGAACACATACAACTCTCCTAACGGGCTTTTATGACTGTGATGTTGTTTTTTACTGTTATGGGCAGCATTGCCGATTTATCAGCGATAACCCGGTTTTGCTGCGCTGTGGTTATGAAAATGCGCCAAAAGCTGCGGGAGATGCAAGCGTTTTAGCCATGCGTTGAGAAATAGTTGTTTGCTTAGGTGTGGTTTTTAACGGATGTTCAGTTATCGACGTGAAAAATTATCGATTATGCAATTTTTAGCGTGATGGCGGGATTGCCGGCCAGTTTGGCCGGCAATCGATTAGCGATTAGGCGATGAGCTGCCACAGGGTGAAGGCGGCGTCCGGCGTCCAGCCGGCGTTGGAGGTGTGCGCCTGGATACAGGTATATTTCTTGCCTTTATAGCTCACCACGTCGCCAGCCTTGTAGCTGTGGTTGTTCTGCCACTCGGGCACCCCCGGATCGGGCGGCGTGCCGTCGTTGGCGGTTTTGACCGCCAGCGCGCTGCTCGGCAGCGAGGTATTGCCCTGGCTATCGGTTGCGGTAACGAAGTAGCTGTACTGGGTCGCCGGCGTCAGACCGCCGTCAGCCAGCGACAGACCGGCGGTCTGGCCGATCGAGTTGCCGTTGCGGTAGACGGTGTAACTGGCGATCGGGAAAGCGCCGGTGGCGGCGGCCCAGCTCAGTTTCAGCGAGGTGGCGCCCAGTTCGGCGACCGTCAGCGCCGTCGGCGCATTAGGCTTTCCCGGCGGCGGGGTGACGCCGCCCTGAATCAGCGGCGCATAGCGGGTTTTGAACTCCCAATTGTAGGCGACGCCGGCTTTGCTCTTGCCGTTATCCCAGTTGATTGACCAGGTCATCAGGCCCTTGATCGACAGGTTTTTGGCGTCGAGACGCGAGAAAGCGTTATACACCGCCTGTTTGTTGACCACGTAGCCGGTGGCGGCGGCATCGTTGTTGCTTGGCAGGCCGATGACGAATTTCGCCGCCGGGATCTTCGCATAGCCGCGGGTGCCGGTAACCAGGCTTTCCGTCAGGTAGTAGAGGAAGTCCTCTTTCATGGCGTCGTTATTCTGCGTGATCCAGGCATTGAGTTCATCCACCCAAATACCGTCGCCGCCCTGGTTATAATATTGCGGCGCGATAAAGTCGTAATAGCCTTCGAGGGCATTAATATAATCCAGGTAGGTGCCGTTGGTGCGTAAATACGGGAATTCCGGCGCCATGCTGATAATAAAATTTTTTCCCTGCGCGGCGTAATGGTCTTTTACTTTTTTCAACGCCGCAGGCAAGACGGTTTTATTATTGGCGGCGCCGATCGCCGCCTGTTCCAGATCGATATCCAGGCCGTCGAAGCCATAGACTTCCACCAGGCGAATAATCTCGTCTTTCAGCTTGTCTTCGTCGCCGGTTTTCAGCTCGATATGCGCGTCTGCGCCGCCGAGGGAGATCAGCACCGCGCGGCCCTGGCTGTTCAGCACGCCCACCTGGCGGCGGAACTCGGTGTCGGACAGGTTGTAAGGCTTGAAGGTCGGGATGCCCTGGCCTTTCATAAAGGCGACGGCCACCACGTTGTACTCGGTGGGAATGTCGGTCAGGTTCATATTGGCGAACTGCCCTTGCTGGTAGCCGTCACTGGCGCCGGCGGCCCAGTTGTGCCAGAAACCCATCAGGATCTTTTTATTGGCGATAGACGGCATAATGGCCGCGTCATCGGCGGCGACGGCATTAATAGTGTTATTTGTGCTCATGGTAGCCTCATTAATTAGGGGTAAGGGTTTTCCGCTCGCCGGCAATATCAGCTATTGGCGGGGCGTAACGTTATAATGAGGATTTTTAACGCAGGCAGGCTGAAACCTTTTACGGCCATGAACGAATTAAATTCAAACTGACGCTGGGGGAGAAGGAAATAACGGCGGCCGGGCGGCCGCCATGGTCGCATCAGAAGATGGTGATATCGGCGACGGAAGGGTAAACGTAGCTCGGGCGGAACGGCATGGTTTCGATGTCGCTCAGCGTGGAGACGCCGGACAGCACCAGCACGGTTTCCAGGCCGGCCTGGAAGCCCGCCAGAATGTCGGTGCGCAGGTTGTCGCCGACGATCACCGTCTCTTCCGAGTGCGCCTGCATTTTGTTCAGTGCGGCGCGAATGATCCACGGGCTGGGCTTGCCGACATAAAACGGCTTGCGGCCGGTGATCTTCTCGATGGGCGCGCACAGGGCACCGCAGGCCGGCGAGAAGCCGTGGCCGTGGCTATCCGGATTAGTCGCGATAAAGCGCGCGCCGTTACTGACGAAGTAGGCGGCTTTGTGCATCATGTCCCAGTTGTAAGAGCGGGTTTCACCGACGATCACAAAATCCGGGTTGATGTCGGTGATGGTGAAACCGGCTTTGTACAGCTCATGGATCAGCGCGCCTTCGCCGACCACATAGGCTTTTTTACCTTCCTGACGGCGCAGGAAGTCGGCGGTGGCCATCGCCGAGGTATAGAACGCGCTCTCCGGCACTTCCAGCCCGGCGGCGGCGAAGCGGTTCGCCAAATCCTGTGCGGTCTGTGATGGGTAGTTGGTCAGCACCACCAGCGGCATGCCTTGTTCCTGGATGCGCGCCAGGAACAGATCGGCGCCGGGCACCGGCGTATTGTCATGCAGCAGCACGCCGTCGATATCGCATATAACGTTTTTGATTTTCATTTGTCGCTGTTTCTCATGATTACGGCAGGCAAGAAGTGACGATAACACACCTGCCAGAAGCGGCGGATCAGCTTTCCAGCAATCGCTGCAAGAGCACGCCGTTGAGCATCGCGCGTTTGGCCAGGGCGAAAGCGCCGATCGCCGAGCGATGATTGAGTTCGGAGGTCACCACCGGCAGATTTTTGCGGAAGTCCTTCAGCACCTGGGTATTGATGCAGCTCTGGATCGCCGGCAGCAGCACCTTGTCCGCTTCGGTGATCTCACCGGCGATCACCACCTTCTGCGGATTGAACAGGTTGATGGCGATGGCCACCGCCTTGCCCAGATAGCGGCCGACGTGTTCGATCACTTCGCTGGCCAGCAGATCGCCGCGGTTGGCGGCCTTGCAGATGGCGTTGATGCCGCAGTCTTCCAGCGTCAGTTTGCTCGGGTAGCCCTGGCTCAGCAGCTGGCGCACGCGCTGTTCGATCGCCGCGTTGGCGGCCACCGTCTCCAGGCAGCCGAAGTTGCCGCAGTGGCAGCGTTCGCCGAGCGGATCGATCTGGATATGGCCGATCTCGCCGACGTTGCCGTTGTTGCCGAGAAAAATCTGCCCGTTGACGATGATGCCGGCGCCGGTGCCACGGTGCAGGCGCACCAGAATCGAGTCTTCACAGTCGCGGGTGGCGCCGAAGTAGTGCTCCGCCAGCGCCAGGCTGCGGATGTCGTGGCCGACGAAGCTGGTGACGTTGAAGCGCTGCTGCAGGTTGTCTACCAGCGCCCAGTTGCTGACGCTGATGTGCGGCATATAGCGCACCACGCCCAGCGCCGGATCCACCAGGCCAGGCAGGATCACCGCGATGGCGATCAGTTCGCGCAGGCGGCGCTGGTTCGCTTCAATGAATTGGGCGATGGCGGCAAACAGCGCATTCTCCAGCGTTTCCTGGGTGCGTTCCGGCAGCGGATAGTGTTCTTCACTGAGCGACTTACCGCTCATGTCATACAGCGTGATGGTGGCGTCGTGGCGGCCGAGGCGCACCGCGACGGTATGGAAATGACGGGTTTCCGACACGATGGAGATCGCGCGGCGGCCGCCGGTGGAGGCTTGCTGATCGACTTCTTTGATCAGCCCGCGCTCCAGCAGCTGGCGAGTAATCTTAGTGACGCTGGCGGGGGCGAGCTGGCTGAGTTCGGCGATTTGAATGCGCGAGATCGGGCCCTGTTGGTCGATCAGGCGATAAACTGCCGCGCCGTTAAGTTGTTTGACTAAGTCAACGTTCCCTATTTGTGCTTGTCCGCCAGTGCTCATCAATAATGTTACTCGCTGTTCATTGAATTAAACCTCGTTACCGTTAACGAGCGTTTTGGTGATCTTGAAATCACGGGTGAAGGCGGTCAGGTTAGCCACCTTGCCGGCTTCGATGGTGCCCAGACGGCGATCGGCGCCGATCGCGCGCGCCGGGTACAGCGTCGCCATGCGCAGCGCTTCGTCCAGCGCGATGCCGATATGCTCGACGCTGTTTTGCACCGCTTCGATCATGGTCAGCGCGGAACCGCTCAGGGTGCCGTTCTCATCCACGCACAGCCCGTCCCGATAGTATATTGTTTTACCGGCGAAAATAAATTGGTCAATATCTGCACCCGCCGGTGCGGTCGCGTCGGTGACCAAGACCAATTTATCACCTTTCAGGCGTTTGGCGTTACGGATACTCGCCCAGGCCACGTGATGGCCGTCGGCGATGATGCCGGTATAGACCTCCGGCGTATCGAAGATAGCCCCCATCAGCCCCGGTTCGCGGCCGGTGATATACGGCATGGCGTTGTACAGGTGGGTGGCGAAGCTGATACCGGCGGCGAAGCCGGTGCGCGCCTGATCGTAGGTGGCGTTCGAGTGGCCGGCGGAGACCACGATGCCGGCCTCGGTCAGCTGCTTGATAAAGTGCGGCTCAACCATTTCCGGCGCCAGCGTCACCTTGGTGATCACGTCGGCGTTGGCGCACAGGTAATCGATCATGTCCTGGGTCGGCTTGCGAATGAACGCCGGGTTGTGGGTGCCTTTTTTCACCGGGCTGAGGTACGGCCCTTCCAGGTGCAGGCCCAACGCCTGATTTTGGTGCTTTTTCAGATAAGCGCGCATCACGTCGACGCTGTGCTTCATGAATTCGTCGCTGCTGGTGATCAGCGTCGGCAGATAGCTGGTGCAGCCGGATTTCTCATTGGCGCGCTGCATGATCTCCAGCGTTTCTTCCGAGATCGCTTCCAGCGAATCGTTGAACTGGACGCCGCCGCAGCCATTCAGCTGCACGTCGATAAGCCCGGGGGCCAGGATGGCGCCACCCAGGTCGCGCGTTTCGATGCCGGCGGGCAATTCAGCCACCGGGCAGACTTTCTCGATCAGCCCATCAGCGATAATGACTGCATGGTCATCAAGTACGTCGTGGCCGGTATAGATTCGGCCGTGGGTTAAAGCGAACATCGTAGCCCCCTGCAAAGATTAAAGACTTTTCACGCTTTCCGCTTCTAACTCGCGGAAGTATTTGACGGTTTTGACTTTCAGTTCCATGGTGGCCGGTTCGTCGCACACCACCACCGCTTTGGCGTGCAGCTGCAGGCAGCTGATGGTCCACATGTGGTTGATGTTGCCTTCCACTGCGGCTTCCAGCGCCTGCGCCTTGGCGTGGCCGGTGACCAGGATCATCACTTCTTCCGCGTCCAGCAGCGTGCCCACGCCGACGGTCAGCGCATATTTCGGCACCAGGCTGACGTCGCCGCCGAAGAAGCGCGAGTTGGCGATGCGGGTGTCTTCGGTCAGCGTTTTGATGCGGGTGCGCGAAGCCAGGGACGAAGCCGGCTCGTTGAACGCGATATGGCCGTCGATGCCCACGCCGCCCATGAACAGGTTAATTTTGCCGTAAGACTTGATCTTCTCTTCGTACTGGCGGCACTCGGCGTCGACATCCGCGGCGTTGCCGTTCAGCAGGTTGATGTTTTCACGAGGAATATCAACGTGATCAAAGAAGTTGCGGTACATGAAGGTGTGGTAGCTTTCCGGGTGTTCCTGCGGCAGGCCAACGTACTCGTCCATGTTGAAAGTCACAACATGCTTAAAGCTTACTTCACCTGCTTTGTGCATCGCAATCAGATGTTTGTAGGCTTCCAGCGGCGTGCCGCCGGTAGGCAGGCCGAGTACAAACGGGCGCTCTGCGGTTGGCTTGAATGCGTTGATGCGTTGAACGATATGACGCGCGGCCCATTTGCCGACTTGTGCGGTATCTTTCAGTGGGATAAGTCTCATCTAACACCTCTTGGGATAAGTAAACTAAAGCTATACTGTACGGGCCTGCGGGAGTCCTAAGCGTAACCCAGCTTTATGATTCTCGCGTGAATCGTCCGTCCGGTTGATTTTTTGAATGATAAAATAAGTTTTGTGTGATGGCCAGCAATCTGGGAGGTAAAGACTACTTTTTGGTGATATTTATCACAAAAAGGGAGGTTTTAATTTGCGATACAAAATAAATTTTTTACACTCGGCATGAGTGATACGTGCCATGCGTTGTTTCTAAAAAGGTAGTGAGAGCTCCAAATAAACTACTAATAGGGTCCGTCCGCGGACAACATAGGGGGAAAAGGTGAACATTCTTAGTTATTTGCAAAAGGTGGGACGGGCGCTGATGGTGCCGGTCGCCACGCTGCCCGCCGCCGCCATCTTGATGGGCGTCGGGTACTGGATTGACCCTGTTGGTTGGGGCGGCGACAACGCGCTCGCCGCTTTCTTCATTAAATCCGGCTCCGCTATCATCGACAACATGTCGGTGCTGTTCGCTATCGGCGTGGCCTACGGCATGTCCAAAGACAAGGACGGCGCCGCCGCGTTGACCGGCTTCGTCGGCTTCCTGGTGCTGACCACCCTCTGTTCACCGGCCGCCGTGTCGATGATTCAGAAGATCCCGCTGGATCAGGTGCCTGCCGCGTTCGGCAAGATCCAGAACCAGTTCGTCGGTATTCTGGTGGGCATCATTTCCGCCGAAGTGTACAACCGCTTCAGCGGCGTCGAGCTGCCTAAGGCGCTGTCGTTCTTCAGCGGCCGCCGCCTGGTGCCGATCCTCATCTCCTTCCTGATGATCCTGGTCGCTTTCATTCTGATGTACATCTGGCCGGTGATCTTCAACGGTCTGGTGAACTTCGGTGAACACATCCAGAAAATGGGCTCGGTCGGCGCGGGCATCTATGCCTTCTTCAACCGCCTGCTGATTCCGGTTGGCCTGCACCACGCGCTGAACTCGGTGTTCTGGTTCGACGTGGCCGGCATCAACGATATTCCTAACTTCCTCGGTGGCCAGCAGTCGATCGAAGCCGGTAAAGCGGTTGTCGGCATCACCGGCCGTTATCAGGCGGGCTTCTTCCCGATTATGATGTTCGGTCTGCCGGGTGCGGCGCTGGCCATTTATCATTGCGCGCGTCCTGAGAACAAAGCCAAAGTGGCGGGCATCATGCTGGCGGCCGCGTTCGCCGCCTTCTTTACCGGTATCACCGAACCGCTGGAATTCTCCTTCATGTTCGTGGCGCCGGTGCTGTATGTGATCCACGCCGTGCTGACCGGTATCTCGGTGTTCATCGCCGCCAGCATGCACTGGATCGCCGGTTTCGGCTTCAGCGCCGGCCTGGTCGATATGGTGTTGTCGTCCCGCAACCCGCTGGCGACCCACTGGTACATGCTGATCCCGCAAGGCTTGGCGTTCTTCGTCATCTACTACGTGGTGTTCCGCTTCACTATCAACAAGTTCAACCTGATGACCCCGGGCCGCGAGCTGGCGGTTGCCGGTGACGAAACCGACGGCTACGACGTCAACGTCGACAGCAACGCCGGTAAAGACGAGAACGAAACCACCACGCTGGCCCGTCGCTACGTCGGCGCGATCGGCGGCTCCGACAACCTGACCGGCATCGATGCCTGCATCACCCGCCTGCGTCTGAATGTGAAAGACTCCGCGCTGGTGAACGACGCGTTGGCGAAACGCCTCGGCGCATCGGGCGTTATCCGCCTGAACAAGCAGAGCGTGCAAGTGATCGTCGGCACCCGTGCCGAACTTATCGCCAGCGCGATGCGCAACGTGATCGCGGCCGGCCCGGTAGCGGCAGCGGCGGCTCCGGCGGCGGCCCCTGCTGCAGAAGCCAAACCGCAGGCGGTGCCGAACGCACCGAAAGCCGCGTTTGAAACGCTGGTGGCGCCGGTAACCGGTGAAGTGGTGGCGCTCGATCAGGTGCCGGACGAAGCCTTCGCCAGCAAGGCGGTAGGCGACGGCCTGGCGATTCGCCCGACCGACAACATCGTGGTGTCGCCGGCTGACGGCACCGTGGTGAAAATCTTCAATACCAACCACGCCTTCTGCCTGGAAACCGACAAGGGCGCTGAGATCGTGGTGCACATGGGGATCGACACCGTCGCGCTGGAAGGCCAGGGCTTCAAACGCCTGGTGGAGGAAGGCGCGGAAGTGAAAGCCGGTCAACCGATTCTGGAACTGGATCTGGATTACCTGAACGCCAATGCGCGTTCGATGATAAGCCCGGTGGTAGTCAGCAATTCTGACGACTATGCCGGCCTGGCGGCGCTGGCCAGCGGCTCGGTGGTCGCCGGTCAGACCAAGCTGTACGAGATCCAGAAATAAGGCTGTTTTTACCTGAGTAGTACCCGGGGCCGGTCACGCATCATGGCGGAGTTTGCCCCGACTTGGCGGGAAGAGAGCGATCTCTTCCCGCTTTTTTTATCCCATTTCGCTCCACGGCGGTGCGCTGCGCGCCGATGGTGCAATATGCCGCATTTTTCGTGAAACAAACGGTTGTTTCCAGACGTGGCTTGTTGGATCATAGGCGGTTATGTGTAGCGCTTTGCATTGAGGAACAGTGAAATGAGTGAGGCTGAAGCCCGCCCAACCAATTTTATCCGTCAGATCGTCGATGAAGATCTGGCGTCGGGGAAACACACGTCGGTACATACCCGTTTCCCGCCGGAGCCTAACGGTTATCTGCATATCGGCCACGCCAAGTCCATCTGCCTGAACTTCGGCATCGCCAAGGACTATCAGGGCCAGTGCAACCTGCGTTTCGATGACACCAACCCGGTGAAAGAAGACATCGAGTTCGTGGAGTCAATCAAGCACGACGTGGAGTGGCTGGGCTTTGAGTGGAGCGGCAACGTTCATTACTCCTCAGACTATTTCGATCAGCTGCACCAGTATGCGGTTGAGCTGATTACCAAAGGGCTGGCCTACGTCGATGAGCTGTCGCCGGAGCAGATCCGTGAATATCGCGGCACCCTGACCTCGCCGGGCAAAGACAGCCCGTACCGCGACCGCAGCGTGGAAGAGAACCTGGCGCTGTTCGAGAAGATGCGCAACGGCGAGTTCGCCGAAGGCGCCGCCTGCCTGCGCGCCAAGATCGATATGGCTTCGCCGTTTATCGTGATGCGCGATCCGGTGCTGTACCGCATCAAGTTTGCCGAACACCACCAGACCGGCAACAAATGGTGCATCTACCCGATGTATGATTTCACCCACTGCATTTCCGATGCGCTGGAAGGGATCACCCATTCGCTGTGCACCCTGGAGTTCCAGGATAACCGCCGTCTGTATGACTGGGTGCTGGATAACATCACCATTCCTTGCCACCCGCGGCAGTACGAGTTTTCGCGTCTGAACCTCGAATACGCCATCATGTCGAAGCGCAAGCTACACCAACTGGTGGCCGAGAAGATCGTCGAAGGTTGGGATGACCCGCGCATGCCGACCGTCTCCGGTCTGCGCCGCCGCGGTTATACCGCCGCCTCGATTCGCGAGTTCTGCCTGCGCATCGGCGTGACCAAGCAAGACAACAACGTCGAGATGGTGGCGTTGGAATCCTGCATTCGCGACGATCTGAACGAGAACGCCCCGCGCGCCATGGCGGTGCTGGATCCGGTGAAAATCGTCATCGAGAACATGGGCGACGCGGTGGAAATGGTCACCATGCCTAACCACCCGAACAAGCCGGAAATGGGCAGCCGCGATGTGCCGTTCAGCCGTGAGATCTATATCGATCGCGCCGACTTCCGCGAAGAAGCCAACAAGCAGTACAAGCGTCTGGTGCTGGGTAAGGAAGTGCGTCTGCGCAATGCGTACGTGATCAAGGCCGAGCGCGTCGAGAAGGACGAAGCGGGCGAGATCACCACCATCTTCTGCAGCTACGATGCGGAAACGCTGAGCAAAGATCCTGCCGACGGCCGCAAGGTGAAGGGCGTGATCCACTGGGTGTCCGCGGCGCACGCGCTGCCGGCGGAAATTCGCCTATACGATCGCCTGTTCAGCGTGCCTAACCCGGGCGCGGCGGAGGATTTCCTCTCCACCATCAACCCGGAATCGCTGGTCATCAAGCACGGTTTCGTCGAGCCGAGTCTGGCGGCCGCCCAGCCGGAGAAGGCCTACCAGTTCGAGCGTGAAGGCTACTTCTGTGCTGACAACCGTTACTCGTCGGCCGAGCATCTGGTGTTTAACCGCACCGTTGGTCTGCGTGACACCTGGGCGAAAATCGAAGGCTAATCTTATTCGCCTTGGAAATTAATGAATCAGCGCGGCTTAGGCCGCGCTTTTTTTATGTCTGCCATTGAGCAAATCATCTATTCCTGCAGCGTTATTCCGGGCTGTGCTTAATTAACCGCGGTGCGTTAATCAATAAGTTTTCTGATATTGGACTTAATAATCTTAATTTTTACTTATATATTCGTGATGCGAATTAATTTCATTTGGAGAGCGCTCTCAATTTTTATTGTCTGAATGACGGATTTGGTCAGGCTGAAACCATTAATCGTCTCTTGTTGACCTCGTATCTCAATTTATTCTGATTTAATTGAATTTTTTATTCGACACCTTCCATGAACACCGGCGTAACAAAATCTCACTGATATGTGCTCCTTGTCATATTTTGACAAATCTCCCGCATTTTTCATTTGATAATTCGCGTCGCGAAAAATAGTCTGTCTGTAGCAATTAGTGCTGTGGGAATAACATCTCGTCGGCAATTTTTTTTACCCGTTCGGGTTTTTTATTGGCAGTCGTGCAGGGCAGTGGTGAACACAGGCGGCTGCAACTTTTAAGTTAAGTCAAAGAGGAATTTCAATATGGGTACGCACGGTGCTCAGCGTAAAACGCTGGCGCTCGCAGTCGCGGGCGCGCTGTTGGGAACAGGGTTTGCCATGGCGCCTGAGGCGAAAGCCGCAGGGTTTATCGATGATTCCACGCTGACCGGCGGCATCTATTACTGGCAACGTGAGCGCGACCGTAAAGATCTCAATCCGGACAGCAAGGATTACAACCAATACACCACCAACCTGTCGCACTCTACCGCCAACCTGAGCCTGGATTTCGCCTCGGGCTACGCCTGGGACATGTTCGGCTTGGATGTCGGTGCCTTTACCGCCATCGAGCTGGCGGAATCCAGCGCCAGCGGCCACCCTAACGAGATCGCGTTCTCCTCAAAAAACCGTACCTACGACGAAGACTATTCCGGTGACAAAGGCGGCGTCAGCCTGTACAAAGCCGCCGCCAAGTTCAAATACGGCCCGGTCTGGGCGCGCGCCGGCTATATTCAGCCGAGCGGCCAAACCCTGCTGGCGCCGCACTGGAGCTTTATGCCGGGCACCTATCAGGGCGCCGAGGCCGGCGCCAAGTTCGACTACGGCGATGCCGGCGCGTTGAGCTTCTCCTACATGTGGGCCGACAAATACAAGGCGCCGTGGCATATCGAGGTGGACGACTTCCGCCAGAACGATAAGAAAACCCGCGTCTCCTACCTGCACTCGCTGGGCGCCAAGTACGATTTCAAAAACGATCTGGTGCTGGAAGCCGCCTTCGGCCAGGCCCAGGGTTACGTGAATCAGTACTTCACCAAGGCGTCTTACAAATTCGATGTGCTGGGCAACCCGCTGACCACCAGTTACCAGTTCTACGGTGCGGAAGATCGCATCAGCGACAAGAACGATCCGAACAGCATCTACGACGGGCTGGCCTGGCTGCAGGCGCTGACCTTCGGTTACACCACCGGCCAGTTCAACTGGCGTCTGGAAGGCACCATGGTCAAGGCGGAAGGCAACCAGGGTTTCTTCCTGCAGCGCATGACCCCGACCTACGCCTCGTCCAACGGCCGCCTGGACGTGTGGTGGGACAACCGCTCCGACTTTAACGCCAACGGCGAGAAAGCGGTGTACGCCGGCGTGATGTATGACCTCAGCAACTGGAACCTGCCGGGCATGGCGGTCGGCGGCTCCTACGTTTACGCCTGGGACGCCAAGCCGAGCACCAACCCGATCTACGATCAGAGCCAGCGCCTGAAAGAGAGCGCCTGGAGCCTGGACGCGATGTACACCATCCAGGAAGGGCGCGCCAAGGGCACGCTGATCAAGCTGCACTACACCCAGTATGACAACCACACCAACATCCCGAGCTGGGGCGGCGGTTACGGCAACATCTTCCAGGACGAGAAAGACGTCAAGTTCATGGTCATCGCGCCATTCACCATCTTCTGATGCGTTCCCCGGCCTCGTCGCCGGGGGCAGTTAAGGGAATTCAACGATGAAAAAAATCATGCTGATGTTGGCGGCCGCCGCGGCCTTGAGCGCCTGCGCGCAACCCGCCGCGCCGCCGGAAGACGCCAAATTGAAGCAGGCTTACAGCGCCTGCATCAACACCGCCGAAGGTTCGCCGGAGCGTCTGCAGCCCTGCAAGGCGGTGTTGAACGTGCTGAAACAAGAGAAACAGCACCAGCAGTTCGCCGCGCAGGAAACGGTGCGGGTGATGGATTATCAGAACTGCATTATGGCGGTGCACAGCGGTAACGGTCAGGCTTACGACGCCAAGTGCGGCAAGCTGTGGCAAGAAATTCGCGATAACAATAATTAAGAAGGACGAGAAGATGAACGCATTCAAACTGAGCGCACTGGCCGCTTTGACGGCAACGATGGGATTCCTGGGCGGCATGGGTAATGCCATGGCCGATCAACAGCTGGTGGATCAGCTGAGCCAGCTGAAGCTGAACGTGAAAATGCTGGATAACCGCGCCGGCGAAAACGGCGTGGATTGCGCGGCGCTGGGCGCCGACTGGGCCTCATGCAACCGGGTGTTGTTCACCCTCAGCAACGACGGGCAGGCGATCGACGGCAAGGACTGGGTCATCTATTTCCACAGCCCGCGCCAGACCTTGCGGGTGGATAACGATCAGTTCAAGATCGCGCATCTGACCGGCGATCTGTACAAGCTGGAGCCGACCGCCAAATTCAGCGGTTTCCCTGCCGGCAAGGCGGTGGAAATCCCGGTGGTCGCCGAATACTGGCAGCTGTTCAGAAACGACTTCCTGCCGCGCTGGTATGCCACCTCCGGCGACGCCAAGCCGAAAATGCTGGCGAATACCGACACCGAAAACCTGGACCAGTTCGTGGCGCCGTTCACCGGCGATCAGTGGAAGCGCACCAAGGACGACAAAAACATTCTGATGACGCCGGCTTCGCGCTTTGTCAGCAATGCCGATCTGCAGACGCTGCCCGCCGGCGCGCTGCGCGGCCAGATCGTGCCGACACCGATGCAGGTGAAAGTGCACGCACAGGACGCCGACCTGCGCAAAGGGGTATCGCCGGATCTGAGCACGCTGGTCAAGCCGGCGGCGGACGTCGTCAACCAGCGCTTCGCGCTGCTGGGCGTGCCGGTTCAGGCCAACGGTTACCCGATCAAGACCGACATCCAGCCGGGCAAGTTTAAAGGCGCGATGGCGGTGCCGGGCGCTTATGAGCTGAAAATCGGTAAGAAAGAGGCGCGGGTGATCGGCTTCGATCAGGCCGGGGTGTTCTACGGGTTGCAGTCGATCCTGTCGTTAGTGCCGAGCGACGGCAGCGGCAAGATCGCCACGCTCGACGCCAGCGATGCGCCGCGCTTCCAGTATCGCGGCATTTTCCTTGACGTGGCGCGCAACTTCCATAAGAAGGACGCGGTGCTGCGCCTGCTGGATCAGATGGCGGCTTACAAGCTCAATAAATTCCACTTCCACCTGAGCGATGACGAAGGCTGGCGCATCGAGATCCCCGGTTTGCCGGAGCTGACGGAAGTCGGCGGCCAGCGCTGCCACGATCTGAGCGAAACCACCTGCCTGCTGCCGCAGTACGGCCAGGGGCCGGACGTCTACGGCGGCTTCTTCAGCCGTCAGGACTATATCGACATCATCAAATACGCCCAGGCGCGCCAGATTGAGGTGATCCCGGAGATCGACATGCCGGCGCACGCCCGCGCGGCGGTGGTCTCTATGGAAGCGCGCTACAAGAAACTGCATGCCGCCGGCAAAGAGCAGGAGGCCAACGAGTTCCGCCTGGTGGATCCGACCGATACCTCCAATACCACCTCGGTGCAGTTCTTTAACCGCCAGAGCTACCTGAACCCGTGCCTGGATTCCTCCCAGCGCTTTGTCGACAAGGTGATTGGCGAGATTGCCCAGATGCATAAAGAAGCCGGGCAGCCGATCAAAACCTGGCACTTCGGCGGCGATGAGGCGAAAAACATCCGCCTGGGCGCCGGCTATACCGACAAGGCGAAACCGGAGCCGGGTAAAGGCATCATCGACCAGAGCAACGAAGACAAGCCGTGGGCCAAGTCGCAGGTTTGCCAGACGATGATCAAAGAAGGCAAGGTGGCCGACATGGAACACCTGCCGAGCTACTTCGGCCAGGAGGTCAGCAAGCTGGTGAAGGCGCACGGCATCGACAGAATGCAGGCCTGGCAAGACGGCTTGAAAGACGCCGAGAACGCAAAGGCGTTCGCCACCTCGCGCGTGGGCGTCAACTTCTGGGATACGTTGTATTGGGGCGGTTTCGATAGCGTCAACGACTGGGCCAACAAAGGGTATGAAGTGGTGGTCTCCAACCCGGACTACGTCTACATGGACTTCCCTTACGAGGTGAACCCGGACGAGCGTGGTTACTACTGGGGCACCCGCTTCAGCGACGAGCGCAAGGTGTTCAGCTTCGCGCCGGACAACATGCCGCAGAACGCGGAAACCTCGGTCGACCGCGACGGCAACCACTTTAACGCCAAAAGCGACAAGCCGTGGCCGGGCGCCTACGGTCTGTCCGCTCAGCTGTGGAGCGAAACCCAGCGCACCGATCCGCAGATGGAATACATGATCTTCCCGCGCGCGCTGTCGGTGGCGGAACGCGCCTGGCACCGAGCCGGTTGGGAGCAGGACTATCGCGCCGGCCGTGAATACAAAGGCGGGGAAACCCACTTTGTCGACACCAAGGCGCTGGAGAAAGACTGGTTGCGCTTCGCCAATATCCTGGGCCAACGAGAACTGGCCAAGCTGGACAAAGGCGGCGTCGCTTACCGTCTGCCGGTGCCGGGCGCGCGCGTGGCGGGCGGCAAGCTGGAAGCGAATATCGCGCTGCCGGGATTGGGCATCGAGTACTCCACCGACGGCGGTAAGCAGTGGCAGCGCTATGATGCCAAGGCCAAACCGGCGGTCTCCGGCGAAGTACAGGTGCGCTCGGTCAGCCCGGACGGTAAACGTTACAGCCGCGCCGAGAAGGTCTAAGCCCGGCACATCGGCCTGTCGTCATGGCGGCGGGCCGCTTAACGAAGGGGGAATGCGTTCGCCCCCGCGCGTGCCGGCGTGGGGCGGATGTTGAAGTGAGAGCAGTACGTGGAGTCGCAGTGCCGCTGCAATTGTAGTATTTCATGACATGATCTTTCCCCGGCTTGCCCGGGGATTTTTTTGCCCGTTGTACGGCGGGCATAAAAAAACCGCCTCAATGTGAGGCGGTTTCTCATAGCCGGTGAGGCTTATTTCTTGTCGTGCAGCGATTCGTCTTCGCGGCAGTCACCGGTTTCACAGTGGCCGTACAGGTACAGACTGTGGTTGGTAAGCTTGATGCCGTGCTGCTTGGCGATATCACGCTGGCGCACTTCGATGGATTCGTCGCTGAATTCGATCACTTTGCCGCAGTCCAGGCAAATCAGGTGATCGTGGTGATGCTGTTGGGTCAGCTCGAACACGGACTTGCCGCCTTCGAAGTTGTGACGTGTCACAATGCCCGCATCGTCAAACTGGTTCAGTACGCGATAAACCGTTGCCAGGCCGATCTCTTCGCCCATATCAATCAGTTTTTTGTACAAATCTTCCGCACTGACGTGATGGCATTCCGGATTTTGCAGTACTTCCAGGATTTTGAGTCGCGGAAGCGTGACTTTTAAGCCGGCCTTCTTCAATGCGATGTTGTTGTCGGTCATGCGAATTCAGTCCTGTTACTATGCTAATCAAGTTGAGGCGTACTCGCCTGTGGCATCGGTCGGCACAAAGAGTTAATGCGTCTCATTATAGAACCGGTTGTACTAAATGGAAACCGCCGGTTGTTAACAAAGATATAATTGCACTATTGCATGTTTTGCATGCAACGCCTTGATGGATGGGATAAACCGATATCTCAGTCTACCGTGACGGGGTGGGAAGTTACAAATCTGTAGCTTCTATCGCAGCAATCCCTGTTGCCGATGACGGCCCTGTCGGCACACTATGCACTTTACAGGGCCTTTGTTCAACCTTTCGCCAGTCCCGGCGTTTAGCCGACGATATCGGCCAGGCTCAGCTCTTCGACAATCTGTTTGACCCAGGCGTCGACGCGCTCATTGGTCAGCTCCGGCTGACGGTCTTCGTCGATCGCCAGACCGATGAAGTGGTTGTCGTCCGCCAGGCCTTTGGAAGCTTCGAAGTGGTAGCCTTTGGTCGGCCAGTGGCCCACGATGGCCGCGCCGCGCGGTTCGATGATGTCGCGGATGGTGCCCATCGCGTCACAGAAGTATTCCGCGTAGTCTTCCTGGTCGCCGCAGCCGAACAGCGCCACCAGTTTGCCGTTGAAATCGACTTCTTCCAGCGTCGGGAAGAAATCGTCCCAGTCACACTGCGCTTCACCGTAGTACCAGGTCGGGATACCCAGCAGCAGGATATCGAACCCTTCCAGGTCTTCTTTGCTGCTTTTGGCGATGTCGTGCACTTCAGAGACGTCGTCGCCAAACTGTTTCTGGAGAATTTTCTGGATCATTTTGGCAATGTTTTCGGTATTGCCAGTGTCGCTGCCAAAGAAAATGCCTACAGTAGCCATATCGCGTATAACCTTTAAATTCAATTAATTGCATTACTCGGCGCCGGCACTGCCGCCGATTAAAATGATGCCATGGCAAGAGCCTTTCGCCACGGTGGCGGGCGCCGACAGGCGCAGTCTCTTACCGGTAAATGCGTATCATGCCAGAAAGTGGCGCCGGGGTTTTATCGCATTTATGCGATGCCGAAGGATGAAGAAAAGCGTGGTCGATCCGGCGTTGTCCTTAACGCCGCGCCGCGCGTGCGGCCGAAGAGATCAATGTTCCGGCTGTTCTTCCGCCAGTTGCGCCAACAGCATCTGCTCGATGAGTTCGCTGCGGCTGATGTTGCGCTGTTCCGCCAGTTTGTTCAGGGCGTCCACCGCATCCGCGTTGATTTTCAGCTCTACGCGCCGCAATCCGCGCACTTTATCGCGCCGTAACTGATTGCGCTTATTGATTCTAAGCTGTTCATCGCGGGAAAGCGGGTTGGTTTTCGGGCGCCCCGGACGGCGTTCATCTGCGAACAGATCCAGCGTCGTGCGATCCGTTTGTTCTTTTGCCATAGGTAGCGGTACTGCAAGGGAGTTTGCATCAAAAAGCGCTCGCACGCTTCCGGAGGCATCGGTTAACACACTTCGGGCCAATAAACCCTAACCCAAATTTACCCCCGAACCGGCGTTCGCGAACGCGCTGGCGCGGCGGCAAAATTATAGCGCGCCATATTACCCCAGCAGATGGAGCGGCGACAATGCCTAACTGCGGGCTAAACGCGCTAAGCCGTTATCTTTAGCGCGTTTTTTCGCCAGGTGAGCGCGTTTTTCAGGCTTCGCCGAGGAAACGGTGGATGGCGCGCAGCACCGCTTCCGGTTTTTCGGCGTGCACCCAATGGCCGGTGCCGGCGACGACGTGCGCGCGTGCCTGCGGGAATTGGCGGGCGATGTCTGCACGGTAGCTGTCCTGCACGTACGGCGACAGGCCGCCGCGAATGAACAGGGTCGGGTGTGGCCAGGCCGGGACTTCCTGCCAGCCGGTGATGTCTTCGTAGCGTTCGATCAGCACCGGCAGGTTGAAGCGCCATTCACCGTTATGGAAGGACTTCAGCAGGAACTGGATCACGCCTTCTTCCTGCAGGTAGTCGCGCATCAACTGGGCGGCCGCCTGGCGCTGGGTAATGCCGGCGGCGCTGACGGCCTTCAGCGCGGCGAAGATCTCGTCATGGCGTCGGGTCTGGTAATCCACCGGCGCGACGTCGATGACGATCAGCTTGGCGATGCGCTCGGGCGCGATGGCGGTCAGCGCCATCGCCGCTTTGCCGCCCATCGAGTGGCCGATGACGATCGCTTTCTCCAGCTGCAGTTCGTCGAGCAGCGCCAGCAGATCTTGCGCCATGGCGGGGTAGTTCATGTCGTCGGCGCGCGGGGAGAGGCCGTGGTTGCGCAGATCGACCTTGATCACACTGTGCTGTTTATGCAGATCGCGCGCCAGCACGCCCAGGTTGTCGAGATTGCCGAACAGCCCGTGGATCAGCAGCACCGGCAGCGCGTCTGACTCGGCGGCCAGCAGTTGATAATGTAATTTCATGGCGAAGTTCATACAGAGAGAGATTCAGATTAGGGTATCATGATTGAATCGCACGATGAATCATGCGGAATTTTCGCGGCGCGGGCTTGGCAGTGCCGGCTATAGGTATTAGTCTGCATTTGCCGTCTGGAGGCACATTGTTGTGTTCGCCCCAGCGCTTTTAACCTTATAATCCCATGGCTTGAATGCAGGATCTGGCTTCAGGTTCTAAGTAGAAAAAACAGTATTGGATAAAGATGAAAACTATTGAAGTCGACGAAGAGCTTTACCGTTATATTGCCAGCCACACGCAACACATCGGTGAAAGCGCGTCCGATATTTTACGCCGCATGTTGAAATTCACCGCCGGGCAGCCGGCGCGCGCGTTGCCTGCCGCCAGTGCGTCGCAGTCCGTCGAGCTGGAAAAAGCGGCGCCGGTTCAGCGCCCGCGCGATCGCGTACGCGCCGTGCGTGAACTGCTGCTGTCGGATGAATACGCCGAGCAGAACAAAGCGGTCAACCGTTTCATGCTGGTGCTGTCCACGCTGTACACCCTCGATGCCGCCGGTTTTGCCGCCGCCACCGAGGCGTTGACCGGCCGTACCCGCACCTATTTCGCCGGCGATCAGCAGACCCTGCTGGCCAACGGCACGCATACCAAGCCGAAGCATGTGCCTGGCACCCCTTACTGGGTGATCACCAATACCAATACCGGCCGCAAGCGCAGCATGATCGAACACATCATGCAGGCGATGCAGTTCCCGGCGGAACTGATCGAGAAAGTTTGCGGTACCGTCTAATTTAGCGAACAGCCCGTCATGATGGCCGTGCGCGACGTATTTGCCCGGTCACCGACAGGGATGAGGGAGATATGTCGATGGCGAATAATCCACGTGCCGGGCAGCCCGCCCGCCAAAGCGATCTGATCAACGTAGCCCAGCTGACGTCGCAGTACTATGTGCTGCAACCGGAAGCCGGCAATGCCGCACATGCGGTGAAGTTTGGCACCTCCGGCCACCGCGGCAGCGCGCAGCGCCACAGCTTCAACGAAGCGCACATCCTCGCCATCGCTCAGGCGATCGCCGAAGTTCGTCATCAGCAGGGCACCACCGGCCCGTGCTACGTGGGTAAAGACACCCATGCGCTGTCCGAACCGGCCTTTATTTCCGTGCTGGAAGTGCTGACCGCCAACGGCGTCGATGTGATCGTGCAGGAAAACAACGGCTTCACGCCAACGCCGGCGGTATCGCACGCCATTCTGTGCCACAACCGCCGCGGCGGCGCGCAGGCCGACGGCATCGTCATTACGCCGTCCCACAACCCGCCGGAAGACGGCGGCATCAAGTACAACCCGCCGAACGGCGGTCCGGCTGACACCAACCTGACGTCGGTGATCGAAAAGCGCGCCAACGAACTGCTGGCGCAGCAGCTGAAAGGCGTTCAGCGCCAGTCGCTGGACAAAGCCTGGAACAGCGGCCACCTGCACGCCAAAGATCTGGTGCAGCCTTATGTCGAAGGCCTGGTTGACGTGGTCGACATGCCGGCCATTCAACGCGCCGGCCTGAAACTGGGCGTGGATCCGCTCGGCGGCTCCGGCATCGCCTATTGGCAGCGCGTGGCGGAACACTACAAGCTGGATCTGACGCTGGTGAACGACTCCATCGATCAGACCTTCCGCTTTATGCACCTGGATCACGACGGTATCATCCGCATGGACTGCTCGTCCGAGTCGGCGATGGCCGGCCTGCTGGCACTGCGCGACAAATTCGATCTGGCGTTCGCCAACGATCCGGATTACGACCGTCACGGCATCGTCACGCCGAAGGGCCTGATGAACCCGAACCACTATCTGGCGGTAGCCATCAACTACCTGTTCCGGCATCGCCCGCAGTGGGGCGCCGATGTGGCGGTAGGTAAAACGCTGGTGTCCAGCGCGATGATCGATCGCGTGGTGGCTGACCTGGGCCGCAAGCTGGTGGAAGTGCCGGTTGGTTTCAAATGGTTCGTGGACGGCCTATTCGACGGCAGCCTGGGCTTCGGCGGCGAAGAGAGCGCCGGGGCCTCGTTCCTGCGCTTCAACGGCCAGCCTTGGTCGACCGACAAAGACGGCATCATCATGTGCCTGCTGGCGGCTGAAATCACCGCGGTAACCGGTGAAAATCCGCAGCATCACTATGACGATCTGGCCAAGCGCTTCGGTGCGCCAAGCTACAACCGCATCCAGGCGCCGGCAACCCATGCGCAGAAAGCGGCGCTGTCCAAGCTGTCGCCGGAGATGGTCAAGGCCAGTACGCTGGGCGGGGACCCGATCACCGCGCGTCTGACCGCAGCGCCGGGCAACGGCGCGTCGATCGGCGGCCTGAAAGTGATGACCGACAACGGTTGGTTCGCGGCCCGTCCTTCCGGTACCGAAGAGGCATACAAGATCTACTGCGAGAGCTTCCTCGGGGCGGAACACCGCGAGAAAATCGAGCACGAAGCGGTCGAGATCGTCAGCGAAGTGCTGGCTTCCGCTAAATAATCGTTGTTCTCGTCTGATAAAAAGCGCTGTTTTTACAGCGCTTTTTTTATGCCTGTAATTTAGATATATCTTTTTCACGGCACGCGCTTGCGCATTTAGATATATCGATCTAGATTAGCGTTATCGACGCTGTTTAGATATATCTAAACAACCTCGTATTGATGTTCACTGTTAAAGCGAGGTATCACCCTATGTTTCATCGATTAGGTTTACACCGGCATCATCACCATCATGAATGTGAAGAGGGGCGCCGTCATCGCGGTGGGCGCCATCACTTCGGCGGCGACGGCGAAGAGCATGGCCGTGGCGGGCGCGGCGGCCGGGGCGGGCGTCATCGTCTGTTCGAACACGGCGATCTGCGTCTGGTGTTGCTGGCGCTGGTGGCGCGCAAGCCCAGCCACGGGTACGAGTTGATCAAAGCAATAGAAGAAGCTTCTTCCGGCCTGTATGTGCCGAGCCCGGGGGTGATTTACCCCACGCTGACGCTGCTGGAAGAGCAGGATTTTCTCGAACCGTTCACCACCGGCAACGGCCGCAAAAGCTACCGCATCACCTCGGCGGGCGAGGGCGAGCTGCAAAAGCATCAACAGGTGGTTGAGGTCATTCTGGCGCGTCTGGCGGGCGCCGGCCGCGAGCATCATCGGCACGGCAACCTGGCGGAAGGCATTTACGACGCCATGAACCGTCTGCGCAGTCTGCTGCGCGGCAACGTGATGCGCGCCGATCTTACGCCGCAGCAGGTGGAGCGCATCAACGCCGCACTGTTGACCGCCGTGGCGGCGATCGAAAGCGAAATGCACATTCAACCCACGCAGCAGGAGGAGAACTGATGCCCGGCCACCGTTTTAACATTACCGTTGAAGCCCTGAGCGACCGCCAGGGCAACCCCGTCGAGAAGGCACCGCTGAGTTTTGAGGTGACCAACCATGACGATATTCTCGAGATCGTCGAGCGCATTCGGGCGCGTGACGATCTGAACTTCGGCCCTGAGCAGAGCGCGGCCTTCGCCGTGGGGTTGAAACTGTTCTCCGAAGTGATGATCGAAAACCGCAAACACCCGGTGTTCGCTCCGCTGCGCGAGGCGTTCAAGGAATTTATGGTCGGATTGAAGAAGGGCCCGGTGGCGTAACGGCGCGGCAAACCGCGCCCGTCGGGGTTAAGGCATGAAACGGTAGCCGACGCCGGTTTCGGTCAGCAGGTGTTTGGGCCGGGCCGGATCGGCTTCCAGCTTCTGCCGCAGATGGCCCATGTAGATGCGCAGGTAGTGGCTGTGTTCCACGTAGTTCGGCCCCCAGACGTGGCTCAGCAGCTGGCGTTGGGTAATCACCTTGCCGGCGTTGGCCAGCAGCTCCGCCAACAGGCGAAACTCTATCGGCGTCAGGTGCAGATCTTCGTCGTTGCGCAGCACCCGGCGATTGACCAGATCGACGGTGATTTCCGAAAAGCTCACCAGCGGGCTTTCCTGCTGGCTGGCGGAGTGACGGCGCAGCGCGACCCGCACCCGCGCCAACAGTTCGCCGATGCCGAACGGTTTGCTGAGATAGTCGTCGGCGCCGGCGTCCAGCGCGGCGATCTTGTCCTCTTCGGCGTTGCGCGCCGACAGCACGATCACCGGAATGGCGCTCCACTGCCGCAGATCGCGGATGTAGCTCAGCCCGTCGCCATCCGGCAAGCCCAAATCCAGGATGATCAGATCCGGTTTGCGCGTGCCGGCCTCAATCAGCCCACGCTGCAGGGTTTCACTTTCAAACACCCGCAGGCCTTCGCTCTCCAGCGCGGTGCGCACGAAGCGGCGGATCTCTTTTTCATCTTCAACAATCAGAATGTTGGTTGGCGTTATGCTCACGTTTCCCCTGCGTTGATTACAGATCGAAGGCGTCGCCGTCGATCTCGGGCGGTTTTTCCAGCGGCAGCACGAAGCGGAAGCTGGCGCCGCCGTTGGCGCCGTTTTCCGCCCAGATGCGGCCATCATGCACTTCAATAATGGCACGGCAAATGGCTAACCCCAAGCCGACGCCGGGGATCGCCGACTCTTTATTGCCGCGTGAAAACTTGTCGAAAATCAGCTGCAGCTGATCGGCGGGGATGCCGGGGCCGTTATCCCAGACCTCGACTTCCAGCCACTCGGGCAGCGTGCGGGCGCGAATGCCGATGGTGGCCTCGGCGCCGGCGTATTTATTGGCGTTTTCCAACAGGTTGGTGAACACCCGTTCCAACAGGCTGCCGTCGCAGTTGACCAGGATCTGTTCCGGCGGCAGCTCGACCACGATCGGATGCTGGCTGAGCAGCGGCTCCAGCATGTGCAGCGAGGCGCCGACGATCTCTTCCAGCGACTGCCACTCTTTACGCAGGCTGAAACCGCCGGACTGGATGCGCGCCATATCCAGCAGGTTGTTCACCAGCCGGGTGGTGCTCAGCACCTGCTGGCGGATCTGGCTGGCCTGGGTGGCGTGATTGGAGCCTTCGGCCGCCAGGTCCAGCGTGAGAATTTCCGCCTGGCCGAACAGCACGGTCAACGGGGTGCGCAGATCGTGCGACAGCGCCGCCAGCAGCGAGTTGCGCAGCTGCTCGCGTTCGGCGTCCAGCTTGGCTTCTTCGGCGCTGCGCGCCAGGTGCAGCCGTTCCAGCGCGCTGGCGATCAGCACTGCGAAGGTTTGCAGCAGCCGCTGTTGTTCCGGCACCATCAGCTGGCGCAGGTTGTTGGGTTCGATCGCCAACAGCCCGAAGGTCTGTTTGGGGGTATTGAGCGGCAGCAGCTGGTAAGGCACGCCGGGCAGAGTGTCGGTGCCGGCGCCGGCCGGCAAGCCTTTATCGAAACTCCAGCGCGCGATGGCTTCGTCTACCGACAGCAGCCCGCCTTCCTCGCCGATCATTTGCTGCAGCCGGCCGTCTTCCTGCGGCAGCAGCAGCACGGTTTTCGCCTGGAAGCTGCTGGAGAGGAAATGACGGCTGGTGTTGGCGATGTCGGCCACGGTCAGCGCGCGGCTCAGCCCGCGTGACATTTCGTACAGATGGCGCGCCCGCTGCTCGCGGTAGCGCGCCACCCGGGCCTGATAACGCACCCCGGCGGTCAGGTTGCCGATGATGATGCCGACGGCGAGCATCACGCCGAAGGTCAGCAGATACTGCATATCGCTGACGGCGAACGACCATTCGGGCTGGACGAAGAACAGATCGAAACTGGCGACGTTGATCACCGCCGCCAGCACCGATGGCCAGCGGCCGAAGAACAGCGCGACGATCGCCACGCCGAGAAGGTAGACCATCACCAGGTTGGCCTGATCGAAGCCCGGCAGCAGCCACTGCGAGAGCAGGGTGATCAGTGCGCACAGCGCCACCGCCACCGCACAGCCGCGCAGCTGCATGCGCCATTTCTCATTGAAGCTGCGGCCGTCGTGCTCCTTGCCCGGCGGCGGCGGTGCGGCGTCGCTGTCCAGCGCGACGATCACCAGATCGAGATCCGGGCCCAGTCTGCCGAGGCGATCGGCGAAGCTGCCGCGCAGCTTCCAGCGCTGCTCGCTGCGGCGGCCGATGATGATTTTGCCGAGGTTATGTTCGCGGGCGTAGCGCAGCACCGCGCGCTCTTCGGACGGATCGGCCAGGGTGGCGGTTTCGGCGCCCAGCTCCTGCGCCAGCCGCAGCGCACGCAGAATGGCGCGGCGTTGGTTTTCCGGCAGCCGGTGCAGCTTGGGGGTTTCCACATAGACTGCATGCCAGTGGCAGCCGAGCCGCGCCGCCAGGCGGGCGGCGATGCGCACCAGCTTTTCGTTGCCGCTGTTGTGGCCGACGCACAGCAGAATGCTGTCGCGGGTGTGCCACACTTTCTCGCGCCCCTGGGTGTCGCGAAACTCGCGCATCTGGTCATCGACCCGATCGGCGGTGCGGCGCAGCGCTAACTCGCGCAGGGCGATCAGGTTGCCTTTACGGAAAAAATGCTCGATGGCGCGCTCGGCCTGGCCGGGAATATACACTTTGCCTTCGTGCAGCCGCCGGCGCAGATCGTCCGGCGGCAGATCGACCAGCACCACTTCGCTGGCCTCGTCAAACACGTGGTCGGGCACCGTTTCGCGCACCCGCACGCCGGTCACGCCGCCCACCACGTCGTTCAGACTTTCCAAATGCTGCACGTTGACGGTAGTCAGCACGTCGATGCCGGCGTCCAGCAGCTCTTCCACATCCTGCCAGCGTTTGGGGTGGCGCGAACCGTGAGCGTTGCTGTGCGCCAGTTCATCCATCAGGATCAGCGCCGGATGGCGCGCCAGCGCGGCGTCGAGATCGAATTCATGCACCAGCCGGCCGCGATGCTGGATGCGCTTTTGCGGCAACAGCGCCAGGCCGTCGAGCAGGGCGGCGGTCTCGCTGCGGCCGTGGGTTTCCACCACGCCGACCAGCACGTCCAGCCCCTGAGCGCGCAAACGCTGGGCCTCCTGCAGCATGGCATAGGTTTTGCCCACGCCGGCGCAGGCGCCGAAGAATACCTTCAACCGGCCGCGCGGTTTTTCATTGGCCAGCGCCAGCAGGCTATCGGGATCGGGACGCTGCTGTTCTTCTTCGACCATGACAATTCCTTGTGTTACCAAGCAAAAAGGGGTTCGGCATGCCGAACCCTATCACTATGCTGAATACGGCGCGCTACTTCAACGCATCCAGCGCCAGGTTCAGCTTCAGCACGTTGACCACCGATTCCCCCATGAAGTTGGGCGTGGCCCGATCGGTGTTGTCTTCGATCAGTTTGGCGACCTGTTCCGGCGGCAGATGACGCGCCGCCGCGACCCGCGCCAGCTGATACCGCGCCGCGGCGATCGAAATCTGCGGATCCAGCCCGCTGCCGGAGGCGGTCAGCAGATCCACCGGGATCGGGCCGCTCATGGCCGGATTGGCCTGGCGCAGCTGCGCCGCGCGTTCGGCGATAGCCTTATCCAGCGCCGGGTTGGTGGCCGCCAGGTTGCTGCCGGCGGAGGCCTGTGGATTATAAGCCGAATCGCCGGTCGCCGACGGGCGGCCCCAGAAATAGTCGGCGCGCGTGAAGTTCTGGCCGATCAGCGCAGAGCCGACCGCCTTGTCGCCCTGGTACAGCAGCGAACCGTTGGCCGCGCCCGAAAACAGCAGCTGCGCCAGCCCGGTGGTCAGCAGCGGATAGGCGATGCCGGTGATCAGAGTCAGCAGGATCAACATCACCAGCGCAGGTCGTAAATACGTCATGTTCATTTCCCTCAATGGTTAACCGGCGACGTGCAGCGCGACCAGGATCAGGTCGATCAGTTTGATGCCGATGAACGGCACCAGCAGACCGCCGACCCCATACAGCCACAGGTTGCGGCGCAGCAGAGCCGCGGCGCTCATCGGTTTGTAGCTCACCCCTTTCAGCGCCAGCGGGATCAGAAACACGATCACCAGGGCGTTGAAGATCACCGCCGACATGATGGCGGAGGCGGGGGAGTGCAGGTGCATCACGTTCAGCGCGTTCAGCTGCGGATAGGTGGCCGCGAACGCCGCCGGAATGATGGCGAAGTACTTGGCCACGTCGTTGGCGATGCTGAAGGTGGTCAGCGAGCCACGCGTCATCAGCATCTGTTTGCCGATATGCACCACTTCGATCAGCTTGGTCGGGTTGGAATCCAGATCGACCATGTTGCCCGCCTCTTTGGCGGCCTGGGTGCCGGAGTTCATCGCCACCGCCACATCGGCCTGCGCCAGCGCCGGGGCGTCGTTGGTGCCGTCGCCGGTCATCGCTACCAGACGGCCTTCCGCCTGATACTGGCGGATCAGCGCCAGCTTGGCTTCCGGCGTGGCTTCCGACAGGAAGTCGTCCACCCCGGCTTCGGCGGCGATCGCCGCCGCAGTCAGCGGGTTATCGCCGGTGATCATCACCGTTTTGATGCCCATCTTGCGCAGCTCATTGAAGCGTTCCTTAATGCCGCCCTTGACGATATCCTTCAGCGCTACCACGCCCAGTACCCGGGCGCCTTCCGCCACCACCAGCGGTGTACCGCCGGTGCGCGCCACGCTTTCCACCAGATCGTCCACCGCCCGCGGGAAGTGCCCCTGATTGGATTCGACGTGACGGCGAATGGCATCCACTGCGCCTTTGCGGATCATGCGCTCCTGCACGTTGACGCCGCTCATGCGGGTCTGGGCGGAGAAGGGCACGAAGGTGGCGTTCAGCGCCTGCAGATCGCGCTCGCGCAGGTTGAATCGTTGTTTGGCCAACACCACGATGCTGCGGCCTTCCGGCGTTTCGTCCGCCAGCGAGGCCAGCTGCGCGGCATCCGCCAGCTCTTGCTCTTTCACGCCCGGCGCCGGCAGGAACTCCGAAGCCTGGCGGTTGCCCAGCGTGATGGTGCCGGTTTTATCCAGCAGCAGCACGTCCACGTCGCCGGCGGCTTCCACCGCGCGGCCGCTGGTGGCGATCACGTTGGCGCCGAGCATGCGGCTCATCCCGGCCACGCCGATGGCGGACAGCAGGCCACCGATGGTGGTGGGGATCAGGCAAACCAGCAGCGCGACCAGCACGGTGATGGTGACCACGCTGCCGCTGCCGGCCGCCTCGACGCTGTATTGCGAGAACGGGAACAGGGTGGCGGTGGCCAACACGAACACGATGGTCAGCGCCACCAGCAGGATGGTCAGCGCGATCTCGTTCGGCGTTTTGCGGCGCTTGGCGCCTTCCACCATGGCGATCATGCGATCGAGGAAGGTTTCCCCCGGGTTGACGCTGCACTGCACCACCAGCCAGTCGGACAGCACGCGGGTGCCGCCGGTGACCGAGGAGAAGTCGCCGCCGGACTCGCGGATCACCGGGGCGGATTCCCCGGTGATGGCGCTTTCATCCACCGAAGCGCCGCCCTCCAGCACTTCGCCGTCGCACGGGATGGTATCGCCGGCTTCCACCAGCACGATATCGCCTTTGCGCAGGCTCTCGGCGGCCACTTTCTCCGTGGCGCCGTCGCGGCGCGGGCCGGCCAGTTTTTTCGCCCAGCTGGTTTTCTTGGTGCCCTTCAGGCTTTCCGCCTGGGCCTTGCTGCGGCCTTCGGCCAGCGCCTCGGCGAAGTTGGCGAACAGCACGGTGAACCACAGCCACAGGGAGACGCTGCCGGTAAAGGCGGCGGCGCCGTCGGTTTGGCCGGTGAGCATCGCCAGCCAGATAGCGGTGGTCAGCAGGCTGCCGATATACACCACGAACATCACCGGGTTGCGCCATTGAACGCGAGGATCCAGTTTTTTCACCGCATCGATCAGCGCGGTGCGCACCAGAGCCGGTTCAAACAGCGCGCGTTGTTTGCGAGTCATCTCTTATTCTCTCTCTGTGACGTCGGTTAGTTTGCCAGCCAAAGCTGCAAATGCTCGGCCACCGGGCCCAGCGCCAGCGCCGGCACGAAGGTCAGCGCGCCCACCAGCAGCACGGTGCCGATCAGCAGGCCGATAAACAGCGGCCCATAGGTTGGCAGGGTGCCGTTGCCCGCCGGCTGGCGTGGCTTGGCGCTCAGCGAACCGGCGATCGCCAGCACCGGCAGGATCACCCCGAAGCGGCCGACGAACATGGCGAAGGCCAGCAGCAGGTTGTAGAACGGCGTATTGACGCTCAACCCGGCGAAGGCGCTGCCGTTGTTGTTGGCGGCGGAGGACAGGGCATACAGCACTTCGCTGAAGCCGTGGGCGCCCGGATTGAGGATGCCGGCGCGGCCCGCGTCGGTGCCGATCGCCAGCGCGCTGCCCAGCAACACCAGCGTCGGCGTGACCAGGATCGCCAGCGCGGTCATCTTCATGTCGTAAACGTCGATCTTCTTGCCCAGATATTCCGGGGTGCGGCCGATCATCAGACCGGCGATAAACACCGTCAGCAGTACGAACAGCAGCATGCCGTACAGGCCGGAGCCGACGCCGCCGAACACCACTTCACCGATCTGCATCAGCCACATCGGCACCATGCCGCCCAGCGCGGTGAAGGAGTCGTGCATGGCGTTGACCGCCCCGCAGGACGCGGCGGTGGTCACCACCGAGAACAGGCTGGTGGCGAGAATGCCGAAGCGCGACTCTTTGCCTTCCATATTGATGTTGCTGTCGGCGCCCAGCGCGCTCAGGTGCGGGTTGCCCGCCAGCTCGGCAACCATCACCACCACCACCGCCACCACGAAGATCAGCGCCATCGCCCAGATCAGCGCGTGGCCCTGACGGTTTTCTCCGGCCAGCTGGCCGAAGGAGAAGCACAGCGCGCAGGGGATCAGGAAGATGGCCAGCATCTGCACGAAGTTGGTCAGCACGGTCGGGTTTTCGAACGGGTGCGCCGAGTTGGCGCCGAAGAACCCCCCGCCGTTGGTGCCGAGCATCTTGATCGCTTCCTGCGAAGCGACCGGCCCCATCGGCAGCGTCTGCTGCGCGCCTTCGAGCGTGGTGACGTGCAGGTAAGGCAGGAAGTTTTGCAGCGTGCCCTGGCTGACGAAGAACAGGGCGATCAGCAGCGCGATCGGCAGCAGCACATACAGCGTGATGCGGAACAGATCGGCCCAGGCGTTGCCGACGGTCTTGCCGGCGCGGCGGGTAAAGGCGCGGATCAGCGCAAAGGCCACGGCGATGCCGGTGGAGGCGGAAACGAAGTTCTGCACCGCCAGCCCGGCCATCTGGCTGAAATAGCTGAGGGCGCTTTCACCGCTGTAGGCTTGCCAGTTGGTGTTGGTGACGAAGCTGACGGCGGTGTTGAGCGCCAGATCCCAGGAGAGGCCAGGGAAGCCTTGCGGGTTGAGCGGCAGCGAGCCCTGCGCCATCAGCAGGGCGAACAGCAGTGCCAGGCCGAGCAGGTTAAACGCCAGGATCGCCAGCGCGTACTGCCACCAGTTCATCTCGGTGGGGCGGATGCCGCAGGCGCGCCAGACGCCAGCTTCCACTGCGCGCAGCGCAGGCAGCGGCTCACCTTCGATCAGGCGCGCCATAAAACCGCCCAGCGGCCGGGCCAGCAGCAGAAGCACCAGCAGGAAACTGGCGATCAGTAAAAAGGCTGAAGCCGCCATCAGAAATCCTCCGCGTTAAACAGGGCGTAGACCAGATAGGCCAACAGCAGCAGAACCAACAGCGCACCACCAATAACGCTGAAACTCACGGGACACCTCCAGAGGTGTTGTTTTTGATAGAGGCAGTGTAGGGAGCGGGGTAGAAAGAAGATGAAAAAATCGCGCGGGCGGGTGTAAAAAAAATATAAAAATGGCTGAAATTTCAGCGGAAATTGAGCATTTCAAGTAGCAGGTTGGCGGCGAGATTGCGCCTGATGTGTGAATAAGCCGGGGCTGGGGCGTGGGATGAAGAACCGAATAATAACCACAATGTAACCCATGGTTAGTTAAAAATTAACTTGATTGTAACAAAATTACGAATCGCTGCGGTGATTAGCGATTTTTTGTGCGATTTAGTGGTCGGATGAGTAGTAAACTTTCATCAAGTGCGCTAAAATTTTGTCCAGTTACCAAATTACCGATTGTTCATTTGATACGCCGACGCCGTTTTCCCTGACAAATCAACGGCAGGCGTTTTTAAGGAGGTTCGCATGTCTACGACCTATCACGCTTATTCACTGCATCGGATTCTCCTGCGCCGCAGCGCAGTAGTGATCGCGGGCATTTTGGCCCTGCCGGTGATGCTGTTCCGCAGCGATCGCGGGCGTTTTTACAGCTACCTGCATCGCGTCTGGTCAAAAACCAGCGATAAGCCGGTCTGGCTGCAGCAGGCGGAACTGGCGTCCTGCGATTTCTACTGAGTCACTGCCGACTCACGAACAACCCTCGCCCTGCGGCGGGGGTTTTTTTATGCCCCAAGCCCGCTGCCGTCAAGCGCAAGGTCGTATTTGGCAAGCCATTCTTCTACACTTTCCCCATCGACCAACACCACGAGAGAACGGTATGAGTGACAAGATCCCTATCGGCATCAGCGCCTGTTTACTGGGCGACGCGGTGCGTTTCGACGGTGGCCACAAGCGGCTGGCCTTCGCGGTGGAACAGTTGGCGCCCTATGTGCGCTTTGAGCCCGTATGCCCGGAAATGGCGATCGGCCTGCCCACGCCGCGCCCGGCGCTGCGCCTGGTGAAACAGGCGCAGCCCTGGCCGGCGATGCGCTACAGCAACGACGCCGGCGTGGATCTGACCGAGGAGATGCGCAGTTTCTCCACGCAGCGCGTGGCCGCGTTGCAGCACCTGTGCGGTTATATCGTCTGCGCCAAGTCGCCGAGCTGCGGCCTGGAGCGGGTGCGGGTCTACAGTGAGAACGGCAAGGACTCGCGTAAAAACGGCGTCGGGCTGTTTACCGCCGAACTGCTGCGTCAGATGCCGTGGCTGCCGGTGGAAGAAGACGGACGATTGCAGGATGCGGCATTGCGGGAAAACTTCATTGAACGGGTGTACGCGCTGTATGAGTTGAATATGCTGTGGCGCCAGGGGCTGACCCGCGGTGGGCTGATCGCGTTTCACAGCCGCTACAAGCTGTCGCTGCTGGCGCATTCGCAGCCGGCGTACCGCGAACTGGGGCGTTTCGTCGCCGACATTCATCGCTGGGACTCGCTGGAGGCCTTCGCCGTGGAGTACCGCAGCCGCCTGATGGCGCTGTTGGCGCACAAGGCGACGCGCCGCAACCATACCAACGTGCTGATGCACGTGCAGGGGTACTTCCGCCGCCAGCTCAGCGCGGCGCAGCGCCAGGAGCTGGCGCACCTGATCGACCGCTACCGGCAGGGCATGCAGCCGCTGCTGGCGCCGATCGCCTTGCTTAAGCATTACATGGCGGAATACCCCGACAGTTATCTGGCGGAACAACGCTATTTCGAACCTTATCCGGAGGCGCTGCGTTTGCGTTACGGCCATTGATTGACAAGGGAATTTTATGACCACGCATCTGGTCTGGTTGCGTAACGATCTGCGTATCACCGACAACAAAGCGTTGCATGCTGCCTGCAGCGATCCCAAAGCCCGGGTGCTGGCGGTGTTTATCGCCACCCCGCAGCAGTGGCGGCAGCATGAGATGGCGCCGCGGCAGGCGGCGCTGATCCACGCCAGCCTGCGGGCGGTACAGCAGGCGCTGGCGCAAAAGGGCATTGCGCTGCATTGCCATGCCTGTTCGGACTTTGCTGCATCGATCGACTGGCTGGCGGACTATTGCCGGCGAGAGCAGGTGGACGCGCTGTTTTACAATCGCCAGTACGAACTGAATGAACGGCGCCGCGATGCGCGGCTGGAGCAGCAGTTGAATGGACGGGTAACGTGCCACGGTTTTGATGACAGCCTGCTGTTGCCGCCGGGCAGCGTGCTAACCGGCGGCGGCGAGATGTACAAGGTTTATACGCCGTTTCGCAACGCCTTTATTCAGCGCCTGGCTGAGTCCGACGTGAGCTGCCTGCCGGCGCCGAAGATCCGTGCCGATGGCGCGTTGCCAGCGCCTGAAGCGCCGGCGGCGTTCGATTATCCCGCGGCGGACATCGGGAATGACTATCCCGCCGGCGAGGAGGCCGCGCTACAGAGGCTGCGCGCCTTTTGTCGTGAGCAAGTGCAGGATTACCTTCGCCAGCGCGATCTGCCCGCCATCGCCGGCACCAGCAGCCTGTCGCCTTATCTGGCGATCGGCGCGCTGTCGCCGCGCCAGTGTTTTAACCGCCTGCGCGCCGAATGCCCGCAGCTGCTGGAAGATCGCGAGAGCGGCGCTTTCGCCTGGCTGAACGAGCTGATTTGGCGCGAGTTCTACCGCCATCTGCTGGTGGCCTATCCCGAGCTGTGCCGCCATCGGCCGTTTATCGCCTGGACGGACAAAGTGCGCTGGTGCGATGACGCGGCGAAGCTGCAGGCCTGGCAGCGGGGCGAGACCGGCTATCCGATCGTCGATGCCGCCATGCGCCAGCTGAACGCTACCGGCTGGATGCATAACCGGCTGCGCATGATCAGCGCCAGTTTCCTGGTGAAGGATCTGCTGATCGACTGGCGCGCCGGGGAGCGCTACTTCATGTCGCAACTGCTGGACGGGGATCTGGCGGCCAACAACGGCGGCTGGCAGTGGGCGGCTTCCACCGGCACCGACGCCGCGCCGTATTTCCGCATCTTCAACCCGACCACCCAGGGTGAACGTTTTGATCCACAAGGCACTTTTATCCGTAAATGGTTGCCGGAACTGGCGGATGTGCCCGACAATGACATCCATCATCCCCACCGCTGGGCGGAAAAGCAGCCATGCGTGCTGAATTACCCGCTGCCGATCGTCGATCATAAGCAAGCCCGCCTGGAGACGCTGGCGGCGTTCGAGGCGGCGAAACGGGGAGAGTCTTGAGGCAACTGCAAGGAGCGACGCAATGATGAAAAAGGTGCTGGCCCTGTGCCTGAGCGGCTATTCCGCGCTGGCGATCGCCGGCTTTGACGTGGTGGCGCTGGGCGTCGACGGCGGCGTCAGCGACGGCAACCTGACTTCCTACCTGATCCGCAGCGACAATCAGCCGCAGTATGTGGCGCTGGACGCCGGTTCGCTGCTGCCGGGCATCGCCAAAGGGCTGGAGAAGGGCAGCTTCCCGCAGGTGACGCCCGAGCTGGCCGCGCCTTATACGCCGCAGGGCTACGTGTTTCGGCAGTTGATCGGCAGCTACTTTATCAGCCACGGCCATCTGGACCACGTGGCGGGGCTGATCGTCGGCTCGCCGGAAGACAATAAAAAAACCGTTTACGCCCAGGCGGACACCGTGCTGACCCTGCGCAACCATTACTTTAACTGGAAGGCCTGGCCGAACTTTACCGATGCCGGCAATGGTGCGCGGCTGGGCACCTACCGGCTGCAAACGGTGCGGCCGCAGCAGCGGTTTACCCTCGGACTGACCGGGTTGACCGGCGTGATGTATCCGCTCAGCCACGATCGCTACCCGTCGTCGATGCTGCTGATTTCCAACGGCAACGAGTTCTTCGCCTATTTCGGCGATACCGGGCCGGATAAGGTGGAGCAGTCGCGCGATCTCGATACCGTCTGGCGCGTGCTGGGGCCGCTTGTCGAGCAGAAAAAGCTCAAGGGCATGATTATCGAAACCTCTTACCCCAACGGGGTGGAGGACAAACATCTGTACGGCCATCTGACGCCGGCCTGGCTGCTGAAGGAGCTGAAGAACCTGACGCAGTACAGCGGCGGTGAAGGCTCGCTGAACGGTCTGCCGGTAGTGATCAGCCACATCAAGCCCAGCTTGAAGCAGGGCGAAGACACGCGCGCCGCCATTGCGCAGCAGCTGGCGCAGGGCAACGATCTGGGGGTGAAATTCATCCTGATGGCGCAGGGCGACCGGCAGACATTTTGACTATGAAGAGAGAAGAGAATGCGTAACCTCGATCTGGAACAACTGATCAACACGGAACTGAACGCCGCGGCGTTTCAGGACTACGCCCCCAACGGTTTGCAGGTAGAGGGGCGTGCGCATGTACAGCGCATCGTGACCGGCGTCACCGCCTGTCAGGCGCTGCTGGACGCCGCGGTGGCGCATCAGGCCGACGCGATTATCGTGCATCACGGCTATTTCTGGAAAAACGAGGCACCGGCGGTGCGCGGCATGAAGCGCAACCGCCTGAAAACGCTGTTGACCCACGACATCAACCTGTACGGCTATCATTTGCCGCTGGACGCGCATCCGGTGCTGGGCAACAACGCGCAGCTGGCGCAGGCGCTGGGCATTCGGGTGATTGGTGAAATCGAGCCGCTGGTGCCGCACGGGGAATTCGAACAGCCGCTGACCGGCGAAGCGCTGCAACAGCGCATCGAAAGCCGGCTGGGGCGCGCGGTGCTGCACTGCGGCGATAACGCGCCTGAGCATATTCGCCGAGTGGCCTGGTGCACCGGCGGCGGCCAGGGCTTTATCGACAGCGCGGCGCGCTTCGGCGTCGATGCGTTCATCAGCGGTGAAGTCTCTGAGCAGACCATTCACAGCGCGCGCGAAATGGGCGTGCATTTCTTCGCCGCCGGTCACCACGCCACCGAGCGCGGCGGCGTGAAGGCGTTGGGGGACTGGCTGGCCCAGCACCACGGCTTTGATGTGACCTTTATCGATATCCCGAATCCCGCCTGATCTTTTTCTTCCCCGGATCCAGACCGGCCTGCGCGCCGGCTGAATCCTTTTACCGCGCTATTTCCTTATTTTCCTTATGGTTGCGTTCTATTGACAGCCGGGGCCGCGTCACGCATAACTGGTGTGTTTTTCAGCGCGATAATAAGGAGAATAAGGGTGCAACAAGCACGTTATTACCTGTTGGGTGAAAGAGCGGTAGTGCTTGAACTGTCGCCGCCGGTGACGTTACCGAGCCAGCAGCGCATTTGGGCGCTGGCGGAAAAGCTGAATCACCACCCCGACGTGCGGGAAGTGGTGCCGGGGATGAATAACCTGACGCTGTTGCTGCATACGCCGCAGGCCGACGCCGAAGCGATGCTGGCATTGCTGCAGCAGGGGTGGGAGAGCAAAGAGCGCCTGACGCCGGAATCGCGTCAGGTGGATATTCCGGTTATCTACGGCGGGGAACAGGGCCCCGACCTGGATGAGGTGGCGCGTCATACCGGCATGACGCCGCAACAGGTGGTGGAATGCCACGCGGCGGCGGCCTATGTGGTCTATTTCCTCGGCTTTCAGCCGGGCTTCTCCTATTTGGGCGGCATGCCGGAACAACTGGCGACGCCGCGCCGCGCTGAACCGCGTCTGGCGGTGGCGGCCGGTTCCGTCGGCATCGGCGGCGGCCAGACCGGCATCTATCCGCAGGTGACGCCCGGCGGCTGGCAGCTGATTGGCCGCACGCCGCTGGCGCTGTTCAATCCGCATGAAATGCCGCCGACGCTGCTGCGCCCGGGCGATAGCGTACGCTTTGTGCCGCACAAGGAGGGCGTATGCTGATTATTCTGCGCGCCGGCATCTATACCACGGTGCAGGATTTGGGCCGTGAAGGATTTCGCCGTCTGGGCATCAGCACCGGCGGCGCGTTGGATCAACCGGCGCTGAAGATCGCCAACCTGCTGGTGGGCAACGCGCCGGAGGCCGCCGGGCTGGAGATCACGCTCGGCCAGTTCAGCGCCGAGTTTACCCGTCCCGGCTGGATCGCCCTGACCGGCGCCGGCTGCGACGCGCAGCTGGACGGCAAGCCGCTGTGGACCGGCTGGCGCTATCCGGTGAAAAAGGGGCAGCGGCTGACGCTGGGCACGCCGAAACGCGGCATGCGCAGTTATCTCGCGATCGCCGGCGGTATCGCCGTGCCGGAAATGCTGGGCTCGCGCAGCACCGACATGAAAGCCGCCTTTGGCGGATGCGAGGGGCGTAATCTGAAGGACGGCGACCGGTTGCCGCTCGGCAACTCCGCCGCTCAACCGCAACATTCCTGCGGCGTGAAGCAACTGCTGTTCACCAATCGCATCCGTGCGTTGCCGGGGCCGGAGTACGCCGAATTCAGCGAAGAGGCGCAAGATACGTTTTGGCGCGCCGCCTGGCAGCTCAGCCCGCAGAGTAACCGCATGGGCTACCGTTTGCACGGCGGCACGCCGCTGGCTCGCACCACCGACAGAGAGATGCTGTCGCACGGCCTGATGCCCGGCGTGGTGCAGGTGCCGCACAACGGCCAGCCGATCGTGCTGATGGCCGATGCGCAAACCACCGGCGGTTACCCGCGCATCGCCTGCGTGATCGAAGCCGATCTTTACCATTTGGCGCAGATCCGTCTCGGCGAACCGATCCATTTCGTGCTCTGTTCACTGGCCGAGGCGCAGCGCGCCAAGGCCGAGCAGGATCTTTTCCTTCGACAGATTGCCTGGGGGTTACATGATCGTTGATTTGAACGCCGATCTCGGCGAAGGCTGCGCCAACGACCAGGCGCTGTTGCAATTGGTGAGCTCGGCCAACATCGCCTGCGGCTTCCACGCCGGCGATGCGCAGACCATGCGTCAGTCGGTGCGCTGGGCATTGCAGTACGGCGTGGCGATCGGCGCCCACCCGAGTTTTCCCGATCGGGAGAATTTCGGCCGCACTCGCATGCAGCTGCCGCCGGAAACGGTGTACGCGCAGGTGGTGTATCAGCTCGGGGCGCTGGCGGCCATCGCCCGCGCCGAGGGCGGGGTGATGGTGCATGTTAAGCCGCACGGCATGCTGTACAACCAGGCGGCGGTTGAGCCGGCGCTGGCAGAAGCCATCGCCCGGGCGGTGCAGGCGGTCGATCCGGCGCTGCGGCTGGTGGGGCTGGCCGGCAGCGAGCTGATCCGCGCCGGGCAACGGCTCGGTCTGACCACCCGGCAGGAGGTGTTCGCCGATCGCGGTTATCAGGCCGACGGCACGCTGGTGCCGCGCGGTTTGCCGGGGGCGCTTATCGAGGATGACGAACAGGCGCTGGCGCAAACGCTGGAGATGGTGCGCCATCACCGGGTGCGCAGCGTCGATGGCGTTTGGACCGCCGTACAGGCGGAGACCGTCTGCCTGCATGGGGACGGCGAGCATGCGCTGGCGTATGCGCGCAAGCTGCGGGACAGTTTTGTTCAGCAGGGGATCCGCGTCAGCGCTGAGCAGTAAAGCAAGACACAACATCACAAGCAAAAAACTATTAGAAAATATCGAGGGAAGACTATGGAACAGGCCGTGAATCTCTGGCCACTGATCGGCATCGCCGCTATCGTGGTCGGGTTTGTATTGCGTTTCAACCCGGTGCTAGTGGTGATCGCCGCCGGCATCATTACCGGTCTGGCGGCGCTGATGCCGCTGGACGTCATTCTGGAAAAGCTCGGCGAGGGCTTTCTCAATACCCGCAACCTGCCGCTGATCCTGCTGCTGCCGCTGGCGGTGATCGGCCTGCTGGAGCGCCACGGGTTGAAAGAGCGGGCGCAGGCGTGGATCGCCAGGATCAAAAGCGCCACCGCCGGCCGTTTGCTGATCGTGTACCTGTTCGTGCGCGAGATCACCGCGGCGATGGGGCTGACCAGCCTGGGCGGGCACCCGCAGATGGTGCGGCCGCTGCTGGCGCCGATGGCGGAAGGGGCGACGGAAAACCGTTACGGCGAGCTGCCGGAGCGTACCCGCCACCGCCTGCGCGCCATGTCGGCCGCCACCGACAACGTCGGGCTGTTCTTCGGCGAAGATATCTTCGTGGCCTTCGGCGCGATCATCTTCATGCACAACTTTATGCTGGAGTCCGGCGGCATTCAGACCGAGCCGCTGCATATCGCGCTGTGGGGCATTCCGACCGCCATTTTCGCTTTCCTGATCCACGCCTTCCGGCTGTATCGGATGGATAAACAGCTGAGTGCCGAGCTGGCGCAGCTGAATCAGGCGGCGCTGCAGGCGAAGGGGGAAGCACGATGAACTTCCAGCAACAATATCTCTACTGGCTGGCCGGCGCGGTGCTGCTGATTGTGGCGGTGATGTCCTTCCGCGATCGCGCCAACCCGCGCCGCATCACCACCGGGCTGTTTTGGGGGCTGTACGGCCTGGTGTTCCTGGTCGGCGACTGGACTTACCGCCTGCTGGGCGACGTGCTCGGCGAAGGCAGCAACGAGAAACGCATGCTGCACATCATCGTTGGCGTGGTGGTGGTGGTGATGGCCCTGATCGCCGGCTTCGGCGGCGTGCGCCTCGGCAGCTATCATCAGCGAACGCCGCAGGAGCGCGAGGCCAGCGCCAAGCGCCTGGGCAACAAGCTGTTTATCCCCGCATTGGCGATCCCGGTGGTGACGGTGATCGGCGTGCTGCTGTTCAACAATATTCCGGCGTTGCAAAGCGCGGTGTTCGGCAGCGGTAACCATGCGACACTGATCACCCTGTTCTCTATGACCGTCGGCTGCCTGATCGGCCTGGCGATCGCGGTGAAAATGACCCATGAGAAGGCGTTGCAGCCGATACAGGAAGCGCGGCGCCTGCTGGATTCGATCGGCTGGGCGTTCATTCTGCCGCAGATCCTCGCCACGCTTGGCCTGCTGTTTACCGTCGCCGGCGTCGGCACCGCGATCTCGCATTTGACCCAAGAGTATCTGGCGGTGGATAACCGCTTCATCGCCGTGGCGGTCTACGCTATCGGTATGGCGGTGCTGACCATGGTGATGGGTAACGCCTTCGCCGCGTTCCCGATCGTCACCGCCGGCATCGGCATTCCGATCCTGGTGCTGCAGCACGGCGGCAACCCGGCGGTGATGGCGGCGATCGGCATGTTCTCCGGCTATTGCGGCACCCTGATGACGCCGATGGCGGCGAACTTCAACATTGTGCCGGCGGCGCTGCTGGAGCTGCCGGACAAGAATGCGGTGATCAAGGCGCAGGTGCCGACCGGCGTGCTGCTGCTATTGGTTAACGTGTTCCTGCTGTATTTCCTGATGTTCCTGTAGGAGTAAGGATGCAAAAAGTATTGATTACCGGCTTTGAGCCGTTTGGCGGCGAGCGGCTCAACCCTTCCTGGGAAGTGGTGAAGCAGCTCAATGATATGGAGCTGGTGGGTACGCGCATTGTGGCGCGCCAGCTGCCGTGCGTGTTCGGCGCGGCGCTGGAGGCGCTCAATGCGGCGATCGACGAGGTGCAGCCGCTGATGGTGCTGGCTGTCGGCCAGGCCGGCGGCCGCACCGACATCACGATTGAACGGGTGGCGATCAACGTCGACGACGCACGTATCCCCGATAATCAGGGGCAGCAGCCGGTGGATGAGCCGATCGTCGCCGGCGGCCCGGCGGCCTATTTCAGCACCTTGCCGATCAAGGCGATGGTCAGCTCGATGCGCGAGGCCGGCATTCCGGCCTCCGTTTCGCAGACCGCCGGCACCTACGTGTGCAACCATGTCATGTACGGCCTGCTGCACCGGTTGAGCGGCCAGCGCGAGGTGAAGGGCGGGTTTATTCATATCCCGTACCTGCCGGAACAGGCGGCGGCGCACCCCGGCGCACCGAGCATGGCGGCCTCGACGGTGCTGTTTGCGCTGGAGCTGGCCGTTTCCATCGCGTTGCAGGTGGAACACGATCTGAAAGTGGCGGGCGGCGCAACGCATTAATCAAGAGAATCCCCGGCGCATCGGGCTGCGCCGGGTCTACGCAAGGAGTGGTCTATGCCGGAAGGACCGGAGATCCGCCGGGCGGCGGACAAACTGGCGGCGGCGGTGATCGATCAGCCGCTGACCGCCGTCGATTTCGCTTTTCCTCAGTTGAAGCACTATCGCCAGCGTTTGCTCGGCGAGCGCATCGTCGCCATCGAGCCGCGCGGCAAGGCGCTGTTGACCCACTTTTCCAACGGGCTGACGATGTACAGCCATAACCAGCTGTACGGCGTGTGGAAAGTGGCGGCGGCGGGGGAGACGCCGGAGACCAAGCGCGATCTGCGGGTGCGGCTGGAAACCGCCCACCGCGCGATATTGCTCTACAGCGCTTCCGACATTACCGTCGGGCCGCGCGAGGAAATAGAGCAACACCCGTTTTTGCAACGCATCGGCCCTGACGTGTTGGACATGTCGCTGACGGTAGACGATGTGGTGGAGCGGTTGCTGACGCCGCGTTTTCGCCGCCGGCAGCTGAGCGGCATGCTGCTCGACCAGGCGTTTCTCGCCGGATTGGGCAACTATCTGCGCGCCGAAATCCTGTGGCAGGCCGAGTTGGCGCCGCAGCACAAACCACAGGATCTGGCGCCAGAGGCGCTGCGCCACCTGGCGGAGGCATTGCTGGCGGTGCCGCGCCTTTCCTACCAGACGCGCGGGCAGGCGGATGACAACCGCCATCACGGCGCGCTGTTTCGCTTCAAGGTGTTTCATCGCAGCGGCGAGCCCTGTGAGCGCTGCGGTGGGATGATCGTGCGTACCGACCTGTCGTCGCGGCCGTTTTATTGGTGCCCGGGCTGCCAGAAATAAGCAAAAAAAAACGCCGCCCGAAGGGGCGGCGCTGTGCGGTTTCAGCCGGGGAAGCGGCTTACTTGGTTTTCAGCTGGGATTTGAAATCACGCTCGGCATAGCCGGTGTACAGCTGACGCGGACGGGCAATTTTGATGCCTTCGTCGTGCATTTCGTTCCAGTGGGCGATCCAGCCGATGGTGCGCGCGATGGCGAAGATCACGGTGAACATGGAAGAAGGAATGCCCATCGCCTTCAGGATGATGCCGGAGTAGAAGTCGACGTTCGGGTACAGTTTCTTCTCGATGAAGTACGGGTCGTTCAGCGCGATGTGTTCCAGCTCCATCGCCACCTGCAGCAGGTTGTCGTCCTTCTTGTTCAGCTCTTTCAGCACTTCGTGACAGGTCTCGCGCATCACGGTGGCGCGCGGATCGTAGTTCTTGTACACGCGGTGGCCGAAGCCCATCAGGCGGAAGGAGTCGTTCTTGTCCTTGGCGCGCTTGATGAATTCCGGAATGTGCTCGACGGTCTTGATCTCTTCCAGCATTTTCAGCGCCGCTTCGTTGGCGCCGCCGTGCGCCGGCCCCCACAGGGAGGCGATGCCGGCCGCGATGCAGGCGAACGGGTTGGCGCCGGAAGAGCCGGCGGTGCGCACGGTTGAGGTAGAGGCGTTCTGCTCATGGTCGGCGTGCAGGATCAGGATGCGATCCATGGCGCGTTCCAGTACCGGGTTCACCACGTACTCTTCGCACGGGGTGGCGAACATCATGTGCAGGAAGTTGCCGGCGTAGGACAGATCGTTGCGCGGGTAAACGAACGGCTGGCCCAGGGAGTATTTGTAGCACATCGCGGCCACGGTCGGCATTTTGGACAGCAGACGGAACGCGGTGATTTCACGGTGACGCTCGTTGTTGACGTCCAGCGCATCGTGGTAGAACGCCGCCAGCGCGCCGGTCACGCCGCACAGCACCGCCATCGGGTGCGAGTCGCGACGGAAGCCACGGAACAGATGGGTGATCTGGTCGTGGATCATGGTGTGGCGGGTCACGGTGGTCTTGAAGGTTTCGAATTCTTCCGGCGTTGGGGTCTCGCCGTACAGCAGGATATAGCACACTTCCAGGTAGGAAGATTCTTTCGCCAGCTGCTCGATAGGGAAGCCGCGGTGCAGCAGCACGCCTTTGTCGCCGTCGATGAAGGTAATCTTGGATTCGCAAGAAGCGGTGGAGGTAAAGCCGGGATCAAATGTGAAATAACCTTTGGAACCCAGAGCGCGGACATCGAGGACATCAGGGCCCAGTGTCGGTGTCAATACGCCCAGTTCGATCGGAGCTTCGCTGTCGTTAATGGTTAGCGTCGCTTTCTTATCAGTCATTTACTGTCTCCTTAGCGCCTTATTTTAAAAACCACTAACAACTGAAATACCTTAAATCTCTGCAGGTTGCCCGCAAAAAAATGGTGCGGACGCTAACTCTGTGAGCGACTGCGCAACTGTGCGCGGGTAGGGTACAGAGTGCTGACCAGGCGAACGAGACGGGTGACCAGTTGTTAACGATTCATAGTAATTCGTTATAGTCTGTTAATCTTACCTATGAGCTGTTCGAAGAGATGTGAACCTATCCCAATAATCTGTTTTTGTGTGCTTTATTTGCTTTAGACGCCGGCAAACTCGAGCGGGAAACAACGGCTATTGGGATAGGTTCGCCAAATACACTGTTGCATAACTCGAACCCGGGAGGAAGTGTATCTGCTGACCCATAGCGCATCATAGGACCGTTTGTGCCCCTATATGTAATGGAAATGTTGATCTCTTGTCAAATCAGATAATTAATTTTGCACTAATTGTGAAATCCGTGATCTGAATCACTGTTCGGGGGAAATGTTATCAAAGCGGTTGTATGAGAATTGTAATCAGAATGTGATCCTCCTATACTGCCGCCAGGTCTCCGGATTACCCTGAAGTAGGAGCACCCAGCGTTATAAATGCGCGCCGTTTGAGCACAGAGGATGTTGATGTTTGAGCGCGTGACGTGTAAGGGTTTTAGGCTCTTAACGCTGTCTGATCCCCGCCCAGGCCCGGAGGAAGGAAAATAATAAGAGCTGTGTGGGCAAATACGTGAAAAAACAACGACCTGTCAACTTGGATCTGCAAACGATCCGGTTCCCCGTAACTGCGATAGCGTCTATCTTACACCGAGTCTCTGGCGTAATTACCTTCGTTGCCGTGGGTATCCTCCTCTGGCTGCTGGGCCTGTCACTCTCTTCCCAAGAGGGGTTCCTGCAGGCGGCCGCCATCATGAATAGCTTCATCGTCAAATTCATATTCTGGGGCATCCTCACGGCGCTGGCCTATCACATTTGCGGTGGCATCCGTCACTTGTTAATGGATTTTGGCTACATCGAAGAGAGTTTGGCCGCCGGCACCCGTTCCGCCCAGGTGGCGATCGGTCTGACCGTCGTGCTGTCAGTTCTGGCTGGAGTCCTCGTATGGTAAACAACGTTTCTGCATTAGGGCGCAACGGCGTGCACGATTGGCTGCTGCTGCGCGCTTCCGCTATCATCATTACCCTGTACGTCCTGTATATCCTGGGCTTTTTCGTCACGGCTCCGGAACTCACTTATGACATCTGGCGCGGTTTCTTCGCCACTTCCATTACGAAAGTGTTCACTCTGCTGACCCTGCTGTCGATTCTGGTGCACGCCTGGATCGGGCTGTGGCAGGTGCTGACGGACTACGTCAAGCCGCTGGCGGTTCGCCTGGTGTTGCAGCTGGCTGTCGTGGTCGCGTTGCTGGTCTATTTACTGTACGGAACAATCGTAGTGTGGGGTGCTTAAATGAAACTGCCAGTCAGAGAGTTTGATGCCGTCGTAATCGGCGCCGGCGGTGCGGGCATGCGTGCCGCGCTGCAAATTTCCCAAGCGGGCTCGACCTGTGCCCTGCTGTCCAAAGTTTTCCCGACCCGTTCCCATACCGTGTCCGCACAGGGCGGCATCACTGTCGCGCTGGGCAACAGCCACGAGGACAACTGGGAATGGCATATGTACGACACGGTGAAAGGTTCCGACTATATCGGTGACCAGGACGCCATCGAATATATGTGTAAAACCGGCCCGGAAGCGATTCTGGAACTGGAACACATGGGGCTGCCGTTCTCTCGTCTGGACGACGGCCGCATCTATCAGCGCCCGTTCGGCGGCCAGTCGCTGAACTTCGGCGGCGAGCAGGCGGCACGTACCGCAGCCGCAGCCGACCGTACCGGCCATGCGCTGCTGCACACCCTGTATCAACAGAACCTGAAAAACCACACCACCATCTTCTCCGAGTGGTATGCGCTTGATCTGGTGAAAAACCAGGACGGCGCGGTGGTCGGCACCACGGCTATCTGCATCGAAACCGGTGAAGTGGTTTACTTCAAAGCCAAGGCCACCGTGCTGGCGACCGGCGGCGCTGGCCGCATTTACCAGTCCACCACCAACGCCCACATCAACACCGGCGACGGTGTCGGCATGGCGCTGCGCGCCGGCGTGCCGGTGCAGGACATGGAAATGTGGCAGTTCCACCCGACCGGCATCGCCGGCGCGGGCGTGCTGGTGACCGAAGGCTGCCGCGGCGAAGGCGGCTACCTGCTGAACAAGCACGGCGAGCGCTTCATGGAGCGTTATGCGCCGAACGCCAAAGATCTGGCGGGCCGCGACGTGGTTGCCCGTTCGATCATGATCGAAATCCGCGAAGGCCGCGGCTGCGACGGTCCTTGGGGCCCGCACGCCAAGCTGAAGCTGGATCACCTGGGCAAAGAGGTGCTGGAATCCCGCCTGCCGGGCATTCTGGAACTGTCCCGCACCTTCGCGCACGTCGATCCGGTGAAAGAGCCGATCCCGGTTATCCCAACCTGTCACTATATGATGGGTGGCATTCCGACCAAGGTGACCGGCCAGGCTCTGACCGTGAACGAGAAAGGCGAAGACGTGGTGATCCCGGGGCTGTTCGCCGTGGGCGAAATCGCCTGCGTATCGGTGCACGGCGCCAACCGCCTGGGCGGCAACTCGCTGTTGGACCTGGTGGTGTTCGGCCGTTCCGCCGGCATGCACCTGCAGGAATCGCTGGAAGAGCAGGGCGTGAGCCGTGACGCCAGCGACTCCGACGTGGAAGCCTCGCTGGATCGTCTGAACCGTTGGAACAACACCCGTTCCGGCGAAGACCCGGTCGAAATTCGCAAAGCGCTGCAGTCTTGCATGCAGCACAACTTCTCGGTATTCCGCGAAGGCGATGCGATGGCCAAGGGCCTGGAAGAACTGAAAGTGATCCGTGAACGTTTGAAGAACGCACGCCTGGACGATACCTCCAGCGAGTTCAACACCCAGCGCATCGAATGCCTGGAGTTGGATAACCTGATGGAGACCGCGTATTCCACCGCCGTGTCGGCCAACTTCCGTACCGAGAGCCGTGGCGCGCACAGCCGCTTCGACTATCCGGAACGCGATGACGCCAACTGGCTGTGCCATTCGCTGTATCTGCCGCAATCGGAAAGCATGACTCGCCGCGAAGTGAACATGCAACCGAAGCTGCGCCCGGCATTCCCGCCGAAAGTGCGTTCTTACTAATTGCGGAGATCGACAGATGAAACTCGAATTTTCCATTTATCGCTACAACCCGGATGTCGACGATGCCCCGCACATGCAGGACTACACCCTGGAAGCGGAAGAAGGCCGTGACATGATGCTGCTGGATGCGTTGATCCAGCTGAAAGAAAAAGACCCGACCCTGTCGTTCCGTCGCTCATGCCGCGAAGGCGTGTGCGGTTCCGACGGCCTGAACATGAACGGTAAAAACGGCCTGGCGTGCATCACTCCGGTTTCGTCGCTGCGCAAAGGCAACGGCAAGATCGTGATCCGTCCGCTGCCGGGCCTGCCGGTGGTGCGCGATCTGGTGGTGGATATGGGGCAGTTCTACACCCAGTATGAAAAGATCAAGCCTTACCTGCTGAACGACGGCAAGAACCCGCCGGCGCGCGAGCACCTGCAGTCGCCGGAGCAGCGCGCCAAGCTGGACGGTCTGTACGAGTGCATCCTGTGCGCCTGCTGCTCGACCTCTTGCCCATCGTTCTGGTGGAACCCGGACAAGTTCATCGGCCCAGCCGGTCTGTTGGCGGCGTATCGCTTCCTGATCGACAGCCGTGACACGGAAACGCAAGAACGTTTAGATGATCTGGACGACGCTTTTAGTGTTTTCCGCTGCCATAGCATTATGAATTGTGTCAGTGTATGTCCTAAAGGCTTGAACCCGACGCGTGCGATCGGGCATATCAAGTCCATGCTGCTGCAACGCGGCGCATAAACGGAATGAGATGCTGCGCCGGGCTCTTTTCCGGCGCACGTCCCATAGGGGAGGGAACCTCTAAAAACTGACCCGCGGCTGCGGCGCTATGCAGCCTGGTTCTTCCGCCGGTTTTTAGAGGTTCCTTGTAAGGGACCGCAAGGTCCATAACAGAACGTATCGGGCCGACATGGCCGCAAGTACGTCGAGTGAACCGTTTTACGGCAAACCGTATTCATCACGGTAATTATGTTAACCACGGCGAAAACTAAAGCTTCAAAGCTTAAGGGATCATGATGCAGAACGGCGCAATGAAGGCCTGGCTGGATTCCTCCTATCTGGCGGGCGCGAACCAGTCTTACATAGAGCAGCTCTATGAAGACTTCTTAACCGATCCGGGTTCCGTTGAAGATAGCTGGCGTTCCATTTTTCAACAGCTACCAACCGCGGGTGTCAAACCCGATCAGCTTCACTCTCAAACGCGCGATTACTTCCGCCGCCTGGCGAAAGACTCCGCGCGCTACAACACCACCATCACCGATCCGGAAACCGACGCCAAACAGGTCAAGGTACTGCAGCTGATCAACGCCTTCCGCTTCCGCGGGCATCAGCATGCCAACCTCGATCCGCTCGGCCTGTGGCAGCGCGAGCAAGTTCCTGACCTTGATCCCGCTTACCACAACCTGACCGAAGCCGATTTCCAGGAAACCTTCAACGTGGGCTCTTTCGCCATCGGCAAAGAAACCATGAAGCTGGGCGATCTGTACGCCGCGCTGAAGCAGACCTATTGCGGGTCGATCGGCGCTGAGTACATGCACATCACCAACACCGAAGAGAAACGCTGGATCCAGCAGCGCATCGAGTCGGTGGTGGGGCGCGCCAGCTTTACCGCCGACGAAAAACGCCGTTTCCTGAACGAGCTGACCGCGGCGGAAGGCCTGGAGCGCTACCTAGGCGCCAAATTCCCGGGCGCCAAACGCTTCTCGCTGGAAGGCGGCGACGCGCTGGTGCCGATGCTCAAAGAGATGGTGCGCCACGCCGGCAAGAACGGCACGCGCGAAGTGGTGTTGGGCATGGCCCACCGCGGCCGTCTGAACGTGCTGATCAACGTGCTGGGCAAAAAGCCGGCCGATCTGTTCGACGAATTCGCCGGCAAGCATAAAGAACACCTCGGCACCGGTGACGTGAAATATCACCAGGGCTTCTCCTCCGACGTGGAAACCGAAGGCGGCATGGTTCACCTGGCGCTGGCGTTCAACCCGTCGCACCTGGAGATCGTCAGCCCGGTGGTCATGGGGTCGGTACGCGCCCGTCGCGATCGTCTGGACGAAGCGCGCAGCAACATGGTGCTGCCGATCACCATCCACGGCGACGCCGCCATCACTGGCCAGGGCGTGGTTCAGGAAACCCTGAACATGTCTCAGGCTCGCGGCTACGAAGTGGGCGGCACCGTGCGTATCGTCATCAACAACCAGGTTGGTTTCACCACCTCCAACCCGCTGGATGCGCGCTCTACCGAATACTGCACCGACATCGCCAAAATGGTTCAGGCACCGATCTTCCACGTTAACGCGGACGATCCGGAAGCCGTGGCCTTCGTCACCCGCCTGGCGTTGGATTTCCGTAACACCTTTAAGCGTGACGTGATGATCGATCTGGTCTGCTACCGTCGCCATGGGCACAACGAGGCCGACGAGCCGAGCGCCACCCAGCCGGTGATGTATCAGAAGATCAAGAAACACCCTACGCCGCGCAAAATCTACGCTGACGTTCTGACCGAACAGAAAGTGGCCAGCCTGGAAGATGCCACGGAAATGGTCAACCTGTATCGTGATGCGCTCGACCGCGGCGATTGCGTGGTTGAAGAGTGGCGTCCGATGAACCTGCACTCCTTCACCTGGTCGCCGTACCTGAACCACGAGTGGGACGAAGAGTACCCGAGCAAGGTTGAGATGAAGCGCCTGCAGGAGCTGGGCCGCCGCATCAGCACCGTGCCGGAAGCGATCGAAATGCAGTCGCGCGTGGCGAAAATCTACGCGGACCGCGCCGAGATGGCCGCAGGCAACAAGCCGTTCGACTGGGGCGCCGCCGAAACGCTGGCCTACGCCACCATGGCGGATGAAGGCATTCCAATCCGCATCTCCGGCGAAGACGCCGGCCGCGGCACCTTCTTCCACCGTCACGCGGTGGTGCACAACCAGAAAAACGGTTCGGTCTACGTTCCGCTGGCGAACATCCACAGCGGCCAGGGCGAATTCAAGGTCTGGGACTCCGTGCTGTCTGAAGAAGCGGTGCTGGCGTTCGAATACGGCTACGCCACGGCGGAACCGCGCACGCTGACCATCTGGGAAGCGCAGTTCGGCGACTTCGCCAACGGCGCACAGGTCGTTATCGACCAGTTCATCAGCTCCGGCGAGCAAAAATGGGGCCGTATGTGCGGCCTGGTGATGCTGCTGCCGCACGGCTATGAAGGCCAGGGCCCTGAGCACTCTTCCGCGCGTCTGGAACGCTATCTGCAGCTGTGCGCAGAGCAGAACATGCAGGTGTGCGTCCCGTCTACGCCGGCGCAGGTTTACCATATGCTGCGTCGTCAGGCGCTGCGCGGTATGCGCCGTCCGTTGGTGGTGATGTCGCCGAAGTCGCTGCTGCGTCATCCGCTGGCGATTTCTTCGCTGGACGAGCTGGCCAACGGCACCTTCCTGCCGGCGATCGGCGAGATCGACGACTTGGATCCGAAAGCGGTCAAGCGCGTCGTGCTGTGCTCCGGCAAGGTCTACTACGACCTGCTGGAACAGCGTCGCAAGAACGAGCAGAAAGACGTGGCCATCGTGCGCATCGAGCAGCTGTATCCGTTCCCGCATCAGGCCGTGCAGGCCGTGCTGGAGCAATACTCGCACGTGCATGATTTCGTCTGGTGTCAGGAAGAGCCGCTGAACCAGGGCGCCTGGTACTGCAGCCAACACAACTTCCGTGAAGTGGTGCCGTTCGGGGCTTCTTTACGTTACGCAGGACGTCCGGCCTCCGCTTCTCCGGCGGTGGGCTATATGTCCGTACACCAGAAGCAGCAGCAGGCTCTGGTGAACGACGCGCTGAATATTGACTAATGTTCGCTCGCTTGCCGGCCGAGGGGCCGGCAAGCAGATGATAAAAAACTTAAGGGAAAGCTAAATGAGTAGCGTAGATATTCTGGTTCCTGACCTTCCTGAATCGGTTGCCGATGCGACCGTAGCCACCTGGCACAAAAAACCGGGCGACAGCGTGCAGCGTGATGAAGTCCTGGTTGAAATCGAAACCGACAAAGTGGTGTTGGAAGTGCCGGCCAGTGAAGCGGGCATTCTCGATGCTATCGTGGAAGAAGAGGGCGCGACCGTGCTGTCTCGCCAGCTGCTCGGCCGCATTCGCCCAGGCGACAGCTCCGGCAAACCGACCGCCGAGAAGAGCCAGGAGAAAGAGTCCACGCCTGCACAGCGCGCGACCGCGAGCCTGGAAGAAGAAAGCAATGACGCGCTCAGCCCGGCGATTCGCCGCCTGATCGCCGAACATGACCTCGATGCCGGCGCCATCAAAGGCACCGGCGTGGGTGGCCGCATCACCCGTGAAGACGTGGAAGCGCACCTGGCCAAAGGCGGCGCCGCCGCCAAACCGGCCGCCGCCGCTGAAGCCGCACCGCAGCCGGCTCTGGCCGGCCGCAGCGAAAAACGCGTGCCGATGACCCGCCTGCGCAAACGCGTCGCCGAGCGTCTGCTGGAAGCGAAGAACAGCACCGCGATGCTGACCACCTTCAACGAAATCAACATGCAGCCGATCATGGATCTGCGCAAGCAGTACGGCGAAGCCTTCGAGAAACGCCACGGCGTGCGTCTGGGCTTCATGTCCTTCTACATCAAGGCGGTGGTTGAAGCGCTGAAGCGTTTCCCGGAAGTGAACGCGTCGATCGACGGTTCCGACGTGGTTTACCACAACTACTTCGACATCAGCATCGCGGTTTCTACCCCGCGCGGCTTGGTGACGCCGGTACTGCGCGATGTAGACGCCATGAGCATGGCTGACATCGAGAAGAAAATCAAAGAGCTGGCCGTTAAGGGCCGCGACGGCAAACTGACCGTGGAAGAGCTGACCGGCGGTAACTTCACCATTACCAACGGCGGCGTATTCGGCTCGCTGATGTCCACCCCGATCATCAACCCGCCGCAGAGCGCCATCCTGGGCATGCACGCCATCAAAGATCGCCCAATGGCGGTCAATGGTCAGGTGGTGATCCAGCCGATGATGTATCTGGCGCTGTCTTATGACCACCGCCTGATCGACGGTAAGGAATCCGTCGGTTATCTGGTGACGGTCAAAGAGATGCTGGAAGATCCGGCTCGTCTGCTGCTGGACGTCTAGTAACCCTTGCCGGGCGCGGCGTGCCGCGCCCGCACTCTGTGCTATGTGGCCGGAAAACCATGCGGTTTACCGCGTAATAATGGTCCGGCTAAAAACCTTCAGAACTGAATGGATAGAACATCATGAATTTACACGAATATCAGGCAAAACAGCTGTTTGCTCGGTATGGCATGCCGGCACCGACCGGTTACGCCTGTACCACTCCGCGTGAAGCAGAAGAAGCCGCATCCAAAATCGGCTCCGGCCCGTGGGTGGTGAAATGTCAGGTTCATGCTGGCGGCCGCGGTAAAGCGGGCGGCGTTAAAGTCGTCAACAGCAAAGAAGATATCCGTGCTTTCGCGGAAGCCTGGTTGGGCAAGCGTCTGGTGACTTACCAGACTGACGCGCTGGGCCAGCCGGTTAACCAGATCCTGGTTGAAGCGGCGACCGACATCGATAAAGAACTGTACCTGGGCGCCGTCGTAGACCGCGCGACCCGTCGCATCGTATTCATGGCGTCTACCGAAGGCGGCGTGGAAATCGAGAAAGTGGCGGAAGAAACCCCAGAACTGATCCACAAAATGACCATCGATCCGCTGGCGGGTCCACAGCCTTATCAGGGCCGTGAGCTGGCCTTCAAACTGGGCCTGACCGGCAAGCAAGTCAGCCAGTTCGCCAAGATCTTCATGGGCCTGGCGACGCTGTTCCTGGAGCGCGACCTGGCGATGGTTGAGATCAACCCGCTGGTGATCACCAAGCAGGGCGATCTGGTGTGCCTGGACGGCAAACTGGGCGCCGACGGCAACGCCCTGTTCCGTCAGCCTGAACTGCGTGAAATGCGTGACCCTTCTCAGGAAGACGAGCGTGAATCCCGTGCGGCCCAGTGGGAGCTGAACTACGTTGCCCTCGACGGCAACATCGGCTGCATGGTGAACGGCGCCGGTCTGGCGATGGGCACCATGGACATCGTTAAACTGCACGGCGGTGAACCGGCCAACTTCCTGGACGTAGGCGGCGGCGCGACCAAAGAGCGCGTGACCGAAGCGTTCAAAATCATCCTGTCCGACGACAAGGTGAAAGCGGTTCTGGTTAACATCTTCGGTGGTATCGTACGTTGCGATCTGATCGCTGACGGCATCATCGGCGCAGTGGCTGAAGTGGGCGTTAACGTCCCGGTCGTGGTGCGCCTGGAAGGGAACAACGCCGAACTGGGCGCCAAGAAACTGGCGGACAGCGGCCTGAATATCATTGCTGCGACCAGCCTGACTGATGCGGCTCAGCAAGTTGTTGCAGCAGTGGAGGGTAAATAATGTCCATCTTAATCGATAAAAACACCAAAGTAATTTGCCAGGGCTTCACCGGTAGCCAGGGGACTTTCCACTCCGAACAAGCTATCGCTTACGGCACCAAAATGGTTGGCGGCGTCACCCCAGGCAAAGGCGGCACTCAGCACCTGGGGCTGCCGGTGTTCAACACCGTGCGCGAAGCGGTTGAAGCGACCGGCGCGACGGCCTCTGTCATCTACGTTCCAGCGCCGTTCTGCAAAGACTCCATTCTGGAAGCGATCGATGCCGGCATCAAACTGATCATCACCATCACCGAAGGCATCCCGACCCTGGACATGCTGACCGTGAAAGTGAAGCTGGACGAAGCCGGCGTGCGCATGATCGGGCCGAACTGCCCAGGCGTGATCACCCCGGGCGAGTGCAAAATCGGCATCATGCCTGGCCACATCCACCTGCCGGGCAAAGTGGGCATCGTTTCCCGCTCCGGCACCCTGACCTATGAAGCGGTGAAACAAACCACCGATGCCGGTCTGGGCCAGTCCACCTGCGTGGGCATCGGCGGCGACCCGATCCCGGGCTCCAACTTCATCGATATCCTGAAGATGTTCCAACAGGATCCGCAGACCGAAGCAATCGTGATGATCGGTGAGATCGGCGGCAGCGCTGAAGAAGAAGCGGCGGCTTACATCAAAGAACACGTCACCAAACCGGTTGTCGGCTACATCGCCGGCGTGACCGCGCCGAAAGGCAAGCGTATGGGCCACGCAGGCGCCATCATCGCCGGCGGCAAAGGCACGGCGGACGAGAAGTTTGCTGCGCTGGAAGCGGCGGGCGTGAAAACCGTTCGCAGCCTGGCGGACATCGGCGATGCGGTAAAAGCGGTGCTGAAGCGCTAAGAACCTAGTACGAAATAACAATATCTCGACATGTTTGGCCACCCATTGGGTGGCCTTTTTTATGGGCGAAACTCAGAAAACGTTGAGCGCCTTGATCAGCGCGATCCGATCCTGCAGGCGGCGCTGCTGCACCGGATCCGCGGCGGCTTGCCGCTGCTGCTCCAGCGAGGCGAGGGCGGCGCGGTAATCGTCGGCGTTGCGGAACAGCGCGTCTTTGACGTTGATCGAGGCGACGTTGGTGTAGCGGCCATCGTCGGTGGTCGGCACCTGAATAACGCCTTCATTCAGCAGCCGTTTAACGATCGCCCGCTGCGGTTCGTATCCCTCCATGCCGATCAGTTTCCAGCGCTGCGGCGGCACGCCCTGGTATTGGCCGTGTTTCACTTCCGTCAGGTAGCGCAGGGCCAGGTGGCGAATGGTGCCTTCTTCTTCACCGTACTGCGCTTTGCTGTCGAACAGCACCGGGAAGGATTGCCCTTCCAGCGCGCCGCCCTTTTGCGTCAGGTGGCCCATGCGGTAACTGTTCATGCCCAGACGGATCGGCATGTCGTCCGTGACCGGCGTGCCGTCCGCCAGATGCAGATCGACGATGCGTGAACCGGCGGGTTGGCGCAGATCAATGGTATAGGTGACGCCATCGAAGAAATCGTTGGTGGAATATTTGGACGAACGCCGCGCCGGGTTAAAGCTGTAGGTGACGTCGCCCGGCTGCAGCTGATTGAAGTAGCCGGCGGACCACTCCATGTAGCGTTTAAGCGCTTTACCGTTAAGCTGATAAACGGTGATCTCGCCACCGGCGTATTGGTAGTTAAAGGCGATATCCTTGGCCTTGATGTCGCCGACGTCCAGTTTGGCGCGATCGTTGTCGATCTGCAGGGCGATCACCTGCGCCAGCGGCGCATAGTGCCGGGCGGCCTGTTGGAACAGCGCGCTGATGCCGGTGTCCTGCACGTGCACCTGAGGAATGCCGCGGAACTCGTCGGCAGGCACCAGATCGCTGCCGCTCAGCTTCGCTACCACCCGGTTGGCGTTGGCGCGCAAAATGTCATGATACGGCTGGTAGAGAGCCTGCATGGCGCTGTCCGGCGTCAGCCCTTTGATCGGGTAGGTGTAGCTGTTTTTGTCGAGCAGCGTGAATTTGCCGTCGCGGCGTTCAAATTGCAGATCGATGCGTGACAGCGCGCGGCCGTATTTGTCCGGTTCGGTGATGATGACGCCGTTGACCACCGCCTTGTCGATCTTCACATGCATGTGGCCGGCGACGATTGCCGCCAGTTCCGGGTTGGCGTTGGCAATGTCGGCCACGCCGGTGCCCGGGCGCTGGTTCTCGTTGTCGATGCCCATATGCGCCACCAGTACGATGGCGTCGACCTGGCCGTCGATTTGTTTGATGACCTGTTTCACCGCCTGCACCGGATCGGTGAAGTTCAGCCCTTTGATGCGATCGGTGCCCTTGGCGAATTCAGCGGTCATCGGCGTGTCCATGCCGATAATGCCGATCTTCACGCCCTGACGCTCGAGGATGGTGTAGGCCGGCAGATAAGGCTTGCCGTTGTCCCAGACGATGTTGCCCGCCAGCGCCGCGCCCTTGAACTGCTTGAGCGGGGTGGCCAGCACCGGCAGGCCGAAGTCGAACTCGTGATTGCCCATCACCCAGACGTCGTAATTGAGCGCATTGAGGCCCAGCATCATCGGGCTGACGGCCTCATGCTTGAAGGTTTCAACGAAGTTGCCCTGAATAGTGTCGCCGGCGTCCACCAGGATCAGGTTAGGCTGCTCGGCGCGCACCTTTTTGACCTGAGTGGCTATCTGGCTCAGGCTGCCCGCCAGGTTTTCCGTGTCGCTGGCGTAGTCCCAGGGCACGAAGGTGCCGTGCAGATCGGAGGTGCCCAGCAGGGTGATGTTTACCGTTTCGGCGGCCATGGCGTTTCCCGAGAGTCCCAAGACAGAGGCAAAGATGATTTTTTTCATAACTTATTGTCACTCAATGGAATTTTAACATAAGTGGTCATTTTGCTACAAAATCGCAACCTTTACGATCCCATCGCGAGAAATAGACTAATATTGGAGAGAGATTTGTTGTTTTGTGACTGCAATCACTGTCACGGCTTAATGGAAATAAAAGGTTAATTATGTCGCAGAATAAGCGCGTAATAATACAATGGCGGCTCTTTTAAATTACATTTATTTAACACAAAAATATCATTAAAAAACAATTAAACCATTGCGCAACATGCCCTCAAGAAAAATAGGCGAAATGTGCTGATGAATATGGAAATAATATGCGGATAGGCTTAAATTGTCTCAGATCAAATTAGCCCGAAGTACCTCTTTCGGCTAAGATTTGACCTGTAACCAAAAGTCCAACCCACGTCACGTAAAAACCTATTTATTGTGTGGGATTGGGCGAGTATCATCCATGTTGTGATTATGGATGGTTGATCTTGTTGCATTTGTTACCCGTTGTCGGTTTTCAGTGGCGTGCTTGTCGGCGGCCCGAGGGGCTATTGGCCGAGTGTGCGGTTGAAAGCGGAGAAGCTGGATCAAATTTGTTGTGTTTAAGGGCATTCACTGCGGGGCGTTACTGGCGGCTTTGAAAGAAGTATGCCGATAACCGCGTGTCGGAGTCTTCCTGCGAGGAGCAAGGAGTCAAGATGTTTGATATTGTCGAACTGTCGCGCTTACAGTTTGCTTTAACGGCGATGTACCATTTCTTATTTGTCCCATTAACGCTCGGTATGGCGTTCTTGCTGGCAATTATGGAAACGGTATATGTCCTGTCTGGCAAACAAATCTATAAAGACATGACCAAATTCTGGGGAAAGTTATTTGCGATTAACTTTGCTCTGGGTGTGGCCACCGGTTTGACCATGGAGTTCCAGTTCGGGACTAACTGGTCGTATTTCTCTCACTACGTCGGCGATATCTTCGGGGCCCCACTGGCCATCGAAGGTTTGATGGCGTTCTTCCTTGAATCGACGCTGGTCGGCCTGTTCTTCTTCGGCTGGGATCGTCTGAGCAAGGTGCAGCACATGGCGGTAACCTGGTTCGTGGCCCTCGGCTCAAACCTGTCCGCGCTGTGGATCCTGGTCGCCAACGGCTGGATGCAGAACCCGATCGCGTCGGATTTCAACTTCGAAACCATGCGCATGGAGATGGTCAGCTTCTCCGAGCTGGTGCTTAACCCGGTTGCGCAGGTGAAATTCGTTCACACCGTGGCTGCAGGCTACACCACCGGCGCCATGTTCGTGCTGGGCATCAGCGCTTACTACCTGCTGAAGGGCCGCGACATCGCTTTCGCCAAACGCTCCTTCGCCATCGCCGCCAGCTTCGGCATGGCTGCGGTGCTGTCGGTGATCGTGCTGGGTGACGAATCCGGTTACGAAATGGGCGACGTACAGAAAACCAAACTGGCCGCCATCGAAGCGGAGTGGGATACCCAGCCGGCACCGGCGTCCTTCACCCTGTTCGGCATTCCCGATCAGGACAAGATGGAAAACTCCTTCTCTATTCAGATCCCGTATGCGCTTGGCCTGATCGCCACGCGTTCCACCGACACGCAGGTCACTGGCCTGAAAGATTTGCTGGCGCAACATGAAGTGCGCATCCGCAACGGCATGAAAGCCTACCAGCTGCTGGAAGAGCTGCGCGGCGGCAATACCGATCCTGCGGTGCGTGCGGAATTCAACAAAACCAAGCAAGACCTGGGCTACGGCATGCTGCTGAAGCGTTATACCCCGAACGTCAGCGACGCGACGGAAGCGCAGATCCAGCAGGCGACCAAGGACTCCATTCCACGCGTGGCGCCGCTGTACTTCGCCTTCCGCATCATGGTGGCCTGTGGCGTGCTGATGCTGCTGATTATCGGCCTGTCCTTCCTGAGCGTGGTGCGCGGCCGCATCGGCCAGAAAAAATGGCTGTTGCGTGCGGCGCTGTATGGCCTGCCGCTGCCGTGGATCGCGGTGGAAGCCGGCTGGTTCGTGGCGGAATACGGCCGTCAACCGTGGGCGATTGGTGAGGTGCTGCCGACCGCAGTCGCCAACTCTTCGCTGACCGCGGGCGACATTCTGTTCTCGATGGGGCTGATTTGCGGCTTGTACACCCTGTTCCTGGTGGCTGAAATGTACCTGATGTTCAAGTTTGCGCGTCTGGGTCCAAGCAGCCTGAAAACCGGCCGCTACCACTTTGAACAACCGACTGCCGCCGTGCAGGAAGCGCGCTAAACAGGAGTCCACGTATGTTTGACTATGAAGTACTGCGATTTATCTGGTGGGTGCTGGTTGGCGTACTGCTGATCGGCTTCGCCGTCACCGACGGTTTCGACATGGGCGTCGGCATCCTGGTGCGCATCATCGGTAAAACCGATACCGAGCGCCGGGTGATGATCAACTCCATCGCCCCGCACTGGGACGGTAACCAGGTGTGGCTGATCACCGCCGGCGGCGCGCTGTTCGCCGCCTGGCCGATGGTCTACGCAGCGGCCTTCTCGGGCTTCTACGTCGCCATGATCCTGGTGCTGGCGGCCTTGTTCTTCCGCCCAGTCGGTTTTGACTACCGTTCCAAGCTGGAGAGCAGCCGCTGGCGCAACATGTGGGACTGGGGCATCTTCATCGGTTCCTTCGTGCCTGCGTTGGTATTCGGCGTGGCGTTCGGCAACCTGCTGCAGGGCGTGCCGTTCCATGTGGACGAATACCTGCGTCTGTTCTACACCGGCAACTTCTTCCAACTGCTGAATCCGTTCGGTCTGTTGGCAGGCGTGGTCAGTCTGACCATGCTGGTCACTCAGGGCGCGACCTACCTGCAGATGCGCACCACCGGCGAGATCCACCTGCGGTCACGCGCCGCAGCGCAGATCGCGACGCTGATCATGGCGGTATGCTTCCTGCTGGCGGGTGTGTGGCTGGTGAAAGGCATCGACGGCTACGTGATCACTTCGGCGCTGGACACCATGGCGGAATCCAACCCGCTGCGTAAAGAAGTGGCGCATCAGGCCGGCGCATGGCTGATCAACTTCAACAAGTATCCGCTGCTGTGGGCCTTGCCTGCACTGGGCGTGGTGCTGCCGTTGTTCACCATCCTGTTCTCGCGTCTGGAGAAAGGCGCGCTGGCGTTCGTCACTTCGTCGCTGACCATCGCCTGCGTCATCCTCACCGCCGGGGTCACCATGTTCCCGTTCGTGATGCCGTCCAGCACCGTGCCTAACGTCAGCCTGACCATGTGGGACGCGACGTCGAGCCTGTTGACGCTGAAAGTGATGACCGTCGTGGCGGCGATCTTCGTGCCTATCGTTTTGGCGTACACCAGCTGGTCGTACTACAAAATGTTCGGTCGTCTCGACAAGAACTACATCGAAAACAACAAGCATTCGCTGTACTAAGGATAAGGAGCTAAACCATGTGGTATTTTGCCTGGATTCTCGGAACGCTTCTTGCCTGCGCCTTCGGCATCATCACGGCGCTGGCGCTTGAGCAGAGCGAAGCGACCAAAGCTCAGCAAGACGGTAAGTAATGAGCTCGTCCGTGATTGACAAGCTGTACGCTGTCACCGACAAGGGCCCGGTTCGGGCCCTTTCCCTGGTGCTGGCGTTGATTTTGGCGGGGTGCGTGTTCTGGGATCCGACGCGTTTCGCCGCCAAAACCAGCTCGCTGGAGATTTGGGAAGGGCTGTTGCTGATTTGGGCCGTATGTGCCGGAGTGATCCACGGTTTCGGATTCCGCCCGCAGCGCAGCGTCTGGCGCGCTTTTTTCGCGCCGCTTCCTGCAATTGTGATCTTGTGCGCAGGATTACTTTACGTTTCTTTATAATCTCCCTGATGTCCCCACGTTATGGGCCCTCACGGCCCATAATTATTTTCATTCCCATCTTGTAACCCATTCCCAACCCGATCCGTCTTGCGTATAGTAGCAGCGTTAAATTGCATTGCTGGGAAGTAGAGTGAGTAATACGTTGTTTCGATGGCCGGTTCGCGTTTACTACGAGGATACCGATGCCAGTGGTGTGGTCTATCACGCCCGCTACGTCGCCTTTTTTGAAAGAGCGCGCACAGAGATGCTGCGTCAGCACAACTTTCATCAACAGCAGCTGCTCAGTGAACAAGTCGCTTTTGTCGTCCGGCGCATGACGGTGGATTATCTGGCTCCGGCTCGTCTCGACGAGCAACTGGAGGTCCAGAGTGAAATCACCTCTCTGCGCGGGGCTTCTCTCACGTTTGCTCAACGCATTGTCAATTCTGACGGGGCCCTACTGAGCCAGGCAGATGTCCTGATTGCCTGTATTGATCCACACCAAATGAAGCCAAGAGCGCTTCCTAAGTCTATTGTCGCGGAGTTTAAGCAGTGACTGACATGAACATCCTAGATTTATTCTTGAAGGCGAGCCTGCTGGTTAAGCTTATCATGTTGATTTTGATATGCTTCTCGGTAGCCTCTTGGGCGATCATCATTCAGCGCACCCGCATCCTCAATGCGGCGACGCGTGACGCCGAAGCCTTTGAAGACAAATTCTGGTCCGGTATCGAGCTTTCCCGTCTGTACCAGGAAAGTCAGGCGCGTCGCGATAGCCTGACCGGTTCCGAGCAGATCTTCCATTCCGGGTTCAAAGAGTTCGCCCGTCTGCACCGCGCCAACAATCATGCGCCGGAGTCGGTGATCGAAGGGGCGTCGCGCGCGATGCGCATTTCGATGAACCGCGAGCTGGAAACGCTGGAAACCCATATTCCGTTCCTCGGCACCGTCGGTTCTATCAGCCCGTACATCGGCCTGTTCGGCACCGTGTGGGGGATCATGCACGCCTTTATCGCGCTGGGCGCGGTGAAGCAAGCCACGCTGCAGATGGTGGCGCCGGGTATCGCCGAAGCGCTGATCGCCACCGCGATCGGTCTGTTCGCCGCCATCCCGGCGGTAATGGCCTACAACCGTCTCAACCAGCGCGTCAACAAGCTTGAGCAGAATTACGACAACTTTATGGAAGAGTTCACCGCTATTCTGCATCGTCAGGCCTTCTCCAGCGACAGCAAATAAGTAGGAGGTAGCATGGCGAGAGTACGTGGACGTAGTCGGCGTGAGCTGAAGTCCGAAATTAACATCGTTCCGCTGCTCGACGTGTTGCTGGTGCTGCTGCTGATTTTTATGGCAACCGCGCCAATCATCACGCAGAGCGTGGAGGTTGACCTGCCGGACGCCACCGATTCCAAGACGGTGTCCAGCGATGACAATCCGCCGGTGATCCTCGAGGTTTCCGGCGTAGGTCAATACACCCTGGTGGTGGATCACAACCGTATGGAGCTGCTGCCGCCTGAGCAAGTCGCGGCCGAAGCCAAGTCGCGTTTGGCGGCTAACCCGAAAACGGTCTTTTTGATCGGCGGTGCGAAGGAAGTCCCTTACGATGAGATTATCAAGGCATTGAATATTCTCCATCAGGCGGGCGTGGCTTCCGTGGGGCTGATGACCCAGCCGATCTGACCGTAAGGCCAACGGCAACCCGGTTCCTGCGCTGCGGCCCAGGAACCCCGTATAAGCAACACCAGTTTTTGGGAATCTATTTTGGTAAAGGCAACTGAGCAAAACGATAAGCTGAACCGCGCCGTTATTGTTTCGGTCGTTCTGCACTTCATATTGATTGCCCTGCTGATTTGGGGATCGCTGCAGGAAAAGGTCGACATGGGCGCCGGCGGCGGTGGCGATGGCACCGTGGTCGGTGCGGTGATGGTCGATCCCGGCGCGGTGGTGGAGCAGTACAACCGCCAGCAGCAGCAGAGCAACGATGCGCAGCGTGCCGAAAAGCAGCGCCAGAAAAAAGCGGAGCAACAGGCCGAAGAGCTTCAGCAGAAGCAGGCGGAGCAGCAACAGCGCCTGAAAGAGCTGGAGAAAGAGCGTTTGGCGGCGCAGGAGAAAGCCGCGCAGGACGCCAAGGCGCAGGCTGAGCAACAGCAGAAGGCGGCGGAGCAGCAAAAACAGGCCGCCGAGCAGCAAAAAGCGGCGGAAGCCGCCGCAGCCAAGGCCAAAGAGCAACAGAAGGTCGCCGAAGCCGCTGCCGCCAAGGCGAAGGCCGAAGCGGACAAGGTCGCCAAGGCGCAGGCGGAAGCCCAGAAGAAAGCCGAAGCGGAAGCCAAGAAAGAAGCGGCTGCTGCCGCCGCCGCCAAGAAACAGGCGGAAGAGGCGAAGAAAGCCGCCGCCGCCGCGGCAGAAAAGAAAGCCGCAGAGGCCGCGGAGAAGAAAGCGGCCGCTGAAGCTGAGAAAAAAGCCGCAGCGGAAGCCGAGAAGAAGGCTGCCGCCGAGGCAGAGAAGAAAGCGGCGGCCGAGAAAGCCGCTGCCGCCAAGAAAGCCGCTGCGGACGCCAAGAAGAAGGCCGCCGCCGAGGCTGCGAAGCAGTCGGCGGAAGTTGATGACCTGTTTGGTGGCCTGGCGGACGGCAAGAACGCGCCAAAAGGCGGCGGTGCCAAATCGAAGGGCGACGGTAAACCGGCCGGGCAGGGCAATGCCAAGACGGCTGGCGCCAGCGGGGCGGATATCAGCGGTTATATGGGGCAGATTCAAGGGGCGATTCAGAGCAAGTTCTATGACGCCAGTTCGTTCGCCGGCAAAACCTGCGACCTGCGTATCAAGCTGGCGCCGGACGGCCTGCTGATAAGCGTACAAGCAGCGGGGGGCGATCCTGCTCTGTGTCAAGCTGCGGTGTCTGCCGCCAAGTTGGCGCATATACCGAAGCCGCCGAGCGATGCCGTTTATCAGCACTTTAAGAATTCTATACTTGAATTCAAGCCGCAATAACGGTTGATTGAGTGAGTGATATCACAGGGATGTACTAAGGTAACCAACAGGGATTATGTAGTTTTACGTAAGTTGGTTTGTTAAAATTCTGCTAATTTATCGCAGGCATCCCGCCTGGATAAGGGAGATGAGATGAAGCAGGCATTTCGAGTAGCGCTAGGTTTTTTAATTCTGTGGGCGTCCGTGTTGCACGCGGAAGTTCGCATTGAAATCACCCAAGGGGTCGACTCCGCTCGCCCGATTGGCGTGGTGCCGTTTAAATGGGCGGGCCCAGGCACGCCGCCGGAAGATATCGGCAAGATTGTCGGTGCGGATCTGCGCAACAGCGGCAAATTCAACCCGATCGACGTGGCGCGCATGCCGCAGCAACCCACCTCCGCGTCTGAAGTGACGCCGGCGGCCTGGACTGCATTGGGCATCGACGCCGTGGTTGTCGGCCAGGTTCAACCTGGCGCCGACGGCAGCTATCTGATCTCCTACCAGCTGGTGGACACCTCGGGTTCGCCGGGCACCGTATTGGCGCAGAACCAGTATAAAGTGACCAAACAGTGGTTGCGTTATTCTGCCCATACCGCCAGCGACGAAGTGTTCGAGAAGCTGACCGGCATCAAGGGCGCGTTCCGCACCCGTATCGCCTACGTGGTGCAGACCAACGGCGGGAAATTCCCGTACGAGCTGCGCGTAGCGGATTACGACGGTTACAACCAGTTCACGGTGCACCGTTCGCCTGAGCCGCTGATGTCGCCGGCCTGGTCGCCGGACGGCAGCAAACTGGCTTACGTGACCTTCGAGAGCGGCCGCTCTGCGCTGGTGGTGCAGACCCTGGCTAACGGCGCTATCCGCCAGATCGCCTCGTTCCCGCGCCACAACGGTGCGCCGGCGTTCTCGCCGGACGGCAGCAAGCTGGCCTTCGCGCTGTCCAAGAGCGGCAGCCTGAACCTGTACGTGATGAACCTCGGCTCCGGCCAGATCACGCAGCTGACCGATGGCCGCAACAACAACACCGAACCGACCTGGTTCCCGGATGGCCAGTCTCTGGCGTTTACCTCCGACCAGGGCGGGCGTCCGCAGATTTATAAAATCAGCGCCAGCGGCGGTGCCGCGCAGCGTCTGACGTGGGAAGGCTCTCAGAACCAGGATTCTGAAGTCAGCTCCGACGGTAAATTCCTGGTGATGGTGAGCACCAACAGTGGTGCACAACACATCGCCAAACAAGATCTTGGATCGGGCGCCGTTCAGGTTTTGACCGGCACCTTCCTGGATGAAACGCCTAGTATTGCGCCAAACGGCACCATGGTGATCTATAGCTCCACGCAAGGTATGGGCTCCGTGCTGCAGTTGGTGTCAACTGATGGGCGTTTCAAAGCGCGTCTTCCGGCAACTGATGGACAGGTCAAATTCCCTGCCTGGTCGCCGTATCTGTGATGCATGTGTAAATATGTATGGCAAACTATAAAAGGATCAAAGAAATGCAACTGAACAAAGTGCTGAAAGGGCTTCTGCTGGCACTGCCAGTTCTGGCTGTAGCAGCTTGTAGTTCTAACAAAAGCGCGAACAACGACCAATCTGGTATGGGCGCTGGCGCCGGCACTGGTATGGAAAACGGCAGCAGCAACCTGTCTTCCGAAGAACAAGCTCGTCTGCAGATGCAAGAACTGCAGAAGAACAACATCGTTTACTTCGGCCTGGACAAGTATGACGTAAGCTCCGAATTCGCTCAGATGCTGGACGCGCACGCTGCATTCCTGCGTAACAACCCGTCTTACAAAGTGACCGTTGAAGGCCACGCTGACGAACGCGGCACGCCGGAATACAACATCGCTCTGGGTGAGCGTCGTGCTAACGCCGTTAAAATGTACCTGCAAGGTAAAGGCGTTTCCGCTGACCAGATCTCTATCGTTTCTTACGGTAAAGAAAAACCAGCAGTACTGGGCCACGACGAAGCGGCTTATGCTAAAAACCGTCGTGCCGTTCTGGTTTACTAAGAGAATCGCATGAACAGTAACTTCAGACGTCACCTGTTGAGTCTGTCGTTACTGGTTGGCGTAGCGGCCCCTTGGGCCGCTACTGCCCAAGCGCCAATCAGTAATGTCGGCTCCGGCTCGGTCGAAGACCGTGTCACCTCGCTTGAGCGCATCAGCAATGCTCAAGGCCAGCTTTTAAACCAACTCCAGCAGCAACTCTCTGACAATCAACGCGATATTGATTCTCTCCGTGGGCAGATCCAGGAAAGCCAGTATCAGTTGAATCAGGTCGTTGAACGCCAGAAGCAAATCTATCAACAGATGGATAGCCTCAGCCAGGGCGGCGCTCAGAGCGCCTCTGCGGCAGCGGGCGCTGCCGGCGGGGCAGCCGCAGGCGCATCTTCCGATGCGGGCAGCAGCGCGCCTGTAGCCGCTTCTGCAACGCCGAGTGGCGGTGATGAGAACAGTGACTACAACGCCGCTGTTTCTCTGGCGCTGGAAAAAAAACAGTATGACCAGGCGATTTCCGCCTTTCAGTCCTTCGTAAAACAGTACCCGAAGTCTACTTACCAGCCCAACGCCAACTATTGGCTGGGCCAGTTGTTCTACAACAAGGGTAAAAAAGACGATGCGGCCTATTATTTTGCGGTGGTGGTGAAGAATTACGCTAAATCACCGAAGGCGCCGGACGCCATGTACAAGGTGGGTATCATCATGCAGGAAAAAGGGCAGGCTGATAAAGCCAAGGCCGTGTTCCAGCAGGTGATTAAACAATACCCAACCAGTGCGGCGGCCAAGCAGGCGAAAAGTCGCGTAGGCGGTTAACGGTTAGAAAAATGAGCCCAGAAGTTAGTCGATTTGACCGATTTCTGGGCTCATTCGCGTGAAGAACAAGCAGTTGAACGCATCGGTAAAAAATTTAGGTTGCGCTGCCAAGATAAATTAGTAATATATGCCGCCGTTGCCAAGACATCTTGCAAGATGTTAAAGCGGCAGGGAAATTGGGTCGTTAGCTCAGTTGGTAGAGCAGTTGACTTTTAATCAATTGGTCGCAGGTTCGAATCCTGCACGACCCACCAATTTCTGAAGTAGCAGTAACCACAACAGTGGGTGATTAGCTCAGTTGGTAGAGCATCTCCTTTACACGGAGGGGGTCGGCGGTTCGAGCCCGTCATCACCCACCACTGTTATGGGTCGTTAGCTCAGTTGGTAGAGCAGTTGACTTTTAATCAATTGGTCGCAGGTTCGAATCCTGCACGACCCACCATTCTTAGAGAATGGCTGCAATAGAGAATCGTAAAGGATGAGAACCGTAAAGGTTCGAGTCTCGCAAAGCGAGACAACATCACTCCGGTGATGGCCCGCAAGGGCGAGGCCAAAGGCCGAGTTATCCTGCACGACCCACCATTCTTAGAGAATGGCAGCTTCAGAATCGGTTTGATGTGGCAAAGTAAAGGTCCGAGTCGAGTACCCGTCGAGTTGTCCTGAACATCCCCATCCTTGTTTTCCGCGAGTCGGTTTTTTGTGACCTATTCGCCATCAGCAGTAAACCACATCAGTGGGTCGTTAGCTCAGTTGGTAGAGCAGTTGACTTTTAATCAATTGGTCGCAGGTTCGAATCCTGCACGACCCACCACTCTTTGATAGAGCAAGGTGTTAAATCGTCAGGATGAGAACCGTAGAGGTTCGAGTCTCGCGAAGCGAGACAACATCACCCCGGTGATGGCCCGTTAGGGCGAGGCCAAAGGCCGAGTTATCCTGCACGACCCACCACTCTTTGATAGAGCAAGGTGTGAAAAATAGCAGTACCACAGCAGTGGGTGATTAGCTCAGTTGGTAGAGCATCTCCTTTACACGGAGGGGGTCGGCGGTTCGAGCCCGTCATCACCCACCACACTGCGGGTCGTTAGCTCAGTTGGTAGAGCAGTTGACTTTTAATCAATTGGTCGCAGGTTCGAATCCTGCACGACCCACCAATTCAGAAAAAAGCGCCTTTTGGCGCTTTTTTCGCATCTGCGCCACCTGGCTCTGCCTTTATCCTCTTACTGACATGGCCCACTGAGTCGTGCGGGTGAGATCCTGCGTTCAGGTTCGAGCATCGCGTAGCGATACGACAACGCGCAGCGTTGCCTGCAGGGTGAGGCCAGAGGCCGAATCAATCCTGCACGACCCACCAATTCAGAAAAAAGCGCCTTTTGGCGCTTTTTTCGCATCTGCGCCACCTGGCTATGCCTTTATCCTCTTACTGACATGGCCCACTGAGTCGTGCGGGTGAGATCCTGCGTTCAGGTTCGAGCATCGCGTAGCGATACGACAACGCGCAGCGTTGCCCGCAGGGTGAGGCCAGAGGCCGAATCAATCCTGCACGACCCACCAATTCAGAGAAAAGCGCCTTTTGGCGCTTTTTTCGTTTCTGTCACCCCACACCCGAATCTTTTACTTTCTCGTTTCAACACTGCATCGATCGGCATCTCGCTCTTCTCTGAACGCCATACGCCCCACCAGGACATTATCCGTCGTGATCTGCGTGGTCAATGTCTGTGTTTTTAATCTATTAAACACTGAGTGCGTAAATATGAAAATATCAGCGGACTTTTCGCGCGGTTTTAGGTATTTTGTTTAGTATATAAAACGATGGGCGTTGCGGCAGGCGATATTCACGCGGCAGGCGCCCAGCCTAGCATGAGATTGCAGCGATGAGTGAAATGTTTGATGTCAACGCGGCGGTGTATCCCTTCCCGCCGAAACCGGTACCGCTGGACGTAGCGGAAAAAGCCTTTTATCGCGAGAAGATCAAAACCCTGCTCAAGCAGCGCAACGCGGTAATGGTCGCCCATTATTATACCGACCCGGAAATCCAGGCGCTGGCGGAAGAAACCGGCGGCTGCGTGGCGGATTCGCTGGAAATGGCGCGTTTTGGAAGCGCGCATCCGGCTTCGACGCTGTTGGTGGCCGGCGTGCGTTTCATGGGGGAAACCGCCAAGATCCTCAGCCCGGAAAAGCAGGTGCTGATGCCGACGCTGTTTGCCGAATGTTCGCTGGATCTGGGCTGCCCGGAAGAGGAATTTCATGCGTTTTGCGACAGTCATCCCGATCGCACCGTGGTGGTCTATGCGAATACCTCGGCGGCGGTCAAAGCGCGCGCTGACTGGGTGGTGACCTCCAGCATCGCCGTCGAACTGATCGAGCATCTGGATAGCCTGGGCGAGAAAATTATCTGGGCGCCGGATCGTCATCTCGGCAGCTATGTGCAGAAGCAGACCGGCGCCGACGTGCTGTGCTGGCAAGGTGCCTGCATTGTCCATGACGAGTTCAAGACCCAGGCGCTGCGGCGCATGAAGGCGCTCTATCCGCAGGCGGCCATCCTGGTGCATCCCGAATCGCCTCAGGCGGTGGTCGAGCTGGCGGATGCGGTGGGATCGACCAGCCAACTGATTCAGGCGGCGAAAACATTGCCGCATCAACAGCTGATTGTCGCCACCGATCGCGGTATCTTTTACAAGATGCAGCAGGCTTGTCCGGACAAGGAACTGTTCGAGGCGCCGACCGCCGGAGAGGGCGCGACCTGCCGCAGCTGCGCGCATTGCCCGTGGATGGCGATGAATGGCCTGAAGGCGATTGCCGAAGGGCTGGAGCAGGGGGGCGCGCAGCATGAGATCCACGTGGACGCCGCGCTGCGTGAAAAGGCGCTGGTGCCGCTGAACCGCATGCTGGATTTCGCCGCTCAGCTTAAGATGCAGGTTAAAGGCAACGCTTAACCGTTTAAAAGGATGACCTCATGAGCTTCTTCAGTACCAGCAATATTCTGGTGCATATTCCGCTTGGCGCGGGCGGTTACGATCTGTCGTGGATCGAAGCCATCGGCACACTGTTCGGGTTGCTGTGCATCTGGTACGCCAGCAAGGAAAAAATCATCAACTACCTGTTCGGCCTGATCAACGTCACGCTGTTCGCGGTGATTTTCTTCCAGATCCAGCTGTACGCCAGCCTGCTGCTGCAGCTGTTTTTCTTCGGCGCCAACATTTACGGTTGGTATGCCTGGAGCCGCCAGACGCAGGATAATCAGGCCGAGCTGCAGATCCGCTGGCTGCCGCTGCCGAAAGCGTTGGCCTGGGCGGCGGTTTGCGTTATCGGCATTGGCCTGATGACTTTCAACATTGACCGCGTGTTCGCCTGGCTGACGCAGATTGCGGTGGCGGTGATGCAAGGGCTGGGGCTGAACGTGCAGATGCCGACGCTGCAGCCGGACGCGTTCCCATTCTGGGATTCGGCGATGATGGTGCTGTCCATCGTGGCGATGATCCTGATGACGCGCAAGTACGTGGAAAACTGGTTGCTGTGGGTGGTGATCGATGTCATCAGCGTGGCGATCTTTGCCTACCAGGGCGTGTATGCGATGGCGCTGGAGTATGTCATTCTGACGCTGATCGCCCTGAACGGCTCCTGGCTGTGGATCAAGAGTGCCGGGCGCAACCATTCCAATCCGTTATCTTCCGCTCCGTAATAACAGCAGAGGGCGCCGTGATGGCGCCCTCTTGGCTTAGTGGCGATGCCCCAGGTGCGAATGCGCTTCGGCATGTGAGTGTTCACTCGGCTCCGGCGCCCGGTTGATGCCGCAGTCCGGCGTCTCACAGTGCCGGTACTCCATCTGAATGGTCACGTGGCCAATCTTGTAGTGTTCCAACAGATAAGCCTGAATGCGTTGCAACAGCCCATCGTGGTCATGCGGCGGGATCACCTGCGCATGCAGCGTCATCAGCTTCTGTTCGCCGATCTGCCAGACGTGTACGTGGTGGATATTGCGCACTTCCGGGATGTTCAGGCACAGGTCTTTTTGCAGCTTGGCGATGTCGACCTCCTGCGGCGTGCCTTCCAGCAGCTCGTGGAAGCTCTCCTTCAGCAGCCGCCAGGCGCTGCGCAGCACCAGACAGGAGACCAGCACCGACAGGATCGGGTCAATCGGCGTCCAGCCGGTGGCAAGAATGACAATGGCGGCGACGATGGCCCCCACCGAGCCGAGCAGGTCGCCCAGTACATGCAGCGCGGCCGCCCTCACGTTGATATTTTTCTCTTCGTTGCCGCGATGCAGCAGCCAGAAGGCGAACAGGTTCGCCAGCAGCCCCGCTATGGCGATGATCAGCATCGGAGTGCCCATCACCGGCTGGGGTTCGAAGAAACGCCGTATCGCCTCCCACAGGATGAATACCACGATCACCAGTAGCGCCGCGGCGTTGAGGAAGGCCGCCAGGGTGGTCAGGCGAAGATAGCCAAAGGTGTGGCGCGCGTTGGGCTTGCGCTGGGAAAAGTGCACCGCCATCAGCGCCACCAGCAGCGCGGCGGCATCGGTCAGCATGTGCCCCGCGTCGGCCAACAGCGCCAGCGAGCCGGATAACAGGCCGCCGACCACCTCGGCCACCATAAAGACGGCGGTGACTAAAAAAGCGGTCAGTAGGCGTTTACTATTACTGTCTTTCGGCAGGTGTACGTGTGGAGTGTCCGACATTATTCATCCTTATGCATAGCGAAAGTGGGGGCGGCGGCGAGCAGAGCGTCCAGCTCCGGTTCTATCTGCGCCACTAACGCCTTTAATTTAGTATAAGCGGCGGCGGCAAGCTCGCCCCGACGTGCGGTTTCCACCAGTTGCTGGCACAGCTGCGCGGCTTCCGGCAGCTGCAGCATCAGCAGGCTGCCCTTGATGCGGTGCGCCGCCTGTTCCAGGCGTGACCAGTCGCTCGCGGCGACGGCATCCGCGAGCCGCTGCCGGTCTTGCCGCAGCGTGTCGCTGAGCGTCTGCGCCAGCCGCTGCAGCATGGCGCGATCGCCGCCCGCCATGTCGGCCAGCGTTTGCCGCAGGTCAGTAAGGACTAACTTTTCTTCCTGAACCTGCGGTTGCTGAGCCAATACCTGGCCGATCGCCGCCAGTGAAATCGGCTTGGTCAGGAAGTGGTCGATCGCCACCAGCCCTGGCGGGATGCGGGTAAACTCCTGCACGTCTGCCGAGCAGAGCACGATGCGGCAAGGCGGGCGCCGTAGCCGCTGTTCGTCGCGGCGGATCAGCCTGGCCAGCGTCAGGCCGTCCGGGCGCGGCATGTTATAGTCGATAAACAGCAGATCGAAAGGCTGCCGGCGCTGAGCCTTCAGCAGCGCATAGCCTTGTTCAAAGCGGGCCGGCTGCAGCCCGAAGTGGCGCAGCTGGCGTTCCAGCAACAACAAATTGGTGGGATGGTCGTCGATCAGCGCGGTACGCAAGGCGGAAGACGGCAGAGCAAAGGTGCGCTCCTCCTGGGCGCCAGCCGTCGCGGCGCCGCTCAGCTCGACCGGTATCGCGACCTCGACGCGGGTGCCGACGCCCGGCTGCGAGTGCAACTCGATGCGGCCGCCCATCTGTTCGACGATTTCTTTGCAGATCGACAGGCCCAAACCGGTACCTTGCACCGAGATGCGTTGCGCGCCGCGCGCGCGGTAAAACGGTTGGAACAACTTGCCTACCTCATCGGCGGCGATGCCGCAGCCGCTGTCGTTCACCGTTAACTGCAACTCTCCCCGTCGTTCATCCTGTGCGCGCCAGCCGACGTCGACCTGAATGGCGCCGCGCGGCGTGAACTTTATCGCGTTGTTTATCAGGTTGTTAGCCACCTGAAGTAAACGCTCACCATCAATAATCACCGCCTCCGGCAGCGCCGGATCCGCCACCACGCTCAAGGTCAACGGCCGTTCGCCGATAAGCGGCCGGTAAAGGGCGTCGATGCGCGCGACCCAGGGGCGCAGCGCCACCGGTTTCGGCGCCAGCGTCAACGACCCGGTTTCCAGCCGCGCGTGATCCTGCAGGTCGTTGAGCAGGTTGAGCAGCGATGAGGCCGAACTGTAAATCACCGGCAGGCCTTCCGGCGCAGGTTGGCGTTTGAGCTCCAGTTCCAGCAGGCCGAGGATGGCGTGCATCGGCGTGCGCAGTTCATGGCTGACGGTGGCGAGGAATTTGCTCTTCATGCGATTTTCCGCTTCGGCGCGGCGGCGCGCCTGCTCGAGCTCTTCGCGTTCGCGTTTTTCACGGCGCTGCAGCATGAAACGGCGCAGCGTCAGCGCCAGCAGCAGCACGGTGGCGGCGGCCAACAGCGCCAGCAGCCAGGTGGTCTGCGGCGGCATGCGGTTGTCGTTCACCGCGTCGATCAGGTTGCTGCGGTCGACGATCCACTCGTCGCGCAGCGATTGCAGGGTATCCGCCGGGATCTGCATCAGGTTCTTATCGAGGATCGCCAGCAGCAGCGGTTGATCGCGGCGCACGCCGAAGGCCACCGGATAGGGGATGTTGTTGGCGGCGAAGGCCAGCTTGATGGCGCCGGAATAGCGCGACAGCGCCAAAAAGTTGGCGGAGATGACGTTATCCACCAGCGCATCCAGCTGGCCGTTGGCCAGCGCGTCGTACATCGATTTGCTGTCGGCGAAGCTTACGGTCTGTTCCTGCTCCGGCACCAGCCCCTGAGCCAAATCGCCCTGCAGTACGCCGATGCGCTTGCCGGCCAGATCGCCCCAGGTCGAGACGCCGTTGGCATACTGGCCGACGTAAACGCCCCACAGCGAACGGTGGATCGGCATGCTGGCGCCGTAGCGCGCCTTGACGCCGCGCGCCAGCGGCAGGGCGGCGCGGAAGCTGGCCTGGCCGGATTGCACCAGCTGATCGGCCTGCTCGGCGTTGCGCGCCCACAGCGGCGCGAAACGCAGCCCGGTGTTTTGCGCGATGATGTTGAGAATATCGATGGCATAGCCGCGCGGCTGGCCGTCGGAACCGCGGTAGGCGAACGGGAAGTTGTTCTCGATGGCGGCGTAGTAAACCACGCGGTGGCTCGCCACCCAATTCTTCTCCATCGTCGTCAGATCGGCATTGCCGGTATCGAGGTAGCTGGGGATCTTTTTGCTCCAGCGGCTCTGCAGGGCATTCATCAGTTCCATCGGCGCGTCGGCGATGGCGGTGTCCAGCGTGTCTATCAGGCGCGGGTCGGCGGCGGCGAACACGAAGGAAAGGTTGCCCAGGTTCTCGTTGCTTTCAATCTGATAGAGCTGGCCGAGCTGCAGCTGGTCGATGATAAAGCTGGCGCTGGCCTCGTCGGCGATAAAGTAGTCGCTGCTGCCGTTCAGCAGCGAATAGACCGCCTGCAGATTGTTGTCGTAGCGCTGGATCTGCGACGCCACCGCCTGCAGGGCGCCGCCGGACTGCATGTCGGTCAGCGCGCCGATCGCGACGCGGGCGTTGGCGGAATTGAGCATCACCGGCCGATCGTTGCTGCGATCGCGCAATACGCGCAGGTTGCTGACGTAGTAAGGCTGGGAGATCTCCAGCCCGTGCAGCGCTTCGCTCTGCGGGATGCCGTACAACAGATCGACCTTGCCGTCGTGCAGCGCCTGCTCCAGCTGGGTCAGGTCGGCGAAGCCGTAAATGGCGAAGCGGATGCCGGTTACCTGCTGGATATAGCCGAGGTAGTCGGCGTTCAGCCCATACAGATCGTCATCCACAATGATGTTGTACGGGCTGGTGTTCTCACTGATGATGCCGACGCGCAGCGTGCGGTCGCGCCAGGGATTTTTCTCGCCGACGATCAGCATATTCTCGGGGGGATTCAGGTTGCTGACCAGCTGATAGCGCACCGGCTCCGCCGCCTGCGCCAGGCCGCACCACAGGATCAGCAGCAGCAGGGCGCGGCGCATCATGGCGCCAGCTCTTTAAACACCGCCACCAGCTCCAGCAAATTGCCGGCGCCGGTTTTGCGCTGGATGTTTTTCTTGTGCGTGCTGACGGTCTTGTTGCTGATGTGCAGCCGGTCAGCGATCTGCAGGTTGGACAGCCCCTGGCTCAGCAAGCCCAGCACCTCGAGCTCCTTGGGCGTGAGCAGCCCGCCGTCCGCCGTCGGCGCCTCTTCGGCCAGCGCGGCAGTGGGGAAGCTGGTTTCACCGTCCAGCACCTGCTCGATCGCCTGCACCAACTCCGCCAGCGAGCTGCCTTTATTGACGAAACCGTCGGCGCCGGCGGCATGCGCCATGCGCGCATACACATCGGCCTCTTGCGCGGTATAGATCAGGATCTTTTGTTGCGGGTAGTGGCGGCGGATTTTTTTCAACAGCTGCAGCCCGTCGACCTGCGGCAGGCCGATATCCAGGATCACCAGGCCGAAAGCGGCCTCGGCCAGCAGGGCCAGCGCCTGAACGTCGTCCTGCGCCGCCTGCAGGCGGTAGGCGCGGGCTGATTTCATTAGCGCCGCTTCCAGTGCGACATGAACCACCGGGTGGTCATCAACTAATAACAGAGAGGGCATGTTCAACTCGGGTCACTTTATATTCCGATCGCTAGCATAGCGAAAAAGGAGGCTCTGCGCTCCCCTGATGAAACAGCACAATCTGCTGTTAATTTGGCGGTTCCAGCGGCGGGGGGCAAAGGTGATTTACAGCGCCATTCTCACAGGCTAGATTGTTGGGATCTACACCGTTACGCACTGCGAAAGACCCCACGATACCGAATGGAAAAGCTATGAATTACCAAAACGACGATTTACGCATTAATGATATTAAGGAACTCCTGCCGCCGGTGGCTTTGCTGGAGAAATTCCCGGCCACTGAACGCGCGGCAAAGACGGTGTCCCAGGCCCGCAGCGCAATTCACAATATCCTCCGCGGCAGCGACGATCGCCTGCTGGTGGTGATTGGCCCTTGCTCCATCCATGATACCCAAGCCGCCAAAGAGTACGCGGGGCGCCTGCTGGCGCTGCGTGAAGAACTGAGCGGCGAGCTGGAAGTGGTGATGCGCGTGTACTTCGAAAAACCGCGCACCACCGTGGGCTGGAAAGGCCTGATCAACGATCCGCAGATGGACAACAGCTTCAACATCAACGACGGCCTGCGCCTGGCGCGCAAGCTGCTGGTGGAGATCAACGACAGCGGGCTGCCGGCCGCCGGCGAATTCCTCGACATGATCACGCCGCAGTACCTGGCGGATCTGATGAGCTGGGGCGCCATCGGCGCGCGCACCACGGAATCGCAGGTGCACCGCGAGCTGGCCTCCGGCCTCTCGTGCCCGGTCGGCTTCAAGAACGGTACCGACGGCACCATCAAGGTGGCGATCGACGCCATCAACGCCGCCGGCGCGCCGCACTGCTTCCTGTCGGTGACCAAGTGGGGCCACTCGGCGATCGTTAATACCAGCGGCAACGGCGACTGCCACATTATCCTGCGCGGCGGCAAAGAGCCGAACTACAGCGCGGCGCACGTGAAGGACGTCAAAGCCGGCCTGAGCAAAGCCGGGCTGCCGGCGCAGGTGATGATCGACTTCAGCCACGCCAACAGCAGCAAACAGTTCAAAAAACAGCTGGACGTGAGCGCCGATGTTTGCGGGCAAATTGGCGGCGGTGAAAAAGCGATCATCGGCGTGATGATCGAAAGCCACCTGGTGGAAGGCAACCAGAACCTCGAAAGCGGCGAACCGCTGGTTTACGGCAAGAGCGTGACCGACGGCTGCATCGGCTGGCAGGACACCGAAACCGTGCTGCGCGATCTGGCGGCGGCGGTAAAAGCGCGCCGCGGATAACCGCAAACAATGAAAAGGGCCCGATAGCGGGCCCTTGTTTTATCTTTGCCATTGCACTTCTCTGTATTCCACGACTTTAAGGCTTACAGTTAATGGGCCAATTAAGTCATTAAGCGACCCCCTTCGCATTATTCCTATTTAAGAAAAGAATAATTGTCACTGCTCGCGGCATTGTGCTTATATAAGACGCTTTTTTTATTCCATAAACCCCGCAGGCCTAATAAGTGGGGAGTGGTATGACCTTATTCCTTTCAGGATGAAAGAATTATGACAAACAATACCTCGCAGCCGCTGGGGCTGCACCGGATTAAATTCCATGGGAAAGGTGGTGAGTACTTCGCTATTTGGTTAGTCAATGCATTATTGACCGCCCTGACCCTGGGCATCTATTCCGCCTGGGCGACGGTGCGCCGTCGCCGCTATTTTTACGGCAACACGGAATTGGACGGCGATCGTTTCGACTACCATGCACAACCGCTGCAAATTCTGAAAGGGCGGCTGTTGGTGATCGGCGGCATCATCGTGTTTTATATCTTGCTGGCGATAACGCCACTGTTGGGGCTGCTGGCTTTGCTGGTGTTGCTTGCCCTGCTGCCGTGGATCGTTATCCGCAGCTGGCGCTACAATGCGATTATGTCGAGCTATCGCGGCGTGCGTTTTAATTATGTCTGCCGCACCGGGCGCGCCTATTGGGCTTTACTGTTCTGCCCGTTATTGCTGATTATCGGGCTGTATGTCGGTCTGATCATCTTGCTCGGCATTGGCAGCGGTCTTGGCAGCATCAACGCCATCGCTTTTATGCTGGTGCTGACGTTGATTTTGGCCGTGCCGGCATTTGCGGCGGTAAATGGTATTATTAGCGCACTGCAGCATGATTTGTACGTTAATAACCTGTTCTTCGGGCGCACACCGTTTATTGCCGAACTGAAGAAATCGGCCTTTATCAAATTTGCCTTGATCGGCCTGCTCATATTCCTGCCATTTATGTTGGTCGCGTTGGTGTGCATCGGTTCGTTCTTCTTTACTCTCTATCAGATGGTGTTGATGGGTCTGTTGACCAACGAAGCCATTGATGTGCTGGTGCTGGACAATATCAGCAGCCTTCTGCTGATGATGGTGGTGCTGTTAATCGGCGCGCTGGTGGCCAGCAGCTACCAGGTCGTTGCCCAGCGCAATTATCTGTTTAACCAGGCAAGGCTGAACGGCGACATCAAGCTGCATTCCTCAATGAAAACGCTGCCATACATGGGATTGTTGATCACCAATACCCTGATTACCCTGTTCTCGCTCGGTTTGGCGACGCCGGTGGCGGAAGTGCGTCATGCCCGTTATCTGGCGGCCTGCACGGCGGTTGAAGGCGATCTGGCGCTGCTGGACATTACGGCGCATCAGGAAAGCGCCAACAGCGCGGTGGCCGAAGAAGCGCTGCAGGCGCTGGATCTGGGCGGCAACTTCTGAGGCGCCGATGATCCTTGAAGGCGCTTATCAGTTGCCGGGACGGGCCGCACGTGAGGCGGCTCGTCTGCTGGTGAACGAAAGCGGCGAAGGCGTGACGTTGCAGCGGCAGGATGAACAGCGTTACATCCCGCTGACGGACATCACCGTTTCTGCCGCGCTGGGTAATATTCCGCTGACGCTCACCTTCAAGGGCGGCGGGCGCTTTGTGCCTGATGACGACGCAGCCTTTCGCCGCTGGTTCTATCAGCGCCGTTCGCCAGGGTGGGTGCATCGCCTGGAACGCCATAAACGCGGCGTCGCTCTGGCGCTGCTGATGACGCTGCTGGCGGTAGTGGCTTACGTTTACGTGGTGCTGCCGTGGGCGAGCAGCGAGATCGCCATGCGCATCCCCACCTCGGTGGAACAGACGCTGGGCAAACATACGCAGACGTTTTTGGACCAGAGCGGCTTCGCGCCCTCTGCACTGCCGGCCGAGCGGCAACGGGCGTTGCAGCAGCTATTCCGGCAGGTGATGCCGGCCGAGATGCGCCAGGAGCGCACGCCGCTCTCGCTGAAGCTGATGGCGGCGCCCGGTGCGCCGAACGCCTTTATGTTGCCCGACGGCACGCTGGTGCTCAGCGATAGCCTGGTCACCTTGTCAAAAAACGACGATGGCCTGGCGGCGGTGATGCTGCATGAGATGGGGCATCACGCTCATCGTCACCCGATGCGCATGTTAGTGCGTTCGTCACTGGTGGCGTTGACGCTGATGTGGATGACGGGTGACGTCAGCGGCATCGGCGATACGCTGCTGCAGTCTGCGTCCTTCGTGAATGAGATGCAGTTTTCTCGCGGGATGGAGCGTGAGGCGGATGCGTTTGCGATAGCGGAAATGCAGCGCCAGGGGCGTTCGCTGGCGGAAATGGCGGCGATCTACCGCGCGTTGGCGCAGGCGCCTGAACGAGAAAAGACCGATGACTGGGCGCTGCCTGCCTGGCTCAGCACCCATCCGGCGATGCAGGAACGGCTGGACGCGGTGAATGAGGCGATGGCGCAGCAGCAATAAAAAAGCCCCCGGTGAAAACCGGGGGCTTTTTCGTGAACGGGCGAAATTACTTCGCTTTACCCTGGTTCGCTACGGCCGCCGCTTTTGCTGCGATCTCGTCGGCGTTACCCAGGTAGTAACGTTTGGTTGGCTTGAAGTTCTCGTCGAACTCATACACCAACGGCACGCCGGTTGGGATGTTCAGCTCGAGGATTTCATCTTCGCTCAGGTTATCCAGGTATTTCACCAGCGCGCGCAGGGAGTTGCCGTGCGCCGCAACGATCACGCGCTCGCCGCTCTTGATGCGTGGCAGGATCTCTTCGTCCCAGTAAGGGATAACGCGATCGATGGTCAGCGCCAGGCTTTCGGTCAGCGGCAGCTCTTGCTCGGTCAGCGAAGCGTAGCGCGGATCGTGGCCAGGGTAACGTTCGTCTTCTTTGGTCAGCTCAGGTGGGGTCACCGCAAAGCCGCGACGCCATTGTTTCACCTGCTCGTCGCCGTATTTTTCCGCGGTTTCCGCTTTGTTCAGACCCTGCAGCGCGCCGTAGTGACGTTCGTTCAGCTTCCAGGATTTTTCGGTTGGCAACCAGGCCTGATCCAGCTCGTCGAGGATGTTCCACAGGGTGTGGATCGCGCGCTTCAGTACGGAGGTGTAAGCGAAGTCGAAAGTGAAACCTTCTTCTTTCAACAGCTTGCCTGCTGCTTTCGCTTCGGTGCGGCCCTTGTCGGACAGATCAACATCATACCAACCGGTGAAGCGGTTTTCTTGGTTCCACTGGCTTTCGCCGTGACGCACCAGAACCAGCTTAGTTACAGCCATAGCTTAACTCCTTAATAATCTGACATTTCAATGATAACGAAAATCATTATATTGCCGCGGGCCGGGGCTCGGCAATCGATAGTGTCTAACCATAGCCAATTTCTTGCCGCAAAGTAAGGGCTGGCGAAAGGAAAAAGCTGAATCGTTCAGGCTGAGGCGGAAGGGGGAGAAACGGCACGTCGGAATCGCTCCGGACGCGCCGTGGCGTAGGGAAAATCAGGCAGATTTTTTCAGGCAGTTGCTCATGAAGGTTTTACGCGCGTCGCCCTTCAGATCCTTGGTCTTGGCGTCGGCGTTGCAGCTTTTCATTTTCTGCTGCTGCGGCGTCAGGGTTTTGCCGGACGCAGCGGCGCCTTCGGACTTCAGGCAGGTGCTCATAAAGGTGGAGCGATCGGCGCCTTTCAGCGACTTGGTGGATGCCTGCTGGTTGCAATCGGTCATGCGTTTCTGTTGGGCCGCCTGCGCCGGCGAAGGCGTTTTCGTCGCCGTCGTCGCGTCGGCCGCCATCAGATTGGTGCTCAGCATTAAGCCCGCCAGCAATGGAAGTGCAGTAATCAGACGCATAGGTGTTCCTTCAGCTATTGATTGGCCGCCATCGGCCGAAAATTGTGACGTTGCACAAGGCGTTGTGCTTATCACGGTAGCCTGAGTGTAGTGCGCGCTTTGGAATAAGGGAAGGTGGGCGCCGGTGGGGGGATGGCGCTAAAAGGTAAGCATTTATAACAAATTGCCCCCGGCCGCACGGCGAGGGGCGTAGCGGGTCAGATAGGATAAAACTGATAATGCGTGGCGCTGCGGTAGCGGCTCCCCGGTTGCAGCCAACAATCCGGCTGCGGCCACTCGGGGTGGTGCGGGCTGTCCGGCAAAAACTCGCTCTCCAGCGCCACGCCGGCATGGTTGGCGTAGCTGCCGCCATCGCGCGCCGGCGTGCCGGCCAGATAATTGCCGCTGTAGAGCTGCAGCGCAGGCGCGTCGGTGAACACGCTCATTTGCACTTGCCCGTCGGCGGACCACAAATGCGCCGCCGGGCTCTCCAGCGCCCCGCAGGTACGATGCAGCAGAAAGGCGTGATCGTAGCCTTTTACCCGCTGCTGGTCGCAATCGCGCAGGAAATCCTGCAGCAGCGTTTTCGGCTGGCGGAAATCCATGCCGCTGCCGTCCACCGGCGTCAGATCGGCGCAGGGAATGCCCTCGGCGTCAACGGGCAGATAGCGATCGGCGAACAGCTGCAGCCGTTGGGCGCGGGCGTCGGTGCCGGCGCCGTCCAGATTGAAATAGGCGTGGTTGGTCAGATTGACCGGGCAGGGGCGATCGACCTGCGCCAGATAGTTGATTTCCAGGCGATTATCCGAGGTCAGGCGGTAACAAACCTGCACGTCGAGATTGCCGGGGAAACCCTGATCGCCCTCCGCCGAATGCAGCGCATAGCAGACCTGCTGCGCATCATGCTGCACCCGGCGCCAGCGGCGGGCATGAAAACCGTCGGGACCACCGTGCAGCTGATGGGCGCCCTGATTGGCGGCCAGCGCATGGGGTTTCCCGTCGATGGGCAGACTGGCGTTGGCGATGCGGTTGGCGTAACGGCCGACGGTGGCACCCAGATAGGCGCCCTGACGTGGGTAGTCCGCCGGGCTGTGGCAACCTAGCAACAGCTCGCGCTTTTCACCGGATTTGAGCGGCAAGACGGCGGACAACCAGGTGGCGCCCCAGTCCATCAGCGTCACCGTCATGCCGCCGGCGTTTTGCAGCAGTGTCAGCTGGTAAGGTTGCCCATCGGGCGCCGCTTCCGTGCTCACCGTCAGCATGGGCCGGCCCCCTGCGAAGCCTGGCAGACATAGAAGGTTTCCTGCAATCCGCCGGTTTGCCGCGGATACTCGTGCGCCACGGCGGCACGCACTGTCTCCACGAGATCCTGCGGCACCAGCGCGACGATGCAGCCGCCAAAGCCGCCGCCGGTCATGCGCACGCCACCGCGCGGGCCGATCGTCGCTTTGACGATCTCGACCAACCGATCGATCGGCGGCACGGTGATTTCAAAGTCATCGCGCATCGAGGCGTGGGATTCCGCCATCAGCCGTCCCATGCGCTGCAGGTCGCCGGCCGCCAGCGCGTCGGCCGCCGCCAGAGTGCGGGCGTTCTCGCTGATGACGTGCCGCGCGCGTTTGGCCACCAACGGATCCAACTGATGTTGACGCGCTGCAAACTGTTCGGGGCTGACGTCGCGCAGCGCCTTGACGCCGAAGAATCGCGCCGCTTCTTCGCACTGTGTGCGGCGGGTGTTGTACTCGCTGTCCACCAGCCCGCGCTGCACATTGGAGTTGACGATCACCACCGCGACGTTGTCCGGCATCGGCACCGCGCGGGTCTCCAGCGAGCGGCAGTCGATCAGCAGAGCGCTGTCGCGCCGGCCGAGCGCGGAGATCAGCTGGTCCATGATGCCGCAGTTGCAGCCGACGAACTGGTTCTCCGCCTCCTGGCCGTTCAGCGCCAGCGCCACGCCGTCCAACGGCAGCTGATAGAGCGCCTGCAGCGCCTGGCCCACCGCCACTTCCAGCGCGGCGGAGGAGCTGAGCCCCGCGCCCTGCGGCACATTGCCGGCAATCACCAGATCCGCGCCGCCGAAATCGGCGTTACGGCGCTGAAGGTGCTTCACCACGCCGCGGACATAGTCGGACCAGCGCTGATCGGGATGGCTGACGATCGGCTCGTCGAGCGAGAATTGATCCTGCTGATTCTGATAATCGGCGGCCAGTACGCGGATCTGGCGGTCGTCGCGCTTGGCGCAGGCGATGACGGTTTGGTAATCGATGGCGCAGGGCAGCACGAAGCCGTCGTTGTAATCGGTATGCTCGCCGATAAGGTTCACCCGCCCCGGCGCCTGGATGGTCAACGCCGGCGCGTAGCCGAAGTGTTCGGTAAACAGGGAATGGGTAAGCGGTTTCAGGCTCATGCTTGGGCTCCGGCTTCACGGTAATGAATATCGCTGACGGCGCGCAGACGCTCTGCGGCCTGTTCGGCGGTCAGGTCGCGCTGGGTTTCCGCCAGCATCTCGTAACCGACCATAAACTTGCGCACGCTGGCTGAACGCAGCAGCGGCGGATAGAAATGGGCGTGCAGCTGCCAGTGCCGGTTGTCGGCACCGTTGAACGGCGCGCCGTGCCATCCCATCGAATAGGGGAAGGAACACTGGAACAGGTTGTCGTAGCGGCTGGTCAGCTTCTTCAGCGCCAGCGCCAGATCGCGGCTTTGCGCCGCACTGAGATCGGTAATGCGCTGCACCTCCGCTTTCGGCAACAACAGCGTTTCAAACGGCCAGGCGGCCCAGTAGGGCACCACCGCCAGCCAGTGTTCGGTGTTCACCACAATGCGCTCGCCTGCGGCCAGCTCGCGCTGCGCATAATCCAGCAGCAGCGGGGAGGCGTGTTCCCGAAAATAGTCGTGCTGCAGGCGATCTTCGCGTTCGGCCTCGTTCGGCAGAAAGCTGTTGGCCCAGACTTGCCCGTGCGGGTGCGGGTTGGAGCAGCCCATCGCCGCGCCTTTGTTTTCGAACAGCTGTACCCAGGGATAGTGCTTGCCCAGCTCATCGGTTTGCGCCTGCCAGGCGGCGACCACCTGTTCCAGCGCCGGCAGCGCCAGTTCGGGCAGGGTTTTGCTGTGATCGGGAGAGAAGCAGATCACCCGGCTGACGCCGCGCGCGCTCTGGCTGCGCATCAGCGGATCCTGGCTATCGGGCGCCGGTGGCGTATCGCTCATCAGCGCGGCGAAATCGTTGGCGAAAACATAGGTACCGCGATAATCCGGATTGCGATCGCCGGTGACGCGCGCATTGCCCGGGCACAGGAAACAGTCGGGATCGTGCGCCGGCAGCGTTTCCGTGGGGATTGCCTCCTGCTGGCCCTGCCAGGGGCGCTTGGCGCGGTGCGGTGAAACCAGCACCCACTGGCCGCTGAGCGGGTTGTAGCGGCGGTGCGGATGATCGATAGGGTTAAATTCCGTCATACGGTTCCTTTCTTGGCGCCGACGAAAGTGTAATCGCTTCCAATTACCGTCTTGAGACGCCCGTTGCTGAACAGGGAGAGGCTATTGCGCAGAAAGATAGCACGCCCGCGGCGGTAAAAAGGTGATCTAACGCGAAAAATGGAATCGTTTACACTTCATTGAAAAGCGCAGGAAGGGCGAAGAAAAGCGGGCGATAACGTGATTGAGGGCATTGCGGTGAGGTGCCGGTGATAGCGTTTTCACCCGACCAGCCGGCAGAGAGGGGGCTCTCTGCCGGCTTCAGCCGCTAAGAATGCTGGTACAGCGGATAGGTGAAGAACAGCAGATGGGTCAGGTTAAGCCCGAAATGGAACAGAATCGGCACCCACAGACGGCCGCTCCACATCCACGCCAGGCCGTAGATCACCCCGGCGAGGGTCGCGAAGATCACCATCAGCGTACCGCCCGCCAGATGCGCGGCGCCGAACACCAGGGAGGCGACGATCAGCGCCGGCCAGGCGCCCAGCCACTGGCTGAGACGCTGTTGCAGGTAGCCGCGAAACAGCGCTTCCTCGGCCATGCAGACGAAGAACAGGTTTGCCATCACGAAAGGCAGGATCCAGGCGGGCGCATGCAACTCGATTTTTAAGCCGCCCAGCGCGACGGCCAGCAGCAACAGCGCCGGCACGGCCAGCAGCAGCGCAATCCAGCCCGTTTTGCCGGCGTTGCCGCCGCGTTCGGCGGAAAACAGCGTGGGCAAGCAGGCGAACAGCAGGAAGGGCACCATCGCCTTATCGAAGTTGTAATACATGGTGAACGGTGCGCTGAGCGGGCCGGCTTTTTCGCCGTCGATCATCAACTGATTGTGGATGCCCGGCACCAGGTGCAAGAACAGCGCCACGCAGCCGGCGACCACCAGCCCTTCGAGCGCAATCGCCAGATTACGCTGCTCGCGAAAATGGTGGCGCAGCCCCGCCAGTGCCACGATGGCCAACAGGCAACCCAGGCTGAGCGGCGTCAGTACCCCATGATAAAGCCCCATGCCCGCCGAGGCGGCCAGGATCACCCAGGCTATCAGCCGATTGAACGGCAAGAAAAATAACGAAGCAGCCAGTACGCCCCACATAATATGTCCCTTTAAATATGTACACGGCGCTCAGCGCCTTTGCGGCGTGCGATGATGGCGAAATTGAGCGCTAGAGCGGATAGTAGCACACCAAGATGACGCTAAAGGTCGGGGCAGTGATGCATTTGTGCATGATGCCGGCCCACACGACCGGCGGCGATGAGGGTTAGCCTTTCATCCATGCCTGCGAACGGGTGATTTCGGCCAGGTTTTGCAAGGTATCGAGGCTTTGCTGGTGGATCTCCTGCGTGGGGGCCGCGCACAGATCGTGCAGTACGGTCACCTGAAAGCCGGCGTCGTGCGCCTGCCGCGCGGTGCTCTCGATGGCGAGCGGCGTGCTGACGCCCGCCAGCAGCAGATGGTGGCACCGATGTTGCCGCAGCCAGGCTAACAAATTGTTACCGGAGAAAGCGCTGACTGCCGTTTTTTCAAACTGCAGATCGGTCTCTTCCTGATGCAGTTCGGGCATCCAGCGGCAGCCCGGGCCGTTTAACCGCAGCGCGCCGATCTGCTTGAGATGGTTGAACAGCGGCGAATGGGGCGGAATGTCATGATAATCGTCGGCGAATCCCACCCGCACCCAAATCACCGGGATTTTTCGCACCCGGGCATAGGCCGCGGCGGCATTGACGTTGGCGAGCAGGTGGGTCGCTGCCACCTGTTCGTGGCAGTGGTTGGCGCGCCCTTTGGGCCCGATCAGATCTTCGATCAGGTCGATGATAATCAACGCAGCGGACATGGCGTCTCCAGAAATGGCCTTCTTCCTTTCTATGATAAAAGGCCAAATGTGATGTGCTGCGGTGAAGTGTTGCCGGATATGTTTACGCCGCGTTTCAGGCGGAGGCCGCCTCCAGCCGTTGCTGTTGGTAACCATAGCCGCCTTCGCCGTCGGGCACGAAGCTGAGGCGGTGAGTGATGCACTGCGGCGCATCTTCGGCATGGTGCGAGACGAACAGCAGCTGGGTGGCGCCCTGGCCGATCAGCACATCGATGAAGCGGCGCACCAGCTGGCGATTGAGCGGATCCAGCCCCTGCAGCGGCTCGTCGAGGATCAGCAGCGCCGGGTGTTTCACCAGCGCGCGGGCGATCAGCGCCAGCCGCTGTTGGCCCCAGGAAAGGCTGTGGAACGGGGCGTCACCGCGCGCGCCGTTGACCCCGAGCAGCGCCAGCCATTGCTCTGTCAGCTGCCGCTGACGATCTGAAACCGCCTGATAAATGCCGATCGAATCGAAAAACCCTGACATCACCACGTTGCGCACGCTGGTGTTGACGCGATAATCCAGATGCAGGCTGCTGCTGACGTAGCCGATATGGCGTTTGATTTCCCAGATGGTTTCCCCGCTGCCGCGGCGGCGGCCGAATAGCGTCAGATCGTTGCTGTAGCCCTGTGGATGATCGCCGGTGATCAAGCTGAGCAATGTGGATTTGCCGGCGCCGTTCGGGCCGACGATCTGCCAGTGTTCGCCGGGATTTACCTGCCAGTCGAGGTGATTGAGGATCGGCCGATCGTTATAGCTGACCACGCCGTCACGCAGGACGATCAGCGGCCGATCCGCCGGCAGGGCTACTTTTTGCGTCGGATCCTCGGTTTCCGGCAGCGCCAGCCCGTTGAGATTTTCGCTGTGCGCCAGCTGCGCCACCAGCGCGTCCGCCATCACCTGGCTGCGCGGCCCGCGGCTGGTCAGGGTGCAGTCCGCCAGCACGCCCACCCGTCGGACAAAATCCGGGATTTCGTCGAACCGGTTGAGCACCAGCACCACGGTTTGGCCCTGGGCGGAAAGCTCGCTCAGCAACGCGGCGAGCTGCGCGCGTGAGTGCAAGTCCAGCCCGTCGAAGGGTTCGTCGAGGATCAGCAGGTCGGGCTCGGGCATCAGCGCCCGGCACAGCAGGGTCTTGCGCGTTTCGCCGGTGGAGAGGTATTTGAAGCGGCGCGTCAGCAGGGCGGTGATGCCGAACTGTGCGGCCAGCCGCTCACAGCGCGCGGCGTCTTTCACCTCTTCCTGAATGATCTCAGCCGCGGTGCGGCCGGTGTCGTCTTCGTCCGCGCTGAGCAGATCGGTGTTGTTGCGTTGCCACTCGTCGCTGACCATTTTTTGCAGCTGTTCGAAGGAGATGCGCACCGCGTGCTGAAAGTCGCTGCGGCGCTCGCCGCCGAGCAGAACCAGTTCGTCGGCCAGCGCCCGCGCCAGGGCGGATTTGCCGCTGCCGTTGGCGCCGACGAAGGCCCAGCTGTCGCCGGCCTGGATTTCCAGCGCGTCCAGCGTCAGGGTGCGGGTATCGCTTAAGCGGAATGAACCTTGCGAAATGTGCAACGACGACATCACCTGTTCCTTTTTTTGCAATTATTTGCCTTAGAAATAGGCGCATTGCAGGGGGATGTCAATCAACAAAAATGCAACGTTACGTTGCGCTTAACACAACGTGGCGACAATCACGTGGTCGGCGTTGAACAGGGCGTGTACGGCGGCGCCGACGCTCAGTTGCAGACGCTGCAGCTCCGCCGTCGTCAGCGTGGCGCACAGGGTTTCGCCCCCCGCCAGCGTCACCAGCACCTCGCTGTGTTCGGCGCCTGGCTGAATGCCGGCCACCACGCCCGCCAGCGCGTTATCCGCGCCGGCATGTTCCGCCGTCTCGACGCTTAACCGCACCCAGGGCGCCTTGATCAGCGCCAGCACCTCTTTGCCCGGCGTCAGCTGCAGCCGGTCGGCGCTTTGCTGGGTAATGGCCGCCGTCAGGCGAGTGCTGCCGTCGTTCAATAAAATCGCCAGGTGCTGCTGCACCTGCTGATGATCGCGTTCGATGACGGTACCGAAGAATTGATTGCGCGCGCTGGTTTGCAGCGAGAAGCGCGAGATGGCCGCCAGCAGGCTGTCGAGCGGCAGATCGTCCTGCTGCAACACGTCGAAGGCCTTTTGCTGCACCTGGCCCAGCAGGTCATACAGCTGGATCAGCCGCTGGCCATAGCGCGTCAGCTGTGCGCCGCCGCCGCCTTTCCCGCCGGTGGCGCGGTCCACCACCGTTTGTTCCGCCAGCTGGTTCATCTCATTGATGGCATCCCAGGCGCTTTTGTAGCTGATGCCCGCCAGCTTGGCGCCCTGGCTGATGGAGCCGGTGTGCTGCACCTGTTTCAGCAGCGCGATGCGGCGCGGATCGGCGAACAGCTTTTGCTGGAGTTTGAGAGTCAGAAGAATTTCGGCCTGCATAGCGCATCCTGTCGGCGGCAAAAATCTTATTGTCGCCGATTTGGCGGCAAAGCGCCAAACGCAGTGCGCTGGAGAGCGGGGTAATAAAGACTGGTATTGCTTTGCTGTTATAATATAACATAACAGAAAAACGATAAGGCTTTACGCCGGCTGCGGCCGGTTTTTATTTCACCACAGGGATGCTCCACATGAGTTCGACACGCCGGCGCTTTCGCGCGCCCAGAAAATCTTTATGCCTGGCCGCCGCCTGGGTCGGTGGCGCACTGACGGCGCCGCTGGCTTTCGCCGCCGACTGCGATAAAGCCCGCAATGCCACGGGATGCGAAGAACATCTCACCGTGGAGGCGGCAGCCCCCGCCGGGCGCTACGATGCGTTGAACGCCGTGAGCCGCAGCGCGTCACAGCTCGGGCTGACCGCTCGGGAGACGCCGCGCAGCATCGATATCATCAGCGCGCGGGCGATCCAACAGCGGGGCGATCGCTCGCTGGCCGCCGCCGTCGAGCACGCCACCGGCCTGTCCGGCGTGGCCTCGCCGACGTTATCCAACAACTTTTCCGCGCGCGGTTTCCGGCCGATCGCCTGGCTGTATAACGGCGTAGAAATGCCCGGCAGCACGCTGCAGCTGGGCGATCCGGCGCATTACGACAGCATCGAGATACTGCGCGGGCCGGGATCGGCGCTGAACGGCCTGAGCGCCGCGGGCGGCAGCGTCAACTTGATCTCACGGCGGCCGACCTTCAGCCGCCAGCCGGTTGAACTCGACTATGGCTTCGGCAGCTACCGCAGCCAGCGTTTGCATCTGGGAGCCGGCGGCGCGCTGGTGGACGATGCGGTGGCGTATCGGCTGGACGTCAGCGGCAACGACAGCGGCAGCAACGTGCAGGACGAGCGCGATCGGCAGAAGCGGATTTCCGGCTCGCTGCTGTTTAAGCTGACCGACGATGCGCTGTTGACGCTGAGCCTGGACCGCATGCTCAACCGCACCAACAACCCTTACTACGGCACGCCGCTGCTGGATGGGCGCATTGCCGGCGAGCTGCGCGACATCAATTACAACAACCTGACCGACAGCCGCATCCAGAGCAACGCCACCGCATTTCAGGCCAGTCTGGACTGGTTTATGACGCCTGAAGTGGAGTGGCATAACCAATTCTATTACTACAGCGGCTTTCGCGAATGGCGCAACGTCGAGCGTTTCCGCGTCGCGGCGGCGGCCCGGCCCGGCGACGTCAACCGCGACTCTTTCGGCGCCCTGGCACACGACGACGATCTGATCGGCAACCGCAGTTCGCTGGTGTTCGACCGCGCCATTGCCGGTTTCGATAACCGGTTGCTGGTCGGCTTCGATCTGAGCAAGCGGCATTTTCAGTACTACTCCAACGGTTTCCCCGGTTCCGAAGACGTGCCGCTCGGCGCGCCGCCCAGAGAGCCGTTCGCGCAGGGCACCGATCGCCAACGCGCGCCGGTGCGCCACGTCACCCAGAATCAGTACGCCGCCTTTCTTGAAGATCGCTTCAGCCTGACCGAGCGTTTAGCGTTGCTGGGCCAGTTGCGCTACAACCATATGGACATGGACTGGCGCTTCCAGGGGCCGCAGGAAGAGAGCCGCGCGCGCACCTACGTTTTCAGCACCTGGAGCCTGGGCCCCAGCTATGCATTGACCGATAACCTCACGCTCTACGCCAACTACACCACCGGCCAGGAGCCGGGCAACGATCTGTTCTTCCTCAGCCCGACGCAGACCGATCTGCCGCTGACGCGAGCGCGCCAGTGGGAGGCCGGTGCCAAAGGGCAGTTTTGGGGTAACAAGGGCGAGGCGACGCTGGCGCTGTACGAACTGCGCAAGGACAACCTGTTTGTGCCCGACGCGCAGCGGCCGGATGCGTTGAACGCGGTAGGCAGGCAGACGTCACGTGGCATCGAACTTGGCGTGGTGCTGCGTCCCGACGATCGCTGGGAGCTGGCCGGCAACGCCGCCTACACGCACGCCCGCTACGACGACTATCGCGGCGGTAGCCCGTTGCGCAGCTACAACGGCAATCACCCGGCCTATATCCCGGACTGGACCGCCAACCTCAGCGTGCATTATCAGGCGACGGAACGTTTGGGGCTGGCTTCTTCGCTGCGCTACGTCGGCAGCAGTTACAACGACGATGCCAACCGGCGCAAGATGCGCGCGTACACCACGCTTGATCTGGCGGCGGATTATCAGCTGACGCCGATCGTCGATGTCGGTTTCCGCATTCGCAACGCCACCAACCAGCTGTACGCCTATCAGCGCACCTACCCGGATCAGGCGCTGATCGCGCCGCCGCGCAGCTATGAAACCTTCGTGTCGGTCAGGTTCTGACGGCGTGAAACGTTCGCTTTACCTGTTGTTGTGCGCCCTGGGATTGGGCTGGGGCGCGCCGCTGCGTGCCGATGCCGTCAGCCTGCACAATTGCGGGGTAACGCGCGATTACCCGCAGCCGCCGCAGCGGGTGCTGGTTTACGCCAACCCGGCGCTGGAAAACCTGCTGGCGCTGGGGCTGGCCGGCCGTGCGATCGGCGTGGTCGGGTATGACCGCGCGCGCGATCCCACGCCGACGGCGCCGGCCGAGGCGCTGCGGGTGCCAGCCAGCCCGGCGCCGCCCACGGCGGAAGCGTTGCTGCTGATGCGGCCGGATTTTGTCTATTCGGCCAGCTATTACTGGCTGCACAGCCCGGAAACGCCCGATCGGGCGCGGCTGGCGGAATGGGGCATCGGCACTTATCTCTCTCCCGGCGCCTGCAGCGGCCAGCAAAGCGCGATCGCCGCCGCGCTGACGTTCGAAGACATTTTCACCGAGCTGCGGGAGCTGGCGCGTATCTTCAACGTCAGCCGCGCCGGTGAAGCGCTGATCGAACGGCTGCGCGGGCAGTTGAGGGCGCTTGAGCCGCAGCGCGCACAGCTGCCGCATTGGCGGCTGCTGTGGTGGTATGCCGGCGCGCAGACGCCCTATGTGGCCGGCTGCTGCGGCGCGCCAGGCTTGTTGAGCCGCAGCGTCGGCAGCGAGAACCTGTTCGGCGATCTGCCCGAGCTGTGGCCGACGGTATCCTGGGAGGTTATTGCCGCGCGCGATCCGGATGCGATCGTGCTTGGCGATCTGCCGCGCGGCGGCTTCGGGGACAGCGCGGCCGACAAGATCGCCTTTCTGGAGCATCACCCGCTGACCGCGACGCTGCGCGCCGTGCGTCAGCGGCGCTACGTGATCCTCCCCGGTTACGACATGGACCCTTCCGCCCGCACCGTGGCGGCGCTGGGCCGTTTGATTCGGGGCCTGGCGGCCTTGTCGCCGCAGGCTCCGACGCTTTCCAACAAGGAACCTTGATATGACTGCCGTTTCATTCTCTTCGCTGCTGGACTCCTGGGATCGCCAGCAGGCGGCCTACATCGCCGAACGCGAAGCGCGTTTTAACGCCCAGCTGGACGTGCTGGCGCTGGCCGTCGGCCAGGATTTTCACGTGCTGGATCTGGCCTGTGGCCCGGGATCGCTGAGCCTGCGTATTTTGCAGCGCTTTCCGCAGGCCAGGGTGACCGCCATCGATCTCGATCCGCTGCTGCTGGCGGTGGCGCGCGGCGCGCTGGCGGAGTATGGCGATCGGATCCGTATCCTGCAGGCCGATCTGGCGGATCCGGCCTGTTTTTCCGTGCTGTCCGGCCCCACGCCGCAGGCGGCGGTGTCCAGCACGGCGCTGCACTGGCTGATGCCGGAGCAGCAGCTGGCATTGTACCGTAACGTCGCCGGGCTGCTGGCCGCCGGCGGCGTATTCCTCAATGCCGATCATCAGCGCTGTGATCACCGTCAGCCGAGGTTGAAAGCGTTGGCGGAGCGGCACGACGAGCAGACCCAACAGCGTGCCTGGGACTGCGGCGTTGAGGATTGGGATCGTTGGTTCGCCGGCGCGCTGCAATCGCCGGCCTTGGCCGCTTATCAGGCCGAGCGCGAAGCGCTGTTCGCCGGCCGGCCGGTACCGCCGCCGACGCCGGTGGATTTCCAGCTCGCGGCCCTCAGACAGGCCGGTTTCAGCGAGGTGGGGACGGTATGGCAGCTGTTGGACGACTATGTGATTGCAGGCTGGAAATAGCATGAGCCGGCGGTTACTGCCCGGCCGTGAGGCCGGCTGGTTGTTGCTGCTGGCGGCGGCGCTGCCGCTGGCCCTGCTGGGCGCCACCTTGTCGGGGCCCGCGCCGATCGCGTGGCGCGACGCCTGGCGCATTGTACTCGGCGTCAGCGGCGGCGCAGCGTCCGATGCCGAGGTGTATCAGCGCATCATCTGGTCGCTGCGGATGCCGCGCGCGCTGTTGGCGGCGCTGGCCGGCGCCGGGCTGGCGTTGGCGGGCACCGTGCTGCAGTCGCTGACCCGCAACCCGCTGGCCGATCCCTGGGTGCTGGGGATCTCCTCCGGCGCCGGCGTGGGGGCGGTGACGGTGTTGGTGTTGGGGCTGGGAGGCGGCCTGCTGTCGGTGTCCGGCGGGGCGTTTATCGGCGCGCTGGGAGCGTTTGCGTTGGTGATGCTGCTGGCCGGGCGTTCGCTGCAGGGGGAGTCCACGCTGTTTATTCTGGCCGGGGTGGCGGTGACGCAGCTGCTCTCCGCGCTGACTTCACTGATCACCCTCTGGCAGGCGGACGCCAACGCCACGCGCGGCGTGATGTTCTGGCTGCTGGGATCGTTCAGCGACGCGCGCTGGCCGCAGGTCGGGCTGTGCGGGCTGGCGCTGGCGGCGGTGCTGCTGCTTTGTTGGCTGCGGGCGGGCGAACTGGACGCGCTGGCGTTTGGCGGCGTGACCGCCGCTTCGCTGGGGGTGGCGGTGGCCCCGCTGAAGCTGCTGCTGTATGTGGCGACCACCGCGCTGACGGCGGCGATCGTCGCGTTCAGCGGCGCGGTGGGGTTTATCGGGCTGACGGTGCCGCACGTCGCCCGGCGGCTGGTCGGTTCGCGGCATCGGCTGCTGTTGCCGGCCAGCGCGCTGTGCGGCGCCCTGTTCGCCGTGGCGGCGGACACGCTGGCCAGAACGCTGTTTGCCCCGCGCGAGCTGCCGGTCGGGGTGCTGACCGCACTGCTGGGGGTGCCGGTATTCCTGCTGTTGCTGTATCGGAAGGTCAATGCATGACGATTGAAAAAGCGCGATCCGGCCTGTGCGCCGAGGCGGTGAGCTGGCGAGCGGGCGCACGCACGGTGCTGGAAAATCTCAGTTTCTGCGCCTTGCCCGGTGAGGTCACCGGCGTGCTCGGCGTCAACGGCAGCGGTAAATCCACGCTGCTCAAGCTGCTGGCCGGGCTGCAGCCCGCCGCCGGGGGCCGCGTTTGGCTGGAAGGGCGCGAAATTACCGCGTTTTCCGGGCGGGAGCGCGCCAGGCGCATCGCCTTTCTCGAGCAATCCGCCCCCGGCGCCTTCGCGCTGCCGGTGAAGGAGGCGGTGCTGCTGGGGCGCCTGGCCCATACCGGCCGCTGGCGCGGTTTCGGCGCCGAGGATCGCCGCCTCGCCGGGCAGGCGATGGAGCAAGTGGGCATCAGCCACCTGGCCGATCGCGATTGGCAGCGGCTGTCCGGCGGCGAACGGCAGCGGGTGCATCTGGCGCGCGCGCTGGCGCAGCAAACGCCGTGGCTGCTGCTGGACGAGCCCGCCAATCATCTGGATATCGCCCATCAACAGCAGTTTATGGCCTTGCTGCGGCGGCTGAAACTCAGCGTGGTGGTGACGCTGCACGATCTTAATCTGGCGGCCTGTTATTGCGATCGGATCGCGCTGCTGCAGCGGGGCGGGATCTGTGCGGCGGGCGCGCCGCGGCAGGCGCTGACGCCGGAGAACATTCGCGCGGTATACGGTGTGGAGGCCAGGCTGGCGGCGCCCGCCGGCTATGCGCCGCCGTTGATCTATTACCCCGCGCCGGGATGAGGGCGGCTGAAAGGGCACATTTGGCCGATCACAATTTCGCCTCGCTGGCTAAAATAACTCCGTTTTATCGATTTTTTTGGGTTAGAATAACCGGATATGCGGTGAAAGGTATTTGCCGCTCAATGGGCAGTTAAGCGAGGCTATCATGTTGGAATTATTGAAAAGTCTGTTGTTCGCCGTGGTGATGGTGCCGGTGGTGATGGCGCTCATTCTCGGCCTGATCTACGGTTTTGGCGAAGTGTTCAACGTCTTCTCCAAAGTGGGCCGTTCGAAAGAAAACCGCACCCAGCACTGACCGTTCCCCATCCCGATACCCGCCGGCATTCCCCGGCGGGCATTCCTCAAGTTATCTCACGCTTTGCCGATAAACCGCATGACAAGCTTTCGCGCAACGTTATATTATTTTTTATATAACGAAGAGTGATAATGCACGTTAACTTGCGGAGAAAAACAATGAAACAGCAATGGACCAAATGGGTTGGCGGGATCGTTCTGGCATCGGGCCTGGTGGCTCAGGCTTCGGCGGCGGAAAAGATCACCGTGTTCGCTGCCGCGTCGCTGACCAACGCGCTGCAGGACATCGCCACCCAATATCAAAAAGGCAAGGACGTGCAGGTGGTTTCCTCCTTTGCGTCGTCCTCGACGCTGGCGCGCCAAATTGAGCAGGGCGCTCCGGCCGATCTGTTTATCTCCGCCGATCAGCAGTGGATGGATTACGCCATCGACAAGCAGCAGATGGTGAAAGACACCCGTTACACGCTGCTGGGCAACGAACTGGTGCTGATCGCCGCCAAGAGCGATAAGCAAGACAAGATCGCCATCGACAAGCAGACCGACTGGGCCAAGCTGCTCAACGGCGGCCGCCTGGCGGTGGGCGATCCGGATCATGTGCCGGCCGGCATCTACGCTAAGGAAGCGCTGGAACACCTGGGTGCCTGGAGCCTGCTGGAGCCGAAACTGGCACGCGCCAACAACGTGCGCAGCGCCATGGCGCTGGTGGAGCGCGGTGAAGCGCCGCTCGGCATCGTCTACGGCTCCGACGCGGTCGCCAGCGACAAGGTGAAAGTGGTGGGCGTGTTCCCGGAAGACAGCCACAAATCGGTTGAATATCCGATGGCGATGGTGAAAGATCGTCAAAATCCGACGGTCAGCGCTTTCTATACCTATCTGAAGAGCCCGGAAGCGGCCGCTATTTTCGAACATTATGGATTCACCCCGCGTAAATGATTCTGAGTGAGTACGAGTGGCAGGCGGTTGAGCTGAGCCTGAAAGTCTCCGGTTTGGCGGTGGTCTGCAGCCTGCCGTTCGGCATTCTGATGGCCTGGGTGCTGGTGCGTTGCCGCTTCCCCGGCAAGGCGCTGCTGGACGGCGTCATTCACCTGCCGCTGGTGCTGCCGCCGGTGGTGGTCGGCTATTTGCTGTTGATCGCCATGGGGCGGCGCGGCGTTATCGGCGAGTGGCTGTACGACTGGTTCGGTTTCAGCTTCAGTTTCAGCTGGCGCGGCGCCGCGCTGGCATCGGCGGTGGTGGCGTTTCCGCTGATGGTGCGCGCCATCCGGCTGGCGCTGGAGGCGGTGGATACCCGGCTGGAGCAGGCGGCGCGCACGCTGGGCGCCAATCCGTGGCGGGTGTTTTTCACCATCACGCTGCCGCTGTCGCTGCCCGGCGTCATTGTCGGTGTGGTGCTGGCCTTCGCCCGTTCGCTGGGGGAGTTTGGCGCCACCATCACCTTCGTCTCCAACATTCCCGGTGAAACCCGCACCATTCCGCTGGCGATGTATACGCTGATTGAAACGCCGGGGGCGGAGGCCGCTGCCGCGCGTCTGTGCGTGATCGCCATCGTGCTGTCGCTGGCTTCGCTGATGGTGTCCGAATGGCTGGCCCGCTGGGGCCGCAAACGGATGGGGGTGTAAATGCTGGAGCTGGATTTCTCGCAGCAGCTGGGCGACCTCAATCTCAACGTCCGCGCCGATTTGCCGGCGCAGGGCATCACCGCGATTTTCGGCCTGTCCGGCGCAGGTAAAACTTCATTGATCAACGCCATCGGCGGCCTGACCCGTTTGCAGCAGGGGCGCATCGCGCTCAATGGCCGCACGCTGGTGGATACCGCCGCGGGCCTCTGCCTGCCGCCGGAAAAGCGCCGTATCGGCTATGTGTTTCAGGATGCGCGGCTGTTCCCGCACTATCGGGTGCGCGGCAACCTGCAATACGGCATGGCGGCCGGCATGCGCGCGCAGTTCAATACCATCGTCGAGCTGCTGGGCATCGGGCCGCTGCTTAATCGGCTGCCGCTGACGCTCTCCGGCGGTGAAAAACAGCGGGTGGCGATCGGCCGCGCGCTGCTGACGGCGCCGGAACTGCTGCTGATGGACGAACCGCTGGCCTCGCTCGATCTGCCGCGCAAACGCGAGCTGCTGCCGTATCTGGAGCGGTTGGCGCAGGACGTGAACATTCCCATCCTCTATGTCAGCCATAGCCTGGACGAGATCCTGCGGCTGGCCGAGCAGGTGTTGGTGCTGGATCGCGGTGAGGTGCGTGCGTTCGGCGGGCTGGAAGAAGTCTGGGCCAGCAGCGCGCTGCGGCCGTGGCTGCAGCGTGAAGATCAGAGCAGCGTGCTGCGCGTCAGCGTGATTGAGCATCATCAACGTTATGCCATGACCGCGCTGGCGCTTGGCGATCAAAGGCTGTGGGTCAGCGGCCTCGACGCCGAACTGGGCACCCAGCTGCGCATTCGCATCAACGCCGCCGACGTCTCGCTGGTGCTGCAGCCGCCGGTCAACAGCAGTATTCGCAACGTCTTGCCGGCCAAGGTGAGCGAGTGTCTGGACGTGGACGGGCAGGTGGAAGTGAAGCTGGCGGTCGGGGAACACGTGCTGTGGGCGCGCATCACGCCCTGGGCGCGCGATGAACTGGCGATCCGCCCCGGGCAGTGGCTGTATGCGCAGGTGAAGAGCGTGTCTATCAGCCGCGAGAGCCGCTAAGACAGGCCCTCCCGGCGGGAGGGCGAAAAGATTACAGCACGCGGGTGCGGATCACCTCGGCGATGCCCGGCTGCAGGTTATCGGCGATCACCAGATCGGCGCGTTCCTTGATGGCGTCATCGGCATTGCCCATCGCCACGCCCAACCCGACCGCTTCCAGCATGCTGATGTCGTTGTAGTTGTCGCCGAACGCCACCACCTGATCCATGCTCAGCCCCTGCGACTCTACCCATTGACGCAGGCGTTTGCCTTTGCTGTTGCCGCCTTTGGCGATATCCACCTGATCGTGCCAGGACCATTCGCACGCCAGCCCCAGCTCTTTCTCCACCGTGTCGGCAAACTCGCGCAGCGCGGGGATATCGGCATGCGAGGTGGCGAATTTCCAGATCGCCTGCGCGTCGTCGGCCGCCTGCGTCAGGCTGCCGACCTGCAGCAGCGTCGGGCGCTGCGCCGCCGGCAGGGTTTCGGCCCAGGCCAGCGAGCGAATCACATGGCCGCTCGGTTCCTGATACAGCATGGCGTCGTCAACGTACATCAGCCCGTGAATGTCGGTCTGTTTGAGCATCTGCAGCACCTGTTTGGCCTGCTCCTTCGCCAAGGGATCGGCGGCCAGCACCTTTTTCTGCTGAAAATCATACAGGTAGGTGCCGTTACAGCAGATGGCCGGGGTATCTATCTGCAGCGCCTGGTAAAACGGATGGATGGCGACGTGGTGGCGGCCGGTGACCACCACCACCTGGACGCCGGCGGCGCGCGCCTGCGCCAGCGCTTCCAGCGACTGCGGTAAGATGCGTTTTTGGTTGTCCAACAGGGTGCCGTCAAGATCGAGGGCGATGACGCGGTAGCTCATAGGGTTCTCGTTATCGTTAGCCATAAAATTAATCTGATGGTACCTCTTCGCTCTGATGCAAACAATTCGGCCTGCCTGCTATCGCCGACCGATGACTTATTTGGACACTGATGAGAACAGAGTTTTGAACATCGGTACCAGAAGTTTGTTGCCATATTCGCTAAGATGGTTATCGTCAAAATAGATGGGCCGCCCATTGTGAGTTCCCGCGCACTTGCCGTCTCGGCAGAGGTAAGGAAGCGGATCCAAAATTTTTACGCCACATTTTTTCGCCGCTTCATCTTGAGCTTGCCAGACAAAAGCATGACGTTGTCGGTAATCTGTTTCGGAGATGGATATGTCGGGCTCTGAACCGCCAAAACTCAGCAGGCGCGACAGTGTTTTTGGCACATTGACGAGCATTTCCGGCACCGGACGCACAACATAAATTTGCCGTTCTGTAGCCATTTCACACAGAGTGTCGACGAGTGAAGTTTTGAACTCGGACAAAAATCCCGGCTCAGGGGTACGATATACCTTCGAAAAATACACCGAGGGTTGGTTCAGCTTCGCGCCCGCAATTTGCTGGCCGAAGGCGTAAGCACTGGTTCGGTTAATCACGACTGCGGGGATATTGTTGTCCAGCGTGGATAGTTTTTCTTTTATCCACTGATTGAATGCGCTGCACTGAATATTATCGTCAAGCGCGCCGGGAACAACGTTGGCACCGAAGAGCGTTGGGCAGCCTGCATAAGTGAGATTGAGAAGCCCATCAGTTTGATTTGGCAGGGCGGACTCGACTGCAGAGATCATCGCATCGCCGTGGCTATCGCCAACGATGATAACCCGAATATTTTCGCCTCCATAGATACAGGATGGCGAGCTGATGCCGGACTTGGCGAAGCATTCATCTCTGTTGGCGAGCATGTTGGTACCTTCGTTGGCGATCAGATCGATTTGCTGCGGTAACCTGCCGGAGAAATTAACGGTAAACAGTGTGACACACAGCGCAGCAACCAGCATGGTAGCGATTCCGATTGTACACACTGATTGACGCGTTGTTTGCCTTGAAAGCCACTTGCGGGCAGGGTTTTCTATAAGACGAAGCGACAACTCGCCAAGCAACACGCTGGCCAGTAATCCCGCAACTACCCATTTCATCTCGGATTGAGCATTGGTGTAGACAAGCAGCACCGCAATCGGCCAATGCCAAAGGTAAATAGAGTAGGATGAAACACCCAGACGTGCAGCGACGGGGTTTGAGGTCAAGGGGGAATCCTGGCGGCCGGCGGCAAGCACCAACATGGCGCCGATAACCGGCAACAGGGCGTTATAACCGGGCCAGGGTTTACTGGCATCACATCCCACGATGGCTATCGCGATGCATAGCATCCCAAGCCATTCCGTATAAATACGTCTTTTTCCGCTGAGCGTTCGGTTTTGCGTTAACCGCCAGACGATTCCTCCGGCAAGCATTTCCCAGGCTCGGGTTGGGATAAGAAAAAACCCGGCGGAGGGCGCGAGGGAAGACATGATGATTGATAAGCCAAAGGAGACCGCGCCGGCTAAAATGATGAAGCGCATGAAGCCGTTTTTGCCCCCCAATCGCCATATCAACATAAGGGCCAGCGGCAGGATAATATAGAACTGCCATTCTACGGATAACGACCAAGTATGCAGCAGCCATTTTTCATGGGATACGCTGTCAAAATAGCCGGCTTCTTTCCAAAACTTCACGTTAGACAGGAAGAGTATGGCGGTAAAGGCATGTTTTGCCAGTTGACGGTAATCCAGCGTTGGTAACCAGAACCATCCCAGGCACAGTAAGGTCGAACAGAGCGCAAGTAGGGCGGGAATGATGCGTCTGGCCCTGGCAAGGTAAAATTGCCAAAGTGAAAAGCGGCCTTCCTCCAGGCCGGTCACGATGATGCGTGTCATCAGAAAACCGGATATGACGAAGAAAATATCCACGCCAACAAAACCGCCGGCAAAACCCGGGATGCCGAAATGAAAAAGTACGACGGCGATTACTGCCCAGGCTCTAAGCCCGTTGATGTCATGTCTGAAACTCTGTGAAAAAGAAAACATATCTATTACTCATTAAATGTATTTTTGGGTTTTTTAATAGGCACCCATAAAGTAAAGGCGTGCGGGCACGCTTTCCCATGGTGTTATTGCAATCGCGATTGACGTGTTTTTTTATTAATCCTTCTTAATTATTTTTCATGTGTATTTATGTATGCGGCCAAATTCATTCATTAAGAGAATTATTAAAGGAACATGCCATGGGTGTAGGTGGTATGCCAAACCCGACATGGCTGTTATGTCCAGTGAGACATAGGCGTGTCTGTACCGACTGTGGACGGCAATATGCTATATATCGATTAATTAATGTTTGTTATTTTCTTAATTTTATCTATGTGTATTAATTATGATAATCGCTTTGGTTATTTAGATTAATTATGTTTTTTTAATGACGCCAGGTGGTTATGTATATTGCTAATGTAAAGGTGACTAACCGTGCGGCGGCAAATTCTATTTTAAATTTTGAGCAGGCCTTTTAATTTATCAATAATTCGTGAGTCTGTCTTCCATTCTCTATGACTGCTCGTTTCCGATAAGAAAATCGCAGCAGACGCTAGGATGATGGCTTTTGGCATTTTGAACGTAGATGTTGTCTGGGGGGGAAAGTATGTGGCTTGGGGATTTAAGCGTAATGCGGTAGTGCCATGTGACGGATGTGCGGTAAGCTAGGGACAAGCGAACGGCCTGAAACCGGTTCCTCTTTTACCCTTTGCAAGGAGAACACATGAAGCAAATCGTTTATGTCGCCAGCCCGGAGAGCCAGCAGATCCACGTCTGGCAGTTGGACGACGCCGGCGCGCTGGCGCTGCTGCAAACCGTTGACGTGCCGGGCCAGGTGCAGCCGATGACCCTTCATCCGGACAAGACTCACCTGTACGTCGGCGTGCGTCCGGCGTTCGGTATCGTCAGCTACCGCATCGAGGCGGATGGCACGTTGCAGCAGGCCGGCATGGCGCCGCTGCCGGGCAGCCCGACCCATATCTCGACCGATTTGCAGGGGCGTTACCTGTTCTCCGCCTCCTACAGCGGCAACTGCGCCAGCATCAGCCCGATCGGCCACGACGGCGTGGTCACGGCGCCGATCCAACAGATCGACGGCCTGAGTGCGCCGCACTCGGCGAACATCGATCCGACCAACCAGCTGGTGCTGGTGCCGTGTCTGAAAGAAGACCGCATCCGTCTGTTTAACCTGAGCCTGGCGGGCCAGCTGACGCCGCACGCGCAGGACGCGGTGGATATCGCCGCCGGCGCCGGCCCGCGCCATATGGCGTTCCACCACAACGACAAGTTCGCCTACTGCGTCAATGAGCTGAACGGCACGGTAGACGTGCTGGCCATTTCGGAAAACGGCGGCAAGTACAGCGTGACGCAAACGCTGGACATCATGCCGAGCGATTTCGACGGCACCCGCTGGGCGGCGGACATTCATATCACGCCGAACGGCCGCTTCCTGTATACCAGCGATCGCACCGCCAGCATTCTGACCCTCTTCAGCGTTTCCGAAGACGGCGGCACGCTGAGCGTGGCCGGCTATTATCCGACCGAAACGCAGCCGCGCGGTTTCAATATCGATCACAGCGGCCGCTTCGTGATTTCGTCCGGCCAGAAGTCCGATCACATCGCGGTGCATGAAATTGACCAGAGCAGCGGCGAGCTGACCATGCTGGCGCGTTATCCGGTGGGCAAGGGCCCGATGTGGGTGAGCGTGCTGGCGAAGTAATTCGTCAGCCAGACTCGAGTGGAAAGCGCGGTGCGGTTGACCGCGCTTTTTTATTGGCGGGGGATCAGTTGAACATCACCGTCAGCGTGGCGCTGCCGAGACTGTGGAAATGGACGTTGAAGCCCACCAGCGCGCCGCTGGAACCCTCATCCACGTCAATGCGCTCCACGTCCAACGCATGCACGGTGAACTGATAGCGATGGCTTTCGCCATTCGGCGGCGCGGCGCCGCCGTAACCGGCCGAGCCGAAGTCGGTGCGGGTTTGCAGCGCGGCGCTCGGCAGCGGCGCTTTGCCGGAGCCTGCGCCCTGCGGCAGCTCACGCACGTCGGCCGGAATATTGGCCACCACCCAGTGCCACCAGCCGGAGCCGGTAGGGGCATCGGGATCGTACAGGGTGACGACAAAGCTCTTGGTGCCCTCGGGCACGCCGTCCCAGGCCAGATGGGGCGACAGGTTATCGCCGTGGTAGCCCATGCCGTTGAAGACCTGCGTCTGCGGCATTGTGCCGCCGTCCTGCAGATCGTTGCTGTACAAACGAAAAGCCATAATGACTCCCAGTTGCGATAAAAGCAGAGCCTTTAAGCTAGATCTTTTTGGTGGAACAATACAACCCCTTGTGCCAGCGGCGGGCGGTTGATCTCGACGGTAACATGCACCAGTTCGGGATGAACTGCCAACAGTTGGCGCACCCGGTCGGCGGTGAGGGCGCGATCGGCGCTGCTCAGGGCGAGGACGCAATGATATTTTCCTTTACCGATGCGGCCCAAATGCAAATCGGTCAGCGTGAGTGGGTGGCCGGAGGTGGCCAGGGTCTGACGTATCTCTTGCGCCACGGGGGCGTCCATTTCGGCATCCAGCAAAATCTTCCCGCTATCGCGCATCAGGCTATAGGCCCAGGTGGCCACCATCATCGCGCCGACGATGCCCATCAACGGATCGAGCCAGGCGGCGCCCCAAAGCTTGCCGCCGAACAGCGCGACGAGGGCCAACACCGAGGTGGCGGCGTCGGCGATGACGTGGATATAGGCGGAGCGCAGGTTGAGGTCATGATGATGGTCATCGTGGTGATCCTCGTGGTGGTGATGGTGGCCGCCGCCGCGCAACAGCCAGGCGCAAAGCAGATTGACGGCCAGCCCGATCGTACCGATGGCGATGGCTTCGTTGTAATGAATCGGGCTGGGATTCAGCAGCCGCTGCGCTGACTGAAACAGCATCAGCGCTGCCACCAGCACCAACAACACCGCGCTGGTGTAACCGGCCAGCACTTCTATCTTCCAGGTGCCGAGGCTGAAGCGGCGATCCTTGGCCAACCGGCGTGCGGCGCCGTAAGCCAGCAGCGACAGGCCCAGGGCCAGCGCATGCGAGCTCATGTGCCAGCCGTCGGCCAACAATGCCATCGAGTTAAACAACCAGCCCCCGGCTATCTCGATGACCATCATACTGGCGGTGAGTATCACCGCCCATCTGGTGTTTCTTTCGGCCAATGGGTTACCATCGTCAAAAACGTGGCTGTGCTCGCGGTGCAAAGCGGGCGCGTGAGACGTCATGGTGAAGTTCCTCAGCAAAAGGTAGTGTGCTGAAATATACTATACCCCAGTATAGTAAATAACAATCAGGCGGAAATAATGAGCCATACCCTCAGAGATCAAAAGAAGTTGTTGGCGCGGGTGCGCCGCATTAAAGGGCAGGCCGAAGCGCTGGAGCGCGCGCTGGAGAGCGGCGGCGAATGTTCTGCTGTGCTGCAGCAGATCGCGGCGGTGCGCGGCGCGGTCAACGGTTTAATGGCGCAGGTGCTGGAAGGGCATGTGCGCGAACATCTGGCTGCCGCAGACGCTACGCCGCAGCAGCGCGAGCAGGACATCGAGCAATTGATGACCGTTTTACGTTCTTATATGAAGTAATCATGATTTCACTGAAAAAACGCACGCCGTGGTTCGGCTGGCTGCGCCGTTGGGCCAAAGGCATCAAGCGCGATATCTACGCGCTGTGGCTGGCCGCCCGTGATAAGCGCACCCCGTGGTACGCCAAGCTGATCGCGCTGCTGGTGGCCGGCTATGCGATCTCGCCAATCGATTTGATCCCGGATTTCATTCCAGTGCTGGGCTATCTGGACGATGTGATTATCGTGCCGTTGGGCATCATGCTGGCGGTGCGCCTGATCCCCAAACCGCTGATGGCCGAGCTGCGCGAGAAGGCGCAACAGCGCGTCGACAACCCCACCGGCCGCATGGCGGCGGCGATGATCATTTTACTCTGGCTGCTGTGTCTGGGATTGCTGGCCCGCTATCTGGACCAGCATTGGTAAGGCATTAACGCGCGGCGGCGGCCACGGCGGCGGTCAGGCGGCTGAGCTGTTCCGCTTCGATGATGTAAGGCGGCATCAGGTAAATCAGTTTGCCGAACGGCCGGATCCACACCCCGCGCTCGACGAACCCGCGCTGCAGCTCGGCGACATCCACCGGTTCGCGCATCTCCACCACCCCAATAGCCCCCAGCACCCGCACGTCCGCCACCTTCGGCAGCGCCGCCAACGGCAGCAGTTCTTGCTTCAGCTGGGCTTCGATGGCGCTCACCTGCGCCTGCCAGCGATTTTCCGCCAGCAGCGCCAGGCTGGCGTCCGCTACCGCGCAGGCCAGCGGGTTGCCCATAAAGGTCGGCCCGTGCATAAAGCAGCCGGCCGCGCCGTTGCTGATGGTCTCCGCCACGTGGCGGGTGGTCAGGGTGGCGGACAGGGTCATGTAACCGCCGGTCAGCGCCTTGCCCAGACAGAGAATGTCCGGCACCACCTGCGCGTGTTCGCAGGCGAACAGCTTGCCGGTGCGGCCGAAGCCGGTGGCGATCTCGTCGGCGATCAGCAGCACCTGATGACGATCGCACAGCTCGCGCACCCGCTTGAGGTAGGTTGGGTGGTAGATGCGCATGCCGCCGGCGCCTTGCACCACCGGTTCCAGGATCACCGCCGCCACTTCACCGGCGTGCTGCTCCAGCAGCGCGGCGAACGGCGCAATGTCTTCTTCGCGCCATTCCTCGTCGAAGCGGCACTGCGGCGCGGTGGCGAACAGGTGCGGCGCCAGATAGCCCTGATAGAGGCTATGCATCGAGTTGTCCGGATCGCAGACCGACATCGCGCCGAAGGTATCGCCGTGATAGCCATGGCGCAGCGTCAGGATGCGCTGCCGGCGCTCGCCGCGCGCCTGCCAGTACTGCAGCGCCATCTTCAGCGACACTTCCACCGCCACCGAACCGGAATCTGCCAGGAACACGCACTGCAGCGCTTCCGGCGTCATCTCCACCAGCCGACGGCACAGCGAGATGGCGGCCGGATGGGTGATGCCGCCGAACATCACGTGCGACATCTTCTCCAACTGCTGGCTGGCGGCCTGATTCAGACTCGGATGGTTGTAACCGTGGATCGCCGCCCACCAGGAGGACATGCCGTCCACCAGGCGCCGGCCATCCGCCAGCTGCAGCTCGACGCCGCTGGCCGACTCGATCGGGTAACAGGGCAATGGGCGGCTCATGGAGGTGTAGGGGTGCCAGATATGACGTTGGTCAAACGCCAGGTCGGAAGCGGTGACAGACATACTTGTAAACCAAATTGAATTAAGATTGGTTGACAGTATATCCACAATATTTAAACTGGCGACACTTTTTCGTTTTGGAGACGCCATGATGGCCGACCGCATTCACTGGACAGTAGGGCAAGCCCAGGCCCTGTTTGATAAACCGCTGCTGGAACTGCTGTTCGAAGCGCAAACCGTACACCGTCAGCACTTCGACCCGCGTCAGGTGCAGGTCAGCACGCTGCTCTCGATCAAAACCGGCGCTTGCCCGGAAGACTGTAAATACTGCCCGCAAAGCTCGCGCTACAAGACCGGCCTGGAGTCGGAGCGGTTGATGCAGGTCGAGCAGGTGCTGGAATCGGCGCGCAAAGCTAAAGCGAACGGCTCGACCCGTTTTTGCATGGGCGCGGCGTGGAAGAACCCGCACGAGCGCGATATGCCTTATCTGCAGCAGATGGTGCAGGGCGTGAAAGCGATGGGCATGGAAACCTGCATGACGCTGGGCACGCTTGACGGTACTCAGGCCGAGCGGTTGGCGGAGGCCGGGCTGGATTATTACAACCATAACCTCGACACCTCGCCGGAGTTCTACGGCAGCATCATCACCACCCGCAGCTACCAGGAACGCCTGGATACGCTCGACAAAGTGCGCGACGCCGGCATCAAAGTGTGCTCCGGCGGCATCGTCGGGCTGGGTGAAACGGTGCGCGACCGCGCCGGGCTGCTGGTGCAGCTAGCCAACCTGCCGAAACCGCCGGAGAGCGTGCCGATCAACATGTTGGTGAAGGTGAAAGGCACGCCGCTGGCGGATAACGATGACGTCGATCCGTTTGATTTCATCCGCACTATCGCGGTGGCGCGCATCATGATGCCGGCCTCTTATGTCCGTCTCTCTGCCGGCCGTGAACAGATGAACGAACAGACGCAGGCGATGTGCTTCATGGCCGGCGCCAACTCCATCTTCTACGGCTGCAAGCTGCTGACCACGCCGAATCCGGAAGAAGATAAGGATCTGCAGCTGTTCCGCAAGCTGGGATTGAACCCGCAGCAGACCGCCACCGAACACGGCGACAACCAGCAACAGCAGGTGCTGGCCAAGCAACTGCTGAACGCCGATACCGCCGAGTTTTACAACGCGGCGCCGTGATGAGCTGGCCACAACGCATCGAGCAGGCGCTGGCGGAACGGCGCCTCAACGCCGCCTACCGTCGCCGACAGGCCACCGAGGGCGGCAACGGCCGCCAGATCCGGCTTGGCGATCGTCTCTACCTGAACTTCTCCGGTAACGACTACCTGGGGCTGAGCCAGGATGCGCGGGTGATCGCCGCCTGGCAGCAGGGCGCGCAGCGTTACGGCGTCGGCAGCGGCGGTTCGGGCCACGTCACCGGCTTTAGCGCGGCGCATCAGGCGCTGGAAGAGCAACTGGCGGCGTGGCTTGGCTATCCGCGCGCGCTGCTGTTCATCTCCGGTTACGCCGCCAACCAGGCGGTGCTGGCGGCGTTGATGCAGAAGGGCGATAGCATTTTGGCCGATCGTCTCAGCCATGCCTCGCTGCTGGAGGCGGCGGCGCAGTCGCCGGCCGAGCTGCGCCGCTTCCAGCACAATCAGCCGCAGGCGCTGGCGGATCTGCTGGCCAAACCCTGCGACGGGCAGCGGCTGGCGGTGACCGAAGGGGTGTTCAGCATGGACGGCGACGGCGCACCGTTGGCGGAGCTGCATCGCCTAACCCGCGCGGCGGGCGCCTGGCTGATGGTGGACGATGCCCACGGCGTCGGCGTGCGCGGCGAGCAAGGCCGCGGCAGCTGCTGGCAGCAGGGCGTGCGTCCTGAACTGCTGGTGGCGACCTTCGGCAAGGCGTTCGGCGTCAGCGGTGCGGCAGTGCTGTGCGATGAGGCGACCGCCGAGTATCTGCTGCAGTTCGCTCGCCATCTGATCTACAGCACCGCGATGCCGCCGGCGCAGGCCTGCGCGCTGCAGGCGGCGCTGGCCTGCATTCGAGAGGGCGATGAACTGCGCGCCCGGCTGCAGGACAACATCCGGCGTTTCCGCCAGGGCGCGGCGCCGCTGGTGCTGACCCTAACGGATTCCGACACCGCCATCCAGCCGCTGCTGGTGGGGGACAATCAGCGTGCGCTCGATCTGGCGACCCGTCTGCGCGATCGCGGCCTGTGGGTGAGCGCCATCCGTCCACCGACGGTGCCGCCGGGCGGCGCGCGGCTGCGCATTACCCTGACGGCGGCGCACCAGCCGCAGGATATCGATCGCCTGCTGGAGGTATTGCATGACGTCAGCCAATGACACAGTGAACAAACAGGCGGTCGCCTCGGCTTTCAGCCGCGCGGCCGGCAGCTACGACGCCGCCGCCGCGCTGCAGCGTGACGTTGGCGAGCGCTTACTGGGGATGGGGAGTTCCCACCCGGGCGAACGGCTGCTGGATGCCGGCTGCGGCACCGGCTATTTCAGCCGTCTGTGGCGCGAGCGCGGCAAGCAGGTGACGGCGCTCGATCTGGCGCCGGGGATGTTGGCATTCGCCCGCCAGCAACAGGCGGCGCACCATTATCTGCTGGGCGATATCGAGCAGGTGCCGTTGCCCGACGCGGCGATGGACATCTGTTTCAGCAGCCTGGTGGTGCAGTGGTGCAGCGATCTGCCCGCCGCGTTGGCGGAGCTGTATCGCGTCACCCGGCCCGGCGGCGTGATCCTGTTCTCCACGCTGGCGGCGGGCTCGCTGCAGGAATTGGGGGACGCCTGGCAACAGGTGGACGGCGAACGTCACGTGAACGCCTTCCTGCCGCTGGCGCAGATCCGCGCCGCCTGCGCCGACTATCGACACGAGCTGGTGACGGAGCTGCGCACCCTGAATTACCCGGACGTGATGACGCTGATGCGTTCGCTCAAGGGCATCGGGGCGACGCATCTGCACCAGGGACGCGAGGGAGGCCTGATGTCGCGCGGCCGCCTCGCCGCGCTGCAGGCGGCTTACCCGTGCCGGCAGGGGCAGTTCCCGCTCAGCTATCATCTGGCTTATGGAGTGATTTATCGTGATTAAACGTTGGTTCGTGACCGGCACCGACACCGAGGTCGGGAAAACTGTCGCCAGCAGCGCCTTGCTGCAGGCCGCCAATCTGGCGGGCTACCGCAGCGCCGGCTATAAGCCGGTGGCTTCCGGCAGCGAGATGACCGCCGAGGGGCTGCGCAACGGCGACGCGCTGGCGCTGCAGGCCAACAGCGGCGTGGCGCTGGGGTACGACGAAGTGAACCCTTACGTTTTTGCCGAACCGACTTCGCCGCATATCGTTAGCGCCGATGAAGGCCGGCCGATAGATGCAGCGCGGCTGTCCGACGGCCTGCGACGGCTGGAACAGCGCGCCGACTGGGTATTGGTCGAGGGCGCCGGCGGGTGGTTTACTCCGCTGTCGGCGCAGTACACCTTCGCCGACTGGGTGCAGCAGGAGCAACTGCCGGTGATCCTGGTGGTGGGCATCAAACTGGGCTGCATCAACCATGCGGTGTTGACGGCGCAGGCGGTGCAACAGGCGGGGCTGACGCTGGCCGGTTGGATCGCCAACGACGTGGCGCCGCCGGGGCGGCGGCATCAGGAATACCTGGCCACGCTGCGCCGCATGCTGCCGGCGCCGCTGCTGGGCGAAATCCCGCACCTGCCGCAGGCCGAACGAGCGCCGTTGGGGCAATATCTGGATATCAGCCTGCTGGCGCAGTGAGAGGTTCTGGCTGATGAATCATAACGCCGGGTCTTATGACCCGGCGTTGGCTTTTACATGGCGGTAATACAGGCGTTATCGAGATAAAGCACGCCATTTTTCGCCAGGGCAAACAGGTTGAACGTCAGGATGACATGGGTCGCCCAGACCGGGACTTTTCGTCGATTGGCGTTGAAACGATATTCGGTGTACTCGGCGTAAGCATCGGCTTTCAAGGCGGCGTCCCAGGCTGCCGGCGCGGCTTTGGCTACGAGCGAGACGCCGTTGTCCGCATGTTCCTGGATACAGGCATATTGCAGCGTCGCGAACAGATTGCCGGTACCGCCGTTGACCGTTTTCAGGGTAAAACAGGCGCCCAACTGCTCATATTGCGCGGCGGGCACGATCACTCTCACCCCTGCGTTGGTATTGGCGTTGCCCAACTTGGTCACTTTCAGGGCATTACTGCCGTTGACGCCCGCGCCGGCTTCGATACTGATAGTCACTGCGTCTGAGGTAAAGGGCTCGCTGATCGTGCCGCCTGTTACTTCCCAGCCAAACGGCTTAGCGGAAAAGGCGAACTCACCGTCTTTTAACTTGTTATTCACGGCGCCGACCAGCGTCTGGATCCCGGCGCCACCCCCACCGCCATCCAGTCGGCTATTGACGATGACAAAGTCGCCGGTACCGCTGAAATAGCGGCCGCTGGCGGTTCTTACGCCATAGAACTTCACGCTGTCGACGATAATCCCGCTACTGCCGGCCTCGGCGTAAAACAGCGACGCTTGCGCCAGTCGGCCGCCGGCGACGATGATTTCGCCGCCGTGAATCAACAGCGATGCATTTTGATTGGCGCTGCAACGGAAGGGAATTTCCGTAAGCGGACTATTACCGTTGTTGAATTCCATATGGCAGCCATGCAATTCAATGCTACCGGCCTCAACGTCGGCGATCGAGCCGGCATAGTCGATCGAAGTGCCGAACAGGCGGAAGGCGCCGTTGGGGTTAGCGTTGCGAACGGCCAACCCCTGGGAATTGCCGAGGGTGCCACCGAAGAAGTTGATGCCTTCGCCGAAGTTTTGGGCGCCGCTGTTCGTTGAAGGCATATGCAGGCACTCAAAACAGCGAATGACTTCACAGGCGTAGTGGTGGGCGATATAGGCATTGGTGCCGTAGTACAGGCCGTAGTAGAAGCCGGAAATATAGACGTTATTGACGGAAAAGTTGCCCAGCGGGCCTTCAGGCGAATCGAAACGGACGCCGTCGATATAGGTGTATTCGATCGTCGTTTCATCTTTGCTGTTGTTAATCTTGGCGCCGATGCCCTTTACGGTGAAATCTTTCATGATAGGTGCCGGGCGAATAGGAACGTTGTTATCCAGCGCGCCGCTGCTGGTATAGCAGCGCAGGAAATAGTTATGGTCGCTTTCCGTGCCGTTGGGGATCTCGGTAGTGATGTTGACGCCGTTGCCGTCGATATAGACGAACCCGACATTGATATCGGTTTTAGGCGCCGACCAAAGGGCAAAAGGCGCGGCGAATCTGACAATCGCAGGACGTTTTAACGTTTTGATGATAAAGTCTTGTGCGCCGACCAGTTCGTCGCGCGAACTGACGTAAATGCCTTCAATATTAAGACGTTCCTGCAGATTCCAGTTTTTGTTGCGCAAATCCGCGTATTGAATAAATGCCGCGTTGTTGTCTGTCATGCTTACATCCCTCGATATTATGGTGTCGGTGTGACCCCTATCGAGTATGAAAAGACGGCGGGCCCGTGCCTATTGGGCGCAGACCGGCCGTGGCTGATACAACAGCAACCTAATCGCTAACCCGACCACTCACTCCGCCAGCCCGGCGCCGATCAGCGCCTCATCCAACTGCGTCAGCGCGCCGTGCGCCACGGTGCGCCCGCTATCGAGCAGACAAAAGCGGTCCGCCACCCGGCGCACGAACGGCAACTGATGCTCTACCAGCAAAATGGTCATGCCCAATTCATAGTTGAGCCTGCGGATCACGTTGCCGATGTCGGCGGCGATCGAAGGCGGCACGCCCGCCGTGGGTTCGTCGAGGATCAGCAGCGCCGGTTCCTGCGCCAGAGCACGACCGATTGCCAACTGGCGTTGGGCGCCTTCGCACAGATCGCCGGCGCGGCGGGTACGCATCTGGCGCAAATTGGGAAACAGGCTGTAGATCAGCGGCGGAATGCGGCGAGGGGCGCCGCGCACGGCCATCTGCGCCACCTGCAGATTCTCTTCCACGCTCAGCTGCGAGAAGAGTTGCCGCCCTTGCGGGACGTGGCTGATGCCGAGTGCGGCGCGGCGCTCCATCGGTTGCAGCAGCAGGTTTTGCGGCGGCTGATCTGCCGGCTGCCAGGTCATGCTGCCGCTCACTACCGGCAAATGCCCCATGATGCAGTTGACCAGCGTGGTCTTGCCCACGCCGTTGCGCCCGAGCAGCACGGTGCACTGGCCGCGCGGCAGCTCCAGGTTGATGTCCCACAGGGTGTGGTTTTGACCGTAGAATTGATTGACCGATCTCAGGCTCAGCATTTGGCATTCTCCTCATAGACGCTCGTTTCACTCGTTGGCGGGGGACAGCAAAGGCCGCATGCGCGGCGAATTTCCCGAGTGTGGCAATGTCTGGAACAAGATGCCGTCCGTCCGATGAGCCAGAGCAAGGTCTACGGTGGACGGAATGACAGTCAATATGTTGTTAAAAACGACGCTTGTGACGACTTGGTGTCGTTCTTGCGCTTTTACAGGCGATCGCACCGCGAGGGGTACACGCTGCGGCTGGCAGCGCATCACGCCGCCGCACCGCATTGATACGCAGGAAGATAAAGCAACTCTCAGGCCAATTTTGTCGCCGGGTGAAAACGGGGATTGTTATCGCCTTGTTAACCGCTAATCAGGCCTGACGCGCTCTGCCGCGGCGGCCTGAAAATACGCGGGGAAGTTAACCCGGACGTTTTTTGCACTCTTGTGGTGCTCTGCGGTGAGGGCGTGGTGCAAGGCATTGCGCCGCCGTCAAGCGCGATCCGCGAGAAAGGGGGCAATGCGATTTTAGCAATGGGGATTTTTAGTATTAATCGGCATAAACAAAGCGATATTTTTATGAAAAAATAACTAAAAAAGCCATTTTGGCGAGTGTAAAGGGCGAAAAGCTTTCTTTCTGTAACTCCCGCCCCGGGCGGGGCGGTGAGAGTTATCCACTATTCCTGTGGATAACCTTGTGCATTAGATTTAGAAAAACGCTGTAAAGCGAGAGCCGACGCGGGTTCTGTTCGCTTTGCCCGCATTCTCGTCTTTTTATTAAATATTTTATATATCAATAGATTAATTAAAATCAAGACACAGGGGTATTGATCAGGTCTCTATGTATGATTTTTCGACGCGGTGCTATCAATAAGTTAATTCGCGGCAAGTTCTGGGGATAAATCTGTTATTGACAATAAAAATGTCACCCGGCTGTAACCTCACGGTGCAACGGCATCGCCGCCGTGCCGGGCGCAGCGACGAATCCGCTTGAAGCTGGTTTTATATCCAGTATCATGGGCACTGGCGTAAATCGCCGACACTTTCCATAATTAGGGGCCATGTCCGGCGCAGAGCCGGCTGGCCGCCTGAGCGCGCGCATCTCCACAGGGTAGCCGAGCAATGAGTAAACTTTTCAAACTGCATTCCGAGTTCAAACCGGCCGGCGATCAGCCGGAAGCCATCCGCAAGCTGGAAGAGGGGCTGGAAGACGGCCTGGCGCACCAGACGCTGCTGGGGGTCACCGGTTCGGGCAAAACATTCACCATCGCCAACGTGATAGCCGATCTGAATCGGCCGACCATGGTGCTGGCGCCGAACAAGACGCTGGCGGCGCAGCTGTACGGCGAGATGAAAGCGTTTTTCCCGGAGAATGCGGTGGAATACTTCGTCTCCTACTACGACTACTACCAGCCGGAAGCCTACGTGCCCAGCTCCGACACCTTCATTGAAAAAGACGCTTCGGTGAACGAGCACATCGAGCAGATGCGTCTTTCCGCCACCAAGGCGTTGCTGGAGCGGCGCGACGTGGTGGTGGTGGCGTCGGTATCGGCGATCTACGGCCTGGGCGATCCGGATCTTTACCTGAAGATGATGCTGCACCTGACCCAGGGAATGATCATCGATCAGCGCTCCATTTTGCGCCGCCTGGCGGAGCTGCAGTATTCCCGCAACGATCAGGCTTTCCAGCGCGCCACCTTCCGCGTGCGCGGCGAGGTGATCGACATCTTCCCGGCGGAATCGGACGAGCTGGCGCTGCGCGTCGAGCTGTTCGACGAAGAAGTGGAACGGCTGTCGCTGTTCGATCCGCTGACCGGGCAGATTGAGCAGGTGGTGCCGCGTTTTACCATTTACCCGAAGTCGCACTACGTGACGCCGCGCGAGCGGATCATGCAAGCGATGGAAGAGATCAAGGTCGATCTGGCGGACCGCCGCAAGGTGCTGTTGGCCAACAACAAGCTGCTGGAAGAGCAACGCCTGACGCAGCGCACCCAGTTCGATCTGGAGATGATGAACGAGCTGGGCTACTGCTCGGGCATCGAAAACTACTCGCGCTACCTTTCCGGGCGTGCCGAGGGCGAGCCGCCGCCGACGCTGTTCGACTACCTGCCGGCGGACGGCCTGCTGGTGGTCGACGAATCCCACGTCACCATTCCGCAGATCGGCGCGATGTTCAAAGGCGACCGCGCGCGCAAGGAAACGCTGGTGGAGTACGGCTTCCGTCTGCCGTCGGCGCTGGACAACCGCCCGCTGCGCTTCGAGGAGTTCGAGGCGCTGGCGCCGCAGACCATCTATGTTTCCGCCACGCCGGGCAAATATGAGCTGGAGAAATCCGGCGGCGATCTGATCGATCAGGTGGTGAGGCCAACCGGGCTGCTGGATCCGATCGTGGAAGTGCGGCCGGTCGCTACTCAGGTGGACGATCTGCTCTCCGAGATCCGCAAGCGCGCGGCGATCAACGAGCGCGTGCTGGTGACCACCCTGACCAAACGCATGGCGGAAGACCTGACCGAATACCTGGAAGAGCATGGCGAGCGCGTGCGCTACCTGCACTCGGACATCGATACCGTGGAGCGGGTCGAAATCATCCGTGACCTGCGTCTGGGCGAGTTTGACGTGCTGGTGGGCATCAACCTGCTGCGTGAGGGCCTCGACATGCCTGAGGTGTCGCTGGTGGCGATTCTGGACGCCGACAAGGAAGGCTTCCTGCGTTCCGAGCGTTCACTGATCCAGACCATCGGCCGCGCGGCGCGTAACCTGAACGGCAAGGCGATCCTGTATGGCGATCGCATCACCGATTCGATGGCCAAGGCGATCGGTGAAACCGAGCGGCGCCGCGCCAAGCAGCAGGCCTATAACGAAGCCAACGGCATCGTGCCGCAGGGGCTGAACAAGAAGATCGGCGATATTCTGCAGATCGGCCAGCCGGTCAACCGCGCCAAGGGGAAAGGCAGGAGCAAGGCGGCGGACGGTGGCGCTCAGTTGCAGAACCTCACGCCGAAAGCGCTGGATCAGAAAATCCGCGATCTGGAGGCGCAGATGTACACCCATGCGCAGAACCTGGAGTTCGAGCAGGCGGCTGCGCTGCGCGACGAAATCCACCAGCTGCGCGAGCAGTTCATCGCGATTTCCTGACCGTTGGACGGCGCCCGCGCTGTGGGCGTCAAAATTCCTTGTCGGCCGCGTCAAAGCTGTTATGGTGTGCGGCCCGATTTGACCACGAAGAGTACCGAACATGAGCCAACACCAGTCTAAAGACCCGCTGCACGGCGTGACGCTGGAGCAACTGCTGAATAAACTGGTGGATCACTACGGTTGGTCCGAACTGGGCGCGCGCATTCGCATCAACTGTTTCCGCAGCGATCCGAGCATCAAGTCCAGTCTGAAGTTTTTGCGTCGCACGCCCTGGGCGCGCAAAGAGGTGGAAGATCTGTATATCGATATGGTCAGCCATCCCGCCCCGGCCAGCGATAACCCCTGGCTGCGCGGGCGCGACGGCTAAATTCGGTCAGCGGCGGGCAGCCAGCTCCACCAGCGCGTGATCCAGCGCCTGGCGCAGCAGCTGGCGATCGTGGCGGTAGGGGATGTCGCTCGCTTCCAGCGGCTGTTGAATCACCACCCGATCCTGCACTTCACTGGTGTCCACCGCCGGGCCGACAATCAGCGCATCGATCATCCGGCGGCCGATCTTCTCTTCCATCAGCGTTAGCTTATCCTTTAACGACAGTGCCGCGGCGGCCACGCTCAGTTCGCGGCCGAGGTTGCCGATATAGATCATGCTGGCGCTGCTGCGGCGCAGCGCCTGGGTGAGATCGTCCAGCAGCAGCAGCGGCATCAGGCTGGTGAGGAAACTGCCCGGCCCGATCAGGATCACGTCGGCTTGCGCGATGGCGTCCAGCGCTTCGCGCGTGGCGTTGACCGGGGGCGACAGCATCAGCTCCTGCGGCATAAGAGTCAGTTGGTCAACATTCACTTCACCGTAAACATGGTTGCCTTCGTGATCGTGCGCCATCAAATCCACCGGCTGCTCCGACATCGGGATCAGCGCCGCGTCCACCTTCAGCAGGCTGCGCACCAGGTTGATCGCTTCCAGCGGGCGCACGCTCAGGTGATCCAGCGCTTTCAACATCAGGTTGCCCAGGTTATGGCCGGCCAGTTCGCCGTTGCCGCTGAAGCGGTATTCGAACATCGCCGAGGCGACGCTCGGCTCGGTGATCAGCTGGTTGAGGCAGTTGCGGGTATCGCCCCAGGCAATGCCGCCTTCCGAACGGCGGATGCGGCCGGTGGAACCGCCGTTGTCGGTGGTGGTGACGATGCCGGTCAGGCGGGAGCCTAAGGACGACAGGGCCGACATCACACGGCCCAGACCGTGTCCGCCGCCCAATGCCACCACGCGGTCGAGATCGGCCAGGGTACGATTACGCATAAATTTCCTTACAAAGGGGCTGAACTGCCCGCATAAGGTAGCGGATCCGGCATAAAAACGCGATAAAGAGTGTCATTTGCGTGATTCTGGTCAATTCGTCCACGCAAGCGATGTTTATCATGGTTTACCCGAATAGACGGCGTCTAAAAACGCTGTATAGACAATTATATAGCGAATTAACGCGTTGGCTATCGTTGCCGATTAGCGCTAGAATTCTGCTGAAAACCACGGTTTCATTCCGGCTACTCAAGGTAGCGGGAAGAGAAATCAAACTCCTAGCCCCTGCGCCTACGTTGTTCATCCGGAACGATATGGCGCCTGGGCCGTGGCGAAGTCAGCCACCAGGGTGCAGAGGGGAAACGCTCGCATCTCCCGACTTTGGAAAGGTGTTATGGTACCGCAACTCATTGATGCTTATGAGCGCAAGTTCTATTACCTGCGCTTGTCGATCACCGACGTGTGTAACTTTCGTTGCACCTATTGTCTGCCCGATGGCTACAAGCCGAGCGGCAGCCCGAAAAGCTTCCTGTCGCTGGATGAAATCCGCCGCGTCAGCCGCGCGTTCGCCGAACTGGGCACCGAAAAGGTGCGCCTGACCGGCGGCGAGCCTTCGCTGCGCCGTGATTTTGCCGAGATCATCGCCGCCGTGCGGGAAAACCCGGCCATCCGCACGCTGGCGGTCACCACCAACGGCTACCGTCTGGCGCGCGACGTCGCCGCCTGGCGTGACGCCGGTCTGACGGCGATCAACGTCAGCGTCGACAGCCTGGATCCCCGTCAGTTTCACGCCATCACCGGTCAGGACAAGTTCCGCCAGGTGATGGACGGCATCGATGCCGCCTTCAGCGCCGGTTTCAGCAAGGTCAAGGTCAACGCCGTGCTGATGCGCGACGTCAATCACCAGCAGCTCGGCGCCTTTCTCGCCTGGATCAAGGATCGGCCGATCCAGCTGCGTTTTATCGAACTGATGGAAACCGGCGAGGGCGGCGAGCTGTTTCGCAAACACCACGTTTCCGGCGAAGTGATTCGCCGGCAGCTGGAACAGCAGGGCTGGCAGCGCCAGGCGCGCGGCCGCAGCGACGGCCCGGCGCAGGTGTTCAGCCACCCGGACTACCAGGGTGAGGTGGGTCTTATCATGCCGTATGAAAAAGACTTCTGCGCCAGCTGCAACCGGCTGCGCGTTTCTTCCATCGGTAATCTGCACCTGTGCCTGTTCGGCGAGCAGGGGGTGCCCCTGCGCGATCTGCTGGCGGACGACGGCCAGCTCGATGCGCTGAAGGCGCGCATCCAGCGCGGGCTGCTGAGCAAGAAGCAGACCCATTTCCTGCATCAGGGCAACAGCGGGATCACCCAGAACCTGTCGTTTATCGGCGGCTGACAGCCAATAGGAGCTTATTGAACCATGAGCCATGCGAGCAGCGAGTTTATTGCGGCGCATATCGCCATCCTGACCGTGTCCGACAGCCGCGGCGCGGCGGAAGACACCTCCGGCCAATATCTGCAGGACGCGGCGCAGGAAGCCGGCCATCAGGTGGTGGATCGCGCCATCGTCAAAGATGACATTTACCAGATCCGCGCACGGGTTTCCGCGTGGATCGCCGATGACAACGTGCAGGCGGTGCTGATCACCGGCGGCACCGGTTTTACCGCGCGCGACAACACGCCGGAAGCGCTGTTGCCGCTGTTCGACAGAGAGGTGGAAGGGTTCGGCGAACTGTTCCGCATGGTGTCGTACGAAGAGATCGGCACCGCGACGATCCAGTCGCGCGCGCTGGCCGGCCTGGCCAACCGCACGGTGATTTTCGCCATGCCGGGTTCCACCCGCGCCTGCCGCACCGCCTGGGAGCGGATTATCGAAGAGCAGTTGGACGCGCGCCATCGGCCGTGCAACTTCCAGCCCCATTTAAAGAAGCCCTGAGTCATGACACAGCTAACCCACATTAACGCCGCCGGCGAAGCCCATATGGTCGACGTTTCCGCCAAGGCCGAAACGGTGCGCGAGGCGCGCGCCGAAGCCTTCGTCGAGATGCTGCCCGCCACGCTGGCGATGATCGTCGACGGCAGCCATCACAAGGGCGACGTGTTCGCCACGGCGCGCATCGCCGGCATTCAGGCGGCCAAACGCACCTGGGAGCTGATCCCGCTGTGCCACCCGCTGATGCTGAGCAAAGTCGAAGTGCAGCTGGAGGCGCAAACGGAGCACAGCCGGGTACGCATCGAAACCTGCTGCCGGCTGACCGGCAAAACCGGCGTCGAGATGGAGGCGCTGACCGCCGCCTCGGTGGCGGCATTGACCATCTATGACATGTGCAAAGCGGTACAGAAAGACATGGTGATCGGCCCGGTGCGCCTGCTGGCGAAAAGCGGCGGCAAATCCGGCGATTTTAAGGTGAACGCATGATCGATATTCTTTTCTTCGCGCAGGTGCGCGAACTGGTGGGTACCGGCGCGCTGTCGATGCCGGCGGATTACCCGACCGTCGAGGCGCTGCGCCAGGCGCTGTGCGCGCGCGGCGATCGCTGGGCGCTGGCGCTGGAGTCCGGCAAACTGCTGGCGGCGGTCAATCAGTCGCTGGTGGCGGCGGATCATCCGCTGCGCGCCGGCGATGAGGTGGCCTTCTTCCCGCCGGTCACCGGGGGGTAAGCATGGAAAACACCCGCATTCGCGTGGGCGAAGCGCCGTTCAACGTCGGCGACGAGTATCAGTGGCTGGCGCAGTGCGACGCCGACGGCGCGGTGGTGACCTTCACCGGCAAGGTGCGCAACCATAACCTTGGGGACGACATCAGCGCGCTGACGCTGGAACACTACCCCGGCATGACCGAGAAGGCGCTGGCGGAGATCGTGGCCGAGGCGCGCAGCCGCTGGCCGCTGCAGCGCGTGACGGTGATCCACCGCGTTGGCGCGCTGTATCCCGGCGACGAGATCGTGTTCGTTGGCGTGACCGGCGCGCACCGCAGCATGGCGTTCGCCGCCAGCGAGTTCATCATGGACTACCTGAAGACCCGCGCGCCGTTCTGGAAGCGCGAAGCGACCGGCCAGGGCGATCGTTGGGTGGACGCTCGCGACAGCGATCGCGAGGCCGCGCAGCGCTGGCACGACGCGGCTAAATAACGCGTCAACAGCGGAAACAAATCAAGACCTTTGCCGCTTTCGCGCGGCCTATTCTGTGGTACGCTTATAGCAGGCGAAGCCCCGTTCGCGGGGCTTCGGAATCTTGTTTACAACGCAAAAGGTAACCGTCATGGACCGATATCCACGCTCTAATGGTTCAATCGTCGAACGTGCCAACAGCGGCATTCAGGCCTACATGGCGCAGGTTTACGGCTGGATGACCTGCGGTCTGCTGCTGACGGCGTTCGTTTCCTGGTATGCGGCCAATACGCCCGCGATCCTCAACTTCATCTTCTCCAGCCAGATCACCTTCTTCGGTCTGATCATCGCCCAGTTGGCGCTGGTGTTCGTGATTTCCGGCATGGTCAACCGCCTGAGCGGCGCGGTGGCCACCTCGCTGTTCATGCTGTACTCGGCGCTGACCGGGCTGACGCTGTCGAGCATCTTCATCGCGTACACCTACAGCTCGATCGCCAGCACTTTCGTCGTCACCGCCGGCATGTTCGGCGCGATGAGCCTGTACGGCTACACCACCAAGCGCGATCTGAGCGGCTTCGGCAGCATGTTGTTCATGGCGCTGATCGGCATCGTGCTGGCTTCGCTGGTGAACATCTGGCTGAAAAGCACCGCGCTGATGTGGGCGATTACCTACATTGGGGTGGTGGTGTTCGTCGGTCTGACCGCGTACGACACGCAAAAACTCAAGGCGATGGGCGAGCAGCTGAACGCCGATGATAAAGACGGCTTCCGCAAGTACGCCATCGTTGGCGCGCTGACGCTGTATCTCGACTTTATCAACCTGTTCCTGATGTTGCTGCGCATCTTCGGCAACCGCCGCTAAATCCGTCGTCTTTCAAGCCTTAGGGTATCTGGCGATCAAAAAGCTCTGCATGTGATATGCAGAGCTTTTTTTATGCGATCTTGCGGCGGAACAGCGCGTAGGCGGCGCTGCCGGTGGTGGCGGTTATCACCAGCAGCGGCCACAGGCTGCGCCAGATGATGCTGAAGCTGGCGTCCTTCAGGTAGATCTGCTTGGTGATGTCGGTGAAGTGGCGTATTGGGTTCACCCAGGTCAGATCCTGCAGCCACACCGGCATATTCTCCACCGGCGAGACGTAACCCGAGAGCAGGATCGCCGGCATCATGAACACGAACACGCCGATAAACGCCTGCTGCTGAGTGGCGCACAGCGACGAGATCAGCAGGCCGAAACCGACCAGCGACAGCCCGTAGAGCAGCATGGTGGCATAGAACAGCAACAGCGATCCGGCGAACGGGATCTGGTACAGGAAGATGCCGATCAACAGCACGATGCTGGACTGGAAGCTGGCGACGATCAGCGCCGGCACCGCCTTGCCGATAAAGATCTGCCAGGTGGTGAGCGGCGAGACCAGCAGCTGTTCCAGCGTGCCCTGTTCGCGTTCGCGCGCCACCGACAGCGAGGTGACGATCAGCACGCCGATGGTGGTGATCATGGCGATCAGCGACGGTACCACAAACCATTTGTAGTCCAGATTCGGGTTATACCAGTTGCGCACCACCAGTTCGCTGTTGTTGGGTTTGGCGCGGTTGCCGAGCAGCTCGTTCTGATATTCCTGCACGATCTGCTGCACGTAGTTGGCGGCGATCTGCGCGCTGTTGGAGTTGCGCCCGTCGAGCAGCAGCTGCAGCGGCGCGGTGTGGCCGGCGGCGATATCGCGCGAGAACTGCGCCGGGAAGCGGATCAGCAGCAGCGCCCGCTGGTTGTCGATGGTGGTCTTTATCTCCTGCGGATTGCGCAGCAGCAGCACATGGGAGAAGGCTTTGGCCTTGGCGAAGCGTTGGGTCAGCTCCACCGAGGCCTGGCCGCTGTCCTCGCTGTAGACCGCGATGGTGGCGTTGGTGACTTCCAGCGTCGCGGCGAACGGGAACAGCAGCACCTGTAGGATCACCGGCATGATCAGGATGGCGCGGGTTTGCGGATCGCGCAGCAGCGCCTGCATTTCCTTGATGATAAGCGTCAACAGACGGTGAAACATCGCTCTTTCTCCTTAATCCAGCCGGCGCTGGGTTTTCCAGGCCGTCAGGCCGATGAACACCACGGCGGAAGCGATCAGGAACAGCAGATTGATCGCCAGCACGGTGCCGACGTTGCCCGCCAGGAACAGCGTTTGCAGCGTGCTGACGAAGTAACGCGCCGGAATGATGTAGGTCACCGCGCGCACGATGGCCGGCATGCTGTCGATTTGGAAAATGAAGCCGGACAGCATGATCGACGGCAGAAAGGCGGCGTTCAGCGCCACCATCGCCGCGTTGAACTGGTTGCGGGTGAGGGTGGAGATCAGCAGGCCCATGCCGAGGGTGCTGGCGAGGAACAGGCTGCTGATCAGCAGCAGGATCGGCAGCGAACCGCGATAGGGCACGCCGAGCACCCAGACCGCCACCGCCATGCACAGCGCCATGGCGATCATGCCGAGGAAGTAATAGGGGATCAGCTTGGAGAGCAGCAGCTCGCTGCGCGTCACCTGGGTGGACAGCAGAGCCTCCATGGTGCCGCGCTCCCATTCGCGGGCGATCACCAGCGAGGTGAGAATGGCGCCGATCACCGTCATGATGATGGTGATGGCGCCGGGAATGATGTAGTGCCGGCTGATGGCCGCCGGGTTGAACCAGTAGCGCATCTGCACGTCAATCAGCGGCTGGTCGCTGCTCCCCCGATCGGCGGCGCGTTGCTGCTGCCAAACTTGCCATACGCCCTGGGCATAGCCCTGCACGAAGTTGGCGGTGTTCGGCTCGCTGCCGTCGGTGATCACCTGGATAGGGGCGCTGTCGTGCGGGCGCGCCATGCGCTGGTCGAAATCCACCGGGATCACCACCAGGCCGCGGATCGTGCCGGCCTGCATCTGCTGGATCAGCTGCTGGCGGTTATCGCTGATGGTCGGTTCGATATAGGGTGAACCGGCGAAGGCGTGGGCCAGATCGCGCGCGTCTTCGCTCTGTTGCTCCATCAGAATGCCCAGATGCAGCTTGCTGGAGTCCAGGTTGATGCCGTAGCCGAAGATAAACAGCAGCATCAGCGGGATGACGAAGGCGATCAGGCCGCTGCTGGGATCGCGCAGTATCTGCCGCGTTTCCTTCAGGCACAGCGCCCGCAGCCGGCGCCAGGAGAAGCCGCCGTCGTCGATTGGGGGTAGGTTATCGCTCACCGCGTTTCCTCCTCGTCGTAGCCCTGCACCAGCTCGATAAACGCCTGCTCCATCGAAGGGCTGGGATTGTCGTCGCGCGCCACCTGTTGTTTGAGATCGTCCGGCGTGCCGGCGGCGATGATCTTGCCGCGATACACCAGGCCGATGCGGTCGCAGTATTCCGCCTCGTCCATAAAGTGGGTGGTCACCATCACCGTGACGCCCTTGTCGACCATGCCGTTGATGTGCAGCCAGAACTCGCGCCGCGTCAGCGGATCGACGCCGGAGGTCGGTTCGTCGAGGAACAGAATATCCGGTTCGTGCATCAGCGCGCAGGCCAGCGCCAGGCGCTGTTTGAAGCCGAGCGGCAGCGCGTCCGGCGTCTGATCGAGGATCGGCGCGAAGTTGAAGGCGCGCGACATTTCGTCGATTTTGTCGCGCTGCGCCTTGCCGCTCAGGCCGTAGACACCGGAGAAGAACTTCAGGTTCTGCGCCACCGTCAGGTTGCCGTACAGCGAGAATTTTTGCGCCATGTAGCCGAGGCGCTGGCGCGCCTTGCCGGAACTGGTCTTCAGATCCATCCCCAGCACCAGCGCCTTGCCGCCGGACGGCACTAGCAGGCCGCACATCATTTTGAAGGTGGTGGACTTGCCGGCGCCGTTCGGGCCGAGCAGGCCGAAGATTTCTCCGCGCCGCACCTGAAAGTCGACGTGATCGGTGGCGGCGAAGTCGCCGAATTTTTTGGTCAGCTGCACCGCTTCGATCACCGTTTCGCCGCTTTCACCGTCGACGGTCGGCATGATCTCCGCCAGCGCCGAGCGATGGTTGGGGCCGCCGCCGAGCAGATCGATAAACGCATCTTCGAAGCGCGGATCCGCTTCGTCCAGTTCGGCGTCCGGCAGATCCAGCGCTTGCAGCAGCTGCCGGTGATCTTCGCCTTCTTTCAGGATCAGGCGCAGGTACTTGCCCTGGATCACGCCGTCGGTGACCGCCGGCAGGCAGATCGCCCGCTGCAGCAACGATCGATGGCTGCCCGGCGGCGCGGCGATCAACACCGTGCGCCCGGCCATGCGCTGGGTCAGATCCTGCGGCGCGCCGCTGAACAGCAGCTCACCCTCGTTGAGCAACAGCACTTCGCGGCACTGCTCGGCCTCGTCGAGATAAGAGGTACTCCACAGGATCAACATGCCGTCATTGGCCAGCTCGTGCACCATGCGCCACAGCTCGCGGCGCGAGATAGGATCGACGCCGACGCCCGGCTCGTCCAGCAACAGCACCTGGGGTTCGCCGACCAGCGTGCAGGCCAGGCCGAGCTTCTGTTTCATGCCGCCGGACAGTTTGCCCGCCAGGCGCTCGGTGAAACGCGTCAGATCGGTAAATTTCAATAGCCGTTCGAAGGTCTGGCGCCGCAGATCGCCGGTAACGCCGCGCAGATCGGCGTACAGCGTCAGGTTCTCCATCACCGTCAGATCCTCATACAGCCCGAACTTCTGCGGCATGTAGCCTAGGATCGCATGCAGTTGGCGATCCTGCGCGATCGGATCCAGCCCGGCGACCCGCAGCTTGCCGCTGCTGGGCTGCAGCAGCCCGGCCAGCATGCGCAGCAGGGTGGTTTTGCCGGCGCCGTCCGGGCCGACCAGCCCGATGACCGCGCCGCTGCGCAGGGTGGTGGTCAGGCTGGCGACCGCCGGTTTCTCAAGCGACGGGAAGCGCTTTTCCAGCCCTTCCAGTTCGATGGTGTGCGCCTGTTCCATGGCCGGCCTCAGGGTTTGGCGAAGCGCAGGGTGACCGGCATGCCCTGGCGCAGCGCGTCGTCGGCGTCGGTGACGATCACCCGCAGGCGGTACACCAGATCGGTGCGCAGATCCGGCGTTTCAACGCTTTTCGGCGTGAACTCCGCGGTTGGCGAGACGAAACCGATCTTGCCGTGGTAAGGCTTGTCGGGGCGGCCGTCGGTGTAAATTTCCAGCTCGGTGCCGGGCACCGCCTGGTTCAGGCTGGTCTCGTTGACGTAGGCGCGCACCCACACCGGTCGGGTCAGCGACAGGGTGAACACCGTACCGCCGGCGCCGAGCATGGTGCCCGGCTCCACCGCGCGGGTCAGCACCGTGCCGGCGGACGGGGAGATCAGCGTGGCGTCTTGCAGATTCAATTGCGCCTGCGCCAACGCCGCTTCGCTTTGCGCCACCTCGGCCTTGGCCTGTTCAATCTCTTGCGGGCGATTGCCGCTGCGGTATTGCGACAGCTTGTCCTTCGCCGCCTGCAGGTTGGCCTGCGCCTGATTGCGGGCGGTGCGCGCATCTTCCAGCGCGTCGGCGGACGTGGCGTTTTTCGCCCACAGCCCTTGCTGGCGCTTCAGGAAGCTGTCGGCGTAGGCGAAGGCGGACTGGCGCTGCGCCATTTCTGACTGCACCTGGGCGATCTCTTCGGTGCGATAGCCGGCCTGCAGCAGCGACAGTTTGGCACGCGCGCTGCCGACGTTGGCCTCGGCCTGCTGCAGCGCGTTGCGATAGGGGGCATCGTCCAGTTTGCCGAGCAGCTGGCCCGGCTGAACGGCATCGCCTTCATCCACCGTCAGCGACGCCAGGCGGCCGTCGACGCGGAAGCCGAGGTTGACCGTGCGGATATCGACGTTGCCGTACAGCGTCAGCGGCTTATCCTGCTGCTGTTGGTAATGCCAGACCGCGTAAGCGGCGGCCGCGATCAGCAGAATTAACAACACGATCAAGGCACTGCGTTTTTTGTTCATAACACTCCCTGCCTGAATTTACGCGCCGTGACGTTGGCGCAGCCCAATAACCAAAATCTCGATATGCTCGCTCAGCACCGCCGCGATTTGCGCCGCTTCACTTTCACCAATCTCTTGCCAGCCGGCCTGACGGCGGATGGTCTCTCGCGCCACGCGGAACGACAGCACCTCGCCGATCAGCGCGTGGGTATGCAGCACCAGGCGAGTGGCGTGCTCGTCAATGCCGGTGGCGGCCGACAGCAGGCGGCACAGCCGCTCGTGCATCGGCGCGATCACCTGGCGGTGGATCAGCGGATAGGCCTCGGTCGGGGCGAGCTGTTCGCGCGACATGATTTTGCTCAGGTTCAGCGTGTGCGGCTGGGTCATCAGCTCGCTGAAGGCCAGCAGGCCACGCTGCAGCAAGCGTAGCGCCGCGTCGGGTGAGCGTTGTTCGGGCACTTCTTGCCCAAAGCGATCGACCTCTTCGGCCAACGGGGCGAACGCCTGCTGAATGAAATCGGCGAGCGACTGCGCTACGGCCAGATACAGCCCCTCTTTGGAGCTGAAGTAGTAGGTGATGGCGGCGATGTTCTGGCCGGCGCGCTGGGCGATATCGCGCGTGGTGGCGCCCTGCAGGCCGAATTCGCCGAACAGTTCGGTCGCCGCGGCGAGCAGTTGCCGGCGCGTTTGCTCGCCACGCGCCCGGCCGGCGGCCTGATGAGGTACGGAAGCTGGCATGGGTCACGCTCGAAGTTAATCAATCATATGATTAACTTTATGCCAGATTGTCTAAAACGCAACCGCTAACCACAATGAGTTATGTGATCGGCTTCAGACAATGCTGAATTTACGGCAGATTGTGCTCTGGGTGCGTAAAAGTGCTTTTTATTGCGCGACTTCTGTTACAATCGCCGCCTGGTGCACTGCAGTTTGTGCCAATCCCTCGTGGTCATGCTTAATGCCCCGTCTGATCATCCTCCCAGGAAACTGCACCGAACACCGTTAGGTTAGGGGGGATCTGGAGTTTTTCTCTTTATGTCATTTGAAACCCTCGGCTTAAGTGCTGAAATTGTGCGCGCTGTTGAAGAACAGGGCTATCGTGAACCGACGCCAATCCAGCGTCAGGCTATCCCTGTCGTGCTTGAAGGTCGTGACCTGATGGCCAGCGCCCAGACCGGCACCGGTAAAACCGCCGGTTTTACCCTGCCGCTGTTGCAGCTGCTGAGCAAGCATGACCATCCGGTCAAGGGCCGTCGCCCGGTGCGCGCGCTGATCCTGACGCCAACCCGTGAGCTGGCGGCGCAGATCGGCGAAAACGTCGATGCCTACAGCAAACACCTGCGCCTGCGTTCGCTGGTGGTGTTTGGCGGCGTGAGCATCAACCCGCAGATGATGAAGCTGCGCGGCGGCGTCGATATCCTGGTGGCGACGCCGGGCCGTCTGCTGGATCTGGAGCATCAGAACGCGGTTGACCTGTCCAAAATCGAAATTCTGGTGCTGGATGAAGCGGACCGCATGCTGGACATGGGCTTTATCCACGACATTCGCCGCGTGCTGGCCAAGCTGCCGGCCAAGCGCCAGAACCTGCTGTTCTCCGCGACCTTCTCCGACGACATCAAGGCGCTGGCCAACAAGCTGCTGCATAACCCGGCCTCGGTGGAAGTGGCGCGCCGCAACACCGCGTCCGAGCAGATTGAGCAGAGCGTGCACTTCGTCGACAAGAAGCGTAAGCGGGAACTGCTGTCGCAGATGATCGGCGAAGGCGACTGGAAACAGGTGCTGGTGTTTACCCGCACCAAGCACGGCGCCAACCATCTGGCGGAACAGCTGAACAAAGACGGCATCACTGCCGCGGCGATCCACGGTAACAAGAGCCAGGGCGCCCGTACCCGCGCGCTGGCCGATTTCAAAGACGGCCGCATCCGCGTGCTGGTGGCGACCGACATCGCGGCGCGCGGTCTGGATATCGACCAGCTGCCGCACGTGGTGAACTACGAGCTGCCTAACGTGCCGGAAGACTATGTGCACCGTATCGGCCGTACCGGCCGCGCGGAGCGTACCGGTGAGGCTATCTCGCTGGTGTGCGTGGATGAGCACAAGCTGCTGCGCGACATCGAGCGTCTGCTGAAGCGTGAAATTCCGCGCATTGCGCTGCCGGGCTACGAGCCGGATCCGACCATCAAGGCCGAGCCGATCATCAACGGCCGTCAGGGTGGCGGGCGCGGCGCGCCGCGCGGCAACGGCGGCGGCCAGCGTTCCGGTAACGGCGGCGGTCAGCGCAGCGGTAACGCGAACGGCGGCCAGCGTGAAAACCGTGGCAACGCTAACGGTAACGCCCGCCCGCAGGGTGATGGCCAGCGTCGTTCCGGCGCGCCGTCTTCGCGCCGCCCGCGCAACCGCAAACCGGCCGAATAAGCCTGATTGCTCAAAGAGTAAGCCGCCGATACGGGCGGCTTTTTTTTTTGCCTGGCGGAACGGCATTTTCGTACTAGGCTGGACGGTGGCTACCCCTAGATTCCAGGAGACGGAGATGAAATTAAAGTGCGCAATTCTCGATGATTACCAGCAGGTGGCGCTCAAGATGGCGGACTGGTCGGCGCTGGCCGATCGGGTGGAGGTGTCGGCCATCAGCGCGCACTTTACCGATGAAGCGGAGCTGGCGGTGCATCTACAGGAGTGCGACATTCTGGTCATCATGCGCGAGCGCACGCCGATGACCGCCTCGCTGCTGGCGCGGCTGCCGAAGCTGAAGCTGCTGATCACCTCCGGCATGCGCAACGCCGCTATCGATCTGGCCGCCGCCGCCGAGCGCGGCGTGGTGGTGTGCGGCACCGCCAGCGGCTCGGCCGCGCCGATGGAACTGACCTGGGCGCTGCTGCTCGGGCTGGCGAAGCATATCGTGCCGGAAAGCGTCGGGCTGCAAAACAATGGCCCGTGGCAGCTGGGCTTAGGCGTCACGCTGCAGGGCAAGACGCTGGGGTTGCTGGGGCTGGGCAAGATCGGCGGCCAGATGGCCCGGGTGGCGCAGGCGTTCGGCATGCGGGTGCTGGCCTGGAGCCAGAACCTGACGGCGGAACGGGCGGCGCAGGAGGGCGCTGAGCTGGCGCCGTCCAAGCGGGCGCTGTTTGAGCAGAGCGACTTTGTCTCCATTCACCTGGTGCTGAGCGATCGCAGCCGCGGGTTGGTGGGGCGTGATGAATTGGCGGCGATGAAGCCCACCGCGTACCTGATCAATACCTCGCGCGCGGGCATCGTCGATCGGGCGGCGTTGGTGGACGTCCTGCAACAGCGTAAGATCGCCGGCGCCGGGCTGGACGTGTTCGAGACGGAGCCGCTGCCGGCCGACGACGTGTTTCGCCAGCTGCCCAACGTGCTGGCGACGCCGCATGTGGGTTATGTGGCGGACGACAATTACCGCGCCTACTTCACCGAGGCGGTCGAGGACATTGCGGCGTTCCTTGCCGGCCAACCGATCCGCCGGCTGGGCTGACGGCATTTTTAATGCCCGCTGAGGCTTGTCTGGCGCGGGCATTCACCCGTATCATTGCGGGTCTTTTTTTAGCTGGGATTGGTCATGCGCGTATTATTGGCTCCGATGGAGGGCGTTCTCGATTCTTTGGTGCGTGAGTTACTCACCGAAGTGAACGACTACGATCTGTGCATCACCGAATTTTTGCGCGTGGTCGATCAGCTGCTGCCGGCCAAGTCGTTCTACCGGCTGTGCCCGGAGCTGCGTCACGCCAGCCGCACGCCGTCGGGCACGCTGGTGCGGGTACAGCTGCTGGGGCAGTATCCGCAGTGGCTGGCGGAAAACGCCGCGCGTGCGGTGGAATTGGGCTCTTACGGCGTCGATCTCAACTGCGGCTGCCCGTCCAAGCTGGTGAACGGCAGCGGCGGCGGGGCGACGCTGCTCAAAGATCCGGAATTGATCTATCAGGGCGCCAAAGCGATGCGCGCGGCGGTGCCGGCCCATCTGCCGGTCACGGTGAAGGTGCGCCTGGGCTGGGACTCCTCCAATCGCAGCTTTGAAATCGCCGATGCGGTACAGCAGGCGGGCGCCAGTGAGCTGACGGTGCACGGCCGCACCAAAGAGGACGGCTACAAGGCGGATCGCATCAACTGGGCGGCGATCGGCGAGATCCGTCAGCGGCTGAGCATCCCGGTTGTCGCCAACGGCGAGATCTGGGATTACCAGAGCGCGCAGGATTGCCTGCAGACGACCGGCTGCGACGCCATCATGCTGGGGCGCGGCGCGCTCAACGTGCCGAACCTGAGCCGGGTGGTGAAGTACAACGAACTGCGCATGCCCTGGCCGCAGGTGGTTGAGCTGCTGCAAAAATACGTCCATCTGGAAAAGCAGGGCGACACCGGTCTGTATCACGTGGCGCGCATTAAACAGTGGCTGGGTTATTTGCGTAAAGAATATGATGAAGCCACCGAACTGTTCAGCGAAATACGCGCGCTGACGACATCCGGGGATATTGCGCGCGTCATCTGCCGTAGCTAAAAATAAACCCGCACGCAGCGGGTTTATTTAAATCGGTATTATCAGGCGGCTTTGTCGAGACGGTTCAATTCTATCTCGATATCCTGAATGGTTTTTTCCAGCCCTTCCAGACAGGCGCCCTGTTTATTCAACAGGTCGTTAATGGCTTCGGCGAATACCTTATTTTTGCATTCCCCCTGATCGAAGGCCAGCCAGTGTGCGGAGAGCGTCTCGATATTCGACTGTGCGTAGTGGCGCATTTCCTTCAGCTGGGAAGCGACGTTGCGTAAATTATCCAGCTGCGCCTGTGCATTTGCATTGTTGCTCATGAATTTCTCCTTGAGTTGGCCGTTAAATAATTTCGACTGCGGGATCAAGCTTACCCTATTTAAATAAAAATATCACCCTGAGTGGTCTGGGTGGTTATTTTTGAGTGGGTGTGGCTATATTTATTGTTCGGCTGAACAAGGACTTGGGTGGAATTGTAAAAATAGATAAATACGGTGTTTTTGGCGATTATTTTCGGCCATCCCATACGGGATGACCGTTATTCTAACGCTTAAGAGTGATGCTTATTATGCCGCGTCCGCCAGCATAAACATGCCGTAGGGGTGAATTTCCAGATAATACTGCTCGCCGACGTTCGGTTGCAGGCGGGTGGCGTTAACCTGCAGCAAAATTTGCTGCCCGTGCCACGCCACCGTTACCTCATACTGCGGCCCCATGTAGGCGACATGTTCGATCACGCAGCGCTGGCTTTCATCGCCATGCTCGCTCAGCGTGATCGCCTCCGGGCGCACGCCCACCGTGCCGGCGCCCTGGGCGGCAAAGTGCGCGGGGCGCGGCAGACGATAGCCGCTGATATCGACATGGTCGGCGCTGAAGCTGGCCGGGAACAGGTTGGCGTCCCCCATAAAGCTCGCCATAAAGCGCGAGGCGGGCTGCCGATAGAGATCCTGCGGCGAGCCCATCTGCATGATATGCCCTTTATTCATCACCAGTACGGTGTCGGAGACCGCAAAAGCCTCGCTCTGATCGTGGGTGACGTACAGCGACGTGATATCAAACTGCTTTTGCAGCTCGCGGATCTTTTCACGCATGCTGCGGCGCAGGTTGGCGTCGAGGTTGCTCAACGGCTCGTCGAACAGCAGCACTTTCGGCTTGAGGATCAGCGCGCGCGCCAGGGCCACGCGCTGCTGTTGGCCGCCGGAGATCTGATCGACATAGCGATCGTCAAACCCCGCCAAGTCCACCATCGCCAGCGCTTCCTGCACGCGCGCTTTCACTTCGGCGCGCGGGATGCCGAGCATCTTCAGGCCATAGCCGACGTTTTCCCCCAGCGACATATGCGGGAACAGGGCATAAGACTGGAACACCATGCAGATATCACGCTGCTGGATGGAACGATGGGTAACGTCTTCACCATCAATGAATATCTGCCCGTCGCTCGGCTTTTCCAGCCCGGCGACCAGGCGCAAAATGGTGGTTTTGCCGCAGCCGGAAGGGCCGAGCAGCGTCACCATTTGCCCCCGCGGGATGGTGAGCGTGATGTTATCGATTACCGTGTTGTTGCCGAACCGTTTGGAGACGTTGCGCAGTTCAACGAAATTTTTCTGGCTCATCATGGGCTCCATTACGCCTGGTTTTTGGCTTTTGAACGGGAGATGCGTGCCTCGCCGATCAGCCAGTCAAAGAGGAAAATAATCGCCAGCATCACCACGATCAGAATTGAACCGTAGGCGATCGCCACGCCGTATTCGCCGTCTTCCACGCGGTTGAGGATGTAGGCGGTGGCCACGCGGGTATCGGGCGTCACCAGGAAGACGATGGCGCTGACGGTGGTGATGGCGCGCACGAAGCTGTAGATCAGCGCCGACAGGATCGCCGGGCGCAGCAGCGGCAGCAGGATGTGCGTGATGGTGCGCAGCGAGCCGGCGCGCAGGCTGAGCGAGGCTTCGTCCAGCGATTTGTCTATCTGGCCCAGCCCGGCGATCCCGGCGCGAATGCCCACCGGCACGTTGCGCATCACCATCGAGATAATCACGATGGCGGCCGTGCCGGTGAGGTACACCGGCGCGCCGTTAAAGGCGAGAATGTAAGAGACGCCCGCCACGGTGCCCGGCACCGCAAAGCACAGCATGGTGGTGAACTCGATGGTCTTTTTGCCCTTGAACTGCTGGCGCACCACGATCCAGGCGATCAGCAGGCCGAACGCGGCGGTGATCGGCGCGGCGATCCCGGCGTACAGCAGCGTATCGAGCAGCGAAGGCCACGCGCCGTCGCTCATGCCCTGGCCGAACAGCTTGATGAAGTTATCCAGCGTCAGCGTGTAATCCACCCCCCAGTTGACGGTGAAGCTGCCGTAGAAAATGCTGCCGTAAAGCAGGGCGTTAAAGGCTACCCACACCGCCAGCAGCGCGATCACGCTCCATACCAGCGTGACCGGCAGCGGCTGTACGTCGCCGCGATAGGATTTGCCGGACACGGTGACGTAGGAACGCTTGCCGATCCACATATACTGGATGCAGAACACCAACAGCGAGAACAGCAGCAGGAAGGCGCCGAGGGTGCTGGCGGCCTGATAATCGAGCTGTGAACCGGTAATGTAGAAATAGATTTGCGTCGCCAGCACGTCGAAGTTGCCGCCGAGCACCAGCGGGTTGCTGAAGTCGGCCAGTGATTGCACCACCACGATCAGAAACGCGTTGGCCAGCGCCGGTTTCAGCAGCGGCACGAACACGCCGTTAAAGGTTTGCCAACGGCTGGCGCGCAGGGTGTAGGAGGCCTCTTCCAGCGAAGGATGAATGGTCTTGATCGCGCCGTCGAGGATCATAAATGCCATCGGGGTGAACGCCAGCACCTGCGCCAGCCAGATGCCGGTAAAGCCGTACAGCCAGTTGGTGTTGGTCAGGCCGAACCAGGCCACCATCCACTCGGTCACGTAGCCGGAGCGCCCCATCATCAGCGTGACGCCCAGGCCGACGACGAACGGCGGCGTGACGATGGGCAGGATGGAGAAGATGCGGCCGATAATGGCGCTGCGCTTGGCGATGCGGGTGGTGTAAATCGCCAGCACCAGGCCGAAGAAGGTGCAGCCGGCGCCTACCGCGATCGACAGGGCGATGGAGTTGAGGATCACCTGGACGATGTGCGCCTGCGACAGCACATTCATAAACGCCAGCGGCGCGAAAGCGCCCGTCTGGTCGGTGAACATCGGAATGAAAATCGCGATGCTCGGCCAGACGATGAAGACGCCGATCAGCGCCACGATGGTGACCAGCGCGCCGATAACGAAACGGTCGCCGCCCAGCCAGTCGAGGCGGGTCAGCGCCAACGTCATGATGGCGCCCAGCGCGGTCAACTGCACCAGGGTGGCGTAGCCTAAACCGCGCCCCGCCAGCGTGGCGCTGACGACGATAAAGGCCATGCACAGCAGCGCCCAGCCGGCGTCGAACGCGTGGCGCCGCCGCCGTTCACCGCCCGCCGCAGCGTAAGGGCGCAGCAGCAGCAGGCTCGGCAGCAGGCACCAAAGCCAGCTGATATTGCGATTTGACCAGCCGTAGGCCGCGAGGATCTCTTCGCCGGTGGACTCCAGCAGGCCGTAATCCAGGCTCCAGCTCGGCAGCAGGGCGAACGCCAGCCAGCCGAGCAAAACCCAAAGGAATATCGCATCTCGTTTTTTCACGAGATGGAGTGCATGTGTATGTGACATAAGTTTCCCGGATGTTCAGGCCGGGCAAACCGTGAGGCTTACCCGGCAACAGGCGCAGAATGTGGGCTTATTTACCCATCTTGACTTCGCTGACCCATTTGTTGATCAGCGCCTTGCGGACCTCGGTCGAGCCGTACTTGTCCATGTCGTAGTTGATCAGCTTCAGGTCGTCGAGCTTCAGCGAGTTCGGCGAGGTGTCGGCGGTGGTGTTGGTCAGGATCTGATAGGATTTGCCTTGCTTCCACGCCAGCTCCTGCGCCTCTTTCGACAGCACCCAATCCACGAACAGCTTGGCGTTGTCGAGGTTGCGCGCGCCTTTGAGGATGCTGACGCCGCCGATTTCATAGCCGGTGCCTTCGCAAGGCGAGATCAGCTCCAGCGGCGCGCCCTGTTCCTTTTCGAGCGAGTAGTCATGCAGGAAACCGATGCCGATCGCCGTTTCACCGCGGGCGGCGTTGCGCGCCGGGGCAATGCCGGACTTGGTGTACTGCGAGACGTTGGCGTTCAGCTGCTTGAGGTAATCGAACGCCTGATCGTCTCCCCACAGCTGGGCAAAGGTCGCCAGCGCGGTGTAGGCGGTGCCGGAGCTTTGCGGATCGGCGATTTGAATCTCGCCCTTGTATTCCGGCTTGGTCAGGTCTTTCCAGCATTTTGGCACCGGCAGGTTTTTCTCTTTCAGGCGCTGGGTGTTGACGCCAAAGCCGAGAATGCCGACGTAGACCGCCGAGGAGTAGTTGCCTTTCAGCTTGGCCGGATCGCGGAATTGCGTCATCACCTGTTCGAGGTTCGGCGATTTGTACGGCTGCAGCAGCCCCATTTCACCGGCCTGGGATTGCGGATCGAGCGTGCCGCCGTACCAGACGTCCGCCTGCGGGTTCTTCTTCTCGGCATCCACTTTCGCCAGCGTGCTGCCGGATCCGTTGCGGATGAACGAGGTTTTCACGTCATATTTCTCGCCGAAGGCTTTGGTTTCCGCTTCGCACATTTCATTGGTGGCGCTGCAGTAGACCACCAGGCGGCCCTTGGCGTGCGCGGCGCCGCTCAGCGTCGCCAGCGCGATGCCGGACGCTATCAGGGTAGTGACCCACGTTTTTTTCATTGTTTTATCCTTCTCTCGGTAGAGGTGGTAACGCTCGCCATCAGCAGCGGCATCAGCAATAAACCCATAAGAACGGCGGCGATGGACAGCAAACTGAACATGCCCGACCAGCCGTAGCCTTCGATGACCCGCGACAGCGGCCAGCCCGCCAGCGCCGCCCCCAGGTAGGCGAACAGGCCGAGAAAGCCGGTGATGGAGCCCGCGGCGCCTTTGTGCCCGCATTCCACGGCGGCGAGGCCAATCAACATCTGTGGGCCGAAGACAAAAAAGCCCACCGTAAAGAAACAGCCCGCCAGCAGCGCGTAGTGATGCACCGGCGCCAGCCACAGCGCGGCGACGGAAACCATCAGCCCGAGCGTGAACAGCAAAATCATCGGCGCGCGCTGCCCGCCGAACAGCACATCCGATCCCCAGCCGGCGAACAGCGCGCCGAGCAGGCCGCCTATCTCGAACAGCATCACCGTCGCGTTGGCGCTGAGCAGGTTGACGCCGTGGCTTTCCGTCAACCACAGATTGCCCCAGTCGTTCAAGGCGATGCGGATCAGGTAGACCAGCACGTAAGAGACGCCCAGCAGCCAGATCATCGGGTTCTTCAGCATCGTGGTGCGCAACATCCGCCACAGCCCCATCGGCGGGCTTTGCTGTTCCTGGCGCAGCTCCAGCGGATCGTGGCGCCACCGGCCGACCGACGGCAGGCCTTCTTCCTGCGGTGTGCCTGTCAGCCGCCGCGTCAGCCAGAGGCCCAACACCATGCTGACGGCCCCCGGGATCAACATCGCCGCCTGCCAGCCCCAGCGCTGGGCGGCGAAGGCGCTGATCAGCGGCACGATCGCGCCGCCGAGGTTGATCGACATATTCCAGCAGCCCCACCAGAAGCCGCGCTCGTTGCGCGAATACCAGTGGGTCAGCAGCCGCGCGCAGGGCGGCCAGCCCCAGCCCTGAAAGAAGCCGTTCAGCGCCCAAACCGCCAACAGCAGCGTCAGCGATTCACCGAAGGCGAACGCCACGTTCAGCACGCCGGTGGCGAACAGGCCGATCCCCATAAACCTGCGCTGCCCGTGGCCGTCGTGCCACAATCCGGCGCTGAATTTCGACAGGCCGTAGCTCAGATAAAACAGCGAGCCGAGCAGGCCGATGTCCCCTTTATCCAGCCCCAAATCCATTTGCAGCGCCGGCAGCACGTAATTCACGCTTTTGCGCGTCAGGTAAAAGGCGGCGTAGCCGATGACCATGTACAGCAGCAGTCGCGGGCGCAGCGCGCGGTAACGATGATCGATTTCAGATGCCGAGCGTGTCTGCATAGCCGTCTCCCTGGTGATGACTATAAGAAGGTGAAAGGGAAAGGGGATGAGAGAAAGTCCGGACTGGCTAAGACTTTTTCCTAGTTAGTCGGCGGTTTGTTGCAAATTTGTGGGCAGGTTAACAATTACCCGCGTGCCGCGCTGCGTGTCCAGCGTCAGTTCGCCGCCGAGCGCGCTGACCCGTTCGCGCATTCCCTGAATGCCGAGGCCGGGCGCCTTGTCCGCCCGGATGCCGATGCCGTTGTCCCGCACCTCGAGGTGCAAAAGTGCCCCCTGTTGATACAAAACGATGGCGACTTCGCTGGCTTCGGCGTGTTTGCACACGTTGTTGAGCAGCTCTTGCAGCAGCCGGTAGAGGGTGAAGCGCACCGTCTCGCCGGCGGGCGTGTCGATGAGCCGGTAGTCGAAACGGCAACGGATGCCCCGTTCGCTGAAGGCGAATTCATTCAGCAGGTGGTGAAGCGCGTCTTTGAACGCCAGCTCGTCCAGCGCGGGCGGGCGCAGCTGGCGCAGCAGCTGGCGCGTTGAGTGATGTATGCGCCGGGCGAGATCGGCTATCTGGTTCGCGGCGGCCTGGGTTTGCGCCGGATCGCGCGCCCGCTTGACCAGCTGCGACTGAATTTGAATCGCGGTGATGTTCTGGCCGATTTCATCGTGCAGCTCGCGCGCCAGGTTCTTTCGCGTGTCTTCTTCGGTGTGGATCAGTTTTTCGGTCAACGCCCGCCGCGCCGCCAGCTCTTCTTCCAGCCGTCGGCGATAGTGGTGCAGGTTTTGCGCCAGGTGCTGCTGACGGCTGATGGCGATGCCCAGACCGATGCCGAGCAGCGCCTGCGTCGCCAGAAAGATTTCCAGCTCGACCAGATTGCCGAACCCCACGCCGACCTGCCGCGCGAGGGTGATCATCATGCTGCCGAGCAGGCCGGACAGCACGCCGCCCTGCCAGCCGAACTTCCACGCCATCACCACGTTCGGCAAAAACACCACGATCAGCAGCAGGCGTTCGATTTCCGGCGACAGCACCATCTGGGTGCCGATGCCGATAACGAAAAACAGGCTGCACCAGATGATTAAGGACGCGCGCAGCGGCGGGTTGCTGGTGTCCAGCCCCAGCAGATGGTAGCGGTGCTGCTGGCGCAGAAATTCAAAAATCAGGTAGACGAACGGGGTCAGCAAGACACCACCGGTAAATGACGCCAGGCCGAGCAGCATCGCCGGGCTGTGTGCGAAAGGCGCAAGCAGGGCGGTATTGAGCAGCGAGGCGGCGGTCACTGCGGCCAGCAGCAGCGTCAGCCGTTGCCAGTAGAGCGGAAAACGGCGCCAGAATCGCTGTGCGAGCGCGGCCGGGAGCAGGGTGATGAACGGCGCGGCCAGCAGGCTGTAGCCGCTCAGCAGGCGTTCGCCGTGCAGCCAGAACAGCAGCAGCACCGGCGGTATTATCAGGGCGGGCCAATAGCGGCGCGCCAGCAGGATCAGCAGCGCGAGATAGACGCCGTGAGGCAGAAACAGCGCCGCCTGATTGCCGTTGTGGGTCAGGTAGAAACCGAGCGTCCACAGCATCAGCCAGCCGCTGCCCCAGGCCAACAGGATAAACAGCGAGATAACCCAGGGCCGGAAGCGGGGCGACATCAATGCCCCGCCAGCAGCTGATGGTCGAGGGCGAAATGCACCAGTTCAATGGTGCTGCTGCACTGCAGCTTGCCCAGGACGTTGGCGCGATGCACGTGCACCGTTTTGTGGCTGAGATCGAGCTTGAAAGCGATCTCCTTTACGCTGTCGCCTTTGACCAGCAGATCGAAGATCTCGCGCTCGCGCGGGGTCAACGCTTCCAGCGCCGTGGCCGGCTGCTCGCCGCCGCGCAGCGCCCGCAGCGCGTCGGCGCACAGGTAATGGCCGCCCATATCGACGGAGCGCACCGCCTGCACCAGTTCTTCCGGCCCGCAGCGTTTGGTCAGATAGCCGCTGGCGCCGGCATCCAGCGCGCTCTGCACGAAGGTCGGGGAGTCATAGATACTGAGGATGATCGCGCGAAACTGCGGCTTCTGCGCCCGCAGGCGTTTCAACAGGCTCAGGCCGTTTTCATCCGGCATGGCGATGTCCATCACCGCGACGCTGACGTCGTCGCGCAGCAATGCCGGCCAGGCCGCCGCCGCGCTGCTGTATTGCCCCACCACGTCGAGATCGTCCTCGAGGCTGAGCAATTGCGCAAAGCCGGAGCGCACCACCACATGGTCATCCACCAGTATCACACGGATCATTTTTCGCACTCTGTTGCCGAATCATGGCCCTATGATGCCTGCCGCCGCGGTGCTGGCAATCAGCCAAGCGCGGTTATGCAATCGGTGTAACAGAATCGTAATAAAAGGGCGCCGCCGGTGTAATGCTGGTTACTTAAGCCTGACTGGTATTTTTTATCCAGTATCTTTACGTGATGTGCAGGATGAATTGCCGTAAATACCCTGAATTTTTCTGTTACCACAATGAACGGCAATTGGAGGGGCCGAAGGCGCGGCCCCTCCACCCGCGCCTTCGCTTAACACCGTCTGTCCGCTGCGCGGATACCCTCGCAGCGTCTGCATTGTCGGGCGGGTCGGCTGCGACAAACGTCCCTGTTAGTCTCGCCTCAACCGGCCTTCCCTGGCCGGTTGCCCCTGACAATGCTGTCTTGCTCGGCAGCCGGTGATGCGCGCCAAAGGTCAACCCCGTGCTAGCAGCTCCCGTCCTTTATGAGGTCATGGCAGAGAAGAGGAATCGGAGATGAGCGCGGTATTGGATGCCCTTGAAGACGCCGAACGCAGGCATAGCGTATTAGGCGAAACCGCCATGGACGGCGGTTTCAGGTGAGACAGGCAGGGACGCCTGTCGCAACCGGCCTCAATGCGGTATGGCGGAGAGAGGGACGTTGGCAAAGCCAACCGTCTGATAGGGCAAAGGCGCGGGTTGCCAGGGGCCGCGCCTTCGGCCCCTGGCTCGGTCGAGGCGTATGAGCCTCATGGCGCATCTCACCTTTATCGACCGAAAACTGCACAAATACGTTCAGAAAAACGCTAACTGATCAGCATTACGCCGCTGGCGGCGTTAACGATCCACATCGATGGCGAAATGCTGCCACAGTACGGCGCGCCGTTCCTCTTCCGAATGCAGCGTCGTTTCGTGGCGCTGGTGATCTTCGGTCACGATCAGCTTCATGTCGCTGAGGGTCACCCGGCCGTGGTCCGTCGGCCGTGAACACACCAGGCGCTGGGTGAAGTGCGACTGCGGCGAGGTGCTGTGGAATCGGCACATCTCGTCGAACTCGTGCAACTCGCGCGGCTGAACGGTAAAGCGATACAGCGTTTTGGCATGCGAGCGTTGGTCGCCGTTGCGGCGCTCCAGCAGGTAATACTCGCCTTCCCGCTCCAGGTGGAAGGTGCCGCTGGCCTGCGGTTGCGGCTCGGCGACGACGATCTTCAGCGGCGTCAGGAAGGAATCGCCGAAACCGACATCCACCAGCCAGGCCTGCCCCGCCAGATCCACCCGCAGCGCCAGATGGTCGTAGGGCGGGCCGAAATGGCCGTCGCGCGTGCGGATCTCGCCGGAGATGAAGCTCACCTTGAAACCGATCTCCCGCAACAGCAGGGCGAACAGCGTGTTCAGCTCATAACAGAAACCGCCGCGGTTACGCTCGACCACCTTGCTGAACAGCGCCTCCGGCGCCAGCTGAATGCCCTGATGATAAATAATGCTCAGGTTCTCGAACGGTACGCTCAGCATGTGGCGATGGTGCAGCTGTTGCAACGTGGGGAGGTCAGGGCGGGCGGTGCCGGCAAAGCCGATATGCTGCAGGTAGCGTTGGGTATCCACAGGGTGTCTCGCATGAGAAAAAGTAGGCATAAAATAGCGGGCTTTGCGGCGTTTGTGAGCGCATTACGTGCTGCGTTGTTGGCATAACTCATAACCAAATCGACTCAGATGTCAGCATGGCTGCCGTTACACTGAATCGATATGGATAAGGAGAAAGTATGGATTTAACCTTGAAAGCGCAGCGATTTGCCAATGACGCTCACCATGCCTGCAATCAGCGGCGCAAGTTCACCGGAGAGCCGTATATCGTGCACCCCGCGGCGGTGGTGGATTTGCTGCAGCGGGCTGAGCCGACGCCAGAAATGGTCGCCGCTGCCTGGCTGCATGATACGGTAGAAGATACGGCGGTGACCCTGGCGGATATCCGGCGAGAATTCGGTCCGACGGTCGAGCGTTATGTGGAAATGTTGACCGACGTGCAGCCTCGCAGCTACGGCGGTGAGCGTCTGCACCGTAAAAATGCCAATCTGCAGCACAGCGCGCAGGCCTGTGCGGAAGCGCAGACCATCAAACTGTGCGACTTGATTGACAACAGCAAAAACATTACCGATTACGATGTCTCCTTTGCCCGTCACTATCTGGTGGAAATGGCGCGCTTATTGGCTGTTTTATCGGCGGGCGAGGCCGGCCTGTTGGCCTTGGCCCGCCGACAGTGTGCGGAAGCGATCGAGCGCATCAACGATCGTCATGGAGACGACGGCTGGTTCGACGCGTTGTGGCGGAAGTATGAGGCCCATCTTAAGCTGGATGAGCTGAAAACTGGGTCAGCAGCAAAATAACAGGAATGGTGACCGCCGCCAGCAACGTTTGGATCGTGATGATACCGGCCGACAAGCGATGATCGCCGCCCAGCAGTTTCGCCATGATGTAGGCGGAAGGTGTACAGGGTAAGGCGTTAAACAGGACGATAGTCGCCAGCACCGGGCCGGAGATGCCCAGGGTGATGCCGATTCCCAGCGTCAACAGCGGTACCAGCAGTAACTTGACGAAGGTCGATTGCAGTACGGGGCCCTGTGCCGTACGCGCCGCTTTGATATCCAGCCCCGCGCCGACCGCCAGCAACCCCAACGGCAGAGAGGCGCCGCCGAGAATGGTGAGAATGTTCTCCAGCGCCGTGCCGAGCGACCAGCCGCTGGCATTGAAGGCCAGACCGGCCAAGACCGAAAGGATCACTGGGTTTTTCCCCAGCGCTTTGGCGATCTGTCTGCCGCCGGGGCGGGAGCCCTGGCCGTAATGCATCAGTATGACAATCGAGGCCACGTTCAACAGCGGGATGGCGACGGCGATGCTGATTGAGGTCACCGTCAGGCCGGTGTGGCCGAAAGTCGCCGCCGCTGCGGCAACCCCGATGTAGGTATTGGGGCGCAGAGCGCCCTGTATGACGGAAGAGAAAACCGGCCCGGGCTGTTTTAGCCAGATTCGCCAGAGGTACAACGACAAGGCGCCGATCAACACGGCGCCCAGGACCGACAGGGCGATCGGCCGTACCGGAAACTGGCTCAGGTCGGCTTTGCCGACCTGAATAAACATCAGCGCCGGGAAGAGATAAAAGTAGTTCAGCTTCTCGCAGGGCAGCCAGAAAGCCCGATCGATCAGGTTTTTGTGCCGCAGAGTGAATCCCATGGCGATTAAAAATATCACCGGGATCAGAGAAAAGAGAGTCGTCGTCATGGGGAGCCTATAAATAGCCTTTAGTGAGAACGGCCACGCCATAGAAGGCAATAAAGCCGGTTACCATTTTTTCATAAACGGGAGCGCTGGTTCTCTTGAACAGCAGATTGCCGACGACCAGATACACCAGCAGAGCCAGCGGTGCCGCGGCGAAACCGTCGAGGTTCAGGGCTTGCCATTTAATGCAGGCCAGCGTGGCCAATTGGATTAAACCGAACATCAGGTAATAACGGGAGACGGTGGTTCTTATCTCCAGTTTCTCGCGATGGCTGGCGGTAGCGTAGAGTGCCAGCAAGGCGCCACCCATGTTGGTGACGCCATGTATCAGGCCCATGACTGCGATATAAGCGCGCTGATGTTTGCCGAGATAACGCTTCACGGTTTCCTGCAGTGACAGACGAAAGCGCATCAAGGCGGAAAACAGCAGGATGGCGCCCACCAGCAGATCGACATTCATCTTCACCGTCGAATGCAAGACCAGGCTCAGCGCCAGAATGACGAAAATGGCGCAAATCAGCATATTGACCTTTTCGCGAGCGGGAAAAGCAATTCGTCGGGCGCCAAGCGTCTGCGTCAGAGAGATCAGCACCGACGACGGCAGCAGCAGCCCAAGTACGGAGGAGAAATCAACGCCCAGCATTAATAGCGTCGGTGTACCGAACACCAAGATGCCCATGCCGAAAACCGATTGGATCACGGCAAATAGCGCAATCACCAGATAGAACAACGCATGATTATCCATCAGGCCACCTCTTCTTTCCGGTAGGGTTCCCGCGCCGCGTCAGATTGCAGGTAGGCATCGGCGCTGAGCGTGCGCAAGATATTCCCGCTGATATGCTGATTGTCTTGCTGGGCGCTGACCAGCAGCAAAACATCGTGCCGATTTATCAATCCATTGTCTGACAGGACATTCAGAGCCAAACGTTCGGTTTCCGGCTGTGTCAGATCGATCCGAGGCAATGTCAGGCCGGTGATGCCTGGCAGCATATTCCAGCTGCGCACCGTCGCCGCATCGTTGCCGAATGCGACGATCGGGATGCCGATGTTGGCCATGGCGGCGATGCGCACGCTGTAACCTGTGCGAGAAAACACCACCACCCGGGAGATCGGCAAGGCGCGGATAAGGGCGCCGACAGCCTGTCGAATATCGTCAACCTGCGCAGGGGGGGATGAGTGGGGCGCATGCGCTAAATGCTGTTCCGCCTGATGGGCTACGCTGGCGATACGGGCAACGGCCTCCAGAGGATAGCGGCCTACGGCGGTTTCACCGGAGAGCATCACCGCCGCGGCACCATCCAGCACCGCGTTGGTGATGTCGCTGACCTCCGCTTTGGTTGGCAGCGGGTTCTCTATCATGCTGTGCAGCAATTCCGTCGCTACGATGGTGGGTTTGCCCGCATGGGAGGCGGCTCGGAGGATCTGTTTTTGGTAGAGAGAAACGCGGTCGATCGAGGTTTCCACCGCCAGATCGCCGCGATCGATCATGATAACGTCGGCGGCGGCGATGACTTCCTCCAGATGCTCTATGCCGCCGCTGTTTTCCACTTTCGCCACGATGCGGGGCGTATCGCCTCCGATCAGCGTTCTGATCGCGTTGATGTGTGCCGCGCTTTCGACGAAGCTTATGCCGATGTAGTCCACTTGATGCGCTTTGGCGAAGGCGATCATGTCGCGATCTTTCTCCGTTATCAGCGCCTGCCCGAGATCGATGCCAGGCACATTGATGCCTTTGCGGCTTTTCAGTTGGCCGTCCATGTCGGCCTGCAGGTAGATGTCCCGATCGACGATGTTAACGACCTGGAACGAGAGGGTGCCATCATCGGCGAAAACCTTATCACCCACCGTCAGCCGTTCATGCAACCGGCCGTACCCCACCGGGACTTTTTCCTCCCCGTTATGTGAGGTATCGGTCGTGAGGATCAGCGTTTGCCCTTTAGTGAATGAGGGTTCGTGTTTCAGTTGCAATGTGCGGATTTTTCTACCGGGAATGTCCAACAGCACCGGCGTATCCGGCAACGTTTTACGCAGCAGGGCGATGGTTTCCGCATGCCAGTCGAGCGTGTTGTGCGAACCGTTCAATCGGGCGACGGACATGCCGGCTTTTTCCAGCGCTGCCAACGTGTTGATATGGCGAGAGGCGGGGCCGATGGTAGCGATAATGCGAGTCTTTGCCATGATAAATGCTCCGAAAAGTTAAGATGCATTTATCTATGACAGTTTTGTGACAGCGGGGAAAATAGGGGTTTAATCTAACTAATATATAAAAAGTTATAATGAGTTTTGGCGTCAGAGCGGGTGCGCCTTATACATTTAATGATGAAAATAAAATGGTTATACAATTTACTTCCATCGTATAGATAAAATATTGATAAGCATTACTCCTTTTATTCCTCGCCGTGTTGGGCATCACTGCTGCCGCAAACTGTCACTTGCCGGCGCTAGCCTGTTCCCCTTGAACTCAACTTGGCAGGAGAACGGCTATGCAAGATTTTAAACATCGGGTGGCGCTGGTGACCGGCGCGTCCACCGGCATTGGCGAAGCGATCGCCGCCGAGCTGTTTCGGCGCGGAGCCACGGTGGTGATGACCGGCCGCCACGCAGCGCCTCTCACCGCCGCCGCCGCGCGGCTCGATCCCGACGGCCGGCGGGTGATGACGTTGCGGATGGACGTGCGCGACGCGCAGTCGGTGCAACAGGGGATTGAAGAGATCGTGCGGCGCTGCGGCGCGCTGCATCTGCTGGTCAACAACGCCGGGATCACCGGCCCGCACGAGGTGGATATCGATCGGTACGCGGTCGAAGATTGGCATGAGGTGATCGCCACCTGCCTGAGCGGCACGTTTTTCGGCATGAAGTACGGCCTGCCGGCGATCGTCGCCGGCGGCGGCGGGGCGGTGGTGAACCTCTCTTCCGCCAACGGCGTGGTGGGCATTGCCGGGATTGCGCCCTATACCGCCGCCAAGCATGGCGTGCTGGGCCTGACGCGCTCGGCGGCGCTGGAATTCGCTACGCGCGGCGTGCGCGTCAACGCCGTCGGGCCGGGTTATGTAGATACGCCGGCGATGGGGGAACTGCCGGCGTCGGCGCGGGCGCAGATGGCCGCTTCGCACCCGATGGGGAGAATGGCGACGCGGGAAGAAGTGGCGAAAACGGTGGCTTTCCTGCTTTCGGACGACAGCAGTTTCACCACCGGTGCATTTTACAGCATCGACGGCGGTTATACCGCGCGTTAATGGAAAACAGGCCCCTGACGGGGCCCGTTCGGTTACCAGGATTTACGCGGGTTGCGGGAGACGATGTCGATCTTTTGGCACAACAGTTGGGTGATGTCCACCGAGGTGGGCTGAGCGGCGCTACCGACAAAGTTTTTCAGCACGATGGCGATGCGAGCATAATTGACATAGCCCTCAGGCAACGGCAAATATTCCGACGAGTTAAGCGCAGTGATGCGATCCGAGGTCATCGTTGCCGAAGCGGCCGGCGTTACCGTGCCGGTGCGCCCCCACTGGCAAGCTTTTTCCAGTAGGGTAGTGACGCCGGCATCGCCGTTCAGCACATACTTTCCTTGGTAGGTGCCGATTGTGACATCAAGGCTGTTCTGGCCTTTTAGGTTTGCCAACGTGGCGCGCCACAGCACCAGATCGTTTTTCGCGATGGGGAAGTAGATCTCGATGCGCTTGTCGGCCGTTGTCGCCGTTTTGGTGGTGGCGGTGAGCACGCCGTTTTGCAGCGTTACCGCCAAATCGGCGGTTTCCGTTTGTGAAACGCGTGCGCCGCCGAAGGCGTAGACATTATTCAGCGCCAGCGCACTGCTCTCTTTCCAGGTGGGCTCCGGCAGATGGTTGACGCCATCGCCCAGATAGAGCAGGCGCCACATGTTGATGTAGCCGGGCGCGACGATCTTTTTCATCTCAATATGGTTGTTGGACCAGCCTTTTTTAATGTCGGCGTTCACCAGATCGAAACCGTCGATATAACATTTTCCGATCAGGTCGCTGGATTTGTCGAAGTAGAAATACTCGACGTATTGGTAAGGCACGCTGCTGCCGGCATCGGTGTTGTTGGTCATCACGCTGTGCCATTGGCTGTCTTTGATTTTTACCGTACCGCCGTTGTCGCTGGTAAAGACCGGCCGGTAGTTGCGGCAGTTGGCGTTGCCCCATTCGAAGTGGCAGTTTTTAAAGTCTAGCATGCCGCCTTTAAGATCGAACAAGCCATAGTCGGTGTTGGCCAACTGTTCGGTTTCATTGCTAAAACCGCTGTAGTCGAACGAACAATCGCGGAAGGCCAGGGCATGCACCCCCTGATAATAGTTTCTGCTGTCGCCGAACAGGCATTTGTAGAAGACGATTTTTTCGCCGGCGTTGGCGGTGGTTTCAGACCAGATCGGCCAGAAACAGCCGCGCACCATGATGCTGTGCCAGCTCTGGATATAGGCGTTATTGCCGAAGACGATGCCTTTATACAGGTTGGTTAGCCAGACGTTTTGCACCAGCAGCTGGCAGGCCGGCAGGCCATGCATGTTTGAGGCATCGCTGTAGACGCACAGACCGCGCAGGTTGGCCGCCGCGCCAGGGGCACCCACGATGCGCAGGTTATAAATCGCCGGCGCTCCCAGAGAGTATTGCACGCGCACGCACTCGATGTTGGCGGCGCCGCTGAAATCCAGAATGGTGCCTTTAAAATCGACGGCGTTTTTCCACAGCTTCAGGTTGGCAGTGGTTTTACAAGGGCGAACGCCGCCGGGGCCAACCAGGGTGATCCCCGCCGGGGTGGTCGGGATCGGCAGTTGCCACCACTCTTCGCCTTTGACCTGCAAGAAGTTGCATGCGCGGGTGATGGTCAGAGAGTAATCCAGTTCGTCACCCGGCAGGTGCCACCAATCGATGCTGTAGTCACCGTCATTGATGATGCGCTTCCAGCGGCGGTTCTGCGCGTCGACGAGCAGGGTGACGCCATTGTCCTGGCTGGTGACATCCGCATCGTCTCGGGCAAATACGCCGTGGTGGTAGCGGTTTTCGAGCATCACTGCGGTTTCGCTACCGGCATAGCTGCGTAGGTTGGCGTAATCATTTAATGAAATCATGGAATAACCCTCGTTTTGGACAATAAGAGGCCGGCGCAATGTGGCGATTGCAGAGGCGACGGCATAGGGAAATGGCAGTGCGACCGCAGGGCGAATCGGTTCGCGATCCCGGTCGGCAGAGATAAATTAACAGGCTAAGGCAAGAGGCTTAAGCGTGCGGGGTTGTGCCTGACGCTAGCAAACATCGCCGCCGGGGTTCCGGCTTAGTCTGTAGGTGCGAGGGTTTGCAGCCAGCGGAGAAACGCCGCTGCGCCGGGTTTTTCCAGCGTGCGCGGCGGGTAAACCACGTAGTAGGGTTTGCTGAGCGGCAGCGCCGGTTCGGCCAGGGTGACCAGCCGGCCCTCCGCCAGTTCACGGGCGATCAGCCGCCGCTGGCCGAGCAGCACCCCGCGCCCTTGTACGGCGGCGTCGATGGCCAGCGAGGTCAGGTTATAGGTCAGCCCGCGCCGCGGCGGCGGCGACCGATCGGCGGCGGTGAACCACTCGTGCCAGCCCGGCAGAAACTGGCTCTCCTTGCCCCAGTCGACGTGGATCAGCGGCAGCTGCGTCCAGTCGCCGCGATCGCGCAGCGCCGGGCTGCATACCGGCTGCACCCGATCCTGAAACAGCTGCACCTTTTCCAGCAGCGGGTAATCCTGATCGCCGAAGCACAGGGCGAAATCCGCCGCCGAATGGGCGAAATCGACCGCCGCATGGGTCGCGTGCAGCCGCAGATCGCCGTCGGGGCACTGCGCCAGCCAGTCGCCCAGCGCCGGGTTCAGCCATTTGGAGGCCAACGCCGGCAAGGTGAACACCGTCAGCGTCTGCTTGCCGCGCTGGCGTTCGACGTGTTGCTGCGCCACGCGCAGCGTTTCAAACGCCTCCTGAACATAGGCCAGGTAGTCCGCGCCCTGTTCGGTCAGCGTGACGCCGCTTTTGGCGCGAATGAACAATGTGATGCCCAGATGTTGTTCGAGCTGGCGGATCTGCTGGCTGACGGCGGCGGCGGTCAGCGCCAGCGCATCCGCTGCGCGGGCCAGGCTGCCGGTGCGAGCGGCGGTTTCGAACGCCAGAATGGCGCTCAGCTTGGGCAAGCGCGCACGGGACGGTGAGTGCATGAGCAGGGCTTATCGCTAAGAATTCGTTAGCTTATCCATAACGTATTTTTGTTATGGCGGCAATGCGGCATTCGCTACAGTGAGAGGCATCCGGCTTTCGCACACGAGGGGAACGTCATGCCGCCACTTGCCGATATTATCGATCTGTCCGCCCATCCCATCGATGACGCCGCGTTCCGCGCCCGCTGCCGACAAACGCTGGCGCGCGCCGGCGCGCTGGTGCTGCCGGGATTTCTGCGTGAAGCCGCGCTGGCGACGGTGCGGCTGGAGGGCGCTGAACAGCACCATGCGGCGTTTTACGCCACCAGCAAACACAACGTGTATCTACGGCCGCAGGACGACGCGCTGCCGGCCGATCACGCGCGCAACCGGCTGGTGGTGTCGTCCAAGGGGTGCATTACCGACGAGGATATTCCGCCGCAGTCGCCGCTGCGCGCGCTGTACGACGCCCCGGCGTTTCGCGCGTTCCTGTGTGCGGTGCTGGGCGAGGCGCAGCTGTATCCCTACGCCGATCGGCTGTCGTCGATCAACCTGCATTACGCCCATACCGGTCAGGAGCTGGGCTGGCATTTTGACAACTCCTCGTTCGCCATCACGCTGCTGATCCAGAAACCGCAGGCGGGCGGGCGCTTCGAATACGTGGAGAACCTGCGCGACGCCGATCGCGGCGAGATGAACTATGCCGGGGTCACGCAGGTGCTGGACGGCGAGCGGGCGGTCAAACGGCTGGCGATGGAGGAGGGGGATTTGGTGCTGTTTCGCGGGCGCAACGCCATGCACCGGGTGACGCCGACCGAAGGCGACACCACGCGCATGCTGGTGGTGTTGGCCTACAATGCGCAGCCGGACGTGATGCTGTCGGAAAGCGCCAGAATGACGTTCTACGGGCGGTTATAGCGGATAAAAAAAACCGCCCCGGAGGGCGGTTTGTCGATTCAGCGTTGGCTCTGTTCTTCGTGAGCCTGCTGTTCCAGCTTCACTTCCTGCGCGCGTTTGCGCAGGCCGAACCAGCCCAGCGTCAGCAGCACCGCCAACACCGGAATGGTGGCGATGGTCCAGGTGCCGTTCGGGTAGTCGAAGGCCATCATCACCACCACGATCAGCAGAAACGCCAGCGTCAGCCACGAAGTGAACGGCGCGCCCGGCATTCTGAACGACACCGGCTGCGCGCGGCCTTCGCGCACGGCTTTGCGCAGGCGCATCTGGCAAACGATGATAAACGCCCAGGAGGCGATGATGCCCAGCGAAGCGATGTTCAGCACGATCTCGAACACCTGCGCCGGCACCAAGTAGTTGAGCACCACGCCGATCACATAGATGCCGCAGGTGACCAGGATGCCGGCGTAAGGCACCTGCTGGCTGCTCATTTTAGCCATCAGCTTCGGCGCGGAGCCGCCCATCGCCAGCGAACGCAGGATGCGGCCGGTGGAGTAGAGGCCGGAATTGAGGCTGGACAGCGCGGCGGTCAACACCACGATGTTCATGATGGTGCCGATGTAAGGCACGCCCAGCTTGCTGAAGAAGGTGACGAACGGGCTTTGGCCGGCCTGATAGGCGTTCCACGGCAGCAGCAGCACCAGCAGCACCACGGAGCCGACGTAGAACAGACCGATACGCCAGATCACGCTGTTGATCGCTTTAGGCATCATTTTGGCCGGATCTTTACACTCGCCGGCGGCGGTGCCGATAAGCTCGATGCCGGCGAAGGCGAAGATCACCCCTTGCACCAGCACCAGCGCCGGCAGCAGGCCGTGCGGGAACATGCCGCCGTTTTCGGTGATCAGGTGCATGCCGGTGGTGTGGCCGGCGACCGGGGTGCCGGTGCCGAGGAAGACGACGCCGACAATCAGGAACAGCGCGATGGCGGCGACCTTGATCAGCGCGAACCAGAACTCCATCTCGGCGAACCACTTCACGCCGATCATGTTCATGGTGGCGACGATACCGAGCGCGCCGAGGGCGAACAGCCATTGCGGCACGTCGGCGAAGGTGCCCCAGTAGTGCATGTACAGCGCCACGGCGGTGATGTCGACGATGCCGGTCATTGCCCAGTTGAGGAAATACATCCAGCCGGCGACGTAAGAGGCTTTTTCACCGAGGAATTCGCGGGCGTAAGAAACGAAGCTGCCGCTGGAAGGGCGATGCAGCACCAGTTCGCCCAGCGCGCGCAGGATGAAGAAAGAGAAGATCCCGCACACCAGATAGACCAGCGCCAGCGCCGGCCCGGCCAGTTCGAGACGGCCCCCGGTCCCGAGGAACAAACCGGTGCCGATGGAGCCGCCGATGGCGATCATTTGGATTTGCCGGTTGCCCATGCTTTTGTGATAACCGGATTCATGAGAGTCTAGCCAGCGTCTTCTGGCGGCGTGTTTGTCATCCGCCGACTTTTTTTGTGAGTGCATTATCCGTCCTGTTTACCTGTCTATGTTAACCCTGCTCTTACCGAGAGCAAACGATTGCTATGACCAATCGTTATGAGAATGAGGTCGTGGCATCATTCCGCTGTTTATTGTGTATACAGCCATCATTAAAATAACGGCGAAGCATGCTACCTTTTCTCCGTAATGGTGGCAAAAAATACTGCGCATAAAACGTGAACAAGTGTGTTTATTTTTTAATCCAAATATAAAAGAATATATTATTCAAAAAGATGTGATGTTTTATCAAGACGGAAATATCGAGGAATAAAAAGTGATTAAAATCACAAAATAATAATTACCGTGCAAATTACAGGGTGTTGTTCTTATATTTCGCGGTGAGAAATAAGGGGGGAAGGAAATGGCGACCCGCGCAGAAAATGGGATAAAGCAGCGGGTCGGTTGGCGCGTAACGAGTCTTAGGCCGATTCACCGGCCGGCAGTGCCGATGCGGGCAGACCGAACAGCTTGTCGAACGCCCAGTTAAACAGGAAGGTGTAGCAAGGAATGATGACGATCAGCGCCATATCCAGCAGCAGCGCCTGCCACAGCGTGATGCCCATCCACCAGGCGATCAGCGGGATCAGATACACCACCAGCGTTAGCTGAAAGCCGACGGCGTGCAAAATGCGGCGTTTGAGCGTGCGGGTGCGCGACACCTGGCGGCTTTCCCACCACTCGAATAAATAGTTGTAAATAAAGTTCCAGCTGACCGCGATGGTGGTGATCACCACCGCCAGCGGCCCGGTGCTGCTCGGCGCATGGCCCGACAGCAGCGCCAGCCCCAGCGCCGAGATCGCCATGCCGATGATTTCATAAGCGGTGACATACACCAGTTTGCGTTTGACGCCTTGCATCGTTTTCTCCCGATCTGTTTTTAGTTGCCTCTGTGGCGACGGCGGCTAAGATAACGTCAATCACATTGATAGAAAAAGTCAGGAGTTGTCAGTTAATCTGACAGGTTGAACAATGAATTTTTCCAGCGACAACATCGAACTGTTTTTGGCGGTGCTCGATCGCGGCTCGTTTTCCGCCGCCGCCCGCGCGCTGCGGCGCGTGCCCTCCGCCGTCAGCATGGCCATCGCCAACATGGAGGCGGAGCTCGGTTTCGCCTTGTTCGACCGTTCTCACCGTGAACCGACGCCGACCGCGCTGGCGTTGGCCCTGGCGCCGCACGCCCGCCTGATCGCCGGGCAGCTCAAGCAGCTGCAGGTGCACGCCATCGAACTGTCTCAGGGGCTGGAGAGTCGGCTTTCGATCGGCGTGGCGTCGGATATCAACGGCGCCGGCCTGCTGGCGGCGGTGAAAACGCTGTCGCAGCGTTATCCGCTGCTGAACATCGAAGTGCTCAGCGCGCCGCAGGACGACGTGCTGCACATGCTGCACGAGGGGCGCATCGGCGTTTGTCTGGCGTTCGGCGGGCTGAACGTCAACAGCGCGGAACAGTTCCACTTCGTCGGCGCGGAGTCGCTGGTGGCGATGCTGTCGCCGCAGCACCCGGCGCTGGACGGCGCTGCGGGCGAGCTGTTTCTCGAGGATCTGGTCAACGTGCGGCAGATCATGGTGGCCAGCCGCGATCTGCCGATCGGCGATCTGCGTCCCCAGGTGGCGGAGGCGTACTGGCGCACCGACAGCCTGCCGATGGCGCTGAACATGGTGGAAGCGGGCCTGGGGTGGGGCAATTTTCCGCTGTCGCTGGCCGAGCCGCTGCTGGCGCAGGGGCGTCTGGTGCGGCTGAAATTCAAAAACACCAAGAACGAGCTGCGCTTGCCGATGCATTTGATCTGGCTGAAGAACCGCCCGTTGGACAAAGCGGCGCGCGAGCTGGTCGAGCTGATGCGCGCGGCGCCGCAGGAAAGCTGACGCCCGCTGCGTTTGCTTACTCCGGGTGGCGTTTACGCCACCAGAAACGCACCAGCAGGATAGCGGCGATCGCCAGCGCGACAAACAGCAGGCTGGAGAGCTTTTTGTCGAAGCCGGTAACGAAGCGTTCGATCGCCTGGCCGCCAAAATAACCGAGCATGACGAAGATCGTCGCCCAGAGAATGGCGCCGAGGATGTTCAGCGGCACGAAGCGCGACGGCGGCAGGCGGCTGGCGCCGATCAGCACCGGGCCGATGATGCGGAAACCGTACATGAAACGCACCCCGATAACGAACAGCATCGGGTGGCGGGCGATCAGCCTTCTGGCGCGCGCGATGCGCTTTTCCTGCCCCTTGAGCCGCGAGATGACGCGGCCTTCGAACCGGCGGCCGGCGAAGTACAGCAACTGATCCCCCAGCGTGCCGCCCAGCGCCACTACTGCGATCACCCACGGCCAGTGCAGCAGCCCTTCATGAGCGGCGATGCCGCCCAGCATCGTGATGGTTTCCCCCTCAGCCAGGCAGCCGATAAACAACGCCCAGTAGCCATAGTCCGTAATGTAGTGAGCCAAATCGGTCATTCCTTACTCCTTATGTGGCTGACGCATAAGGGCAAGTATACGCCCGATCGCTAGCCTTGGGCGATCTGGGCCACCAACGCTCTGCGCTGCGCCAGACTTTCCGCCATTTGTGCCTGTACCCTGGCGTAAATGTGCGGCGGGGCCAGTTCCGGCGTGCCGCCCGTGAACGGCGGGGCCGGGGCGTATTCCAGATAGAGTTGGATCGTTTGGGCAGTGTCTTCGCCGTGCAGTTCGGCGATCAGCGCCAGCGCGAAATCGATGCCGGCGGTAACGCCGCCGCCGCTGATCACGTTGCCGTCACGCTCTACGCGTGCAGCGCTGGGTATGGCGCCGAACAGCTTCAGGCTGTCGCGCATCGACCAGTGGCAGGCGGCGCGTTTGCCCGGCAGCAGGCCGGCGGCGGCCAGGATCAGCGAACCGGTGCATACCGAAGTCAGATAGCGGGCATCGGCGCCCAGCCGCCGGATTTGCCGCATGAATGCTTTATCCTGCAGCGCTTGGGTGCAGCCGCTGCCGCCCGGCACGCACAGCACATCGCAGCGTGCGATCTCCGGCAGCGGGCGCAGCTGGGTGAAGTGCAAGCCTTCCGACTCGACATCCGCGCCGTCTACCGAGGCGACGATGATTTCCGCGCCCGGCATGCGGCGCAGGAACTGCAGTGGGCCCGTGAAGTCGAGCTGGGTGACGCCTTGATAGATGGGAAATACAATCACCAGTGGTTCAGACATGACATTCGCCTCATTTTTATCGTTGGACCTGAGCCATAATAGCCGCCCTGCATTTGGCTGATATGACAGATAACCCTCAAAAAGCGCCATCATGAAAACGATCGGTTTTGTGGTTTTTCCCGGTTTCAACCTGCTGGACTTTGCCGGCCCGCTGGCGGCGTTCGATAACGTCAACCAGTTCACTGACCCGCCGGCCTACCGCTGCGTGGCGATCTCGCCGCAGGGCGGTATGGTCGCCAGCTCGGCCGGGGTGGAAATCGCCACGCAGCCGTGCGGCGACGAGCGTTTCGATACGTTGGTAGTGGCCGGCGGCAGCGGCAACGTGATGGCGGCGCAGTCACCGGCGCTGGTGGCGTTCCTGGCCAACCAAAGCCGACGAGCGCGGCGTATCGCCAGCGTATGCACCGGGGCGTTTATTCTGGCGGCCTGCGGGCTGCTGGACGGCAAACGCGCCACCACTCACTGGTATCATGCGGCGCGGTTGCAGCAGAGTTATCCGCGTATCCGCGTCGACAGCAACCGCATTTTCATCCGCGACGGCGATATCTGGACCTCGGCGGGCATCAGCGCCGGCATCGATCTGGCGCTGGCGCTGATCGAGGACGATCTGGGCGCCACCCTGGCGGCGGCCGTGGCGCGGCAGCTGGTGGTCTATCACCGCCGCCCCGGCGGGCAGTCGCAGTACTCGCTGCTGCTGGCGTTGAACCCGTCGTCGGATCGCATGCGCGCCGCGCTGTCGTACGCGCGTGAACATTTGCACCAGCCGCTGTCGGTGGCGGATCTGGCCGACGCCGCCTGCCTGAGCGAGCGGCAATTCGGCCGGCTGTTCCGCGCTGAAACCGGGCAGACGCCGGCCAAGGTGGTCGAGCAATTGCGGGTAGAGGCGGCCAGGGTGCGCATCGAAGAGAGCGCCGAGCCGCTGGAAGCGATCGCCCGCTCGGTGGGGTTCAGCGATCCGGAACGCATGAGGCGGGCGTTTATCCGCGTATTTGGCCTGTCGCCGCAGGCGATCCGCCGGCTCGGCCGCGCGGGATAACTTTTTTGCCACGCCTAGCGGCGGGGTACACCAGAGGAGCAACGGATGTATCAGGATTTTGACAGTGAATTGAGCTGGGCGATGCGTCATATGCCGCGCACCCGGGCGGCGGTGGCGGCGTTGCCGGACCTGCACGGGGTGCGGCTGGCGTGCAATATGCACCTGGATCTGAAAATGGCGCCGCTGGTGGCCGGCCTGCTGGACAAGGGCGCGGCGATCTTTCTGACCACCTGCAATCCCACTACGGTGCAGGACGACGTGGTGGCCTGGCTGGAACGGCGGGGCGCGCAGGCCTATGCCTGGCGTGACATGAGCGCCGGCGAATGGTCGGAATCTTTCGATCGCGCGTTGGCCTGGCAGCCGACCCACCTGTGCGAAATGGGAGCGGATTTGACCACCCGTTTGCACCAATCGCCGAACGGCCCGCAGATCGTCGCCGGGCTGGAGGCCACCGGATCGGGCATCAATCGGTTAAACGGCGTGGCGCCGCGCTACCCGATCTTCAACTGGGACGATCTGCCGGTGAAAGAAGGGCTGCACAATCGGCATATGGTTGGGCTGACCGCCTGGCACACCTTCTTCCAGACCACCCATTTGACGCTGCATGAAAAGCGCGTGCTGGTGATTGGCTACGGCCTGGTCGGGCAGGGGACGGCGGCCGCGGCCAGGGCCTACGGCGGCCAGGTGATGGTGGCGGAAATCGATCCGGCGCGTGCGCTGCAGGCGCGTTATGACGGCTGGCAGGTGGTGGATCTGGCGAGCGGGGTCGCGCAGGCGGACGTGATCGCCACCGCGACCGGCGCGAAAAACGTGCTTTCGGCGCAGCATCTGCAACAGGCGCAGGACGGCGTATTTATCCTCAACGTCGGCCACGTGGCGGAAGAGATCGACGTCGGCTTCCTCAAGGGCCTGCCGCACCACGAGCCGATGCCTTATGTGAACGCTTACCAACTCAATGAGAAGACGGTTTATTTGCTGGCCAACGGCTCGATGTTCAACCTGACCGCCGGCTACGGCGACAGCCTCAACGCCTTCGACGTCACGCTGGCGGTGATGGCGGCCGGCATCGGCCATATCGTCGGTGCAGGGGCGCGGCAAACGCCGGGGTTGTACCTGTTGCCGCAGTCGGCCTGGCAGCCGGCGCTGTAACTTTTTCTACGCGGGCGTTCATCCCAGAGCGCCCGCGGGCTGTGCCGATTTTCGGCCGACAGAATTTGTCACAAATCCGCCCTATAATCCCAGTGCCAAGCGCTGAACCCTCACATATAATTCGCTGAGTTCAAGCCCCCATTTCAGAGTAATGCCTGTGAAAATACGTGTTTTGGTTCTGACCCTGCTCGCTTTGCAGGCGGGCGCAGGCTTTGCGCCGCGCGCGCTGGCCAGCGACAACGCTGCCGCCCTGCACGCCACCCAGCCTGAGCTGGCCTCCGGCAGCGCGATGGTCGTCGATATGCAAACCCATAAGGTGATGTACGCGCGCAACCCGGATGAAGTGGTGCCGATCGCCTCGATCACCAAGCTGATGACCGCCATGGTCACGTTGGACGCGCACCTGCCGCTCGACGAGATGCTGTCGGTGGACATCCACCAGACGCCGGAGATGAAAGGGGTGTATTCACGGGTGCGGCTGAACAGCGAAATCAGCCGCAAAGATATGCTGCTGCTGGCGCTGATGTCGTCGGAAAACCGCGCGGCCGCCAGCCTGGCGCACCACTATCCGGGGGGCTACAACGCCTTCATCAAAGCGATGAACGCCAAGGCCAGGGCGCTGGGTATGACCAACACCCATTACGTGGAACCGACCGGGCTCTCTATTCATAACGTGTCGACGGCGCGCGATCTGACCAAACTGCTGATCGCCACCAAGCAATATCCGTTGATCGGCCAGCTCAGCACCACCACCGAGCGCATGGCCAGCTTCAAGGATCCGAACTACACGCTGCCGTTCCGCAACACCAATCACCTGGTGTACAACCCGAAATGGAACATTCAGCTGACCAAGACCGGCTTCACCAACCAGGCGGGGCACTGCCTGGCGATGCGCACCGTGATCGGTAACCGCTCGGTGTCGCTGGTGGTGCTGGACGCCTTCGGCAAATACACCCATTTCGCCGACGCCAACCGTCTGCGCAGCTGGATTGAAACCGGCAAGGTGACGCCGATCCCGGCCGCCGCGCGTGACTATCGCCGCCAAAAAGACGCCCGTCTGGCGAAGAACGACAGCGAATAACCCGCCTGGCGGCCTGCTCTTTTGCTGCAGGCCGCTATCGGCCCTCGGGCCGCCTGATGACAAATCCCCGCTCGCGATCGCCGTCGAAACCCGCTTTGAGATAAAGCTGGTGCGCGCCTGTGCGTTGCTGTCCCGACAGCAGCATCACCTTGTAACAGCCCTTGCGCCAGGCCAGCTGCAGCGCGTATTCGACCATCGCGAGCGCCACGCCGTGGCCGCGATAGGGCTCCGCCGTCACCACGTGCTCGATGACGCCGAACGGCTGCGCCTGATGCGCCAGCCCCGGGATCAGCGCCAGCATGCAGGTGGCGATCGGCTGTTCCTCGTCCGCCGCCACCACCAGGCGGATCGCCGGATCGTCCAGCAGGCGTTGCAGGGCACGGCGCGCGTCGTCGGCGCGCAGCGGCGCGTCCTGCGGGCGCAGCTCGCGATACAAGGCTAACAGGCCGTTGAGATCGTCCGGCTGCGCCAGGCGATGAATGATGCTCATGATTGCTCCTTTCCGCCGCTTCAACGGTAATCCGCTATCCTCCATTAATACCACAACGATTGTCGGAGGGGATGTTATGAGTCAGGTTTCGACCTTTGTCATGTTCCAGGGAGAGGCGCAGCGGGCGATCGACCTTTACAGCCAGGTGTTCGAGCGTTTTCGGCTCATGCAGGTGCAGCATTACGATCCGACGCCGGACGGCCGGCGGTTGATCAAGCATGCGTCCATCGATTTCGACCGGCAGAACCTGGTGTTCATCGACAGCCCGATCAGCCATGACTTCAGCTTCACCCCGGCGGTGTCGCTGTTCATCAACCTGCCTAACGAAGAAGCGTTGGAGCGGGCGTTCCACCGGCTGGCGGAAGGCGGCAAGGTGCTGATGCCGCTCGATGACTACGGCTTCAGCGCCCGGTTCGGTTGGCTGAACGATCGTTTCGGCCTCTCCTGGCAGCTCAATGTGCCGGCGGGGGATCTGCCCTGACGCCAAGGGCGTGCAAAAGGGATGGTAGCGCCTGCGGTTGTTTCATATGCTTACCCCCGTGGTGGCAGGGAATTCTGCCGTGGGCAATACCGACAACATTCATGGAAAGGTGCGCTTTGATTGATTTTGACCGCTATGTTGAGCAAGCGAAGTCTTACGGCGAGTGGCCGGGCGGGCATGTGGAGATGTCGTCCGGTCGCGTTGAGGGATTGAGCTATCGCCTGTATCGGCAAACTGCCGCGAATGAAGACGTGATGGTGGTGTATCACGGCGGCGGGGTTAACAGCGCCGCCGGGTATGACGTCCTGGCGCGCCAGTTGGCGGCCGAGCCAACGCTCGCGGTGTGCCTGGTCGATATTCGCGGACATGGCGATTCCACGGGAGAGCGGGGGACGGTTGAGCGGCCTGAGCGTATTTGGCGCGATGTCGATGTCATCCTGGCGGAAATGCGCCGCCGGTTTCCGTTGGCGCGCAGGCACCTGCTGGGCCATTCGAGCGGCGCCGGGATGTTGCTCAACTACCTGACCCGCTATCCTGGTGAGCAGCAGGCGGATAGCCTGATCCTGCTGGCGCCGGAGCTGGGGCCATTTTCCGGGATGGCCCGCGATCTGGCGGCGGCGGCCCGTTTTGCTCAGGTGCGTCAATGGCCTTTTGTGGCCAATGCGCTTAGCGGTGGGCGATGGTTCGGGCAATCTCGGGCGGTCAGCCTGAATTTTCCCCTGGCCGTACTGGCCGCCTCCCCCGATTTTATCTGCCAATACAGCGTTAATATGGCTAACGCCTTGACGCCTCGCGCCCCGGCCAAGCAACTGGCGGCGCTGCGATTGCCAACCTTACTGCTGGCGGCCGCGCAGGACGAGTTGTTCAATGCGCAAGCGATGCAGCGTTTCGTTGAACAGCATGGCAGCGTGCATGTGGCATTTGGTTTGCTTGAGGGGAGTACGCATTTATCGTGCGTCTTTGATGCCCATCGCCTTGTCCTTCAACATATCTCGCGTGTGTCCGCTATCGGATCCGATGAGGGGCTGGCGGGCGAGGGGGCTTAACGTCCACCCGGCGTTTTCCGAGATCCTCCCATATCCTTTTATGACGCTTTACCGCTATGCTAAACATAGAATGGCCCGTGAATATGAAAAGGATGAATCATTTTGGCTGGAAGTAGTTTACTTACCCTTATCGACGACATCGCCTCATTGCTGGACGATGTCTCTTTAATGAGCAAGATGGCGGCGAAAAAAACCGCCGGGGTGTTGGGGGACGATCTGGCGCTCAACGCGCAGCAGGTCACCGGCGTTAAAGCCGACCGCGAGCTGCCGGTGGTGTGGAGCGTCGCTAAAGGCTCGCTGATCAACAAGGCGATCCTGGTGCCGTTGGCGCTCTTGATCAGCGCCTTCGCGCCCTGGGCGATTACGCCGCTGCTGATGGTGGGCGGCGCCTACCTGTGTTACGAAGGGTTCGAAAAGGTGTTTCACAGCCTGAGCCACGGCAAGGCGGCACAGGAGGAAAAATCGGACGGGCCCGGCGCCAATGAGGATGCCGCAGCCTATGAGAAGCGCAAGGTGAAAGGGGCGATACGCACCGATTTTGTGCTGTCCGCCGAGATTATCGCCATCACCTTGGGCACGGTCGCCGGCGCCACCTTCAGCCAGCAGGTGATCGTCTTGTGCGGCATCGCCGTCGTGATGACGCTCGGTGTGTACGGCATTGTCGCCGGCATCGTCAGGCTGGACGATCTGGGGCTGTACCTGAGCCACAAAGGCAGCGCGTTGGCGCGCGCCATCGGCAGCGGCATCGTGCGCGCCGCGCCTTATCTGATGAAAACGCTGTCGATCGTCGGCACTGTCGCCATGTTTATGGTCGGCGGCGGTATTCTGACCCACGGTCTGCCGCCGGTGCATCACCTGTTCGAAGATTGGGCCTCGTACACCACCGTGGTGCCGACGTTTGGCCATCTTTTGCAGGGTGTGGTTCCGGCCCTGCTGAACGTGGCGTTCGGGCTGGTGGCCGGCGGCGTGGTGCTGGCGGTGGTATCGGCGCTGGGGGCGGTACGCGCGCGTTTCAAGGCATGATGAAAAGTCTCGCCCCGGAAGGGGCGGGACGTATTAAGCGCATTAAAAGATCAGTTTGAGAACGCCGGTAATCGTCAACAAACCCACGATAAAGATGATGGCGACTATCCACAGAATAATTTTCATTTGATTCTCCCTTACCGGTTAAAGGTGGCGTGCGATTGGCGCTAACTCAATGAAATCACTCTTCACTATAGACGCTAACTCCCTATCGTGCGTCGCCATGCCTTCAAGGATGCTGATTGTCGCCCGCGCCCAGCGCGCGCTGCATGATGTGGGTGTCGCGCCATTCCCCCAGCTTGAATCCCACGGCCTTTAACGTCCCGACGCTGGTAAAGCCGAGCGACTGGTGCAGCGCCAGCGAGCCGCGGTTGGCGGCGGAATCACCGACGATCGCCAGCATCTGGCGCCAGGGGCCTTGCTCGCAGCGGGCGATCAGTGCGCTCAGCAGCGCCTTGCCGACGCCTTTGCCCTGCTGCCCTTCGGCGATGTACACCGAGTCTTCCACGGTAAAGCGGTAAGCCGGCCGGGGGCGATACGGCGTGGCATAGCAGTAGCCCACAATACGGCCTTCACTTTTCGCCACCAGCCAGGGCAGCCCGGCTGCTTGCACCTTGGCCAGCCGCAGCTGCATTTCCGCCCGCGTCGGCGGTTGTTCTTCAAACGAGGCGGCTCCGTGCAGCACGTGGTGGGTGTAAATACGCTGCACGGCGGCCATATCGTCCGGTGTGGCGTCAAGGAGGCTGAGTACGGGAGCGGAGAGCGTCATGGCGGGTCTGTTTACCTTGAAAATCAGTGGATAAACGCCATTATGCGCGCCGCTTGCCGCCGGGGTAAATCGGGTTTTCTTATGGTGAGATAAGAAAACCCTATGGGGTCGTCAACCGCGCATCAGCCGGGTCACGGCCTGGCGCAGATAGGCCAGCAGCGGCGGAGTCAGCCAGGTGCCCTCGGTCAGCGAGGGTTCCCGTTCCATCGCTTCGCGGATCTTCATTTGCGTCGCCGGGTTGGTGCCTGCATAGGATTGGAACAGCGCCAGCCAACTGGCCGCCAATCGCACTGCCTCCGGCGAATCGGACGGTATGCCGTCGTTCATCGCTTGATGGAATTGAGCGATCAGAGCCGGCCACTCCTGCAGGCGGGTGAAATAGTGTTGACGCACATAGGCGTACTCTTCCGCCGACAGGTATTTTTGATAGACAGCCAGCTTGGTTTCGGCAAAGGCGCGGGTGATGTAGTCCGTCATCGTCGGTGTAATGCCGGTCTGTTCGCGCATCGACGGTTCGTCGGCGTGCATGGCGTTCAGCCGGGTGAGAAAGGCCGGGTTGCCGGCGGTGTCGCGCTCCAGCATCAGCATCCAGCGGCGCGCCAGCGCCTGTGCCTGTGGCGCCTGAGGTTCGACGCCTTCCGCCATCAGTTGTCCCACGCTGCTCACCAATGCAGCCCATTCCTGATTGCGGGTGGGATCGGCCTGGTAGAACGGCAGTTGCGCCAGCTCATCGGCGGTAAAGTATTTATCGTACATGGTCATTAACTCCAACGTAGTTAGCCAGTCGTTCAGTTCTGGTTCGTGCCCGGCGGAGAGTTGGGCATGCATGTATTGCAGCCGGCCGCGCAATGCGGCGATCTGTGCCAACTGCTGGTCCAACATGGCGATCTGCTGCTCAATCACCGCCGGAAGCGCCAGCCCTGAACGCGCCAGAATTGCCCCGACTTCCGCCAGCGAAACGCCCATCCGGCGCAGCGCCTGGATGTGGTGCAAGCGGGTGATGTCAGCCCGGTTGTATAAACGATAACCGGCGTCGGAACGCGCAGAAGGGACCAGCAAGCCAATGCTGTCGTAGTGATGCAGTGTGCGAACGGTAATGCCGGAACGGCGCGCCAGTTCGCCGACTTTCAATAACATATGTAGCTCCTCCCTTGTGCGTGCCAGGATACTAAAGCCTGACGCCACGTAAGGGTCAAGAGCGGGAAGAAAAGATGACGTTTTAAAAATCGGTGGGCGCTTGATAGGCAAAAGCCCAGCTGGATGGCTGGGCTTCGCAGGTCCCTGAAAGGGAGGGTATAGCATAAGGGCCTTTATCGGCTACGGCGACAATTTCACCTGATTTGTCTGTTTTGTCAACAACAGCGTACTGGTCAGAACAGCATATTTTTGGCATTGATCGACTTAATGACGGCGCGTTGTATGTCAGCAACAAGCTCGCGCGACAGACACTGGGTAAGAAAGCCTCTCTCTTTACGGGCTCTGTTCAGCCGTTGGCGGCTGACTTGCTGCACCAGATCGCCCTTTGCCCAGCGGGTTTGCGGATGAAAGAATCTCATATCTTCGATGAGTTCACGCGTAATTTCGATGTGCAATCCCCGTTCGATCTTGTTCGAATCTCTGGTGGTCGACAGCGGTACGATAATGCAGGCATTGCCGTTAATTTTGCCGTTTAACACAACAACTAAACGGTTCTTCACCATTTCTGGTGGAATGTGGCCATCATAAAAGCCGGCTTAATGCGGTTGGCAGACTGATAGGGGATAGTTGCCATAGTTGCACTCAAGAATTTCCCCGACCTTGGGGGCAAATTTGATCGGCATCGAGACACTCCTTTGTTGTGAACAATCCGTGTTATGGAGGAATGAGCATGCGGGCGTTTTGCTTTTAGAGAAAGGTGTGGCTAAGGAAACGGGGAATGAAAGTGAAATATTGCGGATTCGTACGCAGAATCCGCCTTGATGGTGGCCGAATTTACCAGCCTTTCACCGCGCCGCCGTTGAAGATTTTTTCGGCGGCTTTGGCCACTTCATCCGACTCATAGGCCTTGATGAAGTTCTGCACGTTCGGCGCGTCCTTGTTGTCTTCGCGGGTGACGATGATGTTGGTGTACGGTGAGTCTTTATCCTCGATGAAGATGCCGTCTTTGGTCGGCGACAGGCCGGTCTGGTTGATGTAGGTGGTGCTGATGACGGCGACGGTGACTTTCGGATCGTCCAGCACGTGCGGCAGCTGCGCGCCTTCCAGCTCCATGATCTGATAACGATGCGGGTTGGCGCTGATGTCCAGGGCGGTAGGCAGCAGCCCCTTACCAGGCTTCAGGCTAATCAGCCCGGTTTTTTCCAGCAGCAGCAGGGCGCGCCCCAGGTTGGTCGGATCGAGCGGGATGGCGATCACCGCGCCGTCCGGCAGCTCTTTCAGCGATTTTATCTTTTTGGAGTAGCCGGCCATCGGGAAGACGAAGGTATTGCCGACCGCCACCAGCTTATAGCCGTGATCTTTGTTTTGCTGTTCGAGGAATGGGCGGTGTTGGAACACGTTGGCGTCCAGTTCGCCCTTGTCGGTGGCGTCGTTCGGCAGCAGCGAGCCGCTGAAGCCGACCAGCTCGACGTCCAGCCCATATTTCTCTTTCGCCACCTGCCTGGCGACTTCCGCCACGTCCTGTTCCGCGCCGTTGATGACGCCGACTTTGATATGGTTTTGGTCGGTTTTTTGATCGCAGCCCTGCAGCGCCAATACGGCGGCGAAGGCCGCCGCCAGAGGGGTGATACGCCAGCGTAAGGTCATCGAACTCTCCCTGAAAAGAACAATAAAATCAGTTGGTTTTTGTTCTTACAGCTAAGCCTGAACCGCCGATGAAGTCAAACGCTCGTTCAGCATAAACGGCTATAGCTTATAGCCGTTATGCGATGGGGGATTATCGGCTGAGTGAACGCAGCACCACGATGCCCGGCGTAGCCATCACGTAATCCATAAACGGCGAATCGACCACCCGCATGTTGGCTTTGCGCGAAGAGGCGTTGCGCAGCACCGGGCCGTTGTCGGTCATCACGAAGATGCCGGTGTGGGTCACGTCCAGCCCGGCGAGGTTGGTGTAAATGCCGATGTAATCGCCGGTGCGCAGTTGGGCCAGGACCTTGTCGTCGACGCGGTCGCTGGGAATGTAGGTCACGCTGCGCTGCACGACGGGCAAGCCGGGCAGGTAGCTGCCGCCGTCGGCTTTCTGATTGAGGTTTTTCACGAGGTTGACGGCGTGCGGGCTGAGCTGGGCGGTGATGTCTTCAGCCACTTTTTTCGGCCGCTGCGCCCAGTCGGTGAAGAAGTGTTTGCGCTGCGGGAAGGCGATGTTGCCGTCGACGTAGCGAATGTCGACCAGACGCTGAACGAACTCGCCCTCGCTGCGGGCGGTGCTGAGCGCTTCGACATAATCGATGTAGGTGAAGCAATCCAGCCCGCGGAAGTCGATCACCAGCTGCTCGGGCGTGTTCTGCGAGCCGATCAGGCGATTGGCGAGGTAGGGGGTGCCGAGAAACTCGCGCGAAATCAAATCGACGGTGCGGCCATGTGGCTGCGCGGCGGGCCAACCGGCGCGCAGCGTGAGGATCTCACGCAGCTTGCTGCGGGTGCTGGCGTCCATCTCCGGCTGCACGCTCGGCGGCGCAACGGTGACGTCGGTCGGCGGCGTTGCCGGGGTGGGGCGCTCGGCGCATCCGCTCATGGCGATAGCTAACATCAGTAAAACAACCTTGTTCTGGTTCATACGGCCCTCCATGGGTGTCGCTGGCTTATCAGAGTAAGTGATAACAGTTCTCATCCGATGGTAGGGGTTAAAAAGTAAACATAGCCTCAATGGCAATCGATAAATCAGTAACCGATTTCGCTATTGAACGGCAAATACCAGAACAGCGCGATTTCGTGATCGGCGATCTCCGGTTCGGCGCGGTACAGCAAGCGATCGATGCCGCCGAGGATAAACCCATAGTGCTGGTAGCAGCGGCAGGCCGCCAGGTTGTTGTTCTGCGTTTCGAGCATCATACCTGAGGTTTCCTGCTGCCGCGCCCACTGTTTGGCGCAGTCCAGCAGCGCCCCGGCGATGCCTTGGCGGCGCGCGTCAGCGCTGACGGCGATCTCGTCGATCAGGGTGTAGCCGTTCCAGTTTTTGCTCAGCGTGATGTGGCCAACGGCGTCGTTCTGGCGATACGCCAGGAAGGTCACGCTGTCTTCGTTGGCGAACGGCGCCAGGGGATAGCGTTTGCGAAACGGTGCCACCGGGCGGGTTGGCCAGCTGTCCACCGGGCTGTCGAACTGCGGCAGGGCGTAACAGGCGATGGTAAAGCTGAAATCGCCGCGGGCCAGATAATCGTCGGGCAACGTCTCAATGGCCTCGATGCGGATGGCCGGGTTCATTACGGCAGCTCCCGCAGCAGACGCGCCGGGTTGCCGGCGTAGATCCCCTTGCGGGTGATGTCGCGGGTCACGACCGCCCCGGCGCCGATCACCGCGTCGCTGCAGATCTCCACCGCCAGGATCGTGGCGCCGGAGCCGATGGACACCCGATCGCCGATGCAGGTGCGCCCCCAGCTGGCCGGATCGGCATTGGGCGCGCCGTCTTTGAACAGATCGTTGGCGAAGGTGACGCCGTGGCCGACAAAGCACGCTTCGCCGAGGGTGACGTATTCGCAGATAAAGCTGTGCGACTGAATTTTACTGCGCGCGCCGATGCTGACGTGGCGCTGGATCTCGACGAACGGGCCGACGAAGACATCGTCACCGAGCCGGCAACCGTACAGATTGCAGGGTTCGATCACGGTAACGTTGCGCCCGGCTTCGACGTCGACGATCCCCGCCTGGCGGGTGGTGATAACGGATGACATGACCTTCCTCACAGCCTGGTTTTCATGGTGGGAGTATAAGACAAAGCGCCGCGGCGTTGCGCTTTCCGCACGTTTTTTCGCCGAAAGACTATAATGAGTACAGGGGAGAGAGCCCCGTGGCCGCAATCCTCGCACGGGTAGCAGTCCGTCAGAGGTGTGAAATTCGTTCGCCGATCGCGGCCTACGGCGAGATTGGAGGTGTCTCATGGTCAGTCATGTTTGGGGACTTCTGGCGCATCCCAGCGCCGAGTTCGAACAGATCAAAAGCGAGAATGAAAGCGTCTCGCACCTATACACCCATCACGTGTTGCTCTTGGCTGCCATCCCGGTGGTCTGCGCCTTTATCGGCACCACCCAGTTGGGCTGGCTCTCCGGCGAGGGACATGCCATCAGGCTCGACATGTTTACCGCGCTTTATACCGCCGTGGCGTTCTACCTGCTGATGCTGGCGGGCGTAGCGGCCATGGGGAAAGTCATTCACTGGATGGCGCGGCGCTATGAATCGCGCCCCAGCCTGCACCGCTGCATGGTGTTCGCCGGCTACGTGGCGACCCCGATGTTCCTCAGCGGGATTGTGGCGCTCTATCCGGTCGTCTGGCTGTGTCTGTTTGTCGGCATTATCGGCCTGTGCTATTCGGGCTATCTGCTGAATCTGGGGATTCCGCACTTCCTGAATATCGACAGTAAGGAAGGGTTCATCTTCTCCAGCTCGACCTTCGCTATCGGCATCCTGTTGCTCGAGCTGCTGCTTGGGGTGACGGTGCTGCTGTGGGGGTACGGTTCCTGGTTATTCTGAGTTAACGGCTGTTGTTGTCGCCCCCGCGCCGGTGGAACGGCGCGGGGGCTTTTGCTTTTATGCGCGGCGGAAAACCAGCATCACGCCGAGCACGATGCCCGCCATCCCCAACAGGCTCAGCGCGGCCAGCGCGTGGCCGAGCAGCAGGTAATCCAGCAGGGCGGTCACTGCCGGGATCAGATAGAACAGGCTGGTGACCTGCACCAGGTTGCCGCGCTGGATCAGGCGATACAGCAAGAACGTCGCCAGCACCGAGATCACCACCGCCATCCACAGCAGCGGCAGCACGAACTCAGGCCGCCAGTCGACCCGCAGCGGCTCAAACGGCAGCGCCAGCGTACACATCAATAGCCCGATGGCATACTGCAGCGGCAACACCGCCAGCGGCGGCTGCGTCATGCCCTTTTGCAGCAGGGTGCCGGCGGTCATGCTCCCCAATGCGATAAAGGCGAACAGCATGCCGCTCGGTGAGAAATGAGCCACCATCAGGCTTTGGTACACCACCAGCGTCAGCCCGGCCATCGCCAGCGCCAGCCCGAATGCGCGCAGCCCGGTGCAGCGCCGTTCGGTGATGAACTGGGTGAGGATCGGCTGTACGCCGAGCAATGTGGCCAGCACGCCGGGCGTAATGCCCTGTTCCAACGCCAACAGATAGCAGATCTGATAGCTGCCGATCATCAACACGCCGATCAGCGCGACGCGCCGGCGGGTGCCGGGGGCGGGCAGGCACTGGCGCCGCCACAGGCCGATGGCAAACAGCACCGCCAGCGCGATGGCGCAGCGGAAGAACAGAAAAGCGAAGGCGGAGGCGTGCTCCAATCCCCAACGGGAGATGATCGCGCCGCTGCTCCAGAGCAGGACGAACAGCGTAGCCAGGCCGGCATTGGCCCAGAGAGAAGGTAATCGCATATCAATTTCACCTGTCGTGAAAATTACAGGCTCCGGCGCGCGCGGCGGTCTACGCCTGAACGCAACAGATCACTAAGCCGGAGGTAAAAAGTCGGTTTGGCTTAACGCACAACCACAAGGCGTGGCGGGTAAGCGGCAACCGCAGAAACGACAGAAGAAACGGCGGGTGGGGCGGAGGAAGCACACAGCAAAACGACGGCCGGAACGGTCGCGTTTGTCGGATCTGTACTGTGCGCCAGGTAGGTCATGTGAGTTCCTGAAAACCGTGAATGAAACCAGTCGCTTCAAACATAACCAAGTTCAGCGGGGCGTGCAATCGGAAATCACAAAGACATTAATGATAATGAAAATCATTATCATTAATAAAAAGGTGTGCTATGTTGCTTTAACCACGCCGTTTTGAAGCAGGGCGCGGCTTGCCCTCTGCCTTGCTTCACGCAGCGCGTGCGGCATAAGAATTTGCGATTCGCTTTTGCAGAAGGCGAGCAATCGTGGTAAAAACACTGATATGTTATAATATAACAATTTATGCATGATGAATTCAGCTCACGACATCCTCCATGTTGATGGAGTTAGCCTGACCGGACACGGCGGGGCATTGATACTCGACAACATCCATTTCGCGCTCCGCGCCGGTGAGAAGCTGGCGGTGATTGGCCCCAACGGCAGCGGCAAGTCCAGCCTGTTGCGCACCCTGATCGGCGAAACGCGGGCGGACAGCGGCGGCATTTACTGGCGAGGGCGCGCCTTGTCCGCGTGGCCGGCGGCGGAGCGCGCCAGAAGCATCGCCTTTCTGGCGCAAAACGATCTGCCGGATTTGCGGCTTTCGGTTGAGGATTACGTGGCGTTGGGCCGTTTACCGCATGGCGAACGCTCTGCGACGGGAAAGCGCATCGTTGATGAGGCCATCGGGGAAACCGGGCTGGCGCCGTTCAGGCGCCACCCGTTAGGGCGGCTCTCGGGCGGCCAGCGTCAGCGCGCCGCACTGGCCCGGGCGTTGGCGCAGTCTCCCGACCTGTTGTTGCTGGATGAACCGACCAATCACCTCGATCCGCCCGGGCGCTCGGCGCTGTTGTCGTTAGTGAAAAATAAAGATATTGCCGTGATTGCGGTGCTGCACGATTTGCCCGTGGCGGAGGCGTTTGCCGATCGGATCCTGGTGCTCAACGAAAGCCGCCAGGTAGCCTGTGGTACGCCCGAGGCGGTGTTGCAGACCCCGGTGATTTTGCCGGTGTTCGGCATGAACAGTTTCAAGGTGGCGCACCCCGTCAGCGGGAAAACGCTGCGTATTTTTGACGTTCCCCATTGCGCTTGATAAACCAGAGAGAAATATGAACACACGCGTATTCCCCCTGCTCCTGCTGCTGGCCGGCGGGGCGGCGGCGGCCGAAAAATTTCCCGTCACCGTAGACAGCTGCGGTTCGCCGATCACCTTCAACCAGGCGCCTCAACGCGCCGTCATCAACGACATCAACATGGCCGAGATGGTCTTTGCGCTCCATCTGCAGGATCGCATTGTCGGGCTGACCGGCATCACCGGCTGGTACAAACTGACGCCCGACTTCAAGGCGGCGATGGGCGCCATTCCCGAACTGGCGCCGAAATATCCCGCTTTGGAAACGTTGCTGGCGGCGCAGCCGGATTTCTTCTTCGCCGGCTGGAATTACGGTATGAAGATCGGCGGCGACGTCACGCCGGAGAAGCTCGCCCCGTTCGGCATCAAAACGCTGGTGTTGAGCGAGAGCTGCGTGCAGGCCGGCGGGCGGCCGCAGAAGGCCGATATGAACCTGCTGTATGACGATGAGCTAAAGCTCGGCAAGATTTTCGGCAAGCCGCAAGAGGCAGCCGCGTTGGTTGAAGGCTGGCGCCGCCGGTTGGCTGCGCTGCCAGTCAGGACGGCGGGTCAGACGCCGCTCAAGGTGTTCGTCTATGACTCGGGGGAGGAGAAGCCTTTTACCAGCGGCAAATACGCCATGCCGACGGCGATCATCGAAGCGGCGGGCGGCCGCAACGTGATGGACGGTTTGCCGGCGAGCTGGACGACGGCGTCCTGGGAGGCGGTGGCGGCGGCTGAGCCCGACTTCATTATTCTGCTGGATTACCAGACCGGTTCGGGGGCCGATGCGCTGCGGCGTTTCCTCGAGTCTCACCCGTTGATGAAATTGACCCCCGCGGTACGGCACCACCGTTATCTGAAACTGCAGTATGCGGAGCTGACGCCGGGGCCGGCCAACATCGGCGCGGTGGAAAAGCTGGCGCGGGCGCTGTACGCGCCGGAGGCTGAATGAACTCGCCGACCCGGCGATTTATGCTGCTCGCGCCGCTGGCGCTGTCGGTATTGTGTGGGCTAATGATCTGGAGCCTGCAGCTGGGCAGTGTCGCGCTGTCATGGCGGCAGGCGTTGGCGGCGTTAGGGCTCGGTTCGGCGCCCCTCTCCGGCATGCTGGATACCATCGTCGTGCAACTGCGAATGCCCAGAGCCCTGTTGGCGGCGTTGACCGGCGCCGGGCTGGCGATGACCGGCGCGTTGCTGCAGACTACCACCCGCAATGAGCTGGCCGATCCTTTTCTGTTTGGGCTCTCCTCCGGCGCCTCCGCCGGCGCGGTGCTGGTCATCACGCGCTTCGGCGATGCGCTGGGCGCGCTGACGTTGCCGCTGTCCGCTTTCGCCGGCGGCATTTTGTCCGCGATGGCGGTGATGATCCTGTTTCGCGTCAGCCGGGTCAGGCGCGCCGAGCAGCTGATCGTCTGCGGCCTGGCGGTCTCGTTTTTGTTCAGCGCGCTCACCAGCTACCTGGTGTTTTCCGGCGATCAGCGGGCGGCCGGCTCGGTGTTGTTCTGGTCGCTGGGCGGGCTGGGGCTGGCGCGTTGGGATAATCTGTTCATTCCGTTGGCGAGTTTCGTGCTGCTGGCCGGGTTTACGGCGCTGCGTTGGCGGGCGCTGGACGCGCTGCTGGCGGGCGAGCACACCGCCCATTCGATGGGGGTCAACGTCGCGCGCCTGCGCACCGAGACCTTTCTGTGCTGCGCACTGTCCACGGCGTTTCTCGTTTCGCTGACGGGCGTGATCGGTTTTGTCGGGCTGATGGTGCCTTATCTGGCACGGCGCCTGGTGGGCGTGCGCCACCGCTTGTCCGTGCCGATGTGCGGCCTGCTGGGGGCGATGCTGCTGACCGGCGGCGACATGCTCAGCCGCAGCCTGATCCCCAATCAGGAGCTGCCCATCGGCATCATTACGGCGGGGCTGGGGGGCGCGTTCATCGTCTCCTTGCTGCTGCGCGCGGAACGCTGAATGGGCCATTGAAGGTCAACAGGAAGGTGAGGTGGCCCGCGTCGGCAGGCCAATCGGGCACTCTTAGCGGGGGTCTTCGGCCCAGCCTTTGCGTTTGCTGGTTTTGCCGATGCCGGGGTTGAAGCTGTTGGTCGGATCGGCGGTGCGGTAGAACGCCTGCAGATCCGGTTTGGCATGGTACAGGTGGCCGACGTTATGCTCCGCCGGGTACTCGGCGCCGCGCCGGTTGAGGATCTCGAGCATCTTTTCTTTCAGCGCATGGCTGTCCACGCCTTTTTTCACCACGTAGTCCTGGTGGAAGACGTGGCACATAAAGTGGCCGTAATACAGCTTATGCACCAACTGACTGTCGATCTCCGGCGGCAGCGTTTCGAACCAGTCGGTGTCGTTGCGGCGCAGGGCGATGTCCAGCGCCAGAATATCCTCCACCTTGTCGGCGTGCACCGCGTGGTAGCGCACCGCGGCGCCGGCGGCGGCGAAGCGGTGCAGGAAAGCCTTTTTGCCTTCGTCAGGGGTGCAGGCGAAGAAGGCGCCTTCGGCCTGGGCGAAATAGTCGGTCAGGTAGCGCTGCGCTTCGTCTACGCCGGGGCCGGCCATCTTCAGCAGCAGGTGGTGTTCGAAACGTTCGCGGTATTCCTTCATGCGCTTCGGCAGGTGGCTCGGCGCCAGATGGCTCAGGCCCTGCATCAGCCGATCGGTCAGGTTGTGCGGCAGCAGCGGCAGCTTGTTGAGGCTGGCGTCCATGCGGCCTTTCAGGGTGAAGAAGCGCGGCATCTGATCGGTGCCGAGCTTGTCGATCATCATGAAGGTGTCTTTGCCGTACACCTCGGCGATGTCGAAGATATCGCGGTGCATGTATTCACCGGCCACCGGCAGGTTTTCGAATTTGCTCAGCATGTGGCGGCGCAGTTCGGTCAGCACCGCGGTGTCGTTGGTGCCGATATAGAACACCTGCTCTTTGCCCTCTTTCTCGAAGGTGTCAAGCCGCACCGCGAACACCGCCAGCTTGCCGGCGCAGCCGGAGGCTTCGTACAGACGGCGTTTATCGGCGTTGAAGCGGGAAGGGGTGTCGGCGTCGACGTCGCGCACCCGGCTGGCGTACTCGTTATCCGAGGCGCGCAGCTCACCGTATTCGACGTCCTCCGGGCGATAGTCGCCTTTTTCCAGCCGGGTGAGGATCTCTTCCGGCGTGTCGCCAAGCCGGATGCCCAGATGGTTCACCAGGCGCAGCTGGCCGTCTTCCCCTAGCTGGGCGTACAGTGCCATTTCGGTATAGGCCGGGCCGCGTTTCACCAGCGAGCCGCCGGAGTTGTTGCACACGCCGCCGATCACCGAGGCGCCGATGCAGGAAGAGCCGATCACCGAATGTGGTTCGCGGCCGTAGGGTTTGAGCAATTTCTCGAGGTGGTGCAGGGTGCTGCCGGGAAAACCGACCACCTGCTTGCCGTTGTCCAGCACCTGAATATGATCGAGGCGCAGGGTGCTGACGATGACGATATCGCGATCATAGTCGTTGCCGCTGGGGGTTGAGCCTTCGGTCAGGCCGGTATTGGCGGCCTGCATGATGACGATTTTGTCGGCGGCCACGCAGGCCCGCAGAATGCGCCACAGCTGCAGCAGGCTGGTGGGAAACACCACCGCCAGCGCCTGGCCTTCGCCGGAGCGGAAGCCCTTGCGATACCGTTCGGTGTTGCGATCGCCGGTCAACAGCTGCGGGCCGCCGACGATGTCCTTGAGCTGATTGATAAACGTCTGATTGCCTGACTGCATGCTGCCTGTCTCCCTGTCATCCCCGTCGCCTTAACCGCGGCGCCGGTGCCGCGCAATAAGCTAAGAGGCTATCAATTAAATAACTTATCAAGCCATTAGCTTATTAAGCTAATGGCTTGTGGGTTTAGTAGCGCTCGGCGTAGCCGGCCCGGCGCTCTTCGTCGCGCAGCGTCAGGATCTCCACGCCGTCGGCGGTGACTGCCACGGTGTGCTCCCACTGCGCCGACAGTTTTTTGTCGCGCGTCACCACCGTCCAGCCGTCTTTCTTCTGCTTGATGCGGCGGTCGCCCTGGTTGATCATCGGCTCGATGGTGAACACCATGCCTTCCTGCAGCGCCATGCCGCTGCCGGGTTGACCGTAGTGCAGCACCGCCGGCTCTTCGTGCATGTCGCGGCCGATGCCGTGGCCGCAATACTCCCGCACGATGCTGTAGCCGGCCTGTTCGGCGTGTCGCTGGATGGCGTGGCCGATATCCCCCAGAGTGGCGCCCGGTTTCACCGCGCGAATGCCCTGCCACATCGATTCATAGACGTTGTTCACCAGCCGTTTGGCCAGCGGCGTCACCTGGCCGATGCAGTACATCTTGCTGGAGTCGGCGATGTAGCCGCCGTTTTCCAGCGTGATGTCCACGTTGACTATCATGCCGGAACGCAGGATTTTGCTGGCCGACGGCACGCCGTGGCACACCACGTCGTCCACGGAGGTGTTGAGCACAAAGGGGAAATCATACTGCCCCTTGCTGGCCGGGCGCGACTTCAGCTCTTCGACGATAAACGCCTCGGCGCGGTCGTTGATCTCCATGGTGGAGATGCCTTCGACGATGACCTCATCGAGCATAGCAAACACTTTAGCCAACAGAGCGCCGGAATGGCGCATTTTGGCAATCTCTTCCGGCGTTTTAATCACAATCTGTTTCACCCGACAATCTCCTTCAGCGTCAGCGCGTTATCTTTCATCATTTTTTTTACCAGTTGCGGGTAAGTCAGTTCCGGATGGAACTCCGCCAGCATGCCGATCTTGATCCAGTACTCGGCCTGCGCGTTGATCGAACGCGTCATAGTCAGGCTGGCGAGGCGCAGATCGTCATGCAGCGCGTCCGAAATTTTTACGATGCCCATCGGCGTCTCCATAAATTAACAATATACGAAGTGTATACGTTTTGGATGGTCGCGATGTGGCATTCTGTGGCGTAAGAAGATTCTGGCAACAACGATTGCCGCCGCCAGGCAATGCGTTTATTGTGATAAACGACTTTTTTGCCATGATTTTTCAGAAGGATTTAAGGCGTGACTAAACTACGTGTTGGGGTGATTTTTGGCGGTAAATCGGCGGAGCATGAGGTGTCGCTGCAGTCGGCCAAAAACATTGTGGATGCAATCGACAAAGAGAAGTTTGACGTCACGCTGCTGGGGATCGACAAACAGGGGCAGTGGCACATCAACGACGCCTCCAACTATCTGCTCAATGCCGAGAACCCGGCGCTGATCGCGCTGAACCGCTCGAACAAGAACGTGGCGCTGATCCCGGGCCAGGAAAAGCAGCAGCTGATCGAAGCGGGCAGCGCCGGCGCGCTGGGGCAGCTCGACGTCATCTTCCCGATCGTGCACGGCACGCTGGGAGAGGACGGCTCGCTGCAGGGGCTGCTGCGCATGGCCAATATGCCGTTCGTCGGTGCCGGGGTGCTCGGCTCGGCGGTCAGCATGGATAAAGACGTGACCAAACGCCTGCTGCGCGACGCCGGGCTGGCGGTGGCGCCGTTCGTCACCCTGACGCGCGCCAACCGCGCCGGGTTCACGTTTGAGCAACTGAGCGAGCGCCTCGGCCTGCCGCTGTTCGTCAAACCGGCCAACCAGGGCTCGTCGGTCGGGGTCAGCAAGGTGGAAAACCGCGCCGAGTTTGACGCGGCGGTGGCGCTGGCCTTCAGTTTCGATCACAAAGTGCTGGTGGAGTCGGCGATCGTCGGCCGCGAGATCGAGTGTGCGGTGCTGGGCAACGACGATCCGCAGGCCAGCGTATGCGGCGAGATCGTGCTGAGCGACGCCTTCTACTCCTACGACACCAAATACATCAATGAGCAGGGCGCTCAGGTGGTGGTGCCGGCGGCGATCGCGCCGGAAGTAAGCGACCACATCCGCGAGGTGGCGCTGAAGGCGTTCCGCGCGCTGGAGTGCTTCGGGTTGGCGCGGGTGGATGTGTTCCTGACGCCGGACAACCAGGTGGTAATCAACGAAATCAACACGCTGCCGGGCTTCACCAACATCAGCATGTATCCCAAGCTGTGGGCTGCCAGCGGTGTCAGCTATCAGGCGCTGATCACGCGCCTGATCGAATTGGCGCTGGAGCGCCACCAGCAGGATCGCGCGCTGAACAGCTCGGTGTTCGATCGCTAAACGCGGCAGGGGGCGGCGGTGCCGCCCCCGTCCATCACTTCACCGTCACGTCGATGTCGCCGAAATACTTCTTCGACAGCGCCGCCACCGTGCCTTGCTGTTTCACTTTGGCGATGGCGGCATCCAGTTTCTTCTTCAGCGCCTCATCCCCTTTGCGCAGGCCGAAGGCAATGCCTTCACCGAGGATTTTGTCGTCGCGCACCGCCTCGCCGACGAAGGCGAAGCCCTTGCCGTCCGGCTGCGACAGGAAGCCGCTTTGCCCCGACGGCGCCATCACCAGCGTGGCGTCGAGCCGACCGGCCGCCAGATCGAGATAAACCTGATTCTGATCCTGGTAAGACACCACATCCACGCCCGCCGGCGCCCAATGGGTTTTGGCGTAGATCTCCTGAATTGAGCCTTGCAGCACGCCCACGTGTTTGCCCGCCAGCGCTTTGGCGTCCGGCAGCAGGCCGCTGTCGGCCTTGGCGATCAGGCGGTTCGGCACTTGATAGATGGCGTCGGTAAAGGCGATCGCCTGGCGCCGCTGTTCGGTCACGTTCATCGCCGAGTTGATGGCGTCGAACTTGCGCGCCTGCAGCGCCGGGATCAGGCTGTCGAACGAGGTTTCCACCCAGCTGCATTGCAACTGCGCGGCGGCGCACACCGCATCGCCCAGTTCAATGTCGAACCCTTCCAGTTTGCCGCTGGCGGATTTGGATTCGAACGGCGGATACAGCGCTTCCAGACCGAAGCGCAGGCTGTTTTCCGCCGCCAGAGAAGAGCTGGCGGCCAGCAGGCATCCGGCGGCGAACAGCGTTTTCAAAGCTTTCATAGGCAGTGCCCCTTTCCCATGGTCGGACAAAAAATTACACCTGGTTCAGGCGGCGCGCGCCTTCCAGCAGGGTCTCGTTATCTTTGGAAAAACTCAGCCGAATAAGGCCGGTATCGGTGCCGTCGCTGTAGAACGCCGACAGCGGGATCGTCGCCACCTTCGCTTCGCGGATCAAGCGCACGGCGAAATCATTGTCGCTTTCGTGACTGAAGCCGCTAAAGCGGGCCAGCATGAAGAAGCTGCCGCGGCTGGGCAGCAGCTCAAAGCGCGAATCCTGCAGGGCGCTGGCCAGCAGATCGCGCTTTTGTTGGTAAAACGCCGCCAGCCCCAGGTAGCTCTGCGGGTTGGCGAGCGCGGCGGCGAAGGCGTGCTGCATCGGCGTATCGGCGGAGAACACCATGAACTGGTGCACCTTGCGGATCTCGTCCATCAACGCCGCCGGCGCCAGGCAATAGCCGACGCGCCAGCCGGTGACGTGGTAGGTTTTGCCGAACGACGACACGATCACGCTGCGTTCCGCCAGCTGCGGATAGCGCGCCATGCTGTGATGAATTTCACCGTCGAACACCACGTGCTCGTAGACCTCGTCGGACAGGATCACGATGTCGGTGTCGCGGGTCAGGGCGGTCAGGCGGTCGATATCCTGCGCGTCAAACACCGCGCCGGTCGGGTTGTGCGGCGTGTTGACGATGATCATGCGCGTTTTGCCGTTGATGGCGGCGGCCACTTCGTCCCAGTCGACGCGAAAGTCCTGCAGCGACAGCTTGATCGCCACCGGCGTGGCGCCCTGCAGGCGCACGATCGGCGCATAGCTGTCGAACGCCGGTTCGAAATAGATCACCTCGTCGCCGTGATGCACCAGCGCGCTGATCGCCGAGTACAGCCCTTCGCTGGCGCTGGCGATCACCGTGATTTCTTCGTCGGCGTCATAGCGCGCGCCATACAATCGTTCAGCTTTTTCCGCCAGGGCAGCACGTAACGCCGCCACGCCGCTCATCGGCGCGTATTGGTTATGACCTGCGCGCATGGCTTGCGCCGTTGCCTCGATCAGCTGCGGGTCACCGGCGAAGTTGGGCGCGCCCTGCGACAGGTTGAGGGCCTGATGTTCGGCGCTGAGTTGGCCAATGACGGTGAAGATAGTGGTGCCGACGTCCGGCAGCTTCGAGCGGGATGAGCAGGCGCTCTGCATGATGGGCTCCAGGCAAACAGGGAAGTGTTGAGCGATTAAGCATCAGCCGGCGTAGGCGGACAAGGGAAAGTTTGTCATACTTGCCATGTACTGTGATCATAGCTAATCGAGGCTCGCTATGCCGATATCCCTGCCGTCGCTCGACGTGCTGAAAACCTTCGTGGTGGTGGCGCAACGCCTTAACTTTACCCATGCCGCCCGGCAGCTGCACCTGACGCAGGGGGCGGTCAGTCGGCAAATCCTCGGGCTGGAACAGCGTCTGGGCTATCCGCTGTTCAGCCGCCAGGCGCGCGGTCTGGCGCTGACGCCGCAGGGCGCGCAGCTGCTGGCGCCGGTACAGCAGGCGCTGGGGCAGTTGGATGAAGCCCTGACGCGGGCCGCCGCTCCGCCGGGGGCGCTGCGCATCAAATGCCCGACCTGCGCCATGCGCTGGGTGCTGCCGCGCATCATTCGCCTGCAAAATGAACGGCCGGACATGCATATCGAGCTGACCGCCTCGGTGTCGCACGGCCTGGATTTCAGTACTGAGCAGTTTGACGCCGCGGTGGTATTCGGCCAGCCGCCGGGTAAAAAGCTGACCGCGCACTTGCTGTTCGATGAAATTCTCACGCCGGTCTGCACGCCGACGTTTCTGCCGCCGGCGGCCCGGTTGACGGACTTGACGGACAAAACTCTGCTGCACCCGACGCGCGATCGGCGCGACTGGCTGCGCTGGCTGAAGGCGGCGGGCGCCGATGCGTTGCCGTCCGGCAAGGCCCAGCATTTCGATACCCTCGATCTGGCGATGAGCGCCGCGCTGCAGGGATTCGGCATCGCCATCGGCGATCTGTGCCTGCTGGAGGAGGATATTCAGGCGCAGCGCATCGTCACGCCGTTCCCGCTCTGCGTCAGCAGCGGCGCGGCCTATTATTTGGTCTATCCTGAACGCACGGTGGCGCCGCCGACGTTAACCGCGCTGGTCGATTTTCTGGCGGCGGAGGCCGCCGACAGCCGCGCCCGGCTGCAGAATTACCTGCCGATAACCTGTAATGCTTTGTAAACATTAGCGATGCGAATTCCCTTGGCGATGAAACAGAGTATGGCAAACTGTTTCTTCACTCCGATTAAACTCCGCGGCGTTGGCGGCGGAAACACGCCTGAGATAAAACAAGATGAAATGGCTTTGTGTGGTGAGTATGTTGTCCGGTCTGGCCCTCAGCCCGGCTTTTGCGCAGGAAACGCCGATAACGCAGGGCATTCACGCCCAGCAGCGCGATGCCTTCGTGTCCCATTTGATGAAGCAGATGACGCTGGAAGAGAAGATCGGCCAGCTGCGGCTGATCAGCGTCGGGCCGGATAACCCGAAAGAAGCGATCCGCGAGGGGATCCGCAAAGGGCAGATCGGCGCCATCTTCAATACCGTCACTCGGCCGGATATCCGGGTGATGCAGGATCAGGCGATGCAGCTCAGCCGCCTGAAAATCCCGTTGTTCTTTGCCTATGACGTGGTGCACGGCCAGCGCACCGTGTTCCCGATCAGCCTGGGGCTGGCGGCCAGCTTCGATCTGGAAGCCATCGCGCTCAGCGCCCGCGTGGCGGCGCAGGAGGCCAGCGACGACGGCCTGAACATGACCTTCGCGCCGATGGTCGATATCACCCGCGATCCGCGCTGGGGCCGGGTCTCCGAAGGCTTCGGCGAAGACACCTGGCTGGTCTCGAAAATCGCCAAGGTGATGGTTGACGGTTTCCAGAACGGCGATCCGGCCAAACCCGGTTCGGTGATGGCCAGCGTCAAGCACTTTGCATTGTACGGCGCCGTCGAAGGCGGCCGCGATTACAACACCGTCGACATGAGTCCGCTGCGCATGCATCAGGACTATCTGCCGCCTTATAAAGCGGCGGTGGACGCCGGCAGCGGCGGGGTGATGGTGTCGCTCAACGCGATCAACGGCGTGCCGGCCACCGCCAACCCGTGGCTGCTGAAAGATCTGCTGCGCGAGCAGTGGGGCTTTAAAGGCATCACCATCAGCGACCACGGCGCGATCAAAGAGCTGATTAAACACGGCGTGGCCGCCGACGCGCGCGACGCGGTGCGCCTGGCGATCACCTCCGGCGTCGACATGAGCATGAGCGACGAGTTTTACGACAAATACCTGCCGGGTCTGGTGAAAGACGGGCTGGTGTCTGAAAGCGATATCGACCGCGCCTGCCGCGACGTGCTGAACACCAAGTACGACATGGGGCTGTTCACCAATCCTTACGTGCATCTGGGGCCGGCGGGTTCCGATCCGCAGGACACCAACGCCGAAAGCCGTCTGCACCGCGCCGAAGCGCGGGTGGTGGCGCGCAAGACGATGGTGCTGCTGAAGAACGATAAACAGACGCTGCCGCTGAGCAAGCAGGCGACCATTGCGCTGGTCGGGCCGATGGCCGACAGCCAGCGCGACGTGATGGGCAGTTGGTCAGCCGCCGGTGTGGTCAAGCAGTCGGTCACCCTGCGCGAAGGGCTGGAGCGGGCGGTGGGCGACAAGGCGCGCATTCTGTACGCCAAGGGCGCCAACGTCACGCAGGATAAAGGCATCATCGACTATCTCAACGAGTATGAGCCGGCGGTGGCGTTCGACACCCGCTCGCCGCAGCAGATGATCGACGAAGCGGTGCAGGCGGCGAACAAGGCCGACGTGGTGGTGGCGGTGGTGGGGGAATCGCAGGGCATGGCGCATGAGGCCTCCAGCCGCGCCGACATCACGATCCCGCAGAGCCAGCGTGATTTGATCGCCGCGCTGAAAGCCACCGGCAAGCCGCTGGTGCTGGTGCTGATGAACGGCCGGCCGCTGGCGCTGAGCTGGGAGAGCGAGCAGGCGGACGCGATGCTGGAAACCTGGTACAGCGGCACCGAGGGCGGCAACGCGGTGGCGGACGTGCTGTTCGGCGACTATAACCCGTCGGGCAAACTGCCGATGACCTTCCCGCGCTCGGTCGGCCAGATCCCGATGTACTACAACCACCTGAACACCGGCCGTCCGTTCGGCAAGGAGAATCCGGGCAAGTACACCTCACGCTACTTCGATTCGCCGAACGGCCCGCTGTATCCGTTCGGTTACGGCCTGAGCTACACCACCTTCAGCCTGTCGGATCTGAAATTGTCCAGCCCGACGATGGCGCGCAACGGCAAGCTAACCGCCAGCGTTACGCTGAAGAATACCGGCAAGTACGACGGCGCCACGGTGGTGCAGCTGTATCTGCAGGACGTCACCGCCTCGGTCAGCCGGCCGGTGAAAGAGCTGCGCAACTTCAAGAAAGTGACGCTGAAGGCCGGCCAGTCGCAGCAGGTTGAGCTGCCGATTAGCGAAGAGGATCTGAAGTTCTACAACGCCAGCCTGAAATGGGGGGCGGAGCCGGGCAAATTCAACGTGTTCGTCGGCCTGGATTCCGACAACGTGCAGGCGCAAAGTTTTACCCTGAAGTAACCTTTTCCCCCTCTTTCACTGCGGTGGGAGAGGGGCACTATCCCTTTCCGCTCATGTCACCGGAGCTTGCCTCATGAAACGGTATCTGGACTGCAGCGCCAGCGATCTGGCCGATATCGGCAAAGCCGATCTGCTCTATGCCATCCGCGCCAGTGAAGGGCGCATTCTGGTCAGCGAAACCATTGCGGTCACTCAGCCGCTGCTCAATAACGTCACCAACGCCGAACTGGCGGCCAGCCAGGGCGCCGATCTGCTGCTGTTGAACCTGTTCGACGTCGATCATCCGCATATCGCGGGCCTGCCCGCCGACGTGCCGCCGCAGGAGGCGCTACGCACGCTGCAGCGGCTGACCGGGCGAGTGATCGGGGTGAATCTGGAGGCCGTCGATCCGGCCTTCGCCACCGAACATAACGATTTCTGGCAGATGACGGCGGGCCGCGCCGCCACCGCCGAGAATGCGCGCAAGCTGTATCAGCTCGGCGCGCGCATGCTGGTGCTGACCGGCAACCCGAACAACGGCGTCAGCAATCAGGCGATCGCCGCCGCGCTGAAAGCAATCCGCGAGGAAGTGGGCGACGAGATGGTGCTGGTGACCGGCAAAATGCACGGCGCCGGCATCGTGCGCGAAAGCGGAAGCCAACTGATCGGCGAGCAGGACATCGCGCTGTTCGTGGAGAACGGCGCGGACATCGTGCTGTTGCCGGCGCCGGGCACCATTCCCGGCATGTCGCAGGAGAAAGTGGCGGCGCTGATCGCCTTTGCCCAGCGGCAGGGGGCGCTGGCGATGACGGCGATCGGCACCTCGCAAGAGGGGGCCGACGTGCAGACCGTGCGGCAGATTGCGCTGATGAGCAAAATGGCCGGGGCGGACCTGCACCATATCGGCGATACCGGCTATCTGGGGCTGGCGCTGCCGGAAAACATCTTCGCCTACAGCGTGGCGATCCGCGGCGTGCGCCACACCTACAGCCGCATGGCGCGCTCGGTGAACCGCTAAGCCTGGGGTTTTTGCGCCGTGACGATGCTGAAATAGCCGAGCGACGGCAGCACCTGAGCGGGCCCGAAGCCGACGTCGCGCAGCAGGTCGCCGATTTCCTTGCCGGAGTATTGGCGGCCCTGCGTCCATCCCATCATCATCAGGCTGTACCCCGCGGCGGCAGGCGGCCCGTCGCCGTCATCGTTGTACAGCACTTCGTGGATCACGATCCTGCCCCCGGGCGGGAGGGCCGCATAGCTCTTTTGCGCCAGGAAGCGGTTCTTGTTCATCGGCCAGTCGTGGAAAATATTGGAGTACAGGTGCAGATCCGCCGCCGGGTAGGGATCGCGCCACATATCGCCGCTGTGGGTGCCGATGCGCTGACTGAGGCCGTGATCGTGCGCGTAGTCGGCGGCGAGCGGGCACACCTCCGGCAGATCGAACACGGTGCACGTGAGCGCCGGCCAGTGGGTCGCCAGACTGATGGCATGGGCGCCGGAGGCGCCGCCGATATCCAGCGCCGTGCGGCAGGCACCGAGGGGCAACAGCGTAGGCCAAACGCTGGCCGAGCCCATGCTCAGGCTGTGCATGGCGTGGGTAAACAGCCGCATTCTGTCGGCGTCGAGCGTATGGGTTTCAAACAGCTCCTGCTCGCCGTACACCTGCGAGGCATTCTTTCTGATGGCGCTTTCCAGGTTTTTCAGCGTGAAAATCTCGCTGTTTTCAATCATCAAATCCCAAAAATAGCCGAAATAATGCGGGTTGTTTTTTATCAAAAAGGTTTCCGCTTCCGGCGTCAGAGAGAATGTTTCGCCGTCTCTGTCTATCAATTTCAATGCCACTAGCGCCATGACCAGCGTCTCTGCCGGGCGTCTTTCCACATTGGCCTGAGCGCATATATCGGTCAGGTTGCGGGGGCGCAATGCAATAAATTCAAAGATGCCCAGGCGGTGCGCAATAAGCGCCGCCGGATAGAGATATAAATTCATCGTGATATCGAGAATGGTTTTGTCGTCGCATGGCGGCGGCCGGACGGAATGGTTCATGTGAATCCCCTCCCACTAAGGCATGGCGCGTCTTAACAGGCTATGTTACGCCTGTGGTTTTAGCAAAGGGCGGGGGCGCGATTGACCGCAGGCCAACGCTTACGTTGTAAATAATTCCCTGGTGATACTATTTTAAAATTGAATTGGGTACGGTTAATGTCGAACGTAAAAACTGACGTCGGGCGGAGTAATAGCCCCATCATGCATTTTTATTTTACTGGAGGTTAACTTAATCACAGTTATTAACGCGTTAGGGTTGTGTTAATCTGAGCCGCCGTTATACCGTACCGACGTTCACATTATTTTTTGTGAATAATTCAAAGCTAAATAATTCATTATTAAAACGAGATAACAATGAAAAAGAGCATTCTGACCGGCATGATTGCCGCGACTCTGGGCCTGTTCAATACCGCTAATGCCGAAGGGATGGACCCTGCTGCATTGAAAAACGTCTATGACATTACGCGTAATACCAGCGGGCTGATGTCTTACTGCGTCGATAAAGGTTTTCTGAAAGCGGACAGTATCGACAACGCCAAGAAAATGGTGGCCTACGTGGCCGCCATTCCCGGCGGTGTCGACACCCGCGACGGTGACAAGCGTGAAGCGATGGGCCGTGAAGGCAATGTGCTGAACGACGACGGCAAAGTGGTTGCGTTGGAAAAGGAAGCGCCACAGGGTCTGCAGACATGGTGCCAGCAGGCTGACGAAGGGATCCGCCAGGGTCTGACGTCTATCGGCCAATAAACGCCGGATGTAGCCTCCCCCTCCCTAAGGCTTCGTCTGAAGGGAATCTCCGGGCCTGACGGCCCGGAGAATCTCACCAAAACAGCGGGGTGGTGTTTTCAGCCAAAAACGCCAGCAGCGTTTCGTTGACCGCCGTCGGGTTTTCTTTGTTGCTGATATGGCCGGCGTTGGGGATCAGCACATGCCGACAGCCGAGAAGATCCGCCATGCGCTGGCCTTCCGTCGGCGGGCGCGGTTTATCCTGCGCGCCGGTGATGACGATGCTGGCGGCGGTGATGTTTTCCAGCAGCGCCAGCTTGTCGGGACGGCCGAAGATCATCCGGCCCAGCGGCACGATGCTGTCGCGCAGCCGATCGGCGGGCAGGCTTTGCAGATGGGCCAGCAAAGGCTGCGACAGCGCAGCGGGCACTTCGTCGGAATAGAACTGCGCCGCGATATATTCCAGCAGCGGTGACGTGATGGCGCCGGCCTGTTCCACGGCGGCCAGCATGCCCATATAGCGCTGCCGCGCCTCCGGTGTTTCGTCGCCCAGGTAGCTGTCCAGCAGCGCCAGCACTTTCACCCGTTCCGGCGCCAGCGCCGCCAGTTCCGCGCCCCACATGCCGCCGACGGACAGGCCGACGATGCCGAACTCTGCAATATCCAAATGATCCATCAGCGCCAGATGATCGGCGGCGATATCCGACAGGCTGTTTCGCCCAGGCGGCAGCGCCGGGGAGTCGCCGTGGCCCCAGAGATCGGGCACGATCAGGCGGTAGCGTTTCGCCAACGCCTCGAACTGCGGTGCCCACATGTTCAGATCGAACAGATAGCTGTGGCCCAGCAACAACGGAAAGCCTGAGCCCACGTCGAGATAATGCAGGGATTTGCCCATCGTTGGCATCTTGTCGGTTCCTTATATAAAGAGAGTTCGGCTGCTTATATCACACTCATATTCAACCCACGGTATTAATTTACTTTAAATTACTCAGGTGGACGCGGGTTTTTTAATTTGCATTGCTAACAAGACGTCAATAAAAGGTGACGCTAAGGCTAATATTTTGGTGGTGAGCGGAGCCTTGGTTTATGCTGTCGCTCCTTTCGGTATGGAATAGATAAACAGGGCGTCGCGATGAAAAGACTTTTCAGACTATTAATTATTTTGCTTGTCATTTTGCTGCTGACGGCGGTGCTGTGGTGGTTCTTCGGGCGCGGCAATCCGAATGCGCTGTGGCAAATCGTCAGCCAACAGTGCGTGCCCAATCAGCAGCAGAACAACGATCCGGCGCCCTGTTTAAAGGTTGATTTAACCGAGGGTTATGTGCTGTTTAAGGACAGCAAAGGCCCCTATCACGATCTGGTGATGCCGACCGAAAAGGTCAGCGGTATCGAGAGCCCGGCATTGCAGACAGAGCACGCGCCGCCTTATTTCGCCCAGGCCTGGAATAACCGTGAACATATATCCGGCGAGCTGGGTAAACCGTTAAAAGATGCGTGGATTTCTCTGGCGGTCAATTCGAAATATGGTCGCTCTCAGAATCAGCTGCATATTCACGTTGCCTGCTTGCGCCAGGATGTCTATAACGCGCTGGGGCAGCAGGCGGAACAATTAGATCAACAGTGGCGGCCGCTGGCGGTGAAATTGCTCGGTCACCAATATCTGGCCAGAAAATTGGCGGGCACCGATTTAACCCAGGAAGATCCTTTCCGTTTACTGCAGAACTATGTGGTCGAGCAGGGCGACAGCATTGGCAATTACGGCCTGGCGCTGGCGGTCAGCCCGCAGGGCGAGATGCTGCTGTTGGCGAACCGTTTGAAGCTGACCGATCTGAACCTGGGCTCGGCCGGCGAAATTCAGGACTACCGGTGCGAGGTCGCGGGGAACTCAAGATGATAACGGCCCGCCGGCGTGGTCAGCCGGCGGCTGCCGTGCGGTCAGAGTTTTTTCAGCAATGCCAGCAGCTGCGTTTCGCTTTTCTCCGCCAGCCCGTCGATGGCGAGCTTGATGATGTCGGAGCGGGTGATGCGCACGATGCCGTTGCGCGCCGCCTGCACGATCACCTCATCGATGGCTTCGATGTGGTTGTCCGTCAGGCTGACGGAAATCGCCTTATAGGTGCGCTTGCGGCCGGCCGGCTTGGCTTCCGGCGCGGGCGCCGCAACCGGCAACGTATGCGAGGTGGCGCTGTTGATGAATTCGTCTTCCGACATGCGGTGGGTGGGAGTGCGCTTCTTCACAGGATCACCTCTTTCACCAGGCATTCGATCTCGGCCTGCGCCTTTTCGTTGTTCGCCTCATGCACGGTGATGGCTTCGCCCCAGGCGTCGCGGTAAATTTTGCGATCGCACAGGCGGTGGCTCACCAGGGTGAACTCCGGATATTCGCTCAGCACCTGCGCCGCTTCGTTGGCTTCATTAATGAAGATATTGGTCGGGCACATGTTCAGCACAATGTAGCCTTTGACCTTCTCGTTGTATTCCTGCGCGGTGGAGAACATCTCCGACAGGTAGCCGATGGTGTCGAGATCCATCTGCGAAGGGCGCAGCGGCGAGAGGAACAGATCGGCGGCCAGCAGGCCGGAGCGCAGTTCGGCGCTGTCGCGGCCGGCGGTGTCGACGATCACGTAGTCGTAATGGCGATCGAGCTCCAGCAGCGTTTCCTTGATTTTGCCCGACGCGGCCACCACCGGAATGTGCGGCAGCCCCTCGACGTTCTGACGGTCGTTGTACCAGGTCATGATCGATTTCTGGTCGTCGGCATCGACGATGATCGCCGTCTTGCCTTGCTTAAGAATCAGATACCCGGCGATATTCACCGCTTTCGTCGACTTGCCGACACCGCCTTTTTGCGAGCCAATCAGAACAATCATGCTGCCATCTCTCAAGTTATTAAGCAGGTAACTTATTAAGTTAATGTGCTTATTAGGTTGATAATCAAACAGGTTAACAAGAACAACTCGCGAACAATATGCACCAACTGCGGCGGCTTGCCAAGCCAGTATGTCGTTAACTGTGCAGCTTATTTTGCGCTGGATGGCCCGGATGGGTAAGTAGGAATTCTCTGGGAAGTGGCGATGCGGAGGAGGATTTTATTAATTTAACAGCTTAATAAGTTAGTGACTCATTAAGCTGTTGTCGACATTATTTCTTCATCATCGCCTTCAGGTTGGCGAACGGGTTGTGGGTGGCGACGCCGATATCTTTTTGCGCATCTTCACCGGCCACCACCGTCGAACCGTATTGATCGGCCTCGGTGTATTTCGAGTGTTCGTGGTCGTGGCAATACAGGCACAGCATTTCCCAGTTGCTGCCGTCTTCCGGGTTGTTGCTGTGATCGTGATCGATATGGTGCACCGTCAGCTCGCGCAGGTTGGAATAAACGAATTCGCGTGAGCAGCGCCCGCATACCCAGGGGAACAGTTTCAGCGCTTTTTCGCGGTAGCCGGTTTCCAGCTTCGCATAGTTTTTGGGGATATAGGCCATGGTGGTCGTCCGTCGGGAATCAATATGCGGCCAATAATACCACAGTGCGTGCGGCTACAACGTGCGGCTCATCACCGTGACGGTTTCACCGGCGACCTGGCGTTGCTCCAGAGGGCGCCAGCCGAGTTTCTGATACAGCGTCTGCTGGTCGGGCGTATACAGATACAGTTCGCTGATGCTCTGGGTTCGGCCGTGCTCGATGCAGCGCGCGATCAGGTTGCGGGCGATGCCTTGGCCGCGGTGCTGCGGGTGGGTAAAGACTTCGCTCAGCCAGTATTGGCGCTCCGGTTTATCTGTCAATTCATACCGCGTCAAACTGGCGGTGCCGACGATCTGTTGCTGCGGCGACAGCGCCAGCAACACGACGCCTTGGCTCTCGGGCGCACAGCGTTCAGCCAGCCGCCGGCTGATGGCGTCGCGGTTGCTCCACTGCGCAAAGGCGCCCCATTCCTGATGCAGTAATTCGGCCAGTTCGTCAATGCGCTGACGATGTGCAAGCAGCGGTTCGATATGCATGGTTTGCCCGTTTTTATTGTCCGTAAGAGAAGCCACTATAGCCGGGGCGATCGGTTAATGAAACGTCTCCACCGCCCAGTCGATGAACGCCCGCAGCTTGCCGCTGAGGTGGCGATTGGACGGGTAGACCACGTACATCTGCTCCGGCGGCGGCTGCCAGTCGTGCAGCAGGCTGACCAGCTCGCCGCGCTCGAGGTGTGGCTGCGCCATAAACCGATAAATCTGGATGATGCCTAATCCGGCCAGGCTCGCCGCCAGCAGCGCGTTGCCTTCATTGATGCTGACCGGGTAGCGCTGCTGGATGGCGATCTCTTTGCCGCGCTCGACATAGCGTTGCGGATGGATGCGGTCGTTGACCGGATGGCGGTAGTGCACCATCGGAAAGCCCTGTTCCAGATCGCACGGGTGGCGCGGAGTGCCGTGGCGCGCCAGATAGGCCGGGGTGGCGCAGCTGACCCAGTCCAGATCGAACAGACGCCGGGCGATCAGGCTGGAGTCGGCCAATGGGCCGCTGCGGATCACGCAGTCGGCGCTGTCGCTGATCAGATCGATAACGCGATCGCCGATGCTGAGATCGATTTGGATTTGCGGGTAGCGTTCCAAAAAGCCGGGCAGCGCCGGCAACAGCAGTTGGCGAGCGGTGCCGCTGCCGGTGTCGATGCGCAGCACGCCCTGCGGAGAACTTTGCGACTCGGTCAGGCAGCCCTCCATCTGCTCCAAATCCGCCAGCCATTTCACCGTATTTTGGTAATAGCATTCGCCTTCGCGGGTGACCGACACGCTGCGAGTGGTGCGCTGAAACAGCTTGGTCTGCAGGTGATCCTCCAGATTTTGGATCAGCTTGGTGACCGTCGCTTTCGGCATGCCCAGCGAATCGGCGGCGCGGGTAAAGCCGCCGGTTTCCACCACGCGGTTAAATACCCGGATAGCGAGCAAATGATGGTCCATAGGGTTCTCAACGCCATGCCCCGGCGGTGACCGGGGCATGTTTCTGCAGATAGATAATGATTAACACTGTTTAGCGCCAATCGCGCCGGAGCGCAAGCTGAGGCCGAACACCAGCATGGCGGAGAGGATCAGCGCGCCGCCGAACAGCATGGCGCTGCTGACGCCCTGCCAGTCCACCACCTCGCCGCCCAGCAATGCGCCGGAGGCCAGCGCGATTTGGACGACGCACACCAGCAGCGCCTGGCCGGCCTCCGGCGCCTGCGGCACCGCGGCGAACATCCAGTTGGTGGCGCACACCGGCACGGCGCCAAAGGCCAGCCCCCAGACCATCACCATCAGCGTGGCGCCGCCGAGGCCGCTGAGCAGCGGTGAGACGATCAGGATGCCTGCCAACATGGCGGCGATCAGGATAAAGGTGGCGCGCAGGCTGTATTCCCCCAGGCGTTCGCCGAGGAACGTGCCCAGCAGGCCGACGGCACCATAGGCCAACAGCTGCAGCGAGATGGCCGACGGGCTGAGCACGAACACCTGCTGCAGCAGGGGGCGCAGATAGGTATAGGCGGCGAAGTGGCCGATGAACAGCAGCACGATGGCGATAAGGCCGATGCGCGCCATCGGCAGGCGCAGCGGCAGCACCAGATCGCGCGGCGTGACCGGCCGGGACGGCGGCACCGACGTCAGTAAGCGCAGCTGCGCCAACAGTACGCCGACCGCCAGCGCCGCGCCGCCGAAGAAGGCGGCGCGCCAGCCGAACAGATCACCGACCAGTGCGCCAATCGGCACGCCGCACACCGCGCCGACCGAAACGCCGCTGAGGATCAGCGCGGTGGCTCGCCCCTGGCTGGCTTCCGGCACCAGATGGCGGCCATAGTTGGCGGCGAACGACCAGAAGCCGCCGACGCAGACGCCCAGCAGCACGCGGCCGAGCAACATCATCGGAAAGTTGACGGCCAGCGCCGCCACCAGATTGGATACCACCAGCAGCAACGATAGCCCCAGCATCAATAAACGCCGATCCAGGCGGCCGGACATCAGGCTCAATGCGGGGGCGGCCACCGCCGCCACGATGCCGGGCATGGTGACCATCAGCCCGGCGCTGCCGGTACTGACGCCGAGCGAGGGGGCGATGTTGGTCAGCAGACCGATCGGCAGAAACTCGGTGGTGACCATGACAAAACAGGCAACCGTCAGCGAGAAGATCGCCAACCACGGGGATGATGCAGGGTTATCTTTATGATTCAGCATAATGCCGCTCTTCTCAGGTGAATGCTCAGGCCGCGCGAGGGGCGCAGCGTGACCGAAATCACAATTTACGGCAGGCGAGAGCGGCGGATAAATCCATCTGCGGTGGTTACACTGTTTCTGAGGGGGAACAATCGCGGCAGTGAGTTAAAGCGCGGCTTGCGCCGCGCCGAGGGGAAAGGAATAAAACGGCATAAGGTTATGACCGAATGCCGCGAGGCGCTTACAGCCCCGGCGCTTTCCACAGCGAGGTGGTCAGGCCGTTGTCCACCAGCGTCAACTGATCGGCGTAGATCCGCCGCCAGGTTTCTTTCTGTTCCTGATACAGCGCGTGGTGGGTCATGTCCGGCTGATGCTCGCGCTCCCAGCGCACCAGGCGCTCGCCGGTTTCGGCCAGCGATGCGTACAGCCCGGCGCCGACGCCGGCGGCGATCGCGCAGCCCAGCGCGGTGGCCTCTTTCACCACCGGCACCCGCACCGTCAGCCCGGTGACGTCGCTGAGGATCTGGCTCCACAGCTTGCCCTTGGCCCCGCCGCCGGCGAACACCAGCGAACGGGCCTGCACGCCGGAGAAGGCGGCGATCTGTTCCAGATTGCAGGCGGAGACGATGGCGGCATTCTCCTCCAGCGCACGGAACAGCGTCTGTTTGTTGCAACGCTCCGGGTCGATCGACATGTTGATGAACGACGGCGCTGCGTGATACCAGGTTTTGAAATGCATGGCGTCGGAGAAAATCGGCATCACGCCGTAGGCGCCCGGCGGCACTCTGGCCGCCATCTCTTCCAGCAGGCTGTAGGCGTCGACCCCCAGCCGCTCCGCCAGCAGTTTTTCTTCCGCGCAGAAGGCGTCGCGGAACCAGCGCATGGTCAGGCCGGTAAAGAAGCTGATGGATTCCGCCTGCGCCATGCCGGGAATGGCGTGGGGGTTGATGCGGATGTTCATCTCCGGATCGATGGCCGGCTCCGGCAGGTTGACGATTTGCTGCCAGAAGGTGCCGCCGAGCACCGCCGTCTGCCCGGCGCGCACGATGCCGAGCCCCAGGCTGCCGAGCTGCACGTCGCCGCCGCCCATCACCACCGGGGTGCCGCGCAGCAGCCCGCTCTCCTGCGCCGCCTGTTCGGTGACGCGCCCCAGCACGCTGCCGGTCTCTTTCACCGGCGACAGAATATCGGCGCGCAGGCCGGCCATGTCGAGCAACGCCGGCCGCCAGTCGCGGCTGGTCAGATCCAGCATGCCGGTAGTGCCGGCGTTGGAAGGATCGACCGCCAGTTCGCCGCTCAGCATGTTGGCCAGCCAGTCGCTGATCATGGTCAGCGTCGCCGCCTGGCGGTAGATGTCCGGCCGATGGTGCGCCAGCCACAGCAGACGCGGCATGGCGCTCAGCGCCAGCGTCTGGCCGGAGTGCTGGTACACCTCGCGTTCGAAGCCGTGGTTGTGCAGCTCTTTCAGCTCGCTGACTTCGTGGCTGGCGCGTGCGTCGACGTTGGCGCAGGCCCAGATCGGCACGCCGTTGCGGTCGTACAGCACGATGCCTTCACGCATCGAGCAGCAGGCCACCGCGCGGATCGCCTGAGCGCTCAATCCTGCACGTTGCATCGCCTGGCGGATGCACTGGCAGGCCAACTGCCAGTTGCGGCTGAGGTCAAACTCCATCGAGCCGGGCACGCCCGGCACCGCGAGGTGTTGCCACTCCGCCTGGCCGTGCGCGATCTGGTTACCCGCCAGATCGAAGATCACCGCGCGAATGCTGCCCGTTCCTGCGTCCAGCGCCATCAAGTAGTTATCCATAGCCTATGCTCTCAGGGGGAGGAATGTTAACTATAGATGCCGCCGCCTTACCCCGCCGGGGGAGGAGTGGGCGTCGCCGACGCGATTTGTGAGCCAGGCGGCAAAATTGCCGTTGCGGCAGGGCAATCGACGGTAATAAACCTATGGTTGGAAAGCGCCATGTTACGGCGCGCCGTTTAAACAAGGAGTTGCCATGCACGTCACATTGGTTGAGATCAACGTTAAACAAGACAAAATCGACGAATTTATCGATGTTTTCCGCGCCAATCACCTGGGCGCGATCGAAGAGCCGGGCAACCTGCGCTTCGATGTGCTGCAGGATGAACAGATCCCGACGCGGTTTTACATCTACGAAGCCTATCGCGACGAGCAGGCGGTGGCGGCGCACAAGCAGACCCCGCATTACCTGCAGTGCGTGGAGAAGCTGGAAGCGCTGATGACCGGCCCGCGCAAGAAGACCACCTTTATCGGCCTGATGCCTGAATAATCGCCGGCGTTTGCCGGTGTCCATGCGCCCGGTTTGGTTGTAACCTGCAAGGCAAAGCGAATTTTCAATGGGATAAGCGGGGCGAGGATGACATTGCGCGATCGGCTGTTGGCGCTGTTGGTGGTGGTGATCTGGGGCGTGAATTTCGTCGTGATCAAGTTCGGTTTACAGGGTATGCCGCCGTTTCTGCTGGCCGGGATGCGTTTTTTACTGGTGGCGTTGCCGGCGATCTTCTTTATCCCGCGCCCGACTATTCCGTGGAAATGGCTGCTGCTGTACGGCATGACCATGAGCTTCGCGCAGTTCGCGTTTCTGTTCGTCGCCATCAAGGTGGGCATGCCGGCGGGGCTGGCCTCGCTGGTGTTGCAGGCGCAGGTGTTCTTCACCCTGCTGATGGGCGAAAAGCTGCGGATCAACCATTTCGTCGGCATCGCTATCGCCAGCGGCGGCATGCTGGTGCTGGCGCAGGCCAGCCTGCATAAGCCGGGCAGCGGCGCGGTCCCTCTGGCGGGCCTGCTGTTGACGCTGGCGGCGGCGTTTTCCTGGGCGCTGGGCAACCTGACCAACAAGAAGATCCTGGCCGGTTTCCCGCAGCGTAATATCTTATCGCTGGTGGTGTGGAGCGCGCCGATCCCGGTCGTGCCGTTCCTGGCCTGCAGCTGGCTGTTCGACGGCCCTGAGGTGGTGCTGAGCAGCCTGAGCCATGTGCAGGTTGGCACCTGGCTGGCGGTGGCCTATCTGGCGTTCGCCGCCACGCTGTTCGGTTATTCGGTGTGGGGCAGCCTGCTGGGGCGCTATGAAACCTGGCGCGTTGCGCCGCTGACGCTGCTGGTGCCGCTGGTCGGGCTGTTCGCCGCCTGGCTGTTGCTGGACGAAGCGTTGTCGCCGGCGCAGTTCGGCGGCGCATTGCTGGTGCTGGCCGGCATGGCGGTCAACACCTTCGGGCTGCCGCGCCGCCGGGCCGTCGCCGTGCGCTAAACCGAATAGGGTAATTCTGTTCAATACGCTGTCGGCGGCGGTCGGCATTCTGGCGCCTGTGAATATTTTCTCAGGTGTCCATCATGAATATCTACCTTTCCATGGCCGCGTTTGCGCTGGCGGCCTCCATCACTCCCGGCCCGGTCAACATCGTCGCATTGAGCGCCGGGGCGCAATTCGGCTTTGGCGCAACCCAGCGCCATGTGTTCGGCGCCACGCTGGGGTTTACCCTGTTGCTGGTGCTGCTGGGATTGGGCATGCACCAACTGCTGATCCTGTGGCCGGGGCTGACCCGCTTGATCCAGTGGGCCGGCGTGGCCTTTCTGCTGTTTATGGCCTATCGGTTGGCGTTTGACGACGGCAGACTGGGCAACGGCGCGGCGCAGGCGCCTTCCTGTTGGTACGGCGCGCTGATGCAATGGTTGAATCCCAAGGCATGGCTGGCGTCGGTGGCCAGCCTCGGCGCCTTTGTCGGCGACGGTGACATTCGGCTGCTGTGGCAGTTCGCCGGGCTCTACTTCGTGATTTGCTATGCCTCGGTAGCCTGCTGGGCCTATGTCGGCGCGATGCTGCGCGGCCTGCTCAGGCAGGCGCGCAACGTACAGCGCTTTAATCGCGCGATGGCGGCGTTGCTGGCGGCCAGCGCTTGCTATCTGTTGGCGGAGGGTTTTTGATACTGGCCGGGCGTGGCGGCCAACAGCTGTTTGAAGGTGCGCTGAAAGTGCGCCTGATCGGCAAAGCCGCTTTCGCTGGCGGCCGCGGCGATCGGCAGGCCGCTTTTCAATAGCCGATGGCCGTGCTGTACGCGGCGGTTGACCAGATAGGCGTGCGGCGTCATGCCGTAACGCTGGCGGAAGGCGCGGATCAGGTAAGAAGGGGACAGCGCGGCGGCGCGGCAAATGTCGTCCAGCGTCAGCGGCCGGGTGCAGTGCGCGTCGATAAACGCCGCTGCCGCTTCCAGCCGGGTATGCGGCGGCGTCTCCGGCTGGCGGACATCGCCCAGCCCGAGCTGCAGGGCGCTGAAATACTCCACCATGGCGATCTGTTTTTCCAGCGCGCTGCACAGCGGATCCGTCAGCAGCGCATAAAGCCGGTTCAGCCCGTGGAACAGCGCCGGATCGCGGCTGAGCGGCTGGCTGAACGGAACAAAACGGTCGCCCTCGCCGCCGAGCAGCTCCTGCTGCAGCGCGCCGAGCCAGGCGAGATCGAGATAGAACATGACGTACGACCAACGGCGATCGGCGATGGGGTTGCAGGCGTGCGCCTGCTGCGGGTTGATGACAACCAGATCGCCGGCGCTGACCTGCATGCGTCGTTCGCCGTTGACATAGGTGCTGACGCCGCCGGTGATGGCGCCGATGGAAAAGAATTCGTGGCTGTGCAGGCTGTAGCACACCTGGCGGCCATCCGCGATGGCGCGGGCTTCGACGAACGGCAACTGCGGATCGCGCCAGAACTGCGGCGTTTTTTCACTCATACGCTTTCCTTTTCACTGCGGCGGCATCACAGTGTTATAGCCTGAAAGCGACGAGTGGGGGAATGGCGGATGATGATTTTTAACGTGTTCGGCCGTCTGCTGGGCGTGAAGCGCATCGGGGACGAATGGCGGCTGTTCCGCGTGACGCTGCCGGAGCGCAAATATGCTCCCAGCTACGATATCGTGCTGCCGGCGGATCTGCGTGAAGAGGAGATCGCCGGCTATCTGGGGGATATTTATCACGAGGCCGCGACGCCGCAGCGGCCGGAGGTGTTTCGCGTCGAGTAGCGCGGGCGTTACTCTTCCGTATTGCGCGCCATGAGGCGGCGCTGATGTTCCTCGCTGGCGGCCTGGATCTCTTCCAGCACCGAGCCGACGTCGGCGCGCTTCTGGATTTCGTTGAACCGGCCGCTGAGGGCGCTGTCCGGCGTCAGGTTGCCTTCCTGATACAGCGCCCAAATCTCTTTGGCGTATTGGCTGTCGCGCAGTTCCGGCGCGAACTGGCCGTAAAATTCGGCCAGATTGCCGATATCGCGCTCGAACATGCTTTTGGCGTGGTTGTTGGCGGCGGCGTCCACCACCTGCGGCAGATCGATGATCACCGGTCCGTCTTTATCCATCAGCACGTTGAATTCCGACAGGTCGCCGTGCACCAGCCCGGCGCACAGCATGCGCACCGCGTAGTTCATCATCAGGGCGTGATCGGCGCGCGCCTGTTCCGGCGTCAGGATGACATCGCTCAGGCGCGGCGCCACCAGGCCTTCTTCGTCGGTGATCAGCTCCATCAGCAGCACGCCGTCCAGGCAGATATCCGGCTGCGGCACCCGCACCCCGGCCTTGGCCAGCAGATACAGCGCGTCCACTTCGGTGTTTTGCCAGGCTTCTTCCTGCTGCTGGCGGCCGAATTTGGAGCCTTTGCTCATGGCGCGTGCGTCGCGGCTGTTGCGCACCTTGCGCCCTTCCTGATAGTGGACGGCCTGCTTGAAGTTGCGCTTCTCGGCCTCTTTGTACACTTTGGCGCAGCGGATCTCATCGCCGCAGCGCACGATAAACACGTCGGCTTCTTTGCCGCTTTTCAACCGGCGGATGACGTCGTCGATTAACCCGTCATCCACCAGCGGCTGGAGTCGTTTTGGAATTTTCATGCAGCCTTGTACCCTATTTAGGCTCCGGTGTGAATGGCTTGCGCAGTTGATAGCGTAAGTTAGACCCGAAAGGCAAACATTAGTTTTGCCGCCGCGACATCATTACGCGGCGGCGGGCGATCAGAGGCTGGCGGCCGGCACCCAGACGCTGACGCTGCCGGCGTTAACCGGGAAATGGGCGCAGCCCTGGTCGTCGGCGGTGATTTCCTCCGGGCGGTTGCCGAGGAAATCGCGCCAGGCGGTGTGCGCGAGATCGGCGCCGAGCGTAACCGTCTTGCCGCTCTCGCCGCCGTTGGTCAGCACCACCACGCAGCCGGGGGCTTCGGCGGTGCCGGCGCGGCTGAAGGCCACGCAGTGGCTGTCGTCGAAGTAGTCGGTTTGCGGGCCGTTGGCGAAGCGCTGGCGGGCGGCGATCAGCTTCTCCAGCTCCGGGATCGCCGGCATGTCGATCTGGTATTCGCCGCCGTCGCGCCCCTTGTCGCGGTAGCTGGCGCCATACAGGTCGGGGTAAAACACGCAGGGCACGCCCTGTTCGCGCAGCAGGATCAGCGCGTAGGCCAGCGGTTTGAACCAGGGTTCCACCGGCGCTTCCAGCGATTGCAGCGGCTGGGTATCGTGGTTGGCGACCAGCGTCACCGCGTGGGCCGGATCGGCGGCGGTCAGGGTATCGGTGAAGATCTGCGCCATGTCGAAGCCGTCGCCTTGCTTCGACGCCTGATGAAACTTCAGGTGCAGCGCCACGTCGAACAGCATCACCTTGCCGTCCACCAACTCGATGTATTGTTGCAGCGCGCTGAGATCGTGCGACCAGTATTCGGCAACGATAAACAGGTCGCGTTGCGCGCTGCCGCGCACGTGATCCGCCCACTCTTTGAAGAACCAGGCGGGAATGTGTTTGGCAGCGTCGAGGCGGAAGCCGTCGCACGGCAAGGTTTCCAACAGCCAGCGCGCCCAGTATTTGAGCTCCTCCGTCACGGCGGTATTGCGGAACTCCACGTCGGCGCCCATCAGATAGTCGTAGTTGCCTTTCTCGTCGTCGACCTGATCGTTCCAGCCGTCGTCGCCATAATCGTTGGCGATTTTGAACACTCCTTTGTCGTCCGGCTGCTCAACATAGTCGACGCCGCTGAAGCATTTGTAATCCCAGATAAATTCGGAATGCACGCCCTGGCGGCCGGGGAAGGTGAAGCGGGTGTAGGCCAGCGCGTCGAAGCCCTGATCGTCAATGTCGTTGCGGTTGTTGGCGTCCACCTTGAACACGTGCACCCGTTCTTTCTCGTCCGCGCCGAGCTTGTGGTTGAACACCACATCGTAAAGCACGCCCACGCCGTGTTCACGCAGCGTATTGGCGGCATGTTCCAGCGCCGCCTTGTCGCCGTATTTGGTCGCCACGCTGCCTTTCTGGTCAAACTCGCCCAGATCGAACAGATCGTAAGTATCGTAGCCGACGGAGTAGCCGCCGGAAGCGCCCTTACAGGCGGGCGGCAGCCACAGATCGGTGATGCCCAGTTCGGCCAGGTGCGGGGCGCGCTCGGCGGCCTCCTGCCACAGTTTGCCGCCGTCGGGGTAGTACCAGTGGAAGAATTGCAGCAGGGTGGTTTTTTTCGTCATGAGCCAGCGTCCCGGTTAGCCAGAAGGAGAGAAGCAGTTAAAGCATGGGCTACTTTTGGCAAAAGGGACAATGGCGCAGGGAAGCGCGCGAAGGCAGGCGTAAATATGTAACCGACGTTGACGAGGTAGCGCTTGAGTTGTTGCTATCAAGTTTTTACGTTTTAAATTTTATCTTTTAAATTTCAAATGGATATTTATTTTATTTTTTGTTTTACCCACTTTTGCCGTTTTTATGCTCACTTTTATTGGATTTTTATTTCAACTTTAAATCTTAGTATGATTTTTAATTTTATTAATTTGTTTTAAATTGGATTTAAATGCTGTCATATGAAATATTTTGACATATTCAGGTGCCGGATTGGTTATTCATTCGCAATTGTTTATGCGTTATCGTTATGTTCAAAATTAGATAACACTATCAACCAATAACCCATCCAACGTAGCCTGAAGGTGGGAGAACAGGGGAGCATAACGCCGTGAACATCAGGGATTTCAGAGCATTGGCGCGCAATTTGGTCAGAGAATTCGGCATGTTGAACAAGCAGAGCAACGGCTCGCGCTTTTCGCCGCTGCAGATCCATCTGATGATCGAAGTCAGCGAGCAGCCGCTGGGCGTCACCGAGCTGGCGGCCCGGCTTTGCATCGACAAGGCCAGCGCCAGCCGGGCGCTGCGCAGCCTGGTGGCCGCCGGCGTGATAGAAACGGTGGATCATCCTGATGACAAGCGGCACAACCTGCATCGGCTGAGTAAACAGGGCGGCAAGACGCTGGCCGGCATCGAGAGCGACGCCGACGGTTTTATGCAGGCGGCGCTGGCGCAGTTGGACGACGATGAGCTGGCGAGCACCACTGCGGCGATGAAAAAGATGACCGCGGCGCTGCGCAGCGCGCGCAAACAGCGCGACGCCAATCTGCGGGTGCGGCCGATCGCCGAGCGCGACGATGCGGCGATGGCGGCGATCATTCGCGACGTGTTTCGCGAGTACGGCATGGACAAAATGGAAGGGGTCAGTCTGCACGATCCGGATCTCGATCGGCTGACCGGTCTGTATCGCGACAACGGCGGCCACTACTGGGTGCTGGAGCGGGACGGACAGGTGGTGGGGGGCGTCGGCATGGCGCCGCTGGCCGGCGAAGAGCCCGGCTATTGCGAGCTGCAAAAACTGTTTTTCAAACCCGGCGCGCGCGGGCTGGGCATGGCGCGCCATATGGTGGTGCAGGCGCTGAAGGCGGCGCGGGCGGCGGGGTATCGCTACTGCTACCTGGAAACCACCGAACAGTTGAAAGAGGCAATCGGGTTGTACTATGCGCTGGGGTTCACGCTGTTGACGGAACGGCGCGGCAATACCGGCCACCACGGCTGCAACGTATGCATGCTGAAAAATCTCCAGAGCGACGATATGTGAGCGGTTTCAAGGTTAGCGCCCGCGCCTTGTGTCACCCTGTTAACCGTTTGATAACAATCACAACGTTTTATCAGGGAGGAAACTATGTTGGGGGATCCGATGGCGCTGCCCGCGCTGGTCACGCTGGTGGTCATCGCGCTATGGGCCAGCGCCCGCTTGCCGGAGTATGTGGTCGCGCTGCTGTTCTTTGCGGCGGTGATGGTCTTGCAGCTGGCGCCCGCCGCGGTGACCTTTTCCGGTTTCGCGTCTTCCGCATTCTGGCTGGTGCTCAGCGGTTTTGTGCTGGGCTCCGCCATCCGCAGCACCGGTTTGGCGGATCGCCTGGCCAACCGACTCTTGCCGCATCTGGCCGGTTCCTGGCCCCGGCTGGTGGGCGGCGTGGTGGCGATAAGCTACGCGCTGGCGTTTGTCATGCCATCCAATATGGGGCGGATTACGCTGCTGATGCCGATCGTTATGGCGTTGGCCAATCGCGCCGGTCTGGCGGAAGGCTCGCGCGGCCGCATCGGTTTGGCGCTGGCGGTGGGGTTCGGCACCTTCCAGCTCTCCGCCAGCATCCTGCCGGCCAACGTGCCCAATCTGGTGATGAGCGGCGCGGCGGAAAGCGCCTATGGCAGCCATTTCGCTTATCTTTCTTACCTGCTGTTGCACGCCCCGGTGCTCGGGATCGCCAAAGGCGCGCTGCTGACGCTGTGCATCTGCGGCCTGTTCCGTGCGCGGCCGCAGCCGGTGGCGGCCGAGGCGGCGCAAACCCCGCTCAGCGCCGCCGAATGGCGGCTGATCGCGTTGTTGGGCGCCACGGTGTTGCTGTGGATGACCGACAGCTGGCACGGCATCGCTCCCGCCTGGGTGGGGTTGGCGGCAGCGTGTTTCTGCCTGTTGCCGCGTATCGGGTTTCTCAACGGCGAGCAGTTCGCCGTCGGGGTTAACGTGCGCACCTGTATCTACGTGGCGGGGATCCTGGGGCTGACCGCATTGGTCAGCCACTCGGGGCTCGGCGATCGGTTGGGCGGTGCGCTGCTGGCGATGATGCCGGATCTGCATGACAAACCGTTCGCTGCGTTCGGTTCGCTGGTGGGGATCACCGCGTTGCTGAATTTCGTGGTGACCGCCAATGGCGTACCGGCGCTGTTTACCCCGCTGGCGGAGGCGCTGTCGGCGGGCAGCGGTTTACCGCTGCTGACGGTGCTGATGACCCAGGTAATCGGTTACGCCACGCCGCTGCTGCCGTATCAGGCTTCGCCGATCGTGGTGGCGATGGGGATGGGCAAAGTGCCGGCGCGCGAGGGGCTGAAGCTGTGCCTGCTGTTGGCCGCGCTCAGCTTTGCGCTGCTGGTGCCGTTGGATTATCTGTGGTTCAGACTGCTGGGGTGGATCCCGTAAACAGCCCTGCGCCGCCGGCAAAACAATCTTCGTCCAGCGTCAGAGTGGCGATTTTATGCACCGGTCCGCGCATGCTGACCTGAAAATCGCCGCTGAAGGCGATCTGCAGCTCGCCGCCCGGCATCCGCACGCTAACCCGATCGCCGACTCGTCCCAACTTGCGCATCACGCTGGCGGCGGCGCAGCTGCTGCTGCCGGAGGCGAGGGTAAAACCGGCGCCGCGCTCCCAGATGCCGATGCGCAGCGTCTGGCGATCGACCACTTCCACCAGTTGTACATTGGTGCGTTTCGGGAACAGCGGATGGCGTTCAATCTGCGGTCCGAGCCGATGCACCTGCGCCAGATCCAGTTTTTCCACCGGCACCACGCAGTGCGGGTTGCCCATCGACACCAGCGAAACGCTTAACGTCTCCTCCCTCAGGGGCAGCGGATAGTTCAGCGCCTCCGGCAGATCGATCAACGCCGGCAGCGCCGCCGGGCTGAAATTGGCGCGCCCCATTTCCACCGTTATCTGATGCGCGTCTTGCGCCACCTGGCAGCGCACGTCGCCGCCGGCGGTGTGCACCAAAAACGGTTGATGGCCCACGCGGCCGCTGTCAAACAGATAGCGCGCGTAGATACGCAGGCCGTTGCCGCTCTTCTCCGCTTCGGAACCGTCCGGGTTGATGATGCGCAAGGTGGGATTGACGGCGTCGCCGCTGTCGATCAGCAGGCCGTCGGAACCGATGCCGTAATGCGGGTGGCACAGCAGGCGGATCTGTTCATGGCTCAGCCGATCGGCGACCGAACGGTGGCATACCAGGTAGTCGTTGCCCAGACCGTGATATTTGTGGAACAGCAGGGGAGTCATGGCGTTGCTCGGCTCAGCGGAAAAAGGTCGCTACAGCTTACAACAGAACGTTGGCGTTAAAGCAAGCAAAAGGCGGCCTGAGCCGCCCTTTTGCACGATTGCCGATCCGGCCATTAATTGTAGATGATCGCGGTGCCGTGCAGTTTATTGTCACCGGTGGTGGCGATGATCTGGAAGGATTTTGCGCCCGCCGCATCGGCTTTGGCCGCCAGTTTGTTTTCCAGGCTGCTCAGGTCGGACGCGCCGCTGACGGTGACGACGCCGGCTTTTTGCAGGTCGGCGGGTTGTGCGTTAACCAGTTCGGCGGCGAAGCTGCCGAAGGAGACGGAAGCCAGTGCGATGGCGGCGATGGTCATTTTCAGGTTTTTCATGGTCTTATTTCCTATCTTTGTTCTTTACGATGTTTGTTTTGTAAGGTCGTTAAATTAATTAACGATCGATAATTTAATGTTAGATGCCGGTTTGACGGATTGCAAATATTTTTTTAATGCTCGTTAATTAATTTTTTTTGACGCCCTGGCGTCGGGAGCAAAACTTATCGCGATCCGCTGGTTTAATTCATTGTTATTGATAGATTTCTGCGGTGCCGTGCAGCTGGTTGTTACCGCCGGCGCCGATGATACGGAAGGATTTTGCACCGGCCTGATCGGCTTTGGCGGCCAGGCTGCTTTCCAGCGAGGTCAGATCGGATGCGCCGCTGACGGTAATGACGCCCACTTTCTGCTGGTCAGCCGGTTGGTTCTGGACCAAATCAGCGGCGAAGCTGCCGAAGGAAATGCTGGCCAGAGTGAGGGCTGCTAAGGTTAATTTTAAGTTTTTCATAATGTTAATTCCTTTCCGATAACGGTGAATAGAGGGGTTTAATCCGCTTCGCTAAATTATCTTAACGATCGATAACTAAATGCTAATCGGTTCTCGACGAGGGCGCAATATTTTTTTATAATGATCGTTAAGTTATTTGTGCTAACCCTGCTGTGGAGCGGGACAGGAGAGAATGATGAGCATCAATGAAGAGGTCTGCGGCAAAAAGAGCCGTGGCAGGCCGAAACAATTTGATCGCGACCGGGCGCTGGAAAGCGCGCTCGATCTGTTCTGGCGGCACGGCTATGAAGCCACCTCGCTGGCCGATCTGGTGGAAGTGACCGGCGCCAAAGCGCCAACGCTGTATGCGGAATTCGGCAACAAGGAAGGGATGTTCCGCGCGGCGGTGGAACGCTATCTGCAAAAATACACCACCTGCACCAACCAACTGTTGGAACAGGCGTTGCCGGTAGCCGAGATCGTCGAGGCCTACGTGCGTTCTTCCGTCGAAGTGTTTACCGATCCCGATACGCCGTCAGGTTGTTTTATGGTGTGCGCCTCCGCCGCGCTGTCGTCCGCGTCCGACGACGTCGCCCAGATGCTGCGCAAAAAACATCATGCCCAGGAAGCGGCGCTGAAAGCCTGTTTCGATCGCAAGCTGCAGCAGGGGGAACTGCTGGCGAAGACCGACACCGCGCTGCTGGCGAAATACGTCATTTGTACCATTGAAGGCATGTCGGTGCAGGCGCGCGAAGGGGCAAGCCGCAGCGATCTGCTGCGGTTGCTGGAGGCGTTGATGCTGGTGTGGCCGCGGCTCAGCCAGATTGGCAATAAGGTGTGACAACCGGCCCGGCTTTTACCGGGCCGTTTAACCCATTACTGATTGACCGGGATCACCGCGCCCTGGTACTTCTCGCGAATAAAGTCCTGAATCGGTTTTGAGTGCAGCACTTTGACCAGCGCCACGATCTCCGGCTTGTTCACGTCGGCTTTGTGCACGGTGATGATGTTGGCGTACGGGTTGTTTTCGCCGCTTTCGACCGCTATCGGATCCTTGGTCGGATTCAGCCCGGCGTCGATGGCGTAGTTGGCGTTGATCACCACCGCGTCGCCTTCGTTGTTGTTATACATCTGTGGCAGCAGCGCGCCCTCAACGTTGGCCTGGAACTTCAGGTGTTTCGGGTTTTCCACCACGTCGGTGATGCGCGCGTCCACTTTGCTCACCCCCGGCTTCAGCTTGATCACGCCTTCCCGTTCAAAAATAGACAGGATGCGGCCTTCTTCCGCCACCGCGTCGCGCATGATGATTTTGCCGTTTTCCGGCAGATCTTTCAGGCTCTTGTACTTCTTCGAGTAGATACCGATAGGCTCAATATGGATCGCGCCGGCGCTGACGAAGTCGTAGCTCTTGTCGTCGGCGTGGTCTTTCAGCACCGAGTTCAGGTAAGGCACGTGCTGGAAATAGTTGGCGTCAATGTCATGGCTGGCCAGCGCAGTGTTCGGCAGGATGTAGTCCTGGAAGCGCTTGATCTGCAGATCGATGCCTTCTTTTGCCAGTATCGGTTTAGCCTGTTCGAGGATCTCGGCGTGCGGCACGTTGGAGGCGCCGACCACCAGCTTGGTCGCCGCGGCGGCGCCAAAAGAAGCCAGAGTGGCGACGGAGGCGAAAGCCAACATCAGTAGGTGCTTTTTCATCATCGTTTTCCTTGGTTAATTAACGTTTATCGAGCGTTCTTGTCAGGGTGTCGCCAATGAACTGAATGACGAAAACGATCAGCAGGATCGTCAGCGTCGCCACCAGCGTCACGTCACTGTGGTTGCGTTGGAAGCCTTCCAGATAGGCCAGGTTGCCCAGTCCGCCGGCGCCGATCACCCCGGCCATCGCGGTGTAGCTCACCAGCGCGATCAGGGTGACGGTGATGCCGGAAACCAGCGCCGGCGAGCTTTCCGGCAGCAATACGCGGAAAATCAGGGTGCGGTTTTTGGCGCCCATCGAGCGCGCCGCTTCGATCACTCCTTTGTCGACCTCGCGCAGCGCGATCTCCACCAGCCGGGCATAGAACGGCGCTGCGCCGACGATCAGCGCCGGCAGGGCCGCATCTGCGCCGAGAATGGTGCCGATAAGCGACTTGGTGAACGGGATCAGTAGCACGATCAGAATGATGAACGGAATGGAGCGGAAGACGTTGACCAACACGGAGATCAGCGAGTAGACCGCCCGGTTCTGCAACAGCTGGCCCTTCGAGGTTAAAAACAGCAGCACGCCGAGCACGATGCCCAGCACCAGCGTGGCCAAACCGGCGATGCCGGTCATGTACAGCGTTTCCCAGGTGGCGTCCCACAGTTGGTCCAGACGCAGGTGGGGGAACAGGGATTCAATCATGTTGGATAACCTCGACGGCGATGTTTCTTTCGTTCAGCAACTTGAGCATGTCGGCGACTTGTTGTTCGTTGCCTTCGGCGTGGATGTACAGTTCGCCGAACGAACCGTTGAGGGTGTGGCTGATCTTGCCGTGCAGAATGTTGATGGTCAGGGCGTAGCGCCGGATCACTTCAGAGATCACCGCCTGATGGGTTTGCACGCCGACGAAGGTCAACTTGAAAATCGCCCCCGGCAGGTGGGCGGTGAGCTGCGGGTTGAAGCTCTCTTCGGTGTCCGCATACTGCGACACCTGTTTGACGAACTGCCGGGTGATCGGCTGCTGCGGCCGGGTGAACACGTCGAGCACCGGGCCTTCTTCGACGATGCGGCCGTTTTCCATCACCGCCACGCGGTGGCAGATTTTGCGCACCACGTGCATCTCGTGGGTGATCAGCACGATGGTCAATTTCAGCTGACGGTTGATGTCCAACAGCAGGTCGAGAATGGCGTCGGTGGTCTGCGGATCGAGCGCCGAGGTGGCCTCGTCGCACAGCAGCACGCTCGGGTTATTGGCCAGCGCGCGGGCGATGCCGACGCGCTGCTTTTGGCCGCCGCTGAGCTGCGACGGGTAGGCGTTTTCGCGCCCCTGCAGGCCGACCAGCGCGATCAGTTCCGCCACGCGCGGCGCAATCTGCGCCTTGGGCACGCCGGCGATCTGCATGGAAAACGCGATGTTCTGGCTGACGGTGCGCGACCACAGCAGATTGAAGTGCTGAAACACCATGCTGATTTTCAGCCGCGCCTGGCGCAGATGGCTGCCTTTGGCGCGGGCGATATCGAAGCCGCCGACGTCGATGCGGCCGCTGGTGGGCGTTTCCAGGCCGTTGAGCAGGCGGATGAGGGTGCTTTTGCCGGCGCCGCTGTAGCCGATGATGCCGTAAATTTGCCCGGCCTCTACCGCCAGGCTGACGTTGTCTACCGCTACGACGCGGCCCTGTGTGCTGTCAAAAGTTTTGCAAACGTTCGAAAGAACGATCATAGCGAAGCGGATCCTTATCGATACATCACAGCATTCCGTCCAGAGCGCGGTGCGCCGGACAGAGATCGTTCGGCTTTTCGGCTGACGGAACCTCTGTTGCGGGTGAATACCGGGCAATCCTACCGAGGGTTGATAGTGACAGGAAGAATGTAAAATCTATTACTTATTCTGATTTGATATATAAGGCGGCGGGGGAGGCGGGGGAAGAAAACCGGCCGCAGGGCGGCCGGCGAGATTGATGACAAACCTTATACCCTTGCTGGGTTGGCAGAGAGCACCGAATAAAAAACAAGGAAAATCAATTTATTGATTTTCGGCTGATCACCACAAAGAGGGGAAAAACCACGCTTTTTCCCCTCTTTGTCAATAGACTGACCGGCCGCAGGGCGGCCGGCGGAGGGCTAGCGTTTGTCCAGCTTCATGTGCAGCAGCGGAAACGGGTTGCCCTGGCCGTCGAGCGGCGAGCGGCCGGTGATGACAAACCCGTAGTGGCGGTAGAAGCCGCTGGCCTGCGGATTTTGCTCGTTCACGTCCAGCTGCAGCTCATCGTGCAGCGTTTCCGCGTGGGTCAGCAGCGCTTTGCCCACCCCTTTGCCGCGCTGATCCGCGTCGATAAACAACATCTCCACCTTGTTGCCGTTCAGGCCGATAAAGCCGCAGGGATGCCCCGGGCGTTCTTCGGCCACCCAAACGTTGACCGCCGGCAGGTAGTCGTTCAGCACCAGCGGGAACAGCTGCGCGATGTTGTCTTCGGTTAAAAAATGGTGGGTGGCGCGCACCGAACGCAGCCAGATATCTGCCAATTGCGCGTTGTCTTCCGCCGCGCGTGCTCTGATGGTAATCATCGAACTCTCTGCTATCTAAGTTGAAGGAAAAGAAACTAGATAGAGGTTTTGTGGGGTTAGTGCCGAATTAACGTGGGTTAACGCCCTGCAAAGCGCCTCTGCAGTGGATCGAATAGGCCCGCCTTCTCGCAAGCGGTATAACAACTGTAATTCAGCAAGTTAATGCTTTCAACCGCCGCAGGGCGCAATGAGGCGCTCGCCGCGTGATACACTGGCCGCTGAATGAGCAAGAGGGCGGCAGGATGGAAGCGGTACGCGCAGCGATAGAGAAACAGGTGCTCAGCCTCACCGGGCTGGCGCTCGGCGGCGTCGATTTTGAGAATCCGCCCGGCGATCCGGGGCTGTTCGGCCCGCAGTCTGTCATCTGGCAGGTACATCGCGATTTCACGCCGATGCTGTGCGGCGGCGTCAGCGCCTTGCTGCTGCAAATGCTGCACCCGCTGGCGCTGGCCGGCGTATGGGATCACTCCAATTTTCGCGACGATATGATCGGCCGCCTGCGCCGCACCAGCCAGTTCGTGTCGGTCACCACCTTCGGCCCGACCGCCGAGGCGGAGCGGCTGATCGCCAAAGTCAAAGCCATCCATCTGCGGGTAACCGGCGTCGGCGGCGACGGCACGCCTTATGCCGCCAGCGATCCGGCGCTGCTGACCTGGGTGCACGTGGCGGAGAGCAGCCGCTTTCTGGCCAGCCACCTGCGCTACCGTAACCCCCATCTTTCCCGCGATTTGCAGGATCAATACTATCGTGAAGCGGCGCGCGTGGCCGCCGCGCTGGGGGCGACGGCAATTCCTCAGTCCTGCGCGGAGGTCGAAGAATACCTGCAGGCGATGCGGCCGCAGCTGGTGTGTGATGAACGCACGCAAGAGGTGGCGCGCATTCTGCTGAAGGCGCCGGCGCCGAGCGCATTGGCGCGCCCCCTCGGCGGGGTGGTGATGCAGGCGGGCATCGATCTGTTACCCGATTGGGCGCAGCGGCAGTTCGGTTTTCATCCGGGTGCGCTGCGGCGGCGGCTGGTGCGAACGGGCGCCGCCGGTTTGGGCAAGGTGCTGGGCGCGTCGATGCGCAACGGTTCCTATCAGCGTGCGGTGCGGCGCATCACTCAGCCATCATGAGCCGCAGCCGCTATAATTAGCCTTTGTTTATCTTCGTTTACGGCCGTTTTTGAGACTTTTACGGGTGATCCGGCCAGTAATGCGTTTTACACTTGGGGCAAAGCCACATTCCATTTTTGGCGCGCAGCCGATTCTGCCGCGCCCTGACCCTATTGAGGTGATATGAACGAGTCATACGTACTTGCTGAAGTCAGCAATGAGAACCAGACGCTGGTCGCGGTGGTTCAGCAAGATCACCGGGCAGCCTATTTTTATATCTATCCCGCCGAAGCCTACAGCGATCGCTATCAGGTGCGCGCCTGTTGGCTGCGCAATCTGGCCGCCGCGCCGCTGCAGGAAGATCGCGCCGCGCTGGAACAAGGGCAGCCGCCGATGCTGGCGGCGGAGTATTGCCGCAACCTGGAAGGGGAAGCGCCGCTGAACCCGGAAGGGCTGATGGTGGTGTGGAGCGAAAGCGACGACGGCGCGGCCCTGTGGTATTACGGCCAACTGTTGGCGGTGATCCCCGGCTGGAGCCTGTATATCGATCATTCGGTGTGCTATTCGGCCAGCTGTATCAAGGAGAGCCCACTGGCCTATCCGCTCGGTTCGGCCTCGACCAACACCCAATATGCGCTGGCGGAAAGCACCCGCCAGTTTTGGCGCAGCTGGCAGCGTGAAGAGGGCAATCCGTGGCCGAAGATGCAGCGCGATTTTCAGGCGCGCTATGAGCCGCATTTCGGCCCTTCGGTAAAATACTACGCCATCGATCAGGGCAAGTGGCCGCCGATGGCCATCACCCAGCACGAACGCGACGGCATCTATTACTTCCTCACCATGGGGGTCAGCATCCGGCCGATGCCGTGGGTGGAGATCCTGTTCAACGACGAGGCTTCGCGCTATCGCCGCATGGAGATGGCGATCGCCATCGACAGTCAATACATGACCGAAGACAACGCGGTGCAGATGGCCAGCGCGCTGGCCGGTTTCGCTCATGCGCCGTGGGCGCGGCTGACCTGGATCGGCGAAGGACATACGCTGGAGTCCGACGTGGCGCCGCTGGGCTATGAGGGCTATATTTTATCGTCGTCCTTCTACCCGCATCACGCGCACCTGGCTCTGCCGCAGCAGTATGGCGATCCGGTTAACCTGTTCTGGGCCAGCCCGGTGTTTACCGCCGAGCGCCAATTGGCGCACGCCACGCCGAATGGCGGGCACGATCTGGTGCACAGGCTGCGCGAGCAGGGCGTCGACCATATTTTCCGCCCGCGCCAGCCGGTGTGCTGACGCGCTTATCTTTTCTTCAGGAGCCGCCATGACCACCGCGCTGTTGATTATCGATGTGCAGGAAGGGTTGTTTACGCCGCCGCCGGCGGATGCCGCGGACACCGTTGCGCGCATCAATCAGCTGAGCGAGCGCGCCCGCCGGGCCGGTGCGCCGGTTGTCGTCATTCAGCACCATACGCCGGACGATGAGTTGCCGCACGGCAGCGCCGCCTGGCAAGTGCTCGCGGCGCTGACGGTGGCGCCGGGCGACCATCGGGTGGAGAAAACCACGCCGGACTCGTTCCTGCGCACCTCGCTCGGCGCGTTACTGATCGCCAACGGCGTATCGCAGCTGGTGGTGTGCGGCTACTCCACGCCGTTTTGCATCGATACCACGGTGCGCAGCGCGGCGGCGCGCGGCTATCCGGTGACGCTGGCGGCGGATGCGCATACCTGCCACGACAAATCCTATGCCGACGGCCTGCTGATCCGCACCCACCATAACGAGACGCTGTCGAACATCGACAGCTTCGGCGTGCCGATCCGCGCGGTGCCCGCGGCGGACATCGTGTTCTGAGAACGGAAAACGGGGGCCAACGCCCCCGTTCGTTATTTCAGGCCCGCCCGCCGCGCCGCCACCTTGGCCAGCGCCGCCCAGTCCAGATCCGCATCCCCCTGCGCCATCGCGTCGAGGAAGTTGTCTTTCAGCACCCCGGCGAACGGCATCGGCGTATGGCTGTCGGCGCCGGCGGCCAGCGCCAGCCCGACGTCCTTCAGCCCCAGCGCCAGCCGGAATCCGGCGGGTGAATACTTCTCGGCGGCGATCAGCGCGCCATAGCCCTGATAGGCCGGGGCGGCGAAGACGGTGCTGCTCAGCATCTGCAGGTAGTCGGCGCCGGACACGCCGTAGTTGCGCACCAGCGCGCTGCCTTCCGCCATCGCTTCAATGGCGCTGGCCAGCGTAAAGTTGGTGGCGATCTTGACCACGTTGGCCTGCGCCGGATCGGCGCCGAAGTGCCAGGTTTTCTGGCCGAGGGCATCGAACAGCGGCTGCGCTTGCTTCAGCCGCTCGCTATCGCCGGCCGCCAGAATATTCAGCTTGCCGGCGGCGGCCACGTCGACCCGCCCCAGCACCGGCGCGGCGAGATAGCCGATGCCGTGTTCCTCATGCAGCGTCGTCAGGCGTTTGGCGAGTTCGACCGAGATGGTCGCCATATTGATATGCAGCGCGCCCGGTTTCATTCGCTGCAGCAATCCGCTGTCCACCACCACCTGTTGCGTGGCGGCATCGTCGGCCAGCATGGTGATCAGCACGTCGGCATCGGCCAACTGTTCCGGCCGCTCGGCCTGCCGCGCGCCGGCGCTCACCAGCGGCTGCGCCGCCTGCGGCGAGCGGTTCCATACCGTTAAGGCGAAGCCCGCCTGCAACAGGTTGGCCGCCATGGCGCTGCCCATCCCACCCAGTCCGGCAAATCCGATCTTCATCATGCGCTCCTTTTTCAGGTTGAAGGTTTTACCCTAGCGCGCCGGGCCAGGAACGCAAATGCCGGAGTGTAACGTCGTCTTACGCATCGGCGGTGGGTTATTGACGCGCTGCCGCAGCGGGTATACCTTGATGCCATGAATATATCGATGCACTCCACCCACAATCAGTCATGGTGGCGCCTCTTCTGAGGCGGCACGAGTATTCACATCTCTTTTTAATGCCGCCGGTTTGGCGGCATTATTTTTTGTGGCGTTGATCCGGCGGTCTACAGACCTTCAGGAGCACTGTCATGAGCTACACCATTCTTACCGGCGATCGCGCCACCGGCCCACTGCATTTAGGGCACTTCGTCGGCTCGCTGCGCCAGCGCGTGGAACTGCAGCACCAGCATAACCAAACGGTGATGGTAGCGGATTTGCAGGGCCTGACCGACAACGGCAACAATCCGCAAAAAATCAGCACCAACGTGCTCAACGTAGTGGCTGACTATCTGGCGGTCGGCATCGATCCGCACAAGACCACCATTTGCCTGCAGTCGGCGCTGCCGGCGTTGGCCGAGCTGACGATGTACTACCTCAATCTGGTCAGCGTGGCGCGGCTGGAACGCAACCCGACGGTGAAAAGTGAAATCGCCGAGAAGGATTTCGCCCGCAGCCTGCCGGCCGGCTTTTTGATCTATCCGGTCAGCCAGGCGGCGGACATCACCGCCTTTGGCGCCACCCACGTGCCGGTCGGCGAGGATCAGTTGCCGATGCTGGAGCAAACCAACGAGATCGTGCGGCGCTTCAACCACATCGTCGGCCAACCGGTGCTGACGGAGTGCCAGCCGCTGTTGAGCAACGTCGGGCGTCTGCCGGGGCTGGACGGGCAGGGCAAGATGTCGAAATCGCGCGGCAACGCCATCCCGCTTGGCGCCGGCGCCGACGAGGTGCACAAGGCGGTGATGAGCATGTTCACCGATCCCGGTCATCTCAACGTCAGCGATCCCGGCCGGGTGGAGGGCAACATGGTGTTCACCTATCTGGACGCCTTCTGCGAAGACGCCGCGCTGGTGGCGGAGCTGAAGGCGCACTACCGGCGCGGCGGGTTGGGGGACGTGAAAATCAAACGGCTGCTGGAGGATTGCCTGCAGAGCCTGCTCGAGCCGATCCGCACCCGCCGCGCCGAATTCATCGCCGATAAAGGCGAGCTGACGCGCATCCTGCAGCATGGCACCCGCCGCGCGCATCAGGTCAGCCGGCAGACGCTGCAGCAGGTCAAGGCGGCGCTGGGGCTGGACTTCTTTAGCCTTGAATGATGCGCACGCCGGGGCGGCACGCGTCACGCCCCGGCCATAAAACCATCATCCCACTGTCATAAACTTATTCGTTAATAGGTGCCCATAATGATTAGCCACTGAAACCAGAGAAATCATATGGCTCAGGCACTGTTAAAATTGGCGCAGCACGAGTTCCCAGGGCAGCACGCCGCCGCATCCCGCAAAGTGTTATCGGTAAAGGGGCTCGGTAAGGCCTATAAAGCGCAGCAGCGCGTGCTGGATGACATCAATTTCGATCTGCACGCCGGCGAGTTCGTGGCGGTGATCGGCCGTTCCGGCGCAGGCAAGTCCACGCTGCTGCATACCCTCAACGGCACCATTCCTTCCAGCTGCGGCGAGATGCTGCACTTCGAAGACGATGGCGTGGCGCAGGATATCGCCCAGCTTGCCGGCCGCCAGATGCGCCAGTGGCGCGCGCGCTGCGGCATGATCTTCCAGGACTTCTGCCTGGTGCCGCGGCTGGACGTGATGACCAACGTGCTGCTGGGGCGCCTGAGCCACACCTCCACCCTGAAATCCTTCTTCAAACTGTTCGATGACGCCGACCGCGCTCGCGCCATCGAGCTGTTGCAGTGGCTCAACATGCTGCCGCACGCGCTGCAGCGCGCCGAGCACCTCTCCGGCGGCCAGATGCAGCGCGTCGCCATCTGCCGCGCGCTGATGCAAAATCCGCAAATCCTGCTGGCCGATGAGCCGGTGGCGTCGCTCGATCCGAAAAACACCCGCCGCATCATGGACGCGCTGCAGAAAATCAGCGAAGACGGCATCGCGGTGATGGTGAACCTGCACTCGGTCGAACTGGTGAAAGAGTATTGCTCGCGGGTGATCGGCATCGCCCACGGGAAGATCGTGTTTGACGGGCATCCTTCGCAACTGAACGAGCGGATCCTGCACCAGCTGTATGGCGAAGAAGCCAATCAGATCCATTGAAGCACTTTTGACCTTTACCCTTTACACACAAGGCACACCTAATGAAAAAAGTATTGAGTCTGACCACCCTGATGGCCGGCGCGATGATGGTCTTTAATGCTGCCGCAGCGGATGCGCCGAAAGAGCTGAACCTGGGCATTCTCGGCGGCCAGAACGCCACCCAGCAGATCGGCGATAACCAGTGCGTGAAGCAGTTCCTGGACAAAGAGCTGAACGTCGATACCAAGCTGCGCAACTCGTCCGACTATTCCGGCGTGATCCAGGGCCTGCTGGGCGGCAAGATTGACCTGGTGCTCAGCATGTCGCCGTCGTCGTTCGCCTCGGTCTACATCAAGGATCCGAAAGCGGTGGACATCGTCGGCATCGCGGTCGACGACGTCGACCAGTCGCGCGGCTACCATTCGGTGGTGGTGGTGAAGGCCGGCAGCCCATACCAGAAACTGGAAGACCTGAAGGGCAAGGCCATCGGCTTCGCCGATCCGGACTCCACCTCCGGCTTCCTGATCCCGAACCAGGCGTTTAAAAAGCTGTTCGGCGGCACGGTCGACAACAAATACAACAACACCTTCTCCAGCGTCACCTTCTCCGGCGGCCACGAGCAGGACATCCTCGGCGTGCTGAACGGCCAGTTTGAAGGCGCGGTGACCTGGGCGTCGATGATCGGCGACTACAACACCGGCTACACCAGCGGCGCGTTCACCCGCATGATCCGCATGGATCACCCGGACCTGATGAAACAGATCCGCATCATCTGGCAGTCGCCGCTGATCCCGAACGGCCCGATCCTGGTGAGCAACTCGCTGCCGGCCGACTTTAAGGCCAAAGTGGTCACCGCCATCAAGAAGCTGGATAAAGACGATCACGCGTGCTTTATCAAAGCGATGGGCGGCAAACAGCACATCGGCGACACCACCCTGGCGGAATACCAGACCATCATCGATATGAAGCGCGAGCTGACCAAAGGCGACCGTTGATTCCCGGCTGCCTCGGCCGCCCGAATGAAGGGGTTCAGCATGCTGAACCCCTTGTTCCATAACGATGGAAGACCTGTTTTGAATACCGATTTCGCACACTATTACCAACGGATCCGCAGCAAGCAAAAGCGCGAAGCGCTGCTGTGGTCGCTCGGGCTGGTGGTGCTGTACCTGGGCGCCGGCAACCTCGCCGAGTTCAACCTGCACACCGTCTGGGTGTCTATTCCGCACTTCTTCGACTATCTGGCCGAAACCGTGCCGACGCTGCACTGGCACCTGCTGTTCGCCGACGGGCGCACCGAAGGCTCGCTGGCCTATTGGGGCTATCGCCTGAACATCCAGTTGCCGCTGATCTGGGAGACCCTGCAGCTGGCGCTGGCGGCGACCATTTTTTCGGTGCTGGTGGCGACCGTGCTGGCGTTCCTGGCGGCCGGCAACACCTATACTCCGGCCTCGGTGCGGCTGGCGATCCGCACGCTGGTGGCGTTTCTGCGCACCATGCCGGAGCTGGCGTGGGCGGTGATGTTCGTGATGGCGTTCGGCATCGGCGCCATTCCCGGCTTCCTGGCGCTGGCGCTGCACACCATCGGCAGCCTGACCAAGCTGTTCTACGAATCGATCGAAACCGCCTCCAACAAACCGGTGCGCGGGCTGGCGGCCTGCGGCGCCACGCCGCTGCAGCGCATGCGCTTTGGCCTGTGGCCGCAGGTGAAGCCGGTGTTTCTCTCCTACAGCTTCATGCGGCTGGAGATCAACTTTCGCCAGTCGACCATTTTGGGGCTGGTGGGGGCGGGCGGCATCGGCCAGGAGCTGATGACCAACATTAAACTCGACCGCTACGATCAGGTCAGCATGACGCTGCTGCTGATCATCGTGGTGGTTTCCGTGCTCGACTATGTGTCGGGCGAGCTGCGCAAGCGCGTGGTGGAGGGGGCAAAATGACAGCGGGCACTCCGGCGTCGGCGGAAACGCTGCGCCAGCTAAAACAGCAGCATCCGGCGATCTTCGCGCAGCAGGGGCGTTACCTGCGCACCGTCGGCCTGATCGCCTTGGCGATCGTGCTGTACTACGTGTTCTTCTTCCTGGTCTTCGGCATTAGTTGGCCGCAGTTTATCAACGGCTGCCAGCAGCTGGGGCGCTATTTCCTGCGCATGTTCGTCTGGCATGACTTCGCCAACTGGCCGTTCATGTACTACTTCCAGCAGATTGGCATCACCATCGCCATCGTGTTTGCCGGCACCATCACCGCGTCGCTGATCGCGCTGCCGCTGTCGTTCTTCGCCGCGCGCAACGTGATGTCGACGCCGTTGCTGCGGCCAATTTCGGTGCTGGTGCGCCGCTTGCTGGACGTGCTGCGCGGTATCGATATGGCGATCTGGGGGCTGATCTTCGTGCGCGCCGTCGGCATGGGGCCGCTGGCCGGGGTGTTGGCTATCGTGATGCAGGATGTCGGGCTGCTGGGCAAACTGTACGCCGAAGGGCACGAGGCGGTGGACAAGTCCCCGAGCCGCGGCCTGACGGCGGTGGGCGCCAACGGGTTGCAGAAGCACCGCTACGGCATCTTCACCCAGTCGTTCCCCACCTTCCTGGCGCTCAGCCTGTACCAGATCGAATCCAACACCCGCTCTGCGGCGGTGCTGGGTTTCGTCGGTGCCGGCGGCATCGGCCTGGTGTACGCGGAGAACATGCGGCTGTGGAACTGGGACGTGGTGATGTTCATCACCCTGATCCTGGTGGTGGTGGTGATGATCATGGACAAGGTCTCGTCGCTGCTGCGCAACAAGTACATCATCGGCGAAGACATCCCGCTGTATCAGCAAAAAAGCCAAATCGATTGAGAAACCCCTTGCCGATCCCTATACTGCCGCACATTCAAGGTGTGCGGCCATACCCGTCATACTTGGAGCTGCCTCTTTGTTGGCTGCATTTGCGCGCCCCGGTCACATAGTTAACTATGCTCCGGGGGCTTACAAATTTGCCGCCGCGATGCAACTCCAATTATTTTGGGTATGGGGCATTTTTTTACAATGCGCACGTCCCCGTTAGACAAATAAGGCAATGCAATCCCATGATGAACAACGACGTGCTGCGCAGCGTGCGCTATATGCTGAGCATTAACAACGCCAAAATGGTCGAGATTATCAAACTGGACGATTTCGAGGTGGCGGTGTCGGCGATGGACGCTTACGTGATCAAAGAAGGCGAGCCGGGCTACGAGAAGTGCCCGGACGAAGTGATGGCGCACTTCCTCAACGGCCTGGTGTTCTTCAAACGCGGCAAGGACGACAAGTTCCCGGCGCCGGCGGTTGAGCTGCCAATCACCAACAACCTGGTGCTGAAAAAGCTGCGCGTGGCGTTCGAGCTGAAAGACACCGACATGCACCAGATTTTCACCGCGGTGGATTTCCGCATCTCCAAGCCGGAGCTGAGCGCGCTGTTCCGCAAAGAGGGCACCAAGAACTACCGCCCGTGCGGCGATCAGATGCTGCGCTACTTCCTCAAAGGGCTGGCGCAGCGCGTTCGCGGCGAGTAACGCGCAGCGTTCATCGAACATCAGGCGCAATCGCAAGGTTGCGCCTTTTTTATTATCTTTCTCCCGCCCGCCGTTGTTGTACTGGCCCTCAGCCATCCGTCATCGATGGAGGGCGTGCCGCCTATCCGGTTACTTTTTCATGGTCAATTCAATCACCCAAACCATGAGGAAAGCAGGATGCCAACCATCACGAAAACCCAATCACTTTACACGTTGACCCGGCCTGTCTGGCTGGATGCGGCAGGCATGAGCAAAGGCATCGATCACGATCGCCAGCACCTGGGCATCATTCTCGCCGCCGGGCAGGTGCTGCGAGTGCGCCAGACCAACGCGGCGTTTACCGGCAAGCTCACGCTGCGCTTGCTGAATGACGACAGCAAAACGGAGGCGGAATTCAGCGTTGGCGCGAGCTGGGTCGAGGCCCAGGTCAATGCCGTCTCGGTGCCGTTCATCGATACGCCGTATGGGCAGGGCGAGCCGGTGCTGGAGTTCGAGTACCCGGACACGGCGAAAGCGCTGCCGGTTTATCGTCGTGGCGAAAACGAAGCCGCGTTCTTTGCCCGCTGGGACGATCGGGACGCCGAGTTTGCCCTGGTCGATGCGGAGTACGCAGTGTTGCTGGTGCCGAAAATCAGTAAACCGGCGCTGAAGTCGCTGGGCGACGCGAAAAACATCGACGGGCTGATCGCCTACTACGATCGCATTTTCACTTTCTACAATGCGCTGACCGGCGTCTCGTTCGAGGCTGAACACGAATCCGATCGCAATATTCGCAACCGCTACTTTATGAAGGCCGATAAGCATGGCGCCGGCGCCGCGTATTACGGCGGCCGCTGGACGGCGGAAACCAGCAACTCGGTCAGCAGCTTCTGGCTGACGCCGAAAGACAGCAACTGGGGCAGCCTGCATGAGATCGCGCACGGCTATCAGGGGCACTTTATGGGCGACAAATATTTCTCCACCGGTGAGATGTGGAACAATATTTATGCCGCTTGCTATCAGGACGTGATGCTGGGGGAACGCAAATACCAGGAGGGGTGGCTGTATAACTACGGCAACGCGGCCGGCGTCGAGAAGAAAATCATCGATCTGATCGCTCAGGGCACGCCGCTCAACCAGTGGGATCTGCGCTCCAAGCTGTTCTTCGCGATGCTGATGGTCGACAAGGCAGGCAAGAACGCCTTCACGCACTTTAATCAGCAATATCGTCAAAGCTGCAACACGCCGGGCTTCGTGCCGTCGGAACATGCCTTGCTGGATCTGCTGTCGGCAAGCTTCGCCGCGGCCGGTGAGCAGATCGACGTGACGCCGTTCGTCGAGCTGACCGGCGGCGTGATCACCCAAGCGCAGCGCGATCGCAACGCGTTCAGCCACGCCAAGGCGGTGTATCCGCTGTATCAACTGGTGGACGCGCAGAGTCTGCCGGCGGTGCAGGCGCAGCTGAAGCTGGATTCCTCGCTGCGGCTGGTCGACTCCTGCCAGCTCAAGGCCAGCGGGCTGAAAGGCGACGTCACCCTAAGTCTGGATATCGATGACTTTGCGCAGATCTACGGTGAAGATCTGATCCTGATGGAAGGGGCGCGCTATGCCCACAAAGTCCGTATCGACACGCCGACCCTGGCGCTGACTGCGCTGCCGATCGGCGTGTATACCCTGCGGTTGCCGACCGGCAAAGATCGTAAATATCGGCCGACGGCGGAATACCTGACGGTGAAACAGGGGAAAAACGCGGTGACGCTTCGCTTTGAGCGCAAAGCCGCTTCGCCGATCGTTTCTCAGGAGATCAATCTGTTGGGCCTGAGCGATGCGGTCTTTGCCACCGTGGTCGTCGATCGCGCCAAAGGAGCGGTGGTGGTTGACGTGACCAGCACCACGCCGCACGCCTACTTCCCGGGTGAAACCTATGCACGGGTGACGCTGCGCGATCGGCAGGGCGCGGTGCGCTTCAGCAAGGAGATTCAGGGCACTCAGGCTACCTTAAGTCATGACGAGCTGCCGTTTGCCGAGGGCGATGACATCGAGATTTACCATGTGGAGCCGAGTCGGGTGCGCCTGAATCCGGCGGCGACCGGGGTTATCGATAATAAAAACAAAACCAACGTGCTGCGTATCGAAAAAAGCGGGCTGAAAAACCCGGCGCTGTCCGGCGATCCTGAACAAGCGCTGCTGGCGCGCCTGGAACAGGCGGCGCAGCGTTTGCGTCATCTGCTGCCGGCTTACTATGCGCCATCATCGTCGTTCAAAGATGATATTTATCTGGCGATCGGCGCCTTTGCCGAGCCGCAGCGCGAGTCACTGTTGGCGACCTATCGGGATTGCCTGCCGGCCGACAATACGCCGCCGGGTGCCAACGTCGGCAATGCGTTTACCGTGGCTGCCAAAGGGATCGGCGATCGCCAGTTCCTGACCGGCGCCATCGATCTGGTGAAGAAAACCGTTACTGTCACGCTGGCGGCGGGGATTGCTCACCACTACTTTGCCGACAGCTACGCCTTCCTCAGCGTGACGGATGCGGACGGCAATGTCTTGCTCAGTTACGACGTCATCGGCAGCCAGAATCAACCGGCCAAAACCTGGGTGTTGCCGCTGTCGGGTTACGGCGGTGAAGTGATTCAACTGCGGCATGAAGAGCCGGACAACCGCTTGGCGATCGTCAACGAAATGCAGCACCTGCGGCTGACGGAGAAGGGCAAGCAACAGACCTACTGCATTACGCCGGTCGGTTTGAAACGCATCAACGACTGATCCCCATCGGCCTGCGGGGCGGCGAGTGTCGCCGCCCCGTTTTTTCCTCTGCGTCATCCCGCCATTGCACTCTTTTTGTTCTCCCGCTGCGCGCCGCTGGTGCAGCCCGTTTGCCGCTGCTGTCATAAGTTTTAATTATAATTTATTGAAATCATGAGATTAAAAATTGGCACGACGGTTGCTCTGTTGGATCCCATCTTGTGTACCAGATGGAATTCAGCCGATGAGCGAACCTGTTGAAGCGTGCGGTTTTACCCTCAGTGAATGGCAGCACCATTATCAAACCCGTCCGGCGGGCGAGCGCCTTGCCTGCGTCAGTGTGACGATCGAAACGCTGGTCGCCGGCCTGAACCCGGACGATAACGCCTGGCTGTATCTCGCCACGTCGGCGCAGCGCGAGCAGCAGTATCGGCAGCTGGCACAGAGGCTCGAAGCGGTCGCCGGCGATCTCAGCCGCCTGCCGCTGTTCGGCGTGCCCTTTGCCATCAAAGACAATATCGACGTCGGCGGCTGGCCGACCAGCGCCGCCTGCCCGGCGTTCACCTATCAGGCCGCGGCGGACGCCACCGTGGTCGCCCACCTGCGCGCCGCCGGGGCGATCGCCCTCGGTAAAACCAACCTCGACCAGTTCGCTACCGGGTTGGTGGGCACCCGCTCACCTTATGGCGCGGTGGTCAACAGCTTCGACAGCCGCTACGTCAGCGGCGGTTCCAGTTCCGGCTCCGCTTCGGTGGTGGCGCGCGGCCTGGTGCCGTTCGCGCTGGGCACCGATACCGCCGGTTCGGGGCGCGTGCCCGCCGGGTTCAACAACATCGTCGGGCTGAAGCCGACCAAGGGGCGGTTGTCCAATCGCGGCGTGGTGCCGGCCTGCCGGTTGAACGACACCGTTTCGATCTTCGCGCTGACGGTGGCCGATGCCGCGCAGGTGGCGGAGCTGGCGAGCGGCTTTGACGCGGCAGATCCGTATTCCCGCGCCGATCCGCATACCGCGCCGGCGGATATCCCCGCCGCGCCGCGTTTCGCCGTTCCCGCCCAGCTGGAGTTTTTCGGCGACGTGCAGGCCGAGCGGGCGTTTCACCGAGCGCTGGCGCAGCTGCAGGCGGGCGGCGCCACGCTGGAACCCCTCGATTTCGCGCCGTTTCGCACTCTGGCGGAACAGCTGTATTACGGCCCCTGGGTAGCGGAGCGCACGGTAGCCATTGAGCAGGTGCTGGAAGCGAACCCGCAGGCTATCGATCCGGTGGTGCGCGGCATCGTTGGTAACGGCCTCGGCTACAGCGCCTGCGACGCCTACAAGGCGGAATACCTGCGCGCCGAGCTGGCGCGGCAGATCGCCCAGCGGCTGGCGCCGTTCGACGCGCTGGTGGTGCCGACCGCGCCCACTATCCGCACCCTGGCGGAGATGGCGCAGGAACCGGTGCTGTTCAATTCGCAGTTCGGCACTTACACCAATTTCACCAACCTGGCCGATCTGAGCGCGCTGGCGCTGCCGGGACCGCTGCGCGAAGACGGTCTGCCGGCGGGCATCACCCTGATTGCGCCCGCCTGGCATGACCGGGCGCTGGCGGCGTTTGGCCTGCGCTGGCAACGGCAAAGCGCCTTGCCGCTCGGCGCTATCGGCCGGGCATTGCCGCCGCAGCCGGCGCCGGCCCCGTCTTCGGGACACGTGCGTCTGGCGGTAGTAGGCGCTCACCTTAGCGGCATGCCGCTCAACGCCCAGCTGACGCAGCGCGACGCGGTGTGGGTAGAGCAAACCGTCACCGCCCCCTGTTATCGCCTCTACGCGCTGGCCGATACCGATCCGCCGAAGCCGGGGCTGGCGCGCGCGGCGCAGGGGGCGGCGATCCGCGTAGAGCTGTGGGACATCCCGCTGGCCCGTTTTGGCGAGTTTGTGGCGGAAATCCCGGCGCCATTGGGCATCGGCACGCTGCTGCTGGCGGACGGCCGGCGGGTGAAGGGGTTTATCTGCGAAGCCTGGGCGCTGGAAGGCGCCACGGATATCACTGAGTTTGGCGGCTGGCGCGACTATCTCGTCAGCATTAAGGGGGCATGAACATGTTTACTACCGTACTGATCGCTAACCGCGGCGAAATCGCCTGCCGCGCCATTCGCACCCTGAAACGCCTGGGCGTCACCAGCGTGGCGGTTTATTCCGACGCCGACCGCAATGCGCCGCACGTCACCGAAGCCGACAGGGCGGTGGCGCTCGGCGGCGACAAGGCCGCCGACAGTTACCTGCGCATCGACAAGATCCTCGCGGCCGCGGCGGCCACCGGCGCGCAGGCGATCTACCCCGGATACGGCTTTTTGTCCGAGAGCGCCGAGTTTGCCGACGCCTGCGAGGCGGCGGGCATTGCCTTTATCGGCCCGACGGCGGCGCAGATACGCGAGTTCGGCCTCAAGCACCGGGCGCGCGAGCTGGCGGCGTTGGCCGGGGTGCCGATGACGCCGGGTACCGGCTTGCTGGAGAGCGTTGAGCAGGCGGTCGCCGCCGCCGCGCGCATCGGCTACCCGGTGATGCTGAAAAGCACCGCCGGCGGTGGCGGCATCGGCCTGACGCGCTGTGACGACGAGGCGGCGCTGCGCGACGCCTACGACAGCGTCAAACGGCTGGGGGAGCAGTTCTTCCGCGACGCCGGCGCCTTTATCGAACGCTTCGTCGATCGGGCGCGCCACGTCGAGGTGCAGATTTTCGGCGATGGCCAGGGGCAGGTGGCGGCGCTCGGCGAGCGCGACTGTTCACTGCAGCGCCGCAACCAAAAGGTGGTGGAGGAAACCCCGGCGCCGCATCTGCCGGCGGCGACCCGCCAGGCGCTGCATCGGGCGGCGGTGGCGCTGGGCGAGTCGGTGAATTACCGCAGCGCCGGCACGGTGGAGTTCATTTACGACGCCGCGCGCGACGAGTTTTATTTCCTGGAAGTGAACACCCGCTTACAGGTAGAGCACCCGGTTACCGAGATGGTCACCGGTCTGGATCTGATCGCATGCATGCTGCAGGTGGCGGCGGGTGACGCGCTGGATTGGGCGGCGTTGCGCCGCGCACCGCAGGGCGCGGCGATCGAGGTGCGCCTCTATGCCGAAGATCCGCTGAAAAACTTCCAGCCCAGCCCCGGCGTGCTGACCGAGGTGCATTTCCCTGACGACGTGCGCCTCGACGGCTGGGTGGCGACCGGCAGCGAAGTTTCGGCGTTTTACGACCCGATGATCGCCAAGCTGATCGTGCACGGCGCCGATCGGGCGCAGGCGCTGGAAAAACTGCGCGTGGCGCTGGCGGCGACCCGTTTGCACGGCATCGCCACCAACCTCGACTATCTGCGGCAGGTGATCGCCACGCCGCAATTTCAGCGCGGCGACGTCTGGACGCGCCTGCTGGACGATTTGCGTTTCCAGCCGCACTGCCTCGAAGTGCTGCAACCCGGCACCTACAGCAGCGTGCAGGATTATCCCGGCCGCCTCGGCTATTGGGACATCGGCGTGCCGCCGTCCGGCCCGATGGACGACTTCGCGTTTCGGCTGGCCAACCGCATCGTCGGCAACCATCCGGCGGCGGCCGGGCTGGAGTTTACCCTGCAGGGGCCGACGCTGCGCTTTCACTGCGACGCCACCATCGCGCTGACGGGCGCCAGCTGCCCGGCCGATCTGGACGGCGAGGCGGTTGCGTATTGGCGGCCGATTACGGTGCGGGCCGGGCAGGTGCTGACGCTGGGGCGCGCTACGCACGGCTGCCGTACCTATCTGGCGGTGCGTAACGGCTTCGACGTGCCGGTATATCTCGGCAGCCGCTCTACCTTCGCGCTCGGGCAGTTCGGCGGCCACGCCGGGCGCACCTTGCGCGTGGCGGACATGCTGGCGATCGCCCAACCGGCGCTGGCGGCCAGCACCACGCCGGCGCCGATCGCCGCGCCGCAGGCGATGGACGACAGCCTGATCCCGCACTACGGCGATCAATGGCACATCGGCGTGCTGTACGGGCCGCACGGCGCGCCGGACTTTTTCACCGCCGAATCGATAGAGGCCTTCTTCGCCACCGACTGGCAGGTGCATTACAACTCCAACCGCCTCGGCGTGCGCCTGGCGGGGCCGAAGCCCGAGTGGGCGCGGGAGGACGGCGGCGAAGCCGGTTTGCACCCTTCCAACGTGCACGACTGCGAGTACGCCATCGGCGCGATCAACTTCACCGGCGACTTCCCGGTGATCCTGACCCGCGATGGGCCGAGCCTCGGCGGCTTCGTCTGCCCGGTGACCATTGCCAAGGCCGAACTGTGGAAAGTGGGGCAGGTGAAGCCGGGCGACCGCATCTGTTTCCATCCGATCGGCTTCCGGCAGGCGCAGTCGCTGGAGCAGGCGCAGCTCGGCAGCATCGAAGCGCTGGCGGCGGTGAAGGCCATCACCCTGCCGCCGCCGGATCTGGCCCCGGCGGAGACCGTTTCCGCCGCGGTGCTGGCAGCGCTGCCGGCGGCGGAGGGGCGCCCGGCGGTGTCGTATCGCCAGGCGGGGGACGGCTACATCCTGATGGAGTACGGCGACAACGTGCTCGATCTGGCGCTGCGCCTGCGCATTCATCTGCTGATGCAGTCGCTGCGTGAGGAGGCGATACCGGGCGTGGCGGAGCTGTCTCCGGGCGTGCGTTCGCTGCAGATCCGCTACGACAGCCGGCAGATTAGCCAGGCCGACCTGCTGCAGCGCCTGCTGGCGCGCGAACGGGCGCTGGGGGACGTCAGCCGCCTGAAGGTGCCTACGCGCACCGTGTGGCTGCCGATGGCGTTTGAGGATTCGGCCACGCTGGGGGCGGTGGATCGCTATCAGCAGACGGTGCGCGCCTCGGCGCCCTGGCTGCCGAACAACGTCGATTTCATTCAGCGCATCAACGGCCTGAGCCGACGCGAGCAGGTGCGCGACATTCTGTTCGACGCCAGCTACCTGATCCTCGGGCTGGGGGACGTGTACCTCGGCGCGCCCTGCGCGGTGCCGCTCGATCCGCGCCATCGCCTGCTGAGCTCCAAATACAACCCGGCGCGCACCCATACCGCCGAAGGGACGGTCGGCATCGGCGGCATGTACATGTGCATCTACGGCATGGACTCGCCGGGCGGTTACCAGCTGGTGGGGCGCACGCTGCCGATCTGGAACAAATTCCTCAAAAACCCGCAGTTCACCGCCGGTGAGCCCTGGCTGCTGCGCTTTTTCGATCAGGTGCGCTTCTACCCGGTCAGCGAGCAAGAGTTGGACGAGCAGCGCGAAGCGTTCCGCGAAGGGCGCATGCAGGTGCGCATCGACGAGAGCGAGTTCGACTTCGCCGCCTACACCCGTTTCCTGGCCGACAACGCCGGGGCGATCGCCGACTTCCAGCATCGCCAGCAGCAGGCGTTCAGCGCCGAAGTGGCGCGCTGGCGCAGCGATGACGACGAGGCCGAGGCGCAGCTGTTGCCGCCGGAGGAAGAAGACGCCATCGACGGCGATCTGGTCAGCGCCGATCTGAACGGCAGCGTGTGGAAGATCTTGGTGGAACCGGGGCAGGCGGTGGCGGCCGGGCAGCCGCTGATCGTGGTCGAGGCGATGAAAATGGAGCTGGCGGTCACCGCGCCGCGCGCCGGGATCGTTAAGCGCATCAGCTGCCGGCAGGGGCGGCCGGTCGGGCCGGGCGACGCCCTGCTGTGGCTGGAAAAGGCGGTCTGAACGGAGAAGCGATGATGCAAATCACCAACGGAGAGCACAAGGCGCGCCCGGAGGGGCTGGCGGAGCGCATTTATCTGCAGCTCAAGGCCGACATCTTCGAGTTTCGCCTGCTGCCGGGCGATCGCTTCAGCGAAAGCGAGGTGGCGCAGCGCATGGCGGCCAGCCGCACGCCGGTGCGCCAGGCGCTGTTTCGGCTGGAGCGCGAAGGCTATGTCGAGGTGCTGTTTCGCAGCGGCTGGCAGGTGCGGCCGTTCGATTTCGCCTACTTCGAAGAGCTGTACGACCTGCGCATCGTGCTGGAACAAGAGGCGGTGAAACGGCTGTGCGAACGCCCGGCCGGGGAAACGCCAGGCGCGCTGGCGGCGCTGAGCCGTTTTTGGGCCGAAGCGCCGCGCCTGGCGGACGGCAAGGCGGTGTCGCAGCACGATGAGCAGTTTCATCAGGCGTTAGTGGCCGCGGCGGGCAACGGCGAAATGGCGCGCATTCACCGCGAACTGACCGAAAAAATCCGCATCATTCGCCGGCTGGATTTCACCCAGCAGGCGCGGGTGGACGCCACCTACCGCGAACACGCCGCCATTTTGCAGGCGATCCTGCAGCGGCAAAGCGGGGCGGCGCAAACGCTGCTCGGCGAGCATATCGCCGTCAGCAAGGCAGAGGTACGAAAAATAACGCTGCACATGTTGCACCAGGCGCGGGCTCAGCAGCCTGCGCGCTCGGCGTAACGATTTTGATTTCACACACATCAGGAGTTTGAACTATGCAACGTCGTCGTTTTATCAAAGCTTTTGCGCTGTCCGCCGCCGCGATCGGCCTGGGCCTGGCCTGGAGCGCGCAGGCCGCCGACACCATCAAGGTCGGCATTCTGAGTTCGCTCTCCGGCACCATGGCGATTTCCGAGACGCCGCTGAAGGATGTGGCGCTGATGACCATCGACGAGATCAATGCCAAAGGCGGGGTGCTCGGCAAAAAGCTGGAGCCGGTGGTGGTGGATCCGGCCTCCAACTGGCCGCTGTTCGCCGAAAAGGCGCGCCAGCTGCTGAGCCAGGACAAGGTGGCGGCGGTGTTCGGCTGCTGGACTTCGGTGTCGCGCAAGTCGGTGCTGCCGGTGTTTGAGGAGCTGAACGGACTGTTGTTCTATCCGGTGCAATACGAAGGTGAAGAGATGTCGCCAAATGTGTTCTACACCGGCGCGGCGCCGAACCAGCAGGCGATCCCGGCGGTGGAATACCTGCTGAGCGAGGACGGCGGCGGCGCCAAGCGCTTCTTCCTGTTGGGCACCGATTACGTCTATCCGCGCACCACCAACAAGATCCTGCGCGCCTTCCTGCACAGCAAAGGCGTGCAGGACAAGGATATCGAAGAGGTCTATACGCCGTTCGGCTACAGCGATTACCAGACCATCGTCGCCAACATCAAGAAGTTCGCCGCCGGCGGCAACACCGCGGTGATCTCCACCATCAACGGCGATTCCAACGTGCCGTTCTACAAAGAACTCGCCAACCAAGGCGTCAAGGCCACCGACGTGCCGGTGATCGCCTTCTCGGTCGGCGAGGAAGAGCTGCGCGGCATCGACACCAAACCGCTGGTGGGCAACCTGGCGGCCTGGAACTACTTCGAATCGCTGGATAACCCGACCAATAAACAGTTTGTCAGCCAGTGGAAAGCCTACGCCAAGGCGCACAATCTGCCGAATTACGCCACCGCGGTGACCAACGATCCGATGGAAGCCACTTACGTAGGCCTGCACATGTGGGCGCAGGCGGTGGAAAAGGCCGGCACCACCGACGTCGATAAGGTGCGCGCGGCGATGGCCGGGCAAACCTTCGCCGCGCCGTCGGGCTTCACGCTGACCATGGACAAAACCAACCACCACCTGCACAAACCGGTGATGATCGGCGAGATCGAGAGCAACGGCCAGTTCAACGTGGTGTGGCAGACCGAAGCGCCGGTGCGTGCGCAGCCGTGGAGCCCGTATATCGCCGGCAACGACAAAAAACCGGATTACCCGGTGAAAGGCGGCAAGTAACGTCACTCAGCGCCGGCGCGGCTCGACGCGCGCCGGCCCAACAGAAGAGGCAGCTGATGCAATCTCCGTTTTTATCCTCTCTGCGCGCCGGGCTGTGGCTATTGTGCGCCTGGCCCCTGCTGGCGCAGGCCGGGCCGGCCGATGAGTTCGCGGCGGCCACTCGCGCGCAGCAGGCCAAACTGCTGCAGGCGTGGGCGGCCGAGCCGGATCCTGCGCGTCTGCCGTTGCTGCAGGGGCTGCAGCAGGAAACCGTGGCGATCGACGAGGCGAAACGCGCCTTTATCCGCCAGGGCGACCGCTATCTGCCGCTTGAAGGTGAGGCGGCCCCGGTTGGCGAGCCGAAGAAGGTGTGGCTGAACAACCGGCTGCGCATTCTGATCGCCAACGCGTTGTCGGCGCAGCGGCTGGTCAGCGCGGATGCGGCGGTGCGGCTGCAGGCGGCGACCGCGCTGCAGCGCGAGGCGCAGGGCGAACAGTTGCCGCTGTTGACCCGGCGGCTGGGGCAGGAGAAAGACCCGCAGGTACGCGACGCGCTGAGCATTGCGCTGGCGAACCTGCAATTGACCGACGCCAGCCCGCAGGTGCGCTTCAATGCAGTGCGGCTGCTGGGGGAATCGGGCGAGCCGGAAACCCGCGCGCGGCTGCAAGCCTTGACCGACGCGGCCAATGAGCCGGACGCCGCGGTGCGCGCCGAGGCGCAGCGCAGCCTGCAGCGCGTGCAGCATCGCCTGATGATCGGCGATCTGCTCGGCCAGGCGTTCAGCGGCCTGTCGCTCGGTTCGATCCTGCTGCTGGCGGCGCTTGGTCTGGCGATCACCTACGGCCTGCTCGGCGTCATCAATATGGCGCATGGCGAAATGCTGATGCTCGGCGCCTATTCGGCCTATCTGGTGCAGGGGCTGTTTCAACAGTTTGCGCCGCAGTGGCTGGCGCTCTATCCGCTGGCGGCGCTGCCGGTGGCGTTCGCCATCACCGCCGGGATCGGCATGGCGCTGGAACGCACGGTGATCCGCCACCTGTACGGCCGGCCGCTGGAAACCCTGCTGGCCACCTGGGGCATCAGTCTGGTGCTGATCCAGCTGGTGCGGGTGCTGTTCGGCGCGCAGAACGTCGAGGTCGCCAACCCGGCGTGGCTGTCGGGCGGCGTGCAGCTGTTGCCGAACCTGGTGTTGCCGTGGAACCGCATCGCGGTGATCGCGTTCGTGCTGCTGGTGCTGGCGTTGACCTGGCTGTTGCTGAACAAGACCCGGCTCGGCATGAACGTGCGCGCGGTGACGCAAAACCGCGCGATGGCCGCCTGCTGCGGCGTGCCCACCGGGCGGGTGGACATGCTGGCCTTCGGGCTGGGTTCCGGCATCGCCGGGCTCGGCGGAGTGGCGCTGTCGCAGTTGGGCAACGTCGGGCCGGAGCTGGGGCAAGGTTACATCATCGATTCGTTCCTGGTGGTGGTGCTCGGCGGCGTCGGCCAACTGGCGGGGACGGTGGCGGCGGCTTTCGGCCTCGGCATCGTCAATAAGATCCTCGAACCGCAGATCGGCGCCGTGTTGGGCAAGATCCTGATCCTGGTGCTGATCGTTCTGTTTATTCAAAAGCGTCCGCAGGGGCTGTTCGCCCTCAAGGGCAGGGTGATTGACTGATGAGCCAACCATTGACCGTAACCGGCGTGCAGAAAGCGCCCCGGCTGGCGTTGAGCATCGGCGCGCTGGCGTTGCTGGCGCTGTTGGTGATGCCGTTCTTGACGCTGTTGCCGGCGGATCATCCGCTGGCGGTGTCCACCTATACCCTGACGCTGGCGGGCAAGATCCTGTGCTACGCGGTGGTGGCGGTGGCGCTCGATCTGGTGTGGGGCTATGCCGGGCTGCTGTCGCTCGGCCACGGGCTATTCTTCGCGCTCGGCGGCTACGCCATGGGCATGTACCTGATGCGGCAGGCGGCGGGCGACGGGCTGCCGGCATTTATGGCGTTCCTCTCCTGGAATGAGCTGCCGTGGTTCTGGAGCGGCACCCAGCATTTCGCCTGGGCGCTGTGCCTGATCGTGCTGGTGCCGGGCCTGCTGGCCTTCCTGTTCGGCTACTTCGCCTTTCGCTCGAAAATCAAAGGGGTGTATTTCTCGATCATGACCCAGGCGCTGACCTATGCCGGCATGCTGCTGTTCTTTCGCAACGAGACCGGCTTCGGCGGCAATAACGGCTTTACCGGTTTCACCACGCTGCTCGGCTTTCCCATCACCGCCGCCGGCACGCGGGTGGCGCTGTTCCTGGCGACGGTGCTGCTGCTGGCCGCCAGCCTGGCCATCGGCTTTGCCCTGGCGCGCAGCAAATTCGGCCGGGTGCTGACCGCGGTGCGCGATGCGGAAAACCGCCTGACCTTCTGCGGCTACGACCCGAAGGGCTTCAAGCTGTTCGTCTGGACGCTGTCGGCGGTGCTGTGCGGGCTGGCCGGCGCGCTCTATGTGCCGCAGGTCGGCATCATCAACCCCGGCGAAATGTCGCCGACCAACTCGATCGAGGCCGCCATCTGGGTGGCGCTCGGCGGGCGCGGCACGCTGGTGGGGCCGCTGCTCGGCGCCGGCATCGTCAACGGCGCCAAGAGCTGGTTCACCATGGCCATTCCCGAATACTGGCAGTTCTTCCTCGGCCTGATGTTTATCGTCGTCACGCTGTTTCTGCCCAAAGGAGTGATCGGCCTGCTGCGGCGGAGGAAAACCTCATGAAGGCGATGCAAGTGACCGACGAACTGTTTACCCATCCGCTGCCGGCGGACAAATACCGGCAGCAAACCGATCCGGTGCTGCAGCTCGACAACGTCAACGTCAGCTTCGACGGTTTTCGCGCGCTGACCGATCTGTCGCTGCGCATCGGCGTCGGCGAACTGCGCTGCGTGATTGGCCCCAACGGCGCCGGCAAGACCACGCTGATGGATGTGATCACCGGCAAAACCCGGCCGGACAGCGGCAGGGTGTTTTACGACCAGACCGTCGATCTGACTCGGCTGGCGCCGATGCAGATCGCCCACGCCGGCATTGGCCGCAAGTTTCAAAAACCGACGGTGTTCGAGGCGCTGACGGTGTTCGAAAATCTGGAGATCGCCCAGAAAACCCGCAAGTCGGTGTGGGCCTGCCTGCGCGCTCGCCTGAGCAGCGAGCAGCGCGACCGCATCGACGAGATGCTGAAGACCCTGCGGCTGGGGCATGAGCGCCACCGGCCCGCCGGGTTGCTGTCCCACGGGCAGAAACAGTTTCTCGAGATCGGCATGCTGCTGGTGCAGGAACCGCACCTGCTGCTGCTCGACGAGCCGGCGGCCGGCATGACCGACGCCGAAACCGACTACACCGCCGAACTGTTCCGCGAGCTGGCGGGCAAGCATTCGCTGATGGTGGTGGAGCACGACATGGGGTTTGTGGAAACCATTGCCGATCGCGTGACGGTGCTGCATCAGGGACAGGTGCTGGCGGAAGGATCGCTGGCGCAGGTGCAGGCCGATGAACGGGTGATTGAGGTATATCTGGGGCGCTGAGGAGGCGTAATCATGCTGCAGGTAGAGGAATTGAATCAGTTTTACGGCGGCAGCCACATTTTGCGCGGCCTGTCGTTCGAGGCGCGCATCGGCGAGGTGACCTGCCTGCTGGGGCGCAACGGCGTGGGCAAGACCACGTTGCTGAAATGCCTGATGGGGCTGATCCCGGCGCGCAGCGGCAGCGTCCGTTGGCAGGGCGAAGCCATCACCGGTAAAAAGCCGCATCAGCGGGTGCAGGCGGGCATCGCCTATGTGCCGCAGGGGCGGGAAATCTTCCCGCGTCTGACGGTGGAGGAAAATCTGCTGATGGGGCTGGCGCGCTTTTCCGGCGCCGACGCGCGCGCGGTGCCGGATCCGATCTATGACCTGTTTCCGGTGCTGCGGCAGATGAAGGATCGGCGCGGCGGCGATCTCTCCGGCGGGCAGCAACAGCAGCTGGCGATCGGCCGGGCGCTGGCCTGCCGGCCGCAGCTGTTGATTCTCGACGAACCGACGGAAGGGATCCAGCCTTCGGTGATCAAGGAGATCGGCGCAGTGGTCAAACAGCTGGCGGCGCGCGGCGATATGGCGATCCTGCTGGTGGAGCAGTTCTATGACTTCGCCGCCGATCTGGCGGACAGCTATCTGGTGATGTCGCGCGGCAGCATCGTGCAGCGCGGCGCCGGCAGCAATATGGAACAGGACGGCGTACGCGCGCTGGTGGCGATTTGAACGAAAAAATGGGAGCCGCATGTCTGAAAGTCGTGCCGTTGTTTTTCCTTGCTGATGTTATGGATTAATCTAAAAGGCGTTCTTTATTAATCCCTTGCCATGGATAGCTAACATCATCATGAATGAAATCACTGTGTCACGCCTCGGTTGCATCGTCCTGTCCCTGTTTCCGGCTCTGTGGGGGTTGTTCAGTCTGTTGAACAATACGGCGGATTTCGCCGGCACCGCGCGCAATGCGGTTGGGCCGCTGCTCGCCATGCAGGATACTTATCAAACGCCGGGGCTGATGTGGCGCGCGATCCGCGCCGACTGGGCCTGCATGTTGGGGTTGGCGGTCATCACCACGCTGGAAACGCTGGCCGGCCTATTCGCGGCCGCGGGCGTGGTGCTGATGATCGGGCGATTGAAAGCCCCTTACGCCGCCTTCGCCAAGGGCAAAGCCTGGGCGATGTTGGGGGCGCTTTGCGCGATCGCGGTGTGGGGCGTCGGCTTTATGGTGGTCGCCGGCGACTGGTTTATGGCCTGGCAGGCCAAGAAGGATCCGTTGGCGGTGCAGCTGGGGGCGCTGATCTATCTGGCGCCCAATGCGTTTGCCTTGCTGTTCCTGATGCTGCAGCGGGAGCCGCGTTAACGAAGGCGGAGTGGGGCGCGGTTACAGCGCCTTGCTCATATACCAGATGCCTATCGAGCCCTGGGCGCTGGTGTAGCAGGTCTCGCCACACATGCTCAATCCCTGGCGCTGATAAAAACGTTGGGCGCGGGTGTTGCGTTGCAGCACCTCCAGCCACAGCGTTTTTTGCCGACGGTCGATAGCCCGCTGCTGCACCTGTTCGAACAGGTGCTGGCCAAAGCCGTTGCCGGCATGGCCCGGCAGGAAATAGATTTTCTGCAGCTCTGCGCCGATTTGTTCGGTTGGTGCCAGCAGGCTGTCGAAGTTCACCCGCGCATAGCCGACCAGGGCATCATTCTCATAGGCCAACAGCCAGCACACGTCCGGCTGGCGCAGCGTCCGTTCCAGCGCGGAGACGGAAAAATCCTCGGCCAGAAAGGCCTCCAGCTCGTGCGGGTAGTGCCACAGCTCACCGAAGTGCGAACGATAGGTGCTGATGCCGATATCGCGCACCTGGGTTAAATCTTCTACCAATGCCTGACGGACGGTGAACATCTGTGCCCCTTTGAGTAAGAAGAATTACAGCCGTTGTTCCAGATGCCGGTGGGGCACCATCGCCTGATGCAGAATGGCAAGAACGGTGATGCCGGCAGGGCGGCTGCGGTAATAGATCCTATGGCTGGCGTAAGGAAAACTGCGTATTTCTTCGCCCAGATCGTGAAAGTGGGCCTTACCCGCTTCCGGCATATCCGCCAGATGATGCATGACCTCCCTCAACTGCTCAAGATAGCGGCGAGATTGCGCTTGGCCCCAGTGCTCGACGGTGAAATGGCGAATAGCCAGCAGATCTTGTTGGGCTTGCGGGGTGAGGCGAAACGCGGGCATCTCAGTCGGTTTCATCGGTGAGCAGACGGTTGAAGAAGGCATCGCCGTCTACCGCCTTACCGGCGTCTTCCTCGGCGGTAGCCTGCGCGATTTTTTGCTGCAGCGCGCGTAATTTGAGATCTTCCAGCGCCTGGTAATCTTCTACCGACATGACGACGGCGACCGGTTTGCCGTTGCGATTGATTTGCACCGGTTCACGCTGCGCCTTGAGCAGCAAATCGCCGAATTGGGTTTTCGCCTCGTTCGCGCTGAGTGCGTACATTTAATCGCTCCAGTTAATTAAATCGTTCGATTTAACCATTATACGGTGCGATGAAAAAATCACCAATGTTATTCCGGCGGGTTGGTTTCGTTGGACAGATGTCGCGGCGTTTCGCGGCGAAAGCCCAGGCCGATGATGCGACCGAACAGGCGCGGCAGCCAGCGGCTGTTGCCGACGCGGGCGATCAGGCGCGAGCCGCCGGCGGCGCGGCGCTGACCCGGCTTACGCTGACTCATTTTGATCTGCAAAAACTGGATGGCGCGAGTGGGGAATTCGCGCCGGCGCTGCACGCTCAGCAGATGCTTCAGCTGCAGCCGATGCTGGCGCAGCGGCGGGATCAGGGCGTTGGCGGCGGCCACCGCGTCCTGAATCGCCAGGTTGACGCCCACGCCGCCGATCGGCGACATGGCGTGCGCGGCGTCGCCGATGCACAGCACCCCCGGTTTGGCCCAGCGATCCAGACGATCAATGCGAATGCTCAGCAGTTTGACCTGATCCCACTCGACGATCTCCTGCAGGCGATCGTCCTGGAACGGCGCCACCTCGGCGAGGTGCAGTAAAAATTTCTCCAGCCCGCTGCGGCGGATCGCATCGAAGCTGCCTTTATCGATCGAGTAACCGCACTGCCAGTAGTCGCCGCGATCGATCATGATGAAGTTCTGTTTCGGCCCGGTGTGGCCCATCGACCAGGCCGGATCGCCCGGCTGCTTGCTGAGCTTCATCCACAAGACGTCGCGCGGCGCGCCGAAGGATCGGCTGCTGAGCGCCGCCTGTTCGCGCACCACCGAGTTGCGGCCGTCGGTGCCGACCACCAACTGGCTGCGCACGCGGATCGGGCCTTCCGGCGTATCGGCCAGCACGCCGCACACCTGGCCGCGGTCGTACAGCAGCTCATGAACCTGCGTTGAGGTCAGCAGCCTGAAGTTGGGGAAGGCGGCGGTCTGCTGGGCCAAAAAGTTGAGGAACTCCCACTGCGGCATAAAGGCGATAAATTTGCAGCGCGTCGGCAGGCGGCTGAAATCCGCCAGCTTGATGTCGCGTCCGGCGACTTCGGCATGCAGGGATTCCGCGCGTTGGTGCGGCAACGTCAGCAGTTCGTCGAGCAGACCCAGCTGATGCATGACTTCCAGCGTCGACGGGTGAATGGTGTCACCGCGAAAATCACGCAGAAAGTCGGCGTGCTTCTCCAGCACCGTCACGTCGATCCCCGCCCGCGCCAGCAGATAGCCGAGCATCAGCCCGGCGGGGCCGCCCCCCACGATGCAGCAGGTGGTGGCGTAAGGTGTGATCGGTGATGACGGCATGACGGTTGACCCCGGAGAGCGGCACGCATCCCGCGAGCCGCAAGTGAATGTTTAATGTTGATAATGATTATCAATATCAAGTTTGACTGTCAACCCGCGGCGCAGTGTGGTCAAAGGGGATGGACAGATGGCCGACGCGGAACAGCTGGCCGTTTTGCGGCCGTGCCTGCGGCGGTTCACGCCATAAATCCAGCCGCACTAACCGCCACTCGGCGGGGTCGAACGCCACGATGGAGGCCAGCGCGCCGGGCGCCGCCTGCTGTTGCCGACGCAGCGCAGGGAGATCGCTGTAGGGGATGATGGCCTGTTCCTGACAGGTTGCCCAGGCGGCCTCGGCCAGATGAGGGCGATCGAAATGCGTCAGCCACGGCAGCCAATGATTGACGCGCGGCCAGCCGAACGCCTGGCTGAGGCCTCTGAAACCTTCGCCGGCCAGGAAATCGTTCATGCCGGCGCTGCTGTTCCACAGGTAGAAGGGAGCGTAGAGATTTTCGGCGCTGCCTTCGCTGCGCTGCGCGTACAGATAGGCTTTGACGATCAGCTGCGGGCAGGCGTCGAGCCGATGGCCGAAATCGGCGATGCGGCGGCGGACGATCGCCATGTCGTAATCGGCGGGCAGGGTGAAACGGTATTGCATCGCGAGCATAAGGATTCTCCGCAAAGACATTGACCGGGAGAGCGTGACACGCCATCTTTATCAGTAAAATCGGTATTATTTTGATTGATGGTTCAGAAAATCAGGATGGTCAGCATGGGGCGAATCACGTTCGATCTCGAGGATTTGCGCAGCTTCGTCACCGGCGTCGAGCTGGGCAGCTTCGCCAAGGCGGCGGAACGGCTGGGACGTTCGACGTCGGCGGTCAGCGCTCACCTGAAAAAGCTGGAGCAGCAGGTCGGCGCGCCGATCCTGCGCAAGGCCGGACGCGGCATGGTGATGACCGAGGCGGGGGAAACCCTACTCGGTTACGCGCGCCGCCTGCTGGAGCTCAATGACGAAGCCGCCGCCGCGGTGCGCGGGTTGGATCTGCAGGGCACGGTGCGGCTGGGGCTGCAGGAAGATTTCGGCGAGACGTTTCTGCCGCAGGTGTTGGGCAGCTTCGCGCGCGCCAATCCGAAGGTGCGCATCGAGGCGCGCATCGCCCGCAATGCCGAGCTGATCGACTGGGTGCTGAAAGGCCAGCTGGATCTGTCGCTGGCGTGGGACGGCGGTTTGAGCACGCCGTTTCATCAGGCGCTGGGGCAGCGGCAGTTGCACTGGATCGCGTCGCCAGGCTTCGCGCTGGCGCCGTGGCGAGAAGGGGACGAACCCTTGCCGTTGGTGATGTTCGACGCACCCTGTCTGATGCGCAGCGCGGCGACGCAGGCGCTGGATCGCGCCGGCATTCCCTGGCGCATCGCCTTTAGCAGCCGCAGCCTGAACGGCGTTTGGGCGGCGGTGAGCGCCGGGTTGGGCGTCACGGTGCGCACGGCGGCGGGTTTGCCGCCCGGCCTGTCACCGTTGGTGCCCGAACTGCTGCCCGTTCTCGGCCAGCTCGGCGTGGTGCTGCACCGCGCCGAGGATCAGCCCTCGGCGGCCGTGCAGCGGCTGGCGCAGATCGTGGTCGAGCGGATCGAAACCTAATCTTTGGCGATGGGCTGTTTGCCGCTCAGCTGGCCCCATTCGCTCCAGGCGCCGTCATACAGTTTGACCTGCGGGGCGCCGAGCGACAGCAGGCCGAACGCCAGCACCGCCGCCGTCACGCCGGAGCCGCAGCTGGTGATGATCGGGCCGTTGATATCCACGCCCTTGTCGCTGAAGGTTTGGCGCAGCGCCTCCAGCGATTTGAAGCGGCCGTTTTCCAGCAGCTCGCCGTACGGAATGTTGATGCTGCCGGGAATGTGGCCGCGGTGCAGGCCGGGGCGCGGCTCCGGCGCTTCGGCATAAAAGCGCGGCGCGGCGCGCGCGTCGAGAATTTGCACCGGCGTGCCTAACGCCTGTTCCACTTGCCGCATATCCACCACCGCGTCGGCGTTGAACCGGGCGTTGAACGCCTGCGGTTCAGGCTGCGCCGGGCCGGTGGCCAGCGCCTGGCCCTGCGCTGTCCAGCCGTTCAGCCCTTCGTCCAGTACGTAAACATGCTGGGCGCCGAAATTGCGGAAGGTCCACCAGCCGCGCGGCGCGGAGAACTGGTTACCCTCATCGTAAATCACCAGGGTATCGCGCTCGCTGATGCCCAGCTTGCCCACCGCCGTGCCAAACTCCGCCGCCGTCGGCAGCATGTGCGGCAGCGCGGTGTTTTTGTCCGCCACTTCGTCGATGTCGAAATAGACCGCGCCGGGGATATGGCCGCGTTCGAACTCGGCAAGCATGTCCTTTTTCGGCGTTAGCCCCACCGGCGACATCCGGACGTCGATCACCACCAGATTTTCATCGTTGATATGTTGCGCAAGCCATTGAGGGGTCACCAGAAACGGAGAGTTCATCGTTATTGTTCGCCTGTTGTGAAAACGGATTTTCACTATACACCAGGCCGCGCGGGGATGAAGTATGATGTTCAGTCAAAGGCAATGGGCAGGGAGCGGAAAAATCATGACGGACGAGGCGTTTGGCGGGGCCAAGATCGCGCTGCTGTGCGATGGTTTCCTGCTGGTTTACCAACGGGACGATAAACCGGGCATTCCGTGGCCCGGCCTGTGGGATCTGCCCGGCGGCGGGCGGGAGTACGGCGAAACGCCGCTGCAGTGCGTGCAGCGGGAGACGCAGGAAGAGTTCGGCGTGGCGATCGCCGAACGTCAGGTTGTCTGGCGGCGGCGCTACGACGGCATTTTGCCCGGCTATCCGCCGACCTGGTTCATGGCCGGGATGATCACTCCGGCGCAGATCGCCGCCATACGTTTCGGCGACGAGGGGCAGCGTTGGCGGATGATGCCGGCGGAGCAGTTTATTCACCATCCGCAGGGTATCGAACACCTGCGCCGCCGGGTGGCGGAGTATTGGCGGCAGGGCGGTTAACCCCGTTGTTCAGGATGCCGCCAGCCGGTTGATCTGCGCCGGTTCGATGATGCGCAGCGCGCTTTCCCGTCGCGCCACCGCCAGCATCGCCCGCCCGATTCGTTCGGTGCTGCTTACCCGGGCGGGAAACAGCCGCAATGCGCCGAGCCACAGCGGCTTGAACAGCCGATAGGCCAGATCGTAGAGGCGGGTTTTGGAGCGAATGCCGTGCAGCGGCACAATGGCGCCGGGGCGGAACATCACCGCGTGGAACGGCAGCGCCAGCAGCGCGTTTTCGGTGGCGCCCTTGACCCTGGCCCACATGCTGCGGCCGCGTTCGCTGCTGTCGGTGCCGAGGCCGGAGACGTAGACGAAGATCATCGACGGATTCAGCGTCGCCAACGGGCGGGCGGCGGCCAGCGTCAGATCGTAAGTCACCGCGCGATATTCAGCTTCACTCAGGCCGGAGGACGAAATCCCCAGGCAGAAGAAGCAGGCGTCGTAGCCGGCGAGCTGCGGCTCCAGCGCCGACAGATCACGCAGATCGGGCACAGAAAGCTGGCGCAGTTTGGCGTGGCTCTGGGCCAACGGGCTTCGGCCGATGCTGAGCACTTCGCTGACGCGCGGATCGTGCAGGCATTCCCGCAGCGCGCCCTGGCCCACCATGCCGCTGGCGCCGAAAATAATCACTTTCATGCTCTGTTCTCCCACTGGCCGGCGGCGCGCTGCGTGCGCCAGCGGCTGGGCGTCAGCGTTTCCCACTGAATAAAGGCGCGGCTGAACGAATTCAGCTCTTCGAATCCCAGCACAAAGGCGATTTCGCCCGGTTCAAGGTCGGTTTCCGCCAACAGCCGGCAGGCGGTGCGGTGGCGGGTTTTGTCCAACAATTGCTGGTAGCTGTAGCCGTGCTGTTGCAAGCGGCGCTGCAGCGTGCGCGGGCTGAGATAGAGTTCAGCGGCCACGCTGTTGACGCTGGGGCGCTGGCCGCGCATGCTGCGGCTGAGGATCGCCATCACCTGCGTGGGCAGATCGTGCGCCGACTGAGATTTGGCCAGCTCCGCCTCCAGCCCCGGCAGCAGCACCGCCAGCATGGCCTGGTTGTAAGTGACGAAGGGTTGACGCATCAACGCGCGATCGAACACCAGCACGTCCAGCGGGGCGTTGAATGTCACCGGGCAGCCGAAATAGCGCGCCAGCGGCGAGGCGGCGTCCGCTCGCCGGGTCAATTCGATCGCCTGCGGCTGCAGGGGCAAGCCGGTGCCGCGCCGACACAGGGCCGTGATGGCGGCGAACATGGCGTCGATCAGCAGCGCCGGCGCGTGGCCCTCGCTCATGGTCCAGCGGGTGTGCAGGCGCATGCTGTCGCCGTCTTCCACCAGCATCAGCTCTTCCGGGCAAACCAGCCGTTTATAGCGCGCCACCTTTTGCAATGCTTCGCCCAGCGTGGCGGAATGCAGCGCGGCGATCAAGGCAATGTCATAGTGTTCCGGCGCCGCCTCGCCGCCCAGACGCAGACCGAAGGCGGTATCGTCGTTCAACTGCGGCAGACTGCGCCAAAGAGAGAAGAACTGTTGCGTAGTGAGTTTAATCTTGTCGCGCCGTTCGCCGAACAGCCCGGCGGGCAACCCGGCCAATCGGCCGAGCTGCTCGATATCGACGCCCTGCGCCGCCAGGTGTACCGCCAGTGCGCCGGAAACCGGAATTTGATCGCTGCTCAATGCGGGCTCCTTAGGGTTTTCCCGTCACCACCGCCGCCATCGCGGCGTGATCCGGCGAGCTGTCGTCGTGGTCGGTGCTCAGGCTGAGAGTGCGAAACGCGGCGTCCTCCGCCTGGCGTTCTGCCAACACCTGCGCCGCCATATGCACTGCGTCGCTGCCGAGCAGCAGGCGTAGCGGAGGGGCTTCCAGCGCCGCCAGCTGCAGGATCGCCTGCGCCGCCTTGGCCGGATCGCCGGTTTGGCTGCCGTTATGCTGCTGCAGGAAGGCCAGCATTGGCCCCAGCGTCGGCTGATAGGCTTCGCCGATCGGCGCAATGGTCATTGAAGAACCGGCCCAGTCGGTGCGGAAGCCGCCGGGTTCGACCATCGTCACCTTGACGCCGAAGGGGGCCATCTCTTTGGCCAATGATTCGGAGAACCCTTCGACCGCCCACTTGGCGGTATGGTAGGCGCTGAGGCCGGCAATGCCGAGGCGAGCGCCGATGGTGGCGATCTGGATGATATGGCCGCTGCCCTGCAGGCGTAATATCGGCAGCGCCGCGCGGGTGACGTTGAACACGCCGAAGAAGTTGGTTTCGAGCTGCGCGCGAAAATCGGCTTCATCGGCTTCCTCCACCGGCGCGATATTGCCGTAGCCGGCGTTGTTGACCAGCACGTCCAGCCGACCAAAGCGTTCAATCGCCGTGCGCACCGCGCGTTCGGCGGCGGCGGCGTCGGTGACGTCGAGCGCGATCGTGGCGACCCGATCGCCGTAGCGTTCCACCAGCGGCTGCAGCTGTTGCGGCTGACGGGCGGTGGCGACCAGACGGTGCCCGGCGGCCAACACCGCCTGCGCCAGCTGTTGGCCCAGGCCGCGGGAACTGCCGGTGATTAACCATACCTGTGACTGAGACATCATGACCTTCCTGATTGCGAGTGGGTGTGATGCCACTTTAGAGCGCCGGGCAGCGCAGCGATAATCCGATCGCGTCAAGATTTAATCCGATTGCGCCAAACTGTCGGCCGGCATCAGCCGCTGGATGGTGGCGCCGACCTTCTGCACTGCCAGCTCGATCTCTGTCGTCAGCGTCGGCGCATAGTTGATGCGCAGGCAGTTGCGGTACTTGCCGGCGGCGGAAAAGATGCTGCCGACGGCGATTTGTACGCCTTGCTGTTCAAGATGGCGGTTCAGCCGCAGGGTGTCGAACGCTTCGTCCAGTTCGATCCACAGCATAAAACCGCCGCGCGGCCGGCTGACGCGGGTGCCGGCCGGGAAGTGTTTCAGGATAAGATCGGTCATGCGGTCGCGGTTCTGCTGGTAGCGTGCGCGCATGCGCCGCAGGTGCTGCAGGTAATGCCCGCCGCGGATAAATTCGGCGATCGCCAGCTGCGGCTGGGTGGCGGTGGCGCCGGAGCCGATGAACTTCATGTGCAGCACCCGTTCCAGGTAGCGGCCGGGCGCGATCCAGCCCACGCGCAGCCCCGGCGCCAGCGTTTTGGAAAACGAGCTGCACAGCAGCACGCGGCCGTCGTCGTCGAATGACTTGATGGTGCGCGGCCGCGGGTAGTGATAGGCGATGTCGCCGTAGACATCGTCTTCGATGATCGCCGCGTCGTGACGCTGCGCCAGCGTCAGCAGCCGCTGTTTGTGGGCGTCGGGCATGATGTAGCCCAGCGGATTATTGCAGTTGGGCGTCAGCAGGATAGCCTTGACCGGCCACTGTTCCAGCGCCATCTCCAGCGCCGCCAGGCTGACGCCGGTGAGCGGATCGGTGGGGATTTCCAGCGCCTTGATGCCCAGCCCCTTCAGCGTCTGCATGGTGCCGTGGAAGCAGGGCGAATCGACCGCCACGATGTCGCCGGGTTGGCAAACGGCGCGCAGCCCGGCGGAGATTGCTTCCTGACAACCGGTGGTGATCAGCAGCTGATCGGGGCCGATTTGGCAGCCGGAGTCCAGCAGCAGACGGGCGACCTGTTCGCGCAGCGCGGCCACGCCCTGAATGCTGTCGTAATACAGGCTGCGTAGGTCGCCGTGGCGGGCGGCGTTGCGCAGGGCGACGATCAGCGGTTTCATCGTCGGTTCGGCGATATCCGGCATGCCGCGCCCCAGCTGGATCAGGCCTTCGCGCGGCCGGCTGCGCACCAGTTCCAGCACCTGCTCCCATTGCGAAATGTCCACCGGCCGCTGCACCGGCGCCGTCATGGCGGGCAGCTCGGCCTGCGCGCGCCGCGTATGCACGAAGTAGCCCGACTTCGGCCGCGCTTCCACCAGGCGCTGTTCCTCGAGCAACCGGTAGGCTTGCTGCACTGTGCTGATGCTGACGCCGTGCTCCTGGCTCAACGCGCGCACCGAAGGCAGGCGATGGCCGGCCGGATACAACCCTTGCTGAATGCGTTGGCTGAGAATGGCGGCCAGCGTGGCGTAGCGTGTCATACAGAGGCCTCTCATCGGTGGTCAGGATTAAAAAACCGGTACAGATACGTTCAAAATAAACCATTCAGCGGGTTTTTTGGCGCAGCTGTATGAAAAAAATAGCGCCAGCGTGAATCTGTATTGTTTTTTGCCTGGCGCGCATCATCACTACCAGGCGAAAACATCAGGGGGGATAATAAAATGGCTCTGTTTGATGGCATGACGATGTGGCGACGGGTAGGCTGGTCACGCTGGCGTTGGTATTTGTTGCGTCGCAGAACGCGCAGAGAGTTACTGCTGCTGAACGACAGGCAGCTGGCGGATATCGGCCTGACGCGGGCGGAGGCCTGGAGGGAAGGGTATAAACCGTTCTGGAGAGAATAAGGAAAGTCAATGCTGAAATTATTGGGTAAAGCCTCATCGATCAACGTGCGCAAGGTGTTATGGACCTGTCAGGAGTTGGGGCTGACGCTGGAACGGGAGGACTGGGGCAGCGGTTATCGCTCCACGCAGGAGCCGGCGTTTTTGGCGCTGAATCCCAACGGCCTGGTGCCGGTGCTGATCGACGGCGAGCGGGTGCTGTGGGAGTCGAATACCATTTGCCGCTATCTGGCGGGGCGGGAAGGGCGGCAAGATCTGCTGCCGCAGGCACCCGGCGCGCGCGCGGCGGTGGAGATGTGGATGGACTGGCAGGCCACCGATCTGAACGGCGCCTGGCGCTACGTGTTTATGTCGCGGGTGCGTGGGCATGCGGATTATCAGGATGCCGCCAGCCTGGCAGCCGCCGAGCGCGAATGGAACCGGCTGATGGGCTTGTTGGACGCACATCTGGCGCAGCACGGCCCTTATGCCGCCGGCGCCGCCTTCACGCTGGCGGACGTGGTGCTGGGGCTGTCGCTGAACCGTTGGCTGATGACGCCGTTCGAGCGGCCGCATTATGCGGCGCTGGCGGCCTATCAGCAGCGCCTGCTGCAACGCCCTGGCTACGTGCAGCACGGTGCTAACGGTTTACCGTGATATGAAATAAACGGTTCATTTCATCTTGTCCGGATACGCCCCGCCGTGTCCGGACTTTCCTCATTACATCATCCCGTCAACGTTTCATGAACGGCATCACGAATATGAACTTTATTTTCCTGTGTACTTGTTATTGAAATTTATATTCCATATAAACCCGTTATCAACCGGCGCGTTTCATTGAGCGACGCCTGGTTCTACGCAGAGTTTTGGTCACGGGAGAAAATGATGAAACAGGTACGCGTTGGGTTAATCGGCACCGGTTATATCGGGCGTTGTCACGCTATCGCCTATGCGCAGGCCGCCACGGTCTTTCCTCTGAAAGGGGACCTGGTGCTGGAGATGCTGGCGGAAGTGACGCCCGAGCTGGCGGCGCAGCGCGCCGCCGAATTCGGCTTTGCGCGCTCGACCGGCGACTGGCGGCAGCTGGTGGCCGATCCGGCGATCGATGTGGTGGACATCTGCGCCCCCAACTTTTTGCACAAAGAGATGGCGCTGGCGGCGATCCGCCACGGCAAGCACGTGTATTCGGAAAAGCCGCTGGCGCTGGACGCCGCCGACGCGGCGGAGATGGTGCAGGCCGCGCGCGCTAAGGGGGTGAAAACGCTGGTCGGTTTTAACTACATGAAAAACCCCACCAGCCAACTGGCGCGCGAAATTATCGCCAACGGCGAAATCGGCGAGGTGGTGCATTTTTACGGTACCCACAATGAGGATTATCTGGCCGATCCGCGCACGCCGATCGACTGGCACTGTCGCCGCGCCAGCGCCGGGTTAGGCGCGCTCGGGGATCTGGCGGCGCACATCGTCAATATGGCGCACTACCTGGTGGGCGATATCGTGGCGGTTTCCGGCGATATGCAGACCGTGATCAAACAGCGCCCGGATCCGCAAGACCCGACGCGCCTGCACCCGGTGGAAAACGAAGATCAGGCCAGTGCGTTGCTGCGTTTCGCCGGCGGCGCGATGGGCACTATCGAAACGTCGCGCATTGCCTGCGGGCGCAAGATGGGGTTGACCTATGTGGTCACCGGCACCAAAGGCACACTGAGCTATACCCAGGAACGGATGGCGGAGCTGAAGCTGTATCGGCACGATGAACCGGCGGAGCGGCAGGGGTTCAAGACGTTGCTGGTGGGGCCGAAGCACCCGGACTATGCGGCGTTTTGCATCAGCGCCGGGCACGGCATCGGTTTTAACGATCAGAAGACGGTGGAGATCCGCGATCTGGTCAACGGCATCGCCGCGGGCGATCGCATGTGGCCGGACTTTGAAGAGGGCTGGAAGGTGTCGTGCGTGCTGGACGCGATAGCCGCCTCCGCCGAACAGCGGCGCTGGCTGGAGATCAACCGCGATTGAAAATGAAATGGCGCTCTCCCGTGGACAGCGCCATTAATTTATTATGTTGCCAGCTTAATAGCTTATTAAGTTAACTTTATAATAAGTTATTGGCTTGATAACTTAGAACGAGAAACACGAACAGCCGAACGCGCCCCAGAAGGCATTCTCGTCCGACACCGGGATGCTGGAACGGCGCGCGATGTCATGCTGGTGTGCGTGCACGCCGCACGGGCCGCAGCATTGATGCGCCTGGCTCACTACCCCGACGTGGGCCGCCGCCGGCGGCGGTGCTGAGCGATAATGGCCCGGCACCTGGGTGACCGGCGACCACTTCGGCAGCACCGGCAGCGGCGGCGGCGCCAGCGGCGAGAAGCTGCCGGCGGCGTAGACCACTTTGCCGTCCACCACCGTCATCACCGACTCGATGCCTTTGATCTGCTCTTCCGGCACGCTGAAATAGTCCTGCGACAGCACCGCCAAATCCGCCAGTTGGCCGACCTTGATCTGGCCTTTCTTGCCCTGCTCGGTGGAGAACCAGGCGCTGCCTTGCGTCCACAGCATCAGCGCCGTTTCTCGATCCAGCCGCGCGCTGTCGTCGTACATCGCCATGCCGCCGACGGTGCGGCCGGAGACCAGCCAGTACAGCGCCGTCCACGGGTTGTAGCTGGCGACGCGGGTGGCGTCGGTGCCCAGCCCGACCGGCAGCTCGGCCGCCAGCATTTTCGCCACCGGCGGCGTATGTTTGGTGGCTTCGATGCCGTAACGGTCGGCGAAATACTCCCCCTGGAACGCCATGCGGTGCTGCACCGCAATGCCGCCGCCCAGCGCCTTGACGCGCTCGATATTGCGCTCGGTAATGGTTTCGGCGTGGTCGAACAGCCAGTGCAGGCCGTTGAACGGAATATCGCGGTTCACCTTCTCGAACACGTCCAGCATGCGGCTGATGGATTCGTCATAGGTGGCGTGCAGGCGGAACGGCCAGCGGTGCTCGACCAGATGGCGAACCACTCGCTCCAGTTCGTCTTCGGTGCCCGGCGGCAGATCCGGGCGCGGCTGCAGGAAGTCTTCGAAGTCGGCGGCGGAAAACACCAGCATCTCGCCGGCGCCGTTGTGGCGATAGAAGTCGGTGCCCTGGCCCGGTTTGAGCATATCGGTCCACAGCTCGAAGTCTTCCAGCTCCTGTTTAGGCCGCTGGGTGAACAGGTTATAGGCGATGCGGATGGTCAGCTGCTTTTTCTCGTGCAGCTCGGCGATCACCTGATAATCTTCCGGGTAGTTCTGGAAGCCGCCGCCGGCGTCGATGGCGCTGGTGAGGCCGAGGCGGTTCAGCTCACGCATGAACTGGCGGGTGGAGTTGACCTGCTGCTCCAGCGGCAGCTTCGGCCCTTTCGCCAGCGTGGCGTACAGGATCATGGCGTTGGGTTTGGCGATCAGCATACCGGTCGGGTTGCCGTTGGCGTCGCGCTGGATCTCGCCGCCCGGCGGGTTCGGCGTGTCTTTGGTGTAGCCGACCACCTTCAACGCCGCGCGGTTGAGCAGCGCGCGATCGTAGAGATGCAGAATAAATACCGGCGTGTCCGGCGCCGCCTGGTTGATTTCGTCCAGCGTCGGCATGCGGCGCTCGGCGAACTGGAATTCGGTCCAGCCGCCGACCACCCGCACCCATTGCGGGCTCGGGGTGCGCAGCGCCTGTTCTTTCAACATGCGCAGCGCGTCGGCCAGCGAGGGCACGCCTTCCCAGCGCAGCTCCAGGTTATAGTTCAGGCCGCCGCGGATCAGGTGCAGGTGCGAGTCGTTCAGGCCAGGAATGGCGGTGTGGCCGTGCAGATCGATCACCTGGGTTTCCGGCCCGGCGTGCTGCATGACTTCGCTTTCGCTGCCGACCGCCAGAAACTTGCCGTCGCGGATGGCGACCGCTTGCGCGGTGGGGTGTTGGCGGTCAACGGTGTGAAACTTGCCGTTGGTGATGATCAATGAAGCGTGGTGGTTCATAACATTCTCCCGGCGAACCGCCTAACGGCGGGTCAGCCATTGATGAAAAACGCGAGTCACGATAGGCATCCACAGGTACACCACCAGGGCGACCACGGTGGCGTCATTGAGAAAATGGCCGAGCAGCGAGCCGTCCAGCTGCGGCAGCACCCGTCCCCAAAACCAGGGCACCAGATTGGTGGATGGAAAGATCACCAGCAGGGTGATGATGAATTGCTTCCACTGGGGCGGCTGGCGCACGCTGGGGTTGGGCGGGGTAAACCAGAACTCTGCGCCGGGGCGGATCTCGATATGGTCGTTCTCCAGCAACAGCGGAGTGACTTCTTCGATGTATTGCTTGCGCTGCGGCGAGTTGAGCCAGCGGTAGAGATTGTCGAGATTATCGAAGCGGACCAGCACCGTATAGGCCTGTTCGTCGCCGGAAGGGCGAATCACGTTGACGCCTAAATGGCCGGTGAAGCCCGCGGCGTCGGGCATGATGCGGTTCAGCCAGGCCTCATAGGCCTGTTCGTTCCCCGGCGCCAAACGGTGGGTGATCACCAGCGTGACATGCTGCGGATGGGCCATAAAACCGACTCCTGAAAATACCCCGGCGCGAGGCCGGGGCAAGGGGAATTATTTCACCGTGCGGGCCGGTGCGTGGTGCACCATGGTGTAAGCGTAGTCGACGCCCATGCCGTACGCGCCGCTGTGTTCGCGCACCAGCGCCATCACCGCGTCGTAGGTATCTTTGCGCGCCCAGTCGCGTTGGTACTCCAGCAGCACCTGCTGCCAGGTCACCGGTACGGCGCCGGCCTGCACCATGCGGTCAATCGAACGTTCGTGCGCATCGACGGAGGTGCCGCCGGAGGTGTCGGTCACCACATACACTTCATAGCCGGCTTCCAGCGCCATCAGCGCCGGGAAAGTCAGGCACACCTCGGTCCACAGCGCGGAGATCACCAGCTTTTTACGGCCGGTGGCTTCCACGGCTTTAACGAAGGCCGCGTCTTCCCAAGAGTTCATCGAGGTGCGTTCAATCGGGGTGATTTCAGGGTGTACCGCCAGCAGTTCCGGCCAGATATAGCCGCTGAAGCTTTCGGTTTCGACCGAGGTGAAAAGGGTGGGAACGTTGAAAATCTTGCCTGCCTTCGCCAAACCAACAACGTTGTTTTTCAGTTGCTGACGATCAATATTAGCCACGCCGAAGGCCATTTGTGGTTGATGATCGATAAAAATCAGTGCGGAATTGTCTTTATCAAGCAGTTGAAACTTGGACATAATTTACCTTCCCAGTGATATTTCGGTTGAACATCTGATGAGTGTAACGCCGATAAAACCCATGGTAGGCAGAGGGCGATTTCAAAGATACCGCAGAATTTTTGCCGACTTGTTGAGTTTTTTTATACACGGGAGAAAGCATGAGATTAAACCTGGAAGCGCTGCTGATTTTGGACGCGCTGGACCGGCACGGATCTTTCGCCGCCGCGGCCGCCGCACTGTTTAAAACCCCTTCGGCACTGAGCTATATGGTGCAAAAGCTGGAGAACGATCTCGACATCACCCTGCTCGATCGCTCCGGGCATCGGGCGAAGTTCACCGATACCGGCAAGTTGATGCTGGAAAAGGGGCGGGTGCTGCTGCGGGCGGCGCAGGATCTGGAGCAGCAGGCGCGCTATGTCGAAAACGGCTGGGAAAGCGAAATCACGCTCGGGATTGACGCCTCTTTCCCGTTTGCCCGCCTGTTGCCGCTGATCGACGAGTTCTATCGGCAGCATCACCATACCCGGCTGCGTTTCAGCCACGAAGTGCTGGCCGGCTCCTGGGAGTCGCTGGTCTACGGTTGCGCCGACATTATCATCGGCGCCATCTGCGAGCCGCCGTCACGGGTGGGCTATGCGTTCAGCAGGCTGGGGCAGCTGGATTACGTGTTCGCCGTCGCGCCGCAGCATCCGCTGGCGGCATTGCCGGAACCCTTGCCGAAGGACGAAATCCGTCAGCACCGGGCGGTGGTGGTGCGCGACACTTCGCGCGTCAAAGCGCCGCAGAGCCTGAATCTGCTGGAAGAGCAGGATACGCTGACGGTCTTCGGTTTCGACGCCAAGCTGCAGGCGCAGCTGGCCGGGCTGGGCTGCGGCTATCTGCCGCGTTCTTTGGCGGAACCTTACCTGAACAGCGGCGAACTGGTGGCGAAACGCGTTGAATCGGAACGCTGCAGCGACATCGCCTATTTCGGTTGGCGGGAAAGCGCCAGCGGCCTGGCGGCCAAATGGTGGCGCGAACGGCTGCAGCGCTACGCGGACGACGGCGAGGCCTACCCGGCGGCGCAGTGAGGGCCGCTCGATAAGGATAAATCCCCCAATAAGGACATCGGGAATGAAAAAGACACTAAGCCTGTTGGCGTTGTTGCTGCTGAGCGGCTGCGGCGCCGGGCGTGAGGCCGGCATACCGTTGCCGCAGGCCCCGGCACTGGCCGCAACGCAGCTCAGTTACCCGGAGCGGGTGCATAACGCGGTGAGCCGCGAGCTGCGCTTGCCGGAACATGCGCACGGTCAGCGTTGTACCCTCGCTATCCGTTTGCAGCCGGACGGCAAGCTGGCGAGCAGCAAGATCGTAAGAGGCGATGCGCCCCTGTGCGCAGCGGCGAGCGCTGCGGTGCAGCGCGCGCAGCTTCCGCCGATGGCCAGCGCTACCGAATACGCGCTGTTCAACGCCGTGGTGCTCGATTTCGTTCCCTGAAGGGATATGACCGACGGGCCGTCTGCGCGGCCAATGCTTGTCAGTTAGCGTTTTTTTGAAGTACTCGTGACGTTTTCGGTCGATAAATGAGAGGTGCATCATGAGGCTCCTGCACCTCGACCGAGCCAGGGGCCGAAAGGCGCGGCCCCTGGCAATCCGCGCCTTTGCCCTATCAGACGGTTGGCTTTGCCAACGTTACTCAGCCCATCCCTGGGCCTCGCCCCTTCGGGGCCGCTGCAAGCAGCGTTCAAATCTGCTCCAGGCAGATTTGTCCTCGCTCCGCCATACCGCATTGAGGCCGGTTGCGACAGGCGTCCCTGCCTGTCTCACCTGAAACCGCCGTCCATGGCGGTTTCGCCTAATGCGCTATGCCTGCGTTCGGCGTCTTCAAGGGCGTCCAATACCGTGCTCATCTCCGATTCGTCTTCTTTGCGATATATGGGTTGCCCGGTAGCTGCCAGCTCGGGTGTTGACCTTTGGCGCGCATCACCGGCTGCCGAGCAAGACAGCGTTGTCAGGGGCAACCGGCCAGGGAAGGCCGGTTGAGGCGAGACTAACAGGGACGTTTGTCGTAGCCGACCCGCCCGACAATGCAGACGCGGCGAGGGCATCCGCACAGCGGACAGACGGTGTTAAGCGAAGGCGCGGGTGGAGGGGCCGCGCCTTCGGCCCCTCCAATTGCCGTTCATTGTAGTAACACAGAAATGCGGAACATTTACGGCAATTCAGGCTACACAAAACACACAAAGATGGGATAAAAAATGCCAGTCAGGTTTAACTGACTGATATTACCGCCTGCGCGGCCCGTTTTTTCGCTTTGCCGCGTACGCAACCCGCTGAATTTTCACTTAGCTTTGCCATTTTCGTTATTTTGAACGTCACTGCGGCTCACCGATACTGGGGGAAAATCCCCAACCGCGAGCCGCAGCATGTCCCACGCCCACTATTTGCACCCTGAACAACGCGACCGGATCCGGCGGCTTCATCGGCGCTGGCACTGGCGGCTGGAGTTGCCCACCTGGGGGATCATGGCGGCGGTGTACGGCGGCTGGTTTGGCGTGGCGCATTATTGGCAGGCGCTGGGCCCGTGGCTTGGCGCGCCGCTGCTGATCCTGCTGACCACCGGGTATATGTCGCTGCAACACGAGCTGATCCACGGCCATCCGACGCGCTGGCCGCGCGTCAATCAGCTGTTCGGCTTGTTGCCGCTGGCGGTGTGGTATCCCTACGGGCTGTATCGGGATTCGCATCTGCGCCACCACCGCAACGACCACCTGACCGATCCGCATGAAGATCCCGAAAGTTACTACTTCAGCGCCGCGCAGTGGCGGCGTTATCCCCGCCTGCTGCCGTTGTTGGCCGCGGTGCGCAATACGCTGATCGGCCGGGTGCTCCTCGGCCCGGCGCTGGATATCGTCACCACGCTGTTCGGCGCAGTGAAGACGCTTGCAGCGGGCGATCTGCGCGCCTGGGCGATGTGGCTGGCGCATCTGTCGCTGTTGGCGGTGCTGCTGCACTGGCTGCAGATGCAGGGCATCGGCGCGGCGTTTTACCTGTTGGCCATCAGCTACCCGGCGCTGGCGCTGACCAAGGTAAGATCGTTTTTTGAGCATCGCGCCGTGGACGCACCGCAGGCACGTTCTATTATTAATGAGGCGGGCTGGCCGTGGCGGCTGCTGTTTCTCAATCTGAACTACCATTTAGTGCATCACGATTTGCCCGGCTTGCCCTGGTATGGCCTGCGCGAAGTCTATCTGGCGGAACGCGAGGCGTATCAGCGCCGCAGCCAGGGATTCGTCGCGCAGGGTTATGGCGAGTGGCTGCGCGATTACGCGCTGACGCCGATTGACGTCGGCGTGCATCCGCTGAGCGCCGGCGAACGGCGGGAGGAACGCGATGTCCTGCCGAAGAAAAAACTTATTGCGCGCTGGAAGCGCGTTTCTCAGGATTTTCCAACCGAACTGGCCCATGAGCCGGAAAACATATAACCAGAGGAAAAGTATGGCAATCACCTTATCACGCGGACGTTCCTTTGCCGTCGCGCTGGCTCTGCTGGCCGTCGGCGGTCTGGCACAGGCGGCCGACTCGGTGCGCGTCGGCTCCAAGATCGATACCGAAGGTTCGCTGCTCGGCAACATCATCGTGCAGGTGCTGGAAGCCAACGGCATCAAAACCACCAACAAGCTGCAGCTCGGCACCACCAAGGTGCTGCGTGGCGCCATCACTTCCGGCGAGATCGACATCTACCCGGAATACACCGGCAACGGCGCGTTTTTCTTCTCCGATGAGAAAGACCCGGCGTGGAAGAACGCCCAGGCCGGCTTCGAGAAGGTGAAGCAGCTCGACTACGACAAAAACAAAATCGTCTGGCTCGATGCGGCGCCGGCCAACAACACCTGGGCCATCGCCATTCGTCAGGACGTGGCGGACGCCAACCATCTCAAAACGCTGGCGGATCTCGGCAAGTGGATCAACGGCGGCGGCAAGTTCAAGCTGGCGGCCTCGGCGGAATTTATCGAGCGGCCGGATGCGCTGCCGGCGTTCCAGAATGCCTACGGCTTCAAGCTGAATCAGGATCAGCTGCTGTCCCTGGCTGGCGGCGATACGGCGGTGACCATCAAGGCGGCGGCGGAGCAGACCTCCGGCGTCAACGCGGCGATGGCCTACGGCACCGATGGCCCGGTGGCGGCGCTGGGGCTGCAGACGCTGGCGGATCCGAAAGGCGTACAGCCGATCTACGCGCCGGCGCCGATCGTGCGCGAAGCGGCGCTGAAGGCGCACGCCAATCTGCCTGAGCTGCTGAAGCCGGTGTTCGCCTCGCTGGACGGGCCGACGCTGCAAAAACTCAACGCGCAGATCGCTGTGGAAGGCCAGGACGCCAAACAGGTGGCGGCCGCTTACCTGAAAGAGAAAGGGTTTGTTAAGGGATAATGCCGAGGTGCCCCCTTTGCCGTCGGGAGAGGGGGTAAACCGAGGGAGCCGGAGCGTTTCTTTGACTATCGCCGTAAAACATCGCGTCTTGTTGACGCTGTTCATGCTGTTGCTGCTGGCCGCGTTCGGCCTGCCGTTCCTCAGTTATGCCCCCAATCGCCTGTTGTCGGGCAAAAGCCTCTCCTTGTTCTCCCTGCTGCACGGCCCGGCGCTGTGGCTGCTGTTGCCGCTGGCGGCATTGGCGATCCTCAGCCTGTTGCCGCCGACGCGGGGGCGGGCGCTGCTGGCGGCGTTGGCCGCCTGCGGGGTGCTGACGCTGGCGTTCTGGATCAGCGGGCAGGCCGCCGGGCGTCTGGCGCAGGAGGGATCGCGCCTGGCACGCACTTCCTGGGGCAGCGGCTGCTGGTTGACGATGGCGCTGAGCCTGCTGATCGCCGCCGACGCCATGGCGCGTCTCACCGCGTCGCACCTGCGGCGGATGCTCGGCAACGCGCTGGTGCTGGTGCCGCCGGCGCTGCTGCTGTTCGGCCATCAGCTCGATCAGCTGTCGCTGCTGAAGGAGTACCATAATCGGCAGGAGGTGTTTGACGCCGCGCTGTTGCAGCACCTGACCATTCTGCTGGCGACGATGGCGCCGGCGCTGGCGATCGGTGTGCCGCTCGGGGTGCTGTGTTTTCGTTCCGAGCGCTGGCAGCGGCCGATCTTCTCCGTGTTGAACATTATCCAGACCGTGCCGTCGATCGCGCTGTTCGGCCTGCTGATCGCGCCGCTGGCGGGGTTGGCGGTGGCGGTGCCCTGGCTGGCGGAACACGGCGTCAGCGGTATCGGCATGGCGCCGGCGATCGTGGCGCTGGTGCTGTACGCGCTGTTGCCGCTGGTGCGCAGCGTGGTGGCGGGGCTGCAAAGCGTGCCGGCCGGCGTGATTGAGTCCGCCACCGGCATGGGGCTGACGCGCGGGCAGATCTTCCTGCGCGTGCAGCTGCCGTTGGCGCTGCCGCTGTTCCTGACCGGCGTGCGCATTCTGGCGGTGCAGACCGTCGGCATGGCGGTGGTGGCGGCGCTGATCGGCGCCGGCGGTTTTGGCGCCATCGTATTTCAGGGGCTGCTCAGCAGCGCGCTGGATCTGGTTCTGCTGGGGGTGATCCCGGTGGTCATGATGGCGGTCATCGTCGATTCGCTGTTTAAATTTTGGGTTTCAATCCTGGACGTATCGCGCCGATGATTCACTTTGAGCAAGTCAGCAAAATTTTTCAGGGCAAGCCGGCGGTGGACGATCTCACGCTGCACATCGCCGAGGGCGAATTCACCGTGTTGATCGGCACCTCGGGTTCCGGTAAGTCCACGACGTTAAAAATGATCAATCGCCTGATCGAACACGATCGGGGCAAGATTCTCTTTGCCGGCGAAGAGATCCAGTCGTTCAAACCGCAGGATCTGCGGCGGCGCATGGGCTATGCGATCCAATCGATCGGCCTGTTTCCGCACTGGACGGTGGAGGAGAACATCGCCACCGTGCCGCAGCTGCTGAAATGGCCGCGCGCGCGCATTCGCGATCGGGTGACCGAACTGTTGGAGCTGCTGCATCTGGAGCCGGATCTGTTTCGCCGTCGCTATCCGCACCAGCTGTCCGGCGGGCAGCAGCAGCGGGTGGGGGTGGCGCGCGCACTGGCTGCCGATCCCGAGGTGTTGCTGATGGATGAACCGTTCGGCGCGCTGGATCCGGTCACCCGCGCGGCGCTGCAGGCGGAGATCGCGCGCATCCATCAGCTCTCCGGCCGCACTATCGTGCTGGTGACGCACGACATCGACGAAGCGCTGGGCCTGGCGGATCGTCTGGTGCTGCTCGATCAGGGGCGGGTGGTGCAGCAGGGCACGCCGCTGACGCTGTTGACCGCCCCGGCCAACGATTTCGTGCGTGATTTCTTCGGGCGCAGCGATCGCGGCATCAAGCTGCTGTCGCTGGGGACGGTGGCGGAGCGGGTGCGGCCCGGTGTCGCCGGGGGCGAGCCGATCGCCGCCGCCATGAGCCTGCGCGAGGCGCTGTCGGTGTTCGTGGCGCGCGGAAGCGACTGCCTGCCGGTGGTGGATGAACGGGGCGAAGCGTTGGGGGTGTTGCACTTCAACGATCTGATCGCCGGGCAGGCGCTGTCATGAGCGGGCGCATCGGGCGCCTGCTGCGCGATCCTTTGCCCTGGACGCTGGCGCTGCTGTTGGCGCTGGTGTTCGGTATGGATCATCTGCGCGGCCTGTTCGCCGCCTGGTTCCCCGATCTGGAGCGGCCCATTTATCAGCAGGACAGCTTTATCGCGCTGGTGGGGGCGCACCTGTCGCTGGTGGCGATCTCCAGCCTGATTGCGGTGGCTCTCGGCGTGGCGGCGGGCGTCGCCGTGACCCGACGCGGCGGCCGGGAGTTTCGTTCGCTGCTGGAAACGGTGGTGGCGGTGGGGCAGACCTTCCCGCCGGTGGCGGTGTTGGCGGTGGCGGTGCCGGTGATGGGCTTCAGCGAGCAGCCGGCGATCATCGCGCTGGTGCTGTACGGCCTGCTGCCGATCCTGCAGGGCACGCTGGCGGGCATCGAATCGGTGCCGCCCGCCACGCGCGAGATCGCCCGCGGCGTGGGGATGAGCGCCTGGCAAATTCTGTGGCGGGTTGAACTGCCGCTGGCGGCGCCGGTGATCGTCGCCGGGATCCGCACCTCGGTGATCATCAACATCGGCACGGCGGCCATCGCTTCCACCGTCGGCACCAAGACGCTCGGCTCGCCGATCATTATCGGCCTGAGCGGGTTTAACACCGCCTATGTGATCCAGGGCGCGGCGGTTGTGGCGTTGTTGGCTATTATCACCGATATGCTGTTCGAACGTTGGGTGCGTTATCTCACCGCCTGGCGTCAGCAGACGCTGGCGGCCACTCCGGCGGGGTAAGGGGGAAATGATGCAGGTGTCTCTACCGATGTACGGCGTTGGCCGGGAGCAGGCCGAATCCTTCTGGCAGGTGTTGCGCGACAAGCTGCTGCGGCTGGGGCTGCCGGCGGCGCCGGAACGGCTCAGCTGGCCGGACGATTTGGCGCAGCACTGGCGACGCGAGGATCTCTTGCTCAGCCAAACCTGCGGTTATCCGTTGGTCAGCAGCCTGCCGCAGGTGCAGCTGATCGGAACCTATCATTATCGGGTGGAAGGGTGCGACGGGCCGAATTACCGCAGCTGGCTGGTGGTGCGCGCGGACGATCCCGGCGAGCGGCTGGCGGATTTTCGCGGCCGGACGGCGGCGTATAACAGCACCGATTCCCAGTCCGGCTACAACGGCCTGCGCGCGCTGATCGCGCCGCTGGCGCAGGACGGGAAATTCTTCGGTGCGGCTATCGCCTCCGGCGCGCATTACCAGTCGCTGAAACTGATCCGCAGCGGGCAGGCGGATATCGCCGCCATCGATTCGATCAGCATGGAACTGCTGCGCCGCGCGCAACCGCAGGCGCTGGAGGGGTTAAAAATCATCGGCCGCACGGCGGCGGTGCCGGGCCTGCCGTTGATCACCGCAGCCGGCACGCCGCCGGAACAGGTGGAAATCCTGCGCGCCGGCGCCCGAGCGATGCTGGATGAGGCGGTCAGCGACCGCCTGCTGATCGGCGATTTTAGCCTGGTGCCGCGTTCGGCCTACCAGATTATCACCGTGCTGGAACAGCAGGCCGCCGCGCAGGGCGTGACGGCGCTCTAGCCGCCGTTACAGCAGGCCGCCGCCGTCGATGTCGATCACGCTGCCGGTGACGAAGCCGTTCTCCATCGCCAGCAGATAACCCGCCGCGACGTCGGCCGCCTGCCCGACCCTGCCGACCGGCAGGCTGACGCTAACCCGTTCGAACAGCGCCTGACGCTGTGCGGCGCTCATGCCGTCGTAGGCTTCGGTGGCGGTGATACCGGGGCTGACCACGTTCACCCGCCGCGGCGCCAGCTCCTTCGCCAGCTGTTTGCCGACCGCTTCCAGCGCGGCGTTGATGGCGGTTTTGACCAACTGACCGTTGAGGTATTTACGCGACAGCTGGCCGGAGGTCAGGGTGATCGAGCCCTGCGGCGCCAGCGTCGGCAGTGCTGCCTGCACCGCGCGCAAACTTCCCCAGAATTTGACGTTGAAGTCGGCCTGCGCCTGTTCAAGGGCGGTCTCCGCCAGCGGCTTCGCGTCCACCAACGGCCCGGCGGTGATCACCAAATGGTCGAAAGCGCCGACGGCGGCGAACAGCGCGCGCAGCGACGCGTCATCGGTCAGATCGGCCTGCATCAGGCGCAGCGCGTCGTTTTTCTCCCCGGCGTGGGGAAGGCGGCGCGAAGCCAGCACCACTTCAGCGCCGCGCGCCGCCGCTGCGTAGGCCACCGCGGCGCCAATGCCGCTGGTGCCGCCCAGGATCACCAGCTTTTGTCGTTTCAGGGGGGAGTCAGGAATCGTCATGTTAAGGCCTCTTTTTAGGTAAGTTTCAACGGGATCTATCTTTCCTGATTGAAAATGAGGAAAAAAGCCCGCCTAATAGCAAACACTTGTAAATTAATATTAATAATTGATTGGGCTAAAAAGAGAGGGAGCAGATGACCTCATTTGTCGATCTCGAGGTGTTTGTCCGCACGGTGGACGGCGGCAGTTTTTCCGCCGCGGCGCGCGCGCTGGATATCACTCCGGCGGCGGCCAGCATTGCGGTGAAAAGGCTGGAGCAGCAGTTGGGCGCGCGGCTGCTGGTGCGCTCCACCCGCAGCCTGAGGTTAACGGAGGAGGGGGCGCGCTATCTCGACAGCGCGCGCCTGGCGCTGGGGGCGTTGGCCGAAGGAGAGCAGGCGATCCGCGAGAAGCATCAGGGGCTGTCCGGAGTGCTGCAGATTTCCGCGCCGTCGGATTTCGGCCGCAATCTGCTGCTCGGCTGGCTGGATGAGTTCCGCCTGCAGCATCCCCACATTCAGCTGCAGCTTCTGATCAACGATCGGCAGGCGGATCTGTTCCGCGAACCGGTGGATGTGGCGTTGCGCTTCGGGCCGCTGGCCGACTCTTCGCTGGTGGCGCTGCCGATCCTGCCGCAGCATCGGCGGCTGATCTGCGCCAGCCCGGATTATCTGCGGCGGCATGGCGCGCCGCAAGCGCCGGCCGATCTGGTTCGGCACAGCATTCTGGTGTATCAGCCCAGCGGCAAACGGCAGGTGGAATGGCGGCTGTGGCGCGGTGAGGAGCTGGTCGAGCTGCCGCTGAACGGCAGCTATTTTACCGATGACGGTGAGGTCGCGCGGCGCTGGGCGCTGGCCGGGCACGGCGTGGTGCGCAAGTCGGCGATCGACGTGGCGGCGGATATTCGCGCCGGGCGGTTGGTGCAGCTGTTGCCGGAATGGCGCAGCGACGCGGTGCCGATCAATTTGGTCTGCCCGCATCGTTCGCAGGTGTCGGAGCGCGTCAGGCAACTGCAGCGCTTTTTACAGCAGCGCTGCCAGCGCTGGATGGACGATCACTTGGCCTGAAGGGTTTCGGTTTGCGCCGGCGTAGCGGCGGTATCCCCGGCAGGCGCGCTTTCTTCGTGCGGGGTGGTGGAACGGGTGTAGATGTTCAGCCCGGCGAGGAATACGCCGCCCAGAGAACCGAAGGCGCACAGGGCGATGACGATGACGAACGCTTTTTTCAGCATAGGAATAATTTCGCAGGTTGCTTGGAACAGCGGGAATTATAGCCCCTTCGCCGGGTGAAACAAGAATCGTTTTTAACGGCGGCCCGCAGACCGCCCTTTGTGATCATCGCCGTTCGCAGTCGATGGCCTGCACGTTGGCCGGGCGGGCGAACAGGTATTTTCCCAGCGTCACCAGCACCACCGCCGCCACGATGATCACCAGCGCCAGCCACTCGCGCGGCGCCAGCGATTCGCCGGCAAAACCGATGCCGAGCAGCACCGCCACCACCGGATTGACGTAGGCGTAACTGGTGGCGACCGCCGGGCGCACGTTCTTCAACAAGAACATATAGGCGCTGATCGCCAGCATCGAACCGAAGACGATCAGATAGCCCAGCGCCAGAAAGCCGCCGGTGCTCGGCATCTGAGTGAGGCGCTCGCCGCTCAGCTGGCTGGCTGCCAATAACACCACGCCGGCGACCAGCATCTCCGCCGCGCCGGCCATCGGCCCGGCCGGCAGCGAGATGCGCGATCCCAACACCGATCCGAAGGCCCAGCTGGCCGAAGCCAGCAAAATCAGCAGCGCGCCGGTCGGGTTGCCCACCAGGTTGTTGCCGGTGTTGAGCAGCACGATGCCCACCAACCCGAGCGCGATGCCGGCCCATTCCAGTTTGGTGTTGCGCATGCCCCACAGCAGGCTGAAGCAGAGGGTGAACAGCGGCACCGTCGCCACCATCACCGCGGCAATGCCGGAGGGCACATGTTGGTGTTCCGCCACCGTCACCAGGCCGTTGCCCACCGCCAGCAGCAGAATGCCGATGGCGCCGGCGGCCAGCCACTGCTTCAGCGTCGGCAGGGCGTGGCCGCGCCAGGCCAGGAAACTGAACAGCACGATACCGGCTGTCAGAAAGCGAATGCCGGCCATCATCAGCGGCGGCCACTGCGCGACGCCGAGGCGAATGACGAAATAGGTGGAACCCCAAACGATATATAACGTGAACAACGCCCCGATCAACGGCAGGACGCTACGGCTTTGTTGGCTAAGCATAGGATTGTATTTTGCGGGAATGATTATTATTAGAACGCTCAGTAAACCCGATCGGGCAACCGATAAGCAATGGCCTGCGGCATTATTTTTCCGGCGGCTGAAAGCCGTTCAATGGCCTTGCTGTTTCCACTGCAGCCAGCTGACGGCCGGCAGGTAAATCGACCAGCCGACGGCCAGCAGCAGCAGCATGAACTCGGGCGGCACGCCGGGCAGCAGGGCGTCCAGCTTCCAGGACACGGCGTAGGCGAAGGGGCCGACGGCGGCGCCCAACACCGCCAGCGGCCAGGGGGCCGCTCTGACCACGTCCAGCAACCAATACCACCAGCAGCCGAAGCCGATCCACAGCGCGATGGTCCAGAGCGGCAGGCCGTGTTGCCCGCTGTAGTGCAGCACGCCGCTGTAGCTCCACAGCCCATCCATGCCGATACCGCCCAGGGCGGCCAGGGCCGCGCCTTTGCGGCGGGCTGCAGGGGTAAAGATCAGCGCCAGCGCCGCGCCGGCCAGCAGTATGCCGTTGAGCCGATCGCGAGTCAGCAGCGCCAGCAGCCAGCAAACGCCCAGTCCCAGCGTCGCCAGCCAGAATCCGGCATGCGGCTTCTTCATCGTTCAACTCCCGTGGGGTTACTCTGCCGCTGCGCCAAGCGCCGACGGATTTGCCAGAGCGGGCGCGAGGCCCGCTGTTTGCCTGAATGTTCGTTAGTTCAACCTTAGAAGGGAAGGTGCGGGGTGCACAAGCAGAATAATCTGTACCGGTTGAAAACGTGGGCAAAAACCGGTGTTACAGGCGGGAAATCCGGTAGGCGCAGCGGCGCGAGCCGGCCAGAATGTGTTCGGCGCGCTCCACCTGCGCCTGCAGCACTTCGGTGAAGATGCTTAATTCCGCCCGGCAGAAGCCCTGGCAGACGGTGGCGGCGGCGCAGATCGGGCAGTGGTTTTCCACCAGCAGATAGGAACCGTCCTCCTCCTGGCGCCATTCGGCCATATACCCTTCGCGGCAGCGGATCTCGGTCAGGCGCGCCACGCGTTCGCGCAGCTCGGTGGCGCCGATCATCGCCTGCTTGTAGTTGATGCGGTTTTCCTGCTCGCGGGTCTCGATCAGCACGTCGATCGCTTGTTCGCCCAACTTGTCGCGCACGGTGCGCAGCAGCTGCACCGTCAGATCCGCATGGGTATCGGGAAAGCGCGCGTTCCCGGCAGAGGTCAAATGCCACAGCTGCACCGGGCGGCCCACGCCGCGCGTTTCCGCCACCGCTTCGACTAACCCCTCTTTCGCCAGCTTGACGAACTGCTGGCGGGCCGCCTCACCGGTGGTGCCGAGCACTTTTCCTGCGTCAGAAGCTAGCTGCGGGCCGCGGGTTTTCAATAACGTCAGCAAGCGGTCACTGACCGATTGTGCGGTGCCGCCGCTATTTTCCAAGTTTATTCTTGACATATTTCTCCGCCTCGCCCTAACTTATTCCAAGATAACTCTTGTTAAATTTAACGCAATCTTATGACCAACTCAATGCCATTCCTCTGAAAACAGGACGACAACCGTGATAACCCATGACGACAGCCGCTGGAGCGACCTTTTCTCCGGCAAAAATGCGGCCAGTGCGATCGCGCTTTCGCTCGGCGTGGCGCTGCATGCCATCAATATTCTGGTCGCCACCACCATTCTGCCCTCGGTGGTGCAGGATATCGGCGGGCTGGATCTCTATGCCTGGAACACTACGCTGTTCGTGGTGGCGTCGATCCTCGGCTCCGCGTTGTCTGCCCGCTTGCTCAGCGGTTACGGCGCGCGTAGCGCCTATCTGGTGGCTTCGCTGTTCTTTATCGTCGGGGCGGCGCTGTGCGCGCTGGCGCCGAGCATGCCGGTGATGCTGATCGGCCGCACGGTGCAGGGCTTCGGCGGCGGGCTGATCTTTGCGCTCTCCTACGCGATGATCAACCTGGTGTTCGAGCAGCGATTGTGGCCGCGCGCCATGGCGCTTATCTCGGCGATGTGGGGCATCGCCACCCTGGTGGGGCCGGCAGTGGGCGGCATTTTTGCCGAGCTGCACGCCTGGCGTTGGGCCTTCGGCATTCTGCTGCCGATCATGGCGCTGTACGCTGCGTTTACCTTCCTGATCCTGCCCAAAGGCAAGGCGCAGCAGGCGGCCGCGCCGTTGCCGACTGCGCAACTGCTGTTGCTGACCGTGGCGGTGCTGGTGGTGTCCGCCGGCAGCCTGGCGCACAGCGTCTGGATCAATCTGGCGGGCATCGCGCTTTCGCTGGTGCTGATGGCCTGGCTGATGAAGCGCGAGGCGCACGCACGCGCGCGCCTGTTGCCGCATGGCTCGCTGCGGCGCGGCTCATCGCTGGCGGCGCTCTATATTACGGTCTCGTTGCTGGTGATCGGCATGACCAGCGAAATCTTCGTGCCCTATTTCCTGCAGCTGTTGCACGGCCAGTCGCCGCTGATCTCCGGCTATATCGCCGCCACCATGGCCGCCGGTTGGACGTTGTCCGAAATCCTCAGCTCCGGCTGGCGCGGGGCGGGCATTCGCCGGGCGATCGTCAGCGGGCCGCTGTTCGTGCTGGTGGGCCTGCTGGCGCTGGCGATCCTGATGCCGACGCCCTCCGGCGGTGACTGGCAGGCGCTGACGCCGATCGTTATCGCATTGTCGCTGGTAGGGTTCGGCATCGGCTTCGGTTGGCCGCATCTGCTGACGCGCATTTTGCAGGTGGCGCCTGAAGCGGACAAAGATATCGCCGGCGCTTCAATTACCACGGTGCAGCTGTTCGCCACCGCATTCGGCGCGGCGCTGGCCGGGATGATCGCCAATCTGGCGGGGCTGAACGATCCGGGCGGCGCGGCGGGCGCGGCATCGGCGGCGCGTTGGCTGTTCCTGGCGTTCGCGCTGGCGCCGCTGCTGGCGGTATTCAGCGCCTGGCGCTGCGCCGCGATCGCGCCGCCGGTCGCAGAGACGGGCAATTTTGTACAAACTCCGCCCTCGCGCGAGTGCTAGAACGCTTCTCCTCATTCGGCGATGTTTGCGGTGATCCTGGCGTTCTTCCTGCGCGATATTTTTTAAAATCCGCTTGCTATATCTCTAATTTGAGATTATTTCTCTTATATGGGATTTTCAAGCGGAGTGTGAGCGGTGGATAACGGTTTGGAGACTGCCGACCTGAGGTTGGCGCAGCGGCTGGCGGATTTGCGCCAGCAGCGGGCGTGGTCGCTGGAGGAATTGGCGCAGCGCACCGGTCTTAGCCGGGCGACGCTCTCGCGGGTGGAGCGTGCCGAGACCAGCCCGACGGCGTCGTTGCTGAACCGGCTGTGCGCCGCCTACGGGTTGACCATGTCGCGCCTGTTGAGCGAAATCGAAGACGAGCCGCCGGAGCTGCTGCGGCCGCAGCAGCAACCGGTTTGGGTCGATCGCGCCAGCGGTTTTCACCGTCGCTCCGTTTCCCCACCCGCCGCGCTGTATAAGGCCGAGTTTATCGAAGCCCGGCTTGATGCCGGCGCGCAGATCGATTACGACCTGCCGTCGATTCCGGCGCTGGAACATCACCTCTGGTTGCTGTCCGGGCAGTTGGAATTGACCCTGGAAGGGCGCGTTTTCCGGCTGTCGGCCGGCGACTGCCTGCGCTACCGCCTGTTCGGCGCCTCCCGTTTCCATGTCCCCGGCGATGAGCCGGCTCATTACACGCTCGTTATCTGTAGGCCATAGCCATGATTGAATTGCAACAGTGGGATGCCGCTGCGGCGCAAAGCGCCATTGCCGACTTGGCCGAGATGCTGCACGCCAGCGTGGCGCACGGCGCCAGCATCGGTTTTGTCATGCCCTTTACGCAGGAACAGGCGCAGGCATTTTGGCAGGGGGTGCTGCCGGCTCTGGCGCGGGGAGAGCGTGCGATGCTGGTGGCGCTCGCGAACGGCCGACCGGTCGGCACCGTGCAACTGCTGCTGGCGATGCCGGACAACGGCCGCCACCGCGCGGAAGTGGTCAAGCTGATGGTGCACCCGCAGGCGCGGCGGCAGGGCGTTGCCCGGCTGTTGATGCAGGAAGTGCAGGCGCTGGCGGCGCGTCATCGCCGCAGCCTGTTGGTGCTGGACACCCTGAGCGGCAGCGCGGCGCAGGGGCTGTACCGCCAATTGGGGTTCGAGGCGGCGGGCGACATCCCGCAATACGCCCGCGCCAGCGACGGCGGGGCGTTGGAGGCCACCTGCTATATGTACAAACTGCTGTGAGGCTTAGCGCCCGCGCCAGGCCTTGAGCGCCTGTTGGCGCACCTGCAGCTTCTGTTGCGGCGTCAGCTTGTTGTAGTCGCGAGCCAGGCCGCTCTCCCAATCGCCGTACAGCGGGTTGGGCAGCACGATGAATTCGGTGCCGAATTTGTTCTGGTTCTCGCTGACAAACGCTCGGCGCTGCGCATTATCCTGGTGGTAGGTCGCGGCGCCGAAGTCGTTCAGGTTGTCGCCCGCGTACACCACGATGTCATAGCCGGCTTGTTTGATGGCGTCGAAGCGCGCCTGCTTATTGGACGTGTCGGTACTGAGCAAGACGGTTTTTTCCGACATGCCGGTGAAACCGAGCTTCTGCATGTTGGCCACCGTGGCGGCGTATTCGCTCTGCTTGCGGTTCGAGACGTAGAACATCGTCCCCTGGTGGGCGTTAACGTAGCGGGCGAACGACACTGCCCCCGGCACCGCGCCGGCCTGTTCGGCCTGCGTCCATTGGGCCCAGGTGGCGCTATCATACGGCTGGCCCTGCTGCGCCTGCCAGGCGGAGTAGGCACTGTTGTCCAGCATGGTTTCATCCAGATCGACCACCACCGCCTTTTTGCGGCCCGGCGCGGCCCTGGCCCGATCGAAGGCGCGTTGCGCGCTGTTGAACGCTTGGTGGGCCAGCGCCTGGTATTCACCGGACTGTTGGAACCAGTTCACCGCCAGCACCGACTGATCCGCCAGCCGCTGCTGGGCCTGGGCGTCGGTGTGCGGCGGCTGCGCGCAACCGGCCAACGCCAGCAGCGCGACGCCAACCGCCGCGCCGAGGGTGAGTTTCCTTGCCTGTTTTCCTGCCATCGTTATCTCTCTCGGTTTTATTTTTGTGGGCTGTCCAGCAGCATATCCATCTCGAACTGGCGCAGGGGATCCTGCCGCCAGCCAAGATGCGTAAAGAAGGGGGCGGCCACCTCGGGCACAAAAACGTTGGCGGTCAGCGGCAAAGGGGCGAACTGCGCTTGCAGGGCGGCCAGCAAGGCGCGGGCATGCCCCTGGCCGCGGTGCTGCGGCGGCACGTAGATCAGGCGCAGCCAGCAGTGCTCGGCGCCGGGCATCACCACGGCGTAGGCCTGACGATTGAGCGTATAGGCTTGCGGTGTGCCTGGCAGCTTGAACAGCGATTCGGGAGCGATCAACCAGGGCAGATCGGTGGCGCCTTCCGCCGTCAGGCGATGGCTGACGGTCAGCGGATCGACCGCCTGCAGCGCCGCCGTGCCTGGCGGCACTTCCGCCGGCGCCTGATGGCCGGTCAGGGTGCGCACGATGCGCAGCCCGGCGCGGTGGTACAGCGCCAGCGCGGCGTCGTTGCCTTCGATCACCTCCAGCGACAGCCGCCGATCGCCGCGCTGGCGGGCATCCGCCACCAGCCGCTGCATCAGCGCCTTGCCCAGCCCCTGGCCGCGCATCTCCGGGCGCACGGAAAAGGCCGCCACCCGGCTGTGCCGGCCGCGGCGGGCGATCAGCGCCACCGCCACCGGTTCATGGCGGTGGGTGACGATCAGGCTGTCGTTCAGGCTGAGGTCTTCGGCGCTGAAGCGGGCGGCGAAGGTCGGCCCGTCGAGCACGAAACGCACGATGTAGTTTTCAAAACAGTGGTTGAGGATGTTGGCCAGTTCGTCGCTGCTGTAGCGCAAGGCGTTGTGGTAGTCGAAGCGTCCGTCGTTATGCATGGCTGATTCCGCTCGGGGGAAAGCTATACATGTAGACCCGTTTGTTTTGCAAGGCAAGCGGAGGGATTCGCCGGCGGGGAAAATAAAAACAAAAAAGCCGGACGCAGCCGCCCGGCGAAATAAAACTCTGGGTATCAAGTGACGCTAAAGTTTGCAGTGGTGGTTATTCATTCATCACATCAGAACTGGTAGGTCAGGGCGACAACAACGACGTCGTCGTTTTTCAGACCCAGCTTGTTGTCGTCATCAAGCTGGTTGATTTTATATTCGACATAAGTGGACATGTTTTTGTTGAAGTAATAGGTCGCCGCTACGTCGAAATATTTCACCAGATCGACGTCGCCGATGCCTTCAATATCTTTGCCTTTCTGCTGAACGTAACCCAGCGATGGGCGCAGACCGAAGTCGAATTGATATTGCGCGACCAATTCAATCCCTTCCGCTTTATTGGCGAAGCCGCTAACGGAGGTCGAGTTATTATTGATGGTAGCGGTGCCGGAAATAGGCGCGATATTGCGGCTCTGCGAATAAGTCGCGGCCAGGTAGACATTGTTGTTGTCGTATTTCAGACCGCCGGCCCAGATATCGGCCTTGTCGCCTTTACCGAAGGTGCCCGCCTTTTGCGTGGCGGTGCGGTTGGAAGAGGCATAGGCGGCGCCCACGCTCAGGCCGTCGATGATTTCATAGCTGGAGGAAAGACCCCAGCCGTCGCCGTTCGCCTTGCTGGCGGAGCGGCCGTCGTTTTCGTTCTTGCCCTGGTACTGCACGGCAAATTTCAGGCCGTCAACCAGACCGAAGAAGTTGTTATTACGGTAGGTGGCGACGCCATTGGTACGGCCGTTCATAAAGTTGTCGGTCTTGATATAAGCATCGTCGCCGAATTCAGGGATCATATCCGTCCAGGCGCCAACGTCGTAAATGATACCGTAGTTGCGACCGTAGTCGAAGGAGCCGAGGTCCTTATATTTCAGACCGGCGAAGCCCAGACGCGTTTTGGTGTCTTTGGTGCCGTCGGATTCAGAATGGTTGGCGGCGATCTGATATTCCCACTGGCCATAGCCGGTCAGCATATCGTTAATCTGAGTCGCGCCTTTAAAGCCGATACGGACGTAAGTTTTATCACCATCATTGCCGGCATCATCAGAGAAATAATGCAGGGCTTTCACACGGCCGTAAAAATCGAGTTTGTTGCCGTCTTTATTGTAGATTTCTGCTGCCTGTGCCGCTTGCGCAAGTAAAAGTGCCGGAATAATAACGGCCAGAAGATTACGTTTCATGGGTTACCCTGCTTTATTCGATTGAAAGACGCTTATCATCAGTTGCATTGCTGTTTTACTGTGCCGCCTGATTGTTGGCGGCGGAGAATTTTTACCGTAGTAATGTGATCTATTTATGACAAAAAATTCATTTTCATGTCGAACGATTAAAAAAGTCGCGCAAAGGGTGAATTTTTTCTTCAGCCGATGGTCTGCGGCTGGTCTACAGTTACCGATACCTTGTTCCGCTGCGGGAGGAATCATGCACGATACTTATACTTTGTTCGGTACGCAGGGCTGCGGTTCGACCATCGTGGCCGCCGCGTTGGCGTTGACTGCTTTCCCCTGGGGCTATGAGGAGGTGGATTACACGCAGGACGGCCCGGAACGCGATCGCCTGTTGGCGCTGAACCCGCTGGGTCAGGTGCCCACCTTAGTGCTGCCCAATGACGAAGTGATGACGGAGAGTGCGGCGATTATCCTGCTGCTGCACGATCGCGCGCCGCATGCCGAGCTGGCGCCGCCCGGCGGTTCGCCGCTGTTGCCGCGTTTTCTGCGCTGGCTGCTGTTCATCAACGCGGAGATTTACCCCACCTTCACCTATGCCGACCATCCGCAGCGCTGGCAGCCGCAGGCGGCAGGGGCGGAACAGCTGAAAAACGCGGTAATGGATTATCGTGAGCGTTTATTGCGGCAGTTGAACGCCGCCGCAGGGGCGTCTGGCCCGTGGTTTCTCGGCAAGAGCTTCAGCGCGTTGGATCTGTACGTGGCGGTAATGTGCAACTGGCGGCCGGGCCGCGCGTGGTTCCGGCAACACTGCCCGCGGCTTTACGCCATTGCCGAACGGGTGGAGCGGCGGCCGGAGCTGAATGCGCTGCTGAGCGCCCATTTCGACGGCGTTGCCTCGCTGGAACCGTGAAATCGCCCCGCCGCCTGGCGGGGAACCCTCCCGTTTTTCTGAACCGAGAGTGCCGAAAATCCCGATTTTCACTCGCCTCGGCGGCGGGTAGCGTAAGGCTATCCGCAACTGACAGGAGAGTGTGATGCCATCAAAATCCCAGGCCGGGCAACAGGCGTTCGGCGAGATCGCCCCCAAGCTGGCGCAGCTCAGCGACAGCGTCTTGTTTGACGATGTCTGGCAGCGGCCAGAGCTGAGCCCGCGCGAGCGCAGCCTGATCACCGTCGCCGCGCTGGTGGCGCTCAACCGCCTGGAGCAACTGCCGTTTCATCTGCAGCTGGCGCAGCGCAACGGTGTCGATCGCCCGCAATTGGCGGAGCTCATCACCCACCTGGCGTTTTACGCCGGCTGGCCCGCGGCGGCGTCGGCCGTGGCGCGCCTGCGCGAGCTGGAACCGGAGGCGCCCCATGCCGTTTAGCCGCATCGCCCTGCATCAGGGCAAGTCCGCCGACTATCTGCAAACCTTGTCCGACAGCCTGCATCAGGCGCTGGTGGAGGCCTTCGAGGTGCCGCCGGCGGACAGGTTTCAGGCGATCGATCAATACCGCCCCGGTGAGCTTATCTACGATCGCGACTATCTCGGCGGGCCGCGCAGCGCGGATTTCGTGCTGTTTTACATCACCGCCGGGCGGCCGCGCGACAGCGACACCAAGCGGCGCTTCTACGGGCGGCTGGCGGCGCTGCTGGCGGAAAACCTGCGGCTGAACCCCGAGGATGTGATGGTGGTGATCGCCACCACCCAGTTGGACGAGTGGTCATTCGGCGGCGGGCGCGCCTCAATGATCGATCCGCAGACGTAACTCGGGCTGACGTCGTCGGCGGTCTGTGGGACAATAGCGCCATCATTTCGTTTAGATAAGAGTTGAATGGCGCTCTCCTCCGCAGTTAAAGATCAGATTGGCCAGTGGTACAAAGCCCTGCAGCAGCAAATACCGGATTTTATTTCCCGCGCGCCCCAGCGCCAGATGATCGCCGAGGTGGCCAAGACGCTGGCCGGCGACTACCCGCGCCATCTGGCGATCGAGGCGCCGACCGGCGTCGGCAAAACGCTGTCTTACCTGATCCCGGGCATCGCCGTCGGGCGGGCGGAGAGCAAGCCGCTGGTGGTGAGCACCGCCAACGTGGCGCTGCAGGATCAGATTTACAGCAAGGATTTGCCGCTGCTGAAGAAGATTATCCCCGATCTGAAATTTACCGGCGCCTTTGGCCGCGGGCGTTACGTCTGCCCGCGCAACCTGGCGGCGATGAGCACCGACGTCAGTCAACAGGGCGATCTGACGCTGTTCCTCGACGACGAGCTGGCGCCGTCCAGCGGCGAAGAGCAGGCGCTGTGCCAGAAACTGACCAAGGCGCTGGCCCGCTTTGAGTGGGATGGGCTGCGCGATCACTATCAGCAGAGCATCGACGATCCGCTGTGGGCCAAGCTGAGCACCGACAAGGCCAACTGCCTGGGGCGCAACTGTCACTACATTCGCGAATGCCCGTTCTATATCGCCCGCAAAGAGATCGAGAGCGCCGACGTGGTGGTGGCCAACCACGCGCTGGTGATGGCGGCGCTGGAGACGGAATCGGTGCTGCCGAACCCGAAAGAGTTGCTGCTGGTGCTGGACGAAGGCCACCATTTGCCGGAGGTGGCGCGCGACGCGCTGGAGATCGACGGCGAAATCACTGCGCTGTCGACCAACCTGCAGCTGGACATGATCGTGCGCCAGGTCGAACAGTGCATGACGCAGTACCGGCCGAAGAATCCGCCGGGGCTGGCCAACAGCGAACGGCTGAAAAACCATTGCGAGGAGCTGCGCGAACTGGTGCAGATCTTCGAGCATCAGGTCAGCGCCTACCTGCCCGGCGACAGCGTGGCCGCCGAGCACCGTTTTGAAATGGGCGAGCTGCCGGCGGAGATGGTGGAGAGCTGCGCGCGGCTGTTTAAACTGACCGATGCATTGCGCGGGCTGGCGGAGTTCGTGCTTAACGATCTTACTGAGCAGACCGGCAAGCACGACATCATGCGCCTGCACCGCGCCATCCTGCAGATGAGCCGCACGCTGGGCTATCTGGAAGCGATGAGCAAGCTGTGGCGGCTGGCGGCGCTCGACAAGTCGTCCAACGCGCCGATCTCCAAATGGGTCACGCGCGAACTGCGCGATAACGTCACCCATCTGTATTTGCACTGCGTCGGCATCCGCGTCAGCGATCAGCTGGAGAAGCTGCTGTGGCGCAAGGTGCCGCACGTGGTGGTCACCTCGGCCACGCTGCGTTCACTGAACAGCTTCGCGCGTTTGCAGGAGATGAGCGGGCTGAGCGAGAAGGCCGGCGATCGCTTCGAAACGCTCTCTTCGCCGTTCAATCACGTCGAACAGGGCAAGATTGTTATTCCGCAGATGCGCTATGAACCGGCGCTCGCCAATGAGGCGGAGCACCTCGAGGAGATGGCGCGGTTTTTCCGCGCCGAGCAGGCGAGCGGCAAGCACAAAGGCATGCTGATCCTGTTCAGCAGCCATCGGGCGATGCAGACTTTCCTCAGCTACGTGACCGATCTGCGGCTGATGCTGCTGGTGCAGGGTGACCAGCCGCGCTACCGGCTGGTGGAAGAGCACCGCAAGCGGGTGGAGAAGGGCGTCGCCAGCGTGCTGGTGGGGCTGCAATCGTTCGCCGAAGGGCTGGATTTGAAAGGCGAACTGTTGACCCAGGTGCATATTCACAAAATCGCGTTCCCGCCGATCGACAGCCCGGTGATCATCACCGAAGGCGAGTGGCTGAAATCGCTGAAGCGCTATCCGTTCGAAGTGCAGAGCCTGCCGAGCGCCTCGTTCAATCTGATCCAGCAGGTCGGCCGTCTGATCCGCAGCAACCAATGCTACGGCGAGATCGTGATCTACGATCGCCGGTTGCTGACCAAAAATTACGGTTCGCGGCTGTTGGCGTCGCTGCCGGTGTTCCCGATCGAGCAGCGCACGGTGCCGGAGGCCGACAAGGCGCATCTGGCGGCGCTGAAATCCGCCGCCGACGCGGCCAAAAAAGAGAAGAAGCGCGGCAACCCGTTCGCCCGCAAGCGGCGGCGTTAATCAGAGCAGCGGCGGCAGGCGGCGCTTGACCGGCGTGGTTTTCACGATCGAGGTGTTGCTCTGCGCATGCTCGGCCAGCCGATCGAGGGTGTGGTCGAGCTGTTCCATCGAGTGCGCCACCAGCCGCACGATAAAGCAGTCTTCGCCGGTCACCTTATCGCATTCGACCACTTCCGGGATCGCCTGAATCAGCTGCTCGACCTTCTTCAGCATGCCCGGCAGCGGCTTGATGCGCACCAGCGACTCGAAGGCGTAGCCCACCGCCTGCAGATTGACGTTCAGGGTATAGCCCTGGATCACGCCGCTTTCCTCCAGCCGCCGCAGTCTTTCCGACGTGCTCGGCGACGACAGGCCCACCTGCGCGCTCAGCGTCTTCAACGATGCGCGCGCATCGTCCGCCAGAATGGTCAGGATTTGGCGATCGATATCATCCATAACGCCTCCGTTAGGTATTTTATTTATTATAGCTGCGAGAAAAAGGCAGTTAAGCATATCTGCCTTTTTTATGCTATGGAAAGCCGCCCAGCGAAGCCGCAAGCTATGTCTCTGGGCAAGCTTCGAGGAACGCAGAATGAATGCAGAGATAAAACGCGGATCGCTGGAGATGGCGGCGGCGATGTTGATTTCCGGCTCCATCGGCTGGTTTGTGTTGATGTCCGGCCAGCCGGTTATCAACGTGGTGTTTTGGCGCTGCGCGGTAGGCGCGCTGGTGCTGCTGGCGGTGTGCGGCGTATTGGGGCAGCTGCGGCGCGATGCGCTGACGCGCGCCACGCTGCTGCTGGCGATCGCCGGCGGCGTCGCGCTGGTGATCAACTGGCTGCTGCTGTTCGCCGCCTATTCCTATGCGTCTATCTCCATCGCCACCGCGGTGTACAATACCCAGCCGTTTATGCTGGTGGGGCTGGGGGCGCTGTTTCTGGGGGAACGGCTGACCGCCCGCAAGCTGCTGTGGCTGGGGCTGGCGTTCGGCGGCATGATGCTGGTGGTGCTGGCGCAGCCGCGGCAGGCGGGGGAGCAGAGTCATTATCTGGCGGGCATCGCGCTGGCGCTCGGCGCGGCGTTTTTCTACGCCCTGATGGCGCTGGCGGCCAAGCGGCTGAAGGGCACGCCGCCGCATCTTATTGCGCTGATCCAGGTGACGGTGGGGGCGGTGATGCTGTTGCCGCTGGTGGATTTCCACGTTTCGGCCAGCGTGGGGCAGTGGGGGATGCTGGCGACGCTCGGCGTGCTGCACACCGGCCTGATGTACGTGTTGATGTACGGCGCCCTGCAGAAGCTGCCCACCAATCTGATCGGCTCGCTGTCGTTCATCTACCCGATCGCCGCTATGCTGGTGGATCGCCTGGCGTTTGGCCACCGGCTGTCTGTGTGGCAGCTGCTGGGCGCGGCGATCATCCTGCTGGCGGCGGCGGGCATGAACCTGCTGGGCGAGCGGCGAGCGCGGCTGCTGCCGGCCTCGGACGGCCGGCGCGCCGGCTGATGCTCAGCGCGGTTTTTTCAGCCGGCGCCATAAAGTGGTGCGGCTGATCCCGAGCAACCGGGCGGCAGCGGCGTGGTCGCCTCCGCACCGCGCCAGGGCTTCGTGGGCGGAGACGGGCGCCGCCGGCGTCTCGGGCGGCGGCGCCACCGCCAGCTCCGGCAGCAGCCACTGCAGGGTCTCGCCGCTCGGCGCAGCGCCGGTGCTCAGCATCAGCGCCACCCGCTCCATCATGTTGCGCAGCTCGCGCAGGTTGCCGGGCCAGGCGTAATGACTCAGCGCGGCGTAACAGCCGGCCAGGGTGGCGCGCAGCGGCTCCGTCAGCGGCACGTCGAGCGCCGCCAGCGACTGTTTCAGAAAGTGTTCCGCCAGCATCGCAATATCGTCGCCGCGCGCCCGCAACGGCGGCAGCTGCAGCCGCAGGGCGCTCAGGCGGTAGAACAGATCGGCGCGAAAATCGCCCTGTTGAATCGCCTGCTCCAGGCGATTGTGGGTGGCGCTGATAACGCGAAAATCGACCGCCACCGGCTGTTGCCCGCCGACCCGGGTGATGGTTTTCTCTTCCAGCGCCCGCAGCAGCCGGGTTTGCAGGTGCAGCGGCATTTCGCCTATCTCATCCAGAAACAGGGTGCCGCCGTTGGCGGTTTCCAGCAGCCCGCGTCGGCCGCCGCGCCGTGAACCGGTGAAGGCGCCTTCCTCATAACCGAACAGTTCCGCCTCCAGCAGCGATTCGGCGATGGCGCCGCAGTTGATGGCGACGAACGGCGGTGTCGCGCCCCTGGACGGCGCGCCGCGCCGGGAAAAGTATTCGCGGTGGATCGCCTGCGCCGCCAGCTCTTTGCCGGTGCCGGTTTCGCCTTCGATCAACACCGCCGCCGGCGATCGGGCGTACAGCATGATGGTGCGCCGCGTCTGCTCCATCTGCGGGGAATCGCCCTGTAAATCGCTCAGCCCATAGCGCGGCTGCAGGGTATTGCGCGCGGCGTAGTCACCGCCACGTTTGGCGCCGCCCAGCATCAGGCGCGTCACGTCCAGCGCGTCGCTGAAGGCGGCGCGCAGGGTGGCGGCGGAATAGAGAAAAATGGCGGTGAGCCCGGCCTCTTCCGCCAGATCGCTGATGAGGCCGGCGCCGACCACCGCCTGAATGCCGGCGGCTTTCAGCTCGGCGATCTGGCCGCGCGCGTCCTCTTCGGTGACGTAGCTGCGCTGCTCCAGCGGCAGATCGAAGGTTTGCTGGAACTCCAGCAGCGCGGGCAGCGGCGTTTTGTAGGTGATGACGCCGATTCGATCGGCGGTTCTGCGCGCCTTGCTCAGCGCCTGCAGCAGGTCGAAGCCGCCGGGTTTGACCAAAATGACCGGCACCGACAGGCGGCTTTTCAGGTAGGCGCCGTTGGAGCCGGCGGCGATGATGGCGTCGCAAGGCTCGGTCGCCAGGCGATCGCGAATATGCTGCACCGCCTCCTCGAAGCCGAGACGGATCGGGGTGATGGTCGCCAGATGGTCGAACTCGAGACTGATATCCCGGAACAAATCGAACAGGCGGGTGATGGAGACGGTCCAGATCACCGGTTTGTCCGGCGTGCGGGACGGCGTGATGTGATCGCTCATGGTGGGTTACCGAATGAAAGTGGCTGCATTAGGTGTAGCCTTGTTTCAGTCATGTTTCAAATATGCCGAATGAAACCGCGATTGAAACGTTAACTGAAACGTTTTTTATCGCTTGGTTTGCCCAATGGCGACGCGAATTTTATAACTCACTTATTTTTATCGCTTTTAATTTTTTCCTCGCCAAAGTGCAACCTGGCCCGCCCCTTGCTCTGTCTGTTCCATCTAGCTAATCGGAGAGAACGTCATGACGCTGCGCTCACCCGGGCTCGCCTTTCGTCAGGCCCTGAGTAAAGAGAAACCCCTGCAAATCGCCGGCGCGATCAACGCCAACCATGCCCTGCTGGCCCAGCGGGCGGGGTTCCAGGCCATCTATCTTTCCGGCGGCGGCGTGGCGGCCGGTTCGCTGGGGCTGCCGGATCTGGGCATTTCGACGCTGGACGATGTGTTGACCGATATTCGCCGCATCACCGACGTCTGCCCGCTGCCGCTGCTGGTGGATGTCGACAGCGGTTTCGGCGCATCGGCGTTCAACGTCGCCCGCACGGTGCGCGCGGTGAGCAAGGCCGGGGCGGCGGCGCTGCATATCGAAGATCAGGTTGGCGCCAAGCGCTGCGGCCATCGGCCCAATAAGGCCATCGTCTCCACCGAAGAGATGGTGGATCGCATCAAGGCGGCGGTGGATGCGCGCAGCGATCCGGACTTCGTGATCATGGCGCGCACCGATGCGCTGGCGGTGGAGGGGCTGGAGGCGGCCATCGAGCGCGCTCAGGCTTACGTGGCGGCCGGGGCCGACATGCTGTTTCCGGAGGCGATCACCGAGCTGGGCATGTACCGCCGCTTCGCCGAAGCGACGCAGGTGCCGATCCTCGCCAACATCACCGAATTCGGCGCGACGCCGCTGTTCACCACCGACGAGCTGCGCAGCGCCCGGGTGGATATGGCGCTGTATCCGCTGTCGGCCTTTCGGGCGATGAACCGGGCGGCGGAGCGGGTGTACCGCGCCCTGCGCGAGGAGGGCACGCAGAAAAGCGTCATCGACACCATGCAGACCCGCAACGAGCTGTACGAAAGCATCAACTACTATTTGTTCGAAGAGAAACTCGACGCTCTGTTCGCTCGCCAGCGCGACGAATAAGCGCCATTCACGCAGAAGCCAAATGAGGACAGTATGAGCCAAGCGATCCCCCCGCAAAGCCCGACTGGCGTTAAGCCGAAAAAATCCGTGGCGTTATCCGGCGTGCCCGCCGGGAATACCGCGCTGTGTTCCGTAGGACGCAGCGGCAACGATCTGCACTATCGCGGTTACGACATTCTCGATCTCGCGCGCCACTGCGAGTTTGAAGAGGTCGCCCATCTGCTGATCCACGGCAAGTTGCCCAACCGCGACGAGCTGCAGGCCTATAAACACCGTCTCAAAGCGCTGCGCGGCCTGCCCGCCAGCGTGCGCACGGTGCTGGAGGCGCTGCCGGCGGCGTCTCACCCGATGGACGTGATGCGCACCGGCGTTTCGGCCCTCGGCTGCACCCTGCCGGAAAAAGAACAGCACGGCGCAGCCGGCGCGCGCGACATCGCCGATCGGCTGCTGGCGTCGTTGGGATCGATGCTGCTCTATTGGTATCACTACAGCCACAACGGCGAGCGCATTCAGCCGGAGACCGACGACGATTCCATCGGCGGCCACTTCCTGCACCTGCTGCACGGCGCAGCGCCTTCCGCCAGCTGGGAGCAGGCCATGCATGCGTCACTGATCCTGTACGCCGAGCATGAGTTCAACGCCTCGACCTTCGCCGGCCGGGTGATCGCCGGCACCGGATCCGACGTCTATTCGGCGATCGTCGGCGCCATTGGCGCGCTGCGCGGGCCGAAGCACGGCGGCGCCAACGAGGTGTCGCTGGAGATCCAGCAACGCTATGAAACGCCGGACGAAGCGGAAGCCGACATTCGCCGCCGCATCGACAACAAAGAGGTGGTGATCGGCTTCGGGCACCCGGTGTACACCGTCTCCGATCCGCGCCATCAGGTGATCAAAGAGATCGCGCTGCGCCTGTCGCAGGAAGCGGGCGCGATGAAGCTGTATGACATCGCCGACCGGCTGGAAAGCGTGATGCGCGACACCAAAAACATGTTCCCCAACCTCGACTGGTTCTCGGCGGTGTCTTACCACCAGCTGGGGGTGCCTACCGAAATGTTCACGCCGCTGTTTGTCATGGCGCGGGTGAGCGGCTGGTCGGCGCACATCATCGAGCAACGGCAGGACAACAAAATCATTCGCCCGTCCGCCAACTATACCGGGCCGGAAGCGCGGGCGTTCGTACCGCTGGATCAGCGCTGAGCGCCGATCGTTATCGTGTCGTTTTCACTATGGAGCCTTTGGGGATCATGATGCTTGAGTCTGCCAACACCGGCCGTCCGCCGTTCGATCGCGAGATGGTCGATATCGTCGATTATGTGATGAAAGAGGCCGTCGATACCCCGGCGGCGTACCGCACCGCCCACTATTGCCTGCTCGATACCCTCGGCTGCGGGCTGGAGGCGCTGAGCTACCCGGCCTGCAAGAAACTGATGGGGCCGGTGGTGCCGGGCGCCGAGGTGCTGAACGGCAGTCGGGTGCCGGGCACCCGTTTCCAGCTGGATCCGGTTCAGGCGGCGTTCAATATCGGCGCCATGATCCGCTGGCTCGATTTCAACGACACCTGGCTGGCGGCGGAGTGGGGCCACCCGTCGGACAACCTGGGCGGGATCCTGGCGGTGGCCGACTGGCTCTCGCGTCAGGCGGTGGCGGCGGGCAAAGCGCCGCTGACCATGCGGCAGGTGCTGATCGCCATGATTAAGGCGCACGAGATCCAGGGCTGCCTGGCGCTGGAAAACGCCTTCAACCGGGTGGGGTTGGATCACGTGCTGCTGGTTAAGGTGGCGTCCACCGCGGTGGTGGCGCAGCTGCTCGGCCTGAGCCGCGAGGCGATCCTGAACGCGGTGTCGCTGGCGTGGGTGGACGGGCAGTCGCTGCGCACTTATCGCCATGCGCCGAACGCCGGCACCCGCAAATCCTGGGCGGCGGGGGATGCGACCGCGCGCGCAGTGCGGCTGGCGCTGATGGCCGCCACCGGCGAGATGGGCTATCCCTCGGCGCTCACGGCGCCGACCTGGGGGTTCTACGACGTCTCGTTCAACGGCGAACCTTTCCGCTTCCAGCGGCCGTACGGCGCGTATGTGATGGAGAATGTGCTGTTTAAAATTTCGTTCCCGGCGGAGTTCCATGCCCAGACCGCCGTGGAGGCGGCCATGACGCTGCACCGCCAGATGCAGGCCGCCGGCAAAACCGCCTCCGATATCGCCAGGGTGAGCATCCGCACCCACGAGGCCTGCCTGCGCATTATCGACAAGCAAGGGCCGCTGGATAACCCGGCGGATCGCGATCACTGCATTCAGTATATGGTGGCGATCCCGCTGCTGTTCGGCCGGCTGACGGCGGCCGATTACGAGGATCGGGTGGCCGAGGATCCGCGCATCGACGCATTGCGCGGCAAGATCCACTGCCATGAAGATCCCGCCTTCACGCGCGATTATCACGATCCGGAAAAACGCTCGATCGCCAATGCGCTGACGGTGGAGTTCGCCGACGGCAGCCGTCTGGATGAGGTGGCGGTGGAGTATCCTATCGGCCATGCGCGGCGGCGCGAAGAGGGCATCCCGCTGCTGATCGAGAAGTTCAAAACCAACCTGGCGCGCCAGTTCCCGGCCCTGCAGCAGCAGCGCATTCTCGAGGTGTCGCTGGATCGGCAGCGGCTGGCGCAGATGCCGGTCAATGAGTACCTCGATTTGTGGGTGATCTGACGCGAGCGGCGCTGACAAGCCACGTCGGCGTCGCTATGATGGAGGCTCCATCCCCGTCCGTCTTCTTATCAGGTGATTCATGATTGATGCCGCAACGCTGTTGTTGTTTTCCGGCGCCTGCGTGGCGCTGGCGCTGACCCCCGGCCCGGATATGCTGCTGATCGCTTCGCGCAGCGTCAGCCAGGGGCGGCGCGCCGGTTTCGCTTCGCTGGCGGGCATCCAGCTCGGCACGTACTGCCACGCGCTGGCGGCGGCGCTGGGGTTGTCGCAACTGTTCGTCGCCGTACCCCTGGCTTACGACGCGGTGAGAATGTTGGGCGCGGCCTATCTGCTCTATCTGGCGTGGAAAACGCTGCGATCCGGCAGCAGTCTGCAGGCTTCCGCCGGGTTGCAGGCGGTGCCGACGGCGCGCATTTTCCGTCAGGGATTGTTCACCAACATCCTCAACCCGAAGATGGCGCTGTTCGTGCTGGCGCTGTTCCCGCAGTTTATCGATCCGCGCGCCGGCTCGGTGGTGGTGCAGATGCTGGCGCTGGCGACGGTGCTGAATCTGGTCGGCTTGCTGATTAACGGCGGGGTGATCCTGGCGGTCAGCGGCATGAAAAGCCGTTTTGTCGGCCGTCGCTTCAGCGCCCGCTGGCCGAACTATCTGCTGAGCGGCGTGTTCGCCGGGCTGGCCTGCAAACTCATTTTCGACAGCCGTCGTTAATCTTCGCGCAGCAGCGCTTCAAACGCCGCGCTGGCCGGTTCGTCCGGCAGCGCGCTGTACATCACCAGCCGCAGGTGGTTCTCTTCGTCGACGATGAAAGAGGCGTGGTCAAAGGTGACCGGGCCGATCTCCGGGAGGGTGAAGCTGCGCCGCCCCTGGCAACGTCCGTGAATATCATGCTGCCGCCAGAGCTGGCGGAACTGCGGCGATACCTGCTCCAGCGCCTGTACCCGTTGGCGCATCACCTCATCCTCCGGCGCACGGGCGTAGTCGCGGCGGAAGCTGGCCAGGATTTGCGGCGCCTGCGCCCGCCACTCCAGCAGGCGCGCATTGAGCTGCGGATCGGCAAACAGCATCCACAACATGTTGCGCTCTTGCGCCGGGCGCTCGCCGATGGCGAACAGCCGCTGCGCCGCCGGATTCCAGGCGATGATGTCCCAACTGAGGTTCATGACGTAGGCCGGCCGCAGCGTCAGGTCGTCCAGCAGGCGCCGCACCAACGGCGAAACCTGGCACCACTGATGGCCGACCGGCACCGGCGGGCGCTGATGCGCCAATAAAAACAGGTGGTAGCGGCCGGCGGCATCGAGCTGCAGCACCCGCGCCAGATTTTCCAAAAACGTCACCGACGCATTGATTTCCCTGCCTTGCTCCAGCCAGGTGTACCAGGTGAGGCCGACGCCGGCCAGCGCCGCCACCTCCTCGCGCCGCAAGCCCGGCGTGCGGCGGCGGCTGCCGCTCGGCAAGCCGACTGCCTCCGGCGACAGTTGTTCTCGCTTTTGCCGCAGAAAATCCCCCAGTTCGTGGCGGGTGCGTTCGAGGGTGCGTGGGGGCATGTCGGCCGTCCTGTTGCTGTCAGTAATAGTATAAATGGCTATATAGTAACAGTTTAAACTCTATTCCATACTGCGACCATCATAATCTCTGGAGGTGGTATGGAACATTCATTATCTGTTGAACGGCGAGGATTGCCCGGCCTGCCGGTGCTGCTGTTGGGCGGTTTCGTCACGGTGTTCGATCTGTTTGTGGTCAACGTGGCGGCGCCGGTGATCCAGCAACAGTTCGCCGCCGATTTCGCCGGGGTCGGTTTGATCGTCGCCGGTTATGAACTGGCGTTTGGGGTGCTGTTGATCGCCGGTGGGCGTCTGGGCGATCGCTTCGGGCGTCGGCGTCTGTTCAGCCTCGGCATGCTGGGATTCACGCTGAGTTCCCTGTTGTGCGGACTGGCGGGATCGCTCAGCCTGCTGATCGCCGCGCGTATCCTGCAGGGGGCGGCGGCGGCGCTGTTGTTCCCGCAAATTTACGCCTTGATGCGGGTGCTGTACGCGCCGCAACAGCGGCGGCGCGCTTTCGCCTGGCTGGGCATGACACTGGGGTTGGCGGCAATCTTCGGCCAGATCCTCGGCGGATTTATCATTGAGGCCAACCTGTTCGGCAGCGGCTGGCGCATGATCTTTTTGATCAATTTGCCTATCGGCGCGCTGGCGCTGTGGGCGGCGCGGCGCATTCCCGAATCGCGGGTGGCGCAGGCGCAGCGGCTGGACGGCGTCGGCCTGTGGCTGGCGGCGGCTGGCCTGTCGCTGTTGCTGCTGCCGTTGCTGGAAGGCCCGGCGCGCGGTTGGCCGTGGTGGATCGCGCCGATGTTGGCATTGGCGCTGCTGACGCTGTGGGGCTTCCTGCGTTGGGAACGCCGCCTGGCGCAGCGCGGTGATGATGCGGTGCTCGATCCGGCGCTGTTCCGCCAGGCGGGCTTCGCGCCGGGTATGGCGGTGGTGCTGGCGATTTATGCCACCGCTTCCTCGTTTTTCTTGTGCTTCGCGCTGCTGCTGCAGGCGGGGGCGGGGCTGACGCCTTTTCAGGCGGGCAGCCTGTTCGCCCCGGCCAGCGCGGCCTTTATGCTGGCCTCGATGCTGGCGCCCCGGCTGACGCTGCGTTGGGGCAACGGCGTGCTGAGCGTGGGCGTGGCGATTTACGCCGCCGGGTTGGCGCTATTGATGGCGCAGGCGCTGTGGGGGGAGGCGCTGGCGCATCCGCTGCGGCTGCTGCCGGGGTTGGTGGTGTTGGGATTCGGCCAGGCGCTGAGCATGACGCCGCTGCTGAATCTGGTGCTGGGTTTGGCGCAGGAGCGGCAGGCGGGCATGGCGGCGGGTCTGGTGGCCACCGTGCAGCAGGTGGGGGGCGCGCTGGGTATCGTGGTCAGCGGCGTCGGTTTTGTGCCGCTGTTGGCGAGCGGCGGCGCGGCGGAACGCTATGCCCAGACCTTTGCCGGTGCGATGCTCTGTAATTTGGTGGCGATGGGCGTCGCCCTGATCTTGTTAAACCGGATCACTCGAAATACTCAGAAAGCGGATCTTAAGTAGGCCGCCGGCGGGTGCTTTACTGTCGTCATCATGAGAGCGCGATAAGGAGCCACACTGATGTTTCAACCCGCCGCATTTCGCGAAGACGATCTGGATGCCCAACTGGCGTTGGTGCGCGCCCACCCGCTGGGGCTGTTGGTCAGCCACGGCGAGCAGGGATTGACGGCCGATCCGTTGCCGTTTCTGGCCGATGTCGAACAGGGGCAGATCCGGCTGCGGGCGCACCTGTCGCGCGCCAACGAGCACTGGCGACGTTTGCAACAGGCGGCGGAATGTCTGGTGATTTTTCAGGGCCAGGAGGGCTATGTGTCGCCCGGCTGGTACCCGAGCAAGCGCCAGACCGGCAAGGTGGTGCCGACCTGGAATTACAGCGTGGTGCAACTGCATGGCGTGCCGACGGTGACGGACGACCCGGCCTGGCTGCGCCGCCAACTGATCGATCTCACCGCGCAGCAGGAAGGGCGGCGTCCTGAACCCTGGCGGCTCGAGGATGCGCCGGCCAACTACATCGCCGCACAGCTTAAAGGCATCGTCGGTATTGAGATCGCCGTCACCCGGCGCGAAGGCAAATGGAAAATGAGCCAAAACCGCAGCGTCGAGGATGCCGGCGGGGTGATCGCCGGGCTGCGCGATGGCGATGAAGCGCAGCGGCGACTGGCGGCGGAGGTTGAGCGGCGGCGCGGATAGGGTATGCTAACCGAAGAGTGGGCTGAGGGAACCTTCGGATGGATTACACCAAAATTATCAAAGAAATAGGCCGCGGCAAAAACCATGCGCGCGATCTGGATCGACAGACCGCCTTTGAGCTGTATCAGGCGATGCTGGCCGGGGAGGTCCCCGAACTTGAGCTGGGCGGCATTCTGATCGCGCTGCGCATCAAGGGCGAAGCCGAAGAGGAGATGCTGGGGTTCTACCAGGCGATGCAGCAGCAGGTATTGTCGCTGCAGGCGCCGCAGGGGAGGCCATTGCCGGTGGTGCTGCCGAGCTACAACGGCGCGCGCAAGCAGGCCAACCTGACGCCGCTGCTGGCGCTGCTGCTGGCGAAAGTGGGCCTGCCGGTGGTGGTGCACGGCGTGCTGGACGACAGCACCCGCGTGACCAGCGCCGAGATTTTCCGCGCGCTTGGGCTGCCGTGGTCGGAACAGGCAGCTCACGCCCAACAGCGTCTCGATAACGGCGAGGCGGTATTCATGCCGGTTTCCACGCTGTCGGCGCCGCTGGCGCGGCAGCTCGGGTTGCGTTGGCGCATGGGGGTGCGCAACAGCGCCCATACGCTGGCCAAGCTGGCGACGCCGTTCGGCGAACAGGATGCGCTGCGCCTCGCCAGCGTTTCACACCCGGAGTATGTCGGCCGGGTGGCGTCGTTTTTCCGCCAGATCGGCGCCCGCGGGCTGCTGATGCACGGCACGGAAGGCGAAGCTTACGCCAACCCGCTGCGCTGCCCGCAAATTCACCACATCGTCGGCGGCGAACAGCGCATCTTGCTGGAGCGCACCTTGCCGGATGAAACGCCGGCATTGCCGGCGGCGAAAGACGCGGAAACCACCGCGCGCTGGACTGAACGCTGTCTGGCGGGCGAGGTGGCGATACCGCAGGCCATCCAGCGGCAGGTTGCCTGTTGCCTGGTGGCCGCCGGCGAGAGCGAGACGCTGGAGCAGGGGCTGAAACGCCTGCATCAGGCCTAAGCGCGACTATACTGGGATATTTCCTCATCGGCTGAGAAGGACGGTTATGCAACAGGCTCTCGATTACTTCAATCAATTGAACCAGGATTACCTCGACGTACACCGCGCCAAAGAAGAGCTGTTCTGGCAAAACTACATGGGCACCGGCGGTGAAGACGTCTCGGCGCGCTTTTCCGCCGCGGAAAGCGCCTATAAGCGCTTTATCGCCGAACCGCGCCGGCTGGCGGAGATCCGCACTCTGCTGGCCGGATTGGAAGCGTTGCCGCAGGAGGCGCAGCGCGATGCGCTGATCCACGGCCTGCAGGGTTGGCTGCGCTTTTTCGACTGCAACGCCATCGAAGATCCGCAGGCGCAGGCGCTGTTGGATCAGATCATCCACGCCGAATCCGATCTCTACTCGCGCCGCAAGGGCTATCAGGTCACCCATCTGAACGCCGACGGCCAGCGCGTGGCGGCTTCGCTCGGCGAGCTGTTGACCAACCAGGCGACCAACCCGAACGAAGACTACCGCCGCAGCTCGCAGCAGGCGCTGCGCGATCTGGAGCAATGGCTGCTGCATAACGGCCTGCCGGAGCTGATCGGCCTGCGCAACCGCTTTGCGCGCCAGATGGGCTATCGCAACTATTTCGACTACAAGGTGAACAAAACCGAGCGCATGACGCCGGAGCAGCTGTTCGCCATTCTGGATCGCTTCGAGCGGGAAACCCGCGAGGCCAACGCGCGCAGCCTGCAGCAGCTGGCGGCCGACAAGGGCGACCAGGCGCTGGAGCCATGGAACGTGCGCTTCGCCAGCGCCGGCGACGTCACCCGCCAACTGGATCCTTATTTCCCGTTTTCCCGTTCGCTGGAACGCTGGGTCGACAGCTTCAAACGCCTGCACATCGGTTTTGGCGGCGCGGAGATGAACCTCGATCTGCTGGTGCGTAAAGGCAAGTATGAGAACGGCTTCATGCACGGCCCGGTGCCGCCGTTTGTGCGCCAGGGGGAATGGGTGCCGGCGCGCATCAACTTCACCAGCCTGGCGCAGCCGGGGCAGGTGGGCAGCGGCGCTTACGGGCTCAACACCCTGTTCCACGAGGGCGGCCACGCGGCGCACTTCGCCAATATTCGCCAGAATGCGCCGTGCTTCTCGCAGGAGTTCCCGCCGACCTCGATGGCCTATGCCGAAACCCAGTCGATGTTCTGCGATAGCCTGCTGGACGATGCCGACTGGTTGAAGCGCTATGCGAAAAACGCCGCCGGCGAAGCGGTGCCCGATGCGCTGATTGAGGCCGGCATCGCGGCGCGCCAGCCGATGCGCGCGTTCAACGAACGCCATATCCTGCTGGTGCCGTACTTCGAGTGGGCGTTGTATCAGTGGGATGACGAGCAGCGCACGCCGGAAGCCATCACCGCGCTGGCGCGCGAGGTCGAGCAGAAGATCCTCGGCATCAGCGGCAGCCCGCGCCCGACGCTGGCGATCCCGCATCTGCTGTCGCTGGAGTCCGCCTGTTCTTATCAGGGCTACCTGCTGGCGATGATGGCGGTGGAACAAACCCGCCACTTCTTCCTGCAGCGCGACGGTTACCTGACGGACAACCCGGCCATCGGCCCGGATCTGGCGCAACACTACTGGTTGCCGGGCAACAGCGTCAGCCATGACGACACGCTGCGCAGCCTGACCGGCGAAGGGTTTAATCCGGACTATCTGGCGCAGGCCTGCAACCAGACGGTGGCGCAGGCGTGGCATGAGGCGCAGCAGACGATGGCCGCCGCCGCCGCCCGCCCGCAGCCGCCGGCGGATTTCGATTTGCAGGCGCATATTCGGGTGGTGGATGGCGAGACGGTATTGGCAGACAATGCCGACGGTGACGAACGGATGTGCCGCGACTTCGCTGCGGCGATAGAGGCGCGTTTGGTTTAAGGCTGACAATAAAATCCACGCGGAAGCGTGGATTTTATTTAATGGTTAAAACCAGGCGTGATTTTATTCGAAATAGACGTCGGGATTATCGGCCAGAGACACGAAGCTCTTGGTGTTTCTATCCAGCGTGCGAATTTCGCCGCTTTCGATGTCGTACACCCAGCCGTGCAGGCGCAGCCCGCTGTTGCGCAGACCCACCGCCACAGAAGGATGGGTTTTGATATTATTTAGCTGAGCAATAACGTTCTCTTCCACCATAGCGTTAACTTTGTCTGTTTCGCTATTCCAGGTTTTCTTCTCGACCACCGCTTTTGCCGCATCGGCATAGTGCAGCCAGTGAGCTACCGCAGGCATAGGGTCGAGGCACTGGCAAGACGCGATAGCCTTCATGGCGCCGCAGTTCGAGTGGCCACAAATCACGATATCGGTAACTCCCAACGCCACCACTGCATACTCGATGGTCGCAGAAACCCCGCCCGGCTCCGGGCCGAAGGAAGGGACGATGTTGCCGGCGTTACGGATAACGAAAAGCTGCCCAGGTTCTTGCTGTGTGACCAGCTCAGGCACTAAACGGCTGTCAGAGCATGAGATAAACAGCGCTTTGGGATTTTGGCTGGAGGCAAGGCTGCGGAACAGTTCCTTGCGCTGCGGGAAAATCTCTTTCTGGAAACTGAGGAAACCTTCAATGATATGTTGCATACAACGCTCTCTGCATCTGTAGTCTGCGTAACATGATAATCATCCTCTCCCGTTAGTCCAGCCATGGGCAGGTAAAAAAATGTGTGTGCAAGCCCCCCGCAAACCCCATTGAATACAGGGCTTCTGCCTGTTGGCGACAGAATTTTCCGGCTTGTTGGCGCGTGGATTGCTGACAAAGCGGACGGCAAGAAATTCGCTGTTATGCCCATTCAGCGCTGACGTACGCGAACATAAAAAAAGCCCGCCGGGGTGATAGCCGGCGGGCTTTTTGACGTCTGGGGCGGCGATTATTTGTAGATAACCGCGGTGGCGTGCATCAGGTTATTGCCGCTGGTGGAGGTGATGGTGAAAGCCTTGGCGCCCGCCGCATCGGCTTTGGCGGCCAGCTGAGACTTCAGGCTGCTCAGGTCGGTTGCGCCGCTGGCGACGATCACGCCGGCTTTTTCGAATTGGGCGGCATCCTGCGCGCTGACGTGTTCAGCGGCGAAAGTGGTGAAAGAAACGGTAGCCAGGGCGATAGCGGCAGCAAAAGTTTTGATGGTTTTCATGTGGGTCATTCCTGTCAAAGTGAATTAGGGAGAAAGGGGTTTGCCTTTCGATGGGAGGATTATTGCGCAGTGACAGGCGGGATGAAATCGGAGAGTGTTGACAGTTTTGTTCAGATTTTTTGATTTTTAATTCCCCCGTTCATCTTCTGCATAAACAGGGGGAGACGATCAGCGCGTTGGGCGCGCCAGATCGAAACGGTGCTGTTCGGAAATGCCATAGTAGGCGGTTGGGCCGCCGGCGCGCAGGATAGGTTCGGCAGCGGCGGTCTGGTAGACGCCGTGTTCGTCCAGCAGCGCCGGATCGAGGTGCACCGCCACCACTTCGCCCAATATCAGCCAGGTCTCCACCTGTTCGCCGGCGGCGGTTTGCAGCTGAATGCACTGGGTCAGGCGGCATTCGAAGTTCACCGGGCTTTCGGCCACGCGCTCGGCTTTGACCCGGCGTCCGGGCAGCGGCGTGACGCCGGCGAAGGCGAATTCATCTTCGCCGCGCGGCAGGTTGATTGCACTGTGGTTCATCGCTTCCGCCAGCGGGCGTGTCGCCAGGTTCCAGACGAACTCACCGGTTTCCACGATATTCGCCACGCTGTCTTTCCAACCGGTGCTGGCGAAACCGATGATCGGCGGGCGATAGTTGAAGCAGTTGAAAAAGCTGTAGGGCGCCAGATTACGCAAGCCGGCGGCGCTGCGGGAAGAGATCCAGCCGATGGGGCGCGGGCCGACGATGGCGTTCAGCGGATCGTGCGGCAGGCCGTGGCCGGCGGCGGGTTCATAATAATAACGAGATTCACGGTTCATGGGAGACCCTGCGGCAATCGATGAAGCTTTCATTGTGCCGGGTTTCCCGCCGCTGCGCCATTGCGGGCCGGATGTGTTATCTTACGCGCCGGAAATCCCTTCAAGAGAGCCCGTCACGGTGGAAAAAAAGAAAACCTTCCCGCAGCAGAAAAGCGGCCTGCATCCGCGCAACCGTCATCGTTCGCGCTACGACTTCCCGGCGCTGATCGCCAGTTGCCCGGCGCTGGCGCCGTTCGTAAAACCGAACGCCTGGGGCGATGTCTCGGTGGACTTCGCCGATCCGGTGGCGGTGAAAATGCTCAACCGTGCGTTGCTGCAACACTTTTACGGCATCGAACACTGGGATATTCCGGCTGATTATCTGTGCCCGCCGATCCCCGGCCGCGCCGACTATCTGCATCACCTGGCGGATCTGCTGGCGACCAGCAACGGCGGCGAGATCCCGCGCGGCAAGGGCGTGGCGATCCTCGACGTCGGCGTCGGCGCCAACTGCATTTACCCGATCGTCGGCCTGCGCGAATACGGTTGGCGTTTCACCGGCTCCGAAATCGATCCGGTGTCGCTCAACTCGGCCAAGATGATCGTCGAGATGAACCCGACGCTGCGCAACAGCGTGCGCCTGCGGCTGCAAAAACAGCCTGAGCTGATTTTCAGCGGCATTATCGGCGCGGCCGAGAAATTCGACGCCACCCTGTGCAACCCGCCGTTCCACGCGTCCGAGCAGGAAGCGCGCGCCAGCACCCGGCGCAAGCTGCATAAACTGGGCAAAGGGGAAGTGGCCGACAAGCCGGTGCAAAACTTCGGCGGCAAGAACAACGAGCTGTGGTGCGAAGGCGGCGAAGAAGCCTTTGTGCGCAAGATGGTGGCAGAGAGCGTCGGCAAGGCCAACAACTGCCTGTGGTTCACCTCGCTCATCTCGAAAAACACCACGTTGCCGGCCATCTACCATGCGTTGAAAGTGGCGGGGGCGGCCGAGGTGCGCACCATCGAGATGGCGCAAGGGCAGAAGATCAGCCGCTTCGTCGCCTGGACCTTCCATAACGCCGAGCAACAGGCCGCCTGGGCAGCCGAACGCTGGCGCTAATCTCCCCGGCGCCGGTTATCCTGCCGGCGCCGACAAAAATCCGCATTTTACCTTTCAATTTTCATCACTTACGTTATTCTCATTACGCATTTAATAATAAAAATCTTAGGTTGTTGGTTTATTTAAATTCGAATAATTACTTTACTGAATAAATAAATTTAATCCGGTTAATAGCAATAACCAGAAGGTTCGGCGCTGCCCGTTCCTTCCGCGATGGCACGTCTGCGTGTGGGCGCGGCATGTGGCCAGACAAAATAAGAAAAGCGCCATCATCTGCCACAAGGACTACACCTTATGCTGTTACGATTCAGTCAGTTAACTACCCACAAAGGCGCCGAGCTGGGCGCGATAGAACACGCCGTTCCCATGATCGTATTCTCGCCCGACGGCACGGTCTTGCGCGCCAACGATCTCTTCCTCAACACGCTGGGATTTCAACGCGATGACGTGATTGGCCGGCATCACCGTATTTTCTGCGATCCGAACTATGTCGCCAGCCCGTTGTACCGCAAGCATTGGGAGACGCTGAATAAGGGGCAACCCATCACGGACACCCTAAAACGCATCGCGAAAAACGGCGAGACGGTATGGCTGCAGGGCACCTACGCGCCGGTGCTGAATAAACAGGGTAAGGTGGTGGAAATCGTCAAGATCGCCAGCGAAGTGACCGAGCGAGTGACCCAGGCGCAGGAACACCGCAGCCTGCTGGCGGCGCTGAATCGATCGATGGCGATGATTTCTTTCACGCCGCAGGGCACCATTGTCAGCGCCAACGACAATATGCTGGCGCTGATGGGCTATCGGCTGGATGAGGCGTGCGGGCAGTCGCATGCGGTGCTGTGCCCGCCGGCGTTCGCCGCTTCCGACGACTATCGGCGGCACTGGCAGCGCCTGGCGCGCGGCGAGTTTATCACCGGGCGTTTTGAGCGCGTCAACCGGCGCGGCGAACGGGTATGGCTGGAGGCCAGTTACAACCCGATCCTCGACAATGAAGGCCAGGTGGTGAAAGTGGTGAAAATTGCCCAGGACATCACCCGATTGATGCAACAGCAGCAGCACGAAGAAGAGATGGTGCGCAACGCGCATCATCTGTCGCTGGATACTGACCGGCAGGCGGCGCAGGGCGCGGTCATCGTGCAGCAGGCGGTGAAGGGCATGCAGCAGGTCGAAGCGGCGGCGCGCGAAACCTCGGACGTGGTCACCGAGCTCGGCAAGTGCTCTCAGCAGATCGGCACCATCGTCGAAGCCATTCGTAAAATCGCCTCCCAAACCAACCTGCTGGCGATTAACGCCTCCATCGAAGCTGCCCACGCCGGTGAGCACGGGCGCGGTTTTGCGGTGGTGGCCAACGAGGTGCGCACGCTGGCGGAACAGTCGCGCAAGGCGGCGACCGAGATCGAACGCATGACCAAGTCTATCCAGCAAGGCGTGGCGGCGGCGATCGCCGGCATGGCGACCTGCGTGGAACAGGCCGGCGGCGGTGTGGCATTGACCCATGACGCCGGAGAAGTGATTAACCAGGTCAATATCGGCATGCATGACGTCGTGAAGCTGATGCAGGCCTTTACCTCGGTGAAGCAGGGCGATGCGCTGCACTGAGTCTGCCGGACGCCGCCTCTGAAAACGAGGCGGCGTTTGCCTCCCCTCACCGATTCCTGCGCCGTTGAGCTGCGGTTCAATTTTACCGGTCTATGCTAGACTTGATGTGAACGAACGTTCGTTCATTAATATCAATTTATGGCGCCAGGCGCCCCCTTCACCGTTTCGGGAACTGACGATGGGAAACCGAGAAAAGATTGTCGAGGCCGCGCTGCACAGCTTTACCCATCAGGGATTTCACCAGACCAGCATGCGGGATATCGCGCAGGCGGCGGGCGTCAGCGTGGGCAACCTCTATAACCATTTTTCCGGCAAGGAGGCGCTGATCGGCGAGATCGCGCTGCTGGAAAACGGCGTATTCGCCGAGTTCGCCGCCGGATTATTGGCCGACAGAAAGCGGCCGAAACAGGCGCTGTCGATTTTTTTCACCGCCTATCATGCCTTTGTCGCCGAACCGGCCAATGTTCAGCTGTCGGCGGAGATCGTGGCGGAGGTGGCGCGCAACCCGGCGTTGGCCGAGCCGTTCAGCGCCAACCAGCGGCAGTTGATTGAGGCGCTGGCGACGGTGATCGCCGAGGCTCAGCAAACCGGTGAAATCGCGGCGGCGATAGCGCCGTTACCGCTCGCGCAGCTGGTGCTGGACGTGATCGAAAGCCAGGCCTGGCGGCAGGCGATCTTTGCGTCGCCTGCACCGGAGGAGACCACGCCGGTGCGGCTGTTGGAACAACTGCTCTACCGGCATCCCTAATCGAGGTGGATATGCTGCACATTGAGCCTTATCGCGACGCTGACCGCCTGCAAACGGCGGCGCTGATCTACGCCGCGTTCTGCGACAAGTTCCAGCGCGCGCGCCGTTTGAGCGCCCGCCGGCAGTGGCGTCTGTTTTATCGGCTGTGGAGTTGGCAGCAAAGCGGCAGCCGGGAGCGTAGCTTCGTGGTGAAACAGGATGAGCAGGTGGTGGCGGCTTTTGCCCTCAATGCGGCCGAGGCAGAGGGCGACGGCGGGCTGCGCCCGCGCGCCTTGCCGATTTGGCGGCTATGCCGCCGCTACGGTTGGCTGAACGTTTGGCGCATGTATCTGCAAATTGTGGTATTGCAGCATACTCCGGCGGCCGATGAGCTGTATCTTTCCTACCTGGCGGTGGCGGAGAGTCAGCGCGGTAAAGGGGTAGGCAGGCGGCTGTTGCAGTGGATGAACGACTACGCCGCCGAACAGGGCGCAGGCCGGCGCCTGAGTCTGCACGTCAGCCGGCGCAACGTCGATGCGCAGCGCCTGTACCGGCGCTGCGGTTTTCTGGTACGGCGCGAAGAGCACTACGCCTTGCTGGGGGTGCTGTTCGGCCAGGCCGATTGGGTATTGATGGAGAAACGCAACGGGGAGGCGATGTGCGCAAAATAGGGCTGTGCCTCGTGGCGCTGGTTTTGGCGGCGCTTGGCTGGGTGATTTACGTCAACGACTTTCGCTTTGTCACCGAACCGGTCACGGTGACCGCCGGCGGCAACCGGCTGAGCGGCACGCTGGTGCTGCCGGAGCATGCGCCGGTCAAACCCGGCGTGGTGGTGTTCATACACGGCGATGGGCCGGCCAACGCCAGCCGCGACGAAGGCTATTACGGCATTTGGGAGGCGATAGCGCAGCAGGGCTATGCGGTTTTATCCTTCGACAAGCCGGGCGTAGGCGGTTCCAGCGGCAACTGGCTGCATCAGACCATGGCGGATCGCGCGCGGGAAACCGCTGATATCATCGACTGGGCCAGACGGGACGGGCGCTTCGATGCGCGCTGCGTGGGGCTGTGGGGCGCTAGCCAGGCGGGATGGGTGATGCCGGAGGTGGCGCGTTTACGGCCTGACATTGCTTTCACTCTTGCACTCTCGCCGGCGATCAACTGGCTGCGGCAAGGGCGCTATAACACCCGGGCGGCGATGGCGGCGGCAGGGGACGATGAAGCGCAGATCCTGGCGCGCGAGGCGCATTGGCGCCATATCCAGACCCTGCTCGAGCAACCGGACGGCTACGCGCAGTACCGTCGCGAGTCTGGCGCCGCCGCATTGAGCGCCGACCGCTGGCGTTTTATCCGCGCCAACATGGCCAGCGACGCGACGGCGGGATTGCGGCATTTCGCCACGCCGGTGCACCTGATCCTGGGCGGGCGCGACGTCAACGTGGACGCGGACGAAACCGAGCGCGTGTATCGGCAAACGATCCCGGCCTCGCTGCTGACGGTGACGCGCATCGACGAGGCCGATCATGTGATGGTCAAGCCGCTGTTCGCCCGCCATCCGTGGCTGATCAACGTGGTGGGCCTGTTTGCCCCGCGCTCGGTGCAATACGACGCCTACCGGCGGGACGTGGCGGCCTTCCTGGCCGCCCATCCTTGCGGCCAGGGGCGTTAGCCTCAGCTCGCGGCAGGCGGCGGCTCTTCATGCGGCTGCGGCGCGCGGGAGATCTGCATCGCCTGCTGCGGCATGCCGATGCCGGCCCGATCGAAATGGATTTTCACCAGCCGATCGAGGGCGTATTGCACCACCCACTGTTTCAGCGCCTGTGTGCGCACCGTCACGCGGGTGGTGAACGAGCGGTCTCCCAGCGCCACCACGCCGTTGAAGACCGGCTCGCCAATCAGGAAATGCTTCACCTGTTCATCTTGCTTCAGCGCCGCGACGGCCTGATGCAGCACCTCATTGACCCGATCGATGTCCTCGTCGCGGCTGACGGTGTAGTTGGCGCGGTATACCCCGAACTCACGCGCATAGTTGGCCAGCGTGGTGATCGAGGAGTACGGCACGATGTGGTAGACGCCGTAGTCGTCGCGCAGGCCGATCGATCGGATGGTCATGCGCTCCACGGTGCCGGTGATGCCGCTGACGGTGACGTACTCGCCGGTGTTCATGCCGTTTTCGAACTGGATGAACACGCCGGTAATCACGTCTTTCACCAGCGTCTGGGCGCCGAAGCTGATGGCCAGCCCCAGCGCGCCGGCGCCCGCCAGCAGCGGCGCGATGTTCAATCCCACCTGCGACAGCACGATCATCACGGTAATGGTGCTGATAACGATAGCCAGCACGTTGCGAAACAGCGTCAGCAGCGTGCGTTCGCGCGCGCTCGGCCGCACGCCGTTGCTCAGCTCCAGCGCCAGACGGTGCTCGATGATGCTGGCCATCAGCGTCCAGCTGAACACGGCGATCAACAGGATCAGCAGGATATGCACCAGCCCGCCGAGCGTCCGCTGGCCATTTTCGCTGCCCGCCCACTGGTACAGGTTGATCAGGTGCCAGGCATCGAGCAGGAACAGCGTCACCGCCAGCACCACCATCACCCGCAGTATCTTCAGCCCGTTGGGGATGTAGGAGTTGATGCGCCGCTCGAGCATCGGGTAGCGCAGATTGACGTCGGTCGGCAGTGAAATGCGGCGGAAAATCCAGCGGGTCAGCATGCCGGACAGCAGCGCGCCGACGCCGACCACCAACAGGCTTTTCACCGTGGCGCTCATCATAAAGCGCAGGCTGTTGCCGATGTCGAACTGGGACAGCACGAACAACACCAGAAAATAGGCGATCGCCAACAGATGCCAGATATGCCCCAGGCCGCGCAGGATCACGCTGAAAAACGCCATCGACCGTTCGGCCAGCAGGTTGATCTGTTGCTGTATCGGCTTGCGGTTGTGCAGGATCAGCCAAATGGCGTACAGCGTCAGCGCCAGCATCACCACCAGGTTGACGGTGGCGGCGGCCGGGTAGCTTATCTGGACCGCCACCACCGGCACCACCACCATCAGGCCGTAGCCGATCAGGCCGCTGAGCCAGGCGAGGCGCGTGTTCCAGTAGTGCGCGCTCCGGTCGCTGAAGGGGAAGGGGCGCAGATAGTCGAAGCGGGGGGCGAAAATCAGCCGCAGCACCGCCTTGAAAAATTCAATCACCGCGAAGGCGCTGAGAAACAGGGTCTGCAGCCGCAGAATGGTGGCGCTGTCGGCGTGGACGTGGCGGGCGAACAGATTGCCCGCCGCCAGCGCCAGCAGCAGTACCAGCAGATCGATGGCGAAAGCGCCGAGAATGGCGGCGGGGCGTTTATACCACGGGCCGCGCTGTAGCCGCGCATTGTGTCCCCAACTGCCCATGCGTTTGTACAGCGGCGCGATCAGCCGCCGGATCAGGTGGAACAGCGCAAAGGTGACCGCCACCGTCAGCAGAAAGTAGCCCAGCGCGCGGAAAAAGCCGGCAGGATTGAAAACGCGCTTCGGGCCGGAGTCGATCAGCTTTTGCAGCGCGCCGAGCTTTTGGTTAAAGGTGCCGATGCCTTCCTGCGCCAGCGAGTTCAGGCTGTCGCTCAGCGTAGCGGGCGTCGATTCCTCCGGCGTTGCCGGCGCGGCGGCGGGGGCGTCGCCGGCGGTCTGTTTCAGGTGGTTGATGAGTTCCGCGCGCGCTTTGTCGTCTTGCAGCAGCTCAGCCAGCGCGGCGTAGGCGGCTTTCTGCTGCTCGCTCTTGTCGGCGGGCGCGGGCGGCGCATTTTGCGCCAGGGCCGGTGGTGCGAAGACGTTCAGGGTCAGCAACAGCAGCAGGAAAAGCAGGTGTTCTCGCAGATGAGAACCTCGTCGGGAGTCTGCGTTTGGCGGCATGGTTCCTCTCTTTGGCGTTCTGTGATCGGCGGATGTAAAAGCAATACGATGAAAAACAATGAATATAGTAGGAAAGGTGGCGCGACGGGGCGTGGGAGAGCGTGCGGAATGAAAGCGGCGGGCGCGTGGTGCGCCCGCCGTTAAACCGCCAGGATCAGGACACGTGCTGCAGGAACTCCTGCAGACGCGGGCTTGGCGGATGATTGATCAGATCGTGCGGGTTGCCGTCTTCGGCAATCCGGCCCTTGTCGATAAAGATCAGGCGCGACGCCACTTTTTCGGCAAAGCCGACTTCATGGGTAACGATGACCATCGTCATGCCTTCCTCGGCCAGATCCTGCATCACCTTCAGCACTTCATGGCGCAGCTCCGGATCGAGCGCGGAGGTCGGCTCGTCGAACAGCATCATTTTCGGCTTCACCGCCAGCGCGCGCGCGATCGCCACGCGCTGCTGCTGGCCGCCCGACAGTTCGGACGGGTAATGGTGGGCGCGCTCCGCCAGACCGACCTTGGCCAGCAGTTCGCGCGCCAGCTTTTCCGCATCGGACTTCTTCGCGCCGCGCACGCGGATCGGGCCGAAGGCGACGTTTTCCAGCGCCGTCAGGTGCGGGAACAGATAGAACTGCTGGAACACCATGCCGGCTTCCTGGCGGATCAGCCGATCGTCCACTTTCGGATCGTTGGCTTTCAGGCCGTCGACGATCAGATCGCCGCTGGTGACTTCTTCCAGCTTGTTGATGCAGCGCAGCAGGGTGGATTTGCCGGAGCCGGACGGCCCAATGATCACCACCACTTCGCCTTTGTCGATCTTCAAATCGATGTTGTGCAGCACCTGGGTTTGGCCAAAATGCTTGGAGACGTTTTTAAATTCAATCACAGGATTTTCATCCTTCTTTCCAGACGACGCAGCACGAAGCTCAGCACCAGGGTAATAATCAGATAGATAACCGCCACGGCGCTCCAGATTTCCAGCGCGCGGAAGTTACCGGCAATAATTTCCTGACCCTGACGGGTCAGCTCCGCCACGCCGATCACGATGAACAGCGAGGTGTCTTTGATGCTGATGATCCACTGGTTGCCCAGCGGCGGCAGCATGCGGCGCAGCGCCAGCGGCATAATGACGTAGCGGATGGTTTCGCGGCGCGACAGGCCGAGCGCCAGGCCGGCCTCGCGGAAACCGTTATGGATAGACAGCACCGCGCCGCGGGTGATTTCCGCGATGTAGGCGCCGGAGTTGATCATGATGGTCACCACCGCCGCGGTGAAAGGATCGATGCGCAAATCGGTGAACGCCATCGGCAAGGCGAAGTAGATGAACATCACCTGCACCACGATCGGCGTGCCGCGGATCACTTCGATAAACACCAACGCGATGTGGTTGGCGATCCAACCGCCGTAGGTGCGGGCAAAGCCGGCGACGAGGCCGATGATCAGGCCGCCAATCAGACCGAGGACCGAAATCCACAGGGTCATTTTGGCGCCCTCTAACAAGATAGGAATGGCGGGCCAGATGGCGCTCCAGTCGAACTGCATGATATTTCTCCCGGTGATCCCAAACGTGGGTATCAGATACAACAAAGCGCAGGGGGTTAAGCGCCCCCTGTGCTTAAGTTAATCGCTTGCCAAATTCACAGCTTACTTAGGTTCGGTGCCGAACCACTTCTTGTAAATCTCGTTATAGGTGCCGTTCTCGCGCAGCGTTTTCAGCGCGCCGTTCACCTTCTCGCGCAGCTCGTCGCTGCCTTTAGGGAAGGCGATGCCATACTGCTGCGCTTCCAGCGAATCGCCGACGGTTTTGAACTTGCCGGCGCCGGCCGTCTTAATGAAGTATAGGATGTTTGGCGTGTCGTGCAGCACCGCGTCGGCGCGCTTGGTGCCCAGTTCCATGTAGGCGTTGTCGATGTTAGGGAACTGACGCAGATCCTTGGTTTTGATGTGCTGCTTGGCGTAATCCACCGAGCCGGTGCCGCTCTTCACCGCCACCACTTTGCCGTTCAGATCGTCGATGCTTTTCACGCTGTTGTTGTCGGCGTTGACCATCACCAGCAGGCCGCTCTTGTAGTAGCCGTCGGAGAAATCGATGGCTTTCTTGCGCTCATCGGTGATGGTGATGCCGGCCAGCGCCAGATCGACGTTTTTGGTCTGCAGCGCCGGAATGATGCCGCCGAAGTCCATCGGTTTCAGGGTGTAGTCCAACTTCAGCTCTTTGGCGACCGCGGCCCACAGGTCGATGTCGAAGCCGACGTATTTGTCGCCTTGCTTGAACTCAAAAGGAACGAAAGCGGTGTCGGTGGCGACCACCAGTTTGTCTGCTGCGTGGGAACTTACGGCAAAGGCCAGAGAGAGTGCGGCCAGGGAGACTTTAAAAATCGACTTCATGAGAGGAATTCCTGTACAGGTTGCGGATTACCCATTTTTTATATTGCAGTTGGTGCCATGAAAAAATCGTGCCATGTTTTCAACTAATATAAAAACAAAGAGTTACTGCGTGATGTTGTGCCGTGACGGCGAATAGTTATGGTTATGCACCACAATGAGGCACCGAAATGGTGCGTAAGAATTATCTTGGTGCACGGGGCTATCATTAACCAAATTTTGGCTGTGAAACAACCGTTCTTTAACGTTTTTGCTTCAATATTGATAACTAACTCTAACTTTCATGATCCATTGACGGTGCAAGGGTGACTGCGAGAGGGGCAAAAGGGGAGCAGATAATGCTAACGCAACTGGCTGTCTTTGCTGCCGCGCCGGTTGTACAGGCTGGTGGCCGCGTGTTTTTTGTCTTGTTCGGCCTGGCAGGCGACGCAAAAACGCACGCCCTTCAGCGCCTTGCGGCGCGCCTCGGGGATCGGTTCTCCGCATTCCTGGCAATAGCGTTCGCTCTCGCCGTGCCCGAGCGCTTCACGCGCGCGCTGCACCGCATCGTCGACGGTGGAATCAATCTGATCTTGTACGGCGCCGTCCGCCGCCCAGCCGCTGGCCATCATCACCTCCTGACAAGGAAACCCTACCGTTTAATATGGGCCGTTTTTTGTACAATGCAACGGTCGCGCAAAAGAAAACAGGCCGGGCAAAGCCCAGCCTGCGCTGCCCGGAACGACGGGCGATCTGCAACGCTTTCGTGTTATTCGATATTGGATTCGATGAACCACAGGAATTTGTCCAGATCGCGCGAGGCGGCGGTGAACATATCGGCGGTGTCTTCGTCTTCCACTTCGGTAATGGCTTTGCGGATGTCATTCGCGACCGCGCCGTAGCGATCGGCCAGCGCTTTCAGGTGCTCTTGCACGCTGTGGATATTGGTCGGGTAGCTTTTCAGCGGCGTGCGATCGTTGACCACCTGTACGGTGCCCAGCGCCACGCCTCCCAGCTGCACCACGCGCTCGGCGAAGGTGTCCTGATGCTCGATGATGGCGGTGCGGAAGCCGTCCAGCATTTCATGCACCGCGATGAAGTTCGCGCCGCGCATGTTCCAGTGCGCCTGTTTGGTGATCAACGAAAGATCGATGAATTGCACGACCTGATGGTTCAGCGCCTTGATGGCGGCCAGTTTAACTTTTTCGTCCAGATCGTTACGGGTATACAGCAGATCAGAAGATTTCGTTTTCACCAGTTTAGCGGTACTCATATCAGATATCCTCTTGATTAGTCGTTGTCCTATTTCGTTACGGGATTAATTATAGCAGGGATGTTTATTTTTGCCGCACGAAAATGGCTATTGCACAAATAGGGGTGGCCTAATGACAATATTTTTATTTGGTTTTTGTCTATTGTGTAATTTTATGAATTTTATTGTTATTTTGTTTTTTATTATTATTTTTTTCAGTGACAATTTATCCCCGTTATCTTATTTTCTGCGGGCGCGCAGGTTTGGTTAAATATCCACTTTGTTATCGTGGTGTTAATGCCAAGCCTATTCAGATTGATAGGCGTAATTGATACGGCTAAAGTATGGAAATTATCCCAGTCTTTATTGGCGAGTGATGAAAATTAACGTCGTCGGCACCAGCGGCAGCGGTAAAAGCACCCTGGCGCGTCAACTGGCGGAACGTCTTGACGTTCCCTATATCGAGATGGACAGACTCTATTGGCGGCCCGAGTGGCAGGGGACGCCCGATGGCGCGTTTCTGGCGCGGCTTGAGCAGACGCTGGCCGAAGCGGGAGGAGGCTGGGTGCTGGACGGCAACTACAGCCGCACGCAACCGATCAAGTGGCGCGAGGTCGATTATATCCTGTGGCTGGACTACGGTTTCTGCCGCACGCTGTGGCAGGCCGTGCGCCGCGCGTGCCGACGCGCGGCCGGCAAAAGCGAGCTGTGGCCGGGCACCGGCAATCGGGAAAGTTTCCGCCGTTCTTTCTTTAGCCGCGAGTCGATCGTGCTGTGGACGATCCGCACTTACTCGAAGAACCGGCGAAAATACCTGGCGGAGATGGCCCGTACCGATATAGGGGGCCGTTTCAAGCGCTTGCGCTCTCCCCGCCAGGCCGCCGATTTTCTACGGACGCTGCCGCAGGCTCACAGCAGCAGGCGGTGATGGATCCTCACCACCGCTTTCTTGATGTGCTGCGGCCGCTGCCACAGGCAGCCGGTCTTATGCGGTTCCATCTGGAAAAAGATCGCGAACATGCCGTGCGTCATGTGAAGGGTTTGCGGGTGGCGTTTGATGTCCAGCAGCAGCAGATCGCTATTTTCTGCATGCGGATGTTCGCGATGCCCGTCGCCCGCCAGGCCGTATTCGATGCGTTCTTCGCCGCTGATCAGCAGATGCAGCGCGATGTACTCCTGATGCATTTCGGCGCGCTTCTCCGCCGCCGGCGCGGTGGTCAGCGTCATCACGTCCATAAAGATGTTGTCGCCGTCGATCGGGTGATGGCCCAGCGCCAGTTCGGGCAGGTCGCATCGGCGCAACTCGGTCAGGGTTGAAACCAGCGCCGGCGCGAGTCCGCGGCCGAAGCGTGGGTTGAACAGGCTGTTGTGAATCACTGTTATTCTCCATGTGAGCGAAAGTCCAAAGAGCCTGCGATACAGGCTAAGGGGAAGTATGCCGATTTGTCACGAGGAAAACAGTTAACCCGCCTGCATTCCGGCGTTGCGGACGGCAGGCGAGTCAGGCGATCAAGAAAGGCTTTCGAGGCGCGGTTTGGGGCGAATGGTCAGGGCGGAACCCATGGAGGCGGCGATAATCGCCGCCAGCGCCAACCATTGCACGCCGCTCAGGTGTTCGCCGAGGAACAGCATGCCGGACAGCGCCGCCATCGCCGGCTCCAGGCTCATTAAGGTGCCGAAAGTGCGCGCCGGAATTTTGGGCAGCGCGATGATCTCCAGCGAATAAGGCAGTGCGGTGGAGAGGATCGCCACCGCCAGCGCCACCGGCAGAATATCGAGGTTGAACAGCACGCTGCCGGTTTGCCAGGCGCCGATCGGGCAGAACACCAGCGCAGCGATCAACGAACCGAGCGCCACCGTGCCGGGGCCGTGATCGCCGCCGGCCTTTTGGCCGAAAATGATATAGACCGCCCAGCAGGCGCCGGCGCCGAGCGCACAGGCGGCGCCGAACGGATCGATCCCGCCTACGCCGTGGCCGAGCGGCAACAGGAACCACAACCCGGCGATCGCCAGCGCCACCCAGAGAAAGTCGATCGGCCGCCGCGACGAGAACATGGCCACCGCCAACGGGCCGGTAAACTCCAGCGCCACGGCGATGCCGAGCGGCACGGTGCGCAGCGAAAGGTAGAACAGGTAGTTCATCGCGCCGAGCGACAGGCCGTAAATCAGCAGTGGCAAGCGGCTGCCGGCGACGATGCGCATACGCCACGGGCGGAAGATAATGAACAGAATCAGGGTGCCGATGAAAAGACGCAGCGTCGTAATGCCTTCCGCGCCCACGATCGGGAACAGGCTTTTGGCCAACGAGGCACCGCTTTGGATAGACACCATGGCGATGATTAACAGACAGATGGGCAGCAGCGCGGAGGGCGCTCTGCCGGAAGTAGATAACGACATCCTTAACGGGCCTTTTTTGCGCCGTTCCTCAGCCTTGAGAAAACGGTCGAAACGGGGATGCGAGCAGTGTAAATGAAATGGCGAAAATCTGTCTGAGAAAAGCGCGCATCGCGGTGAAATCCGCCGATCCTCGGATGAGATGTGGCGGATTTGGTCAAAAAGTGCGCTTTTTCTTAAGAATTATCTGGATATTAAATTGGTGATTTTTGTCACAGAAAGCCGTAGAATACGGCCGAAAATAGAGCGAAAAGAAGCAGATACACTGTTCTTGAAATCTTCTGTTACACGATATAAAGCATTAGACACTCATTTCAAGGCAGAGTTTCACGCTAATTTTTGTTATATTTTCAAAGCATGAACAAATGGATGTACTTAATAATAAAACGCGTTTGAGGTGGTTATGAAAAAAATTGCATGTCTTTCCGCAGTAGCAGCTTGCGTATTAGCAGTTAGCGCAGGTACCGCATTCGCTGGTCAGAGCACCGTATCCGCTGGCTATGCGCAGGGTGATCTCCAAGGCGTTGCTAACAAGGCCAACGGTTTCAACCTGAAATACCGTTACGAGTTCGACAACAACCCACTGGGTGTGATCGGCTCCTTCACCCACCTGGAAAAAAATCGTTCTGAAAGCGGTTTCTACAAGAAATCTCAGTACGATTCCATCACCGCAGGTCCAGCTTACCGCTTCAACGACTGGGCGAGCATCTACGGTGTGATCGGTGTTGGCTACGGCAAAAACATCGACAACGCCCAGGCTGGCGGTAACAAAGGTGGCAACAGCGACTACGGCTTCACCTACGGTGCAGGTCTGCAGTTCAACCCAATCGAAAACGTTGCCCTGGACGTTGGCTACGAGCAGAGCCGCATCCGCAGCGTGGACGTTGGCAGCTGGAACGTTGGCGTAGGCTACCGCTTCTAAGATTTCTTCATGCCTGCGGGCGTGAATGCGCGGCACAGGTTGCCGCGCGGATAAAAAATCCGCCTTCGGGCGGATTTTTTTTATCTGTCATTAGCCGCTGCGCCCCGTAGGCTGCGTCGAAAAGCGCGCGCTGCGGGCATCGCGCTCATAGCCTTGCGGTTCGGTCAGTAAACCGTACAGCTCGGGGCGGCGTCCGTAAATCCAGCGGCGTCCGGTACTGAGCGGGATCAGCGTCAGATCGAGATCGGCACTGACCAGCCGGTCTTCCGCCGCCCAGGTCTCCGCTACGATGCGGCCGTAGGGATCGAGGATCATCGCATTGCCGGTGCGTACCTCATCGTCATCGCGGCCCACGCCGTTGCTGAATAACAAAAACAGCCCGTTGTCATGAGCGCGCGAGGGCAGCCAGCGCATCAGCCAGCCGCGGCCGTGTTCGCCGCGAAAGGCGGCCTCTATCGCCTGCGGATCTTCCGCTCGCCGCTGCCACAGCGCCTGTGGGATCGGCTTCATGCCGTGCGGGCTGCGCGAATGGGTGCCGCCGGTCTGGTGCGGGGCCATCAACACCTCCGCGCCCAGCAGCGCCGTCGCGCGCACATTCTCCACCAGATTGTTGTCCCAACAGATCAATACGCCCACGCGCACGCCCCAGGGAGTGTCGAACACCGTATAGCGATCGCCGCTGGCGATAGCCGGGTGTTCGAAGGCGTGCAGTTTACGGTGCACATGCAGCGCGCCGTCCGGCAGGCATACGGCGTAGGCGTTGTAGCAACGGCCGTCGTCGCCCAGTTCGATCAGCCCGACGCCGATCGCCATATTGTAACGCTCAGCCAGCGGGCGAATGCGCGCCAGCGAAGGGCTGGACGCGATCGGTTCCGCCAGCGCCCGCACTTCGGCGGCGGACAGATGGCGCACGTGCCAATAGCCGGTGATACACATTTCCGGGAAGGCCAGCAGCTGTACCTGCTGCTCGGCCGCCTGAGCGATAAAGCGCTCGATAGTCGACAGGTTGTAATTCTTATCGTTGGCGCGATGCTGGAATTGCACCGTGGCGGCGCGTAATGAGATGGTCATGGTGTCTCTCCGATTAGGGTCTGCGTTGATTACAGCAGGTGGTTTGATTACTGTATAATCAATTAAATTCCCTATTCGATAACCTAATGGAATGGATATAAAACAACTGCGCGCCCTGGTGGCGCTGGCTGAACAGGGCAACTATCGGCAGGCGGCGAGCCGGCTATGCATCAGCCAACCGGCGCTGAGCAAGCAAATTCAGGCGCTGGAAACCCAGCTCGGCGTTCGAGTGTTCGAGCGTGGCCGACAGGGGGCGGTGCTCACCGCCGGCGGGCAGCGGCTCTACCCGGAAGCGCAGGCGCTGGTGGAGCAGTACCAGCAGTTTCAGCGGCGCGCGCGGCGGGTGGCGCTCGGGGAAGCGGGGCGGCTGGCGCTGGGGTTTGGCCTTTCCAGCTTTCATCTGGCGCCGCAGCTGGTGGCAGCCTTTCGCCAACGGTTTCCCGAGGTGGCGATCGGCCTGGAGGACTTGCCGTCGGAACGCCAGTATCAGCTGTTGCTGCAGGGAGAGTTGCAGGCGGGGTTCGTGCGCTTGCCGGTCAATACGCCGCTGTGCGGCGTGGCATTGCTGAGCGATCGGTTGGTGCTGGCCGCGCCGGGCGCGCTGGCGCTGCGCGCCGACGATCTGATGGCGCGTTTCAATCAGCTGCCGCTGTTGCAGTTGACTCCTAAACGCGGGCGCGGGCTCAGCGATCAGTCGCTGCGGTTTATCGCCGCCCACCGGTTGACGCCGAACGTGGTGCAGCAGGCCGGCGATATCCAGACGTTGCTGGCGCTGGTTGCCGCCGGCGTCGGTGTCGCGCTGCTGCCGCACAGCATCACGCATATCGCGCCGGCCGGCATCGACATTTTACCGCTGAGCGGCGAGGAGACGGAGTGGCAGGTCGGTATCGCCTGGGATCCGCAGCGCGCCGATGCGCTGCGGGACAACTTCATTCAGACGGCGTTGGCGGCGCAACGCACTTAGGCATTCAAAGCGGGCAATGCATCACGACGATCGGGCTCTGGTGATACTCGCTGCGGTGGCTTTCGCTAAAGCCGACTTTTTTCGCCAGCGCCAGCGAAGCCTGGTTTTCCGGTGAGATGATGCAGACGGTTTGCTTGCCAGGCAGGTGCGTTTTACCCCAGGCCAGCGCCGCCCGCAGCGCCTCGGTGGCGTAGCCTTTGCCGTGCGCCGAGCTCACCAGCGTCCAGCCCATTTCCGGCGCGTCGAGCGCCGGGGTGATGTCGCGCAGGAAGTTGGAGAAGCCGATGCTGCCGAGATACTCGCCGCTCTGTTTGTCACGCACCGCCCAATACCCGTATCCCAACAGCGCCCAGTGGCCGACGTAGCGCATCAGGCGCCCCCAGGAGTCTTCCCGGTCGCGCGGCGTGCCGCCGATATAGCGCACCACCAGCGGATCGGCCCACAGAGCGGCCAGCGAGTCGAAGTCGTCCAGCGTGTGCGCGTCCAGCCGCAGGCGTTCGGTGATAAGCGTTGGCGCGGTGTTGATTACGGTCATGTTGCTGCTCCTGCACAGGGTGAAAGGCGATGAAAAACAACGGCGTTCAGTATGCCAGAGAAATCACACCACCAGCCACAACAGCCAGGTGAACAGAAAGCCGCTCAGGCCGAGCAGGGTGGTCAGCACCGTCCAGGTCTTCAGGCCGTCGGCCACCGACAGCCCCAGATAGCGCGTGACGATCCAAAAACCGGAGTCGTTGACGTGGGAAAGCCCCAGCCCGCCAAAACAGGTCGCCAGCGTCACCAGCACCAGCTGCAGCTGATTCAACCCGCTGACCGCTTCCGACAACAGGCCGCCGGTGGTCAGGATCGCCACGGTGGCGGAACCCTGCGAAGCGCGCAGCGCCAGCGAAATGATAAACGCGGCGGGCACCAGCGGCAGGCCGATGGCCGTCAGCACTTCGGCCAGCGCCTTGCCGACGCCGGATTCCACCAGCACCTTGCCGAACACGCCGCCCGCGCCGGTCACCAGGATCACCACCGCGGCGGTTGGCAGCGCGGCGCCCATCACGTCACCGGCGTGTTGCAGGCTCCAGCCGCGGCGCAGCGCCAGGAAGTAGAAGGCCAGCAGCAGGGCTATCATCAGCGCCACCGCTGGCGACCCCAGCAACGACAGCGCATCGCGCAGCGCCGAGCCTGCCGGCAACAGCGTGGCGGAGACGGTGCCGAGCATGATGATGGCGATCGGGATGACGATCAGCGCCGCCACCAGGCCAGCGCCGGGCGGGTTGATGCGATCGCTGAGCGGCGCTCGCCCTTCCGGCCGCGGCTCCGGCGCCGCCAGCTGCAGCTGTTCCAGCACCTCTATCGATAACGGATAGGTTTTGCGGTTGAGGTAGTTGGCGGCGAAATAGCCGATCGCGCCGACCGGAATACAGATCGCGAGGCCGATGATGGTCAGCCAACCGATGTCGGCGTTGAGCAGGCCGGCGGCGGCGACCGGGCCGGGGTGCGGCGGCAGCGCGACGTGTACCGTTAACATCACGCCGGCCATCGGCAGGCCGAACTTCAGCGGCGACACTTTGGCGACCTTGGCGAAGCCGTAAATAATCGGCGCCAGAATGATAAAGCCGACATCGAAGAATACCGGAATGCCGAGGATAAATGCGGCGAGGGTCAGCGCGGCGACGGTATGTTTCGGCCCCAGCCCCTGGCTGAAACGTTGCGCCAGCGACTCGGCGCCGCCCGAGTGTTCGATCATGCGCCCGAGCATCGCCCCCAGACCGATGATGATGGTTACCGAGCCGAGCACGCCGCCCATCCCGGCAGTCATCACTTTCATCACTTCACCGGTCGGAATGCCGCTGGCCAACGCCACCAGCAGACTGACCACCAACAGCGCGACAAAGGGTTGCACCTTCGCCTTAATCACCATCAATAACAGCAGCACCACGCCGAGTACGGCAATCAGCAACAGCAGAGAGGTAGACATGAAAAAAGCCTTTCGTTGGGTAAGCGTTGGGCACCGCGATCGCCGCGTGGCGATACGGGTGCGTTTCATTGTTATAAAATCGTTTTCCTGGTGTCGGCGTGCGACGTTAGCGGTAAGGCTTCAGCCAGCCGAGCCCGGCGGCGGTGTCGCCGCGCGGCCGATATTCGCAACCGATCCAGCCCTGATAGCCGAGCGCATCCAGCCTGTCGAACAGCCATGGGTAATTCAGTTCGCCCTCGTCCGGTTCGTGACGATCCGGCACTGAGGCTATCTGGATATGCGCGTAGCGCCCGGCCAGCGTCTCCAGCAGCCCGCTGATATTGCCGTCCACTAACTGCGCGTGGAAAAAGTCGAACTGAATGAACACGTTCGGTCTCTCGATCGCCGTCACCACCTCCGCCGCCTGATGTTGACTGGCGAACAGGTAGTCGGGCTTGACCGGTGGGCTGAGCGCTTCGATCAGCACCTTGACGCCGTGCGGGGCGAAGGCGTCGGCGGCATAGCGCGCATTGGCGATAAAGGTGTCGAGATAACGTTGCCGATCCGCGCCCGCGGGCACCACGCCGGCCATCAGGTGCACGCAGGGACAGGAAAGGGCGATGGCGTAGGCCAGCGCGCGATCGATATCAGCGCGCGCATCTTGCTCGCGGCCCGGCAGCGCCGCCAGCCCCCATTCGCCGGCGGCGACATCGCCGGGCGCGGTATTGAACAGCACCTGTTGCAGGCCGTGTTCGCGCAGCTTTTCGGCCAACAGCTCGGCGGGATGCTCGTAAGGGAACAGGAATTCCACCGCGCTGAAGCCCTGTGCGGCAGCGGCAGCGAAGCGCTCTAGGAACGGCACTTCGTTAAACATCATCGATAAATTGGCGGCAAATTTAGGCATGGGTCAGCTCCGTAATTCGGCAATTTCATCATCGGTCAAATAGCGGATCGGACGATCGCCGAGGGTGAAGATCAGCCGCGCCGCATCTTCCATCTCTTCGGTATTGTCCGCCGCCGCTCGCAGGTCTTTACCGGTCACCACCGGCCCGTGGTTGGCCAGTAAAAAGGCGCGGTGGGCCGGCGCCAGGCGCGCCAGATCCTGCGCCAGCCTTTCGTCGCCAGGGCGATAGTAGGGCACCACCGGCACCTTGCCGACGCGCATCACCACATAGGGGGTGAACGGTTTGATGGCGTTGTCGACGTCCAGCCCTTGCAGGCAAGAGAGCGCCGTGAGGTAGGTGCAATGCAGGTGCACCACCGCTTTGCATTCCGGATTGTTCAGATACAGCGCTCGGTGAAAGCTGATCTCTTTCGACGGCTTGTCGCCGGACAGCCAATCGCCGTTCAGGCTCACTTTAGACAGGCGATCGGCCTGCAGCTCGCCCAGGCAAGAGCCGGTCGGCGTCGCCAGCAGCGCGCCGTCCGGCAGCAACAGCGAGAGGTTGCCGGCGGAACCGGTGGCGTAGCCGCGTTGGAAAAACGAGGCGCCGAGACGCACCATCTCTTCGCGCGCTTGCTGTTCGGTCGTCATGCTCATACTGGAAACTCCGTTTGCGCGCGTGAGAAGAAGGCTTCATCGCCAAAATTGCCTGATTTCAGCGCCAGGGAAATCGCCCGATCGCTGGCGCGCACCCAGGGAACGCCGGGAGAAATGCTGGGGCCAATATGGAAGCCGCGAATGCCCAGCGCCTGCGTGACCACGCCGGAGGTTTCGCCGCCGGCGACGATAAAGCGGCTGAATCCCAACTGGCGCAGTTGCACCACCAATTCGGCGAACAGCGCTTCCACCGCTTCGCTGGCGGCGGCGCCGTGCTGCCGTTGCGTTTGCTGCAGCGCTTCCGGCGGCGCAGTGGCGTAGATCAGCGGGGCAAGCGCCTCCCCGGCGTGATGCTGCGCCCAGTGCGCCAACTCGGCGGCGTAGGCGGCGCGTGCCTGTGGTTCGAGGCAACGGCCGATATCGATGGCCTGCGCCGAAGCGCGCTCGCGGTAGTGCGCCACCTGCCGGTTAGTCATCACAGAACACGAGCCCGACAGCACTGCTGCCTTTTCCCCCTGCGGCGCGCCGGCTGCCTCTGCCGCACGATCGCCGCTTTGCGCCCATTGCCGCGCCAGGCCGATCGCCAGACCCGAACCGCCGGTCACCAGCTTCATCGTTTTCAACGCTTCACCCTGAATGAGCAGATGCCGCTCGTTGAGCGTATCCAGCACCGCGTAGCGCACGCCTTCCTGCGCCAGTTGGCGCAGCTTCTCGCTGACCGCCTCGGCGCCGCGATCCATTTCCGCCGCCGTCACCAGCCCGCAACGCCCGGCGGCCTGGGATTCCATCAGGCGCAGCAGGTTGCTGTCGGTCATCGGCGTGACCGGGTGATGACGCATGCCGGACTCAGACAGCAGCTGTTCCCCGACGAACAGGTGGCCCTGATAGACCGTGCGGCCGTTTACCGGCAGCGCCGGTGAGACAACCGTGAAATTTTCCCCCAGCGCGGTGAGCAGGGCGTCGGTCACCGGGCCGATATTGCCCTGTGCGGTGCTGTCGAAAGTGGAGCAGTATTTGAAGTAGAACTGGCGGCAGCCCTGTTTTTGCAACCAGGCCAGCGCCTGCAACGACAGTTCGACCGCCTGTTCTGCCGGGCAGGAACGCGATTTCAGGCTGATGACCGCCGCCTGTGCGTTTACCTGCGTTTCGTCCTGCGGCACGCCGTTCAGCTGCACCGTCGGCAGGCCGTTTTGCACCAGAAAACTGGCGATGTCGGTCGCGCCGGTAAAGTCATCCGCGATTACGCCAAGCAGCATCAGAGCGCCTCCTTTTTTTGCGGCAGATCGATGCCGGCAAAGATTTTGATTACCGCACTGTCGTCTTCTTTACCGTAACCGGCGTTGCTGGCGGCGGTAAACATGGTGAAAGCGGTGGAGGCCAGCGGCAGCGGGAAGTGCAGCGCCCTGGCGGTATCCGCCACCAGCCCCAGATCCTTGACGAAGATATCCACCGCCGATTTGGGCGTATAGTCGCCGTCGACCACGTGGCGCATGCGATTTTCGAACATCCAGGAGTTGCCGGCGGCGTGGGTGACCACGTCGTACATCACGTCCAGCGGGATGCCGGCGCGGGCGGCCAGCGCCATGGCTTCCGCTCCGGCGGCGATGTGCACGCCGGCCAACAGCTGGTGGATGATTTTTACCGTCGCGCCCAGACCGATGGTCTCGCCGATGCGGTAAACCTTGCCGGCGATGGCGTTCAGCACGGGTTGCAGACGCTCGAAGGTGGCGTCGGCGCCGGCGGCCATCACCGTCATCTGGCCTTCCTCCGCCTTGGCCGCCCCGCCGGAAACCGGCGCGTCCAGCATCGCCAGGCCGTAGTCCAGCAGCCGTTGCTCGATCTGTTTGGCGTCATCGGCGGAAATGGTCGAAGACACCATCACCGCCGTGCCCGGCTTGAGCTGTGGCGCCAGGCCTTGCTCGCCGAACAGGATTTGCTTCACCTGCGCGGCGTTCACCACCAGCAGCAGCACGGCGTCCAGCTCGGCGGCGAAGTCGCGCGCGCTGGTAGACGCTTGTTGCGCGCCGGCCTGTTGCAGCGCCGCCAGCGCCTGCGGATTGAGATCGGCGCCGTAGGTGGTCAATCCGGCGCGGAGGCATGAACGCGCGGCGCCCATGCCCATCGCCCCCAGCCCGATGACGCAAACGGCATAATTCCCTGGGTGTGTCATACTGCACTCCTGTTAATTTTAGTGATAATTTGTTTTGTTGTGTTAAATGTAAGCGCTTGTCGGCCGATTATCCGCGATCGTTATCACAATAATTAACAATGTGTGAAACGGATTTTTCGTCTGATTTCTGGCCTGAATCAACATTACTATTATGTTTTTAAATAAGTTTATGTTTACCTGGCCTAACTGCGTGCGCCGTCACGCCGCGAAAATTTAGGGCTATCGGCGAACGAAAATTGACGTAAAATCACAATTATTATCACCGCAGCAACGAGAGGGAACCGTGATACCTGTAGAACGCCATCAACAAATTCTTGCGCTGGTATCCGAACGCGGCGTCGTCAGCATTGCCGAGCTGACCGAACGGCTGGGGGTGTCGCACATGACGATCCGCCGTGATTTGCAAAAACTGGAGGAACAGGGCGCGGTGCAGTCGGTCTCGGGCGGCGTACAGGCGCCCGAGCGGGTGGCGAGCGAACCTTCGCACCAGGCCAAAGAGGGGATGTTCAGCCGGCAGAAAATCGCCATTGGCCGGCTGGCGGCGCGACAAATTCCCGCCAACAGCTGTATCTATCTGGATGCTGGCACCACCACGCTGGCGCTGGCGAAACAGATCGGTGAACGTGACGATTTGACGGTGGTGACCAACGACTTTGTCATCGCCGGCTTCCTGATCGAACACAGCCAGTGCCGAATCATCCACACCGGCGGCACCGTGTGCCGGGAAAACCGCTCCTGCGTCGGCGAAGCGGCGGCGCAGGCGCTGCGCGGTCTGTTTATCGATCTGGCGTTCATCTCCGCCTCTTCGTGGAGCATGCGCGGCCTGTCGACGCCGAACGAAGACAAGGTGATGGTGAAGAAGGCCATCGTCGAGGCCAGCCGCCGCCGCATTCTGCTCAGCGATACGTCCAAATACGGCAAAGTCGCCACCTATCTGGCGCTGCCGATCGCCGCCTTTGACGCCATCATTACCGATGAGGGGTTGCCCGCCGCCGCGCGGGAGGCCATTGAGCAAGCGGGGATTGCTTTGCTGACGGCGGAAGAAGAAGAATAAGAATAAGAACGAACCTGCATTAGGATGACAGTTCGGTATCGATACCAAGTGCGGGCGGTTCACTGGCTTCAACGCCGCCGCGTTCACGCCATTCGCGGCGCCTTTGTTCCCACCACTCTTCGTGGAAAGCTTGCATCTCTTTCAGGCGCTGTTCCTTAACGTGCTGCTGGTAAGTGTGGGATGCTATGGGGGTTACGCGGGATTTCGATGACATAGAGGCCGTCCTTTATAAACTCTATTTTGTATAAATAATGCCCTTTGTGGGCGTATTTTTTCAACAATAAATCATAAATTTTAGCTAATGCTGGCCTTAACGGTGCGCTTAAGATGAGCCTGGCATGATACTGATAGGCAAACTTGAGAAGGGTTTCCCCGATGCCAACTACGAATAAGCGTTCGCGTTGGAAAAGGGTATAACGCATTGCGGTATAGGTATCGAAAGCTGAGCGCCGATGCCTGTTTGCGTCGCTCAACGCCTTAACATCATAAAACTCCAGAGAGAAAGCATTATTGAGGAGAGCAGTGTCCACATACACTGGGGCAAACCAATGGTGCATGTTTTGCCCAATTTTCTTGAAATCCAAATGATAGATGGCCGTTTTACCATCATCTTTACTTACTGCAATCTGATACCTGTATGTGTCTGCTACCCCTGTGTGTGACTCCCTCACATCAATCTCCATGATAAAATCCTTTTTACTATTATTTTTCCTATAGTTATCCCCTTTGTGACAAACAGATTATTAACCGCGACGGAGAGGCTCCTCCAGCCGCCGATGAGGCTTATGCGCAGCGCCGCGCAAAACTAAATGCCGCTGAACCAGTTGTAGCCCTGATCTTCCCAGTAGCCGCCCGGATTGACGTCACTGACGAAGATCGCGGCGATATGTTTGGCGTTTTTGAACCCCAACTTGGTTGGCACGCGCAGCCGCAGCGGGTAGCCATAGTCCGCCGGCAGCGCCTTGCCGCCGAAGTCCAGCGCCAGGATGGTCTGCGGGTGCAGCGCGGTGGCCATGTCGAGGCTGGAGTAGTAACGATCGGCGCATTTGAAGCCGACATAACCGGCATTCAGATCCGCGCCGACATGCTGCAGAAAGGTGCGCAGCGGCACGCCGCCCCATTGGCCAATGGCGCTCCACCCCTCAATGCAGATCAGGCGCGTGATTTGGCTTTGCTGCGGCAGCCGCTGCAGCTGTTCCAGCGTCCAGGGTGCTTTTTTCTCCACTTTCCCCGCGACCTCAAGCCGATAGCCGGCGAGATCGATCTCGGGGACGTTATATTCCGGGTAAAACGCGTTGAAGGGGAAAGGGTGGGTAATCTGATCCGGCCGGTAAGTTTGCGCCAACCGCTGGCCGCTGAACAGCCAGGCCTGCACCCGGTCGTTCCAGCGCGACATGGCCCACAGCACCTTATCCACCCGATCGCCGTCTTGCAGGTTGCAACCGGTAAGCATGGCGATGCCGCCCAGCGTCAGGCCGGAACGCAGCATCAGGCGGCGCTGCAGATTGACCAGCTGCTTTTTTTGGTCCGGTTCCAGCGTCGGCGCGGTTGCCCGCTGTTTTTTCTCATTCATGTTTGCCACCCGTTATCATCGCCCACAGGGTTTTGGGCACGACAGCCACCATAAAGACGTGGATCGCCACAAACAGGCCGATGCCGGCCATGGCGAAGAAATGCACGTAGCGCGCGAAGTCGAAGCCGCCAAACAGCGCGACCAATCCCTGCAGCTGAACCGGCTTCCAAATCGCCAGGCCGGACAGCACCAGTAATAGCCCCAGCGCCAGTACGCCGAGGTACATCAGTTTCTGAATGGCGTTATAGTGGCCATGCCGGTGGCGCAGGCGCAGCGTCAACGCCAGCCAGATATCCTGCCGCAGCGCGCCGATGCGAAGCGGCAACAGATCGCGGCGAAAATGACCGCTGAACAGGCTCCACAGCAGATAGCAGACGGCGTTGAGCGCCAATAGCCACATCACCGCCAAATGCCAACCAATCGCGCCGCCCAGCCAACCGCCCAGCGTCATCTGCGGCGGAAAGCGGAAATCGAACAGCGGCGAGGCGTTGTAGATTTCCCAACCGCTCATGAACATGCACACCATGGCGAACAGGTTGATCCAATGAGTGATGCGAACCGGCCAGCGATGCACCGGCGGCGACGCGTTGGTCTTCATGGCATTCCTCCGGTTACATCGGCGGCACGGTGCCGTCTTTGCCGGCGGAAATGCGGGTGGCGACGCGCTCGCCCTTTTCGTTGGCGGCGGAGAACAGCACGATGTGCACGCCCGGTTTCAGCAGGCTCAGATCGCCCGGATCCAGCGTCACGATCGGCACGTCTTCCGGCACGACGACGGTTTTCTGCTGGTTGCCGTAGGTGACGGTCAGGGTACGGCCGTTGGATTTCACCAGTTTGCCGACGGTGCCGTTGGTCATGGTGTCCACTTTGCCGTCGGCGGATTCCCAGGCCGAGTGCCCTTCGCCGGTGCCGCGCAGGCTGGCGGCGAACACATGCACCTCCAACGCTTTGAGCGTGCCGTCCGGCTGCGGCACGGCGGCGGTGCCGATAAAGCTGTCCGGTTTGATGTCGTCCAGCGTGGCTTTGGAGACGCTGAGCACTTTGGTCTGATCGTTCAGCTTGACGCTGAGGGTCTCGCCCTTGCGATCGGTCAGCTGCAGATTGCCGTCGGCAACCTGGCTGATGGTGCCGCGCAGCGGCGCAATCACCTTGCCCGGCGGTTGGGCGGCGGCGGCCAAGCCGCTGGACAGCAGCAAGGTGGATAACAGTAAACCGGCTATACGATGACGGGTAATCATAACGTTCTCCTGAAATGAGTTTGCCGGTTAAGCATGGTTGACCTACTGGGTCAGCGCCATGGCCGTTTGATGACATTAATGTCATCAAGTTTGTCCGCCGAAGCTGCTAGTATTTTTGCAGACGTAACGAGGTGGCGAGCATGCGAATACTGGTAGTTGAAGACGATATCGGCACAGGGGATTACCTGAAGAAAGGGCTGGGGGAAGCGGGCTACGGCGTCGATTTGGCGCGCACCGGCACCGACGGGCTGTTTCGCGCGTTGGAGCAGGATTATGATGCGATCGTGCTCGACGTGATGCTGCCGGGGCTGGACGGCTGGCAGATCATCGAGGTGTTGCGCAAGAAAAGCGACGTGCCGATCCTGTTTCTCACCGCCCGCGACGGCGTACAGGATCGCATCCACGGTCTGGAGCTGGGCGCGGACGACTATCTTATCAAACCCTTTTCCTTTACCGAGCTGGTGCTGCGTTTGCGCACCTTGCTGCGCCGCGGGCCGGCGCGCGAAGCCGATCATTACGCCATCGCCGATCTGCAGTTGGACGTGCTGCGCCGCCGGGCGGTGCGCCAGGATCAGGTGATCCCGTTGACCAATAAAGAATTCATGTTGCTGCATCTGCTGGTGCGGCGCGAAGGTGAAGTGCTGTCGCGCACGCAGATCGCCTCCCAGGTGTGGGACATGAATTTCGACAGCGACACCAATGTGGTTGACGTGGCGATCAAACGCCTGCGCGCCAAAATCGACCGGCCGTTCGACGTCAAGCTGATCCACAGCGTGCGCGGCATCGGCTATGTTTGCGAGCCGCGCTCGTGAACGCCCGCGCTTCACGTCGGCCGGTGTCGCTGACGCTGCGCACCGCCATGCTGTTCGCGCTGGTGGCCGCCTGCGTGGTGAGCGGGGCGGGCTGGTATCTGTTCGGCGCCATGCGTCAGGAAATGACGCTCCGCAGCGATCTGCAGGTGACCGGGCGCGTAGAGTATTTCCGCCATTTACTGGGGCAGCGCTTTCCTTTGGCGCGCCTGACGGCTAATAACGGCCTGTTCGAAAATATGCTGGGCAATGAACAGGATGTGTTGATTTTCCAAATTCCGGGGCAAAAACCGCTCATCAATGTGAATCCGGCCAGGGTGGCCCTGCCGCCGATCGCGCCGACGCTGCCCGAACAGGCGCAGACGCTGGCCGCCGTGCGCGGCGGGGAAACGGCGCAGGGGGTGCCGCTGCGCGCGGCGTCGGCAATGGTGCGCCTGGAAGACGGCAGTTTGCTGCAGATTTCCGCCGCGCACGTGATGGTCAACGAACAGAAAATGCTGGCGCGCTACCTGTGGCGCATTGTCGCGGCGGTCGTTGTGGCTTTCCTGCTGATTGCGCTGCTGGGCTATGGGGTCATGCGCCGCGGATTGCGGCCGCTATGGCGCATGGCGGCGCAGGCGTCGGAGATCGCGCCCAATACATTGTCGACGCGCCTCAGTGAACAGGGGGCGCCGAAGGAGTTACAGCAATTGACCCGGGCGTTTAATGCGATGCTCGATCGGTTGAATGAAGGCTATCAGCGGCTGACGCAGTTTTCCGCCGATCTGGCCCATGAGATCCGCACCCCGGTGGGCGCGTTGATGGGCCAGTGTCAGGTGGCGCTGTATCAACCCCGCAGCGTGGAGGAGTACGAAACCCTATTGTCGAACAATATGGATGAGCTGGAGCGTATTTCGCGCATGGTGGAAAACATCCTGTTTCTGGCGCGCGCCGGTGAGGCGCAGTCCGCGCTGAACTACAGTCGTCTGGATGTGGCGGCCGAGCTGCGGCGGGTGGCGGATTACTTCGAAGGGCTGGCGGAAGAACGCGGCATCGCGCTGAACTGCGAAGGGGAAGGCGAGCTGAAGGCGGACGCGATGTTGTTCCAGCGGGCGCTGAGCAATCTGGTGGCCAACGCGGTGCGCTATGCCGATGAAAACAGCCTGATCGTATTGCGGGCTGAACGGCGCGCCGATGCCTGGTGGGTGCAGGTCATCAATCAGGGGCCGCCGATCGCGCCGGCACAGCTGGAAAAACTGTTCGATCGTTTCTACCGCGCCGATCCCGCGCGCAGCGCCGGCAGCCATGCCAGCGGTCTCGGGCTGTCTATCGTACGCGCCATCATGACGCTGCACGGCGGTGAGGCGCGCGCCGAATGTACCGGGCGCGCGTCTGCCGCCAGCCTCATTTTCAGCCTGCGGTTCCCGTTAGCGCAATAACCGTTAAGCCGGATTAACGCGGCGGAATGGCAAAGCGGAAGCAGGCGCCGCTTTGCGGTTGTTCGATCAGCTGAATATCGCTGTCGTGCAGCTGCAGAATGCGCCGCACGATCATTAACCCCAGCCCGCCCGCAGGGCGCCGGGCGCCGCTCAGGACAGACGGCCGCACGAACAGATCGGCGCGCAGCGTCTGCGGAATGCCGGGGCCGCTGTCGCTGACCTGCACCATCACCCGATCTTCCTGCCGCCACAGCCGCACGCCGATGTCGCCGCCGGGCGGCGTATGGCGAATGGCGTTGTCCAGCAGGTTGGTCAGCACCCGCTCAATCATGCTGAGATCGGCGAACACCGGCGGTACGCCGGGGGCGATGTCGGCATGCAGCCGCTGATTACGCGCCTCCGCCGCCAGCTCGAACTTTTGGAACACGTCCTGCAACAGCTCGCTGAGGGAGAAGGGCTCTTTCTGCGGTTTCACCACGCCGTACTCCAGCCGCGCCAGCTCGAACAGCTCCTGCGCCAGCTTGCCCACTTTGCGGCTCTGCGCCAGGGCGATCTCCAGATAGCGCCGCCGATCGGCGTCGCTCAGGGTGGCGGCCTTGACCGACAGCGTTTCCAGATAGCCGTGCAGCGAGGTGAGCGGGGTGCGCAGATCGTGCGAGACGTTGGCGATGAATTCGCGCCGCAGCCGATCCTGCTGCGCCAGCGTTTGCCACTGTTCGGCGAGGCGCTGCGCCATGCGGTGAAAGGCCTGTTGCAGCTGGCTGACCTCGTCGCGCCCGGCCGGCGCCGCCGGCCGCGCCGCGTAGGCCTGCACCGCCTCGATGCCGCCGCTGTCCAGCGCATTGACCTGACGGGTCAGGCGCCGGATGGGGCGAGTGACCCAGTAGAACGCGAAACCGCCGGCCAGCAGGCTGAACAGCACCATCACCCCGGAGGTCCACAGCGCCATCCTGGCCGCCGAGTTGAACTGGGCGTTGCTGGCCAGCGCCGTGTACTCTTCACCGAGCAAGACCACATACAGATAGCCCTCGACCCGGCCGTCGACCTTCAGCGGCGCAACGCTGAACACCTTGCGCCCGTCCGCGCTGCGCGGATCGTCGCCGTACACCGGCATCTGCGCACCATCGAGCAGCGCCTGCAGCGGCGCCAGCGCGACCCGCTGCCGCTTCAGATGCCCGGCCGGCGCGGCGTTGCCGATAATCGTGCCCTGTTTGTCGAGCAGGTAAACCTCAACGCTGGGATTCACCGCCATCAGTTGGTCGAACAGGGTATGCACCGCCTGCGGCTCCGGCCCGTTCACCCCCAGCAGCGGATTGCTGTCGGCGATATGCTGCGCCAGGTTGCCGGACAGGCGCTGGATCACCGCCTGGCTGTACTGAGTATTGCTGCGCACCTGCATCCAACCGGAAAAGGCGCAGCCGATGACGATCAGCAGCGCGAAGATAATCGTGAGGCGTTGCGCTAACGTAAGGTTTTTCATGGCTCACTCTTGCGGCGCGGCCGCGAATTTATAGCCCATGCCCCACACCGTGAGGATGCGCTCGGGTTCCGCCGGATTGCGCTCAATCTTGATGCGCAGCCGGTTGATATGGGTGTTGACGGTGTGCTCATACCCTTCGTGCTGATAGCCCCAGACCTGATTCAACAGGCTGAGGCGCGAGAATACCTGGCCCGGGTGGCGGGCGAAAAAGTACAGCAGGTCGAATTCGCGCGGCGTCAGCTCGATCGGCTGTTGGTGCAGGCGCACCTCGCGGGCGATAGGATCGATGGTCAGATCGTTGAAGCTGAGCGCGCCGGCGTCCAGACGCAGGTTGCGGCTCATCGCCTCCTGGCGGCGAAACAGCGCCTTGACCCGCGCCACCAGCTCCAGCATGGAAAAAGGTTTGGCCAGATAGTCGTCAGCGCCCAGCTCCAGCCCCAGCACGCGGTGCACCTCGCTGGAGCGCGCGCTGGTGATGATGATCGGCGTGTAGCGCGTCATGGTGCGCGCCCGGCGGCAAATCTCCAATCCGTCGACGCCCGGCAACATCAGATCGAGGATGAGGGCGTCCCAGCCGCCCTGTTCCAGCATCGCCATGCCCTGATTGCCGTCGGCGGCGTGGCTGATGGCGTAACCCTCGTCACGCAGATGCAGCTGCAGCAGATCGGCGATGTCGCCGTCGTCCTCGACGATCAAAATTCGTTTTGGCTTGTCCATTCTCATTACCGCTGATTGCCCGATTCTCTCTGAAGTCTACACAACCGCCACCGGCGGAGTTATCACATTTTATTTAACTTTGCGTGAGGTCTTGGGGAACAAATCCGGGGAATACTGGGCTCATCGCATCGTTAGCTGGCAGGAATCGCTATGAGCTTCACCCTCACCCCGGAACAACGACAGACGGTACATCCTCTCTGGCTGCGGTTGACGCATTGGCTGAATGCGCTGGCGATGCTGATCATGGTCACCAGCGGCTGGCGCATCTATAACGCCTCGCCGCTGTTCAACTTCAGTTTTCTCAACGAGCTGACGCTTGGCGGCTGGCTGGGCGGCGCGCTGCAGTGGCACTTCGCCGGCATGTGGCTGTTTGGCGTCAACGGGTTGTGTTACCTGCTGCTGAACCTCGCCAGCGGGCGCTTCAAACGCAAATATTGGCCGCTCAGCCCGAAGCAGTTTCTCGCCGATGTCGGCGCGGCGCTGCGCGGCAGGCTGCAGCACGCCGACCTGCGCCACTACAACATGGTGCAGCGCGTGGCCTATCTGTCGGTGATGCTCCTCGGCGTGATAAGCGCGCTGTCCGGACTGGTGCTGTGGAAATCGGTGCAGTTTCCGCTGCTGCGCACGCTGCTTGGCGGCTATGAGGCGGCGCGATATATCCACTTTTTCGCCATGTCGGCGCTGGTGGCCTTCGTCGCGATCCATCTGGTGATGGTGGCGCTGGTGCCCCGCACGCTGCTGGCCATGCTGCGCGGACGTTAAGGAGTTCACGATGAAAAAGGATAAACCGATCATGACGATCGTTGAAGGGCAGGCGATCGTCAAAGAAGCGCAGCGCTTGTTGACCGCGTCGTCCCGCCGCCGCTTTCTGCGCAACGGCCTGACGCTGGGCGGCATCGCCATGCTCACCGGCTGCGATCTCAGCGGCAACGCCAACGTTGAACAGGCGCTGAGCCGCATTTCGCGCCTCAACGATCGGGTGCAGGGCTGGCTGTTCAACGGCGATCGCCTGGCGCCGGTCTACCCGGAATCGATGATCACCCGGCCATTCCCGTTCAACGCCTTTTACGCCGAGGAGGACGCGCCCGACATCAACGGCGACGACTATCGGCTGGAGGTGGCGGGGCTGGTGCAGGACAAGCGCGCCTGGAGCCTGCCGCAGCTGCATCGGATGGCGCAGGTCAGCCAGGTGACGCGTCATATTTGCGTCGAGGGTTGGAGCGCCATCGGCAAGTGGGGCGGCGTGCCGTTCGCCACCTTTCTTAAGGTAATCGGCGCGGATCTGAGCGCCCGCTACGTCAGCTTCAAATGCGCCGACGACTACTACACCAGCATCGATATGGCCACCGCGCTGCATCCGCAGACGATTATCGCGCTGACCTACGACGGCCAGATCTTGCCGCGCAAGTACGGCTACCCGATGAAGCTGCGCATGCCGACCAAGCTGGGCTACAAGAATCCGAAACACATTCAGGTGATCGAGGTCACCAACCGCTTCCCGGGCGGTTACTGGGAAGACCAGGGCTACAACTGGTTTGGCGGCAGCTGAGGCGGCCGCCGGCCATTCTCCGGCACTCCGGTGCCTTTGACATGACGGAAGGAAATACCATGAAAAAGTTATTCGCAATGATGATGTGCAGCGCGCTGATGCTGGGCGTGGCCGGCGCCAACGCCGCGGACGGCATGAGTAAAGACGCGATGAAAAAGGACGGCATGAGCCAGATGTCGCACGACGGCATGGCGAAAGATGGGATGAAGAAAGAGTGCATGGGCAAGGACTGCATGAAGAAAGACAAAATGGGCAAAGACGCCATGAAAAAGGATGGCATGGCGAAAGACAGTATGGCCAAAGACGGCATGAAGAAAGACGAGATGAAAAAGGATGCGATGGGGCACTAAGCCGCCTCACCCCGCGGCCGCAAGCGGCAAACCGCGGCGGCTGCGGGCAGCATAAGGAGAGAGGATGATGTTGGCGACATGGCTGCGGCGCTTTCAGCGCTCGAACGGGGACGTTATCTTTATGCGCGCGGCGTTGGTGGTGATTTTCGCCGCCTTCGGCTACGCCAAATGGTTTGATTACGAGGCGCAGGGGCTGGTGCCGCTGATCGGCAACAGCCCGCTGCTGAGCTGGATGCATCAGGCGTTCGGCATTCGCGGCGCCAGTTATGCATTAGGCGTCGCTGAATGGAGCTTCGGTTTGCTGCTGCTGGCGGGATTCTGGTCGCGGCGGTTGGGGTTGCTGGGGGCGATCGGATCGACGGTGACCTACCTGACCACGCTGACGCTGATCTTTTCCACGCCGGGCGCCTGGGAGCCCTCCGCCGGCGGTTTTCCCGCCATGGCCGGGGCCACCAGCTTTTTAATCAAGGATCTGGTGTTGCTGGCCGGCTCCCTGGTGCTGCTGAAAGCCGACTTGCCGGCCGAGCAGTGACCAATACTAATATGGTTGACACAATTTAGCCCTAAAAAGCCCGATGTACTCATCGGGCTTTTACATTTTAGCGACAGAATGGTTACTGCATGTTTGTATTTTAACTAATCCCTTTTTTTATTAATAATATAGTTGTGATGCAAGGAGTTCAGTATCTGGCTGTCCGGATATTTTTATTAATGCATCTGAGTTATCAAATATTTTGTTATTATTAAGATCCACCACGATATACGTATCTTTTTTCAAATTACTGTCCAGAGTGGAAACGACACCAGCCTTCCCTTTAAATTGCAATGGGTTTTCTGGGTCTGAAATGAACTCTATATATCCATAGTTGTCCAAGCTACTCCCTCCACTAACGTTATCTACGAAAGGTATTTTCTCCCCTTTTTTTCTTCCTGAAATATAAAAATTATCATCACTGAGAGCGATAATATCTTCTCGTGCATTAAAATCATAAAGAGTACTGGTGTTTTTAGCGATTGACATAATATTAAACATGTCCGCCCCTTTTCCTCCAATGGCCGTTACGATATCACTCACGTCAAAATAATCGTCCCCATCGCCGCCGATGAGTTTTATAGTGCTTGATACCTCTCGGTATATTGAATTCGAGAGTGCAAATTTATTGCCTTGCGAACCGCCAAAAATGACGATGTTCTTACTTATTGTTGTAAATAAATCAGGTTCAATCGAAAGATCTACACCAGAGTTTTTTGAAGCATCAATAGTAAATTCAGTAGTATTGTTATCTCCTCCAAGAATAGTATTCAATTTTATTTTGTGTGTGCCTTCAATAGTTATTTTTTCAACATGTGACTTGGTTAATTTTAACGTCAAACCATTTTTGTCATTTGATTCCCCTACGGTTTTTATATTAACATTCCTCAGGTTTTCCCCTATTAACTCAAATGCTCCTGCATAAATAACGCTTTTAGTGCCAGATGATTCTACCGATTTGGTTAATGTGTCTTCACCATTTTTTTGATTGGTAAGGAAGTTTAATTCTGTTACATCATTCTTAAATTTCAGTGAGTAATTTACATTACTCACAGAGTAAGGTCCGTCACTGCGGTTTCCAATATAAAAATTTGCCGCCTCTTTAGGTATGTTGATGACGGAAACTATATCTGCAGTGGCAGGTTTTGATTGATTCGCTGTGTTTATAAATGAGAACCCTGCTTTGCCAATTTGATTAATATTCCCTCCACTAATGATGTTGGTGTTTTCAATAAATATATCATAATCTAAAGTGTTGCTGATTACTGATGATGTTCTGGATATAGTACCATCTACATTTTTTGTATAAGTTAATGTTGATATTTGACCTGTATATTTATATAAGTCGATAAGCGAGAAGTTTTTAAACTGGTCGAGATTGCTTGTATATTGGATGCTCTTTGTGTCTGGAGCACCATTAATACCTTTGGTGATTGTTATTTCAGATCGAGTATTGATAAAGTTCGCAGATATTGAGTTGACTCCGTTACCGCCATCTGCCGTAAACAAAGTGTTTATTTTATTTCCGGATTTGTTACTATTATTTCCTGTCCATCCAAGAAAATCGTTACCGATACCAAAATTAAAATGAGTTGGCGCTGTGGTGATATCAGCTGACTGTGTTAACATTAATAATGTGTTTGCTTTTTTAGACGTTAACTCTGAAATGCTTCCGTTCATATAAGCGAAAATGAAATCATTAACACTATTATCGGGCAAAGATATTTTCACAGGTTGGTTTCCGCTAATGCTTATTTGCTTAATGTTTGCTGCCTGATTAAGGTTAATATTGCTTTTTGTTGCAAGATTGATATCTATTTTTTCTAATTTTGACATTTCTATTTTACTGATATTATGTAGCAACCCAGAATTAACACTACTAGAAAGATAGTTATCTGAATTGTTTGTCAATGTTGCATAGGTTTTATAATTCAGGCTGTCTGCAACTCTAAATATGAATTGGAACTTCTCATGAAATTCATTTGTTGTGCCCGCGGTTGTATTTAGTGCGCTGTTTATTACACTTTTAATTATCTCACCTTTATCGGATAGGGTAACAAGTTGCTGTATTGTGGCGCTATCTGCATCATGCCCATAAACAAAATTATACACTTTTTGCGCGTATGCGGTAATTTCTAAATATGTTGATATGCGAGTGAACTCAGAAGTATTGAGTAAAATATCTACCATTTTGTCGTAGCTGGTACCTGAGGCCATTTTTTGGCTCCAGCCAAATAGTGCTTCAGAGTTTAGATTTCTTCCCGCGCCAGCTAAATAAAGTTCGGCGATAAACTCCTGATACTCTAAAGGAGGCAGTTCTCCTGCTTTATAAACATATGAAGCGCCTTTTAAATGTTCCCTTGCAACGTGATCTTGTTCATTGTTACTTTCTTTTAATGTATTCATTAATTTTATTGCAATCTCTCCACGAGATATTCCCGTTGATAATAGATTGACATAAAAGTTCAATTCATTATCAGATGCTGAACGCTCATAACCATTCTCGAATAACTTTTGTATAAATGTCTTATTAGTTACTTTACTTAGATATGGACGATCATTAATAAATTTTTCTGTGGCTTGAAGTAATGTTCTTTCATGGTTATTGATTAATGGAGCCCAATACTCAATCACATCACGGGTGATTCCTGCCCCTAAGATATGAAAAACGCCTTGAATATCAGCTGTGCTATCAGTTTCATTCGTTGATGATGGGGAGGGAGAGCCAGGATAAAGAGCCTGATTTCCGTTGTCTACAAAATGCTCCCTATCTATCTGACGTTGTACCGGGTAATTATATTCATAACTATTATTTATACTCCAGTCGTCGTTCAATTGAGGCCATGGTGCCGTATTAGTTACAAGTTCCTTAGTAATTTTGAAGAGATTATTATTGAGATTAGGGTTGATATATGACTCGTTTGACCAGAGCTTAAACTCTATTTCTCCCATGGTTCTACCGTGAATGGTGTTAAAAAAGAAAAACATGATCTCAAAGTTATTATGATATCCACCATATATTTCTTTTGCTTCAGGCGTCTTCATTAGCCTTGTGATTAAATCCTCTAAACCCGCAGGTCCATTTTTCTGTAAATTTTCACTAAGTGATTTTAAATCTTTTTCAGGTGGGCTTTTCCGAGTGATTGCATAATAAATGCTGGCAATCTGTTTTTCGTATTTTATCTCAGCCATAATTTAATTCCTCATTGTGATAATGTTTTTTACTAATGACTTGCAGTTCTCTTTTAAAGGCTAAGTAATTATAGGAAAGAATTGAAAGTCTGGCTGAGGAAATTTCTGATATTGGATGCATGGTCATCATTTTATCGATGCTGGAAAGGTATAAATGATGTTTTTTGTTTATGTAAAATAAAGTAACTATTTGTAGTTTATAGGGTTTTAATTGTCTTGGAGTGTCTTTTAATCTTCAAAAAAGATACTTATGATGTTTTTTGATGAGGTTTAGAATAAATATGTATTGAATTTTTGGGGGGGATATTCCCACCAACTAATAGGCTGGTGGGAATGGCATTATTTTAATCAGGATAGGTCAGGGTGCCCCCCGGCGCTTCGCGATGAATGTGCAGGAAGTTCAGGTGCTTCTCGTACTGGTCGAGAATATCGCCAATCACCTGTTCCTTGCTGTAGTCCATCAGGTCGTTGCCCTGGGTGCCTTCCATCAGGAAGGTTTCCAGCCGGTAGTAGTGCGACTTGCCGGAGCGGGCGCGGTAGGTGAAGCCCGGCACCGAGTAGCGCATCGGCCAGATCTGATAGATGAAGTTCTGTTCCTCGCCCAGGTGTACCAGCAGCTCCAGGTGGTTCAGGCGTTCGTCTTCGGTCGGCGGCACTTCGCTGAACTCCACTTTCGCGCCGCGCAACTCCAGCTCGCGCGCCACGTCCTGCATCGCCGGGCGGCAAACCTTATCCAACATTTTCTGCGTGTACTGCGTGCCCGGGTAGTTCATCACCCGCGACAGGCGCTGTTTCCAGTTGAGCACGTCGTGGCTGGAGACCGGCACCGGCGCCAGGGTGCTGAGCGCGCTGGCCTTGCGGTAGTCTTCTACCCGCAGCGATTTATACAGCCCGGCCATCACGAAGAAGATCACGAAGCTGAACGGCAGGCCCATGATCACCGTGGTTTTCTGCAGCGCCGGCACGCCGTCGGTCATCAGCATGCCGATGGTCAGCAGGCCGATGGCCACCGACCAGAAAATCCGCAGCCAGTTCGGCGCATCATTATTGATGTCGGCCAGGCGCGAGGTGAAGTTACCCAGCACCAGCGAGCCGGAGTCCGCCGAGGTGACGTAGAACAGCAGGCCGGTGATGGTGGCCACCGAGGCGCTGAAGGTGAAGCCGGGGTATTGCGCCAGCAGGCTGTAGAAGCCGCGCTCCGGGAACTGCATCACTTCCTGAGCAAACTCGGCGTTGCCGTGAATGATCTGATACAGCGCGCTGTTGCCGAAGATAGACAGCCACAGCAGGGTGAACACGAACGGTATGATCAGCGTGCCGACCACGAACTGACGAATGGTGCGCCCGCGCGAGATGCGCGCCAGGAACAGGCCGACGAACGGCGACCAAGCCACCCACCAGGCCCAGAAGAACAGCGTCCAGTTGTTCATCCACTCCACCGGCCGATCGAAGGCGAAGCTGTTGAGCGTCATGCCCATAAAGCGGTTGACGTAATCGCCGACGTTAAGCACCAGCGCGTTGAGCAGGAACTCGGTGTCGCCGAAGAACAGCACGAACAGGATCAGGCCCAGCGCCAGCAGCACGTTCAGCTCGGACAGGATGCGGATGCCCTTGTTGACCCCCGAGGTGACCGAGATGGTGGCCATGATCACCGACAGCAGGATCAGCGAGCCCTGCACCGTCAGGTTTTCCGGGATCTCGAACAGCACCTTGAGGCCGTAGTTGAGCTGCACCACGCCGATGCCCAGCGTGGTGGCGATGCCGAAGATGGTGCCGAGCACCGCGGCGATGTCCACGCTGTGGCCGATCGGGCCGTTGATGCGTTTACCGAAGATTGGGTACAGCGCCGAGCGGATGGTCAGCGGCAGATTGTAGCGATAGCTGAAGTAGCCGAGGGCGATGCCCATCAGCGCATACATTGACCAGCCGGTCAGGCCGTAGTGGAACAGCGTCCAGACCATTGCCTGGCGCGCGGCCTCCAGCGTTTGCGCGTCGCCTTCCGGCGGCATCATGTACTGGGTCACCGGCTCGGCGACCGAAAAGAACATCAGGTCGATGCCGATGCCGGCGGCGAACAGCATCGCCGCCCAGCTCATCAGGCTGAACTCCGGCTTGGACTGCTCTGGCCCGAGCTTGATGGAACCGAAGCGCGAGGCGGCGATAAACACCACGAACACGATGTACAGCGTCGCCGCCAGCAGGTAGTACCAACCGAAGGTGGTCGACACCCAATTCAGCGTGCGGGTGATCCACTGCCCGGAGAAGTCGGTGAAAAAGATGGTCATCAGCGAGAAGGCCAGGATCAGCCCCGCCGAGGTGAAGAAAACCACAGGGTTGAGGCGGTCCTGCTGCGGTTTGGAGGAGGTTTCGCGTGTTGTCATCGTCATCCTCTGAACTGAGTAAAATCGTGCCGCTCCGCATTTCGGGGCGCGTTGGCGCCGCCGGAAAACGGGCGAATGAAGGCGGCGACCATCCCCATGGGAATGGCCTGAGTAACGCCGCTTTCGCCTGTTGCCGAAGCACCGGAGCGCTTCGCGGTGGGAACCGCTTACAGCCACTGATTTTGGTCAGATTCGTTAATTACCTCACAAAAATCAGCCAGTTCCACAACCAGATAGTACAAATTTTTAACCAGGCGGCAATAAAATATATGCAATTTTTATTGAACGTTCAATCAAAAAAAAGTTTAATAGTCCGCATGATGACCTGAATCACGGGCGAAACGGCAGTGAAATTTGCCCGCTGAGATAAGGCCGAAGTCGGTTTTGTGAGAGTCGAAATATGCCAAAGGTAGGAATGCAGCCAATCAGAAGGCAGCAGTTGATTGATGCCACGCTCGCCGCGGTAAACGAAGTGGGAATGCATGACGCCACCATCGCGCAGATCGCGCGGCGCGCCGGCGTTTCCAACGGCATCATCAGCCATTATTTCAAGGACAAGAACGGCCTGCTGGAAGCCACGATGCGCTATCTGATCAGCCACCTGGGCGAGGCGGTGAAGCTGCGGCTGCAGGCGCTGACCGATAACAGCCCGGCGGCGCGGCTGCAGGCGATCGTCGCCGGCAACTTCGACGACAGCCAGATCAACAGCGCGGCGATGAAGACCTGGCTGGCCTTTTGGGCCAGCAGCCTGCACCAGCCGCAGCTCAACCGGCTGCAACAGGTGAACGGCCGCCGGCTTTATTCCAACCTGTGCGCCGAGTTTCGCCGCGTCATGCCGCAGCCGCAGGCGCGGTTGGCGGCCAAGGGGCTGGCGGCGCTGATCGATGGGCTGTGGCTGCGCAGCGCGCTGCGCGGCTCCGCGTTCAATCAGGCGCAGGCGCTGGCGCTCACGACCGAATACATCACGTTCCAACTCCGGGGGCAGACGCCGCCCGGAGGATAACTCAAGGAGATCCTATGTCCCGTTTTGGCTTGCAGAAGCTCTATATTCATGGCGCCTATGTAGACAGCACCGCTGGAAAAACCTTCAACGCCATTAACCCGGCGAACGGCGAAATTCTGGCTGAAGTCCAGTCCGCCGGCGCTGAAGACGTCGATCGTGCGGTGGCCAGCGCGGCCAGCGGGCAGAAGGTGTGGGCGGCGATGACGGCGATGGCACGTTCGCGCATCCTGCGTCGCGCGGTGGATATTCTGCGCGAGCGCAACGATGAGCTGGCGGCGCTGGAAACGCTGGATACTGGCAAAGCGATGTCGGAAACCACCGCGGTGGACATCGTCACCGGCGCCGACGTGCTGGAGTATTACGCCGGCCTGATCCCGGCCATTGAAGGCGAACAGATCCCGCTGCGCGATACCTCGTTCGTCTACACCCGCCGCGAACCGCTGGGCGTGGTGGCCGGCATCGGCGCCTGGAACTACCCGATTCAGATCGCGCTGTGGAAGTCCGCGCCGGCGCTGGCGGCGGGCAACGCGATGATCTTCAAGCCAAGCGAAGTCACGTCATTGACGGCGCTGAAGCTGGCGGAAATCTACACCGAAGCCGGCCTGCCGGACGGCGTGTTCAACGTGGTGACCGGCAGCGGGGCGGAAGTGGGGCAATACCTGACCGACCATCCGGGCATTGCCAAAGTCTCTTTCACCGGCGGGGTGAAAACCGGCAAGAAGGTGATGGCCAACGCGTCGGGTTCGACGCTGAAGGAAGTCACCATGGAACTGGGCGGCAAGTCGCCGCTGATTATCTTCGACGACGCCGATCTGGATCGCGCCGCCGATATCGCCATGATGGCCAACTTCTACAGTTCCGGCCAGGTGTGCACCAACGGCACCCGCGTCTTTGTGCCGGCGGCGCTGCAGGCGCAGTTTGAGGCGAAAATTCTCGAGCGCGTGAAGCGCATTCGCCTCGGCGATCCGACCGATCCGCAAACCAACTTCGGGCCGCTGGTCAGCTTTGCGCACATGGAATCGGTGCTGCGCTTTATCGAGAGCGGCAAGAACAGCGGCGCGCGCCTGCTGTGCGGCGGCGAACGCGTCACCCACGGTGAGTTCGGCAAGGGCGCTTACGTGGCGCCGACGGTATTCAGCGACTGCCGCGACGACATGGAAATCGTGCGCGAAGAGATCTTCGGGCCGGTGATGAGCATTCTCAGCTACCAGAGCGAAGAGGAAGTGGTGCGCCGTGCCAACGACACCACCTTCGGCCTGGCCGCGGGCGTGGTGACCCACGATCTGGCCCGCGCGCACCGCGTGATCCACCAGCTGGAAGCTGGCATTTGCTGGATCAACACCTGGGGCGAGTCGGCGGCGGAAATGCCGGTCGGTGGCTACAAGCAGTCCGGCGTCGGCCGCGAAAACGGCCTGACCACGCTGGAGCACTACACCCAGATCAAATCGGTGCAGGTTGAGCTGGGCGATTACGCCTCGGTATTTTAACTATCCCCGTCGTCTTTCGAGCCGCAGCCGGGTTGGCTGCGGCCGACACTCCCCGAGAGCCAAATACACCGCCTGTTGCGGATCCGCGTTTCGCGTTTTCGTCTCATGCAGGCCAATAAAGTAAGGAGATAATGAATGGAATTTGACTACATCATTATCGGTGCCGGTTCCGCCGGCAACGTGTTAGCCACCCGATTGACCGAAGACGCCGACGTCAGCGTCCTGCTGCTGGAAGCCGGCGGCCCGGATTACCGGATGGATTTCCGTACCCAGATGCCGGCCGCGCTGGCGTTTCCGCTGCAGGGCCGCCGCTATAACTGGGCGTATGAAACCGATCCTGAGCCGCACATGAACAACCGCCGGATGGAATGCGGCCGCGGCAAAGGGCTGGGCGGTTCATCCCTGATCAACGGCATGTGTTACATTCGCGGCAACGCGATGGATTTCGACAACTGGGCCAAGGCGCCGGGTCTGGAAGACTGGACCTATCTGGACTGCCTGCCGTATTTCCGTAAGGCGGAAACGCGCGATATCGGCCCGAACGATTACCACGGTGGTGAGGGCCCGGTGAGCGTCACCACGCCGAAGGCCGGTAACAACGAACTGTTCCACGCCATGGTGGAAGCCGGCGTGCAGGCGGGTTACCCGCGCACTGACGATCTGAACGGTTACCAACAAGAAGGCTTCGGCCCGATGGATCGCACCGTGACGCCGAAGGGACGCCGCGCCAGCACCGCCCGCGGTTATCTGGATCAGGCGCGTTCCCGGCCGAACCTGAAGATCGTCACCCATGCGCTGACCGACCATATCGTGTTCGACGGCAAGCGCGCAGTGGGCGTCAACTATCTGCAGGGCGACAGCAATCAGCTGACCCATGCCAAAGCGCGCCGCGAAGTGCTGCTGTGCGCCGGCGCCATCGCCTCGCCGCAAATTCTGCAGCGTTCGGGCGTCGGCCCGGCGGCGCTGCTGAAAAGTCTGGACATCAACGTGGTGCACGATCTGCCGGGGGTAGGGGAAAACCTGCAGGACCACCTGGAGATGTACCTGCAGTACGCCTGCAAGAAACCGGTGTCGCTGTACCCGGCGTTGCAATGGTTCAATCAGCCGAAGATCGGCGCGGAATGGCTGTTCAACGGCACCGGCGTCGGCGCCAGCAACCAGTTCGAGGCCGGCGGTTTCATCCGCAGCCGCGCAGAGTTCGCCTGGCCGAACATTCAGTATCACTTCCTGCCGGTGGCGATTAACTATAACGGCAGCAACGCGGTGAAAGAGCATGGCTTCCAGGCCCACGTCGGTTCGATGCGTTCGCCGAGCCGCGGCCGGGTGCAGGTGAAGTCGAAGGATCCGCGCCAGCACCCGAGCATTCTGTTCAACTACATGTCGACCGAACAGGATTGGCAGGAGTTCCGCGACGCTATCCGCATCACGCGCGAAATCATGGCGCAGCCGGCCCTGGACGAATACCGCGGCCGCGAGATCAGCCCAGGGCCGGAGGTGCAGACCGACGAGCAGCTGGACGCCTTCGTGCGCGAGCACGCCGAAACCGCCTTCCACCCGTCCTGCTCGTGCAAGATGGGCGAAGACGAGATGGCGGTGGTTGACGGCCAGGGCCGGGTGCACGGCATGGAAGGATTGCGGGTGGTGGATGCGTCGATTATGCCGCTGATCATCACCGGCAACCTGAACGCCACCACCATCATGATCGCCGAAAAGATCGCCGACCGCATTCGCCAGCGCGCGCCGCTGCCGCGCAGCACCGCCGACTACTACGTCGCCGGCGATGCGCCGGTGCGCAAGCAGTAACCGACACGCCCTCTCGCCGTTGAGGGGGAGGGCCGCCGTAGCAAGCAACCCCTCTCCATATGCTCTTCCCCAAGGCGAGGGGGCAACTCTCTTTTATCCCTTATCCCATCATGCCGCCGGCAGCGAGATCGCCTGATCGAAACTGGTGGGCGTCGCCATGCGCCACATGCGGGCGTAGAACTCGCTTTTGATCTCCGGCTGCAGCAGCGCGCCCGGCTCCAGATAGTAATAGATATCGGCGTACACCTTGATCTCGGTCGGCGTGATGCGGCGCAGCATATGGTGCGAGGTCAGCTGCTCCGGGCGGCTGACGCCGGCCGCCGCCAGCATGTCTGCCAGCGCTTTCACCGTATTCTGATGGAAGTGGTAGACGCGTTCCGCCTTGTTCGGTACCACCAGCGCCTTTTGCCGCAGCGGATCTTGCGTCGCTACGCCGGTCGGGCAGTGGTTGGTGTGGCAGCTTTGCGACTGGATGCAGCCGACGGCGAACATAAAGCCGCGCGCCGAATTCACCCAGTCGGCGCCGAGCACCAGCACGCTGGCGATGTCAAAGGCGCTGATGATCTTGCCGCTGGCGCCAATCTTGATTTGGTCGCGCAGGCCGCAGCCCACCAGCGTGTTATGCACGAACAGCAGCCCTTCGCGCAGCGGCATGCCCATATAGTTGGAGAGTTCGAGCGGCGCGGCGCCGGTGCCGCCCTCCTTGCCGTCCACCACGATGAAGTCCGGCAGAATGCGGGTGTGCAGCATCGCCTTGACGATGGCGACGAACTCCCACGGGTGGCCGATGCACAGCTTGAAACCGACCGGTTTGCCGCCTGACAGCTCGCGCAGCTGTTGGATGAACTGCATCATTTCCAGCGGGGTGGTGAAGGCGCTGTGCGAGGCCGGCGAGATGCAATCCACGCCTTCCGGCACGCCGCGGGTGGCGGCGATTTCCGCATCTACCTTCTTCGCCGGCAGAATGCCGCCGTGGCCCGGCTTGGCGCCCTGGCTGAGCTTGATTTCAATCATTTTCACCTGCGGGCTTTGCGCCTGTTCGGCAAAGCGGCGCGGATCGAAATGGCCGTCGGCGGTGCGACAGCCGAAATAGCCGCTGCCCAGCTCCCACACCAGGTCGCCGTTGTTTTCGCGGTGATAGCGGCTGATGCTGCCCTCACCGGTGTCGTGGTAGAAGTTACCCTTGGCCGCGCCGAGGTTGAGCGCGCGGATGGCGTTGGCGGAGAGTGCGCCGAAGCTCATGGCCGAAATGTTGAAGATCGACGCGGAGTAGGGCTGGCGGCAGTCGGCGCCGCCGATGGTGATGCGGAAACTGGTTGGGTCGGCGGCTTCCACCGGCCGCATGGAGTGGCCGATGCACTCATAGCCGGTTTGATACACGTCCAGCAGGGTGCCGAACGGTTTGTCACCCATCTCGTTTTTCGCCCGGCGATACACCAGCGTGCGCTGGGTGCGCGAAAACGGGATCTCTTCATTATCCTGCTCGAGGAAATACTGGCGCAGTTCCGGACGGATGAACTCGAAGAAGAAGCGCAGGCGGCCGATGATCGGGTAGTTGCGGCAGATGGCGTGGCGCTGCTGCGTGAGATCGTAGATACCCAGCACCATCAGGCAACCGCAGGCCAGGGCCGGCAGCCAGAACCAGGGATGGTTGTGCATCATGATCAAGAAAACCAGGGTGAGCAAGATGCTCAGCACAAAGCAGGTATAGCGGCTGAATAAGGACGACTTCATAACATCTCCTGATGTTTATTTTAATCCACACGACATGACTCACGGATAATCCGTGTGCAAATCGTAACCAACAGGAGAGGATGTTGTGTGTCTGTTGCTGCTTTGTCGCCGGTTGTTACATTAATTTAACCTGGCGGAAGGGAGGGGTTGCCGCGCGGCGTGCCGCGCAACAAGCCAAGATGTTTATTTGCCGGCGACGAAGATGGTGCTCATGCTGCGCAGCCGCAGCTTTTTCATCGCGCTGTATTTTTGCGAGAAGATGGTTTTCGGGTGCGTGCCGCGTTTTTCCGCGATATGCAGCAGGCTGTCGCCGCGCAGCAGATTGAAGATCACGTCGCTTTCCGCCGGGCTGAGCTCGCGGGTTTTCTGCACCCGGATACCGCCCGGTTCTTTGCTTTCCAGCAGCCGCTGGATTTTTTCCTGCAGCGAATAAAGCGGAATGCGGGTAGAGACCAATTCAACGGAAATCCCCAGGATCGACAGCAGTTTCACTACGCGCTCGTCGTCATAGAACACCAGCAGGCGCGTCTTGCTGTTGTACTGCTGGTGCAGGGACACCAGGCTTTCGATCACGTTGACGCTCTGTTCCAGGTTTTGCGAGGTGAAAATCAGCGCGATATCGTGCTTGGTGATCTTTTCCGCTTTGGCGCCGCCGTGCATGAAATCGGAAAACAGGCGGATATCGTACGCGCCGTAATGTTTCTTCAGCAGCACCGACAGGCCAACATAGCTGTACTTACACTCACTAATCACAAGAACGTTGTTTTTAGACATAGGGCAAACACCAATACCGAGTTAAAAGTATTCAGCTGTAAGAAGCGAGTTCAAATCCTTGATGCTGGATTCCTTCCACAGCTTTCCCTGCAGTGCGTAATATGGCATTTCATCCAGCCATTTCTTGTGTTCGGGAGTTTCAACTCCTTCGATAATTACCTTGTAATGATTAAGGTAAAAGAAGCGCAGTAACGCGCGCATCAAGCCCTCGCCGCCGGACTTTTTCATAAAGTCCCAGAGCAGAAAACGATCGAGCTTAACGAAGCGGAACTGGCTGTTGTACAACGCGGAAAAACCCGCATAGCCAGAACCAAAATCATCGAGCCAAAATGAATAACTATTCAATGACGGATCGCCGTGCACGCGATCTTTCACCAGCCGGGTTGAATTCTCGCTGATCTCAAAATGAATACAGCGCAGGGCATTAATTCTCTCGGCAAAGTGACTATTCGCCAGCGATTGCAGGGAATAATCGTCAACATTCAAAGTGGCTATCACTTGGTTTTCATGAAACCAGTGTTTGTATTTATCGATCAGATTGATCTGATCCATCAAAATCTCAATCCGGGTGGCGCTGTCGGCGTGACGAAAGAACTGTTCAGGAGAAAAATGGGCATATTCGCTATTAAACGTAAAGCGAGACAGACATTCAACGGCCAGCAATTGTCCCGACTTCGCGAACATTGGCTGAAAAACATAATTAATGCCGTTATTTTTCTCTCTGAAAGAACCGCTCATTTCCCAATCCTTGGATTGATATTTAACTTGTTGATTTTAAATGATTAAAAAGAAAGTTACTCCAGGTTTATTGGTAAATTTCTTATTTAAAGCGTCAGGATGGCCGAAACGTGTCGACAGACCATTAAACGCGTAATTCGTGCCAAAGTCCAAACGTCGCAATCTGTTACTAAATGTAAATATTCGGGATAATATTCTGATTTTCAGGCCTTAACGCAAAATCTTGAACTCTGCAGCTTTCCCAAACACAGATTATTCCTATTCATATGAATCGTCAACATCGATCGATAGGTATCCGCCGATAGTTTATTCCTATCAAGAGGGGGCTTATGAATGTTTTAAACGATTTAACATTAAGAATATGCTTAGTCTATATTTCGTCCGGCAATGAGTTCATCGAGGCAACGCTCCTTTTCAGCAAGGGAGTGCTATCGCTGAGTGTATGCTCAGTGGCGGCAATATATATATAAGCCCGCCACTGAATCGATTATTTTATTGTTCTATGGAGCTGGAAATGAAAAAAGTATTATTGCCTTTGGCTGCCCTGGTATTGTCTGCAACTGCTTCCAACGCAATGGCAGCAAACGGCAACGTTAAATTCACCGGTGAAATTGTACAGTCCACCTGTAAAGTTGTTGATAAAGACCAGAATAAAGAAGTTTACCTGGGTAAATATCCTACCACCGCTTTCCCAACTGCCGGTTCTACCAGCGGTGCTAAAGCTTTCGATATCAGCCTGGAGAAATGTGAAGCGGGTAACTACACCCTGCGTTTCGACGGTAACACCCCAGCTGGCCACCCAGAGCTGTTGGCTGTAACTGGCGGCGCGACTGGCGTTGGCGTTGAAATTCTGGATAACAACGGTTCTACTCTGCCAATCTCTCAGGAAGTGGCTACCCCAGCTACCGTAACTGTTGCTGCTGATGGCGATAACCCAGGTGCTGCGACTTTCAACCTGCGCGCTCGTTACAAATCCTTCCAGGATCTGGTAACTGCCGGTCAGGCAAACTCTAACGCTACCTTCACCATCGAATACAAATAATTCGCTGGCAGGATAGATAGAGTTATTGGCCAAGGATGGCTAAATTTTGAGAGTTGAGACATTCCGATGAAAAAAATTCTGACTGGTATTTTATTCGCATTCTCTGTTAATGCCTTTGCCGGCATTCAGGTTGATGCGACGCGTGTCATCTATAACAGCGCAAGTAAATCCGCATCGCTCTCAATCAGCAATGACAGCGACGATACCTACATGGTGCAAACCTGGCTGGATACTGGCGATGCAAGCCAGATGCCTAAGAATTTGCCGATCGTGGTGACGCCACCCATTTTGAAGCTGGCTGCCAAGAAAGACGCCATTTTGCGTTTTATCTATTCCGGCAGCGGTTTGCCGCAGGACAGAGAATCTCTGCTCTGGGTCAACGTACAGGAAATTCCGCCAACGCCTAAGCAAGATAACGTGCTGCAGGTGGCGATCCGTACTCGTATCAAACTGTTCTATCGCCCGGATTCGTTGAAAACCAACCTGCAACAGCAGGCGGAAGCGCTGAAGTGGAAGCGCCAGGGCGGCAATTTAGTCGTGACTAACGATGGCCCGCTGTTTGTCACGCTGGGCGTGTTGAACCTGAAGAGCGGCGGCAAGAGCTGGAAAGTGAACGCCGACATGGTCAAGCCACACGACAGCCTGCGTATTTCCCTGCCTCAGGGGGCGCAATCAGCCAACAATATGTCGTTTACCTATATCAACGACTATGGCGGTCACACCGAGATTAAAAACGTCGCACTGAATTGATTTGAAGCACTTCAAGGAATGAAAGAAATGGCACACAAAAGAATAACAACCCTCGCGCCAAAACGTTTGGTGAAGCTGATTAATGGTGTAATTTATTTTTCTGCTGTGCCTTTTTCATTCTCACATATGGCCATGGCGGAGGAGCAGTTCAACACCTCCTTCATCCATGGCGATGACAATATCGCCCAGGTGGCGTCGTTGGCCAGCGGGGATGACATTCTGCCGGGTAAATATCCGTTTGATATCTATCTCAACGGGCAGCGTATCGATCACCGCGAAATCGAGTTCAAGAAAGAATCCAAAGACTCTCCGGTAGCGCCGTGCCTGACGGCCGCGGACTATCAGGATTACGGCGTAAAGCTGCCCGGCGATCTGACCACCGCCGGTGCCGCGCAATGCTACGCATTGCCACAACAGATCTCCGGCGCCAAGCTGAGCTATGACGCCGCCGTACAGCGTATGGATCTGGAAGTGCCGCAGGTGTTTCTGATCCCACGCCCGCAAGGTGCCATTTCGCCGAAAGTTTACGATCGCGGCATCAATGCCGGCTTTGTTAACTATAACTTTAGCGGCACTCATAACCGCTACGGCAACAATCAGAACGACAAGACTTCCGACTATTACTTCCTGAGCCTTAACAATGGCCTCAATATTGGCGATTGGCGCCTGCGCAACAACTCGACGTTGAACCAACAGTCGGGCGCCGGTACGCATTGGAAGAACATTTCCAGCTGGGCGGAAACGGACATCGTTTCTCTGCGCAGCCGTCTGGTGATCGGCCAGACCAACACCAATAACAATGTTTTCGACAGCATTCAGTTCCGCGGTGTGCAGATGTCCAGCGCCGACGACATGCTGCCGGAAAGCCAGCGCGGCTATGCGCCGGTGGTGCGCGGTGTGGCGACGACCAACGCGCGCGTTGAAGTGCGTCAGAACGGCTATACCATTTACAGCACCAACGTGCCGCCAGGGCCGTTTGCACTGACGGACATTTTCCCAAGCACCCTGAGTGGTAACCTGGACGTGACGGTGATCGAAGCCAACGGTTCGAGAACCTCTTTCGTCGTGCCGTTCTCCTCGGTGCCGAACATGCTGCGCGAAGGGATTTGGAACTATCAGCTGACCGCCGGTAAATACCACGACGGCACCAGCCGCTATCAGCCCAAGTTTGTCCAAGGCACCTTGTCGCACGGTATGGCGTATGACATCACTCCTTACGGTGGCGTGCTGGTGGCGGAAAACTACCGTTCAGCGGTCGTAGGCCTCGGTAAAAACCTGGGGAACTGGGGGGCTGTCTCTTTTGATATGTCCTATTCCGACACCAACCTGGTGAACGGCGATGACAAGCAGGGGGAGAGTTTCCGTTTCCTGTATTCCAAGTCGCTCAACGATTGGGGGACGGAATTCCGCATTGCCGGTTACCGTTACTCGACCTCCGGCTATTATGATTTCTCCGATGCGGTTGCCGAGCGCGAACGCTATGAGAACGGTTATTACCGTAACGATTACTACGATCAAAACGATCGCAACCTGGGCGTGCCGGACTGGGCGGAATCTCGCCGTCGCAGCTATTACACCAGCCGTTTCAACAACAAACGCCAGCGCGTTGAGCTGTCTGTCAACCAGCGCATCGCCGGTAATTCGACGCTGTACGCCAACCTCAGCAACCAGTCTTACTGGGGCGGATCCGGTGAAGACCGTACCGTACAAACCGGTTTTAACAGCAGCTATAAAAATATCAGCTATGGCGTCTTTTATCAGGACAGCCGCAGCAACTACGGCTATAAAGACCGCAGCGTCAACCTGACCGTATCGATTCCGTTCAGCTTCTTCAGCAAGGATTCGTCGGACATGACCGCCAGCTTCAACGCCGGCCACAGCAAGCAGAGCGGCAACACCTACAGCGCCGGCCTGAGTGGCACCGCGCTGGATGACAACCGCTTGAACTATGCGGTGCAAAGCGGTCATGATCGTTATTCGGGCCAAACCAGCTCGGCCAACGTCGGTTATCAGGGCAGCATGGGGACCATCAATGCCGGTTATAGCTACAGCAAAGATTATCAGCAGTCTTCGTTGGGCGTGGCGGGTGGTATCGTCGCACACTCCGGCGGCGTGACGTTGACCCAGCCGCTGCAGAATACGTTTGTGCTGGTGGAAGCCAAAGACGCCAAGGGCGTTCGTATCGAAAACCAACCGGGCGTCGCCATCGACCGCTTCGGTTACGCGGTGATGACCTCTGCGTCGCCATACCGCCATAACCGTGTGGCGCTGCGCACCGAAGATATCGGCAACGGCCTGGATATCCCGATGGCGGCAAGAGACGTGGTGCCGACTTACGGCGCAATCACCCGCGTGAAGTTTGAAACGCACACGGGCCAAAGCCTGTTGGTACACAGCAAGATGGCCGACGGCAGCGTACCGCCGATTGGCGCCAACGTCTTCAGTGCGGACGGCAAGAACAACGGTACTGTCGGTACCAACGGCGATATTTATATCTCAGGTGCCTCCGCAGGGGATCGTCTGCTGGTGAAATGGGGCAACGACGCGGGCGAAAGCTGCTCACTGGTGGTGCCGGAATTGAAAGCGGCGACCGAACAGTTGATGGGTTATCAGGAACTTTCGCTGACCTGCGGAAAACCGTAAAAGGAAAGGATATGTCTTCTTTGTTAAAGCATAAGAATCTCGGGTTGGCGGCTGGGCTGCTGGTCACGCTGGGCGCGTTTTCGCAGAGCAGCTATGCGTTGTCGTGTAAGCAGAACGGCAGCATTCGCCAGGATATCGTGCTGGATAAAGCCATCAAGGTGTCGACCGCCAATACCGCGCCGGGCGCGTTGCTGTGGCGTTCGCAGACCTTTACTTCCGTTTTTCAGTGCTCGGATACGGATGGTATGCCGCAAGGTGAAAACGCCTACTTATATTGGGATCCTCAGGCTCGCATGAGTCAGATCCATAACTCGATCGAAGTGGGTGTCACTTATCAGGGGATCGATGTTAAACCGACTAAGGGCGCACGCCAGGACGTGGGGCCCGGCACGGAATGCCGTCGTTCGGGCAGCCGCTGCCTGTCTCCGGCCAGACCGCTGACGGTTACCGTGTCGTATGCTGTCTATATCAAAGCGACCGGCAAGGCGCCGCCGGCCGGCGGCAAGATCAACGATAACAACTCGTACTCGGTGTTCCAGGTTGATGGCGTCGGCGGCTTGAACAGCCGTCCGAACAGCAACTTTAACGCCTACATTTCCGGGCTGGGCAATATTCAGTTTATTTCCTGCAACCCGAAAATCACCGTGGTGGCCAACAACGGTTCGACGGTGAATTTCGGCACTATCCCGCGTCAGAATGCGGTGGTGGGCAAAATCGAGAAACAGGTGCCATTCTCGGTTGCCGCCAATATGTCCGATCCGACGACCGGACAGGACTGCCAGGGGGAGACGCTGCAGGCCAGCTTCAGCAGCACTTATCCGCTGCAGGATAACAGCGTGATCCTGCCGACCAGCGACAGCGGCTTCGGTATTTTGATCTCGCAGGCGGCGACGCCAAATACGCCGATCATGATGAACAGCCCGGTCGATCTGGGCCTGGTCAACGGCACCATCGTTGAAAAGAACTTTATGGCCAGCCTGAAATGGTTGAGCACCAACCCGAAGGTAGGGCCGTTCAGCGCATCGGCGAATATTGACGTCACCTTCAAATAATTCGGTGTCTCGTCAATAGAGAAAGGGTTCAGTTCTCGCGAACTGAACCCTTTTTTGTGCCTTATACCGCGCTGATTAACGCAGCCCCATCCAGCTGGTGCAAACGCCTTCCGGCGGCTTGCCGGCGTACCAGCGGGGCAGCGTGGGGGCATCGTGGCGCGGTTCGGCCTGCATTTCTATCGGCTGCGCCGGCCATTCTGCGACGTCCCAGCGGGTGGTGCGGCGATAGACCGCCGGGGTTTTGCCGAACTGTTTCTTGAAGGCACGCGAGAACGAAGGCTGAGAGTCGAAATGGTATTGCAGGGCGATATCCAGGATCGGTCGTGGAGTGGAGCGCAGCGCCTGCGCCGCCTGCGAAAGACGCCGCTCGCGGATATAGCTGCCGAGCGCGTGGCCGGTGGTGCTGCGGAACATGCGCTGCAGGTGCCATTTGGAGTAGCCCGACTTGGCGGCGACGTTGTCCAGCAGCAGCGGCTGATCCAGATGAGTTTCAATCCAGTCTAGTAAATCGTGAATGATATTGACGCGATCCATGGTTTTAGTTCTCCCGCAAAAACGACATTCAGGTCACAGTGACTTAGCTTAATTATCCAAGAATATGCTTTGATAATAGGCGTGACTACGCCGTTACGCAAGGGTAAGCCGGGGATAAAAAGGTGGCCAAAAATGCTCTTTGAACGGCAGGGGAATAAAAGAAAGGCCGCATAAAGCGGCCTTTTCAGTAGGAAGTGACGGAAAATCAGTTAGTTTCCGGTTTCACTTCAATGTAGTTCAGACCCAGCACGCTGCTGGTGTAACCGCGGATCTTGTTGGTCATCTCGATATCGCCGTTCAGCTTGTGGCCGTAGGACGGGATGATCTCTTTCAGCTTGCTCTGCCATTCCGGCGTCGCCACTTTGTCTTTGAACACGGTTTCCATCAGGTGCAGCATGATTGGCGCAGCGGTGGAAGCGCCCGGCGAAGCGCCCAGCAGAGCGGCGATGCTGCCGTCTTCAGAGCTGACGACTTCGGTGCCGAACTGCAGCACGCCGCCTTTATCCGCGTCTTTCTTGATGATCTGTACGCGCTGGCCTGCGGTCCACAGCTTCCAGTCTTCCTGCTTGGCGTCCGGGAAGTACTCTTTCAATGCGGCGAAGCGATCGTCGTCGTTCATCATCAGCTGGCCGACCAGGTATTTCACCAGATCGAAGTTATCCAGACCGACGTGGGTCATCGGCATCAGGTTCGAGGTGCTCAGCGAGTGCAGCAGATCAAACAGCGAACCGTTCTTCAGGAACTTGCTGGAGAAGGTGGCGAACGGCCCGAACAGCAGCACGCGCTTGCCGTCCAGCATGCGGGTATCCAGGTGAGGCACGGACATCGGCGGCGAACCTACGCTGGCCAGGCCATACACTTTGGCCAGGTGCTGGTTGGCGATCTCCGGGTTGGTCGTGACCAAGAACTGGCCGCCGACCGGGAAGCCGCCGTAACCGTCGGCCTCAGGGATGCCGGATTTCTGCAGCAGGGTCAGGGACGCGCCGCCTGCGCCGATGAACACGAACTTGGCGTTAACGGTGGTTTCTTTACCGTCGCGGTTCAGATCGGCAACGGTTACGCTCCAGGTCTGGTCGGCGTTGCGCTTGATGTCGCGCACTTCGTGGCTCAGGTTCAGCTTGAACTTGTCGCTGGCGCTCAGTGCGTCAACCAGCTGGTGGGTGATCACGCCGAAGTTAACGTCGGTGCCCAGCGGCATGCGGGTCGCGGCGATTTTCTGCGCCGGATCGCGGCCGTTCATCACCAGTGGCGCCCACTGTTTGATTTGCGCAGGGTCTTCGGAGTATTCCATGCCGCGGAACAGGGTGCTGTGCTGCAGCGCCGCGTAGCGTTTACGCAGGAAGTTGACGTTGTCGTCGCCCCACACGAAGCTCATGTGCGGCACGCTGTTAATGAAAGATTTCGGATCTTTCAGGACATTGTTTTTCACCTGATAAGACCAGAACTGACGGGAGATTTCGAAAGACTCGTTGACCTTCACCGCCTTGCTGATGTCGATGGTGCCATCGGCTTTTTCCGGCGTGTAGTTCATTTCGCTGAAGGCGGAGTGGCCGGTACCGGCGTTGTTCCAGCCGTTGGAGCTCTCTTCCGCCACGCCGTTCATGCGCTCGTACATGTCGATGGTCCAGGTCGGCTCCAGCTCATGCAGATAGGTACCCAAGGTGGCGCTCATGATGCCGCCGCCGATCAACACCACGTCGACGGTTTTATTCTTCTCTTCAGCCGCCGCCTGTTGCGTAACGCCAAACAGGCTGAGACTGAAAATCAGGACGAGTAATTTTCTCATTGAATTAAATCTCTTGTGTGTAAATTCTACTCATTGCAGGTGAAAGAATTTAGCGGGAGTTACCCTGGAAATAATGAAGCCGACCGCCCGGCGTGAGCCGATAGGCAGCAATAATGCCTTTTTGTTAATAGGGTTTTTAACGAAAAGTGAACTATTGCAGGCCGTCCGGGTGCAAATTGATCGGTTCACGTTACTGGCGGGGTATTATTGTTTGCGAGAATGTTAAAAACTACTTTTGTAACTAAAAAAAATGAATATAAGCAAAAATAGGCCGGTTGCTGTCGTAGTAATAAACAAAGAGGGAAGAAAGGTCGTATAACCGCGTTATTTTCGGGGGTTAATTGTCGCGCAATTAAACGTTATTTCGTTATCACACAATAATTGCGGTTAAATTGCAAATACCTATCGGTAACCAATAATAAATGGCCGCCGTTGCGGGCGGCCATCGTGCAGAAGGCGGTTACTTGATGCCCATCGCATCGCGCATGGTGAAGAACAGATCGGTCTGATCGGTCAATCCCACCACGTTGGCGGCGTGCGGGCCGTAGGCCGCGACGCGCAATTGGGTGCCGGTGTGCCCCTGCGACTCTTCTTCCGAGTTGCCGTAGCTGAGGGTCATCGGCGCGCCGTCTTTGGTGGTCAGCATCTGGGTCAGGCCCGGCGCTTTGGCGTCGGCGGCGACGATCTGGCTGGAGTGTGCATGGTCGGCGGTGACGATCACCAGCGTGTTGCCGTCGGCGCGGGCGAAGGCCAGCGCTTTTTGCACCGCTTCGTCCAGATCGACGGTTTCACCAATCTGCCCGCACGGGTTAGCGGCGTGATCCTGCTTATCGATCGACGCGCCCTCTACCTGCAGGAAGAAGCCGTTCGGGTTATCTTTCAACAGTGCGATCGCTTTTTCGGTCATCGCCGCCAGCGTTGGCGTGGCCGCGGTGCGCGCCGGGTTGTTTTCGCAGGTTACCGCCGGCTTGTCGAGGTTGCCGTGATAGCTGGCTTTCGGCCCCAGCCAGCGCACCGGCATGTTGCCGTCGGCGAACAGACCCAGCAGCGGTTTTTGCTGGTTGGCCAGCGTAACGGCCTGCAGCTCATCCGCGTTGCTCACCCACTGGTAACCTTGCGCCGCCGCCTGATCTTTCAGCGATTTTCCTCGCCATTCGCCGCTTTTCGCCAGCTGGTTGAAGGACTTCGCGCCGCCGCCCAGCGTGACGTCGGCGCGGGTTTTCAGCAACTGCTCGGTGATGGAGCCGCGGCCGCCGTTTTCCAGCGCGTTAGCGGCGCATTTCTCGCTGGTTTCCTCCGGGCCGTAGCATTTGCGCGAGGTGACGTGCGACACCAGCGCCGCCGGCGTAGCGTCTTGCAACTCGGCAGTGGAGACGTTGCCGGTGGCCTTGCCGGCCGCCTTGGCGATCTCCAGCAGCGTCGGCTGATCTTTGCCGTTCACGTCCACGCCGAGCGCGCCGTTATAGGTTTTCACCCCGGTGGTCCAGGCGGTGGCGGAGGCGGCGGAATCGGTCACGTAATCCGGCTTGTGGGTTTTCTTGTCCAGCGAGTAGTGGGTGTATTGCCCGGTCAGCGGCAGGGCGTCGATGCCCTTGAAGTAACCGCCTGCGCCTTCAGCGTAGTTGCGCGCGGCGGTGATCTCGGAATCCCCCATGCCGTCGCCGATCAGCAGAATCACGTTTTTCGCTGTTTTGTCCGACAGCGACGCCTTCAGCGCGGCGGTCTGATCGCCGGCCAGACGACGGGCGCCGCCCGGTTCGGCGAGGTTGCCGCGCGCGGCGCGTTCGGTCAGGCCATCGGCATTGGCCGAGGTTTCCGCCGCGATGGCGGAGGAACAGAGCAGGGCGGACAGCACGGCGCCGGCGATCAGGGATACAGCAGGTTGCATGGGGTAAGCTCCTTGTCGTAATACAACAATGTAAATAACATCAAATTGTTACGAAAGGAGAGTAGAGCAGAGGGATGACAATTTTATGACAATGAAAGACGGGATGGCCCGGCGGCCACCCCGTTTGACAATCAGGCCGCGCGCGCCGGAATAGCCAGCCCGCGCTGCACCGCCGGCCGCGCCAGACCGCGCTCCAGCCACTGCGCGACGCGCGGGAAACTGTCGAACGCCACCAGTTCGCGCGCCTCATAGAAGCCGATCAGGTTACGCACCCAGCCCAGCAGCGAAATATCGGCGATGGTGTAGTCCGCACCCATGATCCAGTCGCGGCCTTCAAGGCGCGTTTCCAATACGCCGAGCAGGCGTTTCGATTCGTTTTTGTAACGCTCCAGCGGCCGCTTGTCTTCATATTCGCGCCCGGCAAACTTGTGGAAGAAACCGAGCTGGCCGAACATTGGGCCGACGGCGGCCATCTGGAAGAACACCCACTGAATGGTTTCGTAACGCTGCGCCGGATCCTGCGGCAGGAAACGGCCGCTCTTTTCCGCCAGGTAGAGCAGAATGGCGCCGGATTCGAACAGCGGCAGCGGCCGGCCGCCGGGGCCGTCGGGATCGATGATCGCCGGGATCTTGCCGTTCGGGTTCAGCGCCAGGAATTCCGGCGTCCAGGTCTCGTTGTTGCCGATGTCGATCAGGTGCGCTTCATAAGGCAGGCCGATCTCTTCCAGCATGATGGACACTTTGACGCCGTTCGGCGTCGGCAGAGAGTAGAGCTGCAGCCGTTCCGGGTGCTGAGCCGGCCAGCGTTTGACGATCGGGAATTGGGTGGAATCGAGCATGGAAACTCCTCGGGTTGGCGGGGTTGCTTAAGCGTACCCCTTGAGTATTGCAGTAAAACTACCCCGCCGCCGGGTTACACCGTGAGGTCAAAATGTGCGGCCAGCGCTTTTTTACCGGCGGGGGGCAGCTGCAGTTCGCGGCTGTCGAGCCGGCGGACGATCCAGCCGCGTTGGATAAAGGCGGCTAACAGCGCGGCGCCCAGCGCGCCACCGAGGTGAGAGCGGCGTTCGCTCCAGTCCAGGCAGCCGCAGGCGAAGCGGCGGCGGGTGGGAGCGGGGGAGCAATCGACGCCCAGCCGCGCCAGCGCGGCCTGACCGATGTCGCTTAACCGGTAGTCTTCCTCGCCGGTCAGCCAGTTCAGCGCATGCAGCCGATCGTGCAGCTTCACCGCCACCTCGCCCGCCATATGGTCGTAACAGGTGCGAGCATATTGCAGCGAGGTGGGCGTGCTGCTTTTCACCGACGGGCGCGGCACGCCCGCCAGCGCCATCAGACCCTCCAGCGCTGCGGCCACCGGTTGCCCGGCCAGCCGAAAATAGCGATAGCGCCCCTGTTTGACGCAGGCAATCAGCCGCTGCTCCAGCAGCTTCGCCAGATGTGCGCTGGCGGTAGACGGGGCGACCTCGACCGCCGCGCTGAGCTCGGTGGCGGTGTAGGCGCGCCCATCCATCAACAGGCACAGCATGCGCGCCCGGGTGCGGTCGGCGATGGCGGCGCTCAGCGCCGCTAAACGATCTTCTATCTCGATGTTATGCATACTTCGAGGTTAGACGAAGTATGACGGCGCGTCCATCGCTAGCCTGTAGCTATCGCAGTCTGGTGCTGTGCGTCCGTGTCCGCTGGATATTGATGAGCGGGCGTTGAAATCGGTGCAGTGGCGCCGTTCACTGAATGCGCGCGTGCCGGAATTTTACCGTTGAGAGGAGACGAGGATGATTGCCGTGATTTTTGAACTGCAGGCCGCCGACGGGCTGCGCGATACCTACCTGACGTTGGCGGCGGAGCTGAAGCCGCTGCTGGCGCAGATCGATGGATTCATTTCCATCGAGCGGTTTCAAAGCCTGGCCGATCCTGCGCGCCTGCTGTCGCTCTCCTTCTGGCGCGACGAGGCGGCGGTGCAGCAGTGGCGCAATCTCGAGCAGCACCGGGCGGCGCAGGCGCGCGGCCGTGGCGAAGTGCTGGCGCAGTATCGGCTGCGGGTGGCGGAGGTGGTGCGGGACTACGGGCTGGAAAGTCGCGACCAGGTGCCGCAGGATAGCCGTTGTTATCACCGTACCTGAGAAAAAGCCCGCCGCCGGCGGGCTTTCACCCGCTATTTCGCCTCGCTGCCCACCTTCATCGCCCCGGCGTAGCTGGCGCCCATCCCCCAGGCGGCGCCGTGGTCGCGAGCGATCTGCAATACGCCCCCCGCCGTGGCTTTACGGCTCCAGTCCTGCTGCCATTCCAGCATCAACGCTACCCAGTTGATGGGCGTGGCGCCCGCCTGAACCAGACGCTGCATGGCGTTGTTTTGGCTGTCTGGCGTAATGTCGCCGGTGACGTCCGACAGGATATAAACCTCATAACCCTCGCCCAGGGCGGACAGCGCCGGCAGCATCACGCAGCTGGCGGTCCACAGCCCGCCGATGATGATTTTCTTGCGGCCGGATTGTTTGATCAGATCCACCACGCGCCGATCCTGCCAGACGTTGATGGCGGTGCGGTCGTACACCTGCAGGTCCGGGCGCGCCTGCGTCACCTGCTGGAATACCGGCCCGGCGAAGCTTTTGGCGTTGGCCGAGGCCAGAATGGTCGGCACGTTGAACACTTTGGCGGCCTTGGCGATGCCGGCGGCGTTATTCACCAGATTGGTTTGATCGATAGAGGAAATGGTCATGCCGAACATGTCCTGCAGATCGACCAACAGCAACAGGCTGTTGTCGGCGGTCAGCGGCTGCACATAACCCGCCTGGCGGCTATCGGCGGCGGGGGATTGCGCCAGCGCGGCGACGGGGGCGGTGGCGGCGCTCAGGCCGAGCATCAGGGCGAACAGGGTCTTTTTCATTATTAACTCCATTATTATCAGTAGATTAAATTCACTTACCACTCAGGGAAGCGGTTGGATAAAGTCTACTTAGGTTGTTGGGGTTAATAATCTGTGTTTTATTGAATTTATAATTAACTATCAGGACATAATATGGACGTGCTACTGACGATGCGCGCCTTTCGCCGCGTGGTTGAGCGCAACAGTTTCTATAAGGCGGCGGAGGATCTGGCGATCACGCCGGCGGCGTTGAGCAAGCAGATTAAGCAGTTGGAAAGTCGGTTGGGGACGCTGTTGCTCGTGCGCACCACCCGCAGCATGAGCCTGACCGAAGCCGGGCAGATCTATTACCAGGAAGCCTGTCGGTTGCTCGGCGAGTTCGACGCGCTGGAACAGACGGTTGCCGCCAGCGCGCAGCAGGTCTCCGGCACGCTGCGGGTCAATGCGCCGCTCTCATTCGGCCTGACGGTGCTGTCGCCGCTGTTGCCGCTGTTTATGCAACGTTACCCGCAGTTGCAGGTGGAACTGACGCTGGACGACAGGGTATTGGACGTAGTGGCGGCTGGTTTCGATATTTCCTTGCGCATTCGCCGACGGCTGCCGGACTCTTCCCTCAGCGCCCGGGCGCTGGGTGAAGTGCACCAGCGAATTTGCGCCGCGCCCGGCTATTTGGCGCAGCACGGCATGCCGCAAACGCCGAATGAATTACAGCGACACAGCTGTCTGGCCTATTCCCTGGCGGAAAGGCCGGGGCAGTGGCAGTTCACCGCCGGCGAGGAGAGCCTGAGCGTGGCGTTCACGCCCCGGTTGATCGCCAACAACAGCCTGATGCTGCGGGATATGTTGGTGGCGGGATTGGGCATCGGTTCGCTGCCGTCGTTCGTGGCGGATCCCGAGATCGCCGCCGGCAGGCTGGTGCGGCTGTTCCCTGAACAGATTGCCGAAGTGCATCAGGTCTTCGCGGTTTACCCGACGCGCCGGCATGTGCAGCAGAAAGTGAGTTTATTCACCGAGTTTGTGCGAGAGCATGGATTGATGACGGCGAATTGACAACGGCGTACGGTTGTCATATTCATTAGCTATGAAAAAATCCTACCGCCTATTCGCGCAAATTATTATCACCCTTCTCCAGAGGGTGGGGTAGCGCGTGTGTCGCCAATAAAAACCCGCCGGCAGGCGGGTTTTTTTATCCCCTTCCGGCAACGACCGGAGAACGTTATGCAAACCCATCCTGCAACCCGTTTGCACTGAGCGAGGCGGAGTTTGAGCACCTGGCGCAGTATTTTGTTCCCCCGGCGGAAGAGGAAGGGATGACTATCTTGCGTTATGGCGAGCGGGACTGAAAACCGGCGCCATGACGGCGCCGGCAACAGGGTTAGGCTTCGGCGTTAAACGCGTTGTGGAAGGTGACCTCCGCGCACGGCAGCGCGCCCTGGAAGGCGACGGCGCGGAAGTAGTCTTGCGGCACGCCCGGCAGGGTCAGCGCGCTCTGCGCCTGGAAGCCGAAACGGCCGTAATAGCTCGGATCGCCCAGCACCACGCAGCCTGCGGCGCCACGCTCCTGCAGCTCGGCCAGCAGCCGGCGAATAAGCCGGCTGCCGATCCCCTGGTTCTGACAGGCCGGCAGCACCGATACCGGCGCCAGCCCGTACCAACCGACGGCGCCGGTGCTGAGTGCGACCGGCGAGACGGACGCGTGCCCGATCGGTGTGCCATTGCGTTCGGCGACCAGCGACAGGGTGAGGGCTCCCGCCGCGCGCAGCGCATTGACGATAAACTGCTCGGTGTGGCTGCTGTGTTCGGCGTGCAGGAATGCGGCGGCGGTCAGGGTGGCGATGGTGCCGACGTCGGCCGGCGTTTCGTGGCGTAACGTGATGTTCATGGTTGTATCCTGATTCAATAACGCTGTGCCGACCGGGCTGCCTGCCCGGCCGGTATCGATGATTAACGGTTATCCAGCTGCGCCCGCACGGCCTTGAGCCCGGCGAAGGTGACGCGATAAGGGCGCCCCTGGCGAGAGAGGATCAGGCGTTTGGTTTTGAGCTTGGTGAAAACGGCCAGCGAGCAGTCGGCCAGGCCGAGCCCTTCGCGGGTGTAGCATTCGACGTGGGTGACGCGACCGGCGTCGTTGCGGGTGAAGGCGATATAGCCGCCTTTGGCCAACACGTGCAGCACGCGTTGTTCCGCTTTGGAAATGTTCATGTTGGGAGATCCTGTAATAACCCCAGATACGCGCATCCCCGCGCAAACGCGCGTCGGATACGTCAGAGTCCCTCGCCATGCGGCAAGGAAGCGACTATCGGGTGGTTACAATCTCCAACATACAGGCCTCGGGCAGTGAAAAACGCCAGGACGGCGTTTAAGCGCAGTTAATGTAGCCAATGGCCGGTTGGCTGTCAATTTGCCGGCGACGCGGGCCGCCGGCGCAAGGCCAATCAGAAAGGTTTGGTCGGCAGGTATTTGCCGTCCAGGGTGATTACCGCACGTTCGCCGCCGTCCGGATCGGCGACCTTCTTGATATCCAGCTTGAAGTTGATGGCGCTGATGATGCCGTCGCCAAACTGCTCGTGCACCAGCGCTTTCAGCGTGGAGCCGTAGACCTGCAGCATTTCATAGAAACGATAAATGGTCGGGTCGGTCGGCACGCCGCCGGGAATGCTGCCGCGCAGCGGGATGGTTTGCAGCAACTGCACCGCTTCTTCATCCAGCCCCAGCTTGGCCGCCACGGTGCGCGCTGCCGGTTCCGGCAGCGCATGCTGCCCGAGCAGGGCGGCGGTGATAAACGCCAGGCTGAGGCCGGTGCCCTCGGCCAGCGCTTCGAACGTCAGGTTATGGCGGATCTTGGCGGCCATGATGGTGTCGGTGAGCGCTTCGCGCGGGGCGGCGTTATGCAGAGAGTGTGTCATGTTGGCTCCTTTTGTTGGCTTAAAAACGGGCGATCGCCGGCGTGGCGGTCACCTCGGGATGGGTGGCGAGCGATACGAAGCGGCGGGTTTCGCCGTCCAGCGCCTCGATAGCGCCGCTGGCGATGTCATAGACCCAGCCGTGCAGCGTCAGGCGGCCCTGATCCAGCGCCAGGGCGACGGAAGGGTGCGTTTTGATGTTGTTGAGTTGGGCGATGACGTTCTCGCGCACCATCGACGCGACCCGGGCCTCGTCGGAGACATGCGGATAAGCCTGATTGACCGCCTTGGCGGAATCGGCGTAACGCAGCCAGCCGGCGACCATCGGCAGGTGATCCAGACACTGACAGGTGGCGATGGCGGTCATTGCGCCGCAGTCGGAATGGCCGCAGATCACGATATCTTCCACGCCCAGCGCGGCGACCGCGTACTCGACCGAGGCGGTCACCCCGCCGGGTTCGGGGCCGAAAGAAGGCACGATGTTACCGGCATTGCGGATAACGAACAGATCGCCCGGCTCACGCTGGGTGACCAGCTCGGGCACCAGGCGGCTGTCGGAACACGAGATAAACAGCGTACGCGGATTTTGGCGGGTCGCCAGCCGCTGAAACAGCGCCGTGCGTTCAACAAAGGCTTCGCGCTGGAACTTCAGGAAGCCCTCAATCACCTCTTTCATTGTTTTTCTCCCTGGGGGGTAAGCGATGACGGCATGATGAACGCTTCTGGCTATAGGGTCTAAGACCCATTTATAATGATGGCTATAGGTATTACTAATAGTTGGGGCGCTATGCTGCTGCGACATATCCGTTATTTTCTGGCCGTGGCCGAACAGGGCAATTTCACCCGAGCCGCCGAAGCGCTGCACGTCTCGCAACCGACCTTGTCGCAGCAGATCAAACAGCTGGAGGATGCGCTGGGAGCGCCGCTGTTCGATCGCAGCGGCAGAAGGGTGCAGCTGACCGACGCCGGTGAGGCCTGGATGCGCTATGCGCGCCTGGCGCTGCAGGATCTGGACGCCGGCGCGCGGGCGATCCATGACGTGGCGACGCTGGCGCGCGGCCATCTGCGGCTGGCGATGACGCCAACCTTCACCGCCTATCTGGTGGGGCCGACGATCGATGCGTTCTACCGCCGCTACCCGGGGATTACGCTGAGCATTGAGGAGATGGCGCAAGAGCGGATTGAGGCGCTGCTGGCGCAGGATCGGCTGGATCTGGGCATCGCCTTTGAGATGGCGCAGTCGGTGGAGGTGGAAGCGACGCCGTTGTTCAGTGAGACGCTGGAGCTGATGGTCGGCGCCGAACATCCCCTGGCGGCGCGGCGCCGGCCGCTGACGCTGGCGGAATGGCGGCATCTGCCGCTGGCCTTGCTGAGCGGCGATTTCGCCACGCGCCAGTTTATCGATCGCTACTGCACGCAGCTCGGTTTCCGGCCGCTGGTGGCGGTGGAGGCCAATGCGTTGGGCGCTATCGTCGAGATCGTGCGGCGCGGGCAGCTCGCCACGCTGTTGCCGGCCGCCATTGCACGCGAGAACCGGCAGTTGAAAAAAGTGGCGCTGGACAACGCCATGCCGGCTCGGCAGGCGGTGTTGCTGCAGCGCCAAGGCGCTTACCGCAGCGCCGCCGCACAGGCATTTATCGCCGTTTTGCAGCAACAGGGCGTTACGCCAACGCCCCCCAGCGCTGCGTCATCCCCAGCAGATGCACCAGCCCGAAGCCGAGGCAAATCAGCGAGCTGACGATGATAAAGCGTTGGCTGCGGCCGGTGTCGCGCAGGGCGAAAGGGCCGGCGACGCCGCGCAGCAGGTAGATAAAGGTGATGATAAACAGCGCGGGCCGCAGCAGCGGCAGCGGCGCGATCAGGCCCGCGCCGGACAGCGCATACAGCGCCCAAATAAACAGCACCAGCGCGATACCGGCGGTGACGACGGCCGGGAACTTTTTACCCGCTTCCGCCGCCTTAATGAAGCGATCGCCGGCGCCGCACAGCCGATAGCCGCGCGGCCCGGCGGTGATCACCCAAATATGCAGCAGGGCGGCGATGGCGCTCAGCGCAGCGCCGATCAGCAGCGCGGTGTTATAGAGGTGTGGCATGGTTCAGCATCCTTGTCATCAACATGTCTGGCATCAAGCGTAGACCAGAATGGGTAAGTCAGGCCGGGGGGAGCTCAACGGCCGACATTTGCAGCGCTTCTTCAGGCACCACGCGGGCCTGCGCATCGATAAATGCCAGCTGCACCGGCAGCCCGCTGTGTTTATCCACCAGTTGAACGTGGGGGGTGTCATGCAGAATATGCCGGTGGCCCCATGCCATCAGCGCAACCAGGATGGGCCCCAGGCTGCGCCCCTTGTCCGTCAAGACATATTCATGTCGCTCACGCTCGCCCGGCTCCCGGTAAGCGCGTTTGGCCAACAGTTCTTGTTCTACCATGGCATTCAGACGGTTGCTCAGCGCCTGGCGCGAAGCGCCGATATTCTCGCGCAGCTCTTCAAAACGGCGAACGCCGTAGAATGATTCGCGCAGGATCAGCAACGTCCAGCGATCGCCAAGCAGGTCCGCGGCCTGCGCCAGCCCGCACAGGGCAAGAGAAACGGTAGGGAGATCGGGAGATTTTGACATGGGCATTTTCCTTCGCTAGTCTAAGTCTTATTTTTAGACTTATCTATATTCAAGGAGAGTATAATGCCATTTGTTAATGTGCAAACGGTGAAAGGCATGCTGGATGAACGGCAAAAAAGCGAATTGCTGTCCCGCATTACCGATCTGTTGGTGGAGATAGAAGGGCGAGGCGATCCGGCGTTCAGACAGTCGGTTTGGGTCAGAATCGATGAACATGCGCCCGAACAATGGAGCCTGGGCGGTGTGCAGCCGACGGCGGCGATGATTGCCGCGAAGTTCCCGCCGCGTTAATTCAACTATGCCGCCTGCGAAAAGGATAGGATGCCGCAGGCGCTCAAAAAGTCACCGAAACTTCCCGCGATCTCTGCACCCCGTTGTGGCATAATGCGCGCCAAATCACATTCCCTATGTATAAAGAGCGAGCGCTGTGTTAAGCACTAACAACATCACCATGCAGTTCGGCAGCAAGCCGTTGTTTGAAAACATCTCTGTCAAATTCGGCGGCGGCAACCGTTACGGCCTGATCGGCGCCAACGGCTGCGGCAAGTCCACCTTTATGAAAATCCTCGGCGGCGATCTGGCGCCGAGCGGCGGCAACGTGTTCCTCGATCCGAACGAGCGCCTGGGTAAACTGCGTCAGGATCAGTTCGCCTTCGAGCAGTACAGCGTGCTGGATACCGTGATCATGGGCCACACCGAACTGTGGGCGGTGAAGGAAGAGCGCGACCGCATCTACGCATTGGCGGAGATGAGCGAAGAAGACGGCTATAAAGTGGCCGATCTGGAAGTGGCCTACGGCGAAATGGACGGCTACAGCGCCGAAGCGCGCGCCGGCGAACTGTTGCTCGGCGTGGGTATTCCGGTGGAGCAGCACTACGGCCCGATGAGCGAAATCGCGCCAGGCTGGAAACTGCGCGTGTTGCTGGCGCAGGCGCTGTTCTCCGATCCGGAAATCCTGCTGCTCGACGAACCGACCAACAACCTGGACATCGACACCATTCGCTGGCTGGAAAACGTGCTCAACGAGCGCAACAGCACCATGATCATCATTTCGCACGACCGTCACTTCCTGAACATGGTCTGCACCCACATGGCGGATCTGGACTACGGCGAACTGCGCGTTTATCCGGGCAATTACGACGAATACATGACAGCCGCCACCCAGGCGCGCGAGCGTCTGCTGGCGGACAACGCCAAGAAGAAGGCGCAGATCAGCGAGCTGCAATCGTTCGTCAGCCGCTTCAGCGCCAACGCCTCCAAATCCAAGCAGGCCACCTCCCGCGCCCGCCAGATCGACAAGATCCAGCTGGAAGAGGTGAAAGCCTCCAGCCGCCAGAACCCGTTCATCCGTTTCGAACAGGACAAGAAGCTGTTCCGTAACGCGCTGGAAGTGGAAGCGCTCACCAAGGGCTTCGACGAAGGCCCGTTGTTCAGCAAGCTGAACCTGATGGTGGAAGTGGGCGAGAAGGTCGCGGTGCTGGGCGCCAACGGCATCGGTAAAACCACCCTGCTGAAAACGCTGGTGGGCGACGCGCAGCCGGACAGCGGTACCGTGAAGTGGTCGGAAAACGCCCGTATCGGTTACTACGCGCAGGATCACGAATACGAGTTCGACGACACCCTGAGCGTGTTCGACTGGATGAGCCAGTGGAAGCAGGAAAAAGACGACGAGCAGGCGGTGCGCAGCGTGCTGGGCCGTCTGCTGTTCAGCCAGGACGACATCAAGAAGAAAGTGAAGGTGCTGTCCGGTGGCGAGAAGGGCCGCATGCTGTTCGGCAAGCTGATGATGCAACGCCCGAATATTCTGGTGATGGACGAACCGACCAACCACCTGGATATGGAATCCATCGAATCGCTGAACATGGCGCTGGAGATGTACGAAGGCACGCTGATCTTCGTCTCCCACGACCGTGAGTTCGTCAGCTCGCTGGCGACGCGCATTCTGGAAATCACCCCGAACAAGGTGATCGACTTTACCGGCAACTACGAAGACTATCTGCGCAGCCAGGGCATCGTGTAACCCTCGCGGCAACGCATCAGGGCGGGAATTATCCCGCCCTTTTTTTATCCGTCATTCCCCGCCGCACACCTCGCAGTGCGGATCCTTCGGTAGTTTCATCTCGCGGAACTGCATGCTCATCGCATCGAACATCAACAGCTTGCCGCGCAGCGGTTGACTGTACATTTTTCATAGTAAGCTAAGTGCCTCAGTCCCCTTGGCGTTATACAAAGGATTTACGTAAGGCAATGTTTTACAAACTTTGCGCTTTTGCGATAAGACGCTCAGATGTAGCCTGCACGTTCAAACAGCCGGCTAGATCAGCTCTTCTGAGATCAATATGCAATCGCCATAGCAATTAAATTTATCGAAGTCCTGTAATCCAAGATAGGTGTTGAAACTTAATCCCTCCCCATGTTTGGCTGCCTGTTGAGATGTAATGCTGCAAGCCAGCGATAATGCCAGCAGAGTTTCATTCCAGTATGGCCGTTTCATGCCATGTCGCGAAATATGCGATGCGGAGCGAACACGCGACAAGCGTTGAGGCCGCAAAATGCATGATTTATGGACTTCAACATCATCCGAGTCGTCAACCAACAGGATCCGATAAACCTGTGTTTGAGACAACTTTTTGATGATGGTCGATGCAAAATCACTGAAGCCAATGATAATAAACGTATCCCCTTTTTCGGCCCGCCCAGGCAGCTCCCGGATGACCTGAATATCGGCCAAGAGAGGGAAGTGGTCTATCATCCGGTTGGCATAAGCATTATTCTGTACCACCGCATAAACATTTCCACCCTGACAATTAATAATGCTGTCATCAATGCAATAGGCCATCAAGGCGGCATCATCTTTCTGATATTTCATTACCTCGACTCGGTTAACTTTGTTAGATTCGCCAAACTCACACGCTGTCGAGGCCGGTAATATCAGGGGTATGGATTGTCGGAGATATAACGGTAATGCCGCCAACGCGGCAAAACTGGAAAAATGGCCGACAACCACGTCTGCGCCCCATTCAATTAGCTCAATAGCGGCACGCTCTCCTCCTGCCGACGATTTTTCGTCGTTGACAATTTTCAACGTGTTTTTTTTGAACTCAGGAAAATGCTTGAGGCTATAATTAATAGCCTCAATAAAGGTTCGTGTATGGCTGTTGGCGTCTTTCCCTAACGCTATCGCCAGTCCGATCTTTTTCATCGTGTCGTCACAATCACCTGTTGGCTGTAGTTCATCGCTTTCTGTTCTGTCTCCTGGCGACTGTCGCCCTTAACGCCCAGGAAACCGATAATATCGTTCCCCAACGGCGGCCGTTTGATGACGCTGCCGAGTGGTGAAATGATTTTCAGCATGAAGGTGTTCGGATCCTGCGTAATGTGTTCAGGGACACTGATGATGTCGATCCGCCCAGGCGAGGAGATCAGGCAAAGCGCAAACGTGTGTTTACCGGTTGGCGAATAACACAGGTAGTCCGGTTTCTGCCCAATCGCCATATCAATGACCGCTTTGATAGGGCAATAGCCGGCGGAGATGCGGGCCATAAAATCGAGGCCGCCGCCGCCAGGCCGGGCGGCAATCTCAACGATGTAGGGTTTACCCTGATGGAACCGGATCTCTGCGTGCATCACGCTGCGCGTCAGCCCCTGCGCCACGGCACCGGCATGCACCACGTCATGCACGCGTTGCAGATCCAGACCATCAAGATCGGTCGGCGTGTGATGGACATCATCATCAAACGAGTTCCCTTCCAGGGTGACACGATCGACGATGGAGCCCAGCACCGTGACGCCGTCCCAGGAATAGGCCTCGATCAGAAATTCACGTCCATCCAGATACGACTCGACCAGCAGCGAGTTGGGGCCCAGTACGTCAGTGATCCCTTCATTTTTGAACTGGCTCATTTCTGATATGCCGATCAGGGCTTTAGGGAAGAACTCCGCCATTTGTTCAGGCGTGTCGACGCGGTAGACAAACTGGCTGGCCGAACCCAGTGTGGGTTTGAGGATCACCGGATAACCGAGGGTCGCCGCCGCCTCCAGCGCTTCAGGCAGCGTCGGTGTCAGCCGAAATTCCGGGTGAGGTGCCTGACCGGCGCGGTGGGCTTCACGCATGGCAAGTTTGTTGCGGCTTTTTACCGCCGCCTCAACCGGGATGCTCGGCAGCTGCAGGGCGTCGGCGATCATGGCCGTGGCGATCACGCTGTTCTCCGCGAAGGTGAACACCCCGTCAAAGTGAAAATCCCGATGCAGCTGTATGGCCAGCGTGGTCAAATCGTTGATATCCATACTGTCGGAAACGAAGAATCGCCCGGCATGCCAGTGATCGCTATCAGCCAGCCCGGACAGGACATACAGCTCAATACCGTGCTGTTCCACCTGTTGGTAGCGCGAATTGTAGTAATCGCCAAATTGCCCGACTTCAATCGCCAATAATTTCATTTTGTTTTTCCTTTAAAGACCAGGGTTGATGCCAAAAGCGCCAGGAAGACCACAGCCAGCGCCAACGCCACATATCCGGCCAGGACAGTGGTGCTATCGACCAGCTCGCCAATGGCGTAGGTCAGTACGACGGCTGACGTCAGCCCAATTGCGTTGCTGAAGCCGAAGAAACGGCCGGTGTAATGGGAAGGAATGGTGTTGAACATCAGCGTGCGGCACGAGATACGCGCCAGGCCAAAACACACGGCACCAAGCGGGAAGAAGACCATCAGCCACGGCAACGTAAATTGCGGCTGCAGGGCAATAAATGCCGCATTCGCCACGTAGCCGAACATGACAATCGTCAGTAAGGAAAAACGCTTCTGCAGGAACGGTGTCATGGCGGCGGCGATGGCTACCCCTACGCCGGCCAGTGCATCAACCACACCCAGAACGCCGGCGCCGGAGGCAAAATGTTTGGTGACCAACAGCACCAACAGCATATTGCTGACCGTCACGATGATGTTGCCGACGCCATACAGCAGCATCAGCCAGGGTTTTCTCACGGCGGGCAAGGTAGTTGCCGGCACTGGTTCGGAGGCGGTGTCGCCTTCGGGCACTTCATCTGATCCCTGTACACGCGGCGTCAGCATGAAAAACAGCGCCGCACTGGCGATGAAGGTGATGGCGTTCAGCACAAACACGAAATCCACACCAATCAGCTGGATCAGAAACCCGCCGATCGCCACCGATGTCAAAGCACCAATTTGCACTGCCATTTCGAGTTTGGCATTGAATGCAGCCATTCTGCCCGACTCTACCGAATCCTTGATGATGGCGTTATTGGCCGGGAAGAACATAGCCATGGTCATGGACAGCATAAAGCTGCAGACAAAGATGACCATCGAGGGATCGGTGAATGTATTGATACCGGCCAAAACGCCAATGACGATAGCCGCGTTGACCACGTTGGTAATGATGCAGATCTTCTTTCTGTCGTAGGTATCGGACAACTTGCCGAACAACACCGAGAAAAAGGCTTGCGGCAGCGCGATCAGAATGAACAGTGTGCCCACGGCTTTCGCCGTTCCCATGCTCTGTGAAATGATCAGCGCGTTGGCGATGGTGAGTATACCGCTCCCCAGAGTGGAAACCAGCGACGCGGCAAGGATTAGATTTTCGTTTCTTTTGCTGATCTGGCGGGTTGTCACGTTCAGCAAAATGGTTTCATTACTCATTCGTTAACTCCGTGAATGGCATACTGGCTGATCTGCTCGGACAGCGCCGGGGCGATCTTAAAAATAGAGGCATCGCACGCTTCAACGGCGATGCATCCGGTGACATCGTGCCGGCCCCAGTAAGCAGTGCCTTGCCGTTTTTCAGCCGGCAATTCAAAGTAGGGCGACACGACGACATCCACCTGGTCATATTTAACGCGTAGTCGGTCAAGTAAATACCGCTTACACACCTGCAGGTCGTGACTGTCTGGCGGCATCGAGTAGGAAAATCGACTGGCGCTCACTTTAAGCACCCGACGTTCCGGCGACGGTACACACCATGATCGCTGTTCATCTCCCATCGTCAGCACCGGCTTTAACAAACACGCACGGGGATCGTTGAGGTGCACGTCAAGGTGAACCTGATATTGCGGCGCCGGAGCGACGCCTGACCGGCCAATGTGTCGGGTGAGAGGGCGGCTCGCCGTGCAAATCACCGCCGTGTAGCTTTTACGCTCACCGTTAACGCTAAAATGCCTCCCCTCCCGAATGGTGCCGAGATCTACGCGCGTATGCGGTTTCAACGCGATGCTGCCCGTGTTTGCCAGCGCTTGGCACAAATGTGCATATACCTTTTGTGCATCGAGAAGAATGGCGTCATGGCCGACGAAGAGCCGTCGATTAGAACTGTGCATGCGCAACAGGCTGCTCTGTGTCGACAACACGGGATCCTGGATGTCATAACCTATCGCCAGCGCGTCATACAGCTGCGCCAAACGACGACAATCGGCGTCATCCACCACACGAATGGATTGCGTCTGACAACCGACTGCATCGCTGCCTGCGCCGATGAGTTGGCGCCAGAAAGCAAGCGAGTGCGCAGCCAGCGGTTGCAACGCGGCATTGTTTTCGTGCGCGTGTTTCCACAGACGGCCATGTGCCCACGACAGATTGGCAGCGTTCGGAATGGCGGCGGCGTCATACAGCTCAACGCTTGCGCCCTTACGGGCGCAAGCCAGCGCAGTCATGACGCCGGTAATGCCGGCTCCGATGATGGCGATGTTAGGACGCATATGACCCACTGTTGGTGAATGTGGCGATCGGCGGCAGTTCAGGCAAGGCCCATTGTTCACTGCCGTTCAGCGGATTGGCATTCACGATAGCGTGGTGAAGGTCAATCATAATCAACCCCAAGCCGTCGACGAGGACCCGTAACTGTTGATTAATTGCCTTCAGGCTGATATCGCTTTCTTCCGCAACCAGCTCCTGCAAGCGCCCAATATGGTGCAGGCACCAGTCAGCCAATCGGCTTTGACTGAACGTCTCGAGACGACAGGGCAGAGCCAGGCGCTGACGCATGGTGTCGACCAGCAGAGGAGTATTGGCCTCATCGTCATTCTGGCGCAATTCCCAGCGTTGCGTGGCGTATGCACGGGCAAGCGCATTCCAGGCGGAAATCAGTCGTTCGTTAAGGATTTGACTGAGGGCATCTCGGCTGAAATTGTTCCGGTTGTGTTCCGGACTGGTCAGGCAAAGATAGAAACGGGCATAGTCGCGAGGCAGGGTTTTTACCAGATCGCGGGCCCAGATCAAATGGCCGCGGCTGGTCGAGAACTTGGCGTTTTCCAGCTCGTAAAACTCATTGGGCACGATGGTGTCAGGCAACAGGTACTTACCCTCATGCGCCATCAGCAAGGCAAGATGCGTCACTCCCCAAAAATAGGAGTTGTCGAAGCCGAGGAAATACGCCAGGCGATTACCTGTTTCAGCACGCCAGGTTGCATCCGTCGGCGCCGCGTTGTTTTCGCCACAGGCGTTGCAGTACATCGATGCCGGCATCCCCTCCGCCCAGGCGTTGAGCACTTGCCCCTCCGTGCCGGGAAAATGCGATGGCAATCCCCAGGCAATGGGGTAAGTGATAGGGAAATCGATCAGCTCTCGGTTGAACAGTTCCGTCATTAGCTGAAGAATGTGCGGGCGCCAGCTGCCTTTTTTCGCGGCGTAATAACGCTCCAGCTCGGCCCTGTATGCTTCTACCGGGAACACCAGGATCTCCGTTTCTCTGTACTCCAGTGATTCGTAGGGGGGCAATGTCGCCACCGGGTTTTTTAATCCATCAAAGTTGTTGGGGTGTCCGCAACTTTCACACAATCCACCGCGGGACTGCGCCAGACAGGTCGGGCATTCACCGGACACGAACGACTCCACCATAAACGTATTGCGGTGTGTCGAGTACGGCAGCCTGACGGTTTTGAGCCGGAACTTGCCCTGCTCATGTAGGGGAGACAAAAAGGCGTACACCATTTCTTTATAACCGTCGTCGAACGGGGCATAACCATCCAGCTCGACTCCCCAGTCATTCAGGCTTTGCCTGATGTCGTCGGCAGCCTGACGGCATAAATTTTCTGGAGATGTGCCCAGTTTGTAGGCGCTGGTGACAACATAGGTTTGGCTGTCATCAGTGCCGGTCGCGTAGTTGACGCGTTCTCCGGTCAGGCGCAGGTAGCGGGCGTAAATATCGCCGGCCAAGTAAGGCCCGGCCATGTGGCCAACGTGCAGATCGCCATTGGGCGTGGGCGGTGGGGCAATAACGAGCGTTTTAGACATGGTCTGACACCTGATTTTTTTGTTGATGACGTTGAGCAAAACGTGAGGACATCTCCTCATCCCACCAAATGCTGTACATTTCGAACGGCTCGGGGCTTTCATTGAGCACGCAATGCCGGGTGAATGGCGGGAATTGAACGGTGTCGCCGGCTTTAAAGCGCGTTTTTTCACCTTCGCACACAATAAATGCCTCACCTTTAATGGCGACGAATATTTCGTATTCGTGGTGTTCATGCGGAGTCGAAGACGCGCCGGGTGCAATAACGCACCATGAACTTTCAAACGGTGCGTTCAGCTCGGGCCACGGCATCAAACGCTGGGCGTGCAGATTGTTCTCGAATCGCATAGAAGTGCGATCAAGTGGTTTAAAGGAATGCATTTTTTTCCCTAAAATCAGGCCGTGATATCGTCAATAATTTCTTTTGAACGGAATGCCAGTACACTCAACAATGAATCTGCAATGCCATGCGTGCTTTCATTAACCCCCTGCAGATGCAGAGAAACGCCGGGGGCATAAGGCAAAACGGCGCGATAATTGCGGTCGACGCGGATTTTTTCGATATCAAGATGATTTGACAAACTGTCGAAGAGTGTCGGCGTTTTATTCTTATATCCTGTACCCAGCAACACTACGTCAAAACGCGCAGAGTGTGAGTGGCCTGACTTGTTATCTTTCCAGGTGATCAGCACACCGCCGTCATCATCTACCGCATGTAAAATATCGCACTGTGTCAGCATTACCGCCCGATTTTCACCACGCAACTCCTGCAAATAATGGAAACGATAAAGCCCTGACAAAGTTGATGGGGCCACGCCGGAATAGTTGGTGGTATGCATCGCCGCCAGGGTCTTTTCACGGGTTGCATTGTCACAATTGAAATACGTGTTGATGTAGTCATTCTGAAATAACGTATTGGTGAATTGACTGCCTTCATAATTCACCAGCCCGATGGAGCGCATGATCATGGTGATATTGGCCGTGGGGAAATGCTCAAGGCAGGATTGATACATTTCGGCACTGCTTTGCGCGCCGCCAATTACCGCGATACGGTTAACTCTACCGCACTTCATTTGTTCGAGAGCCGTCAGGAAATTGGCACTATGGATCACATTATCCGGTGAGACATGCTCAAACACAGCCGGGATATTGAGGTCGCGGCCAGCCCCAAAAATCAGACGGCGGGCGCGGTAACTGTCGCCATTTTCAACGGTTACGTGCCAGCCAGTAATTTGCCCTTCCGATGCAAGTTCCGGTCTGACTGCCACTACTTTGCTGTTGTAAATAACCTGTGTTTTCTCCAGGCCACCCGCTACCCACTGCAAATAATCCGAAATCTCTTTACGGTAGGGGTTAAACGTCTGCAGGTTGACAAAACTGTCCAGGCGGTTGGTTTTATGCAAAAAATTGAGAAAGCTGAACCGGCTGGTCGGATCACGCTGCGTGACCAGATCCTTCAGAAAGGAAACCTGAGACTGCGCTTCAGGAAATAACATTCCCCTATGCCAACAAACAGAAGTGTCTTTTTCCAGAATGAGAGAAGAGTTGATGTTGTGAACTTCAGCACATTCTTCAAGTGCGACACCTACTGCGAGGTTTGATGGGCCGCAGCCAATCATTAATAGATCGGTGTGTTGCATTAATTTTTTCCTAAATCCATTTTGTGTATAGCAAACTCCGCATTATTGATTGCGAATGATTGCCACCTGTCATTTCCCTGGAATAAAGATTTTGACGCTAATTATATTATTTATAACGACCACACTTTTTGTGTGTGGAAAGAAACTAGCACTCCGTAAAATGACAAACAATACACATAAAGCTACAAACGTTAACTTCAGAGTAACATTTTGGAATGTGCTTTAGCGGCAGGATGATCCGTATGTATGAACAGTATTTCTTAGGGTTGTTTAAAAACTAAGTAGTAGAATTAATTCATGGTGCTATAAATTTAATGAATGTTTACTATTTTTTTATAATTATAACTGATCATGTAGTGAAAGAGGTTTTGCTGTATAGTAATGCCTTAGAAGGAGTAACCCCATCATATCGACAGGCTTGATATACTAATCAGATCATGATAGAGAAAAGAGATAATGAGGTGGTAAACCGTATGACAACAGTGATCGAAGTGCTCCAATACACGTTAAAACCCGGCACAGGCGCTGCATTTCACGATATTATGAAAGAACAGAGTGTACCTCTGCACCTGAAAATTGGGGTGAAAGTATTACGCTTTGGTAATTCACTCCATGATCCTGATAATTATTATCTGGTGCGGTCATTTCTAAACGAGTCAGAAATGGAAAGTCAGCTTACTCAATTTTATGCTGATGCTCGCTGGCGTGAAGGCCCACGCAGTGCGATCGTTAATATGATCAGCGGCAGCCATCGTGTGGTCATGCCGGCTGATCCGTTGATCTATTACGCACTCGGTGATAATGAGAGCGGCAACCCATTTTCATTCCGGTGAGCTTGTTGCCGACTCTAATATCTTTTCGTCTTATATTGCAATAAAGCGGGTAGCTTCAATTTCTGCCAGAGGCATTTTACTTTCACAAACGTATTGGAAAATATATTGTGCCACGATTTTCCAACACCGACCTCTCAAGCTACTAATGACGAAGCCGTCACGCCCCGCCGCACACCTCGCAGTGCGGATCCTTCGGCAGCTTTATCTCGCGGAACTGCATGCTCATCGCATCGAACATCAACAGTTTGCCGCGCAGCGGCTGACCGTAGTCGGCCAGCAGCTTGATGGCTTCCATCGCCTGCAGAGTGCCGATGGTGCCGACCAGCGGCGCCATCACGCCCGCCTCGACGCAGGTGAGGGCGCTGTCGCCGAACAGCCGGCTCAGGCAGCGGTAGCAGGGCTCGCCCGGCTGATAGGTGAACACGCTGAGCTGGCCTTCCATGCGGATCGCCGCGCCGGAAACCAGCGGTTTGCGCAGTGCGTGGCACAGGCGGTTCAGGGCGTCGCGCGCCGCCACGTTGTCGGTGCAGTCCAGCACCAGATCGCAGGCGGCGATCTCTGCCGCGACCGCGTCATCTTCCAGACGACCGTCGATGGCATCGATGCGGATATGCGGATTGATGGCGCTCAGCTCCTGTCTGGCGGAGGCGACTTTGCTCTGGCCGATGCGATCGTCGCGGTGCAGGATCTGGCGCTGCAGATTGGAGAGCGAGACGGTGTCGAAATCCACCAGTACCAGATGGCCGACGCCGGCCGCCGCCAGATAAGGCGCGGCGGCGCAGCCCAGCCCGCCCAGCCCGGCGATCAGCACGCGGGCGGCCTTCAGCTTCTCCTGGCCGTCGAAGTCAAAGCCGCGCAGGACGATCTGGCGGTTGTAGCGCAGCGCTTCGGCGTCGGTCAATTCCGGCAACATGTTCAGCTCCTCAGCAGGGCGTTGAACGGCTCGATCTCCACCGTTTCACCCGCCGCCACCGAACCGCGTTCGCGCTCCAGCACGATGAAACAGTTGCCCTGGCTGTAGGAGCTGAAGACGTGCGAGCCCTGGTGGCCGGTGGTGCTGACCTCCAGTTCGCCCGCGGCGTTGCTGCTGAACACGCCGCGCTGAAAATCGAGGCGCCCCGGCGATTTCTTCAGCGGCGTCAGCGCGCGGGCGTGCAGGCGCGGCGGCAGGCGCCAGTCGCTGTGGCCGGCCAGCTTCGCCAGCAGCGGTTGCACCAGCTGGTAGAAGGTCAGGGCGGCGGAAACCGGGTTGCCCGGCAGGCCGCAGAACCAGGCGTGGCCCAGTTTGCCGAAGGCGAACGGTTTGCCGGGTTTGATCGCCAGCTTCCAGAAGCTGACCTGGCCCAGTTCGTCGAGCATCTGTTTGGTGTAGTCGGCTTCGCCGACCGAGACGCCGCCGCTGCTGATCACCACATCGGCCTGGCTGTCCGCTTGTTCGAAGGCGGCGCGCAGCGCATCGCGATCGTCGCGGATAATGCCGAGATCGAGCACTTCGCAGCCCAGCTGCTCCAGCATCAGGCGCACTGCGAAACGATTGGTGTCGTAGATCTGGCCTGCCTGCAGCGGCTGGCCGACCGGCTGCAGTTCGTCGCCGGTGGAGAACACCGCCACCTTCAGCTTACGCATCACCTGCACTTCGGCGACCCCGAGCGAAGCCAGCAGCGGCAGCTGCGCGGCGCCCAGCCTCACGCCGGCCGGCAACACGCTGGCGCCTTGGCGAATGTCTTCACCCGCCAGACGGATATTCTGGCCGGCTTCTACCGGGGCGGTAAAACGCACGCCCTGGTCGCTCACTTCGGCCTGCTCTTGCATAACAACCGCTACCGCCCCGGCCGGGATCGGCGCGCCGGTCATGATGCGCACGCAGCTGTTGGCCGGCCATTGGCCGTCGAACGGCGCGCCGGCGAAGGCTTTCCCGGCGACCGGCAATGGAGCATTGGCCGCCAGATCGGCGAGGCGTACCGCATAGCCGTCCATCGCCGAGTTGGCGAACGGCGGCACGTCGAGCGGTGAGACCACCGGCGCGGCGGTGATGCGGCCGGCGGCGGCGGTCAGCGCGACGGATTCGGTTTGTTGCAGCGGTGCGATCTGCCCGAGCATTTTTTCCAGCGCTTGCTCCAGGGAGATGAGATCGGAAGTATGGCAATGATCCATAAGGGGAACTCCGTAATCAGGGTGCGCAATGATAGCGACAAAGTGCGGCTATTATGGCAGAGAACGCCGGGGGGGAGAACGGGTTATGCCCGCCATCTTTCGCACTGCGCCGGAAGCGCGAACGGGTATAAACTGCCTAAAACACAGGAGGATCATGATGCATAAACAGGTTATCGAGTTCTGGTTCGACGAGATCGAACCGGTGATGTGGTTCAAAAAGGACGATGATTTCGATCGTCTGCTGCATAGCCGCTTCGGCGAAATCTGGCGGGCGGCGGCGGCGGGGGAACTGGCGCACTGGCGCGACACCATCGAAGGGCGCCTGGCGGAGGTGATCGTGCTCGATCAGTTCAGCCGCAACCTGTTTCGCGGCACGCCGCAGTCGTTCGCCTGCGACGGCATGGCGCTGGTCCTGGCGCAGGAGGCGATCCGCAGCGGCGAGTGCGAACGGCTGAGCCGTGAGCAGCGCGGCTTCCTTTATCTGCCGTTCATGCATTCGGAATCGCCGCTGATCCACCAGCAGGCGCTGGTGTTATATACCGAGCTTAATAACGGCGACCAGCTGGAGTTCGAGCTACGGCATAAGGCGATCATCGATCGTTTCGGCCGCTACCCGCATCGCAACGCAATATTGGGGCGCATCAGCACGCCGGAAGAAGAGGCCTTTTTACGGCAGCCCGGCTCGGGTTTTTAATCGTCGGATCATCTGCGCCCGGCCGGGGGAAAAACAGCAGGCCGGGCGCCACAATAAGCGTGACTCAGCGCGAACGTTTATTTCATTACGCCATGCCGCTATTTCCTCTCGCGAAATTACCAATAATCCCAGCCGCACTGTCAGCGGTTTGCCGCTTTTTATAACCTGCTGTTTTTATTCCAATAAGCTATTTCAAGGTGCGAAATGGTCTAAGCGCGCTACGCTAAAAGCGGGACGTGGACGTTATGCTGTACTTCCACTGTAGGACTAAATAGAGTCGAAAAAGACTGAATAATAATGATACCGCGCTCAGCTTATTCGCTGCGCAACGGCGGGATTAACACAGGGTGTCAGGCAAATGAGCAAACCAGTGATTGCCATTCATGGCGGCGCGGGCGCAATTACCCGGGCGGCGTTGAGTGCGGAAAAAGAACGGCAGTATATCCAGGCGCTGTCCGAGATCGTGGCCGCCGGGCAGGCGGTACTGGCGCAGGGCGGCAGCGCGCTGGACGCGGTGACCGAAGCGGTGCGGCTGCTGGAGGAATGCCCGCTGTTCAACGCCGGCAAAGGCTCGGTGTTTACCCATCAGGGCACCCACGAACTGGACGCCTGCGTGATGGACGGCCGCACCTGCGACGCCGGCGCTGTCGCCGGCGTCAGCCATATCCGCAACCCGGTGCTGGCGGCGCGCGCGGTGCTGGAAAACAGTGAGCACGTGCTGTTTGCCGCCGAAGGCGCCGAGAAGTTTGCCGCCGCCCACGGCCTGGAAATGGTTACTCCCGACTTCTTCTTTACCCAGGAACGCTTTGATCAGTTGCACCGCGCCCAGGCGGAGCAGGGGCGGGTCTTGCTTGATCACGACGGCGCGGCGCAGGCCGGCGATCCGCTCGATCCCGATCGCAAATTCGGCACCGTCGGCGCGGTGGCACTGGATGCGCTGGGCAACCTCGCCGCCGCCACTTCCACCGGCGGCATGACCAACAAGCAGGCCGGGCGGGTAGGCGACACGCCGATCATCGGCGCCGGTTGCTATGCCAATAACGCCACGGTGGCGGTCTCCAGCACCGGCACCGGCGAAATCTTCATGCGCGGCGTGGCGGCCTATGACGTCTCCGCCCTGATCGAATACGGCGGCCTCAGCCTGCAAGAGGCCAGCGATCGGGTGGTGATGGAGAAGCTGCCGGCGCTGGGCGGCAGCGGCGGCATGATCGCCGTCGATCGCCACGGCAATATCGCGCTGCCGTTCAACAGCGAGGGGATGTACCGCGGTTTTGGCTATGTCGGCGATGCGCCGTCCGTCGGGATTTATCGCTAAGCGTTCACCGGGAGGGTGTATGACCGACGTTTCATTCCGGCCCGCCGGCGACGGGCTGCCATTGCCGCCGCAGCGTGTGCTGTCGGTGCGCGATCTGAGCATCAGCTTTCCTCAATCCGAAGGCGCCGTGGAAGCGGTGCGCAACCTGTCGTTCGAGCTCGATCGCGGCGAGACGCTGGCGATCGTCGGTGAGTCCGGTTCCGGCAAATCGGTGACTTCACTGGGGCTGATGCGGCTGGTGGAGCAGGGCGGCGGGCGCATCGTCGGCGGCGCCATGACGCTGCGCCGGCGCGACGGCGCGCTGCTCGATCTGGCGCGCGCCTCGCAGAGCACGCTGCGCACGGTGCGTGGCGCCGATATGGCGATGATCTTCCAGGAGCCGATGACCTCGCTCAACCCGGTGTTTCCGGTCGGCGAGCAGATCGCCGAATCGCTGCGTTTGCATCAGGGCATGGATCACCGCAGCGCGCGCCAGGAGGCGCTGCGCATGCTCGATCTGGTGCGTATTCCGGAGGCTAAAGAGGTGCTGGGGCGCTACCCGCACCAGCTTTCCGGCGGCATGCGCCAGCGGGTGATGATCGCCATGGCGCTCTCCTGCAAGCCGGCGCTGTTGATCGCCGATGAGCCCACCACCGCCCTCGACGTCACCATTCAGGCGCAGATCCTGCAGCTGATCCGCGTGCTGCAACAGGAGATGCAGATGGGGGTGATTTTCATCACTCACGACATGGGGGTGGTGGCGGAGATTGCTGACCGGGTGCTGGTGATGCGCCGCGGTGAGCAGGTGGAGCAAAATCGGGTGCGCGAGCTGTTCGCCACGCCGCAGCAGGCCTATACCCGGGCGCTGCTGGCGGCGGTGCCGAAGCTGGGGGCGATGGCCGATCGGCCGCTGCCGGCGAAGTTTCCGCTGCCGGGAGGCGAGGAGGATGAAGCGCCGCAGGATACCGTGCCGCCAGGCGCCGCGCCGATCCTGCGGGTGGATCATCTGGTCACGCGTTTTGATCTGCGCGGCGGGCTGTTCAATCGGGTCACTCGCCGGGTGCACGCGGTGGAAAACGTCAGTTTCGATCTTTACCCCGGCGAGACGCTGGGGCTGGTGGGCGAGTCCGGCTGCGGCAAGTCCACCACCGGGCGTTCTTTGCTGAAACTGGTGGACAGCCAGAGCGGCACCATCACCTTCGCCGGGCGGCGAATCGATCGGTTGAAGGGGCCGGCGCTGCAGCACCTGCGGCGCGATATTCAGTTCATCTTTCAAGATCCTTACGCTTCGCTCGATCCGCGCCTGACGGTCGGTTTTTCCATCATGGAGCCGCTGCTGGTGCACAACGTGATGCGCGGCCGGGAGGCGGAACGGCGGGTAGCCTGGCTGTTGGAACGCGTCGGCCTGTTGCCGGAACACGCGCGCCGCTACCCGCACGAATTTTCCGGCGGCCAGCGCCAGCGTATCTGCATCGCACGCGCGTTGGCGTTGAACCCGAAAGTGGTGATCGCCGACGAGGCGGTTTCGGCGCTGGACGTGTCGATTCAGGCGCAGATCGTCAATCTGCTGCTCGATCTGCAGCGCGAGTTCGGCATCGCTTTTCTGTTTATTTCACACGACATGGCGGTGGTGGAGCGGATCAGCCACCGGGTGGCGGTGATGTACCTCGGGCAGATCGTCGAGATCGGCCCGCGGCAGGCGGTGTTCGACAATCCGCAGCATCCCTACACCCGCAAGCTGATGGCGGCGGTGCCGGTGGCCGATCCCGCTCACGCCCACAAACGGCAGCCGCTGCCGGCCGATGAGATCCCGAGCCCGGTGCGCGCGCTGGGCGATGAACCCGTTACCGCACCGCTGGTGCAGGTTGGCGCCGGGCACTTTGTCGCCCGCCACCCGATCGCCGGTGCTTTTTAAAGACCTCAGGAGAGACAAGCGACATGAAGCACACATTCAAACGCAATGCGCTGTTGGCCGCCGTACTGCTGGCGGCGGGAACCGGCCCGGTCTGGGCGGCGAAGGACGCGGTGATCGCCGTGGCCTCCAACTTCACCACCCTCGATCCTTACGACGCCAACGACACGCTGTCGCAGGCGGTGGCCAAGTCTTTCTATCAGGGGCTGTTCGGCTTTGATAAGGACATGAAGCTGGTGAACGTGCTTGCGGACAGCTATGAGGTCAGCAAAGACGGCCTGACCTACACCGTCAAACTGCGCCAGGGCATTAAATTCCACGACGGCACCGCGTTCAACGCCGAGGCGGTGAAGGTCAACCTCGATCGCGCCAGCAACCCGGACAGCCACCTCAAGCGCTACAACCTGTTCAAGATGATCGACAAAACCGAAGCGGTGGACGCCAATACGGTGAAGATCGTGCTGAAGGCGCCGTTCTCGGCGTTCGTCAACAATCTGGCGCACCCGGCGGCGGCGATCATCTCGCCGGCGGCGCTGAAGCAATACGGCAAGGAGATCGGTTTCCACCCGGTCGGCACCGGGCCGTATCAGTTCGTGACCTGGAACCAGACCGATTTCGTCAAGGTGAAGAAGTTCGACGGCTACTGGCAGCCGGGGCTGCCGAAGCTCGACAGCATCACCTGGCGCCCGGTGGTGGATAACAACACCCGCGCGGCGATGCTGCAGACCGGCGAGGCGACCTTCGCCTTCCCGATCCCTTACGAGCAGGCCAAGGTGCTGGAAGGCAACGCCAAGCTGGACGTGGTGGCCGCGCCGTCGATCTTGCAGCGTTACATCAGCATGAACGTCACCCAAAAGCCGTTCGACAACCCGAAGGTGCGCCAGGCGCTGAACTACGCCATCAACAAGGACGCGCTGATCAAGGTGGCGTTCGCCGGTTACGCGGTGCCGGCGGAAGGGCCGGTGCCGCCGGCCATCGATTTCGCCGCCCGCTATAAGCCGTGGCCGTACGATCCGGCCAAGGCGCGCGAGCTGCTGAAAGAGGCCGGCTACCCGAACGGCTTCACCACCACGCTGTGGTCTTCCCACAACCACAGCACCGCGCAGAAAGTGCTGCAGTTCACCCAACAGCAGCTGGCGCAGGTGGGGGTGAAAGTGACGGTGACGGCGATGGATGCTGGGCAGCGCGCGGCGCAGGTGGAGAGCGTCGGGGTGAAAGACACCGGCGTGCGGCTGTTCTACACCGGCTGGTCGGCCTCGACCGGGGAAGCGGACTGGGCGCTGTCGCCGCTGTTCTCCACCCAGGCGGCGCCGCCGAAGCAGTTCAACACCGCGTTCTACAGCAATCCGCAGGTGGACAAGGATCTGACCGACGCGCTGGCGACCACCGATCGCGCCGAGAAGCAGAAACTGTATCAGGACGCGCAGGATCGTATCTGGGCCGACGCGCCCTGGATCTTCCTGGCGACCGAACGCTTGCTGTCGGCCAACAGCAAACAGCTGAGCGGTTTCTACGTGATGCCGGATACCTCGTTCAACTTTGATAACGCCGATCTGAAATAAGGCGCCCATCCCCGCCTGCGGCCAGACGGCGGCGGGCGGGGGAAGGAATGAGATGCTCAATTATTTTCTGAAACGACTGCTGGGCCTGATCCCGACGCTGCTGATCGTGGCGGTGCTGGTGTTCCTGTTCGTCCACCTGCTGCCGGGCGATCCGGCGCGGCTGGCGGCGGGGCCGGAGGCCGACGAGGCGGTGGTGCAGCTGGTGCGCAAGGATTTGGGGCTGGATAAGCCGCTGCCGCAGCAGTTCGCGCACTTTTTCGTTAACGCGCTGCGGGGTGACTTCGGCATCTCGATGGTGTCCAAGCGCCCGGTGAGCGAAGAGATCGCCTCGCGCTTTCTGCCGACCTTCTGGCTGACCGTCACCAGCATGCTGTGGGCGGTGGCGTTCGGCCTGGCGATCGGCGTGGTGTCTGCGGTGTGGCGCAATCGCTGGCCGGATCGCCTCGGCATGACGCTGGCGGTGTCGGGGATCTCGTTCCCGGCCTTTGCGCTCGGCATGCTGCTGATGCAGGTGTTCTCGGTCGAGCTGGGGTGGCTGCCGACGGTGGGCGCCGACAGCTGGCGGCACTACATTCTGCCTTCGGTAACCCTGGGGGCGGCGGTGGCGGCGGTGATGGCGCGCTTCACCCGCGCTTCGTTCGTCGAGGTGCTGCAGGAAGACTACATGCGCACCGCCCGAGCCAAGGGCGTGAGAGAAAGCGTGGTGGTGATGAAACACGGCCTGCGCAATGCGATGATCCCGGTGGTGACCATGATGGGGCTGCAGTTCGGCTTCCTGCTCGGCGGTTCGATCGTGGTGGAGAAGGTGTTCAACTGGCCGGGGCTGGGGCGCTTGCTGGTGGACTCGGTGGAAATGCGCGATTACCCGGTGATCCAGGCCGAGGTGCTGCTGTTCTCGCTGGAGTTCATCCTGATCAACCTGCTGGTGGATATGCTGTACGCGGCGATCAACCCGGCGATTCGTTACCAATGAGGACGCGGCATGATTAAGCATTGGCGGCGCAGCGCCGCATTGAAGGCGATGCCGCTTATTGACCCCAACGTGGTACGCACGCCGTGGGGCGAATTTTGGCGGCGTTTTCGCCGCCAGCGGGCGGCGCTGGTCGCCGGTCTGTTGGTGCTGCTGCTGATTGCGGCGGCGCTGCTGGCGCCTTATCTGGCGCCGTTCGATGCGGAAAATTACTTCGATTACGACCGGCTGAACGAAGGGCCTTCGCTGATGCACTGGCTGGGGGTGGATTCCCTCGGGCGCGATATCTTCAGCCGCATCCTGATGGGCACGCGCATTTCGCTGGCGGCCGGGGTGTTCTCGGTGCTGGCGGGTGGGGCGATCGGCACCTTGCTGGGGCTGCTGGCCGGTTACTATGAGGGCTGGTGGGATCGCCTCACCATGCGCGTCTGCGACGTGCTGTTCGCGTTTCCCGGCATCCTGCTGGCGATCGGCGTGGTGGCGATCATGGGCAGCGGCATGGCCAACGTGATCGTCGCGGTGGCGATCTTCAGCATTCCGGCCTTTGCCCGCCTGGTGCGCGGCAACACGCTGGTGCTGAAGCACCTGACCTATATCGAGTCGGCGCGCAGCATCGGCGCCTCGGACTGGACCATCATTCTGCGGCACATTCTGCCGGGCACGCTGTCGTCGATCGTAGTCTATTTCACCCTGCGCATCGGCACCTCGATCATCTCCGCCGCCAGCCTGTCGTTTTTGGGACTGGGCGCCCAGCCACCGACGCCGGAGTGGGGGGCGATGCTCAATGAGGCACGCGCCGATATGGTGATCGCGCCGCACGTGGCGATCTTCCCCAGCCTGGCGATATTCATCACCGTGCTGGCGTTCAACCTGTTGGGGGACGGATTGCGCGACGCGCTGGATCCGAAGCTGAAGGGGGGAGGGTATCGCTGAATTGGCATACCCCTGTTTTACGAGTATAATTGATGAAAATTTGACCCGTGTATGTTACAGGGATGAGGAATGGATATGGCAAATAACAATGTGACGAAAAAGACAGTCAACGTAACCATCGATCGCGATCTTTTCCAGCGTGCAAAATCCCTGGGCGTTAATGTGTCATCCGTATTGACAGACGCATTGAGCGTCCGTGTCAGGGATATTGAGATTCAACAGTGGCGCGAGCAAAATCGCGCGGCGTTAGAAGAACTTAATCGCATCACTGAAGAAAATGGTTTGTTGTCTGATGAATATCGGACATTTTGAATATGCAGTTTACCGTATATGACAATACGTATCCGGCATCAGCCTATCCCTACTTACTGGACGTTCAAAGCGATCTTATTGATGCCCTCTCGACCCGGTTAATGATCCCTCTTTATGCTTTGGATAACGTCAGAGTTAAAATTTCTGCACGCCTGTGCCCGGAGATTGAGGTAAACGGCGAAAAGTTTCTCGTTATGACCCATGAGATGGCTGCCGTACGTATTTCACAGATCGGGAAGGCCGTTGGTAATGCCAATGAGCACAGGAATCAAATTAAAGCTGCCATCGATTTTCTGATTGATGGCTTTTGAAGAAATCCGGGCGGTTTAACCGCCCGGATTTTTTTATCAGCGGAACAGGTGCTCGGCGTGGAAACGCAGGTGATCTTCCACGAAGGTGGCGATGGTGAAGTAGCTGTGATCGTACCCCGGCTGAATGCGCAGCGTCAGCGGCCAGTCGCGCTGGCGCGCCAGTTCGGCTAGCCGCGCCGGCTGCAGCTGATCGGCCAGGAACTGGTCGTCGTCGCCCTGATCGATAAGGACCGGCATTTTCTCCGCGCCGCTGGCCAGCAGATGGCAGCTGTCGTACTGCAGCCACTGGCTCTCGTCGCTGCCCAGATAGGCGGTGAAGGCTTTGCGGCCCCACGGCACCTGGCACGGATTGACGATCGGCGCGAAGGCCGATACCGAGCGGAAGCGCTGCGGATTGCGAAACGCCATCATCAGCGCGCCGTGGCCGCCCATCGAGTGGCCGAAGATTGACTGACGATCGCTGACGCTGAAGTGCTGTTCGATCAGCGCCGGCAGTTCGGCGCTGATGTAGTCGTACATGCGGAAGTGACGATCCCACGGCGCCTGGGTGGCGTTCAGGTAGAATCCGGCGCCCTGGCCCAGATCGTAGCCTTCGTCGTTCGGCACTTCGTCGCCGCGCGGGCTGGTGTCCGGCATCACCAGCACCAGGCCCAGCTCGGCGGCGATGCGCTGCGCGCCGGCTTTCAACGTAAAGTTCTCGTCGTTGCAGGTCAGCCCCGACAGCCAGTACAGCACCGGCGGCGGGTTGTCATCGCGCGGCGGCGGCAGGTAGATGCTGAATGTCATGTTGCAATTCAGGCTCTGCGCCGCGTGGCGATAGCGCTGTTGCCAGCCGCCGAACATGCGGTGCTCTTCGAGAAGTTCCAATGACAACGTCATCTCTGCCTCCTGGCTTATTTGTCGAAGTGGATGACGGAACGGATCGATTTGCCTTCGTGCATCAAATCGAACGCTTCGTTGATCTGCTCCAGCCCCATGGTGTGGGTGATAAAGTCGTTCAGCGCGAATTCGCCGTCCAGATAACGCTCGACGATGCCAGGCAGCTGCGAACGGCCCTTGACGCCGCCGAATGCCGAGCCGCGCCAGACGCGGCCGGTGACCAGCTGGAATGGCCGGGTCGAGATCTCTTCGCCGGCGCCCGCGACGCCGATGATCACCGATTCCCCCCAGCCCTTGTGGCAGCATTCCAGCGCGGAACGCATCACGTTGACGTTGCCGATGCACTCGAAGGAGAAGTCGACACCGCCGTCGGTCAGCTCGACGATCACCTCCTGAATCGGTTTGTCATAGTCTTTCGGGTTGATCAGATCGGTAGCGCCCAGCTTGCGCGCCAGATCGAACTTGCTGGTGTTGATGTCGATGCCGATGATGCGGCCCGCGCCGGCCATCTGCGCGCCGATGATCGCCGACAGGCCGATGCCGCCCAGGCCGAAGATCGCCACGGTGTCGCCCGGTTGCACTTTGGCGGTGTTGATCACCGCGCCCATGCCGGTAGTGACGCCGCAGCCCAGCAGGCACACTTCCTCCAACGGCGCTTCCTTGTTGATTTTCGCCAGTGAAATTTCCGGCACCACGGTGTATTCGGAGAAGGTGGAGGTGCCCATGTAGTGGAAGATCGGTTTGCCGTCCTTGAAGAAGCGGGTGGTGCCGTCCGGCATCAGGCCTTTGCCCTGAGTGGCGCGGATCGCCTGGCACAGGTTGGTCTTGCCGGATTTACAGAATTTGCACTCGCCGCACTCCGGGGTGTAGAGCGGGATCACGTGGTCGCCGACCGCCACGCTGGTGACGCCTTCACCGACCGCTTCCACCACGCCGCCGCCCTCATGGCCGAGGATCGCCGGGAACACGCCTTCCGGATCTTTGCCGGACAGGGTGTAGGCGTCGGTATGGCAGACGCCGGTAGCGACGATCCGCACCAGCACTTCGCCTTTTTGCGGTGGCATCAGATCGACTTCTTCGATCTTCAGCGGCTGGTTCGGGCCCCAGGCAACGGCGGCGCGGGTTTTGATCATCTCCATCATAGTCTCCTCAGTGGTTTTCTTTTAAATCAGGCGATATCGCTAACGTCTGATAAATCGTTGGGGGTGCTTTCATCAACAGCGGCGGTTTCCGTCTGTTCAATAATCAATTCTTTCAGCGCGCGCACGTTCGGCCCGAACGCGTCGCGGCGCCACAGCAGCCAGGTGGCGGTGTCGGCCACGTCCGGCGGCAGGGTATGAACCCGAACCCGCTCATGGCCCGGCAGCAGGCTGAGCACCGAATGCGGGATCATCGCCAGCCCGGCGCCGCTGGCGACGCAGGCCAGCATGGCGTGATAGGACTGGATCTCCATGATCTGCCCCGGCCGCGCGCCTTCGCGCTTGAACCAGGCCTCCAGCCGCAGGCGGTAAGAGCAGCTGGCGCGAAAGGCGAACAGCGTCTCGCCGTTGGCGTCTTTGGCGCTGTGGATCGGCGCGTGATCGAGACAGGAGATCACCACCATATGTTCAGGATAGGCGATACAGCCGTTCAACTCGTCATAAGGCACCGGGCCGTCGACCAGCGCCGCCGCCAGCGTGCCGGCGCGCACCCGATCGGCGATTTCGCCGGAGGTGCCGGTGGTCAGCGACAGTGAAACCTGCGAGAAGCGCTGGTGATAAGCCGCCAACAGCGAGGGCAGGCGGGTCGCGGCGGTGCTCTCCATCGAGCCGAGGGCGAAGTTGCCCGCCGGTTCGCCGGCGTGGGTGATGCTCATCGCCTCGTCGCTCAGCGCCAGGATGCGGTTGGCGTAGCACAGAAAATTATGGCCCATCGGCGACAGGCGCAGGCGCTGTTTTTCGCGGATAAACAGATCGGCGCCCAGCTCCTGCTCGAGCTGGCGCAGCCGGGTGGTCAGATTCGACGGCACGCGGTGCAGCTGCTCGGCGGCGCGGGCGACCGAGCCGGTTTCCGCTACGCAGCAGAACATGCGAAGCTGGGTCAGATCCATAATGTTCTCGTTTCGTGATGAACTTGATTAGTATTATTCAGTTTTTGTGAGTTTAATACTGCGGCATGATACTGGCAACTTTCTTTTAACCTTTTGGATGCCGATATGGCTTTACGTATTGCCTTGAGCGGGTTTGCCGCGCTGATCGTGGCGATGGGCATTGGCCGCTTCGCTTTCACCCCTCAGGTGCCGCTGATGATCGCGGAACATCAGTTCAGCCTGACCGGTGCTGGGCTGGTGGCGGCGATCAACTATTTGGGCTACCTGTGCGGCGCCTACGACGCGATGCGCGCCACGCGCCACGTCGAGCGGCGCCTGTGGCTGGGCGTATGGGGCGCGATGGCGCTGACGCTACTGTCGGCGCTGGCGCAGGATGAATGGACGCACGGCGCGCTGCGCTTCGTCATCGGCTGGGCCAGCGGCTGGGCGATGGTGCTGGTGGCGGCCTGGACCAACGAGCGGTTGGCACACTACGGCCGGCCGGCGCTGAGCGCAGCGGTGTTCGCCGGGCCGGGCGCCGGCATCTTCCTCAGCGGCATGCTGGCGGTGGGCATCAACGCGCTGGGGCTGACGGCGGCGCAGGCCTGGTTGGTGTATGGCGGGCTGGCGCTGGTGCTGGTCGGGGGGATTAGCGCCTTTCTGCCGCGCAGCGGCGAGCTGCATCGCCCGGACGTGGCCCCGGAGCCGCTGCTGCTGACGCCGGCGCTCAAACGCCTGGTGTGGAGCTACAGCCTGGCCGGCTTTGGCTACATCCTGCCGGCGACCTTCTTGTCGCAGATGGCGGCGGCGCGCTTTCCCGCCAGCCTGTTCGCGCAGTTCGTCTGGCCGGTGTTCGGCGGCGCGGCGGTGCTGGGGATTGTCATCGGCATTCTGACCCGCCATCGGCTGACCACCCAGACCCGGCTGGCGATCACGCTGTGGATACAGGCGCTCGGCGTACTGAGCGCCGAAGTGGTGCCGGGCGTGGCCGGCCTGGCGCTCGGGGCGTTGCTGACCGGCGGCGGTTTCCTTTGCGTGGTGCAGCTTGCTCTTCAACACGGCCGTGAGCTGGCGCCGCGTCATGCGCGTTACATGGCCGGATTGCTGACCACCGGTTATGCGATCGGCCAACTGGTCGGGCCGATGCTGTCGGCGCTGTCGACCGCCTTGACCCATCGGCTGGAGCCGGCGCTGTATGTGGCGGTGGCGGCGCTGTTGGCGGCCGGAGGGCTGGTGGTGAATACCCCGGCGCGGCGGTTGGCGCAAAAAACGGCGACCCGGTGATTAAAATCCATACAAAAAGCGTGGAGACCCGCAGCCGGCCTGATTGTGCTAAATGCGAATATTTCACCTGCGGATGAAGTACTATCACTGGATAATCGCCGCGCTCTCATCTACAGTGGGGGCAAAATCTTGACCGGGTTCACGTTATCCACCACGAAAACTCTGCCGTCACGAGAGCAAGCAATTCGCCGGCCGCACGCCCTATCGGGCCGCCGGCGGGTTCCGTCCGCAGGAGAACAAATACATGACATCATTAAGTAAAGAAGCCGCGCTGGTGCATGCGGCACTGGAAGAGCGTGGTCTGGAGACACCGCTGCGCGGGGAAGTGCTGGATCGCGAAACGCGCAAGCGTCGCATCAAAGAGCACATGACCGAAATCATGCAGCTGCTGAATCTCGATCTGTCCGATGACAGCCTGGCGGAAACGCCGCATCGCATCGCCAAAATGTATGTCGACGAGATCTTCTCCGGGCTGGACTACGCCAACTTCCCGAAAATCACCGTCATCGAGAACAAGATGAAGGTGGATGAGATGGTGACGGTGCGCGATATCACGCTGACCAGCACCTGTGAACACCACTTCGTGACCATCGACGGCAAGGCTACCGTGGCCTATATCCCGAAAGACTCGGTGATCGGCCTGTCGAAGATCAACCGCATCGTGCAGTTCTTCTCCCAGCGTCCGCAGGTGCAAGAGCGCCTGACCCAGCAGATCCTGGTGGCGCTGCAGACCCTGCTCGGCACCAATAACGTGGCGGTATCGATCGATGCGGTCCATTATTGTGTCAAGGCGCGCGGTATCCGCGACGCGACCAGCGCCACCACCACTACCTCGCTGGGGGGGCTGTTCAAGTCCAGCCAGAATACCCGCCAGGAGTTCCTGCGTGCGGTGCGTCACCACCAGGGGTGATGGCGTTGCGGGGCGACCCGCAAGACGACAACAGGCGCCTGCGGGCGCCTTTTTCATGAGCGGAAGACAGCGATAAAAAATGAACAGTCATCCTCTGCCGCGCATTGCCACGCTGGACTGCGTGCGCGGCATCGCCATCCTCGGCATTTTATTGCTGAACATCAGCGCCTTCGGCTTGCCGAAGGCCGCCTACCTCAATCCGGCCTATCTGGGGATGCCGTCATCGCGCGATGCCTGGACCTGGGCGCTGCTGGATCTCTTCGCCCAGGCCAAGTTCCTGGCGATGTTCGCGCTGCTGTTCGGTGCCGGGCTGCAAATGCTGCTGCGGCGCGGCAAAAGCTGGATCCGCGCGCGGCTGTCGTGGCTGGTGTTGTTCGGCCTCGCGCACGCCATCTTCCTGTGGGACGGTGACATTCTGCTGGCCTACGGGCTGATCGGCCTGGTGTGCTGGCGCATGATCCGCGAGGCCAAAGAAACCTTCCAACTGCTGAAAACCGGCGTCGTGCTGTACCTGATCGGCGTGGCGGTGCTGCTGCTGCTCGGTTTTGTCTCGCACGGTGAGCCGGGCAGCTTCTGGCAGCCGGGCGTGGCGGAGTTGCAGTACGAGAAGTTTTGGAAGCTGCAGGGCGGTTTCGAAGCCTGGCGCAGCCGCGCCGATCTGCTCTCGTCCAGCCTGCTGGCCATCGGCGCGCAGTATGGCTGGGAGCTGGCGGGGCTGATGCTGTTCGGCGCCGGGCTGATGCGCAGCGGCTGGCTGCGCGGCAGCTATTCCTCCGGCTATTACCTGCGGCAGGCGGCGTGGCTGTTGCCGCTGTCCGTGCTGATCCAACTGCCGGCGGTGGCGCTGCAATGGCAGGTGCACTGGGACTATCGCTGGAGCGGTTTCCTGCTGCAGGTGCCGCGCGAGCTGGGCGCGCCGCTGCAGGCGATGGGCTATCTGGCGCTGTGTTACGGTTTCTGGCCCGCGCTGTCGCGCCTGCGCATCGCCCGCTGGCTGAGCCAGGTGGGGCGTATGGCGTTAAGCAACTACCTGCTGCAAACGCTGATCTGCACCACGCTGTTTTATCGCTTTGGCCTCTATGAGCAGTTTGACCGGCTGCAGCTGTTGGCGTTTGTGCCGCTGGTCTGGTTGGTCAACCTGGTCTTTTCCGCACTGTGGCTGCGTTACTTCGAACAGGGGCCGATGGAATGGCTGTGGCGCAAATTGACGCAGATGGCCGCCGGCGAAGCGGAATCCAAAGCGCTGAAGTGAGCGCCCGTCGGCAGGTTAAAAAAATGTATGTAAACGTTTTCTTTCCTGTGACGTAATTCACGCAGAGCAGCGGGCCAATCGGGGTAGGATAGCGCCACCGGCCACTACCCCGATTTCAGGATCCCGCATGCCTCCAGTTCATCCGATCACTATTCGCGACGTTGCGAAACGCGCCGGGGTCTCCGTAGCGACCGTCTCCCGCGTGCTGAACCACAGCGCGCTGACCAGCAAAGAGACGCGCGAGCAGGTGCTGCAGGCGGTGGCGGATCTGGGCTATCGCCCCAATGCCAACGCGCAGGCGTTGGCGACCCAAAGCAGCGATACGTTGGGCGTGGTGGTGATGGACGTGTCCGATCCGTTCTTCGGCGCGCTGGTGAAAGCGGTAGACACGGTGGCGCAGAAACACCACAAGTATCTGCTGATCGGCAACAGCTATCATCAGGCGGACAAAGAGCGCCACGCGATCGAAGTGCTGATCCGCCAGCGCTGTAACGCCCTGATTGTTCACGCCAAAGCCCTGAGCGACGCCGAGCTGATCGGTTTTCTGGAGCAGGTGCCGGGCATGGTGCTGATCAACCGGATTATCCCCGGCTATGAGCCGCGCTGCGTCGGGCTGGATAACGTCTGCGGCGCAGAAATGGCGATGCGTCTTTTGCTGTCGCAGGGCCACCGGCGCATCGGCTATCTGGGCTCCAATCACCCGATCGAAGACGGGCCGCTGCGCCAGCAGGGCTATGCGCAGGCGATGGCCGCCGCCGGGCTGGCCACGCCCGACAACTGGCGTGCCTACGGTTCGCCGGATCTGCAGGGCGGCGAGGCGGCGATGGTCGAGCTGCTGGGGCGCAACTTACAGCTGAGCGCGGTGTTCGCCTACAACGACGCCATGGCCGCCGGCGCCATGGCGGTGCTGAAAGAAAACGGTATCACGGTGCCGCAGCATTTCTCGCTGATCGGCTTCGACGACATTCCCATCGCGCGCTACACCAGCCCCAAACTCACCACGGTGCGTTACCCGATCGTTTCGATGGCCACGTTGGCGACCGAGCTGGCATTGCAGGGCGCAGCAGGCCTGGCGGAGCCGCAGGCCGCTCATCTGTTCATGCCGACGCTGGTGCGGCGCCATTCTGTCGCCCCCTGGCAAAGTGAGGCGACGGTCACTCTCTGACGATTTAATCTTGTGTAACCGTTTTCAATCTGTGAGAAAATTCACAGAATATTAACATCGCGCCGTCTATGCTCTAGGCGTTTTCCGGCGCAAAGGCCCTTGCCGCTGCAACCTTTATCTCGCGCTGACACAGCATTTCTCGGAAATAACAAGATCCACGGACGACAGGTGTTGAGTGGAAATCGCCAGGCCTGGGGTGTACGCACTGCCGGTGACCATTGGCTCAAAGACGAGTAATACCCTACACAGAACCGGAGACTGACAATGAATAAGAAGGTTTTCACCCTGGCCGCCATGGCCGCAGCCATGATGTTTGGCGCCGCAGCCCATGCTGATACCCGTATTGGCGTCACGATTTACAAATACGACGACAACTTCATGTCGGTGGTGCGTAAGGCGATCGAGAAAGACGCCAAGGCTTCACCGGACGTTACCCTGTTGATGAATGACTCGCAGAACGACCAGTCCAAGCAGAACGATCAGATCGACGTGCTGCTGGCCAAGGGCGTGAAAGCGCTGGCGATCAACCTGGTCGACCCGGCCGCTGCGCCGGTGGTCATCGATAAGGCGCGCGCAAACGATATCCCGGTGGTGTTCTACAACAAAGAACCTTCCCGCAAGGCGCTGGACAGCTATGACAAGGCATATTACGTCGGCACCGACTCCAAAGAATCCGGCGTGATCCAGGGTGAACTGATCGCCAAACACTGGCAAGCCAACCCGGCCTGGGATCTGAATAAAGACGGCCAGATCCAGTTCGTGCTGCTGAAGGGCGAGCCGGGCCACCCGGACGCCGAAGCGCGCACCACCTACGTGGTGAAAACGCTGAACGAAAAAGGCATCAAGACCCAGCAGCTGCAGATGGATACCGCGATGTGGGATACCGCGCAGGCGAAAGACAAGATGGATGCCTGGCTCTCCGGCCCGAACGCCAACAAGATCGAAGTGGTGATCGCCAACAACGACGCCATGGCGATGGGCGCGGTGGAAGCGCTGAAAGCGCACAACAAGACCAGTATTCCGGTGTTCGGCGTCGATGCGTTGCCTGAAGCGCTGGCGCTGGTGAAATCCGGCGCGATGGCGGGCACGGTGCTGAACGACGCCGACAACCAGGCGAAGGCCACCTTCGAGCTGGCGAAAAACCTGGCGGCGGGCAAGCCGGCCACCGAAGGCACCCAATATAAAATCGAAAATAAAGTCGTGCGTATTCCTTACGTCGGCGTAGATAAAGACAACCTGTCTCAGTTTGTTAAATAAGAATTGAGATCCCGCTAAGACCCCGCCTGCGGCGCCAACACCAGGGATACCGCCGGCGGGGATGTTTACGACTGCAAGATCGTTAAGCCAGGTGTATTTATGGCCGATAGCTCACGCGAATTTTTGCTGGAAATGACGGATATCTGTAAGTCATTTCCCGGCGTCAAAGCCTTGGACAATGTCAATTTACGCGTCCGTCCGCACTCGATTCACGCCCTGATGGGGGAGAACGGCGCGGGGAAATCGACGTTGTTGAAATGCCTGTTCGGCATTTACAAAAAAGACAGCGGCAGCATTGTATTTCAGGGCCGGGAAATCGATTTCAAGAGCTCGAAGGAAGCGCTGGAACACGGCGTTTCGATGGTGCATCAGGAGCTGAACCTGGTGCTGCAACGCACCGTGATGGACAACATGTGGCTGGGGCGCTACCCGACCAAAGGCCTGTTCGTCGATCAGGACAAGATGTTCAAAGACACTCAGGCGATCTTCGACGAGCTGGATATTGACATCAACCCGCGCGAAAAGGTGGGCAACCTGTCGGTGTCGCAGATGCAGATGATCGAGATTGCCAAGGCGTTCTCCTATGACGCCAAGATCGTCATCATGGATGAACCGACCTCTTCGCTGACGGAGAAAGAGGTCAATCACCTGTTCACCATCATCCGCAAGCTGAAAGAGCGCGGCTGCGGCATCGTCTATATCTCGCACAAGATGGAGGAGATCTTCCAGCTGTGCGACGAGATAACGGTGCTGCGCGACGGCCAGTGGATCGCCACCCAGCCGCTGGAAGGGCTGGATATGGACAAGATCATCGCCATGATGGTCGGCCGCTCGCTGAGCCAGCGTTTCCCCGACAGGCAGAATACGCCGGGTGAGGTGATCCTCGAGGTGAAGAACCTGACATCGCTGCGCCAGCCTTCGATCCGCGATGTGTCCTTCGATCTGCATCAGGGCGAGATCCTCGGCATCGCCGGGCTGGTGGGCGCCAAACGCACCGATATCGTCGAGACGCTGTTCGGCATTCGCGAGAAGGTGGCGGGCACCATCAAGCTGCACGGCAAGGCGATCGACAACCACAGCGCCAACGAAGCGATCAACCACGGCTTTGCGCTGGTGACCGAAGAGCGGCGATCCACCGGGATTTACGCCTACCTCGACGTGGGTTTCAACTCGTTGATCTCCAATATCCGCAATTATAAAAACAAGCTCGGCCTGCTGGATAACGCGCGGATGAAGAGCGACACCCAATGGGTGATCGACGCCATGCGGGTGAAAACGCCGGGGCATCACACCCATATCGGCTCGCTGTCCGGCGGCAATCAGCAGAAGGTGATCATCGGCCGCTGGCTGCTGACGCAGCCGGAGATCCTGATGCTGGATGAACCGACGCGCGGCATCGACGTGGGCGCCAAGTTCGAGATCTATCAGCTGATGACCGAGCTGGCGAAGAAGGGCAAGGGGATCATTATCGTCTCGTCCGAAATGCCGGAGCTGTTGGGGATTACCGACCGTATTTTGGTGATGAGCAATGGTCAGGTTGCGGGCATCGTTAACACCAAACAGACCTCGCAAAATGAAATCTTACGTCTCGCCTCCCTGCACCTTTAAGGATCGGAATTATGAACGCGCTAAATAAAAAAACCTTATTTACCTATTTCAAGGAAGGCGGCATTTACGTGGTGTTGCTGGTGCTGTTGGCCATCATCATCATTCAGGATCCTACCTTCCTCAGCCTGATGAACCTGAGCAACATCCTGACGCAGTCTTCGGTACGCATCATCATCGCGCTGGGCGTGGCGGGGCTGATCGTCACCCAGGGTACCGACCTGTCCGCCGGGCGGCAGGTGGGGTTGGCGGCGGTGGTGGCGGCCACGCTGCTGCAATCGATGGATAACGTCAACAAGGTGTTCCCTCACATGGAAACCTGGTCGATTCCCCTGGTCATCCTGCTGGTGTGTGCGGTCGGCGCGGTGATCGGCCTGGTTAACGGCCTGATTATTGCCTATCTCAACGTGACGCCGTTCATCACCACCTTGGGCACCATGATCATCGTCTACGGCATCAACTCGCTGTATTACGATTCGGTCGGCGCGTCGCCGGTCGCGGGCTTTGATCCGAAGTTTTCCACCTTTGCCCAAGGCTTCTTGCGCTTCGGCGATTTTAAGCTGTCGTATATTACCTTCTACGCGCTGATTGCCATCATTTTCGTCTGGATCCTGTGGACCAAGACCCGCTTCGGCAAGAACATCTTCGCCATCGGCGGCAACCCGGAAGCGGCCAAGGTCTCCGGCGTTAACGTACCGCTGAACCTGATCATGATCTATGCGCTGTCCGGCGTGTTTTATGCCTTCGGCGGCCTGCTGGAAGCGGGGCGTATCGGCAGCGCCACCAATAACCTTGGCTTTATGTATGAGCTGGACGCCATCGCCGCCTGCGTGGTGGGGGGCGTCTCCTTCGCCGGCGGCGTGGGTACGGTGTGGGGCGTGGTGACCGGGGTGATCATCTTCACCGTCATCAACTACGGCCTGACCTATATCGGCATCAACCCGTACTGGCAGTACATCATCAAGGGCAGCATCATCATCTTCGCCGTGGCGCTGGATTCGTTGAAATACGCCAAGAAGAAGTAGAGCTACCGCAGCACAGACGACAAGGCCGGTAAAATATGCCGGCCTTTCTTTTTGGGGCATTACCCGTCAGGGCTGTTTGGCTTTCTGCTTCTCTTCTTTCAGCTTGTGCTCCAGTTCCACCAACTGCTCCGGCGAGACGGCGGGATAGCCCTGGGCGTCTTCCGGCACGGTGTGCATGGCGGAGATCGGGATCAGCGGGCCGAGGAAGCGCGGTTCACGCTTGAGGATATACAGATCGGTCAGTGCGCCCAGGCGGGCGAAGATCTCGCGGGCGCGCACCGTCATCATGTCTTTCGGCGACGGCACCGCGTAACACTGCGCCTGAATGCCCATGTGCAGGGCGATGAACAGCGCGCGCTCGCAGTGGAAGCGCTGGGTGATGATGATGAAATCGTTGGTGTCGAACACCTTGCGGGTGCGCACAATGGAATCCAGGGTGCGGAAGCCGGCGTAGTCCAGCACGATATCGCTCGGCGCCACGCCGGCGGCGATCAGATCGCGGCGCATGGTCATCGGTTCGTTATAGCTTTGCTGGGCGTTGTCGCCGCTCAGCAGCAGGTATTTCACCTTGCCGCTGTTATAGGCGTTGATCGCTCCCTGAATGCGGTAACGGTAATACTGGTTGATCACGCCGGTGCGGTAATACTTGGCGGTGCCGAGCACCACGCCGACCTGGCGATGCGGCAATTCCTGCAGTTCGTCGTAGACGTAAGGCGCGGTTTTCCAGCTGATCCAGCGATCGAGCGCAATAGCCGAACCCATCAACACCGCAATGATGATGAACAGGCTGATGATCAGGCGTTTCCACATGTTGTTGCCTTACGCGCGCCGGGCTGAAAAAGATGGATCAAGGCTACTTTACCTGACCGACCGACGCAAGACGCGAACCGCCTGAAGCACGCGCGCCGCCGCATTTTTCGGCGGTTTTGCCGCACAAAAAAGCCCGGCGGAGCCGGGCTGGGTCATTTCAGCTCACCATTCAGAACGAGGTGCGCTTGTAGCTGCGGTACTGCGGCCGCCAGAAGTTGTGCTCGATAGCTTTCGACAGCGCATCTTCGGAGGTGACGATCGCCACGCCCTGCAGCTGGGCGGCTTTACCCACTTCCATGGCGATGCACTTCGACACGCCCTGAATATCGTCGATATTCGGCAGCAGCGCGCCGTGGCCGTCGGTAGCCAGCGGCGAACAGTCCGCCAGTGCGCGGCTGGCGGCCATCAGCATGGCGTCGGTGACGCGAGTGGCGCCGGAGGCCAGCACGCCCAGACCGATCCCCGGGAAGATGTAGGAGTTATTGCACTGGGCGATCGGGTACAGCTGCTCTTTGTAGCTTACCGGCGCGAACGGGCTGCCGGTCGCCACCAGGGCGGCGCCGTCGGTCCAGTTGATGATGTCTTCCGGACGGGCTTCCACGCGCGAGGTCGGGTTGGACAGCGGCATCACGATAGGGCGTTCGCAGTGCTTGTGCATCTCGCGGATCAGCTCTTCGGTAAACAGCCCCGGCTGGCCGGACACGCCGATCAGAATGGTCGGCTTGGCGTTGCGCACCACGTCCAGCAGCGAGATGGCGTCGCTGGCGGTTTCCCAGCCGGCCAGGTTGTCGCTCTTCTGCACCAGCTTGCTCTGGAAGTCGAGCAGGTTCGGCAGTTTGTCGGTCAACAGGCCGAAGCGGTCAACCATGAATACGCGGGCGCGCGCTTCGTCTTCGCTCAACCCCTCGGACTTCATCTGCGCGATGATCTGCTCGGCGATGCCGCAGCCGGCGGAACCGGCGCCGAGGAAGGTGACGGTTTGATCGCGCAGCTGGCTGCCTGCGGCGCGGCTGGCGGCGATCAGGCTGCCGAGGGTGACCGCGGCGGTGCCCTGAATGTCATCGTTGAAGCAGCAGATCTCGTCGCGGTAGCGGTTCAGCAGCGGGGTGGCGTTGTTCTGCGCGAAGTCTTCGAACTGCAGCAGCACGTTTGGCCAGCGGCGTTTGACCGCCTGAATAAACTCTTCGACGAAGGCGTGGTACTCCTCGCCGGAGATGCGCGGATGGCGCCAGCCCATGTACAGCGGATCGTTGAGGCGCTGCGGGTTGTTGGTGCCGACGTCCAGCACCACCGGCAGCGTGTAGGCCGGGCTGATGCCGCCGCAGGCGGTGTACAGCGACAGCTTGCCAATTGGAATCCCCATGCCGCCGATGCCCTGATCGCCCAGGCCGAGAATGCGCTCGCCGTCGGTGACCACGATCACCTTGACGTTCTGCTTGGTGGCGTTTTGCAGCATGTCATCGATGCGATCGCGGTTCGGGTAGGAGATGAACAGCCCGCGCGCGCGGCGGTAGATATCGGAGAAGTGTTCGCAGGCCTCGCCGACGGTCGGGGTGTAGATGATCGGCATCATCTCGCTCAGGTGCGAGTCCAGCAGGCGATAGAACAGGGTTTCGTTGGTGTCCTGGATGTTGCGCAGATAGATGTGCTTATCGTTATCGTTCTTGAAATCCTGATACTGACGGTAGGCGCGTTCCACCTGTTCTTCGATGGTCTCCACCGCTTCCGGCAGCAGACCGTGCAGGTTGAAGTGGCTACGTTCTTCCTCGGTGAAAGCGCTGCCTTTGTTCAGCAGCGGAAATTCCAGCAGAATCGGGCCGGCGTAAGGGATGTAGAGCGGGCGTTTGCTTTCGTATTCTAGTTCCATCAGTTTTACTCTTCACGTATCAGATAACTGTATTGCCGACGATCCTAAGAGATAAAGAGAAGATGTACAGCATTTGTTGCCCGATGATGAACCAGGTTGGCGTAATTATCGACAATCAAATGATTTTTTAACTAAAGAAAGTGTCTCTGGCGGCGTCGGGGCATTGTATTTGGCGGGCGGTGCTGTTAACGGCGGAACCGGATGGCCCCGCCGTCGTGCGCTTAGAAGGCGGCGCGGCTGACGTTTTGGCAACCCAGCGCCGCCAGGGTGACGCGGGTGGCATCCCATTGGCTGATGCTCGCGTCCTGCGGTTCGGCCAGCACAGCGCGGCGAATGTTCTGGCAGTCGCCGCCGGAGAGGTTCAGCAGGATCAGCGCGGCCTGCAGCGGTGGCAGGCTCGGGTTGAAAGCGGCGTTTTCCGCATAGCGGCCGGCGTAGAGGCTGCCGTCCTGCGTTTCCAGCGCTACGCCGCTGTGGGCGTTGCTGTACGGAGCATGGCTCTGATTGGCCGCCGCCAGCGCCGCCTGCGCCAGCGCATCGTCCAGCGCCAGCCGGTGGCCGTGATCGACCTTGTCCATCAGCAGCGAAGCGATATCCAGATCTTTCGGGCCGAAGGCGTCCGGCAGATAGTCCGCCAGCGTGGCCGGCGCGCGGCCCGGCAGACGGATCTGCAGCTCGCCACCGCTGTTCAGTTCATTCATAAACTGGCGGCAATGGCCGCACGGCGTGTAGTTGACGGTGACCGAGGCCAGCGCCGGCTCGCCGCGCAGCCAGGCATGGGTAACCGCGCACTGCTCTGCATGCACGGTTTGCTGCAGCGGCGCGCCGCTGAACTCCATATTGGCGCCGAAATAGAGGTTGCCGCTTTGCCCGCGCGCGATGGCGCCGACGTGAAAGTGCGATATCGGGGTTAACGAGCAGGCCGCCGCCAGCGGCAGCAGCGCGAATGCCAGCGCATCATCGTCCAACCCGCAGCCTGTGCGGATCGCCGCCGCTTGCTCGGCCGTGAACATCGCCGGAAAGTCTGGCGCGTCCAGATAAGGCCGCAGGGCGGATTGCAGTGTCGCGGGCAGTGCGCTGAAAGCGGTGTGAAAACGCGGATGCATAGAAAGTCTCTCTACGGGTTAACGGGATAACATTCTAGGCAGGCCAGAGACATTAAAGTGTGATTTATGTCTCTTAATTGATGAAATTAATGCAATGAAATACATAAATGCGAGATGTATCGCAAGTTTCACCCTGTTCAGCCGAACAGGCGCAGCAGCACCGGGAACAGGAACGGTGCCAGCAGTGAGGTGATGATGCCGCAGATCACCAACGCCAGCGAGCCGAAAGCGCCTTCCTGGTAGTCCATCTCGGCGCAGCGTGCGGTGCCCAGCGCGTGGGATGCCGTGCCCATCGCCAGGCCGCGCGCCGAGTGGGTGGTGATTTTCAACAGGTTGAATAACGTATGGCCGAACACGGCGCCGAGGATACCGACGAAAATGACGCAGACTGCGCTGATCGCCGGAATGCCGCCGAGCGAGTCCGCGACGGCCATGGCGATCGGCGTAGTGACCGATTTCGGCAGGATAGAGGCGGCGATTTCCGGCGTGGCGCCCAGCCACAGGGCGATGGCGCCGCCGCTGATCATGGCGGTCAGGCTGCCGATGAAGCACACCGCGATAATCGACTTCCAGCGCGCGCGGATCTGGTGCAGCTGCTCATAGAGCGGGAAGGCCAGCGCGACGACCGCCGGCTGCAGCAGATCGTTGAGGATTTTGCTGCCCTGAAAGTAGCGTTCATAGGGAATACCGGTGAGCAGCAGCAGCGGGATGATCACCGCCATGGACACCAGCAGCGGGTTGAGCAGCGGCATATTCAGCCTGCGCGCCAGCCAGCGCGCGGCGAAATAGACCGCCAGCGTCAGCGGCAACGACCACCAGATTTCATGGATCATGAATTGCCCTCCGTGTCGTCGGGCTTGCCGGCGATGCGGCGCTCGCGATGAAAATAGTGTGAGGTATAGCCGACCACCACCAACACCATCAGCGTGCTGATGAGGCAAGAGATAACCAGCGGGCCCAGATGCGCGACGATCTGGTCGTAGTATTTCATCACCCCGACGCCGATCGGCACGAACAGCAGCACCATATAGCGGATCAGCAAATGGCAGCCGGGTTTAACCCATTTGGCCGGCATAATCTGGGTAGAGAGCAGGGCGAACAGCAGCAGCATGCCAATGATGCTGCCGGGAATGGCGAACGGCAGCAGCGCCGCCACCGCGTTGCCGACGAACAGACACAGGTAGATAAGGAGCAGGGCCCTCAGGTATTTCCAGCACAGTGTGAGCACGTTGGCCATTGTCTTTTCCCGTTTAACTGATGTATTCATCATACAATTAAACTGTGAGCCATGCCACAGATCGCACCATGAATTCTCGCTATGGGTGCTATGCCCGAGCGGCGGGTTGACAGCCCGTATAGGCCGCTGCCTGCGGGATCAGCGCGCGTCTTCGGCCGTTGCCGCAGAACGTTCCGCCAGCCGGTGGCCGAGGAAGAAAAATAGCAGGCTGAGCAGGGCGGCGACGATCAGCATCACGAACATCAACGGCGGCGCGGCATAGCTGAGCAGCACCCCGCACAGCACCGGGTTGATGGCGCCGCCCAGCGCGCTGAGGTTTTGTACTCCATAGTAACTGCCTTTCAGGTGCGGCGGCGCAATAAAGTCGATGAACATGTATTCCACCGGGATAACGATGATCTCGCCTAAGGTAAACACCGCCATCGCCGCCAGCCACAGCCAGACCGCCTGGCCGGCCGCCATGAAACCGAGCAGCCCGACGATGAAAAACAGCGTGCCCAGCACCAGCCAGCGCAGCATGTTTTCCTGGCGCATGCCGCGGCTGAGCAGGTATTGCAGGGCGATGACGATGCCGGCGTTGACGATCATCACCAACCCAATGATTTTGTAGGCGAACTCGGCGCTGGAGACGGTGATCAGATACTGCGACAGATAGCCGGTGAACTGACCGAACACCACGGCGCCCAGGGTGTTGCCGAGGGTGAAGTAGATAAGCCGCCGATCGTTTCGCAAGATGGTCAGCGTCTGACGGAAGTTGGGGAGTGCCGCCGGTGCGGCGGCGGTTGTTGTCGGGCGCTGTTCCCGGCCGCGCAAGCGCAGGCTTAGCGCCGTCACCGTCGCCAGCGCCAATCCCCCCGACAGGTAAAACGGCAGCAGCGGGCTAAGCCCGGCCACCAGAACGCCGAGCGCAGAGCCGATCGCCCAGCCGACGTTGACCAGCGTGTAGTTGATTGAGAAAGCCTTGATGCGCTGCTCGACCGGCAGCCAGTCGGCGAAGCAGGCCTTTATGGTGATGCTTAACACCGAATAACAGGTATGCAGGATCGCCAGCACCACGATCACGCCGCCGGGGCGCGGGATCCAGGGAATGGCGAAGAAACTCAGCGCGAACAATAAAATCGACAGCAGGATCAGGCGGTTTTTGCTGAATTTGTCCACCAGATAGCCGCCGTACAGGCTGGCAAGGATGCCGAGGGTCAGGCTGACGCCCAGGATCACGCCCACGCTCTTCGGCAGCAGATGGAAATGTTCGGTGAGGTAGATGGTGATGAACGGCAGCGTAACGCCGCGGCCGATGGTCAACACCAGCGAACTGGCCAGCAGTACGTTGATCAGCGAGGGGAATCCCTTCATTTGAGGCCTGTTTATGCATACAGTTATTGGGCGATGCAGATAACATAGCGCATTTTGGCGGGGACGGAAGGGGAAAGCCGATAATTAGTTTAAAAACAGAGGCTGCGTCGGCAGCCTCGTCAAAAACAGCATTATTTACCGTGTTCGGCCTGCAGCGTGGCGAACCATGGCTGAACGAAATCGCTGCTGGTGCCCCAGCCGGGGATGATCTTCGCCAGCCCGGCGACGTTGACCGGCCCCGGCTGCGCCAGCAGCAGCGCCTGCGGAATGACCGCTGCTTTGAACTGATAGCTGTCCGGCGTGCTTTCCCCGGCGATCTTGTTGGCCACCAGGCGCAGGTTGACCGCGCCGATCAGCTTCGGATCCACCGCCACGCTGACTTGCCATGGGCTGCCGGCCTCGCGCATCAGCTGCAAATCCTGGTTGGAGATATCGATGCTGTACAGTTTGATTTCGGTGCGGCCGTTCTCTTTCAACGCCTTGTAAGCGCCCTGGGTGAAAGCGTCCCAGGTGCCCCAGATGGCGTCAATCTTGCCTTTCGGGTATTTCGCCAGCACCGCACCCACTTTATTGGCGGTATCTCCCTGCACGTCGGATGAAACCGCGCCAATCGATTCCAGCTCATGAATGCCCGGATGCTGTTTCAGCAACTGCTGGTAAGCGGCCTGGCGGCGCTCCATCGGGGGGAAGCCTGCCACCCAGAGTTTGATGATGTTGGCCTGGCCGTTGAAATCCTTCACCAACTGGCCGAACGAGGCGTTGGCCAGCGAAGCGTCGTCCTGCTGCGAGACGGTGACGCCGGGAACGCGGCCGCTGACGTCGGTATCGAAAGCCGCGACGGCGATGCCAGCCGCCGCGAGGCGTTTGACCAGATCGGTGGAATAGGGGGCTCGCCCCTGCGAGAGAATGACGCCGTCATATTTCTGGCTGATGGCCTGGTTGACGAAGTCCTGAAAACGCGCGTCGTCGCCGTTGCTGAGGAAGGTGTCCACCTTGAAGCCCAGCTTGCGCCCTTCCTGAATGGCGCCCGCCAAAAATTGCGTGGTGTTGTCGTCGGATCCGAGGTTGCGGATCACCGCGATGCGCACCGGCCCCTGATGTTGAGCGATGGCGGCCGGCACGGCGGCGTTTTCCGCCGCCTGCAGCGGCAGGGCAGCCAGCAGACTGAGGGCGAGCAGCGAAGTCTTGAGGTTTTTCATTATTATAGGCTCCAAAAAAAGCAGGGAAACGATCCCGGTGAAGGTCTGTTATAGCAGTCTTTCTGTCTGGACGTCTATTTTGGGTTTCGGAGCATCATAGCCGGATGCGGCGGGCAGGGGAATCAGGGCGGTTATGACTTTTTCTTCATGCTTATAACGTGGGGGTTGGGGCAATAAAAAAGGGCCGAGCAAGCTCGACCCTCCCTATGCCACGCATCTGCGCGATTACTTGACCTGCATGCCAGGCTGCGCGCCGCTGTCCGGGCTCAGCAGGAAGATCTCTTTCCCGCCGGGGCCCGCCGCCATCACCATGCCTTCTGACACGCCGAAGCGCATTTTACGCGGCGCCAGGTTGGCGACCATGATGGTCAGACGGCCTTCCAGCGCTTTCGGATCCGGGTAAGCGGAGCGAATGCCGGAGAAGATTTGGCGCGATTCGCCGCCCAGATCCAGCTGCAGCTTCAGCAGCTTGTCGGAGCCCTCGACAAAGTCGGCGCTCTTGATCAGGGCGATACGCATGTCGACCTTGGCGAAGTCGTCGAAGGTGATGGTTTCCTGGATCGGATCGTCAGCCAGCGGGCCGGTCACCGGCTTGGCGGCGGCCATGTCTTCCTTCGAGGCATTGACCATCTCGTTGACCTTGTCCAGATCGATGCGGTTGAACAGCGCTTTGAACGCGTTCACCTGATGGCCCAGCAGCGGCTGCGGGATCGCGTCCCAGCTCAGCTCGGCATTGAGGAACACTTCGGCGCGCTCGGTCAGCGAAGGCAGCACCGGCTTCAGGTAAGTCATCAGCACGCGGAACAGGTTGATGCCCATTGAACAGATGGCCTGCAGATCGGCGTCGCGGCCTTCTTCCTTCGCCACTACCCACGGTGCCTGCTCATCCACATAACGGTTGGCCAGATCGGCCAGCGCCATGATTTCGCGGATCGCGCGGCTGAACTCGCGGCCGGCGTAGGCTTCGGCGATGCTCTGCGCCGCGTCGACGAAGGTCTGGTACAGCGCCGGATCGGCCAGGCTGTCGGCCAGCTTGCCGCCGAAGCGCTTGTTGATAAAGCCGGCGTTGCGTGACGCCAGGTTCACCACCTTGTTGACGATGTCGGCGTTCACGCGCTGCACGAAGTCTTCCAGATTGAGATCGATGTCATCAATGCGTGAAGAGAGCTTGGCGGCGTAGTAATAACGCAGGCAGTCGGCGTCCAGATGCTGCAGGTAGGTGCCGGCCTTGATGAAGGTGCCGCGCGATTTTGACATCTTGGCGCCGTTCACCGTCACGTAGCCGTGCACGAACAGGTTGGTCGGTTTGCGGAAGTTGCTGCCTTCCAGCATCGCCGGCCAGAACAGGCTGTGGAAGTAGACGATGTCCTTGCCGATAAAGTGGTACAGCTCGGTGGTGGAGTCTTTGCGCCAGAACTCGTCGAAGTTCAGATCGCCGCGCTTGTCGCACAGGTTCTTGAAGGAGCCCATGTAGCCGATCGGCGCGTCCAGCCAGACGTAGAAGTATTTGCCCGGCGCATCCGGGATTTCGAAGCCGAAGTAAGGCGCATCGCGGGAGATGTCCCACTGCTGCAGACCGGATTCGAACCACTCCTGCATCTTGTTCGCCACCTGCTCTTGCAGCGCGCCGGAGCGCGTCCACGCCTGCAGCATTTCGCTGAAGGCCGGCAGATCGAAGAAGAAGTGCTCCGAGTCGCGCATCACCGGCGTCGCGCCGGAAACGACAGACTTCGGATCGATCAGTTCCGTCGGGCTGTAGGTGGCGCCGCACACTTCGCAGTTGTCGCCGTACTGATCCGGTGATTTGCATTTCGGGCAGGTGCCTTTCACGAAACGGTCCGGCAGGAACATGCCTTTCTCCGGATCGTACAGCTGAGAAATGGTGCGGTTCTTGATAAACCCGTTTTCTTTCAAGCGGCTGTAAATCAGGGTGGACAGCTCACGGTTTTCATCGCTATGGGTCGAATGATAGTTGTCATAGCTGATGCCAAAGCCGGCGAAATCCTGTTGGTGCTCCTGGCTCATCTCCGCGATCATTTCTTCCGGTTTAACGCCCAGTTGCTGCGCTTTCAGCATGATCGGCGTGCCGTGCGCGTCGTCCGCGCAGATGAAATGCACTTCGTGGCCGCGCATTCGTTGGTAACGCACCCAGATATCCGCCTGGATGTGCTCGAGCATGTGGCCGAGATGGATGGAACCATTTGCGTACGGTAGCGCGCACGTCACCAATAATTTTTTCGCGACTTGAGCCATAGTGAGAACTTGCTTTCTGTAATGAATAAAAGGGCCTTCGATGTTAACCGATCGCGCCCTTCGCTGCTAGGGCGGTTTCTTACAGGTTATACGCGCCAGCCGCCGCGCAGTTCTGGTATGCTTAGCCGGAAGCTACCCATTCAAAATCAAGGAGCCGGGATGAACGCAAAATCCCCTGAGCAGACCAACCCCGAAGTTCTGCGCGCCCTGGTGACCGGTGTACTGGCCGCCTTTGAACACCCGACGTTGAAAAACAACCTGACTGCGCTGAAGGCTATTCATCACTGCGCATTATTGGACGACGTACTGCATATCGAACTGACGATGCCGTTTGCCTGGCAGAGCGGTTTTGAAGCGCTGCAGGCGAGCGTCGGCCCTGAGCTGTTGCGCGTGACCGGCGCCGCCGCCATCGACTGGAAGCTGAAACACGATATCACGACGCTGAAACGCGCCAACGGCCAAGCCGGGATCAAAGGCGTGCGCAACATCATCGCCGTCAGCTCCGGCAAAGGCGGGGTGGGGAAATCCAGCACCGCCGTCAATCTGGCGCTGGCGCTGGCCGCCGAAGGCGCCAAGGTCGGTATTCTGGACGCCGACATTTACGGCCCGTCGATCCCCAATATGCTGGGCACCGAACATGAGCGGCCGACTTCGCCGGATGGGCAGCACATGGCGCCGATCATGGCGCACGGCCTGGCGACCAACTCCATCGGTTATCTGGTGACCGACGACAACGCCATGGTGTGGCGCGGCCCGATGGCCAGCAAGGCGCTGATGCAGCTGCTGCAGGATACTCTGTGGCCGGATCTGGATTACCTGGTGCTGGACATGCCGCCGGGCACCGGCGACATCCAGCTGACGCTGTCGCAGAACATTCCGGTGACCGGTGCGCTGGTAGTCACCACGCCACAGGATATCGCCCTGCTGGATGCCGCCAAGGGCATCGTGATGTTCGAGAAAGTGCATGTGCCGGTGCTGGGCATCGTGGAAAACATGAGCGTGCACATCTGCAGTAACTGCGGCCACCATGAACCGATCTTTGGCACCGGCGGCGCCGAGAAGTTGGTGCAGAAATATAACAGCCGTCTGCTGGGGCAGATGCCGCTGCATATCTCGCTGCGCGAAGATCTGGATCGCGGTACGCCGACGGTGATCAGCCGTCCGGAGAGCGAATTCGCCGACATGTATCGTCAACTGGCCGGCCGTGTGGCGGCGCAGATGTATTGGCAGGGCGAAGCGATCCCGACGGAGATTGCCTTCCGCGCGCTGTAATCTGTTTGCGGCAGTGAAAGAACCCGGCTTAAGCGCCGGGTTTTTTTATCGGATAGGGGTAGGCTTGTGCAGGTCGGCACGGGTATAAGGGCGTTCGATCTGCGCCAGCGTTTTGGCGATATGCTCCAGCAATCCCTGGGTGGGGGCCGGCTGCCGCTGCCCCATCAGCGCCAACGGCAAGGCCAGCGCGATGGCGAAGTGTGGCCAGGAGAGATGCGGGCGCGTTTTGTTCCGCTGCAACCGCAGGAACAGGGCGCTGGCCAGGTAGCCTAAAATCAGCCCGCTGATCACCTCGGATACCGAGTGCACGCGAATTACCAGCCGCGAAACGCCGATGGCGAAAGGCAATATCCACCCGGTCAGCAAAGCGATGCTACGTATCGGGTGGGAAAATCGGCCGGTCAACGTCCAGAGCAGTGGCGGCCAGATGCAGGCCGCGAGGGCGGAATGACCGCTGAATCCGGTGAAATCATAGCGCTCGCTGCCGATGCCCCAGCCCATAAAGGCCAGTTTGGACAGGCAGACCACCCCGCCGGTGAACCCGAAGATCAGCGCCCACTGCCAACCCGCCGCGCGGGTGGCGGGAGACATGAGCAGCAATAAAAACAGAATCAGCGCGCAGGGCAGCAGCAACATGCTGTCGCCGAAAAAAGTCAGAAAATACCAATCCAGCACATCAATCTCCGATGAAAGGGGGCGGGGAGCAAAAGTCAGCGCCGGGGAGTGTAACCCGTTACGGTGCGTTGCCCTAGCTGCGAGATTCTTAAAATGCCGCGTGGCCGTGGTGTGGCAGCCCGAATTCGCCCGCCGCCGCGCAATATCAATATACAGTGGCGCAATCCCCGGCGACTCCCTATAATTGTCGCGTTTTAGTTCCCCCCCTTCACACTATGAAATCAGGTCTTTAATTTTATGACTGACAATCCGCATCAGTGCGTCATTATTGGTATAGCTGGCGCATCTGCCTCCGGAAAAAGCCTTATCGCCAGCACGTTGTACCGCGAACTCCGCGAGCAAGTCGGCGATGAGCACATCGGCGTTATTCCAGAAGACAGTTACTATAAAGACCAGACTCACCTGACCATGGAAGAACGGGTCAAAACCAACTATGACCACCCGAGCGCCATGGATCACAACCTGCTGTTCCAGCATCTGCAGATGCTGAAGGCCGGTAAGGCGATCGAGCTGCCGCTGTACAGCTACACCGAACACACGCGCAAGAAAGAAACCGTCCACCTGGAACCTAAAAAAGTGATCATTCTGGAAGGGATCTTGCTGCTGACGGATATCCGTTTGCGCCAGGAGATGAACTTCTCGATCTTCGTCGACACGCCGCTGGATATCTGCCTGATGCGCCGCATGAAGCGCGACGTCAACGAGCGCGGCCGCTCGATGGATTCGGTGATGGCGCAATACCAGAAGACCGTGCGCCCGATGTTCCTGCAGTTTATCGAACCTTCCAAACAATACGCCGATATCATCGTTCCGCGCGGCGGCAAAAACCGCATCGCGATCGATATTCTGAAAGCCAAAATCAGCCAATTCTTTGAATAATGCCGCTTAATGGCCGGAAATGCGCATTTCCGGCCGACGGCCAACTATTTGCACCCCGGCGTAGACCTTTCGCCCGTTGTGTGGCAATTTTTGTTTAGTTACGCGTTTTGATGGAGAAGAAAGACATGAGACTGTGCGACCGCGATATAGAAGCCTGGCTGGATAGCGAGAAACTGGTGATTTCGCCGCGCCCGCCGCTCGAACGCATCAACGGGGCCACAGTAGATGTCCGTTTGGGCAATCAGTTCCGCGTGTTCCGCGGCCATACCGCGCCGTTTATCGATCTCAGCGGGCCGAAAGATGAAGTCAGCGCCGCGCTGGATCGCGTGATGAGCGACGAGATTGTCCTGCCGGAAGGCGAGGCGTTCTTCCTTCATCCCGGCGAACTGGCCCTGGCGGTGACGTTCGAATCCGTGACGCTGCCGAACGATCTCGTGGGTTGGCTCGACGGCCGTTCTTCTCTGGCGCGTCTGGGGCTGATGGTGCACGTGACCGCGCACCGGATCGATCCGGGCTGGCACGGGCGCATCGTGCTGGAGTTTTACAACTCCGGCAAGCTGCCGCTGGCGCTGCGGCCGGGGATGCTGATTGGCGCCTTGAGCTTTGAGCCGTTGTCCGGCCCGGCGGCCCGGCCATATAACAGCCGGCAGGACGCAAAATATCGCGATCAGCAGGGCGCAGTAGCCAGTCGAATCGACAAGGACTAACGGCGCGAGATGCACCGTCGGTGTGGCGCTGACAAGAGGGTGGCATGAGAAGATTACTGACGACATTGGCGATTTTACTGGTGGTCGTGGTGGCGGGAATGTCCGCGCTGGTACTGCTGGTCAATCCGAATGATTTTCGCGGTTACATGGTCAAAAAGGTCGAGCAGAAGAGCGGCTACCAGCTAACGCTTGAAGGCGACCTGCGTTGGCATATCTGGCCGCAGCTCAGTATTTTGGCCGGGCGCATGACGCTGACCGCGCCGGGCGCCAAGACGCCGGTGGTGAGCGCGGAAAACATGCGCCTTGACGTCAAACTGTTGCCGCTGCTGTCGCATCAGCTGTTTGTGAAACAGGTGATGTTGAAAAATGCCGTCATTCGCCTCACGCCCGACAGTGAAGAGCACTCGCAAGTGGACGCCCCGATTGCGCCGGCCGGCAGCGGCGCTGATGCGGCAGACACGGCCTGGAAGTTCGACATCGATAACTTGCGCGTCGTGGACAGCTTGCTGATTTGGCAGCGCGCCGACAACGCGCAAATCAATGTCCGGGACATCAATCTTACCCTGCAGCAAACGGAGAAACGGCAGGCGCAGCTGGACATTTCCAGCCGGGTCAACCGCGATCAGCGCGACCTGGCCTTCAGCATGGCGGCCGATATCGATCTGCAGCAGTTCCCGCACCAGATCGGCGCCAAGGTGACCCAGTTCAATTACCAATTGGTGGGAGCAGATATTCCGAACGGCGGTATTCAAGGCGAGGGGAATGCTCAGGTGGTCTATCAACAGACGCCGGCGCACATTGCCGTCACCCAGCTGAACGTCAGCGCCAATAACAGCCAGTTGACCGGCGATATCAGCGCCAGCCTGGGAGCGGTGCCCGGCTATGTGGTGAACCTGAATTCGGCTAATCTCGATCTCGACGCGCTTTCCGGTTGGCAATCCAGCACCAATACCGCCGAACAGCCCGCCGTGACCGCCGCGCCGGTGATCGCCAGCCAGGTCGACGATCGGCAGCAGAACCTGGAAGCGCTGCGCGATTTCAATGCACAGTTGAATCTGCAGGCGGCGCAGTTGACCTACCGCGGTATGAACGTTACCCAGTTAGCCGTCGCGGCAGATAATCAACGCGGCCTGCTGACGCTGCATAAACTTGCCGGGCAATTGGCCGGCGGTGATTTCTCTTTGCCGGGATCGCTCGACGCACGCGGCAATAAACCGGTGATAAACGTGCAGCCGACCCTGAACCAGGTTGAGCTCGGCGCGGTGCTCAAAGCCTTCGAGATGCCGCAGATGCTGACCGGAAAATTCAGCATGAAAGGGGATTTGACCGGCGATCGTCTTTCTTCAGAGTCATTTGAGCACCGTTGGAGCGGTACGGCGCAGCTGGCGATGCAGGATGCGCAGCTGCACGGCCTGAACATTCAGCAATTGATCCAACAGGCGGTGGCGCGTAACGATAACAGCGTGCGCGGGCAAGACAGCTATCAGCGCTATACCGAAGTCAAAAGCGTCTCGGCGCGGGCCAGCCTGAGCCAAGGCACTGTCAAGCTCAGCAGCCTGACGGCGGATTCGCCGTTGCTGGCGCTGACCGGCGCCGGCAGTATCGATATGCCGGGAAAACAGTGCGATATGGCGCTTAATGTGCGCGTCACTGGCGGTTGGCAAGGGCGCGGCGAACTGATCGAGCAACTGCAAAAAACGCCGATTCCGCTGCGGGTCTATGGGCCTTGGCAACAGCTGAATTACCAACTGCAGGTCGATCAGGTGCTGCGTAAAACGCTGCACGATCGGGCCAAAGATGCGCTGAACAAATGGGCTGAAAAGAACAAGGATTCACGCGAGGGTCAGGATCTGAAAAAGCTGCTCGACAAGCTGTAATCCCTCCTGACGCGGGCCGTCTTGCGGCCCGCGTCAGTATCGACGTTTCCCGCGATAATTTCCCTCCGTTACCTTGATGAAGGTCATGAAGACCCGCGCTCAATTTGTGCAGAGTAAGGGCGCATTCTGCTATGACTATGCGCCTGAGCGCGAAAAAATGACGAGTTGAGGAAACATGATAGAGCTTCTTATTGGCGCGGCGGTGGCGGCGGGCGTGGGCCGTTACATCATCAAAGGGTATTCCGCCACGGGCGTCTTGATGGTGGGAGGGCTGCTGCTGCTAGGCATCAGCGCCCTGATGGGAAAAACGCTGTTGCCGTCCGGCGCCGCATCTACCGGCTGGCGCGCGACCGATATGATCGAGTACGTCAAGATTTTGCTGATGAGCCGCGGCGGCGATCTGGGCATGATGATCATGATGCTGTGCGGTTTCGCCGCCTATATGACGCATATCGGCGCCAACGACGTGGTCGTCAAGCTGGCCTCGCGCCCATTGCAGATGATCAATTCGCCTTATCTGCTGATGGTGGCGGCCTATTTTGTCGCTTGTCTGATGTCATTGGCTGTCTCTTCCGCTACCGGGCTCGGCGTATTGCTGATGGCGACGCTGTTCCCATTGATGGTGAACGTTGGCATTAGCCGCGGCGCCGCGGCGGCCATTTGCGCTTCGCCGGCGGCGATTATCCTGGCGCCGACTTCCGGCGACGTGGTACTGGCAGCCAAGGCGGCGGAAATGCCGCTGGTGGACTTCGCGTTCAAAACCACGCTGCCTATCTCGATTGCCGCCATCGTCTGCATGGCCGTGGCGCACTTTTTCTGGCAGCGTTATCTCGATAAGAAGAGTGATGAACAGCACCACATTATGGACGTCAGCGAGATCAAAACCCATGCGCCGGGGTTCTACGCGATATTGCCGTTTACGCCGATCCTCGGCGTGCTGATCTTCGACGGCAAATGGGGCCCGGAGCTGCACATTATTACCGTGCTGGTAGGGTGCATACTGTTGGCGGCAGCGATCGAGTTTGTGCGCAGCTTCAGCGCCAAACAGGTATTCAGCGGCCTGGAAGTGGCGTATCGCGGTATGGCGGACGCTTTCGCCAGCGTGGTGATGCTGTTGGTGGCCGCGGGTGTCTTCGCGCAAGGGTTGAGCACCGTCGGCTTTATCAGCGGCTTGATCGGGTTGGCGCAGTCGTTCGGTACCGGCGGTTTGATCATGATGCTGGTGTTGGTGGTGATCACCATGCTGGCGGCCATGACCACCGGCTCCGGCAATGCGCCGTTCTATGCGTTTGTCGAACTGATCCCGAAACTGGCGGCACAGATGGGCGTGAATCCTGCCTATCTGGTGATCCCGATGCTGCAGGCCTCGAATCTCGGCCGCACGCTGTCGCCGGTCTCCGGCGTGGTGGTGGCGGTCTCCGGTATGGCGAAAATCTCGCCGTTTGATGTGGTGAAGCGTACTTCAGTGCCGGTAATTGTCGGGTTGGTGGTGGTGATCGTGGCGACGGAGCTGCTGGTTCCCCAGTAAAAGGAAGGCCGGGCGATGCCCGGCCTCGATGTTAAACCTCGTACTCCTCCGGTGGAGGAGGCGGGGTGATCTTCACTTTCAGGATGCGGTGGCTGTTGACCTCCAATGGTTCGAACAGGTAGTCACCGATCTTGATCTGTTCTCCTTCTTGCGGCACGCGCTGACTGTGTTCCATCAACAGCCCCGCCAGCGTGTGGTATTCGCGCTTGTCTTCCAGCGGCATCGGCAGGTACAGCACCAGATCTTCCAGCGGCATATAGCCGTTGGCGATCCAGCTGCCGTCTTCGTTTTGCTGAATGTCATGGCGTGCGTCCACCTCTTCGCCGGCCTCCGGCAGGTTGCCGGCGATAGTTTCCATCACGTCCGTCAGGGTGACGACGCCTTCGACGGAGCCGAACTCATCGACCACGAAGGCGAAGTGCGTCTGCGCCTGGCGGAATTGCTCCAGGGCGCTTAACAGCGTGAGCTGCTCCGGGAAGATCAACGGTTGGCGTATCAGCGCACGCAGATCCAGCGGCGCCTGCGCCAGTTGCTGTTTGAGAACGTCGATGGTGTGGATCACGCCCAGCGGTTCGTCGCTGGCGCTGCTTTCCACCACCACGATGCGCGTGTGCTGATTACGTTCCAGCAACTGCGTCAGCTTTTCCTGCGGATCGTTCAGCTCAAGGTATTCGACGTCGTGACGCGAGGTCATGATGCTACTGACCGTGCGCTGCGCCATGCCGAGTACGCGTTCGATCATGCGCCGCTCTTGCTGATTGAAGATCTCGCCGTTTTCGCTGTCGCTGTCCGCCAGCAGGTTGGCGGAATGGCTGTCGACTTCCGCTTCTTCATGTTTGCCGCTCAGCATGCGCAGCACCGCTTCGGCGGTGCGTTCACGTAGTGGCCGCACCTTCGACAGAAAGCGACGGCGGTTGAACTGCGCCAGCTGGTTCAGCGCTTCGATCATGACCGAGAAGCCGATCGCCGCGTAGAGGTAGCCTTTAGGAATGTGATAGCCGAAGCCCTCCGCCACCAGGCTAAAGCCAATCATCAGCAGGAAGCTCAGGCACAGGATAACGATAGTCGGGTGCGCGTTGACGAAGCGCGTCAGCGGTTTGCTGGCCAGCAGCATCAGGCCGATGGCGATACAGACCGCGATCATCATCACCGCCAGGTGATCGACCATCCCCACCGCGGTGATCACCGAGTCGAGCGAGAAAACGGCGTCCAGCACCACGATCTGCGCCACGACCGGCCAGAAACGTGCGCCTTTGCGCGCGCCGTGCTGCTCTTCGTCCTTGCCTTCCAGCCGCTCATTGAGCTCCATGGTGGCTTTGAACAGCAGGAATATCCCGCCGACCAACATGATCAGATCGCGGCCGCTGAAGGGGTGCTCCGCGACGATGAACATCGGTTTGGTCAGCGTCGCCAGCCACGAGATGGAGGCGAGCAGCGCCAGACGCATGACCAGCGCCAGCAACAAACCGACGACACGGGCCTTATCTCTTTGTTGTTTTGGTAATTTGTCCGCCAGAATGGCGATGAAGACAAGGTTGTCTATACCCAGCACGATTTCCAGCACGACCAAAGTGGCCAGGCCGGCCCAAATTGTTGGATCAGCGATCCATTCCATACGCCCAATTTCACCTGTAAGTTCTACGGCTTATGCCGCACGGGAATGATGGGCGTTGAGGCGGCAAAATTCAACTTTAATCGGGAGGATGTGGTTCAGAACAGGAGGATTGCCGTAAACATCGATCGGCGCCGAGCGGCCAAAGGAATCAAGGGCCTGGGGAGCAAATATCTACCGGGATGCCATACGCTCAGAAAAGAAACGCCTTATTAAATTTATTTAAATCAAAACATTAAAACAATTTTCTTTGGCTATGATTCTTATCGGTATGTGGCACGAGTAGTCTTATTCTGAAAACGGCTGACTGGGGGGATCTAAGGCTTGTATCACTTAGACATTAGTATAAGAATCTTAGTCATATAACGGCAGTAACTAACATTGTTTGGTTATAAAGGCACCGTTTTTTTTATTTTTTTGTGAACAGCATGACAGTTCAAACGAAGAATGAGTGCCGCTTTGCATAAAAATTGCCTGGCTCATGCAATGACGTGGGGGGATACGCCATTAACAGTACTTTGGTAGCTGCAAGCCAAGGGCGGTAGCGTGCCCGATTGAATCCCCTTGTTCACGCTGCACAGATGAATGCAGCGCTACGATGAATTGGAATGAAAATGCAAACAAGACTTAAGGCAGTGATCCCCGTTGCGGGCCTGGGAACCCGTATGTTGCCGGCGACCAAGGCTATCCCTAAAGAAATGTTGCCCGTGGTCGATAAGCCCTTAATCCAGTATATTGTTGCTGAATGCGTGGCGGCAGGGATTAAAGATATCGTATTGGTCACGCATTCATCAAAGAATGCGATTGAAAACCATTTTGACACTTCGTTTGAGCTGGAGGCGATGCTTGAAGCGCGCGTGAAGCGCCAGCTCCTGGCTGAAGTGCAAAGCATTTGTCCGCCGGATGTCACCGTGATGCAGGTGCGTCAAGGACAGGCGAAAGGGCTGGGGCATGCGGTGCTTTGCGCCAAACCAATGGTGGGTGATTCTCCTTTCGTGGTGCTGCTTCCGGATGTTTTGCTGGATGATGCAACGGCGGATTTACGCACAGAAAATCTGGCCAAGATGCTTCAGCGTTTCGACGAGACGGGATACAGTCAGATTATGGTTGAACCTGTGCCGGAACAAGATGTGTCCAAATACGGTGTGGTAGATTGCGCAGGCGCGACGATCGCAGCGGGAGAAAGCGCACCGATGACGGCGGTGGTTGAGAAGCCGGCCCGCGAGGATGCCCCTTCCAACCTGGCCGTCGTCGGCCGGTATGTGCTTGCCGCCGATATTTGGCCGCTACTTGAGAAAACCCCTCCCGGCGCGGGTGATGAGATTCAACTGACCGATGCGATTGCGATGCTGATGGATGAACAAACGGTGGAAGCGTTCCATATGAGCGGTAAGTCCCATGATTGCGGTGACAAGCTTGGCTATATGAAGGCGTTTGTGCAGTATGGGGTGCGTCACGGTTCCGAAGGCGAAAACTTCACCCGCTGGTTGAAGCAGACGTTGGGAAAGTAACAGGCTGTCGCCACTGCGGCTGAAAGCGATCACGAGATTGAATGAGGTCTACCATGACGAAGTTGAAAGCGGTTATTCCCGTTGCCGGATTGGGCATGCGTATGCTGCCGGCGACCAAAGCGATTCCGAAAGAGATGTTGCCAATCGTTGATAAACCGTTGATTCAATACATTGTCAACGAATGCGTCGCGGCGGGGATTAAAGAGATCATCCTGGTGACGCATTCTTCCAAGAACGCCATTGAAAACCATTTCGATACCTCATTCGAGCTGGAGGCGATGCTGGAGGCACGCGTGAAACGGCAACTGCTGGATGAGGTACAGTCGATAACGCCAAAAGGCGTAACGCTGATGCACATTCGCCAGGGGCAACCAAAAGGACTGGGACATGCCGTTCTCTGCGCTAAACCGTTGGTCGGTGATTCTCCGTTTGTCGTTCTGTTGCCGGACATCTTGCTGGATGATGCAAAAGCCGATTTGAAGAAAGACAACCTGTCACACATGATTGCGCGCTTTGAGCAGACCGGTCTGAGCCAGGTTTTGGTGCAAAAGGCAGACGAACACGTGCTGCATGATTATTCCGTGGTTGAGTGTGAGGCCAGCAACCTGAAACCTGGCGAAAGTGCCCGTATCACATCGATTATTGAAAAACCGGCGCCGGAAACCAAGTTGGAATCCAACTACTCTGCGGTAGGGCGCTATGTCTTGTCCGCCGATATTTGGCCGCTGCTGGAGACCACGGAACCGGGAGCCTGGGGGCGTATTCAACTGACCGATGCGATTGCAGAATTGTTGAAACGCAAACCGGTAGAGGCGACAGAGCTGGTGGGTGAATCGTTCAACTGCGGTGAAAAACTGGGCTACCTTCGCGCTTTTGTCACTTATGGGTTGCGTCACCCAACCCAAGGCAAAGCTTTCCGTGAATGGGCTGAACGGCTAGCGTTTTGAACAAGACTGGATGGTTTCCCACCGGCCCGAACACGGCGAGTAAGTCAGGATAGTGGTTGAATTTTGGGGAATTTCACTGTCTCATTTTTTATATTAGTATACATTCAATAGCGGGTTGCTGAGTTGCCTTGGCGAGTGATTTTTGTTCGAGCTTGCCAAGCTGCTCTGCAACATACTGTTATTAATACAAATTAAAGCCCTAATCGGCCCCGGTATCGATTTTTCGCCAATGCGAGGCTTCTCAGCTTATTTATCTTACCAATAATAGCTTTGCTCTTATCAACGGCAGATAAACGTTATGGAAAATTGCAACAGGGCGCTTATTGAGAGACGACGCAGCAAGTGTCAGGCATTTTGATAAGGTTACAGCGACGCAGCCACGGTTGGCTAGCATTGTAGCTTTGCAGATACATTTACTTGAAAGTGATGATAATTTGATGGCAAAACGACAATTGAAAGTGATATCGCTATTGATATCAATCAGCGTAATCAGTGGATGCACGGTGTTTCCTGGTCAACATTTGAACACTGTGGGGAAAAATACTGTAAAACAGGAAGATAGCGACTTCAATATTGATGACTTGGTTAATGTTTATCCTGTTACACCCAAGTTAATCCAGAAATTACGTCCTACCAAAGTGGTTGCTCAGCCCAATTCATCGCTGGAAGCCTCCTTGCGCAATTACGAGTATCGAATTGGCGTTGGCGATGTATTAAACGTTACTGTTTGGGACCACCCTGAACTGACTACGCCGGCAGGGCAGTATCGCAGCGCCAGTGATACCGGTAACTGGGTTCAATCTGATGGCACTATTTTTTACCCATATATAGGCAAAGTGAAAGTTGTCGGCAAAACAGTTGGCCAGGTACGTTCGGAAATAAGCGGCCGCTTGGCGCAGTATATCGAAAGTCCTCAGGTTGACGTCAATATCGCGGCTTTCCGTTCACAGAAAACGTATGTGACCGGGGAAGTCAAGACATCGGGGCAACAACCGATCACTAACGTGCCATTAACTGTTCTGGATGCCATTAACGCTGCAGGAGGGCTCAGTGAGAACGCGGATTGGCGTAATATCGTTCTGACGCATGATGGCAAAGAGCAGCGTCTCTCCTTACAGCAACTGATGCAGAACGGTGACTTGACCCAGAATAGGTTGTTGTATCCAGGCGATATTCTTTACGTGCCACGGAATGATGACCTAAAAGTATTCGTCATGGGGGAAGTTAAAACCCCTTCAACGCTGAAAATGGATCGTAGTGGTATGACGCTGACCGAGGCCTTAGGGAATACTGAGGGGATCAGCCAAACCGCTGCTGACGCGACGGGGGTATTCGTTATTCGCCCTCTTCACGGTTCCCAAGGCAACAAGCTGGCGGATATATATCAGTTGAATATGGCTGATGCGACAGCGATGGTTATGGGGTCAGAGTTCCACCTACAACCTTACGATATTGTTTATGTCACTGCGGCACCTATCGTTCGCTGGAATCGCGTAATGAGCCAACTGGCCCCGACGATAGCCAGCTTCAATGATCTTACAGAAGGCGCGCTGCGCGTTCGTAATTGGCCATAGGAATGAACGATGTTTGATTCAATCTTGGTTGTTTGCGTAGGTAATATTTGCCGTTCTCCAACGGGAGAGCGATTATTGCAGCGATTGGCGCATGGAAAAAAAATAGCCTCAGCAGGAATTGGAGCTCTTGTCGGTAAACCTGCTGATTCTGTAGCTGTTGAAGTGGCTAATCAGCATAATTTATCGCTTGACGGCCATATTGCTACACAATTAACCAAAGAAATGTGCCGAGAATATTCGCTTATATTAGTTATGGAAAAAGGGCATATTGATGCTGTATGTCGTTTGGCTCCCGAAGTAAGGGGTAAAACGATGCTGTTTGCCCATTGGCTTGGGCAGCGGGAAATTCCAGATCCGTATGGTAAAAGCCATGAGGCTTTTGAATTTGTATACCGCTTACTTGCTGATGGCGCTGAAAAATGGGCGCAGGCATTAAATCGTTAATCAGAGATTACAATGACTGAAAATACAAAGATGAATACTGCTGCAAATAATAGCAATGATGAGATCGATTTAGGTCGATTGTTAGGTACATTATTAGATCATCGTTGGTTGATTATTGGTGTAACTGCATTGTTTGCGGTAGTCGGGGTTGTGTATTCTCTATTTGCGACCCCGGTATATCAATCTGACGCGTTAGTCCAAGTAGAACAGAACGCTGGTAATTCGTTACTCAACAATCTTACAGAAATGTTACCTTCCAGCCAACCAGGTTCCTCGACAGAAATCGAACTGATTCAGTCGAGATTGGTGACGGGTAAGACAATTGATGATTTGAATCTAGATACGGTTATTGAACAAAAGTATTTTCCAGTTTTCGGCCAGGGTTGGGCCCGTTTGATGGGAGAGGTACCTGGAGAAATAGCCTTATCACGCCTTACGATACCTGAGTCATGGAAAAGTATCCCATTAGACCTTAAAGTCACTAGTGATAACACTTATAGCTTAAGTAATGATGGGGTTGAAATATTAAAAGGAAAAGTTGGTGAGCTTGCAAGTGGTAATGGCGTATCCCTGCTAATTAGTGGGCTTGGTGCCAAGATTGGCACTGAGTTTACAATTGTACAGCAACCAAAGTTGGTTGCTATTAATGATTTGCTCGCGGTTCTGTCGGTCCAGGATAAAGGAAAAGATACGGGGGTATTGGCACTTAGTTTGACTGGGGCCGACCCAATATTGGTGCGTAAAACCCTCGATAGCATCACTCGCAATTATTTACTGCAAAACGTTGAGCGTAAGTCGGAAGAAGCAGCAAAAAGCTTAGAGTTTTTAAAAGAACAACTCCCTGAAGTTCGTGGAGCATTAGATCTTGCAGAGGATAAGCTCAATCGTTTTAGGCAGCAAAATGATTCTGTCGACTTATCGCTTGAAGCTAAATCTGTGCTGGACAGTATTGTTGCGGTAGAAGCACAATTAAACGAGTTAACTTTTCGTGAAGCAGAAATTTCAAAGCTGTATACCCGTGAACACCCTGCCTACCGGGCTTTGATGGAAAAACGCGCTACGCTTGAGCAAGAGAAAAATCGTCTAAATAAGCGTGTAGGAGGTATGCCAAAAACGCAGCAAGAAATCATTCGTTTAACTAGAGATGTAGATGCTGGCAAAGAAATTTACATGCAATTACTGAATAAACAGCAGGAGTTAAGCATTACCAAAGCAAGTACTGTAGGTAATGTCCGTATTGTGGATCCTGCGGTTACACAGCCAAAGCCCGTTAAACCCAGAAAATTGCTTATTATTTTGTTGGCGACGTTCTTGGGGGGAATGATTTCAGTTGCTATTGTCTTGTTGAAGACAATGTTGCACAAAGGAATTGAAACTCCAGAGCAGCTAGAGCAAGATGGAATTAACGTATATGCGAGCATTCCTCTTTCAGAATGGCAACAGAAAAAAGATCGGGAGACGTTGTTATCTTCAAAACGTAAATCAAATACACGTTCTAATAGTCTCTTAGCTGTAGGCAATCCGGCCGACTTGGCTATTGAGGCTATCCGAAGCTTGAGAACCAGTTTGCACTTTGCCATGTTAGAGTCAAAAAATAATGTACTAATGATTTCTGGTGCAAGTCCGAATATTGGTAAAACTTTTGTCAGTATAAATTTAGCTGCTGTTATTGCACAGGCCGGACAGCGTGTATTAGTAATTGATGCTGATATGCGTAAAGGCTATTCACACACCTTGTTAGGCGTAGGTTGGCAGAATGGTCTGTCAGACATATTGTCGCAGCAGACAACATTCGAGGAATCGATTCGTAAAACAGAAATTGAAGGTATGGACTTTATCCCTCGTGGGCAGGTTCCACCCAATCCTTCTGAGCTATTAATGCGAATTCGTCTCAAAGAGTTAATTGACTGGGCAAGCAAGAAATATGATATCGTATTAGTCGATACACCACCAATCTTGGCGGTAACTGATGCTGCTATTATTGGCCACCATGCAGGAACCGCTCTCATGATTGCTCGCTTCAGCATGAATACTGTGAAAGAAATAGAGATCAGTATGCGGCGCTTTGAACAGAATGGCATTGATATTAAAGGTGTTATACTGAATGCGGTGGAGCGCAGAGCGAGTAGCTATTATGGCGGATATGGCTACTATCAATATGAGTACCGCTCGAATGATAAGGCATAGTCAGCACCATATATAATCATGATGTCAGGTGGGATTAAGTCCCACCTGATATTTTTTTAGGAAAAAATAAATCGTTATCTATAGATTAGTTATCTTGTAAAGAATATTAAATACGGGTGATTAGATTATATTTTTTCATGAAAAGGTATTTCGATAATATAAATAATGCTCTTGTAATGCTTTATAAAACGTAAACTCTTCCCAAATGAAAATTTACAAGTACACTTTATTTTTGGTCAAAAAATAATGAAAATACTAATAGTCAATACAATATATGCACCATTTAAAGTCGGTGGAGCCGAGGTTTCTGTACAACTATTAGCCGAGGAGTTGGTGAAAAATGGACATTCAGTACTTGTAGTGACTTTGCATGATAAGGCGAATAAAGAGAAGGCGACTATAAATGGTGTGAATGTTCATTACTTGCCACTTAAAAATATTTATTGGCCATTTTCCAACGATGGTGAGAAAAGGAAGAAGTGGGAAAAAATCGCTTGGCATATTATCGATAATTATAATTTCAAAATGGCAAGATTATTTTCTGAGGAGCTTGACAGTTTTAAACCCGATATAGTTCACACTAATAATATTTGTGGTTTTTCAGTTTCAATTTGGAAAGAGATCAAAAAAAGAGATATTAAACTTATCCATACTTCTCGAGATTATTATCTTTTTCATCCAAGTTCTACATTATATTCCAGAAATAAAAATATAAATGTCAATGCACTATCTGTTAAGTTGTGGTCCTTTTTTAAACGTTCAGCCAGCCACAGAGTTGATACCTATGTTGGCATAAGTGATTTTATTAAAACGTTTCACATCAACAATGGTTTCTTCAAAAGAGATAGCGCTTTTTATATCTATAACGCGGTGAATAGACCTGACTATCAATCGGACAAAGGGAATAAGACTCGTTTTGGATTCATCGGTCGATTGACAAGAGATAAAGGGTTTGATGACTACTGCGAGTTTGCGAGTAACAACCCCGATGCTGTTTACTATGCAGCTGGTCGCTTTCCGAGTGGCAAAGAAGGGGATGAACTAAAAAGATTGGCAGAGAAAAGTAATATTAAATTAATGGGTTTTATATCTATTGATGAGTTTTTCTCTCAGGTTGATGTGGCCTTTTTACCAGTAAAATGGCGAGAGCCGTTTGGAAGGGTGGTAGTTGAATGTGTATTTGCTAACAAAATAGTGTTGACAAATGCGGTTGGTGGTATTTCTGAATTGGCTATGCTTCTCCCAAACATTTACTTTATTGATAAAGGAAAGGATGTGATTGCAGGGTGTGCTGTGAATGAAGTTACGAACGAGCAACTTACGATGTTCAGTCAGGATAAAATAACCTTAGAGTATCTTTCAGTTTATCTTCACACCATAAGAAATGGTTCTGTTAATTAGTGATGAAACTTATCGCTACCAATTTTTGAAATATATTGGGGTGCTAGATGGACTTTCTTATATTACAAGATTCAATAGTTTTCTTTTTATTCCTAGCTATTGCGCTTATATATTTTCTCATTGTTGCCAAAAAAAATGGCTTCAATATATATACAATAATTTTATTTTCTATTTATATAATATGCTCTTACTCATCATATAATATTATGGTGAAACCGATACATGACTTCAACATAGCGATACCACGAACGGGGATTTATCATTTCAAAGTTATCGGGCCATTAGCTCCGATTGATATTATATTCTTGCTGCTTTTTGCTTTCGTTTTTATGAAAAAAATAATGACAAAAAGCTTGTTTAGTTATCAGATTGTAAAAAACTCGGCGGTAATATCAAAATATATAACTCTCCAGGGCGTTCTGTTGGCTATAATTTCCAGCATGGGATTTGTTGCCTATATTAAAAATGGAGGGCAAGGTGAGGTAAACGATCAACTAATTTATTGTAGAGGGGTCATATATTTTCTGGTTTCAATATTTTTATTTCAAAAATCATGTGAAAATTTGAAAGGTTTTGATTTTTATAAATTGTTCAAAATCTTTTGTGTCATTGATGTGCTTAATTTAATGTCCGGTTTTATTTCCAGCATAATTTTTCATGACTATGTATGGGAACGGTATGGTGTAAAAATAACAATTATTGATCAAGATAAGGCCACAGCATATTTTGTTATCTACGCATTGCTTATAACTTCACTTTTATTCACCAGGCCATTAAAAAACAAAGTGATTTACATATCGACCCTGCTTATTGGCATTTTTATGTTTTACAATATGTACAAATTTGTTTTCTCCTTGGCATTTCTCTATATTATTTATGAATTCTTCATCAACGCAATTCGAGGTCGAATAGCGGTGGTGAAAATGTCGCTACTAACAGTAGGCCTAGTTGCAGTAATGTCTACAGTATTGATGCTTTCAAATAGTAAGGCAATGAATACGCGTTCAACACAATTTGGTGACTACTGGGAGTATACAGGTAGTAAATTTCCTGCTATTGCATTGGGAATTGGCTTTGGTGGGCAATACTATTCGCCATCAGATACTGATGATCAGGGGGAGATAAAGCAAATCGACGTTGAGAATGGAACTGCTAACTACCGTAAAAGCATACAAACTCCGTTCTTGAATCAAATCAAAAATGCGGGCTTGATAGGTTTCTTCATAACTATTTTCTTTGCTATCTTTGCTGTCATATATATGGCTAAGATTAATATCTCCTTACCTGTTAATATTCTTTATAACGCTATATGCTTTAATATAATGTGGTTTATGTGTAGTGGCAGCATTATGCTTCAACCGACACCAATAGCAATAGTTACTGTCTCCAAGTTATTATTGTTGTTCTACTTGTTGCGAGAAAGAGAAAAAAACAATAATGCCACAGTTAAAGTTTAGCCATTATTACAAATGGGGTTTTTATGCTTTACATAAATGGTAGGTTCTTGACTCAAGAAATGACTGGTGTGCAGCGTTTTGCTGAGGAAATAACTCGCCAGTTGAATAAAGTAAGAGATGATGTGGTGGTTCTAGCGCCAGAAGGCGTTTTGAATAAGTCATTATTTAGTGAGTTTAATATTGAGGTTGTACAAGGAAAAAAAGGTCATTACTGGGAGCAAATCGATCTCCCTCGAGCTCTAAGGAAAAAAGGTGGGCCCTTATTATTGAATTTGTGCAGTACCGCCCCCGCTTTTTATAAGAATCAAATTGTCACTCATCATGATGTGACATACAAACGCTACCCTGATAGTTTTTCTAAGAAATTTAGATTTGTATATGGTCTTCTTGTTCCGATAATGTTGAAGAATAGTCGACATTTGCTTACTGTCAGTGAGTTTTCTAAGAGGGAAATTCATGATTTCTTTGGCTACCCTACGGAGAATATCTCAGTTATTTATAATGCGGTAAATAACTCATTTTCAAAGACAGAAGAGAAAGATATAACGAGGGGTGATTACTTGCTTGCTGTCTCCTCTCCTAATTACCATAAAAATTTCCATGGTATGCTATCGGCATTTGAATCTGTATCAGAGAAGTATGAAATATCACTTAAAATAATTGGGAAAACGGCGGTGAGCTTTTCTCAACAGGATTTCTCAAAACTGATATCCAATACTGATAAAGTGGAATTTATGGGGAGGGTCGACGATAAAACCCTTATACAGCTTTATCAAAATGCGGTGGCTTTTGTTTTTCCATCATATTATGAAGGGTTTGGAATTCCACCGTTAGAGGCTCAATCTTGTGGTTGTCCAGTTATATCATCAAATGCTGCATCTATGCCTGAAGTTTTGCAGGATAGCGTGATATATTTCGATCCGAATAATACGGAAGCGATTTCTGATGCCATGATAAAAATAATCACTGACAATAAATTGAGGGCTGAGCTCTCGCGAAAAGGTAATGATAACGTGAAACGTTTTTCTTGGCATTCCTCGGCGGAGAAGATTAGTAAAATAGTTGATGATTTTCAAAATGACGGGTTGTCATCTAAATGAAAGTATTACATGCAGCGGAAACAATAAAAGGTGGCGTTGCCACTGTAATGCGCCAACTTGTGGCAGGGCAGATTAACGACGAATCTATTGATGTTAGATGCATTGTTCCTTCTGAGCAAGTGTCTGAATTGGGTGTAGGTAAAGAAAATATCATCGTTTTCTCTCGCTCTGGCAGAGATATTTATTCATTTTTTATTTTCTTCCTTACATTCACTAAAACTATTATTTCGTTTAAACCGGACTTGGTACATCTTCATAGTACATTCTCTGGTTTTATGGGGAGGGTTGCGCTTTATTTATTGTGGCCATTTTACCGACCCAAAGTAATTTATTGCCCTCATGCTTTTTCATTTATGATGAAGGGTGGGGCAAAAAAATTAAAACTGTATGCAGCACTTGAGCGTGCTCTTTCGCCTATCACAGATGTCATTATTTGTGTGAGCCAGTATGAGAAAAGCTGCGCAATTGAATACGGCTTATCAGAAAGAAAACTGAAAGTTGTTCATAATGGTGTTCCGGATAAACTACCATCTGGACCAACTGCTAATCCCTTTGAGCCTGATGTGATTAATGCTATTTTCGTTGGAAGGTTTGATTATCAGAAGGGGTTCGATATTTTGCTTGACGCCATGACCAGAGTTAAGGGGGAAGCAATTTTTTTGACTGCCATCGGTAGTGCTGTTCATGGCAAGGATAATCCAAGAGAAATGATGCAAACATCATATACGGGATGGCTCAGCAGTGATGAGTTAGCACCGTATCTTATTAATGCAGATGTATTAGTAATGCCTAGTCGCTGGGAGGGCTTCGCTATGGTAGCGTTAGAAGCAATGAGCTATGGCCTGCCTGTGTTAGCGAGCAATTGTAGTTCATTTCCTGAAATGATTGAAGATGGCCATACTGGAATTCTATTCGAGGCTGAAAACTCAAAAGATTTGGCTAATTATCTTAGGAATACATCTAAAGATCAGTGGGCTAAAATGGGAGAGAATGCTAGAAAGGTTTTTCTTAAAAACTATACCTCAGTGAAAATGTGTAGAGATACGCTATCTATTTACAACTCTTTGGCTGCTGAGACGCAGCGATAAATGTTCTATTGGATATGATTTATTTATTTTTCTGTGTGAGTAAAAGTATAAGTCAACTCTATGCTAATTACTTTTTTGGTGTGCTGACACTTTTAAAATGTTATGGATGTCAACTTCATGAAAGAAAATTATAACTCTTCGCTATTTCATAAAATAATATTCCTTGGGCGAATCTCATGAGTATGGAAAAAGGGTCTATGGCAAATTATATTACTAAGTTATCTTTGGCATTGTCTGATATTTTTTTATTTAATGTTTCAGTATATCTTTCCTACCTTATTATTTATAATGTTTTTGGTGGCATAGAGGAGTTCATTCCGAAAGATGAATTTGCTGTTAGGGCTGCAGCTCAATTTATTCTTTCTGTTTTGTGTGTTATTTGGTTTTGGACTAGACTCCGTCATTATACATATAGAAAACCATTTTGGTTTGAGCTAAAAGAAATCGTCAGAACACTCATTATTTTTGCTATTTTAGATTTGGCGCTAGTTGCTTTCTCAAAATGGAATTTCTCACGTTATGTATGGATTATATCTTGGGCGTTGATTATTTTTCTTGTTCCTTTAGGCAGATCATTAACAAAAAGAATGCTTAACAAGTTCAACCTCTGGAAGAAGCACACAATAATAATCGGTACTGGAAAAAACGCATTTGAAGCTTACGCTGCACTACAAAGTGAAGAGGTTCTCGGGTTCGAGGTTGCAGCCTTTGTATGCTCAGATGACTCTTGTGCTGAAAACAAATTTAACATTCCTATTATTAGGGATGAGCGAGAGCTATGGAAGTGTTCTGATGTTGAGAGCACTCAATTCATTATTGCGCTTGAATTTGAGCAGCATGCATTACGGGATTGGTGGTTAAAGAATTTGGTGAAACATAATTGCCGTTCAGTTTCTGTCATTCCAACACTACGAGGTGTTCCATTATATGGGACTGATATGTCATTCATCTTTAGCCATGAAGTGATGATCTTGCGTGTCAGTAATAATCTTGCTAAGCGTTCATCAAGGTTGTTAAAGAGGGTGTTTGATATAGTAGGATCTCTTTCTATTATCGTTGCCTTAATGCCTATATTGATTTTTTTGGCTTACAAAGTATCGCGAGACGGTGGGAAGGCAATCTATGGACATGAGCGCATTGGATATAATGGAAAGAAGTTTAAGTGCTTAAAATTTCGTTCAATGGTAACTAACTCACAAGAGGTCCTCAGTGAGTTACTTGAAAGAGATCCAGCGGCTCGCGAGGAGTGGAACAAGGATTTTAAACTCAAAAATGATCCTCGAATTACTAAAATTGGTGCGTTTATACGTAAAACTAGCCTTGATGAATTACCACAACTCTGGAATGTCTTAGTAGGTGAAATGAGCTTGGTTGGCCCAAGACCTGTTGTAGAGGCTGAGCTTGAACGATATGCAGGTGATGTTGACTATTATCTTATGGCTAAGCCTGGCATGACGGGATTATGGCAAGTCAGTGGGCGCAATGATATTGATTATGATACTCGTGTTTATTTTGATGCTTGGTATGTAAAAAATTGGGCTCTATGGAACGATATCGCTATCTTGTTTAAAACTATTTCAGTTGTTTTGAAACGGGATGGAGCTTATTAACTTTTGAGTGTTGGATGATAAGGGGGGAGGATGGAGAGGCGAGAACTTGTAAAAAGCATGCTGCTTGCGGCGGCTGGTGCTTCTGTAGCTGGTATATCTTCAAGTGCTGAAAGCAGTGGTGAGGCCACTTCTAACTCTGTAGGTTTTGATAAGCTGCGCCCTGGCTCATTTAAGAATGATGGGGCTAAAACGATAAAGTTAAGCCCCGAAATGTTTTTTAATGGGAGGAGTTTGGATAGCACCAATCAATCGCTGACAGAAGTTAATATGCAGATACAGCGAGATAGCTATGATAGTTTTGATAAAATGCTACAGCAAGCTAGAGTTCTCTCATCGAATAATATCGTTGAAATTACATTGGGAGGGTATTATAGAGTAAGTAAAGGTAACTTCGAGTTGCCATCCAATTGTCATATTATCGGAGGAGGGACAGTATTTTTAGATAATGAGGAAAGTGATCAGGCTGTTTTTAAGGTTGAGAATAAACAGAACTTTATTTTAAAGGACATCACAATATCTTCATCAAAAACCACCGATTTGTGGGGGAAAACATGCAATGGCATTGAAATTAGAGGGTGTTCAAATTTTGAACTTAGCGGTTTAAACATAAGCTACCGTACAGATGCAATATCAATATCAGATTCATCTCATTTTAGAGTGGAGAATTGTCTTGTTCATAAGTTAGGCGAAGAGGGAATTGCTATTCGTGCCTGCTTCTCATGGCTTGTTTTTAACAATGACATATATGAGCATAATGGTGACGGTATCCTTCTGAAAACAAGTGGGTCCCCATCATATGATGGGAAAATCATTTGTAATAGGATATTTTCCGCTACAGATGCCTTTGGTTTAAAAGGAACTCTGGGGGGAGGTATTACTCTTAACGATGAGAAAACTGGATCCAGTACTACTTTTAGCAATCTTTTAGTGAGCGGTAACTCTATTAGTAATACCTCTTATGGTATTGCTTTTACTAATATTCAAAATCTGAAAGTAGTTGCAAATGATATTGATACGGTAGTTCGATTTGGCATTATCGTCGATAATGCCCTTCACAATAACCCACAGCAATACCCAATTAAAAAAACGATTGTCTCTGGCAATACGGTGAAAAATACGGGCCAAGCCGGGGTGGCATTCTTTAGTGCAAATGGTATCGATGTTCAGAATACCATTATATCTGATAATATTTTAGAAAGGTGTGGGTTGCAAGAGAGTGGAGATTATCCAGCTATTTCTTCTACTAATGCGACAATATCAGCTAATCGTATTAGCGATAGCCGTACTTTACTTAACGCTATGGATAGCATCATTAATGCTAACTTTTTTGGAAGCAGTTTAAAAAAAACAGCAGGTGAAAACATTGCTGATTTTAAGCTCGGAGGCTCCATAAATTTTATAGGTAATATCATTGAAAATAAAGGGATGGGGCATATTCGGCTTTTAGATATTTCCAATCTGGTTTTTATTGGAAATCAAGTAGAGCTAAGCTCGTCATTCTCTGTTTTCCATCTGGCATCGGCACCTTCAGGAGCAGTATTGATTAAAAATAATCATATTCAATCACCCGCTACGAATGTTTTCACTGGTATGATGACAGCAGCACATATGGTTGATACGGATTTTTCTTCGTTTGGAAATAAAGTGTGTTTATTTGGTGTTCCCAAATATGGTGAGTTTAAAGCCGGTGATAGAGCCATACAGCGCTGTCCTGAACCAGGTATGCCCTCTGAATGGGTATGCATTGAAAGTGGTTCACCGGGTATTTGGAGTATTGAGAAGTTTGCCAACATAAGTTGTCGCAGTACTCCTCAAAAAATCAATTTGGCTCCTAGTGAAAAAGCAATCATCAAAAGTGTCGCTTTAGGTGCTAAGTCTGGGTGGGCGATCAATTCGTTAGGGTGTTCACTACCTCTGATGCAAGCCTCGCTGAATGCTTCTTTAGATGAAGATGGTGTTGTTACCATTACAGTAAGAAATATTGGTGATGCTCACTTGAATGTAGAAAAAGTCATTTTCAATGTTGTGATCAATAGGGGGTATTAGTCGTGGTGAGTTCTTGTTTTTATGAACTGAAGACACTTAGCCCATTTTACTTTCGCTTTACTTCTCCTTTGGTGTCTGTATTTTTCTGCATTCCTTCTACTTGCATTTCTATCTTTATTTCATAGTAATTACTCTTTTTATTCCATGATCTATTGGAGTTTCCTGGTTGATTTTTTGTATGAGCATATTTAGGGATGCACACATATATATCTTGGTAAACCGTACCATGCATATTTAGATGTCTTCCGACATGCTGATTATGTCCCTTGAGGAGTTCACCATGCTTACCCCTCCGATACGTCGAACACAAGAGCATCGCCGTTTTTTATTCTATCAGACCCGGTATTTCTGCACTCAGTTATTACAAGCTGAAAGCTAAGTTCGTCGGTATCGAATCCTTTGATATCAAAAATATGAAAGATATCTAGGGCGAAAACCGTCAGTTGAAACAGATGTTTTCGAACCTGAGCTTCGAGAACCTCATACTGAAAATGTATTATTTGTTAAAAACGTTGAAATAAGTGATAAAGCGTGGATTTTAAAATTTTTCAGGTGATTAGCATGCCGAGGTGTCCCTGGAACCATGGAAGCGTTCATCATATCTACCATCTACCATCTACCATCTACCATCTACCATCTACCATCTACCATCTACCATCTACCATCTACCATCTACCATCTACCATCTACCATCTACCATCTACCATCTACCATCTACCATCTACCATCTCCCATCTCCCATCTCCCATCTGCCATCTGCTTAAGCTCTATTTTTGCCTCATTGGTAAACAACATCTACCGGTGCGTAATTCCGTACTGCACGCGACCTTTCATCATCGAACCAGACCTGTCCCATCGATTTTATGCATGATGTGCTGACCGCGGCAGACGATTCCGGACTTTCGACGTGATGGATAGTTTTAACCGTGAAGTACTGGCAATAGAAATTCTCCTGAATGGTCCGAAAACGAGGCAAGTAGCCGCGAATAGCGATACTTGTTCATGACTCTGAGTGAAGCACGCTAATCACAACGCGCTGGTTTACGAAATAAAACACTGAGCAGCCTCATTAATCCCTGAGTAACCCGGCATAGGAAAAGTACTGGCTGATGGTGAAAAGTCCGTAAATTACAAAAAGTTCGTAAAACTAAACCGGTATGTTTACTTACTTGCTTAATGCACTTAACAATAGTTTCGGGTTTTGTGAGAGCCAACACCATGTTACGTATTTAAACTAAAATCAACTGTGCAAGTGATATCCGTTCAGGTTTCTTACTCGAGGCTCAATGATAACCTTGGCTCCAGAGTGGGTATGTTATGGCTTAATTGTATGATGTTTAAAGGAAGTCCTATTTTATTTGCTTTTGTATTTAATTATATATTTGTTTTTTATGTGATTTTAATTTGGTTCTGACCTTCCCTTTGATTTTCTTGTGTAAGTGGCCTGACTTGGTGATTTTGGGTGGTTTTTAATTTTAATTTTTAAAATCCATTAAAATTCAACCTGATGTGATTTTTTTATATTTAAATAAAAAAAATCCTACTCCTTGACAAGGGTCTGTTTATGGCCTTTCTTTAGTATGTGTCGCTATGGTTCTGTACGGTTAGGGGGTAAAGCAATCTTTAAGTTAGTTAGAGTATTAGTAGTTATGAGGTTCTTATAACTTCCTGTTTCCCTCATCTTCTTGATTAATAAAGGGACAGGTTTTGCTTAATCAAAAATCTACCTCGAAGGAGGTTTTTATGGCTTCTCTGGCGTTTCAAAAAGAGGCGGCTGCAGTTATGTATGCCGTTCTGGGGCAAAGTGCGTCAAGTTCAACTTATGATAGTGTTGGCGCACAGTTAGAAACAGGCAGCCTTTCAGCTGGCAGTTATGTAACAAGTTTGCTGACCTCCTCTGCTGGTGTGGCGTTATATGCGGGCAAAACGGATTTAGATATTCTGCAGGCGGTGTACACTAAAGCGTATGGAAGTGCGGCTCCAGTTGCAACACTTCAGGCTTTGCTGGCATCTTCTACGCTTGCCGACTCGATTTCTACAGTGGTTTTAAATATCATTAATTATCATGGATTTGACTCCGCAACAACGACATCGCAGCTTAACTTCGATTCACAAATTAATAAAATTTTATATCCAGCAACCAGTCCGGCAGCGGCTGCTGGTCCGGGTGCATCGGATGTTCAGGCCATATATCATGTATTGGGTCTGATATCTCAATCGAGCAATGTTAATTTATTCGGTTCACTTATCAACTCAGGGACCAAAACGCTTGTTCAGGTTGCTGATAAATTCGTAGCTGATCGCTCCTATTTGACGTCTTTGAATAACAATGACTTCTTGGTTCGCGTCTTCGCAGCTAGTTATGAGCGTGCACCATCCTCGACCGAGCTTTCGCACTATTTAGGGGAACTGACTGGTGGAAGTTCTCGAGGTCAAATTGTTGCGGAAATCATCACTGCGCTTCGTGGGTCGGTCGCTCCTACAGATTCTGTTGCGCAGCAGCATTTTAATGATGCGACGGTTATCTATGCGCAAGGTCAAATCGGTGGTCTTGCAGCTCAGGAACAGGCTGCAGCAGTATATTTGGCAGTTCCTGAGCGCGGTATTGATGCCGGTGCGTTGGATAATTGGAGTAAATACCTTTCATTAAGCACGACGACATACAAAGGGTTTATAAGTAATCTACTGACGTCTGATGAGTTTCAACGTAAAGGTGCACAGCTGACTGGTGATAACTTTATCCAACATGTTTACACCGCTGTTCACGGTACTGCAGCTACGGCTGCTCAGCTGGCGCTTTACAGTGCTTTGGGGACTGATAAATCGGTTATTACCCAGGCCATCATTAATGACCTGCGGACTTCAACGGCTACTGACGCGGTTACCGTCACTCAGCAGCACGCATTTGAGTTTGATATCGGTACCAGCCTGTTGTACAAAACCGCGGCTAGCCTGACGACTACAGCCGCCGGCGGTAACGCAACCGGCACCGTCAACACCGGCGCGTCCCACCAAATTAGTAATGCCGAAACGGCAGTTTTAACGGATGTCCAACTGAACGCCAATGCCGCCAGCACCGTGAACCTGAAGTTCGCCGACCATCTGGCGAATCTGACTATCAACGGCACCAGCGCAGCAACGGTCAACCTGTCTGACAACGGCGTTAATCCAGGCGTAGATATTACCGTCAATAACGGCAACGTCATCCTGAATGCCAGTTCGGGTGCGGATGACGTAGTCGTCACATCGACGGCAAACATTGCGGCCGGCACGGCGCAGTTTAACCTTGGTGCCGGCAATGATAGCCTGCACTGGGCAGGGAACGGCGTTTCCGGCGGAGCTAACACTGTCGCCAACACCGTCAAGGCTGACGGCGGCACGGGGACGGACTCCATTTCCGCCAACTTCATCACCAAAACCGTGGTGACCAACCAAAACGCCCTGGGCGTTCGCACCAGTACTGTGACCAGCAACGCCAATAACTTCTCGAATTTCGAGAAGATCGACCTGACCGGCTATATCGGCAAGTCTGTTGGTACGCTGATTACGACTCCGCTGATCGGTTCACCGACCACCACCAGCGTCACAACACCGACCCACACCTTTGACTTTGGCCTGACCAACGGTACATCCACGGTTGAAGGCACCACGGGCGGCACGGTTACGCAGAACGCAGCTGCCACCAATCTGGGCACGCAAGGATTTGTGATCTCCGGTTTGGCTAACGTCAACGTCATCAACGCCGCCGGCGGCAACGCCGCGCAGCTGGAAGTGAAAGGGGACGCGACCTCCGCCAGTACGCTGAACTTCACCTTCGTGCAGAACGCTACCGATCACTTCAATATCAATTTCGATGCGGTGAGTTCCGCCAATGTGAATGCCGGTGCCATCACCCTGAACAGCAGCAGCAGCGCCCTGTTGGGTACCGCGCTGAGCACGGTGAACGTGGCCTCAGGCGGTACTGGCAGCTTTGATAACATTCTGTCATTGGCTGGCACCAATGCGCAGGTTCAGACCATCAACGTGACCGGTGATCACGCGCTGGATCTGACCCTGGGCAGCGGTTTCAGCAACGTGCGTGATATCAATGCGTCCACCAATACCGCTGGTCTGAATCTCGACTCCAGCCATGGCGGTACCGGTGACGGTATCATCGTTCAGTTGCTGAACATTCTGCCGCTGAGCGTCGTCACCACCAACCTGTTGGCGCCAGTGTTGACGGCGTTGGGCCTGAACGGTTACCAAATGACCGTGGAAGGTTCCAGTGCTGCCGATACCCTGGGCGTGATTGGCAACACCACGCTGACCGGTGGCGCAGGTGCCAACATCTATGACATCAAGGCGAGTAACACGCAGGCGGGTGTGACCATCAAGGACTTTAGCAGTCTCAAAGACAAGATTGTCGATGTTAACCATGGCGGCCTGACTATCTCCAATGACGCCAGCGGCACGGCGGTTGCGGACTACGGCACACGTTCCGCAGACACATTGGATGCGCTGTTGGGGACTCTGGTGGGCGGTTTGACCAACGGCGTTATCGGCCTGCTGGGCGGCATTCTCGGTCTGGACAGCAGCAACTCGTTGACGTCGAAAGTGGGTGTGGCATCCGTAGTATTCAGCGGTGGCGGTAATACTGCCAGCTCTTATGTGATTATCGACAACAACGATAACCATGCGCTGGATCTCAACGATACCGTGGTATACCTGACCGGGCAGAATCACCAGCAATTGGTGGATACTTTGCACTACGCGTAAGTAGGGGTTCCAGTGGGAAATAATTCCCATTGAAACTGTTAGTCAATAAATAATACGGGGTGTGTGAACACCCCGTATTCTTTGAATTTTGTGAACCACGTCATTATCTCTGATTTATTCCCTTTCGTACTAAACTCGCTTTGCCCTGTCTACTATTTACCCTACTGTTTTCATTTGTTTTTTTCTGTGGTTCGTGAGGCGATTTTTTTTGCTTACGGCCTTGCTGATATCCGCTTTCTCTACCTATAGTTAGAAAAAGTATCTGCAGTCTCGAGCATGTCTGGGGTGGGGGTTCTTTAGGATTTATTTTACTTTTTTCCTTTTTAGGATTTTCCTTATAAGAGTCCAATGCGGATTTTGACTGACAGTGCACATGATGTAAGGGCAGAAAGTGAATCAATTTATACCGCGCAATGAAATTGCGGATGTTATACGGACTCGCAGTAAGGTTTTTTGGACCGTTGGCATATTTACCGCATTTATTAATTTATTAATGCTAGTTCCTTCTATCTATATGCTCCAGGTTTATGACCGGGTGCTTCCTTCGCGTAATGAAATCACGCTGTTAATGCTGACGCTGATCATGCTGGGCATGTTCGGCATGATGTCGCTGTTGGAATACGTGCGCAGCATGGTGGTGATCCGTATCGGCAGTCAGCTGGATATGCGTCTCAACACGCGAGTCTACACTGCGGCCTACGAGGCGAATCTGAAAAACGGTTCGTCTGACGCCGGCCAGATGCTGAGCGACTTGACCAATCTGCGCCAATTCCTTACCGGCAGCGCGCTGTTCGCCTTCTTTGATGCGCCGTGGTTTCCGATCTATCTGTTGGTGATATTCCTCTTTAACCCTTGGTTGGGGCTTTTCGCCCTGGTCGGTGCGCTGTTGCTGATCGCATTGGCGGTGATCAACGAAATGGTGTCGAAAAAGCCGCTGGCGGAGGCCAGCAAGCTGTCGATTATGTCCGGTACGCTGGCCAGCACCAATCTGCGAAATGCCGAAGTGATCGAGGCTTTGGGGATGTTGCCTAACCTGAAACGCCGGTGGTTCGGTCTGCACCAGCGGTTTTTGAACAGTCAGCGCATCGCCAGCGAACGCGCATCGCGGGTCACATCGATCACCAAGTTTGTGCGCATGTCGCTGCAATCGCTGGTGCTGGGGCTCGGGGGCTGGCTGGCGATCGATGGGCACATTACGCCCGGTATGATGATCGCCGGCTCCATTCTGATGGGGCGAACGCTGGCGCCGATTGAGCAGGTTATTAACGTCTGGAAGAGCTACAGCGCGGCGAAGCTTTCTTATGGCCGGTTGGTCAAGCTGCTGGAAACGCACCCGCAACGTGGTACCGGTATGTCCTTACCTCGTCCGGAAGGGGTACTCGCAGTAGAAGGCGTCACCGCCACGCCGCCGGGCTCCAAAGGCGATGCGGTATTGCATAACGTGAGTTTTGCCATCCAGCCCGGTGACGTGCTGGGGATCATTGGCCCGAGCGCGTCGGGGAAATCGACGCTGGCGCGTTTGCTGGTCGGCATTTGGCCGGTCAGTGAAGGGATTGTTCGGTTGGATAATGCCGACATCTATCAGTGGAACAAGGATGAATTGGGGCCGTATATCGGTTATCTGCCGCAGGACATTGAGCTGTTTGCCGGGACTATCGCCGAGAATATCGCTCGCTTTAACGATATCGACTCAGAGAAAGTCATTGAAGCCGCTAAGCTGGCCGGCGTGCACGAACTGATCCTGCGTTTCCCTAACGGTTACGATTCGGTGCTCGGCAACGGCGGCGCTGGGTTGTCCGGTGGACAGAAACAGCGTATCGGCCTGGCGCGCGCCTTGTACGGCGATCCTTCGCTGGTGGTATTGGATGAGCCTAACTCCAATCTGGATGATGCGGGCGAGAAAGCGTTGAACCAGGCGATTATGTTCCTCAAGCAACGTAATAAAACGGTGGTTCTGATTACCCATCGCACCAATTTGCTGTCGATGACCAGCAAGTTGTTGCTGTTGGTGAATGGCAACGTCAACGCGTTCGGCCCGACTCAACAAGTGCTCCAGGCGTTGGCCAATGCGCAAAAAGCCCAGACGCAACAGCCTCAGCAAGCGGTGAGGGCGGTAAATTCTGAGCCGGATGAAGGCAACATCCCAAAAACGCAAATTAATTAAGCCGTGAATTGCCTGATGGCTTTATTGCCATCCGCAGTTTAAAGGAGTTGGTATGTCGACGCATATTGGCGAGCCGCAAGACTCGTATATTGAAGAGATCCCGCAGGACGAACGGCGGTTTACCCGGATGGGCTGGCTGGTAGTGGGAATTGGTCTGTTCGGATTTTTGGTCTGGGCAGCGTTCGCCCCTCTGGATAAAGGGGTGGCATCACCGGGATCGGTAACCGTTTCCGGCAACCGCAAAACGGTGCAGGCCCCGGCCAGCGGCATCATCAAGAATATCGCGGTGAAAGACGGCGACAAGGTGAAAGCTGGTGAGGTTCTGGTGCAATTGAGCCAGGTGCAGGCACAGGCTCAGGTTGATTCGCTGCGCGATCAGTACTACACCACGCTGGCCACCGAAGGGCGTTTACTGGCTGAACGCGATGGTCTGAGCAAGGTCACTTTTTCCCCTGTTTTCACCCAGGTTAAGGATCAGCCGCGCGTGGCCGAAATCATCGCGTTGCAAACGCAGCTGTTCGCCTCTCGCCGCCAGGGGCTGCAAAGTGAAATTGACGGTTATAAGCAGTCGATGGATGGGATCCGCTTCCAGTTGAAAGGCCTGCAGGATTCGCGCGCCAACAAGCAGATCCAACTTTCCAGCCTGCGTGAGCAGATGAACAGCATGAAGCAACTGGCGGCGGACGGTTATTTGCCGCGCAACCGTTATCTGGAAGTCCAGCGCCAGTTCGCTGAGGTGAACAGCAGCATCGATGAAACCATCGGGCGGATTGGTCAATTGCAAAAGCAGCTGCAGGAATCTCAGCAGCGTATCGATCAGCGCTTCGCCGACTATCAGCGCGAGGTCAGGACGCAACTGGCGCAAACCCAAATGGACGCCAGCGAGTTCCGCAACAAGCTGCAAATGGCCGACTTCGATCTGGGCAACACCGCCATCACCTCACCGGTGGATGGCACCGTGGTCGGATTGAATATTTTCACTCAGGGGGGCGTCGTGGGAGCGGGTGACCACCTGATGGACGTTGTACCCAGCCAGGCGACGCTGGTGGTGGATTCTCGCCTGAAAGTCGATTTGATCGACAAGGTGTACAACGGGTTGCCGGTGGATCTGATGTTTACCGCCTTCAACCAAAACAAAACCCCGAAAATTCCGGGGACGGTCACGTTGGTTTCCGCCGACCGCCTGGTCGACAAAGCCAATGGAGAACCTTACTACCAGATGCAGGTCACGGTCTCGCCGGAGGGCATGAAGATGCTCAGTGGCGAGGACATCAAGCCGGGGATGCCGGTCGAGGTGTTCGTGAAAACGGGCTCACGCTCGCTGCTGAGTTATCTGTTTAAACCTATTTTGGATCGCGCTCATACTTCATTAACCGAGGAATAATTTTGATTCAATCAAAACGACAGGCTGCCGGTCTGGTTATCGGCACCCTTTTGTTTGCGATATCTGCGCCGGTTTATTCGATAGGGATTTTAGACGCATATTCGCTGGCATTAGAAAAGGACCCGACCTACCGGGCGGCTATAAAAGAGAAAGAAGCGGGAGATGAGAACGAAAACATCGGCAGGGCGGGGCTGCTGCCGAAGGTATCGCTGAACTACCAGAATTCGCCGCGCAACTGGCAAACGCAGAAGTACCCGGCGAGTGACATTTTTGGAAATAGCCTTGGAGAGGCAACCAAGCGACAACAGTATCGCAGCCATTCCAGTTCGATCACGCTGACGCAGCCGCTATTCGACTATGAAGCGTACGCCCGCTACAAAGCCGGCGTGGCACAGACGATGATGTCGGACGAGCGCTATCGCGGCAAGTTGCTGGATCTCGCTGTTAGGGTGATTAACGCCTATGTTGAAGTCGCCTATTCCAAGGATCAAATCGCGTTGGCCGAAGCGCAAAAGGCGGCTTACAAGGAACAGCTGACCTTGAACGATCGCCTGATGAGCGCGGGTGAAGGCACCATTACCGACGTATCGGAAACCCAGGCGCGCTACAGCCTGGCCGAAGCGCAGGTAATTGAAGCGCGCGACGCGCTGGACGCCGCACAGCGCGAGCTGGAAGTGATTATCGGCATGCCGCTGAACCAACTGGATGAATTGCAGGCCCTGCGGCCGGGCAAGTTCAAGGTGGCACCGCTGATCCCGTCCAAGTTCGAAGATTGGCAGAAGATCGCGCTGGAGAACAACCCGGTGCTGGCCGCGTCGCGTCATGGCGTGGATGCCGCCAAGTATGATGTCGAAAGGAATCGTGCGGGCTTTATGCCGCAGGTGCAGCTGTATGCTTCGCATTCGGAAAACGATTCCAGCAGCGATAATACGGTTAACCAGAAATACCGTACCGACAGCATCGGCGTGCAGGTCAGCATGCCTATTTATTCCGGCGGCGGCGTTTCGGCGTCGACCCGGCAGGCGGCGGCGCGCTATGGCCAGGCGATGTATGAAATGGATGCACAGACGGGCACCACGCTCAACGATCTGCGCAAGCAATACAATTTGTGCATCAGCAGCCGCGCCAAGGTGGCGGCCTATGAGTTGGCGGTACAATCGGCTACTACACAGGTGACGGCGACTCGGCAGAGCGTGCTGGCCGGGCAACGCGTCAACGTCGATGTGCTCAACGCCGAACAGCAGCTCTATAGCGCCCAGCGCGATCTGGCTTCCGCCAAGTACGCCTACATCAAATCATGGATCACCTTGCTGAGCGACTCCGGTACGTTGGATGAAAAAGATGTTATGCGGGTCGCGCAGTATTTTGCCCGCAGTCGCTAGCAACATATTCACTATGAGCATTAATCTGAAAGAGCAGCGCTATGCTGCTCTTTTTTTGTTAATACGTTATGTTATCGGCAGGTTGTTCCTCCTGTGTTTTTACTCGTCGGGTTTATTTCTGAACATAATTCCTGGCAAAGGGCGGTAGGTTAGGGGAATTTATACTTTAGCAAAATGTAGCGATTGGTCGACGATCGTACGAATTTTAGAATGATGCTGCTGATGAGTGGCGTCGTCCTTATAAGAACGATGACTGAGTAAAGGGTAGATAATGTCCAAACTAATCCCTGTGGTTATGGCCGGCGGTACTGGGAGCCGTCTGTGGCCGATGTCGCGAGAATCGTTCCCTAAACAGTTTCTTTCTATTGATGACAGTGGGATGAGCCTGCTGCAACAGACGTTACAGCGCTTGTCGGGGCTGGGCGGTATTGAAATTGCCGCTCCTTTGGTCATTTGCAATGAGGAACATCGTTTTTTGGTTGCCGAGCAATTGCGTGAAATCGGACAATTAGCGACCAATATCATTTTAGAGCCCGTAGGGCGCAATACCGCGCCGGCAGTGGCGTTAGCCGCTCATCTGGCAGCGGAAGAAGACGAAGACAGCATGCTCTTGGTGCTGGCTGCAGATCATCTGATCACGAAGGTCGATAATTTTCACGCGGCGATCCAGACGGCTATCTCGTTTGCAGGCAATAACCATCTGGTCACGTTTGGCATTATTCCGGAACATCCGGAAACCGGGTACGGCTACATCAAACGCGGCAGTCACCTGTCCAATGATTGTTTCAAGGTTGATTCATTCGTGGAAAAACCACGTTTGGAGAAAGCGATCGAATACCTCGCCAGCGGAGATTATAGCTGGAACAGCGGTATGTTCATGTTTAAGACCGCCAAGTTCTTACAGGAATTGCGGCAGTTCAGTCCCGACATCTTTAGCACAACCCAGCAGTCTGTGGGTAAGAGCCAACGCGACATGAATTTTATCCGGGTTGAGCAAGACATCTTCAAACACTGTCCAAGTGATTCCATCGACTATGCGGTGATGGAAAAAACGCGTGATGCCGTAGTGATTCCCATTGATGCCGGCTGGAGCGACGTCGGCTCCTGGTCTTCACTGTGGAACGTTTCCGAAAAAGATCCGTTGGGCAATGTCAACGTGGGTGACGTTATTTCGATCGACTCCAGTGACAATTACATTTCGTCGGAGTCTGCGTTGGTGGCAACCATTGGGTTGGAAAATCTTATCGTGGTCAACACCACTGACGCCTTGCTGATCGCTCACAAGGATAAAGTACAGGATGTAAAGAAAGTGGTTGATGAGCTTAAAAAGCGCAATCTTCATCACTTTCGCCAACATTCCACCGCCTACCGGCCCTGGGGCAAGATTTGCGACATCGACAGCGGCACGCACTTCCAGGTGAAGAAAATCATTGTGCGGCCAGGGGAGGGATTGTCGGTGCAACGCCATCTCCACCGTGCCGAACATTGGATCGTTGTGAGTGGGACAGCAAGAGTTAACGTTGATGATCAAGAGTTCTTCTTGTCGGAAAATCAGTCTACCTTCATTCCTGCGGGCAGTGTCCATACGCTAGAAAACCCGGGAAAAATCGATTTGGAAATGATCGAGGTCAGGTCGGGGCGCTATCTGGAAGAAGATGATATTGAGCGTTTGCAAGATCGCTATGGCAGAATTTAACAGGGTTTGGTAATGCAAAAATTGACGTGTTTTAAAGCTTATGACATCCGGGGAAAGCTGGGTGAAGAGCTGAATGAGGACATCGCGTATCGTATTGGACGTGCCTATGGCGAGTTTTTGAAGCCCAAACGGATCGTGTTGGGCTGCGATGTGCGGTTGACCAGTGAAAGCCTGAAACTGGCGCTGGCGAAAGGGTTACAGGATTCAGGCACTGATGTGATAGACATCGGTTTAACCGGTACCGAAGAAATCTATTTCGCCACAACCTATTTAAAAGCCGATGGTGGCGTGGAAGTGACCGCCAGCCATAATCCTATCGATTACAACGGCATGAAGTTAGTGCGCGAAGGCTCTCGCCCAATCAGCGGCGATACCGGGCTACGAGCGATTCAAGAACTGGCGGAGAAAAATCACTTTCAGGCGCCGGCAGCAACGCGCGGTAGCTATGTCCGCCAGGACGTATTGGGGGCTTATGTAGAGCACATACTGTCTTACGTCGACGTGAAAAACTTCAAGCCGTTGAAGCTGGTGCTCAACTCGGGCAACGGTGCGGCAGGGCATGTGATTGATGCCATCGAGGCGCAACTCAAGGCGCGGGGCGTGCCGTTGGAATTTATCAAGGTGCATCACCAGCCGGACGGGGCTTTCCCTAACGGTATTCCCAACCCTTTGCTGCCTGAATGTCGCGCGGATACCGCCGATGCGGTGCGTGAGCATGGCGCTGATATGGGGATCGCGTTCGACGGCGATTTCGATCGCTGCTTCCTGTTCGATGAAAAAGGCGATTTCATTGAGGGTTATTACATCGTCGGCTTGCTGGCGGAAGCCTTCCTGCAGAAACAGCCGGGAGCGAAGATCATCCACGATCCGCGTCTGAGTTGGAATACCGTCGATGTGGTCACCGATGCGGGTGGCGTGCCCGTGATGTCGAAAACCGGCCATGCTTTCATTAAGGAACGCATGCGTGCAGAAGACGCCATTTATGGCGGTGAGATGAGCGCCCACCACTATTTCCGTGATTTTGCTTATTGTGACAGCGGCATGATCCCGTGGCTGTTGGTTGCCGAACTGGTCAGTGTGAAAGGACAAACTTTGGGGCAACTGGTACAGGATCGCATTGCCGCCTACCCGTCTTCCGGTGAGATCAATATCAAACTGGCACAGCCGGCCGTGTCCATTGAAAGCGTCAAGCAATACTATTTGGCTCAAGCGGATGAGGTAGACTATACCGATGGCATCAGCATGTCGTTCGCAAACTGGCGTTTCAACCTGCGTTCCTCCAATACGGAACCTGTGGTGCGTCTTAATGTCGAATCGCGAGCCGATGTTGCGCTGATGCAAGCGAAGACCGACGAGATTTTGGCGTTGCTCGGTGCACAAATTTAACGCTTAATACATTGAATAGTCTAGGATGAGAGCGGTTTTACCGCTCTCTCTTCATGGTACGCCCAGAAGGTTGTATGATGCGCTCAGTATCGATGAGGGCGTTTTTTGTCGAATCAAGAATGTTGCGAAGTATAAGGGGGGGATATGGCAATTTTAGTTACCGGTGGTGCTGGTTACATCGGATCGCACACCGTGCTATCGCTCCTGGAGCGTGGCGAGGACGTCGTGGTGTTGGATAATTTGTCCAACTCATCTGCGGAGTCATTGCAGCGGGTGGAGAAACTGTCGGGGAAAGCCGCAGAGTTCCATCAGGGAGACGTTCAGGATGCCGAATGCCTGCAGCGCATCTTTGGCGCTCATGAGATCACTGCCGTGATCCATTTCGCCGGTCTTAAGGCGGTAGGGGAGTCAACGCGCAAGCCGCTGGAGTATTATCAGAATAACGTTACCGGCACGCTGGTGTTGTTGGATGCTATGCGTCGTGCCGGCGTGCACGACTTTATCTTTAGCTCTTCTGCCACTGTCTATGGTGCCAATTCGCCGGTACCTTATGTAGAGACGACACCGATCGGCGGGACAACCAGCCCTTATGGGACATCAAAGTTGATGGTGGAGCAGATCCTGCAAGATTTCGCTAAAGCAGAGCCTCAGTTCTCGATTATCGCCTTGCGTTATTTTAATCCGGTAGGTGCTCACGAGTCCGGTTTGATTGGTGAAGATCCCAATGGCATTCCCAATAACCTGCTGCCGTACATCTCACAAGTGGCTATCGGCAAGCTGGAGAAGCTGGGTATTTTCGGTGGGGATTATCCGACAAACGATGGAACGGGAGAACGCGATTACATCCATGTCATGGATCTGGCCGAAGGCCACCTGAAGGCGATGGATCATCTGCCAAAGATCAATGGATTTAAGGCCTACAACCTTGGGGCTGGCGTAGGGCATTCGGTGCTGGCGATGGTTCAGGCGTTTGAGAAAGCGTCAGGCGTAACGATCCCTTATCAGATCTTGCCACGTCGCGATGGCGACCTGCCTGCTTTCTGGGCCAATGCCGATCTGGCTTATCAGGAGCTGGGATGGAAAGTCAGCCGAGGCATTGATGATATGATGCGCGATACTTGGAATTGGCAGCGCACTAATCCACAAGGTTACCAAAAGTAATACCTTACAGATAAGCTCCCTCTCTTTGTTAGATCATGATTGCGGTTTGCGATCGCAATCATGCATCCCACCAGGATACACATTCTTTAAATATTATAACGTATTTAACAATGCGATCGCGATTGTTACACGGGTTAAGCCCTTTTCGGGCGCTGAGTGAGCGTTCATCTCAGATAAGCCTGAAAAAGCGGATAATCTACAGGTGTTTTGATGGCTAAGGTGGTAGCATACGCAGCAAAAATATTTATTATATCCGTCCCCTATACCTGACAGGGGGGGACACGAGTATGGCTTTTCGTGCCATATGCGAGGTACAACAGTGTGGCGAGTTTTGGCCATGGATAAAATTCAAAAGCAAGATCAGTCGGTTGGTAGCTGTTGAGCCAAGGGCGGTAGCGTGATTTTTGCAGGCCTTCATCACCGTGAGAGGTTGAGTAATCTCCTGTATTATCACTGCCAGCGAAATGCCCTTCGTTGCTGTTTGGCCTTCATCTAAGCACTGCATAAGGCAACAGTAAGCGCGATAATTGAACGTTATGTATTGGTGTGACCTAACTTAACATATTGTATTTAAAGCTTTATATATTTTTAGCGTCATAAGGACAAAAAATGTTATTACCTGTAATTATGGCAGGCGGTACTGGTAGCCGTTTATGGCCGATGTCACGAGAACTCCACCCTAAGCAGTTTTTGCGCTTGCACAGCGTAAATTCAATGCTTCAGGAAACGTTGAAACGACTCGATGGCGTGGAGATCGGTGAGCCTGTTGTAATCTGCAACGAAGACCACCGTTTTATGGTGGCTGAACAGCTGCGTCAAATTGATATGTTGTCACACAACATTATCCTGGAGCCCATTGGCAGAAATACTGCGCCAGCGATTGCTTTGGCTGCATTGAATGCTACCGCAGCAGGTAACGATCCTATCATGCTGGTATTGGCAGCAGACCATATCATCAAGGATGTTAATGTTTTCCACCAGGCGATCGAAGCAGCATTGCCTTACGCAGCGGAAAAAAGCCTGGTTACGTTTGGTATTGTGCCGACAGGTCCAGAAACTGGTTATGGTTACATCCAGCGTGGAGAGTGCTGCGATGATAAAGCGGTGGCCGCTAACGTAAAACGTTTTGTTGAGAAACCTGATCTCGCAACCGCTCAGGCCTATGTCGACTCCGGTGAATATTTTTGGAACAGTGGTATGTTCATGTTCCGTGCCAAGCGTTACCTGGAGGAACTGGAGGCATTCCGTCCCGATATCCTGGCTGCCTGTCGCCGCTCGCTGGATGATACCGAATGTGACAAAAACTTTATCAATGTCAATCGCGACGCCTTTGCGAGTTGCCCAGACGAGTCGGTCGATTATGCGGTAATGGAAAAAACACAAGATGCGGTCATGATCCCGCTGGATGCCGGTTGGAGTGATGTCGGCTCATGGTCTGCATTATGGGAAGTCAGCCAGAAAGATGGGGCTGGTAATGCATTGACCGGCGACACTTTCCTGCATAATACCCGTGATTGCTATATCAATACTGATGAAAAATTAGTTGCGGCTGTTGGCGTAGATAATCTGGTTATTGTTAACACTAAAGATGCCGTTCTCGTGGTTGATAAGTCGAAAGTTCAGGACGTTAAAAAAGTTGTTGAGTATCTGAAAAAACATAAGCGGAGTGAATATCGAAGACACCGCGAGGTTTATCGACCATGGGGTATTTGCGATATTTTGGTTGCTGAAAAGCGTTTTAATGTCAATCGTATCACCGTTAATCCCGGGGAAGCATTTTCTCTGCAAATGCACCATCACCGCACGGAACACTGGGTGGTTCTTTCTGGTACGGCTAAAGTAACAACGGGGGATAAAACGTTCTTACTTACCGAAAATCAGTCGACATTCATTCCAATTGGGGTTGTCCACCGTTTAGAAAATCCCGGAAATATTCCTTTGGAGCTGATTGAGATTCAGTCAGGCTCTTATTTAGGTGATGATGACATTATCCGTATTAAAGATCATTACGGTCGTTGCTAATTTTTGAGGTTTTAATGAGTGCCTTAACTTGTTTTAAAGCGTATGATATCCGTGGTCAACTAGGTGAAGAGCTGAATGAGGATATTGCCTATCGTATCGGCCGAGCTTATGGCGAATACCTGAAACCTCAGCGCGTTATCGTAGGTGGCGATGTACGGCTGACCAGCGAGTCTCTTAAAGTGGCTCTCGCCAACGGATTGCAGGATGCTGGTGTTGACGTATATGACATTGGTATGAGTGGCACTGAAGAAGTCTATTTTGCCACTTTCCATTTGAATATGGATGGCGGCATTGAAGTTACTGCTAGCCACAATCCAATGAATTATAATGGTATGAAACTGGTTAAGGCAAATGCTCAGCCGATTAGTGGTGATACCGGTTTATTTGCGATTAAAAAATTAGCGGAAGAAAATACGTTTCCTGCGGTAGTGAAGGATAAACGTGGTAGTTATCAACAAATATCCATTCTCACCGATTATGTAGATCATTTGCTGAAGTATATTGATGCAACAGCATTGAAGCCAATGAAATTGGTCATTAACTCTGGAAATGGTGCTGCAGGCCATGTTATCGACGAAATAGAGCGACGTTTCCAGCAAGAAAATATTCCCGTTACCTTTGTAAAGGTTCATCATCAACCTGATGGGAATTTCCCTAACGGTATCCCTAACCCGTTATTACCTGAATGTCGGGATGACACAGCAAAAGCCGTGCTTGAGCATCAGGCGGATATGGGAATTGCTTTTGACGGTGATTTCGATCGTTGTTTCCTGTTTGATGAGAAGGGCGCTTTCATCGAGGGCTACTATATCGTTGGCCTATTGGCAGAAGCTTTCCTGCAAGCCAACCCTGGCTCCAAGATTATTCATGATCCTCGTCTGTCATGGAATACCATCGATATCGTTACCCAAGCTGGTGGCATCCCTGTTATGTCCAAAACGGGGCATGCCTTTATCAAGGAGCGCATGCGCAAAGAAGATGCTATCTATGGTGGCGAGATGAGTGCGCACCATTACTTCCGTGATTTCGCTTATTGTGACAGCGGTATGATTCCATGGCTATTGGTAGCGGGTTTACTTTCAGTTAAAGGCAGTGTGTTGAGTCAGCTAGTGAAGGATCGTATGGAAGCGTATCCAGCATCTGGTGAGATTAATCGCAAATTGCCTGATGCTAAAGCTGCCATTGAGCGTGTTTTAGGCGTTTACAAAGATGATGCCGTGGCTTTTGACATGACAGATGGTATCAGCCTTGAATTCAATGAATGGCGTTTTAATCTGCGGACATCGAATACTGAACCTGTTGTACGTTTGAATGTTGAGTCAAAAGGGGATGTTGAATTGATGCAGAAAAAAACTAAAGAGATTCTGGCGCTCTTAGGCGGAGAATAACGATGAAAGAAATGTTATTAGCCATCTATGGTTACCGGGGTTTTATTTGGAGCAGTATTAAGCGGGACTTTCAGTCCCGTTACCAAACCAGCATGTTGGGAGCTTTATGGCTGGTATTGCAGCCGTTAGCGATGATTTTGGTATATACACTGGTATTCTCAGAAGTGATGAAGGCACGGATGCCTGATAATTCAGGCCCTTTTGCCTATAGTATTTATCTTTGCTCTGGGGTGCTGACGTGGGGATTATTTACTGAAATTCTTGATAAAAGCCAAAGTGTCTTCATTACTAATGCTAACTTAATAAAAAAGCTCAGCTTCCCAAAAATTTGCTTACCGGTCATTGTGACCGCGTCTGCGATTTTAAACTTCGCCATTATATTTAGCCTGTTTTTAATTTTTCTTGTTTTTACCGGAAACTTTCCCGGGGTTTTATTCTTCTCCGTCTTACCCGTTTTGGCTCTGCAAGTTCTGTTCACCGTCGGTCTGGGTATGACATTGGGCGTGATGAACGTTTTCTTCCGGGACGTTGGGCAGTTTGTTGGCGTATTATTGCAATTCTGGTTCTGGTTCACACCCATCGTTTATGTATTAAATTCGCTGCCTGAATGGGCCAGAACATCGCTGATGTACAATCCAATGGCCCGAGTTATGCAAGCATACCAGTCAATATTTGCATACCAACAGCAACCTAACTGGTACTCATTATGGCCAGTATTGGTTCTGGCCATAATTTTCTGTGCGTTTGGTATGAGATTGTTCAGGAAACACGCTGCAGATATGGTGGACGAGTTATAATGAGTTACATAAAAGTACATAATGTTGGCAAGGCATACAAACAGTATGCCTCTAAGACAGGGCGTCTGCTTGAGTGGATTTCGCCATTTAACACCGTCAAACATAAACTAAAATGGATCCTGCAGAACATCAGTTTTCATGTTGAGCCTGGTGAGGCGTTAGGCATTATTGGTATTAACGGTGCCGGTAAAAGTACATTACTGAAATTGATTACTGGCACAGCGAAACCAACCTGCGGCGAAATTGCTCTCGACGGTCGAGTTGCGGCATTATTGGAGCTCGGCATGGGCTTTCACTCGGATTTTACCGGGCGCCAAAACGTTTATATGTCAGGGCAACTGCTGGGTATGTCCGTCGAAAAAATTACGGAACTTATGCCGGAAATCGAGGCGTTCGCTGAGATCGGTGATTATATCGATCAACCGGTTCGTGTTTACTCAAGCGGTATGCAAGTTCGATTGGCATTTAGCGTTGCAACAGCGATTCGCCCGGATATTTTGATTGTTGATGAGGCCTTATCTGTTGGTGACGCTTATTTTCAGCATAAGAGTTTCGAGCGGATACGTGAGTTTCGCAAGCTAGGAACCACCCTCTTGCTCGTGTCACATGACAAACAAGCGATCCAAAGCATATGTGATAGAGCTATTTTGCTTAACAAAGGCAGAGTAGAAATGGAGGGTGAGCCTGAAGCAGTAATGGATTACTATAATGCCCTACTCGCTGATAAGCAAAATGTGTCGATTCGTCAGGTTGAAAATAATGGAAAATTGCAGACGCTCTCTGGCTCAGGCGAGGCAACTATTACCGATATTAGTCTTCTTAGTACCGAAGGTGAAAGTATTGAGGTGGTAGCGGTAGGGCAACCTGTCAACCTTCAGGTGAAGGTGCATGTCAATGAGGCTGTTCCTGAACTTGTCGTGGGATATTTGATTAAAGACCGATTGGGACAGCCGGTTTTTGGTACCAATACTCATCATCTGAAACAGCCATTATTCGATTTGAAAGAGAATGAATCGAGAACCTTTTCATTTGCGTTCTCTGCCAATTTGGGGGTTGGGTCTTACTCGGTTGCCGTAGCGTTACATACGGCAGGAACTCATGTTGGAAAAAATTACGAATGGCGCGATCTGGCGGTTGTTTTCAACGTTGTTAATTCAAACGAGAAAGATTTTATTGGAGTAGCTTGGTTGCCCCCTAAGTTGGAGATTTTTGAATGAGTGGTAATTTTTATCGCGTTTTTGAGGAAAAACATCGGGGGAGCGTACAAGATATCAAACAACGCTTATCTGTATATCTTCCTTTTATTATGGCGTTGGCAAAAATTTACCCTTCAGCTGAAGTTGTCGATGTTGGCTGTGGGCGTGGAGAATGGCTCGAGATCTTACGAGATAATGCTATTCCTGCCATGGGGGTTGATCTCGATGATGGTATGCTCGAACGTGCTTTGCAGGTCGGGCTGAACGTGAAGAAAATGGACTGCCTGGATTTCCTCCAGCAGCAGGAGGACTGCAGTCTACTGGCCATCACCGGTTTTCATATCGCAGAACATCTGCCCTTCGAGTTTTTACAGTCTTTGGTGAAAGAGGCATTGCGGGTGCTTAAACCCGGTGGTTTGCTGATTCTGGAGACGCCAAACCCCGAAAATGTAAGCGTTGGAACCTGTTCTTTTTATATGGATCCGACGCACAACCATCCGCTGCCTCCAGCGTTGCTCGAATTCATTCCGAACTATTACGGTTTTCTGAGAACTAAAATACTGCGTTTGCAGGAAAAAGCGGCACTGAGAGACGAAGAGACATCGGTATATTTGGTCGATGTGTTGAAAGGTGTCAGCCCAGACTATAGCATGATTGCCCAAAAAGAGGGTGAGGCATCGATTGTCGGTGAGTTGGACGCCTATTTTGATAAAGAATATGGGGTTACTCTCGACGGCTTAAGCGATCGCTATGACCTACGCTTGAATAACGAGTTTAAGCGAATGAACACGGCGTTGCGTGCGCAGACAGTGAAGTTCCACGAAGTGAGTAACCAATTGGAGCGTTTTCAGCACCAATTGGACAAGTCACATCAAGAGCTGATGGCTGTACATGCTAATAATCAAAGCCTACAGCAGCAGCTCATTGACGTGCATGCTAACAATCAGAGTCTGCAACAACAGCTTTTTGATGCGCATACCAGCAATTCCTGGCGTGTGACCTCCCCATTGCGTTGGGTTTCATATCAATTTAAAGCGGTACGTGAGCAAGGCGTTAAAACTCGAGCTCGCAAAGCAGCCAAAAAGGTTTTGAGAAAGGGAATAAATACGGCTCTGGCTTTATTTCATGAACATCCTAAATTCAAAACATTCATTCTTTCCAGCGCTAGAAAGCTGGGTGCTTACCGATTTCTGCAATCTGTTTTCAGACGGGTTTTAATTTCCGCACCTGACTATCACGCCGATCTTATGGTGAATGAACGTCATGTTGTGTATAAGGAAAATATGACGAGCAGAGCTATCGATATATATGAGCAGCTAAAGAGAATAAATAATAAGAAACACGGGGATTCATAATGCGTATTGTTATTGACCTGCAAGGAGCACAAACGGAAAGCCGTTTTCGGGGTATTGGCCGTTATACTCTTTCGATTGCAAAGGCAATCATCCGTAATAACAGTCAACACGAAATTTTTATTGCTTTGTCTGCGCTGTTTCCCGAAACCATCGCTGAACTTAAAGCGCAATTTGCTCGCTTAGTGCCGGCCGAAAATATCGTTATCTGGTATGCGCCTGGCCCTGTCAGAGCGATGGATAGAAACAATGCTTGGCGCAGTGAGTGTGCAGAATATGTGCGTGAAGCCTTCTTACATAATCTTAAACCTGATGTCGTTTTTATAACCAGTTTGTTCGAAGGGCATGTAGATAATGCGGTGACGTCGATCGCTAAATTAACGCCAAAAACTAAAGTGGCGGTGTTGCATCACGATCTAATCCCTTTGGTACAAGCGGATGTTTACCTGCAAGATGACGTTTATAAAGATTATTATTTAAAGAAAATCAATTGGTTGAAGAACGCGGATCTGCTGCTGACCAACTCGGACTATACTTCTTCGGAGGTGATTGAGTGGTTGGATATTCCCGAAAGCAAAGTGTGCACGATTTCGGCGGCGACCGAAGAACATTTTGATATCAGCGAGATTTCCGCTAATAATTTTTCTGAATTAAAAGAGAAATATGGCATTACCCGTGATGTCGTACTTTATGCTCCTGGCGGTTTTGACTCCCGTAAAAACTTCAAGAGGTTGATTGAGGCTTACAGCAAATTAACGCCTGAATTGCGTGAAAAAAATCAACTGGTTATCGTTAGTAAGCTATCGGACAGCGATCGCAGTTATCTGCATTCCATCGCGCGTAATCAACAACTGCGTGATGACGAGATGGTTCTGACTGGATATGTATCGGAACAGGATCTGGTCGTGTTTTATCAGTTGGCCAAGTTGTTTGTCTTTGCTTCGTTGCATGAAGGCTTTGGATTACCGATTCTGGAGGCCATGACGTGCGGTGCGGCGACAATCGGTTCTAACGTCACCAGTATCCCGGAAGTGATCGGTTATGCCGATGCGCTGTTTGATCCCTATTCTGTTGAGTCAATAAGCGACAAGCTTCAACAGGCTTTAAGCGATGACGTTTTCCTCGCTCAATTAAAGAAACACGCTTTGGAGCAATCCGCCAAGTTTTCGTGGGATAAGGCGGGAACTATCGCCTTGTCTCGTTTTGAGCGGTTAGTTGCTGAGGCCGGAGATGTGGAGTTTGAATCGGTAACGTCATCGCAATTGATCTCCGCCGTTTCCTCGATCAAATGTCGTGAAGAGCCTTCGGATAACGATCTGCGGTCAACCGCTGAGGCGATGGATAGAAATGCCAAAAGACTCGAGTTGCAAGGCATTGCGCTAGAGTCTCTCTCTTGGCGCGTTGAAGGACCTTTTGACAGCTCCTATAGCCTGGCTTTGGTAAATCGAGAATTCGCGCGAGCACTCAGTCGCGACAATGTTGACGTTCTGCTGCATTCAACGGAAGGGCCTGGCGACTTTGCTCCAAATGAAACCTTCCTAAGTGATGAAAGTAATGCGGATTTGAAGGCATTCCATTCGCGTTTGCAGCAGCGGAGTGAGCAGCAGGTTAATGTATTGAGCCGCAATATCTATCCGCCACGCGTCAGCAACATGGCTGCGGATGTGAAGCTTTTGCATTGCTATGCATGGGAAGAAAGTGGCTTTCCACAAGGTTGGATCAATAATTTCAACCGTGAATTGGATGCGATCCTTTGCACTTCAGAACATGTGCGCAAAGTATTGATTGATAATGGTACTAAAGTTCCCGTTTTTAATGTCGGGAATGGTTGCGAGCACTGGGAGCGGATTCAGTCAGCCAATCCTCCGCAACTGAACGCCAAAGCATTCAAATTCCTGCATGTTTCTTCGTGCTTCCCGCGGAAGGGGGTTCAGGCGATGCTGGCGGCCTATGGCGCCGCTTTTACCGGAGAGGATGATGTTTCCCTGGTCATCAAAACTTTCCCTAACCCGCACAATGAAATTCAGGCATGGCTTACGCAAGCTCAGAAGCGGCACGTCAATTATCCCCATGTCATTATTATCGAGCAGGATATGCCGGAACAAGAGCTGAAAGCGCTCTATGAACAGTGTGATGTCTTGGTGGCGGCAAGCTGTGCTGAAGGATTTGGTTTGCCGATTGCGGAGGCGATGTTGAGCGGTTTACCCGCTATCACCACTGGTTGGAGCGGGCAGCTTGATTTTTGCACGCAGGAAAATTCATGGCTGGTTGATTATCGTTTTGAACGCGCGAAGACCCATTTTGGCCTGTTTTCTTCATCATGGGTGCATGCCGATATTGATAAACTGGCCGAGGCGATGGCGCAGGCGGCGGCGACTGACAAAAAGCAACTATCGGCAATGGCAGCAAAAGGGCGTGAACTGATACTTAGTCAGTTTACCTGGAGCTCGGTTGCGCAGCGATCAAAGGCTGCGGTAGGCGAATTGCGTAAGCATTTTGACGTCGCTCAAGTGGAACCCCGGATTGGCTGGCTCTCGACGTGGAATACCAAATGCGGCATCGCCACCTATTCCCAACATTTGGTAGCTGACATGCCCAGCGACCAAATTGTGATTTTTGCACCGACAGCAAATGATCTGGTACATGCGGACGAAGGTAACGTTCTGAGGAGTTGGGTTGTTGGAAAAGAAGACAACTACCTTGATGCTTTAGATACTCAAATTGAAACCCTGAATCTGAATACCTTGGTCATCCAGTTTAACTATGGATTCTTTAACCACCGCGAGTTATCTGCCTTTATCAAAAGGCATCACCAGGCGGGACGGGTTATCGTTATGGCCATGCATTCGACGGTTGATCCGATCGAAAAAGAGCCGTATTGGAATTTCCGTTTATCAGAAATGACTGACGCGTTGAAAATGTGTGACCGTTTGCTGGTTCATTCTATTGCTGATATCAACCGCCTGAAGTTGCTTGGACTAGTCAATAATGTCACTCTGTTCCCACATGGCGTGATTAACTATCCCGCTCTGGCATCGACTGCTCATCGTAATCTGCCGCCTTTGGTTGCAAGCTATGGTTTTTGCCTGCCGCATAAAGGGTTGAAGGAACTTATCGAAGCCGTGGCCTATTTGAAAAAAGCGGGGAACCCTATTCGACTAAGGTTGGTCAATGCGGAATACCCCGTCAGTGAATCCACCGCTTTGGTTCGTGAGCTTAAAGAGACTGCGGCTAATTTGAAGGTTGAAGATCTGGTTGAGATGCATAACGATTTTCTTGATGATAAAGAAAGCTTACGTCTGCTCTCTGACGCCGATCTGCTGGTTTTCGCGTATCAAAATACCGGCGAATCGGCCAGTGGTGCCGTTCGCTACGGCATGGCGACGCATAAACCTGTGGCAGTGACGCCGCTCGCTATTTTTGATGATCTTGGTGACGCTGTCTTCAAATTGAAGGGAACCTCCGTAGTGGATGTTGCTGAAGGTATTGCAGATATTATTTCTGAGATTGTTAAAAACTCTTCGAGTGCAGTTGAAACGCAACGACGTGCTGATGCGTGGTGCGAGCAGCATGATTATCATGCCGTTGCCAGACGGCTAGAAAACATGTGTGCGGGCTTGTTAAGAGCAAAACATTTCAAATAACCTCCTCTAGCTATAGCCTTATTCAATGCAGTAGGTGTGATTTCTACTACTGCATTGAATCTACTATGTTGAAAGCATAGATATTCTATGGAATGTGACTTTAGATGAAAATAATTCTTTCCGTTGAGCCTATCAAGTTCCCGTTGACTGGCATAGGGCGTTATACCTATGAGTTGGCAAAAGGCTTGCAAAGCCACAACGAAATTGAAGAACTAAATTTTTTCTCCGGTACCCGTTTTTTATCTAACATACCTACGGCAAAAAATACATCTGATAGTAGTCACTGGTTGAAAAAAATTGTGCAGAGCAATTCATTGGCTATTGAGACCTACAGATTGCTTATGCCACAACTAAAAAAGAAGGCGCTGCGTGGCTACGAACGTTGCCTTTTTCATGGACCTAATTATTTCCTCCCTCCTTTTGACGGCCCTGCAGTGGCAACGTTTCATGATCTTTCTCCTTTTAAATGGGAGCACTGTTTCGATCCTAAAAGGAATCGTTATACCAAGAAAGAAATGATGAAAGCATTATCGAGGGCGAATGGTCTCATCACGGTCTCGAACTATATTCGTAAAGAGATTCATGAATATTTCGATTATCCAATTGAGAAAATCCACACGGTTCATCTGGCAAGCTCGCCTGATTTTTACCCTCGTCAGGTAGAAAACGTATCTGGAGTTTTAAAAAAATTTGATTTAAGCTATAAAGCCTTCACCTTATTCGTTGGTACCATTGAGCCGAGGAAGAATATTCTTTCCCTTATTCATGCTTATAGAAAACTGCCTGACGGATTGCGTGCCCGTTATCCATTAGTCCTCTCCGGCTATAAGGGATGGCGCAATGATGACATTATGCAGGAAATAGAGCGAGGACAGCGTGAGGGATGGCTCAAGTATCTGGGATTTGCGGCTGCAGAAGAATTGCCATTATTGTACTCTGCAGCCAGGCTGTTTGTTTTCCCATCACACTATGAAGGCTTTGGGCTTCCGGTATTGGAAGCGATGAGCTCGGGAACTCCGGTGATTTGTTCCAACAGTTCATCTTTGCCGGAAATCGCAGGTGATGCGGCATTAACTCACTCTCCTGAGGATGTCAGCTTATTAACGCAGCTTATTATCAGAGGGCTGACAGATGAAGCGTGGAGAAAGGATGCAATTGCATTAGGTTTGTCACATGCAGCAACGTTTTCCTGGAAAAATTGCACTAGCCAAACTTTAAACGTTTATCAAAAATTGACTAATAATGATTAAAGTACTCCATTTTTATAAAACCTATTATCCTGACTCATTTGGCGGCATTGAGCAAGTGATATACCAACTCGCTGAAGGTGGGGTAGAGAAGGGTATATCGACGGATGTTTTGTCCGTAACGCCTGCAGATAAGGATAGTTGCGAAACTATTTCACAGCATACAGCTCATAAAGTCAGACAAGATTTCAGCATTGCATCTAACCCATTTTCATTTCGTGTCATAAAGAAATTTAAAGAGCTCAGCGAGCAAGCGGATATCATCCACTATCATTTCCCATGGCCATACATGGATCTTGTACACTTCCTCTCGGGAGTGAATAAGCCGACAGTAGTTAGTTATCACTCTGACATTATCAGGCAAAAAAACCTTCTTAGGTTATATAAGCCACTGATGCACCTGTTCTTGCGTAAAATAGATTGCATCGTAGCAACATCACCGAACTATGTGGCCACCAGTGACGTATTGGAAACGTTCAAAAATAAAGTCTCTGTGATTCCGATAGGTCTGGATAAAGAGACATATCCGGTGCCAGAGCCGAGCCGCTTGGAAAAATGGCAGCGTCAGCTCGGCCAACCATTTTTCTTATTTATTGGCACGTTACGCTATTATAAAGGGTTACATATACTGCTAGAGGCGGCTATCGGTGCAAACTATCCTATCGTGATCGTAGGGGCCGGGCCGATCGAAAGTGAATTGCGTGAGCAGGCTCAGAACTTGGGACTGAAAAACGTTCATTTTCTTGGCGCATTGCCGGATGAGGATAAATCGGCACTACTGACGCTGAGCTATGGTATTGTATTTCCGTCACATTTACGCTCGGAAGCGTTTGGCATTTCGCTACTGGAAGGTGCCATGTACCGAAAACCCATGATTTCAAGTGAAATAGGGACAGGAACTACCTTTATCAACGTCAATGATCAGACGGGACTGGTGATCCCTCCATCGGATCCTTCGGCATTGAGAAAGGCAATGGATAAGCTTTGGGAGAACCCCAAGTTGGCGGAGACATTCGGTAATAAGGCGTATGAACGCTACGAAGAGATGTTCACCTCCAAACAAATGGTCGAGGCATACGCGAAAATCTACGAATCCCTGCTGGGAAGGCATAATAAGCCCGATTGAATGGTCTGGCAGGTTACTGAAAATTTAGACGAGTTATGTGACCTATCGCACCAATCACTACCCACCCGGCTCAATCCTGAGTTAACATGTGTGCCACATCACAAAACCTGCTGGCCGACGTTGCCGGCAGGGTCATCCTCAGACAGGAGTTCCTAAATGTCCAAGCAACAAATCGGCGTTGTCGGCATGGCGGTAATGGGCCGCAACCTCGCGCTGAACATCGAGAGCCGTGGTTACACCGTTTCCATTTTCAACCGTTCTGGCGACAAAACTGACGAAGTGATCGCTGAGAACCCGGGCAAGAATCTGGCGCCGTATTACACCGTTGAAGAGTTTGTCGAATCACTGGAAAAACCGCGCCGCATCCTGCTGATGGTGAAAGCGGGCGAAGCAACGGATAAAACCATTGCCTCGCTGACTCCGCACCTGGACAAGGGCGATATCCTGATCGACGGCGGCAACACCTACTATCAGGACACCATCCGTCGTAACCGCGAACTGTCCGACCAGGGCTTCAACTTCATCGGCACCGGCGTTTCCGGCGGTGAAGAGGGCGCGCTGAAAGGGCCTTCCATCATGCCTGGCGGCCAGAAAGAAGCTTACGAGCTGGTGGCGCCAATCCTGGAGAAAATCGCTGCGGTTGCGGAAGGCGAGCCTTGCGTGACCTACATCGGCGCAGACGGCGCCGGCCACTATGTGAAGATGGTGCACAACGGCATCGAATACGGCGACATGCAACTGATTGCCGAAGCCTATTCTCTGCTGAAACAGGCGTTGAATCTGAGCAACGAGCAGCTGGCCGAAACCTTCGCCGAGTGGAACAAGGGTGAACTGAACAGCTACCTGATCGACATCACCAAAGACATCTTCACCAAGAAAGACGAAGAAGGTAAATACCTGGTCGATGTGATCCTGGACGAAGCCGCCAACAAAGGCACCGGCAAATGGACCAGCCAGAGCTCGCTGGATCTGGGCGAACCGCTGTCGCTGATCACCGAATCGGTATTCGCACGCTACCTGTCCTCGCTGAAAGATCAGCGCGTTGCCGCGTCTAAAGTGCTGACCGGCCCGAAAGTGGCGCCGTTCACTGGCGACAAAGCTGAATTCATCGAGAAAGTGCGTCGCGCGCTGTATCTGGGCAAAATCGTGTCCTACGCGCAGGGCTTCTCTCAGCTGAAAGCCGCGTCTAAAGAAAACAACTGGGATCTGCACTACGGCGAAATCGCCAAGATCTTCCGTGCCGGCTGTATCATCCGCGCCCAGTTCCTGCAGAAGATCACCGACGCTTACGCAGCGGACGCCGATATCGCCAACCTGCTGCTGGCGCCATACTTCAAGCAAATCGCCGACGAGTACCAGCAGGCGCTGCGTGACGTAGTGGCCTACGCCGTGCAGAACGGTATCCCTACGCCAACCTTCTCCGCCGCGATCGCCTACTACGACAGCTACCGTTCAGCGGTGCTTCCGGCGAACCTGATCCAGGCGCAGCGCGACTACTTCGGCGCGCACACCTACAAACGCACCGACAAGGAAGGCGTGTTCCATACCGAATGGATGGAATAACCCCGCCCGTTGAGCGATAAAAAAAGCCGCCGAGGTTAACGCCCGGCGGCTTTTTTATTGCGTGCGAGTTAACGTCATGCTTTTTTCTGATGCCGCTCGCGCAGCCGGCCGATCACCGCGCTCAGATCCAGATCCTGGTCCTGCAGCAGCACCAGCAGGTGATAGATCAGGTCCGAAGCTTCGTTGGTCAGCTCTTCGCGATCGTTGACCGTGGCGGCCAGCGCGGTTTCCACGCCTTCTTCCCCGACCTTCTGCGCGATGCGCTTGGTGCCGCTGGCGTACAGGCTGGCGGTGTACGAGCTGTCCGGGCTGGCGTGCTTGCGCTCCGCCAACAGCTGTTCCAACTGATAGAGGAACGTCCAGTCGCTGGCGGCCGGATGGAAGCAGCTGCTGTTGCCCAGGTGGCAGGTCGGGCCGATCGGGTTGGCCAATACCAACAGCGTGTCGTTATCGCAGTCCGGCGTGATGCTGACCACCTTGAGGAAGTGGCCGGAACTTTCGCCTTTGGTCCACAGGCGTTGCTTGGTGCGCGAGAAGAAGGTGACGTTGCCGCTCTGCTCGGTGGTCGCCAGCGCTTCCGGCGTCATGTAACCCAGCATCAGCACTTCGCCGGAAACGGCGTGCTGCACGATGGCCGGCATCAGGCCGTCGGTTTTCTCCCAGTCCAGCTGGTTTCTCTGTTGTTCTGTCAGCACACGCGAATCTCCACGCCTTGTTCGACCAGGAACCTTTTCAGTTCGCCGATATTGATGATTTGTTTGTGGAACACCGATGCCGCCAGGGCGCCGTCGACGTCCGCATCGCGGAACGCTTCCAGGAAGTGCTCCATCGTGCCCGCGCCGCCGGAGGCGATCAGCGGCACTTTGCAGACCTCGCGCACCTGGCGCAGCTGCTGCAGATCGTAACCGTTGCGCACGCCGTCCTGGTTCATCATGTTCAGCACGATCTCACCGGCGCCGCGGCGCTGCACTTCCTGCACCCAGTCGAGGGTTTCCCACTGGGTGACGCGGGTGCGGCTCTCGTCGCCGGTATATTGATTGACGTGATACTTGCCGGTTTCACTGTCGAACCAGGTGTCGATGCCCACCACGATGCACTGCACGCCAAAGCGATCCGCCAGGCGGCTAATCAGATCGGGATCGGCCAGCGCCGGCGAGTTGATCGAAATCTTGTCGGCGCCGAAAGACAGGATCTGGCTGGCGTCCTCGGCGCTTTTAATGCCGCCGGCGACGCAGAACGGAATATCAATCACCTCCGCCACGCGCGACACCCAGCTTTTGTCCACCACCCGGCCGTCGCTCGAGGCGGTGATATCGTAAAATACCAGCTCGTCCGCGCCTTCTTGCGCATAGCGCTGCGCCAGCGGCACGATGTCGCCGATGATTTCGTGGTTGCGGAACTGCACGCCTTTCACCACTTGCCCGTCTTTAACATCCAGGCACGGGATTATCCGTTTTGCCAGCATGCGATCGCCTCCTCAACGCTAAATTTACCTTCCAGCAGGGCGCGCCCCACGATCACGCCGGCAACGCCGCTGCCGCGCAGCTGGGCGATGTCGTCCAGATTGCCGATGCCGCCCGAGGCCTGGAAGGCCACCTGCGGATAACGGCGGCTGATTTCCTGATACAGCGCCACGTTGGAACCGGCCAGCGTGCCGTCGCGCGAAATATCGGTGCACAGCACGTGTTTCAGCCCGTAGGGCAGGAACTGTTCCACCACCTGTTCAAGCGTGGCGTCGGAGTCTTCCTGCCAGCCGCTGATGGCCACGCGCTTCACGCCCTGCGCGTCGATGCGCACATCCAACGCCAGTACCAGCGCGTCGGCGCCGTAGCGTTCGAACCAGCTTTGCACCAACTGCGGCTGTTTCACCGCGGTGGAGCCGATCACCACGCGCGTGGCGCCGGCCTCCAGCAGGGCGCTGACGTCTTGTTCGTTGCGGATGCCGCCGCCGACCTGCACCGGCACCTCAACTCCCGCCAGCAGCTTGCGCAGCAGCGGGATCTGGCGCGCCGCCGGATCCTTGGCGCCGGTCAAATCGACCAGATGCAGCACCTGGGCGCCCTGTTGTTGATAGTCCTGCAGGCGCAGCAGCGGATCGTTGCCGTAGTCGCGCTGTTGGCCGTAATCGCCCTGATGCAAACGCACCACGTTGCCGTCGATCAAATCCAAAGCCGGAATAATCATGCTGCCTACATCTCCAGAAAGTTTTTCAACAGTTGCGCGCCGGCCGCTCCAGATCGTTCTGGATGAAACTGCACGCCGAAGAAGTTGTCTTTTTGCACGGCGGCGGTGAAGGGCTCGCCGTAATTCGCCTGGGCGATGGTGCTGGGGCATATCGGCATCGCATAGCTGTGAACGAAATAGAAGTAGGCGCCGTCATCGATGCCGCGAAACAGATGGTGACCCGCTTGCGCGGATACCTGGTTCCAGCCCATGTGCGGCAGCGGCAGGCCGAAGTCGGTCATCTGCTTGACCGGCGTATCGATAAGGCCGAGCGTGGTCACGCCGCCGTTCTCTTCGCTGCTGGCCGCCAGCAGCTGCATGCCGAGGCAAATGCCCAGCACCGGCTGCGTGCAGGCCCTGATCAGTTCGATCAAATCGCGCTCGCGCAGCTGATCCATCGCCGCCTGCGCAGTGCCGACGCCCGGCAGGAACAGCTTGTCGGCGCGCAGCACGATCTCCGGATCGCGGCTCACCTCCGGCTGATAACCCAGGCGCCGCACCGCGTAGGTGACGGAGGCCAGGTTGGCGCAGCCGGTATCCAAAATCACCACGTTCATCACAGCACTCCTTTCGAACTCGGCAGGGTATTGCCCTCGACGCGGATCGCCTGGCGCAGCGTGCGGCCAAACACTTTGAACAGGCTTTCGACCCGGTGGTGGTCATTTTTGCCTTTGGTCTTCAGGTGCAGCGTGCAACCCATGGTGTAGGAGAGCGAGCGGAAGAAGTGCTCGACCATTTCGGTGCTGAGATCGCCGACGCGTTGATAGTTGAACTCGGCCTTGTACTCCAGGTGCGGGCGGCCGGAGATATCCAGCGCGCAGCGCGCCAGACACTCGTCCATCGGCAGCACGAAGCCGAAGCGGGCGATGCCGCGCTTGTCGCCGAGCGCCTTGTTCAGCGCTTCACCCAACGCCAGGCCGGTGTCCTCTACCGTGTGGTGATCGTCGATATACAGGTCGCCTTTGACGTCGATCTCCATGCGGAAGCCGCCGTGGGTGGCGATCTGATCCAGCATGTGGTCGAAGAAGCCGACGCCGGTTTTGATTTTGCTGCCGCCTTCGCGATCCAGCCAGACGTTGACATCGATCTGCGTCTCTTTGGTCACGCGGTTAACCCGCGCATGACGGTCGCGCAGGGTCAGCTGGCGCACGATCTCTTTCCAGCCCAGCACGCCGCGTTGGTAGCGCAGCCCCTGAATGCCCATGTTTTCCGCCAGCTGCACATCGGTCGGCCGATCGCCGATCACGTAGCTGTGGGCGGTATCGAGCACGCCGGGTTCGAGGTAACCCTTCACCAGCGCGGTCTTCGGCTTGCGGCAGTCGCAGTTGTCCGCCGGCAGGTGCGGGCAGATCAACACATCGGCGAACTGAATGCCCTGCGAGCTGAGGATCTGCATCATCAGGTTGTGCGGCGGATCGAAGGTTTCCTGCGGGAAACTGGCGGTGCCGAGCCCATCCTGATTGGTGATCATCACCAGCTGATATCCCGCCTGTTGCAGCGCCAGCAGGGAAGGGATCACGTCCGGCTCGAGCGCCAGCTTGTCCAGGCGATCGACCTGGAAATCTTCCGGTGGCTCGGCGATCAGCGTGCCGTCACGATCGATAAAGAGGATTTTTTGGCTCACATTGGCTCCTGGCGAGTCTGGTTGGCGCCGGGCAGGGCGGACAAGGCGTCCACCACGCGTTGACATTCGTCGCGGGTGCCTATGGTGATGCGCAGGCAGCCGGACAACCCGGGCTGTTTGTTTTGGTCTCGTAAGATAATGCCCTGATCCCACAAGCTTTTAAACACATTACTTGAGGCGGTGAAGCGGGCCAGCAGGTAATTGCTGTCGCTGGCGAAAACCTGCTCGACGCAGGCGCATTTTTCCAGCTGTTGCTGCAGCCAGCTGCGGGTGGCTGCGATGTCGGTGACGCGCTGGCGCATGGTGCGAATACCTTCTTCGCTCAGCGCCTGCGCGGCGATATCCGCCACCGGCGTCGAGAGCGGGTAAGGCGCGATCACCTTCAGCAGCAGGGCAATCAGATCTTCATTGGCGAGCGTAAAGCCGCAGCGCAGGCCGGCCAGCGCAAAGGCCTTCGACAGCGTGCGCAGGATAGCCAGGTGCGGATAGTCGCTCAGCCACCCGGCCACCGAGGCCTGCGGGCAAAACTCGATATAGGCTTCGTCCACCGCGACGATCGCTTTGCCTTTGGCCATCTCCAGCAGGCTGCGCAGAGAGTCCGGGTCAATCAGGTTACCGGTCGGGTTGTTCGGGCTGCAGACGTAGATCAGCTTCACGTTGTCCAGGCTGTCCGCGATGGCCGGCAGATCCAACTGCCAGTCCTCTTTGGCGGCCACGGTGCGGCGCTCCACGCCAAAGGTTTCGGCGCTGACGGCGTACATGCCGTAGGTCGGCGGGCAGAACAGAATGGCGTCTTTGCCCGGCTCGCAGAAGGCGCGGATCAGCAGCTCGATGCCTTCATCGGCGCCGCGGCTGACCAGCACCTGCTCTTTCTTCACCCCGGCATAGGCGGCGTAGCGTTCGATCACCTGCGCCGGCTGGCACTCCGGATAGCGGTTGAAGGTTTGCGCGGTCAGCTGGAATTCCGGGGCGATCGGGTATTCGTTGGCGTTCAGCCATACGTCGCCCTTGCCGCCGAGGCGGCGCGCCGATTGATAAGGGGTCAGCTCGCGAACGTTGGCGCGCGCCAGTTTTTCGATGCTCATGCTTGCTCCTTCAGGGCGGCGACGCGCAGGGTCACGGCGTTCTTGTGGGCGATCAGCTGCTCGGCGGCAGCCAGCGTCTCGATGGTGGCGGCCAGGTTGCTGAAGCCCTGCGGCGTCAGCTCCTGCACCGTCATGCGTTTTTGAAAGTCGGCCAGCCCAAGGCTTGAGCAGGTGGCGGTGTAGCCGTAGGTCGGCAGCACGTGGTTGGTGCCGGAGGCGTAATCGCCGGCGGACTCCGGCGACCAGTCGCCGAGGAACACCGAACCGGCGCTGGTGATGCCGTCCACCAGTTCGCGCGCATTGCGGGTCTGAATAATCAGGTGCTCCGGGCCGTAGCGGTTGCTGATCGCCACGCACTCAGCCAGATCGCGCGCTACGATCAGGCGGCTGCTCGCCAGCGCCTGACGGGCGGTCTCGGCACGCGGCAGCTCGGCCAGCTGGCTTTCCACCGCTTCGGCCACCGCCTGCGCCATTGCCGCGTCCGGCGTCAGCAGGATCACCTGCGAATCCGGGCCGTGTTCGGCCTGCGACAGCAGATCGGAAGCGACGAACGCCGGAGTGGCGCCGGCATCGGCGATCACCAGCACCTCCGAAGGGCCGGCCGGCATGTCGATGGCCGCGCCATCAAGGCGCTGACTGACCTGCCGCTTGGCTTCGGTCACGAAGGCGTTGCCCGGCCCGAAGATCTTCGCCACGCGCGGCACGCTCTCGGTGCCGAACGCCAGGGCGGCGATCGCCTGCGCGCCCCCGACCTGAAACACTTCCTGCACGCCGCACAGCTGCGCCGCATACAGGATCTCATCGGCGATCGGCGGCGGCGAGCACAGCACCACCCGGCGGCAGCCGGCGATGCGTGCCGGCGTCGCCAGCATCAGCACGGTGGAGAACAGCGGCGCCGATCCGCCGGGAATATACAGGCCGACCGAGTCGATGGGGCGGGTCACCTGTTGGCAGCGCACGCCCGGCTGCGTTTCGACGTCCACCGGCGGCAGCCGCTGCGCGTTGTGGAAGGTTTCCACGTTGGCGACGGCCACCGCCATCGCCTGTTTGATGTCGTCGCCCAACCGCGCGGCGGCGGCGGCGATCTGCTCGGCGCTGATGCGCAGCGCCGAGACTTCCGCCTTGTCGAAACGGGCGCTGTAGTCGCGCAGCGCCCGATCGCCGTTGGCCTTCACGTTGTCGAGGATCTCGCTCACCGTGCGGGTGATGCTGTCGGAGGCGGCGATGGCCGGGCGCATCAGCAGCTCGGCCTGGCGTTCGGCGCTGCTGGTCGCCCAATCGATCGGCGTGTTGAAGGTCGACATGGCGTTACTCCATCATCTTTTCAATCGGCAGCACCAGAATCGAGCTGGCGCCGAGCGCTTTCAGTTTTTCCATGGTTTCCCAGAACAGGGTTTCGCTGCTCACCATGTGCATCGCCACGCGGTTCTGCGCGCCGGCCAGCGGCAGAATGGTCGGGCGCTCGGCGCCCGGCAACAGCGCGACGATCTCGTCCAGTTTCTCGCTCGGCGCGTGCAGCATGATGTATTTGGATTCACGCGCCTGGATCACGCCCTGAATGCGGGTCATCAGGCGATCGATCAGCTGCTGTTTGGCTTCCGGCATTTCGCCGTCGCGCTGGATCAGGCAAGCCTTGGAGCGGTAGATCACTTCGACTTCACGCAGGCCGTTGGCCTCCAGCGTGGCGCCGGTTGAGACCAGATCGCAGATGGCGTCGGCCAGACCGGCGCGCGGCGCCACTTCCACCGAGCCGTTCAGCAGGCAAGATTTGAAGCGCACGCCCTGCTTGTCGAGGTATTGCTTCAGCAGGTGCGGGTAAGAGGTGGCGATGCGGGCGTCCTGCAGGCTTTGCGGGCCGGCGTATTCGGCATCGAGCGGGGTGGCCAGCGACAGGCGGCAGCCGCCGAAATCGAGGCGGCGCAGCGTGAAGTAACGCGGGTCTTCGCCCTGGGCGCGGCGGCTGAGCAGCTCTTCTTCCAGCACGTTTTCGCCGATGATGCCGAGATCGACCACGCCGTCCATCACCAGGCCCGGAATATCGTCGTCGCGCACGCGCAGGATATCGATCGGCATGTTCTCGGCGAAGGCGATCAGACGCTGCTGCTGCAGGTTGATCTTGATGCCGCAGCGCGCCAGCAGTTCCTGGGATTCATCGCTCAGGCGGCCCGACTTCTGCATTGCGATCCGTAAACGTGTCTTGTCCAGCATGGTAACCTCTGTTTAATCTGTAATCTTTATGAATTTATTGTAAAAACTATTCTTTCTGTCTGTCCGGAGCCAAAAAAAAACCCTCGGAAGAAATCTTCCGAGGGCTCTCTCTTGCGTTCTGCGCGCCACTGGAAGATTAACAAACCGTCTTCCAGCACTCATCGCCTGAAAGACTAGTCAGGGTGATGGTGATGATGGTGGTTGAACTGAACGCGTGTCATGGTGTTTTTCTCTAATCAAAAGCCGGTAAAAACCGTATACCAATTAAGCTAAACTATCCGCTGTCCACCGCGCAACCCTTTTTTAACGTCATAAATTTAATTTATTGAAACAGGTTAGGTTATTAGCCACAGACAGCTTTACCTGACCTTAAGCCGGGCAGATTGTATCGCCGTGCGCAGTGGCGTAGCCTTAGGGGTAGGGCGCTGCGATCTTCAGGAGAGGAAGAGGATGAAAAAGGTAGCCATTATTGGTTTGGGTTGGCTGGGCATGCCGTTGGCGCTGTCGCTGATGGGGCGCGGGTATGACGTGGTCGGTAGCAAAACCACGCCGGACGGCGTCGAGGCCGCGCGCATGAGCGGCATCGAATGCTACCAACTGGAACTGACGCCGGAGCTGGTGTGCGATCCGGACGATCTGGAATCGCTGCTGCGCGTGGATGCGTTGGTGGTGACACTGCCCGCTCGCCGCACCGTCGAAGGCAGCGAAAACTATTTCAATGCGGTGCGTATGCTGGTGGACAGCGCGATGGCCTTTGGCGTGCCGCGGGTGATCTTCACCAGTTCCACCTCGGTGTACGGCGAAACCGCAGGCACGCTGCGCGAAGAGTCGCCGTTGCGGCCGGTCTCGCCGTCAGGGCGGGTGTTGGCCGAGCTGGAGCGTTGGCTGCATGAATTGCCGAACACCTCGGTGGACATTCTGCGCCTGGCGGGGCTGGTGGGCGCCGATCGTCACCCCGGCCGCTTCCTGGCGGGCAAGCTCGACGTGAAGGGCGGTTCGCAGGGGGTGAATCTGGTGCACCAGGACGACGTCATCGCCGCCATCCAACTGTTGCTGAAGCTGCCGAAGGGCGGCCACGTGTACAACCTGTGCGCGCCGCGTCATCCGGCCAAGCGCGAATTTTATCCGGCGCTGGCCGAGCAGTTGCATCTGGAGCCGCCGCAGTTCGCCGACGAGGCGGAGCAGGATGAGCGGCTGGTGGACGGCAACCGCATCTGCAACGAGCTGGGTTTTGAGTATCAGTATCCCGATCCGGCGCGCATGCCGGTCAGTTAACGTCCGTCAGGCCCCGCGCATGCGGGGCTTTTTTTCGCCGGCGCGCGCCAAATCCTCCAGCAGCGCGTTCAACGCCTCGTTGGGCTGGACGGGGCGGCTGACCAGGCTAAGCGTGGCGCGATAAGAGAGCGCCGTGCCGCCCAACTGCCGCAGCAGCCCCTGTTCCACCCAGCGCGCCGCGTAGTGGGTGGGCAGATAGCCAAGACAGGTACCGCTCAGCACCAGATGGGCGACGCTTTCCATATGGTGAGCCACCGCCGCCAAGTGAGGCGGCGCGATCGGGCACAGCTGCTGCGCCAGCAGGTAGCCGCGCTTGACCCAGCGCGCGTTTTCAATCTGCTCGCGCTCGGGGTCTTCCACCGCGAACAGCGGGTGATCCGTGCTGCAGTAGATCGCCTGTATTTCCTCCAGCCACGGCTGATAACGTAACTCCTCCAGCTGTTGGCCGAAGTAACCGATGCCCAGATCGAGCTGCTGGTGCAGCAGCCCTTGCTCAATCTCGTTCGGCGAACAGATGCGGCACTGCAATTGCACGTCCTGATGGCGCCGCTGAAAGTGCTTGATGGCCTGGCTGAACGGATTGCCCGGCAGCGAAACCAGATTGTCCACCAGACCGATTTGCAGATCGCCGGTCAGCAGGCCGTTCAGCGACTGGCTGACCCGGGTGAAGTCGCGGGCGGCGTTGAACAGCGAACGGCAGGCGATCAGCATGCGTTCGCCCTTGGGCGTCAGCCGGAAGCCGGAGCGCCCGCGTTGGCACAGGCGAAAACCCAGTCTGGTTTCCAACGAGGCCAGATGGGTGCTGATGGTGGATTGGTTCATCAGCAGCGCTTCCTGCGCGGCGCTGACGCCCTGGGCTTCCGCTACCGCGACGAACACCCGCAGCAGTTTCAGATCGATATCGCTTAGGTTGGTGAGCATTCCCCCTCCGCAGAACGTCGGCCGGTTAACCCATTTTTAACATCGAAGAAATAGGTGCGGCGCTGAAGATATGGCCTTTCTTATGGCATGAAGTTGAAATAAAAATCAATACTTCAATAGGTTAGTTGCATCGCGTTTTCCGATGTTTACATGCAAAAGCGGGAATGGTAGCCGAGGTGGCCACCGGGGTAGCCTGCGAATGTTGCTCAAATGTTTCAATCCATCGCAGATAACGACAAGGAAACGCCATGCTGAACCAACCCCAAAGCGGTAACGATATGCCGCGCTTTGCCGGCCTCCCCACCATGATGCGCCTGCCCGCGGCAGAACAGGCGCGCGGTCTGGACGCCGCCTTTGTCGGCATTCCGCTCGATATCGGCACCTCCAACCGCAGCGGCACTCGCTATGGCCCGCGCCAGATCCGCCAGGAATCGGTGATGATCCGTCCTTACAACATGGGCACCGGCTCTGCGCCGTTTGAACGGCTGCAGGTGGCCGATCTGGGGGATGTCGCCATCAACCCCTACAGCCTGGCGGACAGCGTGCAGCGCATCGAGGCGGCTTACCACGAGATCCTGGCGCACGGCTGCACGCCGTTGACGCTCGGCGGCGATCACACCCTGACGCTGCCGGTGCTGCGCGCCGTCGCCCGTCGTCATGGCCCGGTCGGGCTGATCCACGTCGATGCGCATTCCGATACCAACGAGGAGATGTTCGGCGAACAGCTGGCGCACGGCACCACCTTCCGCCGCGCGTTTGAGGAGGGGCTGCTGGCGCCGGAAAAAGTGGTGCAGATTGGCCTGCGCGGCAGCGGCTATGCGGCGGATGACTTCGACTGGTCACGCCGCCAGGGCTTTCGTGTGGTGCCGGCTGAGGCCTGCTGGCACCGGTCGCTGACGCCGCTGATGGCGGAGATCCGCGAACAGATGGGCGAAGCGCCGGTTTATCTCAGCTTCGATATCGACGGGCTGGATCCGGCCTTCGCACCGGGCACCGGCACGCCGGAGGTCGGCGGGCTGTCGGTCTGGCAAGGGCTGGAGATCGTGCGCGGCTGTCATCGGCTGAACCTGGTCGGCGGCGACGTGGTGGAGGTGTCGCCGCCTTACGATCGTTCCGGCAATACGGCGCTGCTGGCGGCCAACCTGCTGTTTGAAATGCTGTGCGTGCTGCCGGCCCGCTGAGGCCGGCGTACTGACCCTGCCGGCGGAGCGGTTGCGTCGGGCCCCCTGATAACAATAACAACGGAGTGGAGGTACCCATGAATCTCGATCTGCTGGTTGTGGTGATTTACTTTCTGGTGATAGGCGCGGTGGGGTGGATGGGCATTCGCCGCGCCAACTCCAAAGAGGCGTATCTGGTGGCCGGGCGCAACCTGGGGCCGGGGCTGTATCTGGGCACGCTGTCGGCGGTGGTGCTTGGCGGCGCGTCGACCATCGGCAGCGTCAAGCTCGGCTACACCTACGGCATCTCCGGCGTCTGGCTGTGCGGCGCGCTCGGGCTGGGCATTGTGGTGCTGAGTCTGGTGCTGGCCAAGCCGCTGCTCAAACTGAAGCTGTATACCGTCAGCCAGGTGCTGTCGCGGCGGTATCACCCGGCGGCGCGGGTCACCAGCGGCGCGATCATGCTGGCGTATGACCTGATGGTGGCGGTGACCTCGATCATCGCCATCGGCAGCGTAATGCAGGTGATGTTCGGCCTGTCGTTCAGCGCGTCTATCCTGCTCGGCGGCGGGCTGGTGGTGCTGTATTCGACGCTGGGCGGCATGTGGTCGCTGACGCTGACCGACATCATTCAGTTCATCATCATGACCGTCGGCATGATGCTGGTGCTGATGCCGATGAGCATCGTCAAGGCCGGCGGCTGGGAGGCGTTCACCAGCCTGCTGCCCGCCGGTTACTACCAGCTGTCGTCGATCGGGCTGGACACCATTCTGGTGTTCTTCCTGATCTACTTCTTCGGCATTCTGATCGGCCAGGACATCTGGCAGCGGGTGTTCAGCGCCCGCAGCGCCAATGTGGCGCGCTTCGCCGGGCTGGGGGCGGGCGTCTATTGCGTGCTGTACGGCGTGACCGGCGCGCTGATAGGCATGGCCGGCAAGATCGTGCTGCCGTCGCTCAGCAACACCGACGGCGCCTTCGCCGCCATCGCGCAGGCGGTGTTGCCGGTTGGCGTCAGCGGGCTGGTGGCCGCCGCGGCCCTGGCGGCGCTGATGTCCACTGCCAGCGCCTGCCTGTTGGCGTCTTCGACCATCGCGTTGGAGGACGTGCTGCCGGCCATCCGCCGTAAACCTTCCGGCGGGCTGGCCGCCGGGCGCTTCACCACGCTGTTCATGGGCGCGGTCATGCTGGGGCTGGCGTTTGTGGTGCGCGACGTACTGGCGGCGCTGACGCTGGCTTACAACCTGTTGGTGGGCGGCATGCTGATCCCGCTGGTGGGGGCGATCTTCTGGCCGCGCGCCACCAGCGTTGGGGCCATCGCCAGCATGCTGACCGGCAGCCTGTGCGTGGTGGGGCTGATGATCTGGCACGGCATCGACGCCAACAGCCCGATCTACGGCGGTCTGCTGGGCGGCGGCGTCGCCTTCGTGCTGGGCAGCCTGCTGAGCCGCCCGACGCCGCAGCTGCAGGCTCAAACTGAACGCTGAGGCGCGATCCGGGCTTTTATCACGGCGCCTTTACTGATTTACTGAGGAGCAGGGCGCATCGCCGCCCTGTCGGTTTAACGGTGAGGGTAAGGAGAAGGTGAGCCATGGGTAAAATCAGCGTCGCATGCTGCCAGTTAGCGCTGCGGGTAGGGGAAGCAGAGCATAATCGGGCGCAGTCCGCTCAGGCGATCCGTCATGCGGCGCAGCGCGGCGCCAACGTCATCGTGTTGCCGGAGTTGGTGAACAGCGGCTATGTGTTGCGCGATAAGGCGGAGGCGCGGGCGTTGGCCGAGAGCGAAGACGGGCCCAGCCTCAGCCTGTGGGGGGCCCTGGCGCGTGAGTTGGATGTGGCGATCGTCGCCGGTTTCTGCGAGCGGCTGCCCGATGGCGGGGTGGCCAACAGCGCGGCATTGATCGATGCGCAGGGGGTCAGGGCGATTTATCGCAAGGCCCACCTGTGGCATGAGGAGAGCACGATCTTTACCCCCGGCGATCGGCCGCCACCGGTCGTCGAGACCCGCTTTGGCCGATTGGCGGTGATGATCTGCTACGATCTTGAATTCCCGGAGTGGGTGCGGCTGCCGGCGCTGGCCGGCGCTCAGCTGCTGTGCGCGCCGGTCAACTGGCCGCAGGCGCCGCGTCCGCAGGGCGAACGGCCGGCGGAGATGGTGAAGGCGCAGGCCAACGCCGCCGTCAATCGGCTGTTCATCGCGGTGTGCGATCGCTGCGAAACGGAGCGCGGCGTTGCGTGGATCGGCGGTTCGGTGATCGTCGATGCCGATGGCTACCCGTTGACGCAGAGCCTGGCTGGCGAAGGCATGGCGCTGGCGGAAATGGATATCAGTACGGCCGATGACAAGCGCATCGGCCGCTACAATCATGTGCATCGCGATCGGCGGCCGATGCTGTATTGAAGCTGCGGGGCAGTCGGCGGATCCGGCTGCCCCGCCGATCGTTTCTCCGGCGGGAAAATCCGCCGTTTTGGCGCTTACAGCCAGCCTGACTTCTTCAACTTCTGATACAGGAAAATACAGCCGACGGCGGTCGCCCCCAGCGTGGCGTGATAGGCCCACGGGAATTTCAACTCCGGCATGTCGGCGAAGTTCATCCCGTACAGGCTGAAGATCACCGTCGGGATAGCCAAAATCGCCCCCCACCCCGCCAGCCGTTTCACCACTTCGTTTTGTTTGACCGTCACCAGCGCCAGATTGACGTGCATGGCGTTGGTCAGCATTTCGCGCATGTCGTCGATGTTGCTGACCACCTGATGCGCGTGATCCTGCACGTCGCGCACGTAGGCGCGCAGCTCTTTCGGGATCACTTCTTCGTGCAGACGGATCAGCTGGTTGCAGATTTCATCCATCGGCAGCGCGGCGTTGCGCAGCGCCAGCAGGTGGCGGCGCAGAGTATAGACGTTCTCGATCGCCGCCTGATCGAACTCCGACTGAAACATGTTGGCTTCGATGTTCTCGATGGTGCTCTCGAAGCGCGTTACCACGCTGCGGTAGTTATCCACCACGAAGTCCAACACCGAATAGAGGGCGAAGCCCGGCCCGCGGCACATCTGCTTGTGGTTCTCTTCCGCCTTGGCGCGGATCGGCGCGTAGCTGGGCGAGGCGCCGTGGCGCACCGTCACCAGAAAGTTTTTGCCGACGAAGAAGTGGGTTTCGCCGTATTCGATTTCGTCGTGCTCGCCCCACTGCGCGGTTTTCACCACGATGAACAGCGAGTCGCCGTAGGTCTCCAGCTTCGGCCGCTGGTGCGCACACAGCGCGTCTTCGATCGCCAAATCGTGCAGGCCGAACTCCTCCTGCACCTTGCGCATAAACGCCGGTTCCGGCTGCCGCAACCCCAGCCAGACGAAGGTGTCCGGTTGTTTGACCACCTCGCTGATATCGTCGATGGTCACTTCGCCCAGCCGTTGGCCGGCTTTGTACGCCACACAGTTCACCACCATGCTTTTGCTGTCCATCTGTCCATCCATCAATCAGTCAGGGTTTTGGTAAGAAAATAGCACTCATGTTCCACCGGATACTCTTTCAGCGTCATTTGCAGCTGATAGCCGAGCTTTTCGTAGAACGGCCGCGCCTGGAAGCTGAAGGTGTCGAGACGGGCGTAGCGGCAGCCGCGCGCCTGCGCCTCGTGCTCGGCGGCGCGCATCAGCCGGCCGCCGAGGCCGCTGCCGCGCTGGGTATCCGCCACCCACAGCCACTCGACGCTCAGCCAGTTGCCCCAGGTTTCGGCGGTCAGCCCGCCGATCACCGTGCCGGCCTCGTCGCGCGCATAGACGCTGAGCGGCTTGCGGTGGCTGGCGTCGATATGCGGCAGGTTGTAAGCGCGCAGGCCTTGCCTGATCGCATCGAGGGTATGTTCGTCAATCGCGTCGGTAACGGTAATGTCCATTTTTCCTCCTGGGTTATGGATTAACTTAAGCACACTGCGGCTAAAAGACAACCCGTTGAAATGTAATGTAAACACCCATTACGACGGGCTGGGCTACACTAAACGGGTCATTTCATCTTCAGGAGGACGCCATGCCCCGATTGACTCTGCTGGCCGGTTTGCTGCTGTGCAGCGGCCTGCTGCACGCCGCGCCGACGATCAGCCAATTGCAGGACGGCCTGGAACACCCATGGTCGCTGGCCTTCTTGCCGGCGGAACAAGGCTTGCTTATCACCGAACGGCCCGGACGGCTGCGGCTGTGGCTGCAGGGCAAGGGCCTGTCGCCGCCGATCGCCGGCGTGCCGCAGGTCTACGCCGAGGGGCAGGGCGGCCTGCTGGAGGTGTTGCCGGCCCCCGACTTCAGCGCCAGTCGCCGGGTATATCTCAGCTTCGCCGAACCGGGCGAGGGCGGCAAAGCCGGCACGGCGGTCGGCTATGGCCGCCTGAGCGACGATAGCGCGCGGTTGGAAAACTTTAAGGTGATCTTCCGTCAGCAGCCCAAGCTGTCGGTCGGCAATCACTTTGGCGGCAAGCTGGCGTTCGATCGGCAGGGCTACCTGTTTATCGCGCTGGGTGAAAACAACCAGCGGCCGACGGCGCAGGAGACCGACAAACTGCAGGGCAAGCTGGTGCGGCTGACCGCCGAGGGCGCGGTACCGCCGGACAACCCCTGGGTCGGCCAGGCAGGTAAACGCCCGGAGGTTTGGTCCTACGGCCACCGCAATCCGCAAGGGTTGGCGCTGAATCCGTGGAGCGGCGCGATCTGGGAGCATGAACACGGTCCGCGCGGCGGCGATGAGCTCAATATCCCGCTGCCGGGTAAAAACTACGGCTGGCCGCTGGCCACCTATGGCATCAACTATTCCGGCCAACCGATACCGGAGGCCAAAGGGGAACGGGTGCCCGGCACCGAACAGCCGCTGCACTATTGGCGGGTTTCGCCCGGCCTCAGCGGCATGGCGTTTTATGACGGGCAGCGTTTCCCCGCCTGGCGGCATTCGCTGTTCATCGGCGCACTGGCGCAAAAGGAACTGATTCGCCTGACGCTGGAGGGCGACAAAGTGGTGGCGGAAGAGCGGCTGTTGGGCGATCGCGGCGAACGCATCCGCGAGGTGCGCAGCGGGCCGGATGGCTACCTGTATCTGCTGACGGACGAACGGGACGGCAAGCTGCTGAAGGTCGGGGCGTCGTAACGCCCCGCACGCGTCAGGTGAGTGCGCTCATCACGCCGCGCTGGTAGGCCGGGCGTGCGCGCAGCTGCTGATACCAGCGCTCCATGTTCGGCCGTGGGCGGCGGGCGATCGGCATTTCGAACCAGGCGTAGGCGAAGCTGCCGAGCGGGATATCGCCGAAACCGAACGCGCCGCCGGAGAGGTAAGGCTGGTGCGCCAGCGTCTGTTCGATGACGTCGAAGTGTTTTTCCAGCGTGGCGATCGCCGTTTCGATTTTCGCCATGTCGCGCAGCTCCGGCGCGGTGCGGATCAGGCCCCAAAAGACGATGGTGAAGGCCGGGACAATCGTCGAGGTGGTCCAGTCCATCCATTTCTCGGCGGCGGCGCGCGCCTGCAGATCCTGCGGATAGAACGTCGCATCGCCGAATTTCGCCGCCAGGTAGCGCACGATGGTGTTGGACTCCCACAGCACGAAGTCATCGTCCTGCAGCAGCGGCACCAGGCCGTTCGGGTTCAGCGCGCGGTAACTCTCTTCGTTGACCTTGCCGAACGCCCCGCCGGCGTTGATGTGGGTGTAGCTGAGCCCCAGTTCGGCGGCGCACCACAGCACCTTCCTGACGTTGTTCGAATTCTCACGACCCCAAATGGTCAGCATGGGATAACTCCGTTAGCGGATTAAAGACCCTTAATACCTACGCCACAATGCGCTTTTTGTCACACCGCAGGGCATTTTTTGTCTGCCGCTCAACGCTCCCAGCGGCACACTTCCCAGCCGTGCTCCGCCGCCAGCGCGCTCAGTTCGCTGTCGGGATTGATCACCGTGGCGCTGTCGACGAATTGCAGCATCGCCTTGTCATTGAGAGAGTCGCTGTAGCCGTGGCTGTGCTCGAACTTCAGGTGCGGGTGCTGCGCCAGCCAGTGCTGCAGGCGGATCACCTTGCCCTGTTGATAGGTCATGGTGCCGTAGGTGTTGCCGGTGAAGCGGCCGTCGCTGATTTCCACGCCGATCGCCAGCGCGTCGTCGGCGCCGAGCTGTTCGGCGATCGGCGCCACCAGGTGTTCGCCGGTGGCGGAGATCACCAGAATGCAGTCGCCGCGCTCGCGGTGCCACTGCAGGCGTTCACGGGCGGCGGGATAGACGCGCGGCAGGATGTCGCGCCGGATGTAGCGTTGCACCCAGCCGGCCACGGTTTGCACGCTCAGGCCGGTCAGCGGCGCCAGCGTGGCCTGCATGTAGTCCTCCATCGACAGCTTGCCCTGATAATAGAGCTGCATCAGCTGCTGCTCCTGCAGTTCCAGCTCCGCCGGCGCGAACCCCTGGCCGACCAGCCAGCGGATCCACAGGCTGGCGCTGTCATCGTCAATCAGGGTTTCATCCAGGTCGAATAAGGCTAAATCCATCAGTATTTCTCCGGCAGGCAGGGTATGAGGTCGTTTACAGGATAGCGGATAGCGCACGTCGCCAGCCAGCGGCGTCGGCGAAATTGCGCAGAGCATAAGAAACATTGATGACGGTTTTGCGACAGTTTGTTGAACGTTTGCATAACTTAGAACGCAACAATATTGGCCGCCCCGGCGAGCGCGGTGGTAACTATGGGGCAAATGCAGCCACCCGCTGGGGAGGGGCAATGTTGATTATTCGCCTGTACGGCAGCCCGATCGTAATCGGGGAAGAAGAGGAACCGCATGATGACGCATCTGACGACGCTGAAGACGTTGCCGCTGCTGGATCTTTCGCAGCTTGACGGTGATGCGCGCCGGCGGCGCGCTTTTCTTGACGATTTGCGCACGGCGGCGCGCGACGTCGGTTTCTTCTATCTGCGCGGTCACGGCGTGGACGGCGCGTTGAATGCGCGGTTGCAGCACGCCGCGCGACAATTTTTCGCCCTGCCGGAAGCCGACAAGCTGGCGGTGCAGATGGTGCATTCGCCGCACTTTCGCGGTTACAACCGGGCGGCGGCGGAACTCACGCGCGGGCAGCCTGACTGGCGCGAGCAGTTCGATATCGGCGCTGAACGCCCGGCGCTGACGCTGGCTGACGACACGCCGCGCTGGGCGCGTCTGCAGGGGCCAAACCAGTGGCCGGCGGCGCTGCCGGCGCTGAAACCGCTGCTGCTGGAGTGGCAACAGGCGATGACCGCCATGTCGCTGCGGCTGCTGCGCGCTTTCGCGTTGGCACTTTCGCTGCCGGAGCAGGCTTTCGATCGCTTATACGGCGAGAAGCCCAACGAGCACATCAAACTGATCCGCTACCCGGGGCGGGACGCCACCGCCAGCGCACAGGGCGTCGGCGCGCACAAGGACTCCGGTTTTCTCAGCTTCCTGCTGCAGGACGCGCAAAAAGGGCTGCAGGTGGAGGTCAGCGAGGGGCAATGGATAGACGCGCAGCCGCGTGAAGATACCTTCGTAGTGAACATCGGCGAGCTGCTGGAGCTGGCGACCAACGGCTATCTGCGCGCCACGGTGCACCGGGTGGAAACGCCGCCGGCGGGGAGTGACAGATTATCGATTGCGTTCTTCCTCGGCGCGCGTCTGGACGCGGTGGTGCCGCTGTACCAACTGCCGCCGCAGCTGGCGGCGCAGGCGCGCGGCCCGGCCAGCGATCCGCTCAATCCGCTGCTGCGCGATGTGGGGTATAACTACCTGAAAGGCCGCATCCGCTCTCACCCCGATGTGGCACACCGTTTTTATCAGGACGTCATCGGCCTCTGAACGCCGGGCGTAAAAAAGCCCGGCGCGTCGGCCGGGCTGATCGAGCGCTGATGCGGCGATTATTCCGCCAGCGCCTGCTGCAGATCGGCGATCAGATCTTCCACATCCTCAATCCCCACCGACAGGCGCACCAGCTGCGGCGTGATGCCGGTTGCCAGGCGCTGTTCCAGCGGAATGGAGGCGTGCGTCATGCTGAACGGCTGGCTGATCAGGCTTTCCACGCCGCCCAGGCTTTCCGCCAGGGTGAACAGGCGCGAACGCTGGATGACCCGGCGCGCATAGGCATCGTCGCCTTTCAGCCGTACCGAGATCATGCCGCCGAAGCGCGTCATCTGGCGCGCCGCCAGCTCGTGCTGCGGGTGGCTCGGCAGGCCGGGATAGTAGACGTTTTCCACCTGCGGCTGGCTCTCCAGCCACTGGGCGATGCGCAGCGCGCTGTCGCTGTGACGCTGCATGCGCAGCGCCAGGGTGCGGACGCCGCGCAGCGTCAGGAAGCTGCTGAACGGATCGAGAATGCCGCCGACCGCGTTTTGCAGGAAACCGAGCTGTTCCGCCAGCGCCGGGTTATCGCCCACCGCCGCGACGCCGGCCACCACGTCGGAGTGGCCGTTGAGGTATTTGGTGGCGGAGTGCACCACCACGTCAAAGCCCAGATCCAGCGGGCGTTGCAGATACGGCGAGGCGAAGGTGTTGTCCGCCACGCTGATGAGCTGGTGCTTTTTGGCGATCGCGGCGATGGCGCTCAGATCCGCCAGCTTGAGCAGCGGGTTGGTCGGCGTTTCGACCCAGATCATTTTAGTGTCCGGCTCGATCGCCTGTTCCAGCCCGGCGAGATCCGCCGGCGCCACGTAGGTGACGCGCAGGCCGGCGGTGCGGCTGCGCACTTTTTCCAGCAGGCGATAGGTGCCGCCGTACAGGTCGTCTACCGCGATCAGGTGGCTGTCTTTATCGAGCAGCTCCAGCACCGTGGAGCAGGCCGCCAGGCCGGAGGCGAAGGCGTAACCGCGGCTGCCGCCTTCCAGTTCGGCGATGGCGCTTTCCAGCGCGGTGCGCGTCGGGTTGGCGCTGCGGGAATACTCATAGCCGGTATGCTCGCCCGGCGCCGGTTGGGCGTAGGTAGAGGTGGCGTAAATCGCCGGCATCACTGCGCCGGTCGCATCCGGGGTGTAACCGGCGTGAACGGTCAACGTATCAAACTTGGCCATAATGGGTCCTTATTAACGTAATTTTTGGCGCCAGGCGTTAAGCACGTCTGTGCGGGTAATCAGGCCGAGGAAGCGCTCGCCGTCGAGCACCACCGCGACGTGGCCATGGTTGAAGGTGGCCTGTAATTCCTCGTAGCCGGCTTCCTTTTGCAGCGTATGAACCTGTTTGGTCATCGCGCTGCCGGCCGGCAGGCTGAAGTGGGCGGCGTCGGCCTGGACGGCGTTCAGCAGATCCCACTCATCGATCAAACCGACCACCCGATCGCCTTCCAGCACCGGCAGCTGCGAGATGTCGTACAGCCGCATGCGGGCGTGCACGATCGCCAACGTGTCGTCCGGCGCGGCGGAAACGGCGGCGCCCTCGTCGTGGCGGTAGGCGATCAGATCGCGCAGATCGCCGTGCTGTGGCTTGCTCAGCAGGCCCTGTTCCAGCATCCAGTGATCGTTATACATTTTAGACAGGTATTTGTTGCCGCTGTCGCAGACGAAGGTCACTACCCGCTTGGGTTCGGTCTGTGCGCGGCAGTAACGCAATGCGGCGGCCAGCAGGGTGCCGGTGGACGATCCCGCCAGCACGCCTTCCTTGCGCAGCAGCTCGCGCGCGGTGGTGAAGGCTTCGGCGTCGCCGATGCGGTAAGCGTTGCGCACCTGGTCAAAGTCGCTGAGCGGCGGGACGAAGTCTTCGCCGATGCCTTCCACCAGCCAACTGCCGGCTTCGCCGATTTGGCCGTGGTCGAGATAGTCCGCCAGAATAGAGCCGGCAGGGTCAGCCAGCACGAATTCCGTCTGCGGCGAAACCTCGGCGAAATAGCGGCTCAGCCCGCCCAGCGTGCCGCCGGAACCGACGCCGACCACGATGGCGTCCACGTCATGCTCCATCTGCCGCCACAGTTCGGGCGCCGTGGTGGTGGTATGGGCCGCCGGGTTGGCCGGATTATTGAACTGGTCGATATAAAAAGCGCCGGGGATCTCTTCCGCCAGGCGTTTGGCGTAATCCTGGTAGTAAGCTGGATGCCCTTTGCCGACGTCCGAACGGGTCAGCAGCACTTCCACCCCCAGCGCGCGCAGGTGGAAGATCTTCTCGCGGCTCATCTTGTCCGGCACTACCAGCAGCAGCTTATAGCCTTTCAGCGCCGCCACCAGCGCCAATCCCAGGCCGGTATTGCCGGCGGTGGCTTCGATGATGGTGCCGCCCGGCTGCAGTTTGCCGTCGCGCTCGGCCTGTTCGATCATCGACAGCGCCACGCGGTCTTTGATCGAACCGCCGGGGTTTTGGTTCTCCAGCTTGACGAACAGCCGGCACGGGCCGATATCAAACTGGGTCAGTTCCAACATCGGGGTATTGCCAATCATCTCGATGACGGAATGGGGGATCGCCATGACTCATCTCCAGGATTATTCGGTATAAAAGTCGTTGTGCGGATGATAGCGCTGAGGATAAGCGCTTTAAAAAGAACAAATAGCGGTTCTATATGCCATTATGGAATATATTAATCTTTTTTGGACGTATGGATGCGCAGATGTTTAGCGGTGCAGATGCTTGGCCGTGTAGCCGTGGGTAGATGCGAAAATGCGCGTCGCGATGCTTTTTTGAACGATAAGTGCGTGCCTGCGTACAGTTATGTAAAAATGCTGAAAATTCACGCTAAACCCTGCAAAAATAAGATAAATCACATAAACTCACAGCAAGGGCATTTTCGGTGCGTTGCGTTACCCATTACGGGCGCCGCAAGGGGTTGCGGCCGGCACGCGCGCACCGGGCCACTCTCGCTGGTTGGCTTAAAACGTGAACATGTTTGAAAGTTAACGCTATTTCAATGGTTTTGAATGGACACTCTGGCGACGTCATGATGAAAAAAAACTTATCCACTTCCCTGAAAAAACTGACCTTCAGCGTAGGCATCCTGTTGCTGGCCGCCCCGGCCGTGCACGCGGCCGAGCCGCCGGCGCCGCCGCAGGTAGACGCCAAGGCCTTCATTCTGATGGATTACAACAGCGGTAAGGTGCTGACCGAAGGCAATGCCGATACGCGTCTCGATCCCGCCAGCCTGACCAAGATCATGTCCAGCTACGTGATCGGCCAGGCGATCAAGGCCGGCAAGATCAAGCCGGAAGACATGGTCACCGTCGGCAAAGACGCCTGGGCGCCCGGTAACCCGGCGCTGCGCGGCTCTTCGCTGATGTTCATCAAGCCGGGCGATCAGGTGCCGGTGCTGGAACTGAATAAGGGCATCGTGATCCAGTCCGGCAACGACGCCAGCATCGTGCTGGCGGACTACGTGGCGGGCAGCCAGGATTCGTTCGTTGGCCTGATGAACAACTACGCCAAATCTCTGGGGCTGCAGAATACCCACTTCCTGACGGTGCATGGTCTGGATGCGGAAGGGCAGTACAGCACCGCGCGCGACATGGCGCTGCTGAGCCAGGCGTTGATCCGCGACGTGCCGGACGAATACGCGCTGCATAAAGAGAAAGAGTTCACCTTTAACAAGATCCGCCAGATTAACCGCAACCGTCTGCTGTGGAGCAGCAACCTGAACGTCGACGGCATCAAGACCGGTTACACCAGCGGCGCCGGCCACAACCTGGTGGCGTCCGCCACCGACGGCCCGATGCGTCTGATCTCGGTGGTTTTAGGCGCGCCGAGCGATCGCGTGCGCTTTAGCGAAAGCGAAAAGCTGCTGACCTGGGGCTTCCGTTTCTATGAAACCGCGACGCCGATCAAGGCCGATAAGCCGTTCGTCACCCAGAAAGTGTGGTTCGGCGACGTCAGCGAAGTGCCGCTCGGCGTGGCGAAAGACGCCTCGGTCACCATTCCGAAAGGGCAGATGAAAAACCTGAAGGCCAGCTACAAGCTGACCCAACCGACGCTGGAAGCGCCGCTGGCGAAAAACCAGGTGGTCGGCACCATCGATTTCCAGCTGGACGGCAAAACCATCGAGCAGCACCCGCTGGTGGCGATGCAAGAGGTGAAAGAGGGCAACTTCTTCAGCCGCATCTGGGATATGGTGATGATGAAGCTGAGCCAGTGGTTCGGCGGGATCTTCGGCTGAATGCCCTGACACCGCTGCCGCATCGTCGCGTGCGGTTCCTGAAAAAGCCGCAACCTTCCGTTGCGGCTTTTTCATTTTCAGCATCCGTGGCGTTTCAGAAATAGTCCACCAGCATGGTGGCTCCGCTGGAGAAGTCACCTTCCGCCAGGGTGACGGCGCTGTTTTTCACCGGCACCGCATCAAGCGTCGGCGGATTGGCGTAATCGATGTTCAGCGGCGTATTGATGGCGAAAGCCTTGCCGTTGGCCAGCAGTTTGATGCCCAGCCCATTGACGCTGCTGTTCAACACGCTGCTGTCAAAGGCCGCCGCGCTGCCCATGATCTTCATTTTCAGCTGGCGGCTGTTATCCAGAAACTCACACTTGATGCTGTAATCGATGCGTTGCATATAGCGATTACCGTCGATACGTTTGATGCCGACCTTGCCAAAGTCGATATCGATGGTGCGCCCGTCGTTGATCACGCAAGGCGGAGGCGCCACCACGGTGGCGGTGATACTGACCTTGGTGCCCTGGTCGGCGGCCTGGGGGGCGGCGCTGATCACACCCAGCGTAAACAGCAGAGCGCAACGCGTTTTCCTCGTCATGTTCATTCTGGCTCCCGTCTCAAGGTGCGCTGAAGATCAGCGTGGCCGAGCCTGACATCGGACCGGTGGCGATGCTGGTGTAAGGCACATTGTTCTTCACTGGCACAAAGGTGACGGTGTCGTTGCCCAGCCCGTTGACGATGCGCGTTCTGAACGTATTGTTGGGTTTCACCACCGCGCCATTGTGCACCATGGCTACGCCGACATTAGGATTGGAGGTCTTGATGAAATCGCTGGAGAAGCCGCTGGCATCGCTGACCATGCGAACCAAAATGTCTTGTGTCGCGCTCTGATCGTCACACCGGTAGCTGAGCGCCTTGTCCTGTTTGATTTGGGCGTCGATGGCGCTCTGCGTGAGAAAGTCCTGGCGGATCTGACCGAAGTCGACGTTAATCTGCTGGCCGTTGTTGATAGTGCAACTGGTGGTGACGAAGTAGGCGTCGTTGTCGGCGATCAGGCGCCACCGGTAAGGCCCACATTTTGGGCAACCTGACTGGTCATTTTTTTGTTCAAAGTTGATTTGGCCGATGACGTCGCCCTTGTTCACCTTGATATCCTGCGTCGGCGAACGGTTGAGCACGATGTAAACCCTGATGGAAATGCTGGCACTGTTTAGGCCGGTAATCGTCATCACCTGGATACCTGATTGGATCGGGGATAAGTAGTCGGTGCCGTTGATTGTCATACCGTTGGCAAGCGTACCGAAAATGGCGGTGTTCATCGTCAACGCCGGGCTGCCGGTGAGTAAAATATCTTTCCAGTTGGCGACGTCGTTTTTACAGGTCACCTGGCTGACGTTGACGATTTCATTTTTCCCGATGGACAATTCAGGGCCTATCTTTACCCTGACGTCGACCGGCGTCATTGAACCACCCTGACCAATGTTCCCGCCGTCGGAGGTTTTACAGGTAAATGCATTGGCGTTACCAATGAGGACGAAAAAAGATAATGCCAGGCAGTGTTGTAAAAATAGGATGGTTGTTTTTCTCACAATAATATCCCGATTATATAGTGTCATTTGGCTAGGTGCCGCCACGAAATAAGGCTAATTAGGCTGACTGTGCCGGCGTTATTCCGTTAAATGAGAATAAGGCGCATCTATTCCTGGTATTTCCTTGTTGTCAGCTGGCAGTAGGGCGGTGGGGTACCACCTCAACGAGTTGTTGATGGAGCCGTCCGTTACGAGCACTTCTTGTTTGGCGACGAGTTCCAACAGCAGTAGCCGGGCGCGGTAAACGCCGACGTTGACGGCGTTGGCCAGTTGCCGGGTAGACAACCACAGATGCTGAGGTGGCAGTCCGGTGTCGGGACATTGACGGGGCGACTGCGCGAATAATGTTTGCAGCAGATCGTGCTGCAATTGCCGTATTTCCTTTTGTTTTGGAGATAACGCTTCCATAGCACTTCCTCTGTATTTCGATTGCTGTATTCCTAAGAAAAAACAAAGTTTCACTGCCTACCAATAACGAGGTAAATCGCGAATCAAGAAAAATCCTATCTATTTATCAGGATTGAAAAAAAGGGGTTTCCCACTCCGTTTCTACCTGTTTGCAGGCTGGGGGAGTGTCACGCAGAAACCTAAAGTTTTGGTTTATTATATTCACAAAGAGCGGCTTTGCGATCTGATTAATTGTGAAACAGAGAAAAACAGGATATTGCACTATAAAAGTATTTTTTACGATCTATGAGCCTAAAAATAACACTAAATTAACTTTAATTAGGAAATAAATTGCGAATGTTCGTCTTGATCAAAAAAAGACTTTTTTTGCTGGTGGGCATTTGCCAGAATATTCACCGCCAGACAAGAAGGGCGGATTAGAAAGTATTGGTCTCTGCTTGTTGTGATTTCGTTTATTTTTATATGACGGATTCATTAATGGGTAGACCGCTGCAGACTTGCCGTTATCGACGTATCTATTGTCGGTTTCTTTGGTTTTGGCAGTTAACCAACCAGCAAGATGCTAAAGAATCAGGGCTGCGCATATATAAGCGCGAGCAGATTTCCTGTTGCTCTTTTTCTTGATTGGAATATGCATTTTTTCTTATAAGGAATATAGGTTCTATGAAACTTAACAAAATCATGATGGCTGCAGTGATTGCATTTGGCGCAAGTTCTTTTGCACAAGCAGCCGATCAGGGACACGGTAAAGTGACCTTCACGGGTTCTATTATTGATGCGCCATGCTCTATTGCACCCGAGTCGATCGATCAGACCGTAGATCTGGGCCAGGTTTCTAACGTGGCGTTGAAAAACGGCGGCAAATCCAACCCGCGTCCGTTTGAAATCAAGCTGGAGCAGTGTGATACCACTACGCTGAAAACCGTTAAAACCACCTTCAGCGGCATTGCGTCGTCAACCAACAAAGATCTGTTGGGTATCGCGGGGACCGCCAGCGGCGCCGGCGTAGCAATCACTTATGGCGGCCAGCCGATCAAACTGGGTCAGGCGACTGCAGCACAGACGCTGAATACTGGCAACAACAGCCTGAACTTCGCCGCTTACCTGCAGGGTGAAGGCGCTTCCGCAGCCATCGTTCCGGGCGATTTCACCGCCGTAGCCGACTTCACTCTGGCTTATCAGTAAGTGAGACCGCAGGCCTAATCAACCAGGCATGGGGCACGCCGCATGCCTGGTGACTCTCTGTGTCAAAGGAATGTCGCGATGTTTTTTTCAAGGAATCGGGCGAGTGCCGTTCTTTTGGCGTCGTTGGCGTTTGCGCCCGGCAGTGCAATTTCCGCCGCACAGGGGTGGGGCAAAGTCAGTATGCACGGCGCCATTATCGACACTGCCTGCGCCATTGCCGCCGGCAGCCGCGATCAGACAATCGATATGGACACGCTTCCTATCGGACAGATCATTCGTGACGGCCAGGGAATGACTAAACCTTTCAGTATTGAATTGGTTAATTGCATTTTGGAACGTCCGGAAAACAAGCCTGATTGGAAATTCTTTCAGGTCACGTTTGATGGTTTGGCGGAAGGCGCTTTGTTTGGCGTACAGGGCGATGCGCGCGGCATCGCATTGAAGATAAAAGACAGCCGCGGCAGGCCGGTTATTCCAGGGGAGCCGTTGCCGATGGAGGGAATAATACCGGGCAACCGAGTGCTGAATTATTCCATGACGTTAATGCCGAATCACCAGCCGTTGAAGGTGGGAGCGTATTTTTCCACAGTGCGTTTTAAGCTGGATTATTTTTGATTTTTTTTCGTACTGACGGTTAATTCGTTATTGAAAGGACTTTATTATGCTTTCACCGGCAGGGAAGTTATTTCGTCTTCAGGCCTTGGGGCTCTGTGTCGCCCTTTCTCTGGGAAATCCGATCGCGTTGGTTTATGCCGCCGACGTTATTCAATTCAATACTGACGTCTTGGACATCAACGATCGTAAAAATATCGATCTGAGCCAATTTACGCGCAGCGGCTACATCATGCCGGGCGTTTATACCATGGTGGTGCACGTCAATAAGAACGATCTGGCGGAACAGCCGGTGACGTTTATGGCGCCCGAGAACGATCCTAAAGGCAGCGAAGCCTGTCTTTCGCCGGAGTTGGTCAACCAACTGGGGCTGAAAGAAAAACTGTTAAGTACGCTGAACTGGACGCACGGCGGCCGTTGCCTTGACGCCTCCAGCCTGGCAGGGATGGAAGCCCGCGGCGATCTTGCCAGCTCCTCGCTGTACCTCAACATTCCTCAGGCCTATCTGGAATACAGCTCGGAAAACTGGGACCCGCCTTCGCGCTGGGATGACGGTATTCCCGGGCTGCTGTTTGACTATAACGTCAATGCTCAAACGCAAAAACATCAGAAAGGCGGCAGCAGTTACAGCCTGAGCGGCAACGGCACCGGCGGCGCCAATCTGGGCGCCTGGCGTCTACGCGCCGACTGGCAGGCTAATCTCAGCCATCAGACCGGTTCTTCTCAGTCGACCGACAAACAGTTCGACTGGAGCCGCTATTACGCCTACCGGGCTATTCCGGCGCTGCGCTCGCGGCTGACGATGGGGGAGGATTATCTGAACTCCGACATTTTCGACAGCCTGCGCTTTACCGGCGTCAGTCTGCGATCCGACGACAGCATGTTGCCGCCCAACCTGCGCGGCTATGCGCCGGAAGTGACGGGCGTGGCGAAAACCAACGCCAAGGTGGTGGTCAGCCAACAGGGGCGCGTGCTGTATGAGACGCAGGTGGCGGCGGGGCCATTCCGCATTCAGGACATCAACGACGCGGTTTCCGGCGAGCTGGACGTACGTGTCGAAGAGCAAGACGGCAGCGTGCAGGCGTTCAAGATGAATACCGCCAACATCCCTTATCTGACGCGACCGGGTACGGTGCGTTACAAGCTGGCGACGGGCAAGCCGTCGGAGTGGGGGCATCACCTGCGCGGGCCGATGTTCGGCACCGGTGAGTTCTCCTGGGGCATCAGCAACGGCTGGTCGCTGTACGGCGGGGGCATCGCCGGTGGCGATTACAACGCGCTGTCGCTGGGGATCGGGCGCGATCTGATGGCGCTGGGGGCGTTGTCGTTCGATGCCACGCAGTCGCGTGCGCGCTTGCCGCAGGAGGGCGCTCTGACCGGTGGTTCGTACCGGTTGAGCTATTCGAAGAACTTCGACCAGTACGACAGCCAGATCACCTTCGCCGGCTACCGCTTCTCCCAGGAGGACTTCATGAGCATGGGGGACTACCTCGATGCGCGTTACGAAGGGGGACGCAGCGGCAAGAGCAAGGAGATGTACACCATCACCTTCAACAAACAGTTCCGCGATCTGGGGCTCAGCACCTATCTCAACTACAGCCACCAAACCTATTGGGATCGGGCGCCGAACGATCGTTACAACCTGATGGTATCGCGCTACTTCGATATCGGCGATTTCAAGAACGTCAGCGTATCGCTGTCGGCCTATCGCAACCGTTACAACGAGCGCAATGACGACGGGATGTACCTGTCGCTGTCGCTGCCCTGGGGCAGCGCCGGGACGCTCAGTTACAACATGACGCTCGATCGCGAAGAGAACGCCCATCGGGTCGGTTACTACAACCGGGTCGATGAACACAACAACTATCAGATCAGCGCCGGCGCAGCGCGCAGCGGGGCGACGGCCAGCGGCTATTACAGCCATCAGGGCGATATGGCGCAGATCAACGCCAACGCCAGCTACCAGGCCGGCCGTTACAGCGCTGTCGGCATCGGCGCGCAGGGGGGGCTGACGATGGCGGCGGAAGGGGCGGTGCTGCACCGGGTCAATACGCCGGGCGGCACGCGCTTGCTGCTGGATACCGAAGGCGTCGCCGGCGTGCCGGTGCGCGGCTACGGCAGTACGGTGCTGACCAACCGTTACGGCAAAGCGGTGGTGGCGGATGTAAACAGCTACTACCGCAACAAGGCCAGCATCGATCTCAACAGCCTGAGCGACAACGTCGAGGCGACGCGTTCCGTGGTGCAGGCCACGTTGACCGAGGGGGCCATCGGCTACCGCAAGTTTGAGGTGATAGCCGGCGAGAAGGCGATGGCGATCGTCAAACTGGCGGACGGCAGCGAGCCGCCGTTCGGCGCCACGGTGCTGAATGCCCGCAAACAGGAGACCGGCATCATCAATGACGGCGGCAGCGTTTACCTGTCCGGCCTCAACCCCGGCGAGCGCATGCGCGTGCATTGGAACGGCGCGGCGCAGTGTGAAATCCAGTTGCCGGCGCCGCTGCCGGCCGAATTGCTGATGAACACGCTGCTGCTGCCTTGCCGTCCTCTTGCCGGCAACAAGCCGGCGGCTGACGCCAACTGACTTACACCCGGCGGAGTGCGCTCCGCCGCTAAACCGCCGGGGCGGGATTGCCCGCCTTCGGCCGACTGGAACCGTGAAGACATGATGAATCTGACTATGACCAGAAAGACCGTTTCCCTTGTGGGCCCGCTCGCCGCCGCATTGACGCTCGGCGCGGTCGGCCTGCCCGCTCATGCGGCTATCGCGCTGGATCGCACGCGCGTGATTTTCGACGGCGACCTGAAAACGGTCAGTCTCAACATCAGTAACCAGAACAAACAGTTGCCGTATCTGGCGCAGGGATGGATAGAAGACGATCGCGGCAACAAGATCCAAAGCCCCTTCACCGTGCTGCCGCCGGTGCAGCGGGTGGAGCCGGGCAAACCGAGCCAGGTGAAGATCCAGTCGCTGCCGGCGGCGCGTCAGCTGCCGCAGGACCGGGAGACGCTGTATTACTTCAACCTGCGGGAAATCCCGCCGCGCAGCAATAAGCCGAACACGCTGCAGATAGCGTTGCAGACCCGCATCAAAATGTTTTATCGCCCGGCGGCGCTCGCCCCGAAGAAGAACGCGGCGCCGTGGCAGGAGCAGCTGACGCTGACCCGGCAGGGTGACAAGTATGTGGTGAACAACCCGACCCCTTATTACGTGACGATCGTTGAGGCGAGTGCCGGCAAGGGCGGCAAAGGGGCGGCCGGCTTTGAACCGTTGATGGTGGCGCCGAAGGCCAGCGCCCCGCTGAACGTGCCCGCCGCGAGCCTCGGCAACGGTCCGTCGCTGGCGTACATCAACGATTACGGCGGGCGGCCGCAGTTGAACTTCCGCTGCGCCGGCAGTGCCTGCCAGGTCGTGCCGGTCGCCAAATGACGAGCCGCGCGCAAGCAGGGAAGACCGAGTCATGAACACAGCGGAGTGAACGAATCATGCAACGAAAGATCCCCATGCTGTTGGGAAAGGCCTATGAACGTCATCAGCGACGCACTATCGGCCTGACGGTGTTGGCCGCGCTGATGGTGCCGCTGACGGCGGGCACGATGCTGATGCTGATGCCGCCGGCCCGCGCGGTGGACAACTGGGACGTGGAGGGGGCGAACGGCACGCTCCACGTTTACGGCGCGTTGACGGAAAGCGCCTGCAGCCTGGAAATGACCACCGCTCGTCAGGAAGTGTGGTTGGGTGAGACGGGAACGGCGCACTTCCAGCGCCCGGGCGATCGCGGCACGCCGGTGGCGTTCGAGCTGACGCTGAAAGACTGTCTGCGGGCGCCGGCGAGCAGCCGCGACGCCTGGACCGGGGTGCTGGCCTGGAGCGGCAGCCAGCCTGCGGTGTCCGTGGCGTTTGCCGCGCCGACGGATGACGACGCGCCGGGGTTGGTCAGGGTTGCCGGCGTCACCGGGTTGGGGTTGCAGCTGACGGATGCCAGCGGCCTGCCTGTGCGCCTCGGCGCGCGTAACAAACCGGTATTGCTGACGCCGGGACAAAACACCCTGACGTATACGGTGACGCCGGTGCGCACCCCGGCGACGCTGAGCGCCGGCGCTTACCGTGCGGCGATCGATTTCCGGCTTTACTACGACTAATACGCCGCTTGCGCCCGGTCGGCGCAAGCACAACCAAAGGGAGTGGCGTCATGCGCGCGACAGAGACGAACCGGCGCCGGAGCGCGCTGTTGGGGGCTGGCATGGTCATGGCGGCCGGCATAATGGCGCAGTCGGCGACTGCGGCGGAAAACATGCGCTTTCACGGCACGCTGGTGGCCGAGCCGTGCGTCATTCAGCCAGGGGATGAGGACATTCCGCTGGATTTCGGCACCATCGTCGACAAATACCTGTATCTGAACACCCGCTCCCACAGTCAAACCTTCGCATTGCACCTGACCGAGTGCGATCTCAGCCTGGGCAATACGGTGGCTATCACGTTTACCGGCACCGAGAACGCCAAACTGCCCGGCCTGTTGGCATTGGATGCCGGCAGCCTGGCGTCGGGGATCGGCATCGGGCTGGAAGACAGCAGCGGCAAGGCGCTGCCGCTCAATCGCGCCAGCGATAAATTCCGCCTGAGTGCCGGCAACACCACGCTTACGCTGCAGGCCTATGTGCAAGGGGAACCGGAGGCTATCCAGACGAAGTCCATCGGCCGCGGCACCTTCAGCGCGGTGGCCACTTTTACGTTGGAATACGAATAAGCGTCTACAAGGACAAGAAACGCAATGATGAGAAAGCACGTCAATCACGCCCTGCGCATGGGGCTGCTGTGCCTGTTGGCGTTGAGCGCCGCCGCTTGCCAAAGCCAAAAGTCGGGCAAGCCCGCCGTGAACACTAAAAATCAGGTTGTGCAACCACCGTCAGAAGAGGCTTTGCGCAAGCAGCGTGAGGCCGAACAGCTGCAGCAGTGCCAGCAGCAACTGGGCGCATTGCGCGCGATCGACGAGAAACAGTATCAGCGCTATAAACGGGCCTTCGACAGCCTGATGAGCGGCGCTTCGCAGTACGCCAGCCTGCGCGCCCGGGTAAACGGCGACACGCAGGAGACGGTGGATGCGCTGTATCGCTACAAGGTCAACTATCTGTGCGCCGGGGTGAATCAGGCGGTGTTGACCGGCTTGGCGGATCGTGGGGAGCAGATTAAATGAGGCTGCGCCTGCTGGGCTGCGTCGCTCTGCTGTTCTCCGGCGTCGCGCTGGCGGACGACGGCGTGCCGGCGCTGCTGCAGTTTGCCGAGCAGTATCAACGGCAAAACATCGTGCCGACGAACGAAAAAGCGGCGCCAGTCGAACGCGAGTCGGGGCAAAAAAAGCGTGAGCCCGCGAAGCGCTCGTCGGACAACAATAAGCCAGCCTCACCGGCCAAAGCTTTTACGCTGACCCAGGAATTATTGGCGCGTGACCAACAGCTGGCGCGCCAGCGAATGGAACTGACGATGTTGCGCCAGGAACTCGCCGCGTTGCGGGCGGAGAAAGCGACGCCATCCGTCGCGACGTTGCCCGATTCGTCAACGCTGCAAAAGTGGATCGCCGGGCTGGGCGCCGCCTGGCGCGGCTCGCCCGACGCGCAGCGCGCCGAGGCGCTGCTGCGTCAGGCGACGCAGGAAACCGCCCAAAGCAGAGCGACGGCGGCGCAGGCCGAACGGCGCGTCACCGAACTTGAGTCTGCCGCGCAGGCATCGGCACAGACGCTTGCACAACGCCAACGCGAGCACCAGGAGGCGTTGCACGCTCTGCGCGCCGCGTTGGAAGAAAGCGAGCAGAAGCGGGCCGGGGAGCAGAAGGCGACTCAGCAGGCGCGCGAAGACCTGCTGGCGTTGCGTAATCGGCTGCAATGGGTGATGACGCCGGAGCAGTTGAAGGATGATCGCAAGCGTCTGTCCTATGCGGCGGGCAGTGCGCTGGGGCGGGACATTCAGGGGGTAGTGGCGGAGCGTCAAAGTTGGGGCGTGCCGGTGGATCGCGACAGCCTGTTGGCGGGCGTCATCGATAGCGTCTCGGGGCGTTTGCGGTTGCCGCCGGATGAACTGAATGCGCTGACGGCGCAAGCGGATGCCAACGCCGTGGCCGCGCGTGAGAAACGCGTTAACGAACAGCGGCGGCGTGATGAAGATTACCTGACGCAGTTCAGTCAACAAAAGGACGTAAAGCAATCGGCGATGGGCTTCTGGTATCGGGTGGATTACGCCGGGGAGGGCGCGCTGGCGCCAACGACGGTGGTTGATGTGGTCGTGAAGGAGACGTTGACCGACGGTACGGTGATCCAGGATATGGAACTGAGCGGCAAGGTGCTGTCGCAACCGTTGTCCGAGTATCCGCCGCTGTTTCGGGAGGCGATAAGCCACCTGCACAACCACGGATCGCTGACGATGGTCGTGCCGCCAGCGCTGGCCTACGGCGAAACCGGCTATCCGCCGAAAGTGCCACCTAACGCCACCATGATTTATGAATTACGCATCGACAACAGTCAGGCGCCGACAAAGGGTGCCCAGGCGGTTAAACGGGAAGCCGGAACGGCGGGGAGGCAGGGATGAACACGATGATAAAAATCGCGCTATTTGATGAAAACCGTTACTTCAGCGCCGGTTGGCAGGAGGCCCTGGCGCTGCACTTCAGCACTTATGGCAAGCGCACGCTGTTACTGGATGCGCAGCAGGTTCACGAAGCCGATCTGGTGTTCTGCTATTTTCCCCCCGGCGTGCAAAGCTGTTTTTGTCACTTCTTTGAGGCGCAGACCGCAGGGCGCAAAACGCTGTATTTCTCGTTGCGAATGCCGGAGGGGCGGCATAAACGCACCGTCGGTAACCGCTGCGCGCTGGAGGCCGGCGTCATCTACCACGATATGCCGTTGGTTTCGGCGCTGTATCAGGTGAGCGCCGAGCTGGAGCGGCGCAGCAAATGGCCGAACCGGCCGGGTTGTGGCAGAAACTGCATATGCCAGCACCGCGGCCTGACGCTGCGCGAACAGGAGATCATGCGCTGTATGACGCGCGAGATGGGGGTGACGCAAATCGCCCGGATGCTGGACATCAGCGTGAAAACCGTCAGCAACCACAAGATGAGCGTGATGCGCAAAATGGGATTCCGGCGTAATGCCGAACTTTACGGTTGGCTGCGGCACAGCGCTCGTCCTGGGGCTGTGGGGGGGCGAGCCGGCATTCAGGTGGGCGTTGCGGCAGGGAAAGAGCGGCATTGAAACGGCGCCGGCCAAGTCAGACCGGCCGGCGCCTTTAGTGCCTCGCCGTGGCGATCAGTTACAGGCCACGACCTTGATCGCCAGCCCGCCCTGTGAGGTTTCGCGGTATTTGGCGTTCATGTCTTTGCCGGTTTCGTACATGGTTTCGATCACCTTATCCAGACAAACCCGCGGCTCGCTGGTGCGGCGCATCGCCATGCGCGCGGCGTTGACTGCCTTGACGGCGGAAATGGCGTTGCGTTCGATGCACGGCACCTGAACCTGGCCGGCGAGCGGATCGCAGGTCAGCCCCAAATGGTGCTCCATGGCGATCTCCGCCGCGATACACACCTGCGCCGGGCTGCCGCCCAGCAGCTCGGTCAACCCGGCCGCCGCCATTGAACAGGCCACGCCCACTTCCCCCTGGCAGCCCACTTCGGCGCCGGAGATCGAGGCGTTCATCTTGTACAGCGCACCAATCACCCCGGACGCCAGGAAATAGCGGGTGTAGGAGTTGGCATTCACCGGGCGGATGAACTTGTCGTAGTAGGCCAGTACCGCAGGGATGATGCCGCAGGCGCCGTTGGTCGGCGCGGTGACCACGCGGCCACCGGCGGCGTTCTCTTCGTTGACCGCCAGCGCGAACATGTTGATCCAATCGACCACGTTCATCGGGTCGATATTGTTCTTGTCTCCGGTCACCAGAATGCGGCGCAGCGCGGCGGCGCGGCGCGGCACCTTCATCGGGCCGGGCAGCAAGCCTTCGGTGTTGATGCCGCGCTCGATACCGGCGCTCATCACCTGCCAGACGTCGGCGAAGTGCGCGTCGATATCCGCTTTGCTGCGCAGCGCCAGTTCGTTCTGCATCACCAGGCCGGACAACGACAGCCCGGTCTCTTTGCAATGCTGCTGCAGATCGTGCGCCGATTTGAACGGGTAGGGCACCGGCGTGGCGCCCTCGGTGGATTGGCCGAAGTGCTCTTCGTCGACGATGAAACCGCCGCCGATCGAGTAATAGGTTTTGCTGTGCAGCAAGCGTTCACCGGCGAAGGCGCGGATGCGCATGCCGTTTTCGTGCAGCGGCAGGTTGTCGCTGTGGAAGTTCATGCCGCCGTGCAGCGGGAAATCCACCTCGTGATGGCCGTTGGCCAGCGGCAGGCGGCCGCGCTGTTCGACGTCGCGGATAAAGCCCGGAATGCTGTCGATGTCCACGTCGTGCGGCAGGTTGCCGGCCAAGCCCATGATGATGGCGATGTCGGTGTGGTGGCCTTTACCGGTCAACGACAGCGAACCGTACACGTCGACCACCACGCGGGTAGTGTCCTGCAGCTGCTGGTGGGCGATCAGATCGTCGACGAACTGTTTGCCGGCCTTCATCGGGCCAACGGTGTGGGAGCTGGATGGGCCGATGCCAATTTTGAAAATATCGAAAACGCTGACCATGGTCTCGCCTCCTTCTTCAGGTTTCAGGCGGTGAATACGGGAAATGGGGGCAGTGCGGGAGGGCCGGCGCGCAGCGGCGCCGGCCGGACGTGATTAGCCGAGCAGGCTGAACACGATAGCAGAGATGGCGATCAGACCCATCACAACCACAAACACGTTGCTGATGTGGCCGCTGTACTTGCGCATGGCAGGCACTTTACGGATGGCGTACATCGGCATCAGGAACAGCAGCATGGCGATGATTGGGCCACCCAGGGTTTCGATCATGCCCAGGATGCTCGGGTTCAGGGTGGCGACGATCCAGGTGGTCACCAGCATGAAGATAGCGGTCATGCGGTTCAGCTTGGCGGTGCTGACGGTTTTGCCGCGGCTCTTCATCGACTTGGCGACCAGGCCGTTGAAGCCTTCACGGGCGCCCAGGTAGTGGCCCAGGAACGATTTGGTGATGGCGACGAAGGCGATAACCGGCGCGATGTACTCGATCATCGGGTTGTTAAAGTGGTTAGCCAGGTAAGACAGAATCGAGATGTTCTGCGCCTTGGCTTCCGCCAGGTTTTCGGGCGTCAGGCTCAGCACGCAGCTGAACACGAAGAACATCACGGTCAGCACCATCATGATGTGTGCGTAAGCCAGAATGCGGGAGCATTTCTTCTCGGCGTCTGCGCCGTACTCTTCGCGTTTGGCGACGGCGAAGGCGGAGATGATCGGCGAGTGGTTGAAGGAGAACACCATCACCGGGATCGCCAGCCACAGGGTCATGATCAGGCCGTGACCCATGCCGGTACCGCTGCCGGACAGCGACACGTTTTCGAAGATGGCGCCGGTCCAGTTAGGGATCAGATACACCGCCAGCAGCATCAGCACTGCGACGAACGGGAAGACCAGGATGCTCATGGTTTTCACGATGGCCTGCTCACCGAAGCGCACGATGGTCATCAGGCCGACGATCAGGATCAGCGACAGAATGGCGCGCGGCGGCGATGTCATGCCCAACTGGTGGGTGATGAAGCTGTCGACGGTGTTGGTGATCGCCACGCTGTAAACCAACAGAATCGGGTAGATGGCGAAGAAGTACAGCAGGGTAATCAGTTTACCGGCGGTGATACCGAAGTGCTCTTCCACCACGGCGGTGATGTCTTCACCGGGATTTTTGCCGGACAGAACGAAACGGCACAGACCGCGGTGGGCAAAGAAGGTCATCGGGAAAGCGATGATGGCCATGATGATCAGAGGAATCAAACCGCCGATGCCGGCGTTGATGGGCAAGAACAGGACGCCTGCGCCGATGGCGGTGCCGTACAGGCCCAACATCCACATGGTATCCGTTTTACGCCAGGTACTGCTGGAGCCCGAGGCCGCAGAGGCAATTGTGCCGGTCTGTGTAGTGTCCATAAATATCTCCGAAGTGAACACGAATTTAAAATTAAAAGGCAAAACTTAAGGTTAAACCGTCAAACGTCCTATTCAGGCAACGCTTGCGGTAAGAATCAGGTGTTGCTTGCGGGGATGTTTTGGCGTCCCCCTGGTTGTTTATTGCGTTCATTACCAAGGCACAGCGCCGGGTAATTCACTAAAGACTTTTCACCGTCGCGGGCGATAAAAGTCGTTACCGCTGCCGACAGGTCTTTGCCTGTCGATTTTTGTTGGCGGCAAGATAACGATTTACAGTAGAAACAACCGTGATCCTGCTCTCAAATGCGCAATATGTGCAGTTATCAGCTTTTTTATCGATTTTTCGCGCATTTGTTGCACATTTGTGTAAGATTTTGTGCTGAGAACGCTCTCATGAAATTTTCTGCGATTATGCGGCTTGTACAATAATTAGCCGGATAAAGCGCTGTGCTCAGCAGCAAGCCGAGCAATATATTTTATGCGTGGTTTTGGATCTAGCGAAAAACCCGGATTAAGCAGTTTTAGTGATGTAGATCACATTATGTTTTTAAGGTAAATAACGTTTATCTTTTTGTTTTTATTTTTTTTTTTTTGAAAAACACCGCTAGTAACGAAGGGAAATTACTTACGTGGTTAGCGGATAAAAATGCGTAACCATTCATCATATAAATAACAGATACCTAACAGGTATTGGCGAGATTTGCTGCAATCGCGTAAACCGTCGTTTATTTAAACTTCCTGGCCTTTGGCTCGATTTATCATATAAAAGCCATAAATAGCCGTTAATTCACCCAACCGACCGCGTGGTTAGCCTGCGAAAAAATAATCACGCGGGTGAGCTGTTGCATTTTATTAACCTGATGTTGCGTGCGGATAAGCGAAAAACGCGAATTGATTGCGCATTATTTGTTCATTTTTCGGCGGGGAAAGAGGGATATCGAAGCGGTGCGCCGTCGGTTATGACGGCGCTGAAGGCGGACTAATAGCGGATAGCGATGGCGTTATCGTTGAAGAACGCCATGAAGTCGGCGTCCGGCTGGCGATCGGTGATCACCCGATCGAACTGCGTCAGCGGGCCGATGCAGGCCGGTTTGGTTTTGCCGAACTTGCTGTGATCTGCCACCAGGATCTTTTGCTGCGCCATCGCCATGGCGCGATGCTTCATCTCCAGCTCGTCGAAGTTGAAGCAGGTGGCGCCGTGCTGCAGGCTGAGGCCGGCGGCGGAGATAAAGGCGATGTTCGGGCAGATGTGATCGAGCTCGTTGCGGCCGCCGACGCTGGAAAAGATGTAGTTGTTCGGCTTGAACTCGCCGCCGCACAGCACCACCTTGCAGTTCGGTTTGTCCTGCAGCGCCAGGAAGGTGTTCAGCGAATGACACACGGCGGTGAAAGCCAGCTCGTCGGTGATGGCGTCGATGATCGCCGGCGTGGTGGTGCCGCAGTCGAAAAACACCGTGTCGTTTTCATTGATCAGCGGCGCCGCCAGCAGGCCGATGCGCCGTTTCTCCGTGACCTGTTTGGCTTTTTGATCGGAAACGAAGTAGTTGGTCACGCCGTTGCTGCGCGGATCGGTCACCACGTAGCCGCCGAGCAACACCACGGCCGCCGGTTCGGCGCTCAGATCGCGGCGAATGGTCATCTCCGAGACCCCCAGCAGCACGGCGGCTTCTTTCAGGTGGATCTTGTCAGCGCGTTTTAACGCCTGAACTAACCGGTTGATACGTTCTTCGCGCCGCGTTTCCATAGATCCGTCTTCCCACAGGTAGTAGAGATAAAAGGCGAGCCGGCATTTCCGGCGCTAAACAGAACGATGCGGGGCAATATCGGGCCGCATCAACCGCCCGTATTGTCCCGCATCGGAGTGTATTGGCTATGCCCCTCAGGGCATAGCGACGATCAGTAGCTGCCCGCTGCCGCCTGAGCGCCGGAGACGATGGCGACGCCGGAGCTGGTGCCGATACGCGTGGCGCCGGCGTTGATCATCTTCTCGGCGGTGGCGCGATCGCGCACGGCGCCGGAAGCTTTCACGCCCATTTCGCTGCCCACGGTCTCGCGCATCAGTTTGACGTGCTCTTCCCGAGCGCCGCCGGTGCTGAAGCCGGTGGAGGTTTTCACGAAGGCGACATCGAGTTCGCGACACATTTCACAAACCTGGACGATCTGCGCATCGCTGAGCAGGCAGGTTTCCAATATTACCTTCAACGGGATCGCCGCGCAAACCTCGCGCACGGCGGCGATGTCGGCTTTCACTTCGTCCAGCAGGCCGCTCTTCAGCCAGCCGACGTTGATCACCATGTCGATCTCTTGCGCGCCGGCGGCGATCGCCGCTTTGGCTTCAAAGGCTTTGGCGACGGTCAGGCCGGCGCCCAGCGGGAAACCGATCACCGAGCAGACTTTCACCGTGCTTTCCTGCAGCAGCTGGGCCGCCAGCGGCACGTAGCCGGAGTTGACGCATACCGCATAGAAGTTGTGCTGCTGCGCTTCTTCGCACAGTTTGGCGATCTGCATTTCGGTGGCGTCCATGGCCAGCAGGGTGTGGTCAACATAGCTGGCGTAATCGATGTTTTCGGTGGTCATCGCGGTTCCTTAGTGAAGTTGAGAAAAGAGCATGGATAGATAATGTGAAAATAATAACATTGCAATGTCGATAAACCTAGCGGGATTTGAAAAATGTCGACGAGATCATAGTTACTTCACTGTTATATGTATAACTTAGAGGAGGGTTTTTTGTTATTTAAATAACATTTTCAGTGGCCGCTCGCGGCCTGCGCGGGCGAAACGTCGAGGGAAAAAGATGAAGATCAACATCGACCTGGCTCCTGAAGCTTTCGGGACGTATCGGCAGGAACTGTTCCGCAACGCGGATTTCGCGGTGAGCGCGCATCGCTGCGCAGAACGCGGGCCGATGCTGACGCTGGCAAACTGCCGTGGCGCGCTGACGGTTTTGCCGTATCAGGGCCTCGCGATCTGGGACGCCGAGTTTGACGGACATTCGCTGAAATCGGGCCGCCGCAGCGTGCGGGGCGCCGGAAGAAAGCGCGCTGACGACGCCGCGTTCTGTCCCGCCTGGCCGAGCCACGACGGCGCGCCGCTCCAGATGCAACGCGTGTGGCTGCAGCTGGCGGGCGATGAGCTGACGTTGCACGGTGAAGGCGAGCGGTTGGGCGGGCGTTGGCGCATCGGCCCGGCGCTGCGTCTGGCGGCCCAGAGCGCGCAGTTCGCCATAGAGATGAAGGTTACCAACCTGGCCGATCGGCCGCAGCCGCTGCGCTATGTGTGCCGCCTCAACTACGATTGCATTCCCGACGCGGTGTTCCGCCAGAACCTGCCGACGCCGGCGCTGTTGGGAGAGGCGCTTGGGCAGGAACTGCTGTGCTCCGACGATCTGACGCGCTACGTGGATCAGGCCGAGTTCTTTATGCTGGCGCCGCAAGGCCGCCGCTATGTGACGCGTTTTGCCACCGGGCAATTCAACTATGGCCTGCGGCGCATCGCTGTCCAGGGCAACAGGCGGCTGCTTGCTTTTATCCAGCCGGCAAACTGCCGGCCGAACGCGCCGGAAGGGGAGGCGGGAGTGATGCTGGGAGCGGGAAAAACGCGGGCATTTTGCGTGACCACCGGCGTGGTGTGAAAGCAGGGGCGGTAACGCCCCTGTCATGTTATGCGGTTATTCTTTCACCCAGCCGCGGCGAATGGCGAAGGCAAACAGAAAGCGATACAGGCGCGACAGCCTGTCGGCGAGGACATCGCCGAACAGATTCCATACCAGCTGAGCGAACAGGCAGCCGACCAGGCCGAGCAGGAAACCGCCGACCATATCCAACGGCCAGTGCACGCCGAGGTAAACGCGTGACCAGGCGATGCCGACGGCGACAATCATCAGCAGCGCGCCGGACCAGACCCGGTGCCAGAACAGGAACGCCAGCGCAAAGGTAAAGATGGCGGTGCCGTGATCGCTGGGGAACGAACTGTCCGGCACGTGCGCCAGGAAGGTATAACCCACGCCGGCGACGAACGGGCGCTCATGCGGCAGCAGCGCGCCGATAGCGGAGGCGGCAAGCATGGCGAACAGCAGCGCGATCGTGGTTTTCGCCACCACTTCGCGCTGCGAAACCAGCTGGCTGCGCGGCCCCCACAGCCACAGGCCGACGATCAGCAGCGGCACGATAATGATAAGATCGCGCGCCAGAAAGGTGGCGAAATCGATCATCCATTCGGGAGATGCCGGGGTCGCATTGATCCAGGCGAAAAGAACATGGTTTAACTGCTCCATAACCGTTACCTCGTCTTGCGGCGCCAATAGCCGCTAACTATCCAATAAATTGCCAACTGGCTTAACCAAACCCACCAACCTGCCCACAGGTTATGGGTAAGAAAATGTGCGCCGCGCATGATCTGACCAAAGCCCATCAACATGCCGAGCGCAATACCGCCACACCAGCAGCACCAAGCCAGGCGCGGGCGCTGCGGATAAAACAGGAAAAACAACGCCATGACCGCGAAACCGCTCGAGGCGTGCCCGCCGGGGAAACAGCGACCGGGGCCCGGCAGCGCCGGTACCGCGCCGAACAACGGGAAGGACATCGCCTTGCCACCGTACTCGATCAGATCCCACGGACAGGAGTGCGCGCTGGTGGCCTTGAGAATGCCCACCACCAGCGGGCCGATGCCGAGAAGCAGCATGCTGACAATCAGGCGCGCGCTGCGGCGATAGATGCCCCAAAACAGCGTCAGCACCGCGCCCACGATCACTATCTGCTTCAACAGACGGTGATTGATCAGATCCAGCCAGTAATTGTTTTGCCACGGGAAATGACCGCTGGCGGCATCGTACCAATAGTTGCTGATCGCCCAGTCCAGCTGTTCGTTGCGGGAGAGCCACAGGAACACCAAACCGCTGATCAGCAGGCCAAAAACTTGCCAACGGTAAAAGGATGTCGGCAGGGAGTAAAGGGCGGTTGTCTTAATTTGCTGTGCCGTTGAGGATTGATTTAATGACGATTCTGGATTCACGCGCAGGCTCGGTGACAGTATTGAATAGCGCCACTGTAATAATTCTGTCTTAAGAAAACCTTAGTCCGCCGGTAAGAAAACCCTATCTGATACACCCGGTTGTGCGCAGATCATCACCTGTTTATCTCGTCTTAATCGGCGGTTTTTTCTGGGGTATTGCTCCGGCTAACGGGGAATGACAGGCGATTGTCACTATTTATCGCCTATTGTAAAGAAGATTAAACCTGTGGCGAGCTTGGCGGTAGTGTATTAGTTTATAGACGGATTATTTGACAAAAAGTGTAGGGATAAACATGAACAAGGCATCCGTTGTATTTTCCGGCCTGCTGATGGCCGTTTCCGCCAGCGCCATGGCGGCCACCTCTGGCGACGATGCGGATATCAGCAAACAGCCGCTGGAAAAGGTCGCGCCTTACCCGAAAGCCGAGAAGGGCATGAACCGCCAGGTGATCTACCTGCCGAAGCAAGAGCACGAAGAGAACTACAAGGTAGAGCTGCTGATTGGCAAGACGCTGGAAGTGGACTGCAACCGTCATATGATTGGCGGCACCCTGGAGACCAAAACCCTGTCCGGCTGGGGCTACGACTACCTGGTGCTGGAGAAGCTGTCCGAACCGGCCTCGACCATGATGGCCTGCCCGGATAACACCAAGACCAAGAAATTCATCGCCGCCAACCTGGGCGACGCCGCGATGCAGCGTTACAACAGCCGCCTGCCGATCGTGGTGTATGCGCCGAAAGACGCGGAAGTGAAATACCGCATCTGGAAAGCCGAAGATACCGTAAGCCAGGCTGAATCAAAGTAATCCGCGATTAGCGCTGTGAATACATGATCTTGTACAAAACCGTTTGAAGAGCATTTTGCGATGATATGCGGCTCTTCAGGCGGTTTTTTATTTTCAGGCAGGAAAGCCGGGTGCTTAGCCAAATTTTTTCAACCTACAGAGGGAAAATGGAAAGTGACTCAAGCTAACAAGGTTAACATCCTTGGTTTAAGGGCATTTTTTTAATTCTCACTCGCAATATCCTCATTTTTTATCTCCCTTCATCCCTGATTATATTATTGTGAGTTGCAATTATTTTGGTAATAACAAACCGTCTCGGTTACATAAATAAAAATATTCTTATTAATCATTTTATTGTTGTTTTATTGATTTTATTTAATGGCGAAGGAATGGAAATTAATTATTGTGCTGCTAGATTCATCAATGTAATTAGCTCCACGGCAATTACATTGTTCGCTAATTAATATCTAAAAAAACTTACGAGGATATTCCAATGGCTGATTGTAAATGCAATGAACAAGATCCGCATGCTCAAAATGAACATGTTGCTGATTTTACTGCGGTTGGATTTTCGCAAAAAACACCGGCGCCGGTACCTGTAGACCTTAAGCAGCAGGGCGTGTTGGCGCTTAAACTTTCGGTTTGCGTTGGGGCCAGTTATAACCCTGCAAACAACCAAATTTGTTTTACCATTCCTATCTACGGTGACTTTTGCGTTTCTTCGCCGATTCCAATTCCCATTGGTGGGCAGCTTAAAGTGTGCGCAGAGACCTGTGGTTCCTTTATTCCTACGGGATTGAAGGCCACTATTTATCTGAACGGTTCCGTTCTGTTCTCTGTCGTTCTTTTTGGCGCTTGTTAATGTAAAAAGAAAAGCAAGGCACCGTAGGTGTCTTGCTTTTTTTGATATTAAGATATTGATAAGGCCGTTGTTGAGTTCAGCCCCACTTGCTAATTAATACAGTTACTCCGCTCTCACTCCTTCTGAAATCAAACCTTGGGAAATGCATTGTTTGATAGCCGACCGCCCGACACTAAACGTTAAGAGAAACGATGTTTCAGGAAGGAGCGGACGCGGCGCTGTACGTCGTCAGTTGAGGTGTTGCTGCCATCTGATGGTGGTCCCGCGGGCGGTGGAGTGCGGGCAACAAAAAACCCGATTTCCTCACTACAATAATAAAATCAATAAGTTAATTGTTTTGTAAGGAGTTTCTATACCGGTTAACGGTGAGGAAATGCGGGCATTGCCAACCTATGCCGCCACTTTGTCGCCACTTGGCATCGTCGCCAGCGGATTGAATTGCAGGGCGGTTTCGAGGTGTTCTGGCGCAAGGTGAGCATAGCGCATCGTCATCTTAATATCATGATGGCCGAGGATGCGTTGTAACACCAGAATGTTGCCGCCCGACATCATAAAGTGCGCCGCAAAAGTATGGCGTAGCACATGAGTTAGCTGGCCTTTGGGCAATTGAATGCTGGTGTTTTCGAGTGCGGTCATGAATCGGAAATAGCATTCGCTGAAAAGTCTGTCCTCACCCCGTGCTACCAACTTTTTATACAGTGTTTTGCTGATCGGCACGCTGCGGTTCTTTTTGCCTTTTGTGCGGATGAAAGTGATCTTATGCGGTGTTATCTGTGACCGGGTGAGATTTTCCGCTTCTCGCCAGCGAGCGCCGGTGCTGAGACATACCTCTACCACAAGAGGCAAATCAGTATCGCCTTTGCTGCAGGCTGCTAATAGCTCCGTGATTTGTGCGTGGGTAAGCCACGCCATTTCCTTTTCTGCGACAGTAAACTTACGCATGTTCTCTAGCGGATTGGGCTGGTTCCATTCGCCTAGCCGCGCTAGCTCGCTGAACATGCCGCTTAGGTAACTTTGTTCAAGATTAACGGTGACTGGTTCTGCACCGTTCTTCCACTTCTCGGAAAAGTAGATTTCACCTGACAAACGTTTATCGCGGTAATGTGCGAAGTCTTTAGCGGTGAAGGTGGTAGCAGGGGGATCGCCCAGAGCTTCGATGACAAGGCACAGTTTTTTGTAGGTACGTTCACCAGCGGTGAGGGATTGTCCGTGTAGGTTGTACCATAGCTTAGCGACCTCACTCAGTTTACGGCGATCAATCGTCTCGCCCAACCACGGTTTGTTATCTACTTGTTCCATAGTGAAGCGTTCAAACGCCAAGGCTTCTCCCTTGGTTGCGAACTGCTTACGTACCCTGCGGCCTTCACGGCCTGCAGGGTAGCATTCACATAACCACTTACCGGATGATTGTTTCCGAACTGCCATTGTAACCCCTCTTAAAAGTAGGGTATATTTAACTGTTTAAAATCACAGTGGTCAATGTTTGTTGTAAAAACAACTTATAAAAATCATTCAAAAGATGTTGCAAGCTCTATAAAACTTAAATATCCATCGATTGAATAAATTTCCATATTGCTGTCCAACTCTAATAAGACTCCGTAATGCATTATTAGCTTGTCCATGTCGGATAATACATCTCCGAAAGTGAAATGCGAATTTTGCCCTGACTCTTTAACCGCCTGTCTATATAGAGGGAGTGAAGTGATAAATGATGTGAAACGTTTCATATAATCTTTAACATACACACTTATATTCGAAATCTTTAAGCCATTATGCCTGGTTGCATGAGTTCCTGAACGATAATAATCTTTTCCGATATTGCCTGCGCTGCAATCTAAAGTGAGATTAAGCTGTGCCATAGGAAGGCTTTTAATGCTTGTGCTTTCATATATCAACTTGTCCACAGTAGTGTTTCCAACGCTCTTTCCTAATATTTTTTGCAAAAGATCGTTATCTTTTTCATACATAATCATTAGAGCTATAAGGGCCAAGTAATCTATTTTTTTCTTGAAGCTGTTGCTCTGAATGAGATCAATGAATCTTTCAGTGTTTCTTATCGAGTCTCTAAGGTTTAAGCGGAATGCATTAAATATCTCTGAGATGTTTTTGGTTAATTGTTCAATGCTTGATGGCTTTGGGATTATGTTTTTTGTTAGATCTTTGAAATCATCCTTTAATACTTCTTCAAACCTATGTTTAATTACTTCATGTATGTCTGGTGCTTTCAATGAGAATCTTCTATGGAAAAAACGACCTAAATAGTCGTTGGCTCCAAAATCGCTACCATAAACATTTTTTATTGAATGCTGAAGTTGATTTGTGTCTGTTGCAATTACAAAAACAAATTTATCAATGTTAAATATGTGCTTCACTATTTCTAGAAGAGATATAGCATAACTAGGCCTGCATCTATCTAACTCATCTATAAATATAAATATTGGTGATGAATATCCTTTTTGGAAGCTCAAATCCCCCCAGAAGGTAAGTTCTTTCTTTAGTTTTACAATTGCTTCAGATTTCTCTTTATGTTCAGAAAGCATTAACTCAGCGGCTGTCTTAGAAATATCTGAAATGCTATCTATACCACCATATTCTTTCACTAAACCCGATAAGATGGCAGGGATAACTCCCTTAGTAAATCTGCCAATTGAGCTAAGTGACCTTATTAGTCTGACATCCAGTACACCAGAATATTTCTCTATTTGATTTATTATTGATGAGAATAGTGTAAGGAATGCATCATCTGAAAAATCCTGTTTCCATGCATCAATATATATGCATGGATGTGATTCTTTAATTGAACTGTACATTCTTTTGATAAAGAATGTTTTTCCAGCACCCCACTCTGCATTCAAGTTTATTACGGTGTTGTTCTCTCTTCCTTTTTCTCGAAGATAAAAATAGAGATATTCAGCATATTTTCTCCTCTCTAATTTGTCTGCGCAAAGGCTTTCTTCTTCGCCGTCAATAACTATTTTTATATCTTTTGACCAGTCCCAATCCATATCAAAATTCGTGTTCTTCATCTCATCTCGCTCTGATTTGTCTTGATTGTATTCCATCGATACTAGTGACTTTTGTTGTGAGATTAAATTGGTGTACAAACAGAGAGTATTCTTGCAATTGCATGTATCTCATCAAACTTACACTCAAATGAGTGCTTTTGGTCGGAGATTTTTAATCTATTCCCGGGAATTAGAACTATGTCTCTGATGCTTATGTTTCCATCAATGTCAATAAGCCAAGTGCCATCATAAATGTCTTCATAAGTTTGAGATGCAATATATTGAATTTTACCATCGATTATAACTAATGGTTTTTTTACGCCTACGGGAAGAAAATTCTTATCCAGCAATAGAGTCTCACTGTCAAGAAGCTGGCGACCTAGCAGTTTTTTGGTCGGTACAGCAAGCGCCGATGGTGCTGTAATGACGTTTGGCTCATACATCTCACCTTGGCCATAAGTTAACCACCGCAAGGATGCCCCTGTGTCCAAAGCACATTTCAGTACATACTCGGCAGGGAAAGAGTCTCGTACTTGACGGTTAGATAATGCGCTAGCTGTCACACCTAACGCATCGCATAAGGCAAGTTTTGTCTTGACCCCGTAGGCCTCAACCATCCTTTCGATAGCTGCTTTAGCACCCTGATTAAATTCCATACACCACCAAAACAAAGTAAATCCCATTGACTAATCCGAATCGGAGTATTAAATTTACCTCGAATCGGAGATTTTGGCGTTGAACGCCATTAACCACCACTTAACGCGACCCGCCACAGGTCATCGGAGGATCTTGCACTATGCGTAAAAACATTTCAATCACGGTTCCAACACCGCACGTAACCATAGAAAAATACTGTGAACTCACTGGGTTATCTAAAAATACTGTTGATGACATGCTCGCTGACGGGCGTTTGTCATCATACCGCCACCGCTTAGGTACTGGTGCAAAACGAGAGAAAGTACTCATCAACATGGTGAAATTGACGCTCAGTGCTCTCTCGGAATGTGAATTTACAGTCATTGTTTGAGATGTTGCCAGACGCAAAAGGGGAGAGAAATGTTTGATTTTGAAGTTTCAAAACATCCACATTTTGAGATGGCGTGTCGCCAGTTTGCTGTTCGGCAAAACCTTGTGCGCGTTGCTAAACAGATTGAAATGAAGCCGCAGATGCTCCGCAACAAGCTGAACCCAGAACAACCGCATCAGCTGAGTTGCACCGAACTGTTGGCAATCACTGATGCAACAGAAGATTCCAGCTTAGTAGATGCCTTGCTGGCACAGTTGAACTGTTTACCTTCAGTGCCAGTTAATGAGGCATGTGCTGGCAACATATCTACATACGCGTTGAAAGCGACAGCGGCAGTAGGTTCAGTTGCGGCGGCGGCGGTAGAAGGCGATCACAAAACGGCATCTCGTAAATCCGCTCTACTCGATAGCGTTAACACGGCGATCCGTCATTTATCGCTAATCGGCCTGACCGTTCAAAATCGTATTCAATCCAATCCGGCTCTGGCCACAACCGTAGATGTTATCGGTGGCTTGGGGGCTGTGGCGGGATTGGCTTGACAATGAAAGGAGAGTTTATGCGGGAAGCTAGAAAGAATCGTATTGAGGCGGCACTTAAACAGCAAATTACAACTGCAAAACAGCGTACTCGACTCTTAAGAGTGATGCAAAAATCTCTAGGCAAAGAAGTTAAAAAAATGGGGTTGAAAGGAGTTCCAATGGAGGAAGTTAAACAGGTGTTCGACGCTTTTATTTGTCTTGGTGAAATAAAAGAGTGAGGCCATTTCAGGCCTCGAGGGTTGCATTCAGAAAAATTCGATAATGGTTTTATGGGTTACGGGTATTTTTTCATTAAGCTTGACACCAAGTGCTATATGCAATTCTTTCAGCTCTTCAGCGTGAGGGCTGTTTTGAATTGGTTTCTCAATGTTGTCGAGAATTCTATTTAATCCGGAAAGTAAAGATTTAACATCATCGATATCACTATCTAACATGCAATAACTCCGTTGTTGGTTGGTTGTTTTTGGCGATTCGATCCTACCACAGCAACCATGTACCGGGCATGGCTAAAACTCGGTTTTCATTCTCAACTGCCTACATTGTGGACTGTTGAGAATGGATTAATTAGGAGGGAAAATATATGCCTATCTCTATAGCCCCGCTATTGAAGCAACAAAGCCCATCTCGGCATTTTGAACACGGTTTTATTGAACTGCCGGGCGGCAAGCGCTGGCGCCCACGTCACGATCAGGCGGCCTTACTGCGTGGCCTGTCAACGGCTAAGCCTGTTTCACCGCTGCGCCGTTTGTTTTGCCGTTAATTGGGGCTGTCATGTTGTTGGCTACTGAAACACAAAAAGCGATCGGTATTAAGCGCATTTCACAGATTAAGAGTGAGCTGTTCCCGCATAAGCGGAATCAGGCGCAAGAGGCTTTTGATAAGTCGCCGGAACATATCCGCAGAACTGTTTGTTTTCATTCCGGGCTGAAAGAGCGGCATATAAAAATGAAGTTTGCAGAAATGAGTTACTCAGAGCGTAAAAAAATTGTGTGGGCGCTGAATGACCTGATTGATTTATCAAAAACCTTACCTAGATTTATCAGTGATGATGACTGCGAATTAAACGTTAATTAACCGCATTGCGTAATTCTGGCGTTAACCCGCCGGGCATCGCTTTGTCTGAAATAAGGAGTTTACAATGAAAGAATCTTCGCTTCTTACTCCAACTTTAACCAGCTCGGCAAATAACGCCTTTCAGCGTGGTGTTGTCGCTGGTACTTGCCGCGCGGTTTCTGCCTTAACAAATGAGTTTCAAGATTTGTTAGATAGCGCGCGTATTGATGAACGTAAAAACCAATCTCAGGTAGCTGCTGCGCGTTTGGTTCGGCTGGCGGCCCACATCACCCAAGAGGGGTTAACAGCGGTCGAGGCTGTGGAGCTGTTGCGCCAAGAGGCTGAAGCCATCGAGCATCAAGCGCAGGAGTTGCACTAATGGCCGACTTGATGGACTACGAACAGGAGCGGCAAGCGCTGGTACTAAACGCGCAGATCGCCAACGCCCGCAAATCCTCTGCGCTGCCTTCTGCTTTCGTTTGCGAAGAATGTGATGCTCCGATTCCTGCCGCGCGTCGCGCTGCCGTTCCCGGCGTTGATACATGCGTAAGCTGTCAGCAAATCCGCGAGACGCAAAGTCACCTTTACGCGGGGAAGGTATGACGGAGTTCTCTATTTTGTTCGGCCTGCTGGCGTTGCTGGCAGGTCATTTTATTGTGGCTGATTTGAGTGATTCAGAATATGCACGCAGACCAGAAAACCAAAATTACGATTAAGGAAACAACATGGAAATTAAAATCGGCAATGAGTTTGTAATCACCAGCGATAACCTGCAATTCATTCTTAATACGGTGAAGGTAGGGAAAACAGGAAAAAGCGAAGGTCAAGAGCGCTACGAAGTTATCGGCTACTACCCAACGATTAACCAGCTTGTGAACGGCCTTATTCATCACTGCGTCCGTAATTCCAGTGTTAATAGTATTGCATCATTGGGCGCGGAAATAGGCCGCATCGGCAACCTGTGCCAAGAAGCTTTTGCGGTGTGTGAGGCTGTAAATGGACAATAAGCTGATCGAGCCGGTGGCGTATATGACCGCTGAAGGCGTTGCAATAACCCCTCTTGATTTTGAATCAGGGTCTTGGGGGATGCATAAAGCAGCCAAGAGTGACGATATATGGTGCCCGCTTTACCTACAAGAGTACGTATACGCTCTGCTTGCAAAGCTGGAGGCTAAATCACAGCGCATTACCGGGCTTGAGCGTCACGTAAAAGACATCGAGGCGACTCTGATAGCGGCAACAGACGAGATCGCAGACCTCACAATAGAGCGTGATGAGGCGCGCGCCAAGCTAACTACGCCGGTGCGGTTGCCGTTGCCGTATTCGCCTGATCCGTGGATGTCACCAGACCCAGACGGAACGTGGCTGGATAAAGAAGACGTGAAAAAATCCATTCGCGCCGCTGGCTTCGTTGTTGGCCTGTGCTCTGCTTGCAATGAGCGTTACTGCGGCAACTGCGCCCACGCCAACGGCGCGAAAGTGCAATGAGCCAAGCGGCTACCGCATACGCTTACCCATGGAACGAACCGCGCCCGGCAGTTGCCGGGCCGGTAAGACCGCTTACCCGTGAGGAACTCGCTCAGGGGCAAGCTGTTTTAACCAATATTCGCCGTCTGCCGCGCTTCCTCAGCGCAATGTTCCTGACGCGTTACACCAACTTGCTCAAGACCAAAGGGCTGCACGACGCCAACAAATGGCTGGTATTCCAGTTCGATCGCCGCATCTGGCCGCGCCTGCAAACGGTGAGCGCCAAAAATGCGATGAACCTCGCCGCTTCAATGCGGTTTTCTGCAGAAGTTGATAATTACGCAGCTTTGCCCGGTATGGATGACAAAGAGTTACGCCGTCTTGCCGATCGCGTGGCCGGTCAGCTTCTGCAGAATTACGCAGATTACTGCGATGAGTTTGTGGCGGAGAACGGCGGCGACAATGCCGGGCTTTTCGAAGATGCCACCCAATCAGAATTTTATGGCCGCATTGCAGGTATGGCGCGCGCCTTCAACATCACACCGATGCACTGGCGCAAATACCGCAAGGGCAAACTTGATGCCCGGTCAGCGATTGCCAGCCTGTCACGGTTGGTTGATTCCGAGTGGTGGGAACGCCAGTTTAAGTCCCAGCGCACGCGCTGGCGCGAGGCGTTGCTGATCGCCCTAGGTAATGTGAATCGCGGGGCGTCGTCGTATGCCAGTAAGCAGGCTATTCGGGATGTGAAAGCGCGCCGCCAGTCCAATTTTGATTATCTGAACAGCCGCGAGCTTGAGAACGTCGAAACCGGCGAACGCTTCAGCCTCATCGACAAGGTGATGGCAAGCATCTCTAACCCAGAAATCCGCCGTATGGAGTTAATGGCGATGATCGCCGGTGTTGAGCAGGCCGCCGCTATCCGTGGCGATAAAGGGATGTTTATCACCATCACCACCCCATCCAAATATCACCCGACGCGCGCCGTCGGCAAGAACATCCCGAAGGTGCATTTTAATCACAAATGGGATGAAGAGGCATACACGCCAAAAGACGGCCAGCGCTATCTCGTCAGCCTGTTTAGCAAGATCCGCACGGCGTTTAAAGATGCGGGCCTGCAGGTCTATGGCGTGCGCGTGGTCGAGCCGCACCATGATGCGACTCCGCACTGGCATATGATGCTGTTCACATCCAAAGAACAACGCCAGCAGGTGATCGACATCATGCGCCGTTATGTCATGGCCGAAGACGGCGACGAGCGCGGCGCCGCCAAAAACCGTTTTGACTGCAAGCACCTGAACAAAGGCGGTGCGGCGGGCTATATCGCCAAATACATTGCAAAAAACATCGACGGTTACGCACTGGATGGCGAGCGCGATCATGAAACCGGCGAGCTGTTGACTGATACGGCCGCCGCCGTCACCGCGTGGGCGTCAACGTGGCGAATCCCTCAATTCCACTTTATCGGCCTGCCGTCGCGCGGCGCATGGCGTGAGTGCCGCAAGATCCGCTCTGTCAGTCTGGCCGATGAGTTTGACGAAACCGTTGAGGCTGTGCGCGCTGCTGCTGATGCAGGTGATTTTGCCGCTTACATTCTGGCGCAGGGGGGCCCTAACGTTGCCCGCGACGATCAGACTGTGCGTGTGGCCCGCCGGGTTGCCGACGAGCGCAACGCCTATGATGAAGAGGTGCAGAAAATCGCGGGGATTTTTGCCCCGCATATCGGCGCCGATCGTGTTTATGAAACCCGTACCACGCAATGGCGCATCGTCGCTAAAGCCGTTGCCGTTGAGCCTTTGACTTTGAAAAGCGCCTCCGGCGCGCCTCGGAGTCCTGTCAATAACTGTGGGTTGGTCGGCAGCGGTGGCGCCGAAAATATGCAGGATGGCGAGCCTGTAGAGACCGTGGCGGTGATGGAACACCATCCGGACACCCCAATTGACTGGGATGACATGACCGTTGCACGGTCTGTTATGATGCGTTTACGGGCAAATGTCCCGCAGATAAACAGGCAGCAAAGAGGAAGTGACCCATATAAGCGTATAGAGCCTGCTGCATCGGCCAGATTGACAACCGCCGAGCGCGATCGCGTAACCAGAATTTACTCAGAGCTGGCACTACATGGCATCGAGCCGACGCGCTGGGAACTTGAGGCACTGGCGCGCGGCGCTAAAGTCAAATTTGGTGATATTTCAATGCACTACCCAGCGGTTAGCGATTGGGCTGGCTTCCAATAATTTCTTGCGCAATTAAATCTGATAGGCATATACTGTATATGCATACAGTAATTAAGCATCGGAGGGAAAGGGTGCAAGCAGTGGATGAAGTGGTTGTTTTAGAAAGAATTGAACTCATCGCCCGTCTGGGGGTTTGTTATGAGAGCCAAGCGAAAGACAGAGACATTGCATTGATATGGATCTCGGAACTGGCCGGGGAGATGATAACCAACATTACTCCTGATAGTACTTCAATGATTAAAAACTAGCTGCTATTTCGTAATTTATAGGCGACTTAATATTTTTGCATTCATTAATGGCATCTATGTTTGCGCTGCAAAGAGCGGTTTTAAGCTTATGTTGAATGCTATGGGTGATTTTTTCATTTTATTATCAATTGGTTAAGTGGTGTGTTCTGTTTCTTAAGTTAAGTATTTGACATTAAGTTATCTCCACCTTAGTGTTATGATTGCCATGGTTTTTTATATTGAGCGTTACATTTTTTATTACATAAGGATAGAGGATTGAAATGATAACATATGATGTAAGTGAAGTATTTGGATTGACGAGGGACTTGCCTCTTAATTATATCGAGCGTAATGATGTTGACGTGAAACTTAAGACCGAGTTGAGTGCAAAAAAGCATATAGTTATCTACGGAAGTTCCAAACAGGGAAAAACATGTGTGCGAAAGCATTGTTTAGACCCTAAGCAGTATATTCTAGTTCAATGTTCAAACAAATCTGACATTTCAGAGTTGAATAGTAGTATTTTGAAGCGAGCTGGATTTGAAATAACGCAATCGACAAAGAAAGGCATGACCGGTAAGAATAAAATCCTAGCATCTATTAAAGGTGGCTTATTTGGGACTTTTAGCGCTTCTGCAGGAGGGGAAACGGAGGATACTACATCTACAGAAAAAACGACAACTCCACTAGAAATTGATGTAGATGATGTGAACGATGTTATAGCCGCTCTGAAATCAATAAATTTTGATAAAATTATCGTGCTTGAAGACTTTCACTATATGCCATTTGAAACACAGAAAGACTTCTCGATAGCATTAAAAGCATTTCATGAAACATCGAGCATAACATTTATTATTGTTGGTGTTTGGCTCGAAGACAATAGGTTGATAGTTTATAATGGAGATCTCACTGGACGAGTTATATCTGTAAATGCAGATAAGTGGTCAGATGGTGATTTGGTGAAAGCTATAGATGAGGGTGCTCGATTATTAGGGATATCCTTCAGCCAAGGGTTCAAAAATGACTTGGTTAAATATTGTCTTAAGAGCATATATCTTGTTCAGGAGGCATGTAGAAGAGCTTGTGTACTAGAAGGGGTTTCTAATGGGCAATCGTCATCAGTAGAGGTTGGTAATAGATGTAGTGCTCAAGATTTGGTTGCTGAGATTGTTGGGGAACAATCCGCTAGATATAGCTCATTCCTCGTTAATTTTTCTGAAGGATTCCAAGATACTGAACTTGAAATGCATAAGTGGTTGCTATATCCAGTTTTAAACTCCTCAATTGAGGAGTTAGAAGCAGGGTTAAAATATAGAGATATTAAAGTTGCTTTGCAGACTGTGCATCCACGACAAGATAAACTGAACTTGGGTAACGTGACACAGTCGCTACAATCTTCCGCATCTTTGCAAATAAAGAAAAGCATCATGCCAATAATTTTGGACTATGATCAAACGAATAAAAAGCTGAATGTTGTTGATAAAGGCTTTTTGATTTGGTTACAACATCAAGATATTGAAGAGTTAAAAGGCGATTTAGGTTTACCTAAATAATCACTCAGAATGTATCCACTGCTTTCTGCAAATAAGGTGTAACGACCCTAGGCTAGCACCTTGTATGCATGCACTGAATGCATGAATTTGCATGATGATCCGGTGTTCTTTTTACCCCCGCAGCGCCAGCACTGGCGCGGATCGCGCCGGATCATGCAACTGCATTAAAAGCGACATATAAAGCGCGCAGGCGAGGCGGGGATAGCATTGCGCGCAAGCCGTGTTGAACCCCTCCAAAAAGAGCCGCCAGCGTCCCGTCACGGCGATTTATCGCAATACTTGTATGAGAATAGGGTTTGATGTCGTGGCGCCATGATGGCGCTCTCAGGCGCTTACAGCGCACTGCATAACATCGCCAATCAGTGACACCAAAAAATGACACTATAATGCTCTTGCAATGGTGTCATAAAGTGATACTATAAATCCCATGAACAAACGACACCAAAAAACGCTGTCAGATGTGTTTGCCCGGCCTGTCAACGGTTCTATAAAGTGGTCTGATATTGAGGCGCTTTTTACCGCATTAGGGGCGGAGATTCACGAAAGGGAAGGTTCTAGGATCGCGGTGCTGTTGAAAGGTGAAAAAGAGTCTTTCACCGGCCACATCCCAGACCTACCACTGACAAGGGGGCGGTTAACTCCATTCGGATCTGGTTGGATAGCTTAGGAATAAAACCATGATGAATAACACACTGAAAATTGACGGCCATACGGCCGTCATCAACTTCGACCCTGAAATTGAAATGTTCCGGGGCGAGTTTGTCGGGCTGAATGGCGGCGCCGACTTCTACGCCTACAGCGTGGACGAGCTGAAGAAAGAAGGCGCGATTTCTCTCGCGGTCTTTCTCGATGAGTGCCAAAAAGACGGCATCGAGCCTTATAAGTCGTACAGCGGAAAAGTAACCACCCGCCTGTCGCCGGAGCGCCATCAGGCGTTAGCCATTACTGCGCAGGCTACAGGGCAATCGATTAATGAGCTGCTGAATGAAGGTGTTGATTTAGTCATTGAGAAACACTCATAATTATAAAGCAGAGCAAGGCTCTGCTTTATTCTATTAACACTAATAGGTTGATTATAATATGTCTCAGTTGGTTCACGATTGTCCCCGCTGTGGTGCCGAGCATATTACCTTTAACGTTAAAGGTGAGTTGCTCATAGGATTTCGTTTTGGTTGGCAAGAAAATTTTGAAGTTTATTGTGAGTGTTTACACTGTCATACAGGCACAATTTTTCATGTGGCCAAGACAGAGTCTAGCTTTAATGGTGATGAATTTTACCCTGAAAGAATTCATGGGGTTATTAATGACTTTTACAGGGTTATGGGGCATATTACATCTAAAGATTTTGACGCTGATGAACCGCCTGAGCATCTTCCGGAAAACATAGAGAAAGCTTACGTTGAAGGAGCGAAGTGCATGACTATAGGATGTTATAATGCTGCCGCCACAATGTTTAGGCTATGTCTTGATTTCGCGACAAAATCATTAGTCCCTGATAATGATAAGGGAGGGCCAGCGGCTAAGGTTAAAAGAAGTTTGGGTTTAAGGATGGAGTGGTTGTTTGATAATGGAGTATTACCTGATGCATTCCGAGAGTTAGCGGATTGTATTAAGGATGATGGTAATGATGGTGCTCATGAAGGAATATTAGATGAGGCATCAGCAATTGATTTGCAAGAGTTTACAGAAACTCTTTTAGAGCGACTTTATACGGAGCCAGAAAAAATAAAGCTGGCTAAAGCTCGGCGAGCACAAAGACATGCTAAATAATTTAAAGCCGCCAATCTCGGCGGCTTTTTGCTTATTCGGTCGGCAACTCATACGGCGCGAATCTAATCACCTCTTCACCGATCCAGTCGTTCACCTCCTTCATGCGCTCTTGCAGCGGTGTTAGCTCGTTGCGTACAAACACCTGAGCGGCTTTTTTCACGTCCCCGAAGCCGCCGGTATTGTTCGGGATAATCCCCATCATCTGCGGTGGTACACGGTGCGCACTTAGCAGATCGTCGCGGCTGGCATTCTTGATGTTGAAAAAGTCGTCCTTGGTGGCGACCTCGGATAGCGGCAAAATCTTAATGCCGTCCGGCTTGCCGTTCGGGGCGTACATAAACAAATTGCGGAAATTCCCTAAGCCCTTGGTGTCACGCATGGCTTGGCGCATTCTGTCAACGTCGCTTGTACTTTGCGCGGCGTCGGTCATATACAGGATGTAACCGGCGTGCGCCCCGTTCTGGTAATACTTACGGCGGAACAGCGTCGCCGCCTCGTTCAGCCAGGCGGAGTTAAGCGCGCTGAGGTACTCCGGCAGGCCGTAAAGTTCCTGATTGATGTCCGGCTCAATCAGGTGAAAAACGCTGTCGGTCTTGAAGCGGTGCGCCTCTTTCCAGTCCTGCACGAACCAGTAAGCGCCGCGATCCACGCCGCGCCGTGTGTACTTGGCCGGGGAGGATTTAAGCTGCAGCGGCGCACCGAGGCGGTTTTGACGCTCTTCTAAATAGGCGTTGCCGAACACCAGATAATCCAGCGCATAGCGGCTAAACTCCTGCTGACTTAACAGCCGGTGCGGGATAAACGTTGACGCTAAAATATTGCGCTTAACGTACATCGGCGAGCTGTGATGCACGGCGGCGCGCACGCTGCGCGCCAGCCCGTCGAATGAGATCGGCGGCTCGTACCACTTGCCATTGGTCGTGCATTCGATGTAATCCAGAATTTCCCGCTTATCCAGCACAGCGGACGGCTCGCCAAAGGTGAACGCCTCAAAATCCTGCTTCTGCTCTGCTGTTGGGGCTGGCGCCGGGGGGGTAAATGCCTTGCGGCCTTTGCGTTTGCTCATCAGTAAAACTCCAAAATATTCGGGCTGCTGTGGCCGCTGCCTGCGGTGAGCGGTTCGTTTAAGAGGGCGTGCATGATTGACCATGCTACATCGGCGTGGCTGGCTTCTTCGCTGCGGCTGGCGGTGTAGGTTGAGCGCGCGCCGCTGGCGGTCATGGTTTTGCGGATCGCCATAAAGGCGGCGGTGATGTCGGTGTGGCTGGTGTCGTATTCCAGACAGCCGCGCGCGATGGTGTCTTTTGCTTTCAGCACCATGGCGGTTTTGATTTCCGGCGTGTATTTGATTTCTCGCGCGGCCGGGAAGAACTCGCGCACCAGCTGGAAAACACCTTGGCCGACGGTGGTCGCATCGATGCCGATGTACTCCACGCAATATTTTTCGGTAAGGTCTTTAATCTTCTGGGCCTGCGCGGCAAAGTTCATGCCCTGCCACTGGTGGCGCTCGAGCACGCGGAACTTGCCCCCGGCCACTATTGGCGGCGCGATCACCGCGCATCCGGCGCTGTCGCCGCCGTTGGCTTCCGATGGGTCGTAGCCGATCCACACCGGTCGATAGCCGAACGGCCGCACGGCGTATGGGTTGAAGTCCTCCCATTCTTCCAGCGCATCGACCATGCAGCCCTGTAGCTCGGCGAACGGGAATACCGACGCGGTATCGTCCACAAATTCACACATCAGCAGGTTCTGATACTCTGCCGGGCTGTATTCGAGCGACAGCTGATCGAGGTCAAACAGGTTACAGCCGCCGGTCAGCGCATCCTCAACCGTGACAATCTGGCGCCATTGCCCATCACCGCACAGCACGCCTTTTGATAGGTGGCTGTGGCTGAGGTCGAGCTGAACGTGATCGGCTTTACTGCGGCGGCCTTTGTTGAACAGTTCCCCCGACCAGAACGGATAAGCGGAGTGCGCCAGACTCGACGGCGTGGAGAAGTAGGTAGTGCGCCACCGCTTGTGCAGCGACATCCCGCTGGCGACTTTGCGCAGCTCCTGAAACTTCGGTATCCAGAAATACTCATCCAGATACAGATTGCCGGTGTAGCTCTGCGCGGTGCGTACGTTGGTGCCGAGGAACATCAGGCGGGCGCCGTTCGGCAGCACCATCGGATCGCCTTTCAGGTCAACCTCGACCAGCCGCGCAAAATCAATGATGTAATTGCGGAACACATGCGCCTGGGCCTTACTTGCTGACAGGAAAATCTGATTGCGACCGGTGGTCAGCGCATCGAGCAACGCCTCGCGGGCAAAGAAGAACGTGGCGCCGATCTGGCGCGACTTCAGGATGTTGCGGATACGGTGTTGCAGCCCGGCGCGATACCACCCCATTTGATACTCGAAGGTGGTTTCCGTGAAGATGCTTTGTAGCTTCTCTACGGCGGCCTCGCTGAACACGTTGCGCTCGGCGGGCTTGCGCTCGCCTTTGTTGCGGTTGGCGACGTTCGGGTTTAAATCCGCCTCGTTGCCGGTTGCCGAATAGCGATTGACCCGCGCCAGCCGTTCAATCTGGCGGCCTAACAGGTCGATTTCTTTGAAGTCTTTCCCCTCCTTGACGTCTTTCATGATGAGCTGAATCAACCGCGCTTCCATGCTTTGCTCCACGCGGGAAATGGGCGCGATGCCGTCCCATTTATCGCGCAGTTTCCAGCTCTGCACAGTCGGCCCCTTGAGGTTCAGCGTTTCCGCAATTTGGCGCACAGAGAAGCCCTGCCAGTAGAGCAAGGCAGCTTGGCGGCGCGGATCGCTGATGATAGTTGTTGCCGGTGTCGTATTCATGCCGCCAAGGCTACGAAAGCGCCAGGCAGCTCGCATTAAGCCCTTGTTGTGCCTCAGATCTTCCAACCGCAACGCGTTGAGACGCGCCGCCATTCCCCCGAAACTAGCCCCGAACCCAATCACCACAACCGGAGCCGTTTACATGGCAAAGAAAGTTACTAAGTTTTTCCGCATCGGCGTTGAAGGCGACACCGTTGACGGCCGCGAGATCGGCGCTGCGGATATTCAGCAGATGGCCGCGACCTACAGCCCGAAGGTGTACGGCGCCCGCATCAATATGGAGCACATCAAGGGGATTTTGCCTGACGGCTATTTTCGTCGTTACGGCGGCGTGGTTGAGCTGAAGGCCGAGAAAATCGACGAGCCGGACGAACCGCTGTTGCACGGCAAGTGGGCGCTGTATGCCAGTCTGGCCCCGACCGCCGATCTGGTGTCGATGGTCGGCGCGGGCCAAAAGGTTTTCACCTCGATGGAGATCCGCCGCGATTTCGCCAAGACCGGCAAGTCTTATCTGGTCGGGCTGGCCGTCACAGATGATCCGGCCAGCCTCGGCACTGACATGCTGGAGTTCAGCCGCCGCCACGAGAACGTCGAGTTCTCCGCGCCGCTGGAAGTCCATTTCGATTTTGAGCCGGTCGCTGACCCGGAAACCTCATTCTCTGCCCGCATCAAAGCGATGTTTAGCCGCAAGCAGGCCACCGACGATGTGCGCTTTGGTGAGATGGAAGGCGCCGTGATGACCGTGGCCGAGCAGTTGCAGGAAGCGGACACCCGCTTTACCGAGAAATTCGCTGCACTGAGCGAGCAGGTTGCCGATCTCAAGCAACAGGTAAAAACCGGCAGCGATGAGTTCAGCGCTCTGCAAGCCCAGCTTTCCACTTCGGAAGATTTCAGCCAGCAGGCCCGCCCGGACGCCACCGGCGGCAACAGTGCGCAAGACGTGCTGACCGACTGCTAAGGCAGTCATACCCGATAAAACCAAGCAAAAACAGGAAGAAAAATGCGCAAGCAAACTCGTTTTAAATTTAATGCGTTTATGTCCCGCCTCGCCGAACTGAATGGCGTCGCTACCGGCGATCTGGATAAAAAATTCAGCGTTGAGCCGTCCGTTACGCAAACCATCATGACCCGCGTACAGGATTCCTCGACGTTCCTGACCCGCATCAATATCGTGCCGGTTAAGGAAATGAAGGGAGAGAAAGTCGGTTTAGGTGTGAGCGGCTCCATCGCCAGCACCACCGACACCGCCGGCGGCGATGAACGCGAAACGGCCGACTTTGCCTCGCTGGATGCTGAAGGCTATTTCTGCCAGCAGGTGAATTACGATTTCCACATCCGCTACAACACCCTTGACCTGTGGGCCCGTTATCAGGATTTCCAGACCCGTTTACGCGATGCAATTGTTGAACGTCAGGCGCTTGACCGCATCATGATCGGCTTTAACGGTACGCACCGCGCCAAAACCTCCAACCGCGTCAAATTCCCGCTGTTGCAAGACATCGGGCCGGGCTGGTTGCAGAAGTACCGCGAGAATGCGCCGGGCCGCGTGATGAATAAAGTCGTGGGTATCGATGGCAATGTGGAGTCTGAAAAAGTCCGCGTGGGCGCCGGTGGCGATTACGCCAACCTCGACGCGCTGGTGATGGATGCCACCAACACCCTGATTGCACCGTGGTATCAGGAAGACCCGGAACTGGTGGTGATCTGCGGTCGTCAACTGCTGGCCGACAAGTATTTCCCGCTGGTCAATCAGGAACAGCCCAACACCGAAGCGATGGCTGCCGATCTGATTATCAGCCAGAAGCGCATCGGCAACCTGCCCGCTGTGCGCGTGCCGTACTTCCCGGCGGATGCGCTGCTGATTACGCGCATGGATAACCTGTCTATCTACTGGCAAGAGGACACGCACCGCCGCCATATGGTGGAAAACTCGAAGCGTGACCGCATCGAAAACTATGAATCCATCAATGAGGATTATGTGGTGGAGGATTACGCCTGCGGCTGTCTGGTGGAGAACATTAAGCTGTTACCGACGGAGCCAAAAAAAGATGAAATCGCCGAGCTGGCCGAGGCCATTGTTAAGGCGGTCAAAGTAGCCGCCGCACCAGCGGAGCCTGCCGCTGATACCGAGGTGAAAGCCCCGGAGGAAGCACCGGCAGACGACAAAGCGAAAGGCGGTAAATAACCATGACCAGCCCTGCCCGCCGTCACCTTATGCGCCAGTCAGCGGTCGAGGCCGCGCAGCGGGAGAATGACCCGTTGCGCCACGCCAACGGCTATGAACGGATGATGCTTAAACTCAATGAAGATAAGCGAAAGCTCAAACAGGTGCGCTCACAAGAGCGTAAGGCCGAACTCAAGCGCCAACTGCTGCCGGACTATGCCCCCTGGGTTGCCGGTGTGCTGGCCGAAGGTCGCGGCGCGCAGGACGCCATTCTGATGACGGTCATGATCTGGCGTCTGGATGCCGGGGATATTCCTGGCGCGCTGGACATCGCCCGCTATGCGCTGCGCTACCAGCTGGCGCCGCCGGGCAATTTCGCACGCTCCACGCCATACCTCATCGCAGAAGACGTCGCCGAGTCTGCCACCCGCGCCTTTGAGGCCGGGGAGCCGGTCAACATTGACCACCTCACGCAGACGATGGAACTCACCGACGCAGAAGACATGCCCGACCAAGTGCGCGCCAAGTTGCACAAAATCACTGGGTACGTCTTGCGCGCGGCGGGCAGGGCTGAACTGGCATTGAACCACCTTAAGCGTGCGCTGCAGTTGCATAACGGCTGCGGCGTGAAAAAAGACATTGAACGGCTGGAGCGGGCAATACGCACCGCCGCCAGCCGCTGACAGAACGCGCCCCGCGCCGGGCGGCACGACGGCCGCGACAGGTTTCACCTCGTCAACGCCGTCGTCCACCGCCCCCTAACTTTCTGAGGTCATATGAGCACCGTTGTGATCCAACGGCCACGCCCGGACGCGCCAGCACCGCGCCCGGAGGATGAGCCGATCGTTAAAAACGTCTTTTTCTGGCCGGACATTGACCCGGCGGACGTGCGCGACGTGATGCGCATTGAAGGCACCATCACAGCCCCGCGCCTGCGGCTGGCAATTAAAAGCGCGATCGCGGAGGTAAACGCCGAATTGTTCACCTTCCGCCGCGACCAGATGGCCGACGGCTATCAGCGGCTTGAGGATGTGCCGGGTGAACAGCTCGACGGCGAAAGCGTGCGGGTGAGTGAATACCGCAACGCGGTCAGCGCGATGACCATGGCGACGCTCTCGGAGCAATACCGCAGTTTCGACACCACCGCCACCGGCGGCCGCAAGGCTGATGTGGTTGAAGCCTCGATCGGCGAGCTGTGGCGCAACGCCCGCAACGCGATCAGTAACGTGGCCGAGCGTAGCCACTGCATCATCGGGCTGCTCTGATGAGAGTCTACGCCCTGCAGGGCGACACCGTTGACGCGATTTGCTGGCGCTACTACGGGCGCACGCAGGGCGTGGTTGAGCAGGTCTATTCGCTAAATGAAGGGCTGGCCGCTGCCGGGGCGATTTTGCCCCACGGCCACCCGGTTGAGCTGCCGGACGTAACCGCCGCGCCGCAGCGTGAAACCGTCAATCTATGGGATTAAAAACATGGAGCGCATCACCTCATTTTTAGCCTACGCGGTGGCGATGTTCCTCGCGTGGATCGGCAAGTATTCACCGCAGGACATCGCCTTTATGGTTGGCGCCGCCGTGGGCGTCGGCACGTTCCTCGTTAACTGGTACTACCGCCGCAAAAGCTACCAGCTGTTGAACAAGTTAGGCGTTAGCCGGAGGGTTTACGATGAACTCAATCGCTAAACGCTGCAGCGTGGCCGCCGTGCTGGCGCTGGCGGTGCTGCTGCCGCAATTCAGCGCACTGCAGATCTCTGAGGCCGGGTTGCGACTGCTGGCCGATTTCGAGGGCTGTCGTTTATCCCCTTACCAGTGTCAGGCGGGCGTCTGGACAAGCGGCATCGGCCACACGGCCGGGGTAAAGCCCGGCGCGGTTATCAGCGAGCGCCAAGCTGCCGTTAACCTCGTCGCCGACGTGTATCGCGTGGAGCGCGGTATAGGCCGCTGTATGCCTGTCACGATGCCGCCGCCGGTTTATGACGCGGTGGTGTCCTTTGCCTTTAACGTCGGCGTCACGGCCGCCTGTGGCTCTACGCTGGCCGGTTTCATCAAGCGGCAGGACTGGCGCAGCGCCTGCCAGCAGTTGCCGCGCTGGGTGTTCGTCAACGGCGTCAAATCGCCGGGACTGGAACGGCGCCGGGCGGCGGAGCTGGCCCACTGCCTTATCGGGGCCACGCCATGAGCCGCGCGATCGGCTGGTTTCTGGTGCTGGCGCTGGTCGTCGCCGGTTGGATGAAATGGCAGGTTGTCACGTTGGGGGAACGGCTGGAAAGCGCCCGGCAGGAGAACGGCCGGATAGCGGCGGCGCTGACCGATACCCGCGCGGCGATCGACACGTTGCAGGCGGCGGCAGGTGTGCTGGCGCAGGAAGAGGAAAAGTTAAGGGGCGACCTAAACGCCGCGCACCGGCTGGCGCTGACGCGCGAGCAGAAAATACAGAGGTTACTCAATGAAAATCAGCAATTACGCGATTGGTTTAACACTGCTTTGCCTGCTGACGTTGCCCGGCTGCACCAGCGCCCCGGCTTCACCGGCGCCGCGGATTATCTACGTTGGCTGTCCGAAAGTGAGTCTGTGCCAAATCCCGGCCAGCCGCCCGGCGACTAACGGCGATCTGAGCGCCGATATTCGCCAGCTTGAAAACGCCTTGGCGGCCTGCGCGGTGCAGGTCGAAACGATAAAACACTGTCAGGAACAACACGATGTTAAAACCGCAACAGCTCCGCGCTGAGCTGACACGCTGCCTGCCGTGGCTACAGCGCAACCCTGAAAACCTGCAAGTTCGGGTAGAGCGCGGCAATGTGGCCGCCACGCTTGCCGTCTCGCTGTCCCATGAGTACCGCTATACGCTGAACCTGCTGTTTTTGGACTATACCGGCGATCTGGATTTAATCATGGTGCCGGTTCAGGCATGGCTACGGGAAAACCAGCCGGACATCATGGCAACGGAGGAAAAGCGCCGCACCGGGATCACCTTTGCGAGCGACTTTAACAACAACGGCTCTTACGATTTCAGCGTGTCGCTGCAGCTGACCGAACGTGTTTTGGTGCTCGAGCAAGGCGATGGCGCGTTGCATGTTGAGCACCTGCCGGAGCCGCCGTTACCGGAGGACGTGACGCGGCCTATGCAGCTCTTTGTTCACGGCGAATTAGTGAGTGAATGGCATGAGCGAGCTTAACCCCTTTGACACCCGGCTGGCCGGGCTGATTGCCAAGCTGTCGCCGCAGTCGCGTAAGTCGCTGGCCGTTGCCGTGTCAAAGCGACTGCGCGCCGGTCAACAGCAACACATCAAACGCCAGCAGGCGCCGGACGGTACACCTTACGCGCCGCGCAAAACGCGGCTTCGCAGCAAAAAGCGCCTGCGCGATCGGGCGATGTTCTCCAAGCTGCGCACGGCCCGTTACCTGAAAGCCCAGGGCAACAGCGATGCGGCCGTGGTTGAGTTTGTCGGGCGTGTGAAACGCATGGTAAACGTTCACCATTACGGCCTGCGCGATCGGCCGACGCCGCACAGCGAGGCGGTAAAATATGAGGCCCGTCCGTTACTGGGATTTGGCCCGGATGACGTCAAAATCATAGAAACGGCTGTGATAGAACACCTCGCAGAATAACCCCCTGTTGTGCCTCCGATCTTCCAACCTCATCGCGTTGTCGCCGCCCGCGCCGGGCGGCATCCTTCCAGCATGAACAATCAACACGACATTTTGCGCCTGCTGCGCAACCTGATCCGCATCGGCACCGTGAGCACCGTTGACCTTGATAACGGCCTGTGCCGCGTCGAAACCGGCGGCAATCTTACCGACTGGCTCAACTGGCTAACCTGTCGCGCCGGGCGTACTCGCAGCTGGTCGGCGCCCTCGGTCGGTGAGCAGGTGCTGATCTTTGCGCTGGGTGGCGAACTCGATACCGCGTTTGTACTGTGCGGCATTTTCTCTGACGACTTCCCGGCCCCGTCTGCGTCGGCGGATGCGCTGCATATCGCGTTTCCGGATGGCGCGGTCATCGAGTATGAGCCGGAAACCGGCGCGCTGAGCGTGTCCGGCATTAAAACCGCTGACGTGCAGGCGTCGGAGTCCATCACCGCCAGCACCAAAGTGGTGATCGTTAAGGCTGACAAAATCACGCTCGATGCGCCGGAGGTGGTCTGCACCAACAAGCTCACCACCGGCACGCTGGACGTGCAAAAAGGCGGGGCGATGCGCGGGAACATTGAGCATAGCGGCGGCTCGTTCTCATCCAACGGAGTTGTTGTTGATACGCACACCCACGGCGGCGTCCAGACCGGCGGCGGGAGAACCGATGAACCCTCATGAGGACACCTGTATGAAAACCCTATCAGTAATTTTGGCCGCTCTTGTTTCTCGATTGGGTGCTGCGATTGCCTTATCGGGTGCTGTCATGCTGGCTCTTAATGGAGTGTCCGGCTGGGGCTGGTTCCTGTTTATCGGGCTGCTGCTGTCATGAACAGCGCCAAATATATCGGCATGAACCGAGGCACCGGCCGCACGCTGACGGACATCGAGCATATTCGCCAGTCTGTGGCGGACATCCTGATCACGCCGCAGGGTTCGCGCCCGATGCGCCGGGCTTATGGCTCGTTGCTCTCTGAGCTGCTCGACCAGCCGCAAAACGACGCGCTGCGCCTGCAGATCATGGCCGCCTGTTACAGCGCGATTTTGGCGTGGGAGCCGCGCGTTAAGCTGACCGGCATCGCCTTTAATACCACTTTTGACGGCAAGATGGTGATCGACATCACCGGCACCCGCACCGATGCCCCCGGCGCGCTGTCGCTGTCTGTTCCTGTGAGCTGAAACCATGGCAACTATCGATTTAAGCCAACTGCCCGCGCCGATCGTCGTTGAGGTGCTGGATTATGAAGACATTTTGGCAGAGCGTAAGGCGACGCTGATTTCGCTTTACCCGGAGGAACAGCGGGAGGCCGTCGCGCGCACTCTGGCGCTGGAGTCGGAGCCGATCGTTAAGCTGTTGCAGGAAAACGCCTACCGCGAGGTGATTTTACGCCAGCGCGTCAACGATGCCGCCAAAGCGGTGATGCTGGCGTATTCCACCGGCGAAGACCTCGACCAGCTCGGCGAAAACTTCAACACGCCGCGACTGGTGATCGCCCCGGCGGATGAGAGCACCATTCCGCCGACACCGGCAATCATGGAAGCGGATGAAGATTACCGCCTGCGCCTGCAGGATGCTTTCGAAGGCATGAGCACAGCGGGATCGGCCGGTTCCTATCGTTTTCACGCCCGCTCGGCTGATGGCCGGGTGGCCGATGTGACAGCAATCAGCCCATCACCGGCTAACGTGACCGTCACCGTGTTGTCACGGGACGGCGACGGCACCGCCAGCCCTGAATTGTTGCAGGTTGTCCGCGATGCGCTGAATGATGAGGATGTGCGCCCGGTCGCCGATCGTGTCATCGTGCAAGCGGCCAAAATAACCCGCTATGGCATTGATGCCACGCTGTTTCTCTATCCCGGCCCGGAGGTTGCGCCGATCCTCACGGAGGCGAAACAACGTTTGCAAAATTATGTGCTGACCATGCGCCGCTTAGGCCGCAGTATCCGGCGCTCCGGCATCATCGCAGCGCTGACCGTAGAAGGTGTTGAACGTGTTGAGGTTGCTCAACCGACCACCGACATCGTGCTGGATAAAACGCAGGCGGGTTACTGCACCGGCGTGAAAATCACACCGGGGCGCGCCGATGACTAACCGCTTATTGCCTGTCGGCTCATCACCGCTGGAGGTTGCGGCCGCTGCCGCGTGTGCCGAGCTGGAGCGCGTGCCGGTTCCCCTGCGTGATTTGTGGAACCCGAAAACCTGCCCGGTGCATCTGCTGCCCTATCTGGCGTGGGCGTTCTCTGTCGATCGCTGGGATGAGGCGTGGCCGGAGGACGTGAAGCGGGGCGTGGTTTCGGCTGCGTTCTACATTCACCGGCACAAGGGCACCATCGGCGCCGTGCGCCGCGTGGTTGAGCCGCTCGGCTACCTGATTAATGTCATTGAGTGGTTCCACACTGACGGCGCCGATCCTCCCGGAACGTTCCGGCTGGATATTGGCGTGCTGGAAACCGGTATCACCGAGGAGATGTATCAGGAAATGGAGCGCCTGATCGCCGACGCCAAGCCCCTGAGTCGCCACCTGATCGGCCTCAACATTTTGCAGGACATCCCCGGCCGGATTTACACCGGCGCGGCCGCCATTGATGGCGATGTTATTACCGTTTACCCCGGATAAGAGAAAATCATGAACAAATACAAAGCGATTATTACCACCGCCGGGGCGGCCAAGATTGCCGCCGCCAGCGCGGGCGGCACGCAGTTGAAAATCGTCTCTATGGCCATCGGCGACGGGAACGGCACGCTGCCGACGCCCAATCCGGCGCAAACAAAACTCGTCAACGAGAAATACCGCGCGGCACTCAACGGGCTGACTATCGATAAGGCGCTGAAAAATCACATTCTGGCCGAGATGATTATTCCGGCGAACGTCGGCGGGTGGTGGTTGCGTGAAATGGGCCTCTATGACGAGGCCGGGACGCTGATTGCCGCCAGCAACATGGCGGAGAGTTACAAGCCGAAGCTGGAAGAGGGCAGCGGCCGCACGCAGACGCTGCGCATGATCCTGATTGTCAGCAGCACCGAGGCGATTCAGGTGATCGCCGGTGGCGACATCGTGCTGGCGACCAAGGATTTTGTGGCCGACGCGATCGCCGCGCATGAGAAAACCCGCAATCACCCGGACGCCAGCACCACGGCGAAAGGGCTGGTACAGCTGAGCAGCGCAACGACCAGCACCGACGAAACGAAAGCCAGCACGCCGAAGGCGCTTAAAACTGTCAGCGATGCCAGCATGAAAAAGGCCTCCAATCTGTCCGACTTGCCCGACAAGGCCGCCGCGCGTGGCAATCTGGCGCTGGGTGATGCCGCGACGCGCAACGTCGGGGTAGAAGGCGGGCAACTGATGGCCGTCGGCGCGTTTGGTCTGGGGGCGGGCGCGCGGGCTTTCGATAACGCTTATTGCAACACTGCGCAAATTTACCGGCTGAATGCGACCTCTGAGAACAAGCCGCCGATCGCTGGAAATATTGCCGCCGGGGTGCTGAGCCTGCCTTGCGATGCCGCACCCTCAACGGGCTATGTCAGCGTGTCGGGGTTGGGACATGGTTTTATTGGCCGTTCTAACCGGCCGGAAAATGGGGTGGTGTGGTCACGGATTTACACCACCGATTACAAACCGACGGCCGCCGATGTCGGCGCATGGAGTAAAACCGAAGCTGACGGCCGTTTTCTGATGCTGTCCGGCGGCACGGTTAAAAAACTGGCTATTAAGCCCGGCAACGCTGAAACGGATGGGGACTCACTGAATATTGAGGGAAACCAGCATACGCCGTTGGTCATGAGCCGCCCTTCAGCACAGAGTAATTTATCAATCGGTTTCCAAGTCGCCGGGAAGGCACTGATGCGCCTTGGTATGGGGATCGATGACGAGCTGCATTGGGGCGCTGAAGCTAATCAGGGAGCAAACCCGCGTATTTATACGACGGCGAAACCGCCTACCGCGCAAGAAACCGGTGCGCTGACGGATGCGCAGGCTATGCAGAAATATGCGCTGCGATCCATCAAGGTGAACGGCAAACCGTTGAGCGGGGATGTCAATCTGTTGGCCGGTGATGTCAACGCATGGAACAAAACCGAAGCCGACGGGCGCTATGTGAAACGGGCGGGCGACACCATGACCGGGGCGCTTGCGTTGCCGCGCGTGGTTTTCCCCAGCGAAAGCTTGCAGGCCACAAACGCTGACAGCGACCTCACACGGCCGGACGGTTTCACCCTTGAACAGCTCGGCGATAAATCAGTCGGCTATCCACTGACTAAAGGGAATCTCGGTAATTTGATGACGTTCAAACTCAACAAATACCGGCATGTCCAATTTGCGATCGGCTCGGGTAATACGGAGTTTTGGCTACGTTCTCCTCGGGAAGATAATCCGGCGACGGCTAAGGCGTGGGCGCAGGTGTACACGACACACTACAAACCGACGGCCGCTGACGTTGGCGCGCTGACGGATGCGCAGGCCGCGCAGAAATACGCGCTGCGCTCTATCAAGGTGAACGGTAAGCCGTTGTCCGCTGATGTGAATTTGTTGGCCGGTGACGTTAACGCCTGGAATAAAACCGAAGCAGATGGCCGCTATCTGGCGAAGACCGGCGGGCAGTTAACCGGGACGCTAAAGACCAGCGCGGAGATCCAATCTACCCATATTGATAATTATCGCATGGTCGGCGGCGGGTTCGGTTCCTTCTGGCGCAATGACGGCAACCGGCTTTATCTGCTGCTGACAAACGAAAATGACCAATACGGCACATTCAACGCCCTGCGTCCGTTCTCTGTGGATGTCAGAACCGGCGCCGCCGCTTTTGAGTCGGGTATTCATATCGGCGGTAAATGGCCTGCGATCACCACCTCCAGCGGGACGACGTGGCACCCAGACGGCAACGTTCAAGGCAGTTGCTGGGGCGGCTACCTCAGCAACTGGCTTAATCAAAATATCTCGGCTGCGCAGAACAATGCGCAGAACTGGGCCTATCAGAATCTGGTTCAGGGTGTGCGCATGGCCGGGCGCACGGTTATTGCGGATACCGGCGGGCGCATCGATTTACCGTCGGGCTGTGTTTATACGGGTATGTCCGGCTCAAACTACAACCCCTCAATCTGGGGCGCTTATTCAGCGGTTCAGGTGCTAATTAACGGCACATGGGCAACAATTGGAACGGTGTAAAATGCAACACATTAAGAATTTGAAGAGATACATGCCGGAAGAGTTATTCCTCGGCGAGAACGTTATTTATCTTCAGGATGATAACGGTATTGACTGGTACGCTGCGCAAAAATTGTTTTCGCCTGACACAGTAAAACTGGCTTATGACGAAAGCGGCATTATCTGCGCGATTAACAGTGATGTGTCGATGCTGTGGCCGATTGGCTTATCGGTTATTGAGCTGACCCCAACGAAACTGCCAAAGCGTTGTCTGGCTAATGGTGAGTGGGTGTTTGACGGTAAGAAGGTGAGCCAGCGCATCTATTCCGCCGAAGAAATGATGGCGAGGGCTGAAGCCAGAAAAAATGAATTGCTGGCGAGCGCGGGTAAGGCTGTTGCGCCGCTGCAGGATGCGGTCGATTTAGGGATGGCGATGGAGGAGGAAATCGTGCAGCTCAAGCTCTGGAAAACTTACCGGGTGCAGCTGAGCCGCATCAATCCGCAGAATGCGCCGGATATCGATTGGCCGGTTGCGCCCAGCGTCTAATAAAAAGCCCGCAGCGATGCGGGGCTTTTATTTTGGAAGTTAACGGAAAATGGTCATGGCACCATAGTTGTTACAAAATTCGGCGCACCAATTAGGATGACGAACAGTAGTATGCTTCCTATGGTAATTGCTGTTGCGAGTTCATTCTTCATAGTGGCATTTCCCCGGTTATTTTGAAAGCGTGCCTACAAACTCCAATGTGTCGCGGTATAACTGGAATTCATCGTTATCAGATGCTTTTTCCATTTCTGCGACTATTTGAGAAAGAATATTATCGGTGTTGACTATTTTTTTGCGAACAAGAAGATCAATGACACATCTGCCCAGAACCGTGCCTACCTTTTCCAAGTTCTGCGTTTCACTATCGGTAAGGTAATGAATACTCATAAGGCCTCCAATCAATGATTTTTCGGATTTGGCCGTTAATCCAGATGTCGTCTTTAGAGCAGGCATTCCCATCCTTAGTTTGGTTGAAAGAGCCCACCGAAGCGGGCAAAAATTTGTCTCTGGTGTATCAAGCGTTACAAAGGTTGTTATAAGGGATTGCGAACCCTGAATAACGCTTTTAGGTTAGGAATGTTCTGAAATCATGGCAAGTGATTACGAACGGTAAGAAACGAATTTAGGACAAATATTTAAAAAAATGCCCCACGGCGGGGCGAAATTTGGTGATGATAGCTACATGAACTACTGCATGTGACGACTAGAGGCATGTGTCGTCTATTGGCGACACTAAAGCAGTTTGGCCGGTTGAACAAGCAAAAAATGCTGAAGTGAGAAATCTTAGGAAAAGTGCCATTCGAAAGTCTGCGCTTTCGAAAAGATGTCGTTACCCCCATGAAAAAGCCCGCAGTGATGCGGGCTTTGTGTTTGCGGCTTCCCTGATGTTGCCGCGCTTGACCTCCAGACCTTACCCCGCCCGGCTCTCAGACGTCCAATTGATTGCGTAGATCAATACAACGTAATTGATCGGCGCGAGCGATCGTTATTCCCTCCAAAATCCCCCAATCCGGCTCGGCCTGTTGTCTGGTCGGCCTTCCAGCACCCACCGCGTGCGGCCCGGCGAGCCGGGCGTCATCATGCCTGCACCTACTCACCACCCGGAGCAAATTAATGGGCGATTATCATCACGGCGTGCGCATCGTCGAAATCAACGACGGCACCCGCGTTATTTCCACCGTATCGACGGCAATCGTCGGCATGGTCTGCACGGCGGAGGATGCTGACGCGTCGGTTTTCCCGCTCGATACCCCGGTACTGATCACTGACGTGCTGGCTGCTTCCGGCAAGGCCGGTAAAAAAGGCACGCTGGCGGCGTCGTTGCGGGCGATCGCTGAACAGGCCAAGCCGGTCACAGTGGTTGTCCGCGTTGCCACCGGCAAAGACGCGGCGGAAACCACCTCCAACATCATCGGCGGCGCGAACGCTGAAGGCCGCTATACCGGCATGAAAGCGCTGTTATCTGCACAGGCTGAGCTGGGCGTTAAGCCGCGCATCCTCGGCGTGCCGGGGCTGGATAATCAGGAGGTCGCGACGGCGCTGGCCGGGATTTGTCAGCAGTTGCGCGCGTTTGGCTATATCAGCGCCTACGGCTGCAAAACCGTGCAGGAGGCTACCAAGTACCGCGACAATTTCAGCCAGCGCGAGCTGATGCTGATCTGGCCGGATTTTGTCAGCTGGAACACCACCGCCAACCAGAGCGACATCGCCTACGCCACCGCCCGCGCGCTGGGCCTGCGTGCCAAAATCGACACGGAAACCGGCTGGCATAAGACGCTTTCAAATGTCGGCGTTAACGGCGTGACCGGCATCACCGCCAGCGTGTTCTGGGATTTGCAGGCGACCGGCACCGATGCCGACCTGTTAAACCAAGCCTGCGTCACCACCCTTATTCGTAAAGACGGCTTTAAATTCTGGGGTTCCCGCACCTGTTCCGATGATCCGTTGTTCATGTTCGAGAACTACACCCGCACCGCGCAGGTGCTGGCCGACACCATGGCCGAGGCGCACCTATGGGCCGTTGACCGCCCGGTGACGCCTACGCTGGTGCGCGACATGATTGACGGCATCAACGCGAAATTCCGCGAGCTGAAATCCGCCGGGCTGATTATCGACGGCACTTGTTGGTACGACGAAAGCGCCAACACTAAGGAAACCCTGAAGGCGGGCAAGCTGTTTATCGATTACGACTACACGCCGGTGCCACCGCTGGAAGATTTAACCCTGCGCCAGCGCATCACCGATCGCTATCTTGCGACATTTGCGGCATCCGTGAACCGCTAAAGGAGACGTTAGAACATGGCACTGCCGAAAAAACTGAAATACCTGAACCTCTTCAACGACGGCTACAGCTACATGGGCGTGGTGTCCTCGCTGACGCTGCCGAAGCTCACCCGCAAGCTGGAGAAATACCGGGGCGGCGGCATGAACGGCACGGCCTCCATCGATATGGGGCTGGACGATGACGCGCTGGCCGTTGAGTGGTCGATGGGCGGCATTGATGAGCTGGTGTTGAAGCAGTGGGGCGCCGTCGATGCCGTGCCGCTGCGCTTTGCCGGTTCCTTCCAGCGTGACGACACCGGCGAGGTGTCCGCTGTGGAAGTGGTGATGCGCGGCCGCCACAAGGAAATCGACTTTGGCGAGTACAAGCAGGGCGAGGATACCGAAACCAAGGTTTCCACCGAGTGTACTTACTTCAAGCTGACCGTGGACGGCAAAGAGCTGATCGAGGTCGATACAGTGAACATGGTCGAAAAGGTCAACGGCGTTGACCGGCTGGCCGAGCATCGCAAGGCGATCGGCCTGTAATTCTTGCGCCAGTCCGCCGGGCTGGCCCTTTTCCCCCTGATTTGAGAGAGCACCATGAAAGACGCAAAAGAAAATACCGTTACCCTCGACACCCCGATCAAGCGGGGTGAAACCACCATCACCGATGTGCAGGTGATTAAACCGAACGCGAGCGCGCTGCGCGGCGTCGGGCTGGCGGCGATCGCCAATGCCGATGTTGACGCGCTGCTGGTTGTGCTGCCGCGTGTGACCGTGCCGAACCTGACCAAAGAAGAATGCGCGCGCCTTGAGCTGCCGGATTTGGTGGCGCTGGCCGGGAAAGTGGTCGGTTTTTTGTCGCCGAACTCGGCGGCCTAATCCCCGACGCCCGGCTGGGCGTTGATGACCTGATGGCGGACATCGCGGTGATCTTCCACTGGCCGCCGTCTGAAATGGCCGGAATGACGCTCACGGAGCTGTTGAACTGGCGCCATTTGGCACTGCAACGCAGCGGAGTTAATCACGATGAGTAAAAGCCTGCAGCTACAGGTGCTGCTGAAGGCCGTAGACCAAGCCACCCGCCCGCTAAAGAGTATCCAACAGGCCAGTAAATCACTGGCCGCTGACATCAAAACCACGCAGCAAACCCTCAAGGCTCTGGACGCGCAAAGCGCCCGGATTGACGGGTTTCGCAAGGCGCAGGGGCAGCTTGCCGTTACCGGCAAGGCACTGAAGAAAGCCAAGGAAGAGGCGGCCGCGCTGGCCGTCCAGTTCAAGGCGACGGAAAAACCCACGGCGCAGCAAGCGCGCTTACTGGAGGCATCAAAGCGCGCCGCCGCCGAGCTGCAGACGAAATACAACGGCCTGCGCCAGTCGGTGCAGCGCCAGCGTGACGCGCTCAACGCTGACGGCATCGCTACCCGGAACCTGAGCGCCGAACAGCGCCGGTTGAAGGCCTGCGCCAGCGAAGCCACGACAGCGCTGGGCCGCCAGCGCGGCGAGCTGGATCGCCTGAGCAAGAAGCAAGAGCAGGTTAACCGCGTCAGCGCGCGTTACCGTGCCGGGCAATCGGCAACTGCGGCTGTCCGTAATACCAGCGCGGCCGGGCTGGGTATCGCTACCGCCGGGCTGGTCGCTGAAGGGGCGTTTATTGCGCCGGGGGTGCAGTTCGACAGGCAGATGTCAGACACGCAAGCCACGCTCGGACTATCGAAGAATGACCAGCAACTGGCCGCCATTCGCCAGCAGGCGCGGGATATTGGCGCCACGACCGCGTTTTCGCCGACGGACGTCGCCCGCACGCAATCGGTGCTCGCCAAGTCCGGCTTTAACGGCGATGCCATTCTGAAATCGACCGAATCAACGGTAAATCTGGCGCTGGCCTCTGATCTGGACATCGCCGACGCGGCCGACATCATCACCAACATGCAATCGGCGTTTAACATGCCGATAGACGAGATCCAGCGCGTCGCGGACGTGATGACCAAAGGTTTCACCAGCTCGAACAGCAACCTGATGGATTTTGGCGAAGCGATGAAGTACGTCGCGCCGATCGCCGAGGCGGCCGGGGCCAGTATCGAGGACACCACCGCCTTGCTGGGCGTGTTGGCAGATAACGGCATCAAGGGGTCTATGGCCGGTACGGCGGCCAGTGCGATGTTTACGCGGTTACAGGCGCCCGTCGGGCAGGCGGCTGATGCGTTGTCAGAATTGGGCGTAAAATCAAAGGACGGCAAAGGGAACATGCTGCCGATCGCGAACATCCTCAAGAAAATTAACGGCTCGTTTAAAACCAACAAGCTCGGCACCGCTCAGCAGGCCGAATACCTGAAAGTCATTTTTGGCGAAGAGGCGATGAAAGGCGCTATCAAGCTGATTGACGCCGCCGGGAACGGCAAGCTGAGCGAAAAACACAGCACCGTCACCCAGTCAAAAGGGGCTACGGCCCAGATTGCCCGAGTGAAGGTGGACAACCTCGACGGCGACCTGAAAAACCTGTTTTCCGCTTGGGAGGACGTGCGCATTGAAGTGTTCGACGGCCAGAATTCAGCGCTGCGTAAGCTAACGGTTTCCGCTACCGAATGGCTCACCAAGGCGGGGGCATGGGTGAAGGCCAATCCTGAGCTGGTCGGCACGCTGGTGAAAGTCACGGCGGGCGTTACGGTCCTGATCGGTGGCCTTGCTGCGCTGGGCCTTATTGCATGGCCGGTGATGGCCGGGGTCAATATGTTGATCGCCGGGGCCGGGCTGCTGGGAACGGTCTTTACCACCGTCGGCGCCGGGATTGCGGCCGCATTCAGTGTGATCACCTTGCCGGTGGTTGCGGCGGCGGCGGTGATTGCCGGTGTGGCGTTGACTATCCGTAAATATTGGGAGCCTATCAGCGCCTTTTTGACGGGCATCGGCGAAGGCTTCAGCGCCGCTTTCGCGCCGATGCGCGCCGCGCTTGTCCCGCTGGCAGGCGCATTTACGCCGCTGCTTAGCATGGTGCGCAACGTGTGGCAGTGGTTCGGCAAGCTGATCGAGCCGGTGAAATCCTCACAGGCCGAACTCCAGACCGCCGCGCGCTATGGCCGCATGTTTGGTGAGTGGATCGCGGCCGGATTGAGCCTGCCGCTGCAGCTGTTGGGCGGATTGCCCGGCCTGCTGACCGGCATCTGGGGCGTTGCGAGCGGTATCGCGGAGCGTGCCGCCGCCGTCTGGGACACCATCGGCGAGCGTGTTAACGCGGCATGGCTGGCGCTGAGCGCCGCCACGGTTCAGGCATGGGATCGGCTGACTGGCTGGCTTAATGGCAAATGGGAGGGGCTGGTAAATGGGGCTAAAGCGCTGCCGGGGCAGTTCAAAGAAGCCGGGATGAACATGATTAACGGGGTCATTGACGGCATTAGCGAGCGCTGGCAGGCGCTGAAAGACAAGTTTTCCAGCCTCACGGATATGCTGCCGGACTGGATGAAATTTGGCGACGATGAGGCGGAGGTTAACCCGGCGATTTCATACAACCGCCCGGCGCCTGAGCTGATGCCGGGGCCGGGTTATGCAGGGGCATTCGACAAGGGCGGCATCATCCCGAGCGGCCAGTTCGGCATCGTCGGCGAGCGTGGCCCGGAGATCGTCAACGGCCCGGCGAACGTCACCGGGCGCCGGAAAACGGCGGCGCTGTCGGCGGCGATGTTATCGCTGTCAACACCGGTGATGGCGTCGGCCCCGGCTGCCGCACCCGCTACGGCGCCAGCCCCGATCACGATTCAGGTGTACGGCGCCCCCGGTCAAGATGCGGCATCTATTGCGCGTGAAGTCTCGCGCCAGCTTGAGGCCGAACGACGCAAACACGCGGCCGCCGCGCGAAGCCGCATGAACTACGGAGGGTAAACCATGATGTTAACGCTTGGCCTGTTTGTTTTTATGCTGCAGACGCTGCCTTATCAGTCAATGAATCGCAACGCGGAATATCGCTGGCCGAGCAACGCCCGCGTTGGCCTGCGCCCGGCGGCGCAATTTCTGGGGATGGATGAGGAAAAAATCACGCTGTCCGGGGTGCTGCTGCCGGAGATCACCGGCGGCCGCTGGTCACTGCTGACGCTGCAACTGATGGCCGAGCAGGGGCGGGCGTGGCCGCTGATTGAAGGCACCGGCACGATTTACGGCATGTTTGTGATCGAGTCGATTTCTGAAACGCATTCCGAGTTTTTCGCCGACGGCAGCCCGCGCCGCACAGAGTTCACGCTCAACCTGAAGCGGGTCGATGAGTCCCTGTCGGCGATGTTTGGCGATCTGCGCCAGCAGGCCGGGGAACTGTACGATAAAGCCGGAGAGATGGCCGGGAAGGCCGCCGGTGCTATGGGAGGGTTGTTATCATGATCACCGGCGTAAGCCTGCCAGCCGGGGCGCGAGTTGCCCCGGATTTTTCGCTGTTGCTGCAGGATAACGACATCACGCAGAACATCCGCAAGCGGCTGATTTCGCTGTCGCTGACGGATAACCGGGGCTTTGAGGCCGACCAGCTCGATATCGAGCTGGACGACAGCGACGGACTGATGGCGATGCCTCAGCGCAATGCGGTGCTGTCGCTGGCGCTCGGCTGGCAAGGCTCGCCATTGACGCCAAAAGGCCAGTTTACGGTCGATGAGGTCGAACACCGGGGCGCGCCGGACACGTTGACTATTCGCGCGCGTAGTGCGGATTTTCGCGGTTCGCTGAACACCCGGCGCGATGAGTCCTACCACGACACCACCCTGGGCGCCATTGTGCAGAAGGTGGCTGCGCGCAATAAGCTGAAAGCCTCGCTGGCCGCCGGTCTGGGCACCATCAAAATCAGCCATATTGACCAGACGCAGGAGACGGACGCGGCATTTATTACCCGACTCGCAACGCTCAACGGCGCGGTGGCGGCGGTGAAAAATGGTGCTCTGCTGTTGTTGCGACCGGGGAACGGCGCCACGGTAGGTGGGAAGCCATTGCCGGTGTATACCATCACCCGGCAGGATGGCGATCAGCACAGTTTCAGCATTGCCGATCGGGATGCCTACACCGGCGTTACGGCGAGCTGGCTCAACACAAAACAGCCGAAGCCGAAGAAAGTGAAGCTGCAGCGCAAGCCAAAAGAGCAGCATTTGCGCGCGCTGCAACACCCGAAGGCGAAACCGGGTAGCAGTAAAAAACCGGGGAAACCGGCGGAGGCAGCGAAAGGCGATTATCTGGTGGGGGCTGAGGATAACGTGTTTGCGATCACCAAAATTTACGCCACCAAGGCCGCCGCGATGCGCGCCGCACAGGCCAAGTGGGAAAAGCTTCAGCGCGGTGTGGCTGAGTTCTCACTGTCGCTGGCGATGGGCCGGGCCAACATCACCCCGGAAACGCCGGTACGCGTCAGCGGGTTTAAAGCGGCGATCGATGCGCAAGACTGGATAGTGAGCAAAGTTACGCACAATTTGAGTAACGGCGGTTTTACGACGGCACTGGAGTTTGAGGTTTTGCTGTCGGATGTGATTTATGAAGTCTCGTAATGTGAATTGATGTTTTGTAAATTCACTTAAAGGTAGTTTTGTTCTCGATCGGGCGGAGTATTATCGCGACAAATGAGAGATTGAGAAGGGAATATCAACATGATGCATTGCCCGCTTTGCCGAACTGCCGCCCATGCCCGCACAAGCCGCTATCTAAGTGAGAATACTAAAGAGCGTTATCATCAATGCCAAAACATAAATTGCAGTTGTACTTTTGTGACGTTGGAATCTATTCAGCGGCAGATCGTATCACCGGGCAAAGTTGATATCGCTCCGCCACACCCAACCCGAAGCAATCAGGGAACACTTTGGATTTAACAAGAAGCCTGCGAAAGCAGGTTTTTTTATGCCCGTAAAATGGCTGTCGCCACTTTGTCGCCACAGGGTAGTTATGTGCTTTGTGTAGCATTGTTTTATAAGGATATTTTTTCAAGGCAACAAAAAACCCGATAATCTTGAACCTAAAAGGCGGGATTATCGGGCTCCACAAAATGGGGACATCAAAGAAAAGCAGTGGCACTAATTCAGACTGCGGCCCCCAACGAAAGTTCTGGCCGGCGACAAAAAAATCAAAATATTTTTATCGCCGATCCATCTCTTCCGCTAATCGATCAACCGAGTATGCCCGGCCATAGCACCACGATGAGCGAACCCGCCAGCGTTAACAGCACGTTAGCGATGGCGTAGGTGCCGGCGTAGCCCAGCGCCGGGATGTTGCTGCGCGCGGTGTCGCTGATGATCTCCATCGCCGGCGCGCAGGTGCGGGCGCCCATGATGGCGCCAAACAGCAGGGCGCGGTTCATGCGCAGCACGTAGGCGCCGAACAGGAAGCAGATAATCACCGGCACCAGGCTGACGATCAGCCCGGCGATCAACATCTGGCCGCCGACTGCGCCCAGGCTGTGGCCGATGCCGGCGCCGGCGCTCAGGCCCACGCCCGCCATAAACACCATCAGGCCGAACTCTTTCACCATGTTCAGCGCGCCCTGCGGAATGTAGCCGAAGGTCGGGTGGTTGGCGCGCAGGAAGCCGAGCATGATGCCGGACATCAGCAGACCGGCGGCGTTACCGATGCCGAACGAGAAGTTGCTGAACTGAATGGTGATCTGGCCGATCAGCAGGCCGATGATGAAGAAGGCGCAGAACGCCAGCAGATCGGTCACCTGGCTGTGGATCGAGATAAAGCCAATCTTCTCCGCCACGCTCTTCACCCGGCGCGCGTCGCCGCTTACCTGCAGCACGTCGCCCTTGTTGAGCACGATGCTGTCGTCGATTGGCATTTCGATCTGGCTGCGGATCACGCGGTTGAGGAAGCAACCGTGGTCGGTCAGCTTCAGCTGGCTCAGGCGTTTGTTCACTGCGTTGCTGTTCTTCACCACGATCTCTTCGGTCACGATGCGCATGTCGAGCAGATCGCGGTCGAACACTTCCTTACCGTTGCGGAAGCTCGGATCCAGCCGCGCGTGGGCGTCCGGATAACCGACCAGCGAGATCTCGTCGCCCACCTGCAGCACCGCGTCACCGTCCGGGTTGGCCAGAATGCCGTTGCGGCGGATGCGTTCGATGTAGCAGCCGGTCTGGCGATAGATGCCCAGCTCGCGCAGGTTCTTGCCGTCGGCCCAGGCCACCAGCTCGGGGCCGACGCGGTAGGCGCGGATCACCGGCAGGTAGACCTTGCGTTGGCTGTCGGTGTCCAGGCCGCGCTCGCGGGCGATTTGCTGGGCGGAGGTGGACAGATCCTGGTGCTGCAGCTTCGGAAGGTAACGCGCGCCGAAGATCAGGCTGACCAGACCGATCAGGTAGGTGAGGGCATAGCCGAGGCTCAGATGATCCTGCGCCGCCAGCAGCGCCGGGCCGTTGACGATGGTGTTGCGCAGCGTATCGCCGGCCCCAACCAGCACCGGCGTCGAGGTCATCGAACCGGCCAGCATGCCGGCGGTCAGGCCGATGTCCCAGTGGAACAGCTTGCCGAGGCCGATGGCGATCGCCATGGCCGAACCGACCATCACCAGCGCCAGCATCAGGTAATTCTTGCCGTCGCGGAAGAAAATCGAGAAAAAGTTAGGCCCGGCTTCCACCCCGACGCAGAAAATAAACAGCATGAAGCCGAGATTCAGCGCCTCGGTGTTAATGGCGAAGTGTTGCTGGCCGAGCAGCAGCGAAACCACCAAAACGCCAATGGAATTACCGAGTTGGACGGAGCCCAGACGGAGTTTACCGAGGCACAGCCCCAGCGCGAGTACCACGAACAGTAACAGAATGTAGTTACCGTTTAACAAACTAGCGACGTTTATGTTCACGGAGGATAACTTATTGTTTACCAGTAAGTGCTTGATATAAATAACTATAAGAGATAAATTCAGCCTTAAAACGACATCATAAATCACCACCAGCGTAAGGCGAAGCGAACCATCGTTCGGCGGCGTTCATTCTAGACGCTATGACCGATGACAGCCAGCACAGAAAGCTGATTTCCTGCGCCGCCGGGCGCATTTAACTCTCTTTTGACCAAGGAAAAAATTCGGTTCAGCGTCACCGCACGGGTGACCGGGCCGATTTCTATTGATGCGGTAATTGGGCGGGGGAGAATTCGCATGACGAGTTATAGATATTGGCTGGGCATTCTCAGCTGTTTTCTGTTGTTCAGCCTGGTGTTTCTCGGCCAGCAAACCGGCCTGTTCGGCAGCACGGATCATGAGCACCACGGTGAAACCGGCCTGCTGCTGTTTGTGATCCCCGGCGCAATCGCCAGCTATTTGTCGAGCCGCAAGCGGCTGCTGTGTCCGTTGCTGGGGGCGCTGTATGCATTGCCGCTGTGCCTGCTGATCCGCCACTTCTGGCTGACGCCGTCCTATTCGTTTTGGCAGGAATTGGCTTACGCCACCAGCGCGGTGTTTTGGTGCGTGTTCGGCGCGATGCTGATGCTGTTCGCCCTCGGTCTGTTGCACACGCTGCAGCAGCTGCACCGGCGGCAGCGGCAATAAAAAAAGGCGCGTTAAGCGCCTTTTTTGTCGTTCAAAAACTTACTGGAACAGGTTCAGGTGTTCTTTAGCGTAAGCTTCGAAATCGGTGCAGCCACCGATGTGCTTCTCGTCCAGGAAGATCTGCGGCACGGTTTCAACCGGTTTACCGACGGTTTTTTCCAGATCGGCCTTGGTGATGCCTTCCGCGTGGATGTCAACGTAACGGAAGTTGAAATCGTCGCGTTCTTCAGTCAGTTTTTCCGCCAGTTCTTTAGCGCGGACACAATAAGGACAGCCAGGACGCCCGAAGATTACTGCAAACATGCAACGCTCCTTAATTGGATTTTCGATAAATTATTCGCGATTGCAACGACATCCCGTCACCGAAAAAGTCATTACCTGCGTCAGATGGCGCCTACTATGCCCGTTGAGGCGGTGAAAAAAAAGCAGGAATTACCTGTTAATCTGATTCATGTAACCAATTAGTCAGCCGGGGCTGTCGCCGTCGACGGGAATTCACTACACTGGGGGCAGACCTTCTGGAGAGGAAAAATATGCGTTCATTCGGTGACTTACCGCGCCCGGTGCTGGTGTTGGAAGGGGTGGGCATCGTGATGCTGGTGCTGGCCTACCTCAGCATTCACGGCCACCTGCAACTGCCGGGTTGGCTGGCGTCGCAGCAGGCGGCGGTCGGCATGATTTTCCTCGGCGTGGCGCTGATGGTGCCGGCGGCGGCGTTTCTGGTATGGCGCGTGGTGCAGGGCTTCGGGCCGCTGATGCGCGGCGGGTTGCCGCCGGAAAACGATCGCCGCAAACCGCAAGATGCAGACGCATCGAAAGATAATCAGGATCGCGATCCGCGCGCCTGAGCGCCGCGGCCGCTAACCCGCCTGCCGGGCAGGCGTTGGCTTTTGGGGTGACGAGTGAAAATTGCCATTCTTTCTCGCGACGGATCGCTCTATTCATGTAAGCGGCTGCGTGAAGCGGCGGAAGATCGCGGGCACAGCATCGATATCATCGATCCGCTCTCCTGCTATATGAACATCAATCCGGCGGCGCCGACCATTCATTATCGCGGCCGTCAGTTGGAACGTTACGATGCGGTGGTCCCGCGCATCGGCTCCGCCATCACCTTTTACGGCACGGCGGTGCTACGCCAGTTCGAGCTGCTCGGCAGCTACCCGCTCAACGAATCCGTGGCCATTACCCGCGCCCGCGACAAGCTGCGTTCGCTGCAACTGCTGGCCCGGCAGGGCATCGATCTGCCGATCACCGGTTTCGCCCATTCGCCGGACGACACTGGCGATCTGATCGAACTGGTCGGCGGCGCGCCGCTGGTGGTCAAGCTGGTGGAAGGCACGCAGGGTATCGGCGTGGTGCTGGCGGAAACCCGTCAGGCGGCGGAAAGCGTGATTGACGCCTTTCGCGGGCTGAATGCCCACATCCTGGTGCAGGAGTACGTGCGCGAGGCGCAGGGGCGCGACGTGCGCTGTCTGGTGGTGGGCGGCCGGGTGGTGGCCGCCATCGAACGGCAGGCCAAGCCCGGCGAGTTTCGCTCCAACCTGCACCGCGGCGGCACCGCCCGCAAGGTGACCATCACCGCCAGGGAGCGGGCGATCGCGGTGAAAGCGGCGAGCACGCTGGGGCTGGACGTCGCCGGGGTGGATATCCTGCGCGCCGAACGCGGCCCGCTGGTGATGGAGGTCAACGCGTCGCCGGGGCTGGAAGGGGTGGAAACCACCACCGGGCTGGACATCGCCGGCATGATGATTGAATACATTGAGCAGCGCGGCCGGCCGGGCTTCCGCCTGAAATCGGGCGGTTGACGGGGCGGGCGGTGCGCCTTTCCCGCCGTGCAATATCTGAATTAGTGAATTAAGCCGCATTGATCGTGGCGTATCGGGTGAATATTCCGTAAGCTATGCGCCTTTTCGCGTATTGAATATTGTGAGGCTGGTTATTATGGATTCACTCATTGTCCCCGATTTGGCGCTGTTGCGGCGCTGGCTGGATCAGTCGGGCATTTCTTTCTTTGAGTGCGATTCCTGCCAGGCGCTGCACCTGCCGCACATGCAGAACTTCGACGGCGTGTTCGACGCCAAGATAGATCTGGTGGACAACGTCATTCTGTTCTCCGCGCTGGCCGAAGTGAAGCCGACCGCGCTGATCCCGCTGGTGGCGGACCTGAGCCAGATCAACGCCAGCTCGCTGACCATCAAGGCGTTTGTCGACATTCAGGACGACAACCTGCCGAAGCTGATCGTCTGCCAGTCGCTGAGCGTGGCGGTCGGCATCACCTACGAGCAGTTCACCCACTTCATGCAGCAGGGCGAAGAGCAGGTCTCGATGGTGATCCTCGAGGCGCGGGCGAACGATCTGCTGTTTATGGGGGATGAAGAAGAGATCCCCGCTGGCGCCGTGCGTCAGCCGATGCTGCACTGATCCTCGCTGTACCTTAAGCATGCCGTCGCTCCGGCGGCATGCTGTCGTGACTCCCCTCCGCAATTAAATATTCTGCACTTAGGCCTCTGCCGCCCGATCTTTCTCGGCTTTTACGCCATTAATGCCGTATCACATAGAGAAAAATTGCATAAAAAATCGATAAATGGCGTTTTTTACCCTGGGGGCTGGCGGGTTGCGATGGCAGCGGCTATGCTGCTGATTCTGCAAAGGGCTTGCGATTTCCCTTGTAACCACGCGAGCAGGGCAGTGCAAAAAGGCGCATGCAATCATATGCATAGCCATTCAGTTCGCGGTTGCAACGATTGCGCTCAATCAGGAAAGGTTTTGTATCGCTGCAGATACAAGTTCAATTCTATGATTCACCCTGTTTTGGAGGAAGTTACGGATGGTCACCCAACGTAAAAAGTGGTTATCGGGTGTGGTTGCCGGCCTGTTGATGGCCGCGTCCGTCAATGCGTCAGCCGAAGAGAAAACGCTGCACGTGTATAACTGGTCCGACTATATCGCGCCGGATACCCTGGCCAAATTCCAGAAAGAAACCGGTATCAAAGTGGTGTACGACGTCTTTGACTCCAACGAAGTGTTGGAAGGCAAACTGATGGCGGGCAGCACCGGTTATGATCTGGTGGTTCCTTCATCCAACTTCCTCGAACGCCAGTCGCAGGCCGGCATCTTCGAACCGCTCGACAAGAGCAAAATGCCCAACTACAAGAATCTCGATCCCGAGATGCTGAAGCTGGTTGCACACAACGACAAAGACAACAAATACGGCATCCCATACCTGATGGTGACCACCGGCATCGGCTATAACGTCGACAAGGTGAAGGCGGCATTGGGCAAAGACGCGCCTGTCGACAGTTGGGATCTGATCCTCAAGCCGGAAAACCTCGAGAAGCTGAAAAGCTGCGGCGTCTCCTTCCTCGATGCGCCGAGCGAGGTTTACGCCACCGTGCTGCACTACCTGGGCAAGGATCCCAACAGCACCAATGCGGCGGACTACACCGGCGCGGCCAACGATCTGCTGCTGAAACTGCGGCCGAACATTCGTTACTTCCACTCTTCTCAGTACATCAACGATCTGGCTAACGGTGATATCTGTGTGGCGATCGGCTGGTCCGGTGACGTGATGCAGGCGGCCAACCGCGCCAAAGAGGCGAAGAACGGCGTGAACGTGGCCTACGCGATCCCGAAAGAGGGAGCGCTGACCTACTTTGACATGTTCGCCATGCCGGCGGACGCCAAGAACAAAGACGCCGCGTACCAGTTCCTGAACTTCCTGATGAAACCTGACGTGATGGCGGGCATCAGCAACTATGTCTATTACGCCAATGCGGTGAAAGACTCCACGCCGCTGGTGAACGCCGAAGTGCGCGAGAACCCGAACGTCTATCCGCCGGCCGATCTGCGCGCCAAGCTGTTCACGCTCAACGTGCAGTCGCCGAAGCTGGACCGTGTCATTACCCGCGCATGGACTAAAGTTAAAAGCGGGAAGTGATGATGGGGGGGATCCCCCCCATCGTCGGTAAACCGGCAGGCGGGCGCTCCCCGCCTGCATTGCCGTTTTGGGCCACGGCGCTCGCCGTGGTTTTGTGCCGCTTTACGCCGGAGAGCACCCCGATTGAACGACGCTATTCCTCGTCCTCAAGCCAAGTCGCAGAAGGTTTTCACCCCTCTGCTGGAAATCCGTAACCTCACCAAAACCTTCGACGGGCAGAATGCGGTCGAAGACGTCAGCCTCACCATCTACAAGGGCGAGATCTTTGCGCTGCTTGGCCCGTCCGGCTGCGGCAAGTCCACCTTGCTGCGCATGCTGGCCGGCTTTGAACAGCCGACGGAAGGGCAGATCGTGCTCGACGGGCAGGATATGTCGCACGTGCCGCCGTACCAGCGGCCGATCAATATGATGTTTCAGTCGTACGCGCTGTTCCCGCACATGACCGTGGAGCAAAACATCGCGTTCGGCCTGAAGCAGGACAAAATGCCGCGGGCGGAGATCGCCGAACGGGTGGCGGAAATGCTGGCGCTGGTGCACATGCAGGAGTACGCCAAACGCAAACCGCACCAGCTTTCCGGCGGCCAGCGGCAGCGGGTGGCGCTGGCGCGCAGCCTGGCCAAGCGGCCGAAGTTGCTGCTGCTGGATGAACCGATGGGCGCGCTGGACAAGAAGCTGCGCGATCGCATGCAGCTGGAAGTGACCGACATTCTCGAGCGCGTCGGCGTGACCTGCGTGATGGTGACGCACGATCAGGAGGAGGCGATGACCATGGCGGGGCGTATCGCCATCATGAACCGCGGCAAGTTCGTGCAGATCGGCGAGCCGGAAGAGATCTACGAGCATCCGAACAGCCGCTTCAGCGCCGAGTTTATCGGTTCGGTCAACGTCTTCGACTGCGTGCTGCAAGAGCGCCACGACGATGCGCTGATCCTGCAAAGCCCCGGGTTGCGTCATGCGATCAAGGTGGATCCGGATGCCTCGGTGGTGGATGGCGTGCCGATCCAGGTGGCGCTGAGGCCGGAAAAGATCCTGCTGTGCGAACAAGTGCCGGAAGACGGCTGCAACTTCGCGGTGGGGGAAGTGGCGCACATTTCCTACCTGGGCGATCTGTCTATCTACCACGTGAAGCTGCACAGCGGGCAGATTATCAGCGCCCAGCTGCAAAACGGCCATCGTTTCCGCAAGGGGATGCCCACCTGGGGCGATGAAGTGCGTCTGTGTTGGGAAACCGACAGCTGCGTCGTGTTGACGGTGTAGTAGAGCCGGTGAGGAGTAACCCGTATGACCCTGCTTTCTGAACGCACGCCGGAACCGCCGGCCAAAACGCCCTCCACCCTCAAGGCCCTGTTCCATCGCCTGCTGATGGCTCACGGCCGCAAGCTGGTGATCGCATTGCCGTATTTATGGCTGACGCTGCTGTTTATGCTGCCGTTCCTGATCGTGTTCAAGATCAGCCTGGCGGAGCTGGCGTTGGCGGTGCCGCCCTACACCGAGCTGATGAGCTGGGTGGACGGCAAGCTAAACATTGCGCTCAACTTCGCCAACTACCTGCAGCTGACCGACGATCCGTTGTATATCGATGCCTACCTGCAGTCGCTGCGCGTGGCGGCGGTCTCGACGCTGTGTTGCCTGATCATCGGCTATCCGTTGGCCTGGGCGGTGGCGCACAGCAAGGCGTCGACCCGCAACATTCTGCTGTTGCTGGTGATCCTGCCTTCCTGGACTTCGTTCCTGATCCGCGTCTACGCCTGGATGGGGATCCTGAAAAACAACGGCACGCTGAATAACTTTCTGATGTGGCTAGGGGTGATCGATCAACCGCTGGTGATCTTGCACACCAACCTGGCGGTGTATATCGGCATCGTTTATTCCTATCTGCCGTTTATGGTGCTGCCGATTTACACGGCGCTGATCCGGCTGGATTACTCGCTGGTGGAGGCGTCGCTGGATCTGGGCGCCCGGCCGCTGAAAACCTTCTTCAGCGTGATCGTGCCGCTGACGCGCGGCGGCATCATCGCCGGTTCGATGCTGGTGTTCATTCCGGCAGTGGGGGAGTTCGTGATCCCGGAACTGCTCGGCGGGCCGGACAGCATCATGATCGGCCGCGTGCTGTGGCAGGAGTTCTTCAATAACCGCGACTGGCCGGTGGCCTCGGCGGTCGCCACCATCATGCTGCTGTTGCTGATCGTGCCAATTTTGTGGTTCCACAAACACCAGAACAAGGAAATAGGGGGGCAGGAATGAACAACTTGCCGGTAGTGCGTTCACCGTGGCGCATCGCCATCCTGACTGTCGGCTTTACCTTCCTGTATGCGCCGATGCTGATGCTGGTGATCTACTCCTTCAACAGCTCCAAGCTGGTGACGGTGTGGGCCGGCTGGTCCACGCGCTGGTATAGCGAACTGTTCCACGATTCGGCGATGATCAGCGCGGTGGGGCTCAGCCTGACCATCGCCGCCGCCTCCGCCACCGCCGCGGTGGTACTGGGGGCCATCGCCGCCGTGGTGATGGTGCGATTCGGCCGCTTTCGCGGTTCAACCGGCTTCGCGTTTATGCTGACCGCGCCGCTGGTGATGCCGGACGTGATCACCGGCCTGTCGCTGCTGCTGCTGTTCGTGGCGATGGGGCATGCCTTCGGCTGGCCGTCGGAACGTGGCATGTTCACTATCTGGCTGGCGCATGTCACCTTCTGTACCGCTTATGTGGCGGTGGTCATCAGTTCGCGTCTGCGCGAGGTGGATCGCTCGATTGAAGAGGCGGCAATGGATCTGGGGGCGCCGCCGCTGAAGGTGTTCTTCGTCATCACCTTGCCGATGATTGCGCCGGCGCTGATCTCCGGCTGGATGCTGGCGTTCACCCTGTCGCTGGATGACCTGGTGATCGCCAGTTTCGTCTCCGGCCCGGGTGCCACCACGCTGCCGATGCTGGTGTTCTCCAGCGTGCGCATGGGGGTGAACCCGGAAATTAACGCGTTGGCCAGCCTGATCCTGCTGGTGGTGGGCATCCTCGGCCTGATCGCCTGGTGGTTTATGGCGCGCTCGGAAAAACAACGATCGCGTGAATTGCAGCGGGCGGCCCGTAGCTGAATCGTAACAAACCTGCTATTTTTGCAATCAATAAGTATTGCAACTAACTACCTGACTTTACATGTGCCACCTGTATAGGTGGCGCGTCGTAGCGGAACACGGATATGTCAGACATGCTGAAAAGCGGGCAGGGAATGGGATCGACTTCGGATGCGCCGGTGCCGGTGATGGTGGCGGGCACCGCCATGGTGGCGATCAAGTGTATCAGCGTGGTGCTGCTGCTGGGTGAGCTGGGCGTCGACGGCGCGCAGGAGTTCGTCAACACCAGCGCGCAGGCGTGGGATTCCACCTTTATCTTTCTGGCCGGCCTGATGCTGCTGTGCCTGCAAATCAGCTGCGGCTTTGCGGTGATGCGCGGCCGCAATTGGGGGCGCTGGGGCTATGTGGTCTGCCAGTGCATCGTGGTGCTTTACCTGCTGCTGGCCACCATCGGCAGCGTCTTCCCCGAGGTGTTCACCGTGGAGGGGGAAACCAGCGGCCAAATCCTGCACGTTCTGATCCTGCAAAAGATCCCCGACGTGGTGATCCTGGCGTTGCTGTTCGTTCCTGCCGCCAGCCGCCGCTTCTTCACCACGCGCAAGTGAGATTTTAGGCGCGCGGAGTGGTAAACTCTGCGCCCTTAATTCGTCATCCTGAACTTCACGGTAATCTTCATGCATTGCGCTTTGTATACGGCGGGCACCTGCCGTTCCTGTCAGTGGCTGGAAAAGCCCTATCCGCAGCAACTGGCCGACAAACAGCATCACCTGCAATCGCTGCTGGCCGGGCGCGACGTCGCGCAGTGGCTGCAGCCGGTGGCGGGGGAACTGAGCGCATTTCGCAATAAAGCCAAGATGGTGGTCAGCGGCAGCGTGGAGCGACCGCTGCTCGGCATGCTGCACCGCGACGGCACGCCGGTCGATCTGAGCGACTGCCCGCTGTACCCCGCCGGCTTTGCGCCGATGTTTGCTGTGCTGAAAAGCTTTATCGCCCGCGCCGGCCTGACGCCGTATAACGTGGCGCGCAAACGTGGCGAGCTGAAATACCTGCTGCTGACCGAAAGCACGCTCGACGGCGGCGTGATGCTGCGTTTCGTGCTGCGCTCGGAAACCAAACTGGCACAGCTGCGCGCCGCGCTGCCGTGGCTGCAGCAGCAGCTGCCGCAGCTCAGGGTGATCTCCGCCAATATTCAACCGGTGCATATGGCGATCATGGAAGGGGAGCGCGAGATCGCGCTGACCGAACAGCAGGCGCTGGAGGAACAGTTCAATCAGGTGCCGCTGTTCATCCGCCCGCAAAGCTTCTTTCAGACCAACCCGCAGGTGGCCGCCGATCTGTATGCCACCGCCCGCGACTGGGTGCGCGCGCTGGGTATCGACAGCATGTGGGATCTGTTCTGCGGCGTCGGCGGTTTCGGCCTGCACTGCGCGCAGCCGCAGACGCGCCTGACCGGCATCGAAATCAGCGCGGAGGCGATCGCCTGTGCGCGCCAGTCGGCGCAGCGGTTAGGGTTGTTGCAGGTAGATTTTCAGGCGCTCGATTCCACCCGCTTCGCCACCGCCGAAGGCCAGGTGCCGCAGCTGGTGCTGGTCAATCCGCCGCGGCGCGGCATCGGCCAGGCGCTGTGCGACTATTTGAGCCGGATGGCGCCGGACTATATTCTGTATTCGAGCTGCAACGCCGAGAGCATGGCGAAAGATATCGAGATGTTGCCGGGGTATCGCATCGAACGGGTGCAGCTGTTCGACATGTTCCCGCATACCTCGCACTACGAAGTGCTGACGCTGCTGGTGCGGCGTTAAAGGCGCTTTTTGGCAGCCGTGTAAGCCGCTGAACGTTCGCGTTTGCCCACAGACAGGACCAGAACCACGATCTCCGTTTCCATGACGCGATATACCAAACGAAAGCCTGAGGCTCTGAGTTTGATTTTGTAGCAATCAGGCAAACCGGCGAGTTTGTTGGCGGGGATGTGGGGATTAACCAGCACCGATGCCAGCTTTTTTTTGAACTGTTCCCGGATCACCGGGGACAGTTTTTTAAATTCCTTCAGCGCATGTTCTTCGAATTCAAGCTTATAAGTCATCCAAATTGACCTTAATGCGTTTGCCGTTCATCCGTGAACGAACGATTTCAGCGAGTTCGATATCTTCCAGGTACTCCGCGATCGCCTCCCAGGTTTCCGGAGAGACGTAATATCCCGAAATCTTACCGTTGGTCAGGACGGCGACCGGTTGCCCTTGTGCCTCTTTAAGGGCGGCGTTGGGCGATTTCTTAAAATCGCTGATGCTGACTGCCGAGTCGGCAAGAATGGGTTGAACCGTCATGATGTTATCCTTGATGCTAAATTCAGTATCAAATTTAGCACTAACCGGATGGGGTGGCAATTAGATGGAGCCGCCGAAGGAGGGCGACTCCACACGCGGACTTACTGCGGGAACCACTTGTCGTTGATGGCTTTGTAGGTGCCGTCGGCCTTGATGGCGTCCAGCGCGGCGTTCAGCTTGGCCAGCAGCGCCTGGTTGTCTGGGCGCACCGCGATGCCGAGACCGGTGCCGAAGTATTGCGCATCGGTGATGTGCTCGCCCACCGGCGCCAGCTGCGGGTTGGTTTTCAGCCATTCGTTCACCACGGCGGTGTCGCCGAACACGCCGTCGATGCGGCCGTTTTTCAGCTCCAGAATGGCGTTCTGGTAGCTGTCGTAAGAAACGGTGTTAATCTCCGGATGCTTGTCCTGCATGTATTTCTGGTGGGTGGTGCCGTTTTCCATGCCGAGCTTTTTGCCTTTCAGATCCGCCAGCGAGCTGAACTTGCCTTTTTGCGCGATCACGATCGCCGAGTTGGCGTAGTAAGGCTGGGTGAAAGCGACCTGTTTGCTGCGCTCCGGCGTGATATCCATGCCGGAAATCACCGCATCGTATTTCTTGAATTTCAGCGCGGCGATCAGGCTGTCGAACGCCTGGTTGGTGAAGGTGCACTGCGCCTGCATTTGCTTGCACAGCGCGTTGGCCAGATCGATATCGAAGCCGACGATCTGGTTGTTGGCGTCGAGCGATTCGAACGGTGGGTAGGTGGCGGAGGCGGCGAAGCGGATGGTTTCGGCCGCGGTGGCGTTAAAGGTCATCCCGGCTAACATCGTCGCGGCAAGCAGCAGTTTTTTCATGCGTAGAGCTCCTGTCTGGATCCTGAAAGTGATTATTCGCTATCGTTTGTTTTTACTGGTAATCGCCAGAGGTTTTTGCGCGAATGCCTGTTGTTAACCCTGCCATTGAGTGAATTAAAATGCAATATAAATGATTAAGTATTGCCTTGAGGATAAAAAAAGCCCCGCACAATGGCGGGGCTCATGGGGGCGGCGGCCTCAGTTGCGACGCTCAAACGCCAGCGCGCGACGCTCCACCAGGCGCATCAGCAGCGTCAGCAGGCCGTTGACGCACAGGTACACCAGGCCGGCGGCGCCGAACACCATCACGTCGTAGGTGCGGCCGTACATCAGCTGGCTGTAGCCCATCACTTCCATCAGCGTGATGGTATAGGCCAGCGAGGTGCTTTTGAACACCAGCACCACTTCGTTGGAGTAAGACGACAGCGCGCGCTTGAAGGCGAACGGCAGCAGAATGCGCAGCGTCTGCCGGCGCGACATGCCAAGCGCTTCGCACGATTGCCACTGCCCGGCGGGAATGGCGCGCACCGCGCCGTAGAACAACTGCGTGGTGTAGGCCGCGCTGTTCAGAGCCAGCGCTATCATCGCACACAGCCAGGGCTGCGACAGCAGGTTCCACAGCCAAGGGTAGTCGCGGATCGCCGGGAACTGGCCGGGGCCGTAGTAGATCAGGAAGATCTGCACCAGCAGCGGCGTGCCGGTGAACAGCGTCACATAGGCCTTGACCAGCGGCGTCAGGATCGGCGTTTTCAGCGTCAGGATCACCGTCAGCAGCAGCGACAGCACCAGCGCGACGATCAGCGCGGCGACGGTCAGCGTCAGGCTGGTGTGCAACCCTTTGAGGATCTCCGGCAAATATTCAATCATCAGGCCGGCCCCCGCTCAAAGCGCGTGGCGCGCAGCTCAATGCGTTTGATGACGTATTGGCTGAACAGCGTCACCAGCAGGTAGATGGCCGCGGCGATCACATACCAGGTAAAAGGCTCCTGGGTGCGGGTAGCGATGCTCTTGGTTTGCAGCATCAGATCGTTCACGCTGATCAGCGACACCAGCGCGGTGTCTTTCAACAGCACCAGCCACTGATTGCCGAGGCCGGGCAGGGCGTGGCGCCACATCTGCGGCATGATCAGGCGAAAGAAGATCGCCGCCTTACTCAGTCCAAGCGCCTGACCGGATTCCCACTGCCCCTGCGGCACCGCTTTGAGCGCGCCGCGCAGCGTCTGCGAGGCGTAGGCGGAATAGAGCAGGGCCAGGGCGATCACCCCGCACAGGAACGGGCTGACTTCGAAATTGTCGATCGCCAACTGAATCGGCAGCTGGAACAGACCGAGGTTGAGGGTAAAGCCGTCGGAGAGCATCAGCAGCAGCTGCGACGAGCCGAAATAGATAAACAGCACCACCAGGATTTCCGGCAGGCCGCGCAACACGGTCACCCAGGCGGTGCCGAGCCAGCTGACCGCTTTCCAGCGGGACGATTCCCATACGGCGAACAGCATCGCCAGAATCAGCCCGAGGATCAGGGCGCAAACGGCAAGGCCGACGGTCATGCCGGCGGCGCTTGCTAAAGGTTGTAATTCATTCATTTGGGCGTATTACTGCTGGAACCATTTTTTGTAGATGGTTTCATAGGTCCCATCCTGCTTGATCTTGTCCAGAGCGGCGTTGAACTTGCCCTGCAGATCGGTGTTCTTCTGGCGCACCGCGATGCCAAGGCCGGTACCGAAGTAGTCTTTGTCGGTCACTTTGGCGCCCACTGCCGCCAGCGCGTCATTCTGCTTCAGCCACTCGTTGACCACCGCGGTATCGCCGAACACCGCATCAACGCGGCCGTTCTTCAGATCCAAAATGGCGTTCTGGTAGCTGTCGTAAGGCACGGTGGTGATTTCCGGGTGCTTGTCGGTCAGGTATTTCTGGTGGGTGGTGCCGTTTTGCACGCCGACTTTCTTGCCTTTCAGCGCCGCCACGTCGGCAATTTTGCCTTTCTGCGCGATGAACAGCGCCGAGTTATCGTAGTAAGGCTTGGTGAATAGCACCTGCTTCTCACGCTCCGGCGTAATGTCCATACCGGCCATCACCGCATCGAAACGCTTGAACTTCAGGCTCGGGATCAGGCTGTCGAACGCCTGGTTGGTGAAGGTACACTCGGCCTGCATTTCTTTGCACAGCGCGTTGGCCAGATCGACATCAAAACCCTGAATCTTGTTGCCGGCGTCAATAAATTCAAACGGAGGATAGGAGGCTTCGGTAGCGAAACGGATGGTTTCGGCTGCGGAGGCGGAAACGCTGATGCCGGCCAGAACGGCGGCGATTATTAGTTTTTTCATCGCAAACTCCCCAAATTACAGCAAGTTAATTGTTAGTGTGATAAGTAATTAGCAAACTCGGTGGTCCGCGGCTGCGTGAAGTGGCTGCTGTCGCCTTGCTCCACTACGTGGCCGTTTTCCATGTACACCACGCGGCTGGCGGTTTTGCGCGCCACTTCCACTTCGTGGGTGACGATCACCTGCGTGATGCCGGTGCCGGCCAGTTCGCGAATGATGCTGACGATCTGGGCGGTGATTTCCGGATCCAGCGCTGCGGTCGGTTCATCGAACAGCAACACCTGCGGCTCCATCATCAGGGCGCGGGCGATCGCCACGCGCTGCTGCTGGCCACCGGAAAGGTGCAGCGGGAAGCGATCGGCGAAGTCGGTCAGGCGCAGACGCTTGAGCAGCTTGTCGGCGCGCTCCATCGCCTGAGCCTTGGTCAGACCCAGCACGCGGCAAGGTGCCTCGATCAGGTTCTGAACCACGGTGAGGTGAGGCCACAGGTTGTATTGCTGGAACACCATGCCGACGTTTTGGCGCAGTTCGCGAATGGCTTTCTCGCCCGGCGCCTGCCTGAAGTCGAATTGGTTGCCGGCGATCTGCAGTTGGCCCGAACGCGGCATTTCCAGCAGGTTCAGCACCCGCAGCAATGAACTTTTCCCGGCGCCGCTTGGGCCAAGCAGCACCAGGGTTTCCCCGGCTGGACATTCCAGCGTGATGTCAAACAGCGCCTGGTGAGCGCCGTAATAGCAATTGATACCGTTAAGTTGAATACTCATGCGCCAGAATTGAATAGACATTGATGCCGCAAATGTTAACTTCCACAGAATACTTATGCAATCTTTGTGCGTTAAAATTTATGAGTGTGCGGCGGGACAGTAAAAGATTAGCACAAGATACCGCGACTCAAGCCGAGGGAGGGGATTTGTGGCGCAGGCTGTGAGATCGGTAGCGAAATTTTTTCTATTGGACGAAATTCGAGCGGTAGACGGGCGGCGGGATGACCGACGCGGCAAGCCCGCGTCGGCCGGGGGAAGCGGGTTACTGGTTTTCCAGCACCTGGCGTACGCTGCCGTTGGTGGCGTGCGCTGGAACATTCAGGTAGCGAATATCATCAACCACCCAGCAGGTGCCTTCGCGCACCATCAGCACTTCGTCCTGCCAGTTCACGGTGCTGTTGGCGTCTTTCTGGTAGCTCAGGTCAACGCGCAGCGGGATGTTCTTCGCATCGGTGTTAGGAATGGTCGAGGCGCTGGCGACGGATGCGCTGCTTGGCCCCTGCGCATTGCCGGAGAACAGATCGCCGGTAATCTGATGCTTGCCCGGGTTTTGAGCGGTGCTGACCAGATCCTGATACAGCACTTTGCTCAGATAAGGCTGCAGCTGCGCCAGGCGGTTGCTGTCCGGCAGGCCGGCGCCCTGCTGGATGCGCAGGTCATAGAACTTTTGCGCGACCGTATCCGGGCCGCCTTCCACACAGCTGCCGCTGCGGGTGCCGATATCCTTGTATGCCGGTTCCACCGTGGTACAGGCACTCAGCAACAGCGCTAAGGGTAAAACAGCCGCAATCGTTTTTGTTTTCATCTTATTACCTTATGTGAAAGTCTCTACCATGAAGACCGATAGCTTACAGTATAAATGCGTTTTTTGGCCTTGCATTCGTACTGCGTGCCATTGATTAAGCGAACATAATGTCAATCTTCTGGTCATAGATACGTTGAATTAATCAAACAAGGAGTTCTGATGCAGCTTTCAACTACCCCGACCCTGGAAGGGTTTACCATCACCGAATACTGCGGCGTCGTCACCGGCGAAGCGATTCTCGGCGCCAACATTTTTCGTGATTTCTTAGCCGGCGTGCGCGATATCGTCGGCGGCCGTTCGGGCGCTTACGAGAAAGAGCTGCGCAAGGCGCGACTGATCGCGTTCGAAGAGCTGGAAGACCAGGCGAAAGAGCTGGGCGCCAACGCGGTGGTCGGCATTGATATCGATTATGAAACCGTTGGCAAAGACGGCAGCATGCTGATGGTGACCGTCAGCGGCACCGCGGTGAAAGTGAGCCGCTAACGCCATGCTTTCTTTTCGCCCCGGCCATTCCGCCGGGGCGACATCCTCTTGATTTATCCCACCTTGTGCTGCTCGACGATTGGGCGGTGTTCCTGCGGCTTCGTGGACACCGGCTCCTGGCGATGCGGCATCGGCTGAACGGACGTCTGATGGAGCTGCGGCGCCGGGGCCGCATGCGGCATGATGCGCTGTTGCGGCGCCGGCATCGGGCTTATCGCCGCCGGATGCTGCGGCGCTGCCGGTTCGCGGATCACCGGCTGAGCGACGTGCGGAGCCGGCTGAATCTGCGGGCGCGCGACGGCTGGATGCATCGCCGCAGCGGCCGGCATCGGATGCGTCTGCAGCGGCGCTGAATGTACGGCTGTCGGCTGCTGTGGGTGAGGCGCCGTCGGAACGGCATGCGTGAACGTCGGCGTGCTCATCGGCTGCTGTGCATGGGGCGCGATGACCGGTTGTTGCACGTGTGGGGCGGCCGCTACCGGCGGGTGTACGGCTATCGGCTGCTGTACGTGAGGCGCCACCGGCTGAGTATGCGCAAAGTTCGGCATGGTCATCGGCGCGTGGGCCGCAGGCGCGACGCGCGGCTGTTGCGGCGCAGCGTTAGGCACCGGTTGGCTGAAACGCGGCGCCGGCGCGGCGGCGGTATTGTAGTTGTTCACCGTGCTGGTGCTGCTGCGATTCACAGTGTTCACGTTGTTATATTGGTTGATGTTAGTGACGCGATTCACCACGGTGGTGGAATGCGATACGTAAGGCGCATTGCGGTAGACCACCGGCTGGCGCCGATCGTCCCAGCGCATATCCCAGTTGTGCCAGCCGCTGTTGTGTTGGTTGAGCAAAGAGGCCACCGCGATGCCGACGCCGAAGCTGATCACGCCGGCCGCCAGCATGTCGCCGCCGCTGTAGCCCGAGGGCTGATACTGATAGCTCGGATAGGCCTGGATCGGCGTGCCGTAGGCCTCCCAGGGATCGTAATACGGAACGTAAACCGTATCCGGCTGGCTGGGTTCGATAACGATGGTCTCGCCCGGCGCCGCCACCACGCGCTGGCGATAGGGCTGCTGTTCGACATAACGCGTCGTCGGCGCCACGACGATGCGCTGCTGCGGGGTGTTTTTCAGCGTGCCCTGGCTGGCCGCCCGTTGACGCATCACCTGAATGGCGTTCATCACGTCGGTGGGATCGTTCAGGTAGGCGCTGCCCAGGGTGGTGGTCCAGGGGATGTTTTTCGCCATTTGATCGAGCACGTCGGGGAATTGCACCAGGCCGCGCACGCTGGGATCCCAGGGCTGAGCGTCGGCCGCCGAGCTGAGCGCCGCCGGTTGCAAGCCGCGGTTTTGCGCCAGCCAGGCATCCGCGGCGCTGATTTGGTCAGGATAGCCCGCGCCGGCCAACACCTGCGCCAGCAGCTTGTCGGGGAACAGCGCCACCGGGCTGACCAACTGGTACAGTTGATCGGCGCTCAGCGGCGTATAGGCCGGCGCGCTGGCACTCGTGACGGGCGCGGCCGAGGGCGGGGCGCTCCCGCCCATCGCATCGGCGACTTTTTGCCGATCGCAGCCGCTGAGCGGCAGCATGACGGCACAGAGCAACCAGGACAGATAGCGTGGCGTGAACATGTTCGACTCCGCTCTTTCAGCGCAGATGATACTTTGAGACTATCATGGGCGGGAAAGGCCGCCAGCCGGGAGCAACACTCGCTTGCACATCGGCGCTCTCTGTCATTATTTCTCGATGAGCGTGATGATTGGATACAGATCAATCGCGTCGCGTTACATCTTTCACGGACGTCAATCAGGAGGATAAGTGAAAATTTGGCCAGGGATCATCGCCGCCGCGCTGTTGGCGGGATGCCAAAATCCGCAGCAGAACACGCTCGTCGATCGTGGCGCTTACCAGCTCGAAACCTTGCATCAGGCGCAGGGCGCCGATCAGCGTATTCGGTTTCTGGTGATGCACTATACGGCGGAAGACTTTCATTCATCACTGAAAACGCTGACCGATGAACACGTCAGCGCACACTACCTGTTGCCGGCGCACCCGCAGCGCGAACACGGCAAACCGACGGTGTACCGGCTGGTGCCGGAAGCGATGCGCGCCTGGCATGCCGGTGCCAGCGCCTGGCGCGGCCGCAGCAATCTCAACGACACCTCGATCGGCATTGAAATCGTCAACAAGGGGTTCACCCGCAGCATGCTGTTCACCCATTGGCAGCCTTATACGGCGGAGCAGATCGCCGTGCTGATTCCGCTGAGCCGCGACATCATCCAACGCTATGGCATCCAGCCGCAGGACGTGGTGGGGCACAGCGACATCGCACCGCAGCGCAAACAGGATCCCGGCCCGCTGTTCCCCTGGCGACAACTGGCGCAGGCCGGCATCGGCGCCTGGCCGGACGAGGCAGACGTGCAGCGTTTGCTGGCGGGGCGCGATCGTCATGCGCCGGTGCCGCTGGCGCCGCTGCTTGATAAGCTGGCGCGTTACGGCTACGCGGTTGATTCGTCATGGGATGCGCGGCAGCAGCGCAATGTGCTGGCGGCGTTTCAGATGCATTTCCGGCCCGACGATGTTCGCGGTGAACCGGATGCAGAGAGTGAGGCGATTATCGATGCGCTGCTGTTGAAGTACGGCGCGTGGCGTTGATTACAGGCCGTGCAGTTTGCCGTGATCTTTCAGCCAGCGGGCGGTGCGCGCGATGCCTTCTTCCAGCGAGACGATCGGCTGATAGCCCAGCTCTTGCTGCGCGCGGGTGGTATCGAGCGTGAGGTCGAAGTTGAGTTTGGCGACGCCGTAATGGGTCAGCACCGGCTCCTTTTCGCTTTTGCTGCCCAGGCGCTCCATGCCGCGCGCCATCATGTCGAGCATCGGATAGGGGACGGAGCGGATGCGGCACTTCATGCCCAAATCGTCGATCAGTTGCTGCACCACGGTGCGCAGCGGGCGCGGCTGCTGGTTGGTGATGTTGTAGGCGCGGCCGGACGGCGTGTCTTCTTTTAGCGTCGCCAGCCACATGGCGTGCACCGCATTCTCCAGGTAAGTCATGTCCACCATCGCCGCGCCGCCGCGCGGCAGCAGCAGGTTGCCGTAGCGTTTGATCATCTGCAGCAGCCGCGGCAGCATCACCTTGTCGTGCGGCCCGAACAATCCCTGCGGGCGCAGAATGGTGAAATGGGTCTGCGGATTGGACAGCGCCAGTTGCTGGATCACCTGCTCGCCGGCGGCTTTGCTGCGCGCGAATTCGTTGGCGTAGCGCTGCGGGCGAAAGTCTTCGGTCACGTTGCGGTGATGGTGGTAGTCGAAATAGATCGCCGGGGAGGAGATGTGAATGAACTGCGCCACGCCATAGGCCGCCGCCCATTCACCAAGGCGGCGAGTGGCGCGGACGTTGGCCAGTTCGAAGGCTTCTTCGGTGCCCCAGGGCGAGGTAAAGCTGGAGCAGTGCCACAGCACATCGACGTCCGCCAGCATCGCTTTGGCCTGCGAAGAGATCAGGTTGGTGAGATCGGCATGAATGAACTCAGCGCCCATTTTTTCCAGCAGGCCGCCCATCGCCTGGTTGCGGCCGGTGGCGCGCACTTTGATGCCCTGGCGGCGCAGATATTCAACGGCGTTACGGCCTAACCCACTGGTGGCACCGGTGACCAATACCTTCATAACGGACTCTATTCTCACCCAAAATCGGAATACCGGCGGGCGCTTGCGGCGCTCCCAGCAAATAAGATGCCATTCTTCCGTGATTTCGTGCGCTATGCAATCGGAAAGCCCCGAAGCACAGCGGCAAACTGTGCGGTTGATCGACAAATGAGCGCCGTTCAGCGCTGTTGGCGGTCCAGGTTCTCGGCAAGCTCGGCGATGCGCTTCGCCATGCCGCGAAAAATGAACAGATGCGCGGGCATCATGGCGAACCAATACAGCAGCCCGCTGAAGCCGGCCGGGTGCCACCAGGCGCGCACGTCCAGCGTGCGGCGATCGCCGCGATCGGTGATGGTGAAGCTCAGCCGCCCCAGGCCGGGCGCCTTCATGCCGAACAGCAGCGCCAGCTGCCGCAGCGGCTTCAGCGTGATGACTTTCCAGCCGTCGATCTCGTCACCCAGCGCCAGGGCCACGCGCGCCGGGCGGCCATAGACCACGCCGTTGCCGATCATGTCGTCCATGCGGGCGCGGATCCGCCACAGGATATTGGCGTAGAAATAGCCTTCCTCGCCCCCTAGCTGCTGCACCGTTTGCCACAGGGCCTGGCTGGAGGCGGCGGTGTCGAGCGAACATCCCGCCTGTTTCGGGTAGTAGCCGTAGCCAGGGCGCCAGCGAGCCCGCGCCGCCGGATCGTAGCCCCAGTCGGCGGAGTCGACCACTTCCAGTTCGCGCTGCAGCGTGGCGGTGACCGCCTGATCAAAAGTGTGCAGGCGCTGCGGGATCAAGGCTTGCAGCGGCCGGCCGTCGGCGGGCAGATCGTGCTTCAACCCCTGGATCAGCGCGCGGGCGATCGGCGTTGGCACCGAGGTGATCAGGCTGATGAACCACACTGAAATCAGCCGCGTCGGCAAGGGGATCGGGATCAGCCAGCGCCGTTTGCCGCTGATGGCGATAAAGCGTTGGAACATGTCCTGATAGCTGAGGTATTCCGGCCCGGCGACGTCAAAGATGCGGTGTTCTTGCGCCGGGTGCGCCAGCAGATCGGCCAGGTAAACCAGCAGGTTCTCCAGCGCCACCGGCGAGGACTTCGAGCGCACCCAGCGCGGCGGCGTCAGCACCGGCAGGTTATAGACCATGTCGCGCATCACTTCGAACGCCGCCGAGCCGGGGCCGACGATGATGCCGGCGCGCAGCTCGGTCACCGGCACGCCGCTCTGGCGCAAGATCTCGCCGGTCAGGCGGCGGGCCGCCAGGTGCGGCGAACTGTCGTCGTTCGGCTGCAGCGCGCCGAGAAAGATCACCTGCTTGACGCCGGCATTGCGCAGCGCGTCACGCAGATTTTCCGCCGCCTGGCGCTCCTTTTCGATAAAGTTGTCGCCGTCGCCCATCGCGTGCACCAGATAGTACAGCGTATCGATCTCCCACAGCGCCGCGCTCAGGGTGTCCGTGCGGTACAGATCGACATACAGGCAGTTGACCTGCGGCCAGTTCTGCTCCTGCAGCCACTCGATGCGCCGCGCGGCGGCGGTAATCTGGTGCCCCTGTTCGATCAGGTGCGGGATCAGGTTCTGGCCTATATAGCCGCTGGCTCCAAGAACCAGTACGCGTTGGGGTGTCATCGGGCCGCCTTGTGCGGTGAAAGAGTCGCAGAACGACAGGATGCCAAATTCAGGGTTTAAATGCACTTTTTGTATGGGTATAAGCCAGTTGCATCCGCCGCGGCGCAGGTTCACACTACGCGCCCCTTATCGAACGAAGACCGGATGTCATGAAGCTCAATGTGATTTGTTACGCCCTGCTGGGCCTGGCGCTGATCGCCAGCCTGTTCTCGCCGCATCCGGTGTGGATGGGGTTGCTGCTGGCGAACCTGCTGACGTTTCTGATCTACGGCGGCGATAAGCTGGCGGCGCGCAAGGGATGGCGACGGGTGCCGGAGACGACGCTGTTGCTGTTCGGCGCGCTGGGCGGCTGGTTGGGCGCGCTGCTGGCGCAGCAGCTGTTTCGCCACAAGACCCAGAAGCAGCCGTTTAAAACCTGGTTCATCCTCAGCGTGGCGCTCAACCTGGCGGCGGTGCTGGGGCTGTGGTACTGGGTTTACGGCCGCTGGATTTTCTGATTGCGGGGCGCGGCCTGCGCCCCAAGCGATCAGGCGTGCTGCTGAAGAAACTCCCGCCACAGTTCGACCACCCGCTGCAGATCCTGACGGCTGACGTCGAGGTGGGTCAGAATGCGCGTCAGCGGGCCGCTGCTGATCAGCACGCCGCGTTCGCGCATCCACGGACCGAATTTGGCCGCCAGCGCCGGCGGTTGGCGCAGGTACAACACGTTGGTCTGCGCGCCGGGAGCGGCGATCTCCACGCCGATCTGCCGCAGCTGTTGCTCCAGCCAGGCCGCGTTGTCATGGTCTTCGCGCAGCCGCGCAACGTTATGCTCCAGCGCGTAGAGGCCGGCCGCCGCCAGGATGCCGGCCTGACGCAGCCCGCCGCCGGTCATCTTGCGCCAGCGCAGCGCACGCTGAATGAAGGCCTCGCTGCCGCACAGCAGCGATCCGACCGGCGCGCCCAACCCTTTCGACAGGCAAATGGTGAAGGTGTCGCAGTATTGCACGATCTCTTTCAGCGGCAGGTTCAGCGCCACGGCGGCGTTGAAGATGCGTGCGCCGTCGATATGCAGCGCCAGCTGGCGCTCGCGGGTAAACTGCCACGCCTGCTGCAGGTAGGCCTGCGGCAGGACTCGGCCGCTGATGGTGTTTTCCAGGCTCAACAGCCGGGTGCGGGCGAAGTGGATATCGTCGGGTTTGATGGCGGCGGCGAGCTTGTCCAGCGGCAGCGTGCCGTCGGCGTCGGCCTCGATCGGCTGCGGCTGGATGCTGCCCAGCACCGCTGCGCCGCCGGCTTCGTATTTGTAGTTGTGCGCCTGCTGGCCGACCAGATATTCATCGCCGCGCTGGCAGTGGCTCAGCAGCGCCACCAGGTTGGCCTGGGTGCCGCTGGGCAGAAACAGCGCCGCTTCTTTGCCCGACAGACGCACCGCCTCGGCCTCCAGCGCGTTGACCGTCGGATCATCGCCGTAGACGTCGTCGCCGACTTCTGCCTGAGCCATCGCCTGGCGCATGGCGGCGCTGGGGCGGGTAACGGTGTCGCTGCGTAGATCGATAAGCATAGGGTTCCTGGAATGTAAGGGAGAGGAAAAGGGTACATGGCATCATATACCCTTTATTTTACCGGGGCAGCTTGCTTAGCGCAGCCAGTTGGTTTTCGCCAGCTCGACCACTTCGTCGCCGCGGCCGTTGATGATGGCGCGCAGCATGTACAGGCTGAAGCCTTTCGCCTGTTCGAACTTGATCTGCGGCGGCATCGCCAGCTCTTGCTTGGCGGTGACCACGTCCAGCAGCGCCGGGCCGGGATGCGCCAACATCTCCTGCAGCGCGCCGTCCAGATCGGAGGCTTTTTCCACGCGGATGCCCTTGATGCCGGCGGCGTTGGCGATCGCCGCGAAGTCCGGATTATGCAGGTCGGTGCCGTCGGTCAGGTAGCCGCCGGCCTTCATCTCCATCGCCACGAATCCCAGCACGCTGTTGTTGAACACCACGATTTTCACCGGCAGCTTGAGCTGCGCCAGCGACAGGAAATCGCCCATCAGCATGGTGAAGCCGCCGTCGCCGCACATGGCGATCACCTGTTTATCCGGCGCGGTGGCCTGAGCGCCGATCGCCTGCGGCATGGCGTTGGCCATCGAACCGTGGTTGAACGAACCGAGCAGGCGGCGCTTGCCGTTCATTTTCACGTAGCGGGCGGCCCACACCGTCGGCGTGCCGACGTCGCAGGTGAAGATGGCGTCGTCGCTGGCGTACTGGCTGAGCTGCTGCGCCAGATACTGCGGGTGGATCGGCTGGTCGTCGTTGGCGGTCGCCAGCCCGTCGAGATCCTTGCGCGCGTTGCGGTAATGTTCCAGCGCCTTGTCGAGGAACGCCCGGTCGCGCTTCGGTTCCAGCTGCGGCAGCAGGGCGGTGAGGGTGGTGTGGATATCGCCCACCAGCGCCATATTGACCGGGCAGTGCGCGCCGATGCTGCCGGGGTTGATGTCGATCTGAATGATGTTGGCGTTGGTGGGGTAGAACGCGCGATAGGGGAACTGGGTGCCGAGCAGCACCAGCGTGTCGGCGTTCATCATCGCGTGGTAGCCGGAGGAGAAGCCGATTAGCCCGGTCATGCCGACGCTGTAGGGGTTATCCCATTCGATATGCTCTTTGCCGCGCAGCGCGTGCACCACCGGCGCCTGCAGCAGCTCGGCCAGCTTGACCACTTCATCATGCGCGCCGGCGCAGCCGCTGCCGCACATCAGGGTGATGTTCTTCGCCTTGTTCAGTGTTTCCGCCAGCTTGTTCAACTCGCTCATCGGCGGCTGCACCAGCGGCAGCGCCGGGGTATGCCAGGTCAGGGTCGCGTCTTCCGGCGCCATGCGCAGCGCCACGTCGCCCGGCAAGACCACCACCGAGACGCCACGATTGAGGATCGCCTTGCGCATGGCGATCTCCAGCACGCGCGGCAGCTGTTCCGGGTTGGAGACCAGCTCGCAATAGTGGCTGCATTCGCGGAACAGCTCCTGCGGATGGGTTTCCTGGAAGTAGCCGCTGCCGATTTCGCTGGAAGGGATGTGTGCGGCGATCGCCAGCACCGGCACATGGTTGCGGTGGCAGTCGAACAGGCCGTTGATCAGGTGCAGGTTGCCGGGGCCGCAGGAACCGGCGCACACCGCCAACTGGCCGGTAAGCTGGGCTTCGGCGCCGGCGGCGAAGGCGGCCACCTCTTCATGGCGGGTGCCCAGCCATTCGATGGTGCCCATGCGGTGCAGGCTGTCGCTAAGGCCGTTGAGCGAATCGCCGGTCACGCCCCAAATGCGTTTTACGCCGGCTTGATCCAGCGTTTTGGCGATCAGTGTGGCTACGGTTTGCTTCATGGTTCCCCCAAACAAGGTTTGAAAAACGATGTGGACTCGATCCGGTGAGTGGCAGCAGAACAACTGCAAGCATAGCTTACCGGCTGTGGACGAGATGCGGTCAGGAAGGGTAAAGAGCGTAGGACGGGGAAAAGTGTAACCGGGCTGGCCGCGGGGAGCTTGCCGATAAATGCCCCATCGCGGCGATGGGGCCAGGGGATCACGCCAGCGTGACATCGCCCTGCAGTTGGCAACTGCAGGCCAGCACGTAGCCCTGCGCGATTTCTTCCGCGCTCAGCGTCATGGTGCTGGTGGTGGTGTAGTCACCCTCAAGGATGCGGGTTTTGCACGAGCCGCACACCCCGGCGCGGCAGGCGGCGTTGACCGGCAGGGCATGGGCCTCCATCGCCGCCAGCAGCGTGCTGCCAACCGGTACGCGGAATTCGCGCAGCGGGCGCGCGGCGCGCAGCGTCAGCCCTTCGGTGGCGTCGGCCTGCGCCGCCGGCGTGTGGAACTGCTCTTTATGGAAACGCTCGGCCGGCACGCCGAGCCGGCGGCACAGCTGCTCCACCTGATCCATGTAGGGCGCAGGGCCGCAGGTCATCACCGTGCGTTCGGCGATATCCGGCGCCGCCTGCCGCAGCGTCTGTTCATCGATGCGGCCGCTGAGGTAGCCGGGTTGCAGATCCTGCTCGGCCATCAGCGTCAGGCGCAGCTGCGGATGGGCGGCACACAGCGCGCGCCATTGATCGGCGAAGATCGTGTCGGCGGGAGTGCGCACGTTAACGATCGCGACGATATCGCAGGCCGGACGGTTAGCGGTCAGCCAGCGGCACATCGAGACGATCGGCGTCACGCCACAGCCGGCGGCCAGCATCAGGTAACGATCGGCCGGGTGGCGCTCGCAGCTGAATTCGCCCTGCGCGTCGGACAGCCACAGGGTGTTGCCGGGCTTGACCTCTTGCGTCAGCCAGCGCGATCCGACGCCGTCCGGCAGGCAGCGCACGCTGATGCTGAGAAAGCGGCTCTGGCCGGGCGAGGAGGAGAGCGTATAGGCGCGCAGCGTCTCCTCGCTGTTGCGGATGCTGACCAGCGCAAACTGGCCGGCCTGGTAAGGATAGAAAACGTCGCAGATCAGGTTCAGCGTCCAGACGTCGGCGGTTTCACGCTGGATGGAATGCACCTGCATGCGGTTCGGGCAAAGCGGAGTGGGTTGAGTCATCGGAGCACCTCAAAAAGCAAAGGGGCCGGCGCAGGCGGCCCCATAACGTAACGGCATCAGGCGAGCAGCGCGGTGATATCCTGCTCGACGGTAGTGATCGGGCGCAGGCCGAATTTCTCGTTGAGGATCGCCATCAGGTTGTCGGTCAGGAAGCCCGGCGCGGTCGGGCCGGTGACGATGTTTTTCACCCCCAGCGACAGCAGCGTCAGCAGAATGACGATCGCCTTCTGTTCAAACCACGACAGCACCAGGCTGAGCGGTAGCTCGTTGACGCTGCAGCCGAGCGTATCCGCCAGCTTGACCGCCAACATGATGGCGGAGTAGGCGTCGTTGCACTGGCCGACGTCCAGCAGGCGCGGCAGCCCTTCCAGCGTGCCGAAATCCAGTTTGTTGAAACGGTATTTGCCGCAGGCCAGCGTCATGATCAGGCAGTCTTGCGGCACGCTGCGGGCGAAGTCGGTGAAGTAGCTGCGCTCGTCGCGGCTGCCGTCGCAGCCGCCGACCAGGAAGACGTGGCGCAGTTTTTTCTGCGACACCAGGTCGATGACCGTGTCGGCGGCGTTCAGCAACGTCTGGCGGCCGAAGCCAACGGTGATCAGGTGTTCGATCTCGGTGTAAGGGAAGCCGTTCATTCCCTGTGCCTGGCGGATCACGGCGCCGAAGTCGTCGCCTTCCAGATGGTTGACGCCCGGCCAGCCGACGATGCTGCGGGTCCAGATACGATCGCCGTAGTTGCCGACGTTAGGATCGATGATGCAGTTGGAGGTCATCACGATCGGGCCGGGGAATTTGGCGAATTCCGTCTGCTGGTTTTGCCAGCCGCTGCCGTAGTTGCCCACCAGGTGCTTGAATTTTTTCAGTTCCGGATAGCCGTGCGCCGGCAGCATTTCACCGTGGGTGTAAACGTTGACGTTTTGCCCTTCGGTTTGCTCGAGCAGCATGCGCAGATCTTTGAGATCGTGGCCGGAAATCAGAATGGCTTTCCCGGCCACCGGGCGCACGTTGACCGCGCTGGGCTGCGGATCGCCGTAGGCCTGGGTTTCGCCGCGATCGAGGATCGCCATCACGTTGAAGTTCATCTTGCCGATGCCCATGGCGTTGTTCAGCAGGGTGTCGACGTCGCGCGGCCGGGTGCCGAGCCAGGCCATAAAGGCGTGGTAGTCGGCATAGAGTTGCTCGTCGAACTGGCCGAGCACGTGCGCGTGTTCCATATAGGCCGCCGCGCCTTTCAGGCCATACAGGCACAGCAGGCGCAAACCGTGTACGTCGTCGCCGACCTCGGCCTTGTCGCTGTCGAGGGCAAACTGCGCCGCCTGCTGCAGCAGCGCAGGCATAGCGTCGCCGGCCAGCTGCAGCGCCGCCATCGGGTGATCGACGCGCACGCCGGCGTCCAGCAGCCGGCAACGGGCGGCCAGCGAGTCGCGCAGCAGCAGGGTTTCCCGCGCGTAGCCGATGATGCGCTGGGAATCGAAGTTGACGTTGGTCAGGGTGGAGAAGAAGGCGCGCGGGGCGAAGCTGTCGATTTCGTGGTCGACGATGCCCAGCGAACGCGCCTGCAGCGCCCAGGCGGAGAGGCCCTGCAGCGCCGCCACCAGCAGATCCTGCAGATCGGAGGTTTCCGCCGTTTTGCCGCACATGCCCTGAGCATACGCGCAGCCGTTGCCTGCCGGGGTACGAATGGTTTGTTCACATTGCACACAGAACATAGTCGCTTCCTTTTATTTTTAAAGTTGCATTTATAATGCTTGTTTAAAAGCATAGATCGGCGATCGGGGTTGCAAAAGGCTTTTGTGCGACTACTGCGGGCAAGTTTGATTTAGCGCAATTTTGCGGTGCGGATGGGAATGATTACGCTTTGGGGGCCAGGCGGCCCCCAGGGGGAAAGGATCAGGAGAACAGGGCGATCAGCACCGGCGCCAGCAGGCTCAGCAGGAAGCCGTGCACGATGGCGGGCGGCACCATGTCCAGCCCGCCGCTGCGCTGCAGCACCGGCAGGGTGAAGTCCATCGAGGTGGCGCCGCACAGGCCGAGGGCGGTGGAGCGGCTGCGGCGCACCAGCGTCGGGATCAGCATGATCGCCACCAGCTCGCGCGCCAGATCGTTGAAGAACGCGGCGCTGCCCATCACCGGGCCGTAGGCGTCGGTGATCAGAATACCGGACAGCGAGTACCAGCCGAAGCCAGAGGCCATCGCCAGCCCGGCCTTGACCGGCAGCCCCAGCAGATGCGCCGCCAGCGCGCCGCCGGCCAGAGACGCGATGACCACCGCCAGCGCCACCAGCGTGCCGCGGCGGTTGAGCACGATCTGGCGCAGCGTCATGCCGCTGTTGCGCAGCTGAATGCCGACCAGCAACAGCAGGAAGATCAGCGCATATTCGCTGCCTTTATGGGCGAACTGCAGCCATTGCCACTGCGTCAGGCCGAGCAGGAAGCCGCCGAGCACCACGCCGCACAGCTTGAGCGACTCCAGCGCCATGTGCACGCGCGAAGGCAGCTTTTCCTGTTTATGGCTGCTGCGCCACGGCATGCGCCGCTCCAGCAGCGCCAGCAACAGCAGGTTGGCGCAGAGAATGCAGAAGAAAAACACTGCGCTGTACTGGAAGATCAGCATCAGATTGCTGCTGAGATTCTCCATAAACGCCAGGCTGATGCCCATGAAAAACAGGATCACGTACACCATCCAGCTCAGCAGCCGGTTGATCAGCACCAGCAGCGGGCGATGGCGTAAGGGAATGAGGTAACCGACAATCAGCGGTAACAGAATAATCAACAGTCCTGAGTACATGGTGCAACGAGTGTCCTTGAGTTTTGAAGCGCGCCGAACGGCGGCGAGGAGCACACGCTAACCAAAAGCCCGGCCGGAGTAAAGCGGCAGATTTGACGTTGGCCGCTTGACCTGCAAGGGGTTTTTTGACCATGCTCTGTGAAGGTCACCTCATTGAAGAGGCGACGGCGCGCACGGGAGGCGGCGGATGTTCTTGGAGCGTATCGAAATTGTAGGTTTTCGCGGCATTAACCGGCTGTCGCTGATGCTGGACGACAACACGCTGTTGCTCGGCGAAAACGCCTGGGGTAAATCCAGCCTGTTGGATGCGCTGACGCTGCTGCTGGCGCCGGAGCAGAAGCTGTATCGGTTTGAAGCGCACGACTTCCATTTCCCTCCCGGTGAGGAGTCGGCCAAAGAGCGCCACCTGCAGGTGGTGTTCACCTTCTGCGAAAAAGACATCGGCCATGCGCACCTGCCGCGCTATCGCCACCTGACGCCGCTGTGGGTCAAGGGCGAAGATGGCTTGAGCCGCATTCATTACCGCTGCGAGGGCGAGCTGGCCGACGACGGCACGGTGTGCACCTGGCGTGGTTTTCTCGACGCCGACGGCAACGCCTTTCAACTGCACCATATCGAACAATTGGCCCACGCCATTATCCGCATCCATCCGGTATTGCGCCTGCGCGACGCGCGCTTTATTCGTCGCCTGCGCCCCAGCAGCCTCGGCGATGAACGCAAACCCGATACCCAGGCGCTGGCGCAGCAGTTGGATCAGCTGACGCGCGAGCTGGTGCGCAATCCGCAGAAGTTGACCAACGGTGAGCTGCGTCAGGGGCTGGCGGCGATGCAGCAGCTGCTGGAGCACTATTTCGCCGAGCAGAGTTCACAGGTGACGCGGCCGCGCCGCCGCGGCGGTGAACCGGAGCAGGACGCCTGGCGCGCGCTGGACGGCATCAACCGCATGGTGGCCGAGCCGAACAGCCGCAGCATGCGCCTGATCCTGCTGGGGATGTTTTCCACCCTGCTGCAGGCCAAGGGTGACGTCAAGCTGGATCCCCATGCCCGGCCGCTGCTGCTGGTGGAGGACCCGGAAACTCGCCTGCATCCGATCATGCTGTCGGTGGCCTGGGGGCTGCTCAATCAGCTGCCGCTGCAGCGCATCACCACCACCAACTCCAGCGAACTGGTGTCGCTGGTGCCGGTGGAGCACGTCTGCCGGCTGGTGCGCGAGTCGGGGCGGGTTGCGACCTACCGTCTCGGGCCGCGCGGGCTGAGCGCCGAAGACGGGCGGCGCATCGCGTTTCACATCCGTTTCAACCGGCCGTCGTCGCTGTTCGCCCGCTGCTGGCTGCTGGTGGAAGGCGAGACCGAAGTGTGGCTGCTGAACGAGCTGGCGCGCCAGTGCGGCTACCATTTCGAGGCGGAAGGAGTGAGGGTCATCGAATTCGCCCAGTGCGGCCTGAAGCCGCTGCTGCGCTTCGCCCGCCGCATGGGTATCGAGTGGCATGCGCTGGTGGACGGCGATGAGGCGGGCAAAAAGTACGCTAACACCGTGCGCAGCCTGCTGGACAATCATGAAGACAACGAACGCGATCGGCTGACCGCGCTGCCGGCGCCGGACATGGAACACTTCATGTTCCGCGAAGGGTTCGCCCCGGTCTATCACCGAATGGCGTCGGTGCCGCTCAACGCGCAGATGCCGGTGCGCAAGGTGATCCTGAAAGCGGTTCACCACTCGTCGAAGCCGGATCTGGCGATTGAGGTCGCGATGCAGGCCGGCGAATGGGGTACGGACTCGGTGCCGCCGCTGCTGAAGAAAATGTTCTCACGGGTAATCTGGCTGGCGCGCGGCCGGGCGGACTGACGGCCCGCCGGGCGTTATCGGGCGCAGAAATGCGCCGCCAATCCCTGTTCCAGTTCGTCCAGCAACTGATAGCGGCGGCGATACTCGGCGCGCTTCTTGCTGGCAATTTCTTCGATCGGCTTGCGGGCGATGCGCTCGGGCAGCAGGAAATAGCCGCTGTCGAGCGGTTTGGCGCCCATCGACAGCCAGAACTGATCGTAATCGGCGTGCAGTTGATCCTTCTTCTTACTCTGGTAACGCCAGTTTTGATAGATATGGGTGGCATTGCCGACGGCTACGATCCGGCGGATGCCGAGATGCCGAGCCAGCGTGCAAACGCCTTCCAGCACCAGACGTTTAGGGAACAGACCGTGACACTCCTTGGTGGTGTGCTGGATCTCGGCGTGCGGCACCTCATGGTTCGCGCCCTGCAGGCCGCCGATGAACAGCGTCGGCTGCTGCTGATAATGCATCAGCGCAAAGGTGATTTCCGCCAGCATCACGCCGTTGGCGTTGCGCAGCAGCAGCGTGGCTTCCCCTTCCTTATTCAGTTTGTCGATCGCCGCCAGTTCCAGCGAGATCGGCGCTTCGTTTTTGCCCATCGCGCGGGCCAGCACGAAAGGCTGTGGGCCGAGGTGGCCGAGACGCATCTTCAGCGGCATGCGCTGTACGATGAGATCGTAATGATCGCGCAGGGCGAACAAGCATTCGATCTTGCTCATGTTGGCCGCCAGGTAGGGGCGATGCAGCTTGCACGGCAGGTTCGGCTGCGCGTTCAGGATCTCTTCCAGCAGCGGGTTGCTGGCCAGGGTGCTGAGCAGGCCGCTGGTGGTGCGCCAGTTGAGCAGCGAACGGCCGAGAAACTTCAGGCGAAACGAGGTTTTTTTCCAGGCGTTGCTAGGCGCCTTTTCGCCATTGATCAGCGCCGTCATCAGTTGCCAGCCGTTAAGCGGCCGGGGGGAGGCGAGTGGGTAGCTGAGCTGTGACATGATGAAATCCTTGGCTGTGTTGAATGGCGGTATTTCATCAAGGTTTCACTAAACGGGAGTTCAATGCTGAACTGTAACCAGGCGTGTCTCCACATTGTGTTGAGCTAAGGTTTAGTTATTCCCTACGTTGCATGCTAATTTAGCTCCGCCGCCGCAATGGGCGGTGGATATTCACAAGCACAGGCAGGTCAATTTTGACAGGGTTTAAAGGATATAAACGCCGCTGGATACTCGCACTGGCGGTGATTGCGGCGCTTGCCGCGGCGGCCGTTTGGCACTTCCGCCATCCGGCGCCGACCGATTTCAAAACGGTAAAGGTCATCCAGCGCGATCTGCAGCAGAACGTGTTGGCGACCGGCCAGCTGGACGCCGTGCGCAAGGTTGACGTCGGCGCGCAGGTCAGCGGGCAGTTGGAAAAGCTGTATGTCGAGATCGGCGACAAGGTGAAAAAAGGTCAGTTGCTGGGGGTTATCGATCCGCAACAGGCGCAGAACAGCATCCGTGAAGGCGAGGCGACGCTGCGTGAGCTGCATGCGCAGCTGCTGCAGGCGCAGGCGGAACAGCAGCTGGCGGCGGTTACGCTGCAGCGCAACCAGGCGCTGGCCAGGCTGCAGGCGGTGTCGCGTCAGGATTTGGATCAGGCGGCGACGCAGCTGGCGGTGAAGAAGGCGCAGGTAGGCACCATCAATGCGCAGATCGCGCGGAATCAGGCCAGCCTGGATACCGCCAAGATCAATCTGGCCTATACCCGCATCGAAGCGCCGATGGATGGCGACGTGGTGCAGATTACCACGCTGCAGGGCCAGACGGTGATCGCGGCGCAACAGGCGCCGAACATTCTGACGCTGGCGGATCTCGGCACCATGCTGGTGAAGGCGCAGGTCTCGGAGGCCGACGTCATTAACCTCAAGCCGGGTCAGAAGGCCTGGTTCACGGTGCTGGGCGATCCGACCCGGCGCTTCGACGGCGTGCTGAAAGACATTCAGCCGACGCCGGAAAAGGTCAACAACGCCATCTTCTATTACGCGCGTTTCGAAGTGCCCAACCCGGAAAGGCTGCTGCGCTTGCAAATGACGGCGCAGGTGCACATTCAACTGGCCGGCGTCCAGCAGGCGCTGGTGATCCCGCTGGCGGCGCTGGGCGATCAGATCGCCGACAATCGCTACCACGTTTCGGTGCTGAAACAGGGCAAGGAAGAGAAGCGTGAGGTGGCCATCGGCCTGCGCAACAATATCGATGTGCAGATCCTCAGCGGGCTCGAGGCGGGCGATGAGGTGATCGTCAGCCGCGGCGGCGTGGAGGCCGGCTGATGGCGGCGCTGTTGCAGCTGAACGGCATTCGCCGCAGCTACCGTTCCGGCGAGCAGACGGTGGAGGTGCTGAAGGGGATCAGTCTGAGCATCGACGCCGGTGAAATGGTGGCGATCATGGGGGCTTCCGGCTCCGGCAAATCGACGCTGATGAACATTCTCGGCTGCCTGGACAAGCCGAGCGCCGGCGTCTATCGGGTGGCCGGCCAGGACGTGGCGATGCTGAGCGACGATGCGTTGGCGCAGCTGCGGCGCGAGCATTTCGGCTTTATCTTTCAACGCTATCATCTGCTGCCGCACCTGAGCGCGGCGCACAACGTCGAGGTGCCGGCGGTGTATGCCGGGCTGGGCAAAGCGGCGCGGCGCGAACGGGCGGAAGCGCTGTTGCGCCGTCTGGGGCTGGGGGAGCGAGTCAACTATCGGCCGAGCCAGCTTTCCGGCGGCCAGCAGCAGCGCGTCAGTATCGCCCGCGCGTTGATGAACGGCGGGCAGGTGATCCTGGCGGATGAGCCGACCGGCGCGCTCGACAGCCATTCCGGCGAAGAGGTGATGGCGATCCTTAAACAGTTGTGCGCCCAGGGGCACACGGTGATCCTGGTGACTCACGATCCGGCGGTGGCGCGTCAGGCTGAACGGATCATCGAGATCCGCGACGGCGAGATTATCGCCGACTCGCGGCCGGCACCGCAGGAGAATGCGCAGGCCAAGCCGCTGGCACTGGCCGCCGCGGCGCCTTCCTGGCGGCAGATGGGCGGCCGTTTCCGCGAGGCGCTGATCATGGCCTGGCGCGCGATGGCGGCCAACAAGATGCGCACCGCGCTGACCATGCTCGGCATCATTATCGGCATCGCCTCGGTGGTGTCGATCCTGGTGATCGGCGACGCCGCCAAGCAGATGGTGTTGGCGGACATCAAATCCATCGGCACCAATACTGTCGATATCTATCCCGGCAAGGATTTCGGCGACGACGATCCGACCTACCGGCAATCGTTGAAATACGGCGATCTCGATGCGCTGCGCGAACAGCCTTACATCAGTGCGCTGTCGCCGAGCATCAGCAGCAGCATGCGGCTGCGTTTGGGCAACGTTGATGCGGCGGCCAACGTCAACGGCGTCAGCGAGCAGTTCTTCCGCGTGTACGGCATGAGCTTTACCCAGGGCGTCGGCATCGATCCGATGCAGGTACAGTCGCAGGCGCAGACGGTGGTGATTGACGCCAATACCCAACGGCGGCTGTTCCCGCACCAGAAGAACGTGGTGGGGGAAGTGATCCTGGTGGGCAACATGCCGGCGACGGTGGTCGGCGTGGCCAAGGAGAAGCAGTCGATGTTCGGCAGCAGCAAGACGCTGAACGTGTGGGTGCCGTACAGCACCATGGCCAACCGGCTGATGGGCAACAGCTATTTCGATTCGATCACCGTGCGCATCCGCGACGGTTACGACAGCAAGGAAGCGGAGCAGCAACTGTCGCGACTGTTGACGCTGCGCCACGGCAAGAAGGACTTTTTCACCTATAACATGGACAGCCTGGTGCAAACCGCGGAGAAAACCACCCGCACGCTGCAGCTGTTCCTGACGCTGGTGGCGGTGATTTCGCTGGTGGTCGGCGGCATCGGCGTGATGAACATCATGCTGGTGTCGGTGACCGAGCGCACGCGCGAGATCGGCATCCGCATGGCGGTGGGCGCCCGTTCCGGCGACGTGTTGCAGCAGTTCTTGATCGAGGCGGTGTTGGTCTGCCTGGTGGGGGGCGCGCTGGGGATTACGCTGTCGTTCGCCATCGGCCTGGCGGTGCAGTTGGTATTGCCGGGCTGGCAGATCAGCTTCCCGCCGGCGGCGTTGCTGAGCGCGTTCCTCTGTTCCACCGGCATCGGCGTGGTGTTCGGCTATCTGCCGGCGCGCAATGCCGCGCGGCTGAATCCGATCGATGCGCTGGCGCGCGAGTAAGTAAAAGGCATAAAAAATGCCAGTCACACGGCGGCTGGCATTTTTATCGCAGTCAGGGTCAATGCAGCGCGACGCTGCTGGAGGCGTTCAGGACAGCGCCTCGCTTTCCACCGGCACAATCAGACTGGCATGGTTCCCTTTTGGCCCTTGATGCACGTCGAAGCTGACCTGCTGGCCTGCCTTCAACGTTCTGTAACCATCCATCTTGATGGTGGAATAATGCGCGAAAATATCTTCGCCACCGCCGGCTGGGCAGATGAAGCCAAAGCCTTTGGCGTTGTTAAACCATTTAACAGTACCCGTCTCCATGCTTTTACATCCCTCGCAACGCTATTTTAAGTGAGATGAATAACTGAATTCGCACCCGCCGTGGGCGGGTAGCAGGGTGGACAAGGGGTGGTTAAAAGACCACCAGCCACGAATTTACACTCTAGAGCAAATGATCGGGGCGTCAAGGGATCGGCTTTTGTCGGCGGGGAGCAGTTCACCAAAGTTTGAAGCAGGTAACGCTATTGCCACGATTCAGTCACAATTGGCCCGTTTTTTTTGCGCACGTTACAGTGCGGCGGGACGATGGCGAAGATGATAAAATAGTAACTATCCCCACTTTGAATAACCGAAACCTGTCCCCATATCAGAGGGCAGAGCAGAGAAGATGAGCAGCGATGGGCAATAACAACGACTGGCTGAATTTTGAACACTTGGCCGAAGAAAAACAAATCGATGCGGTAAAACCGCCGTCTATGTATAAAGTTATACTTAACAACGACGATTACACACCGATGGAATTTGTGATTGACGTTCTGCAAAAGTTCTTTTCTTATGATATTGAACGCGCAACGCAACTGATGCTCACGGTCCACTATCAAGGCAAGGCGATCTGTGGTGTTTTCACCGCCGAGGTGGCGGAAACCAAAGTCGTCCATGTGAACCGGTACGCAAGGGAGAACGAGCATCCGTTGCTTTGTACGCTGGAAAAAGCCTGAATAAGGCAATCTATTGGGGAGGTGCTTATGCTCAATCAAGAACTGGAACTCAGTCTCAACATGGCTTTCGCCAGGGCGCGTGAGCACAGACACGAGTTTATGACCGTGGAGCACCTGTTGCTGGCGTTGCTGAGCAACCCTGCCGCGCGAGAAGCGCTCGAGGCATGTACGGTGGATCTGGCCGCGTTGCGCCAGGAGCTGGAAGCCTTCATCGAACAAACCACACCGACGCTGCCCGCCGGCGAAGAAGAGCGCGACACTCAGCCGACGCTCAGCTTCCAGCGCGTGCTGCAGCGCGCGGTCTTCCATGTGCAATCTTCCGGCCGCAGCGAAGTGTCCGGCGCCAACGTGTTGGTGGCTATCTTCAGCGAGCAGGAGTCGCAGGCGGCCTATCTGCTGCGCAAGCACGACGTCAGCCGTCTCGACGTGGTGAACTTCATTTCACATGGCACGCGTAAAGACGAGCCGGGCCAAGCGCCGAATGCGGAAAACCCGGTGAACGAAGAGCAGTCCGGAGGGGAAGACCGTATGGAAAACTTCACCACCAACCTCAATCAGTTGGCCCGTGTGGGCGGCATCGATCCGTTGATCGGCCGCGATCGTGAGCTGGAGCGCGCGATTCAGGTGCTGTGCCGTCGTCGTAAAAACAACCCGCTGCTGGTCGGCGAATCCGGCGTGGGCAAGACCGCCATCGCCGAAGGCCTGGCCTGGCGTATCGTGCAGGGCGACGTGCCGGAAGTGATGGCGGACTGCACGCTGTATTCGCTGGATATCGGTTCACTGCTGGCCGGCACCAAATACCGCGGCGACTTCGAGAAGCGCTTCAAGGCGCTGCTCAAACAGCTGGAACAGGATCAGAACAGCATCCTGTTCATCGATGAAATTCACACCATCATCGGCGCCGGTGCGGCTTCCGGTGGGCAAGTGGATGCCGCCAACCTGATCAAACCGCTGCTGTCGAGCGGCAAGATCCGGGTGATCGGCTCGACCACCTACCAGGAGTTCAGCAACATCTTCGAAAAGGATCGCGCTTTGGCGCGCCGCTTCCAGAAGATCGATATCACCGAACCGACGGCGGAAGAGACCGTTCAGATCATCAACGGCCTGAAGGCCAAGTATGAAGCGCACCACGACGTGCGTTATACCGCCAAGGCGATCCGCGCCGCGGTGGAGCTGTCGGTGAAATACATCAACGATCGTCATCTGCCGGACAAGGCGATCGACGTGATCGACGAGGCGGGCGCCCGCAGCCGGTTGATGCCGGCCAGCAAGCGCAAGAAAACCGTCAACGTGGCCGATATCGAATCCGTGGTGGCGCGCATCGCCCGCATCCCGGAGAAAACCGTGTCGGCCAGCGATCGTGACGTGCTGAGAAACCTGGGCGATCGCTTGAAGATGCTGGTATTCGGCCAGGATCAGGCGATCGAAGCGCTGACCGAAGCGATCAAGATGAGCCGTGCCGGTCTGGGCCACGAGCGCAAGCCGGTCGGTTCCTTCCTGTTTGCCGGGCCGACCGGGGTCGGGAAAACCGAGGTCACCGTACAGTTGGCCAAGGCGATGGATATCGAGCTGCTGCGTTTCGACATGTCCGAGTACATGGAGCGGCATACCGTCAGCCGTCTGATCGGCGCGCCTCCGGGCTACGTCGGTTACGATCAGGGCGGGCTGCTGACCGATGCGGTGATCAAGCATCCGCATGCAGTGGTGCTGCTCGATGAGATCGAGAAGGCGCACCCGGACGTGTTCAACCTGCTGCTGCAGGTGATGGACAACGGCACGCTGACCGACAACAACGGCCGCAAGGCGGATTTCCGCAATGTGATCCTGGTGATGACCACCAACGCCGGGGTGCGGGAAACCGAACGCAAGTCGATCGGCCTGGTGCAGCAGGACAACAGCACCGACGCGATGGAAGAGATCAAGAAGGTGTTTACGCCGGAGTTCCGCAACCGTCTGGATAACATCATCTGGTTCAACCATCTGTCTACCGAGGTGATCCAGCAGGTGGTCGACAAGTTTATCGTCGAACTGCAGGCGCAGCTGGATGCGAAGGGCGTCTCGCTGGAGGTGAGCGACGAAGCGCGCGATTGGCTGTCGGTGAAGGGCTACGACCGTGCGATGGGCGCTCGTCCGATGGCGCGCGTCATGCAGGAGAACCTCAAGAAACCGTTGGCCAACGAGTTGCTGTTCGGCTCGCTGGTGGACGGCGGTTCCGTGAAGGTCGAGCTGGACAAGGACAAGAAACAGCTGACCTACCACTTCCTCAGCGCCGCCAAGCGCAAAGCGGACGAGGGCGCGGTGCACTAAGGCCGCCTTCAGGCAAAGAAAAAGCGATGCTTCGGCATCGCTTTTTTTATGGGTGAGATTCACCGTACAGCAGAAACGAGTGAGCCCTCTCAGTTTACCTGCGCACCTGCAACCCGTTGTGTAACGTCGCTGCGGGGGTAAACGGAAAGGGCTCCCGAGGGATATTACATCCTCGATGCCGCCAGCGTGTGGCGCGCGGTGAGCCGATTAACGGCTACGGAAGACAATGCGGCCTTTGCTCAGGTCGTACGGGGTCAGCTCTACAGTGACTTTGTCGCCCGTCAGGATGCGGATATAGTTTTTACGCATTTTACCGGAGATGTGTGCGGTTACCACGTGCCCGTTTTCCAATTCAACGCGGAACATGGTGTTCGGCAGCGTATCAAGAACGGTGCCCTGCATTTCAATATTGTCTTCTTTGGCCATCGAATCCTCTAGGTCTAACTACCTTAGTTTTTAACCGGCAAGATAATGCCGAAAAACCCCCATTATGTAAAGATGTGTCGGTGAACATTGCACCGTTTCCACCAATTAGTTTGCTGGGCAGGGCGGTTCAACCGGCTGTGGGGATATGACTTGCGGCGCCCAGCACGCCGGTGCCAAAGGCCGCCGTTGAAGGGTGCTGAGCTGCTGCAAAAATTGACGGCGCGGAATTTCACGCGCGCCAAGGCGGGCAGTGTGAGCGTTCAGCACCTGGCAGTCAATCAATTCCCCGCCATAAGCGGCAAAATGGCGGCAAAAGGCCATCAATGCGCATTTTGAGGCGTTGGTGACGCGGCTGAACATCGATTCGCCGCAGAACAACGCGCCCTGCGCCACGCCGTACATGCCGCCGACCAGTTGATCATCCTGCCATACCTCCACCGAGTGCGCGTAGCCGAGGCGATGAAGATGTTGATAGGCGCGCTGTACCTCCGGGCCGATCCAGGTGCCTTCATCCGGCCGGTGGGCGCAGGCGGCGATCACTGAGGCGAAGTCGTGATTAAGCGTGATGCGAAACGGATCGTGGCGCAGAAAGCGTTTCAGGCTGCGGTTGAGATGAAACTCGGCCGGGAACAGCACCGCACGCGGATCGGGTGACCACCACAGAATCGCTTCCCCCGGCGAGTACCAGGGGAAGATGCCGCGCTCGTAGGCTGCCAGCAGCCGTGGTGCCGTCAGGTCGCCGCCGATCGCCAGCAGGCCGTTGGGATCGCGCAGGGCGCCCTCAGGCGAGGGAAACGCCAGCGACTGAGGGGAAAGCTTAACGATGCGCATACAGGGTTTCTGCGTCCTCTACGGGCCGATTACGGCGCCAGGTTGCTGATACGGTTGCGAAAGCGGGCATAGCGGCCCTGCTGGCGCATTAGGGCGGCGTGATCGCCCTGTTCGACAATTTGGCCGTCATCCATTACGCAAATGCGATCGAGATGCTCCAGGCCGTACAGGCGGTGCGTCACCAGGATCAGCGTCTTGCCCTGACAATGCCGGCGCAGCAGCGCCAGGATCTGCTGCTCGGTCTCGGCGTCCAGCCCTTCGGTGGGTTCGTCAAGCAACAGCAGCGGGGCAGGGTGCAGCAGCGCGCGGGCGATGCCCAGCCGGCGCTGTTCGCCGCCGGACAGCTGCCGGCCGCCTTCCCCCAGCCAGGCGTTCAGCCCGCCGTCGCTGTCCAGCAATTTGCCGAGCCCCACCTGCTGCAACACCTCGCTCAGGCGAGCGTCGCCGGCAGCCGGTGCGGCCAGCCGCAGGTTTTCCCGCAGCGTATCGCTGAAGATATGCACTCGCTGGCTGACGACCGTGGTCATTCGACGCAGCGTGGTTTCATCATAATCTTCCAGCGGTTCGCCGTTGAGCAGAATTTTTCCGCCGTCGGTGCGCCAGGCACGGGTCAGCAGCTGCAGCAGGGTGGACTTGCCGCAGCCGGTGCGGCCGAGCAAGGCGATGTGTTCGCCGGCTGCCACCTCGAGCGTGACGTCGCGCAGCACCGGCTGCGGCTGATCGGGGTAGGTGAAGCTCAACTGCCGCAGGCTAAGCTGAGCCCGGTCGGCGGCGGCCGGGCCGACGGCCGGGAAGGAGACTTCCGGTTGGCGATCGATGATCTGTTTGACCCGCGTGGCGGAGGCGATCACCTGGCCGAGGTGCTGGAAGGCGCCGGCCACCGGCATCAGCGCTTCGAACGACGCCAGCGCGGCGAAGACAAACAGCGCGATCAGCGCACCGGGTTGGGTATCGCCGCCGATGCCGGCGGCGGTCAGCCACAGTAGCAGTGTCACCGTCAGCCCGCTGGCGAGGATCATCAGCGCCTGCGCCTTGCCGCTCAGCGAGGCTTGCTGCCACTGGCGGCGTTGCCACAGCTGTTCGGTGGCGTTCAGCGTCTGGCGGAAGTCGTTGACGGCGCCGAACACCACCAGCTCCGCCTGCCCCTGCAGCCAGGCGGTCAGGTCGGTGCGGTATTGGCCGCGCAGCGCGGTGAGTTGCCCGCCGATCGGTTTGCCGGCGCGATAGAACACCGGCGGCACCAGCAGCAACAGCAGCAACAGAATGCCGCCAAGCGTCAGGGCAAGCGCAGGATCCAGCCAGCTCAGGCCGTAGGTGACCACCAGGATCACCGCCGCCGCGCCTACCAGCGGCGAGATCACCCGCAGATAAAGGTGATCCAGCGTGTCCACGTCCGCCACCAGGCGATTGAGCAGGTCGGCCTGGCGGAAACGGGCGATGCCGCCCGGCGTCAGCGGCAGGATCTTGCTGAAGGTGAACACCCGCAGGTGCGACAGCACGCGGAAGGTGGCGTCGTGGCTGACCACGCGCTCGGCGTAGCGCCCGGCGGTGCGGAAGATCGCCGCGCCGCGCACGCCGGCGGCCGGCAGCATATAGTTGAAGGTCAGCAGGCCCGCCAATCCGGCCAGCGAAGAGGCGGCCAGGAACCAGCCGGAGAGCGCCAGCAGGCCGATGCTGGCCAGCAGGGTGACGATCGCCAAAAGGATGCCCAGGCTAATCAGCAGGCTATGGCGGCGATACAACGCCAAAAACGGCAGCAAAACGCGCATGATTAAAGCTCCCCGCGGCGATGGGCGATCAGCGTGGCGAACAGGCCCGGCTGGGCGCTGAGGGTAGCGTAATCGCCCTGCTGCACGATGCGCCCGTTATCCATCACCCAAATCTGATTGTAGTCTTCGGTATCTTCCAACTGGTGCGTCACCAGCAGGGTGGTTTGCTGATGCGAAGCGGCATTCAACGCCTGCATCACCCGTTGTTCGCTATGGGCATCGAGGCTGGCGGCCGGTTCATCCAGCAGCAGCAAGCGGCGCGGGCCGATCAGCGCCCGGGCGACCGCCACGCGCTGCGCCTGGCCGACCGACAGGCGGGCGGCGTTGTCGCCCACTTCGGTGTCGAGCCCCTGCGGCAGATACGGTAACAGTTCGCTGACGTAGGCGAGCTCCACCGCCTGCTGCAGCTGCGCTTCGTCGGCCTGCGGGCAGCCCAGCAGAATATTGGCGCGCAAGGTTTGCGCCGGCAGATGCGGGTTCTGCCCGACCCAGCTGAGCTGTTGACGCCAGTTTTCTGCGGACAGTTCACGCAGCTCGACGCCGTTGACGGTCAACGAGCCGCGGTAGGGCAGAAAGCCGAGCAGCAGATTGAGCAGCGAACTTTTGCCGGCGCCGCTCAGCCCGACCAGCGCCACGCGCTGTTGCGGTTGCAGGGTGAAACTCAGCGGCCCGGCCAGCAGTACGCCGTTCGGCGACAGGATTTCCAACGCGTTCGCCTGCAGCGTCAGCGGTTGATCGGCGGGCAGCTGCCGCGTACCGTTGCCCATCTGCTCGCCTTCGGCGCTGAGGAAGGTTTCCAGCGCTTCCGCCGCGCCGACCGCCTGCGCTTTGGCATGGTAGAAAGTGCCGAGATCGCGCAGCGGTTGGAAAAACTCCGGCGCCAGAATCAGCACCAGAAAACCGGAAAACAGCGTTACGCCGAGGCCGTAGCTGCCGAAATTGAGTTCGCCGAGGTAGGAAAAACCGAAGTACACCGCCACCACGGCGATGGAAATCGAGGCGAAGAACTCCAGTACGCCGGAAGAAAGGAAGGCCATGCGCAGCACTTCCATGGTGCGGCTGCGGAAGTCTTCGGAGGATTTGGCGATTTGCGCGGTTTCGGCCTGCGCGCGGTCGAACAACCGCAGGGTGTCCAGGCCGCGCAGGCGGTCGAGGAAGTTGCCGCTCAATCGCGCCAGTGCCACGAAGTTGCGGCGGTTGGCGTCGGCGGCCCCCATACCGACCAGCGCCATGAACAGCGGGATCAGCGGCGCGGTCGCCAACAGAATCAAACCGGCGGCCCAATTGATCGGGAAAACGGCGATCAGGATCAGCAGCGGGATGAAGACCGCCAGATACATCTGCGGCAGATAGCGCGAGTAATAGTCCTGCATATCCTCGATCTGCTCGACGATGATGCTGGCCCAACTGCCCGCCGGTTTGCCCTGGATCCAGGCCGGGCCGAGCTGCTGCAACTTATCCAGCACCTGCTGGCGCATGCGCTGACGGATCACCTGGCCACACTGGAAACCGACCCGCTCCCGCAGCCAGCTCAACAGCGCCCGCAATGCGAACGCGACGATCAGCCAGATAAACGAAGGGATCAGCTGTTCGCGCGGGATGTGCTCGATGATCAGGGCGTGCAGCAGGCTGGCCAGCAGCCACGCCTGCGCCACGATCAGCAGGCCGCTGAACAGCCCCAACAGCATGGAAAGGCGCAGCCAACGCTGCGCTAACGAACTCTGGGTTTTAAGCCAACGGGTTAACTGTTGCTGTCTGGTTTTTTTCATCAGATATGCGTCTGCGTCGCCGGCGCCCGTTTGTTACGGGCTGGGTTAACGTACTGTTAAATAATAGTGTTTGGCGCAATCGGCGACAAACAAGCGAGGCCTCATGTTACCTCGTCACCCGGCAGACTGAAAAGAATAAAGCGGGCAAATATGGCTATAACAGATGGGAAGGAGAGATTGCTAAACCCAGAAACAAAAAAAGCGGCTCGAGAGCCGCTTTTTGCCGATGATGAAAACGTCTTAGCAGACTTCCGCGCCGGCGATGCCGTCCAGGTAACGTTCTGCGTCCAGCGCCGCCATACAGCCGGTGCCGGCGGAAGTGATCGCCTGGCGGTAGACGTGATCCATTACGTCGCCTGCGGCGAAGACGCCGGGGATAGTGGTTTGGGTCGCATTGCCGTGAATGCCGGACTGTACCTTGATGTAGCCGTTTTCCAGCTCCAGCTGGCCGCCGAAGATGCCGGTGTTCGGGCTGTGGCCGATAGCGATGAACACGCCGGCCAGTTCCAGTTCACGGGTTTCGTTTTCCGCTTTGGTGCTGCGGATGCGCACGCCGGTCACGCCCATTTCATCGCCCAGCACTTCGTCCAGCGTATGGTCGGTGTGCAGCACGATGTTGCCGCTTTTCACTTTTTCCATCAGCCGGTCGATCAGGATCTTCTCCGAGCGGAAGCTGTCGCGACGGTGGATCAGGTGAACCTCGGCGGCGATGTTGGACAGGTACAGCGCCTCTTCAACGGCGGTGTTGCCGCCGCCGACCACCGCGACTTTCTGGTTGCGGTAGAAGAAACCGTCGCAGGTCGCGCAGGCGGAAACGCCTTTGCCCTTGAAGGCGTCTTCGGAAGGCAGGCCAAGGTAGCGGGCGGAGGCGCCGGTCGCGATGATCAGCGCGTCGCAGCTGTATTCGCCGCTGTCGCCGAACAGGCGGAACGGACGCTGCTGCAGATCGACGCTGTTGATATGATCGAAGACGATTTCAGTCTGGAACTTCTCCGCGTGCTCGCGCATGCGCTCCATCAGCGCCGGGCCGGTCAGGCCTTCGGCGTCGCCCGGCCAGTTTTCCACTTCGGTGGTGGTGGTCAGCTGGCCGCCTTGCTCCAGACCGGTGATCAGCACCGGATTCAGGTTGGCGCGCGCCGCGTAGACGGCGGCGGTGTAACCGGCCGGGCCGGAGCCCAGAATCAGTAATTTGCTATGTTTAGCCGTGCCCATGAATAACCTCTTTATTCCACAATGGCGGACAATGAAGCCGATTGTAGGGAAAATGGCGCAGTAAAAAAAGCGCCGGGCGACGTTGTTAACGATTTGTATGATAGTTGTCGCCTATTAATGCACCCGCTGTCGGCAAATCGTACGCCGAACGCAGAAATTTACCTTATCAAAGCCGCATTCGGCTGCTGAATCGCCAACCGCGCAAAAACGGCGCATTCTGCGACTTCAGCCGCTCCCCGCCGGGGTTTATCTGCCAGCGATTCATAACCAAAAATGGGATGCAGACTTTTCGTGACGGTACGTTGTTCTGATTTTGCTTCTTTTACTTTGACAATCCGCTGCGCATTTGCGAAAACATCATAGGAAGAAGAAATTATCCCCGTAACACCAGCAAATCGTACGTATTTGCGCCGCGAGGCGGCAATGCGCGATGGGTGTGCGGAGCAGAGCGCGCAAGCGTTTGCTGATTTTTTCTCGACCTAAACGTCGTTACCTGCATCGCGCGGAGTTGGACAGACAGGCTGCGCGGCGTGGAATGATGGTAGTGAAGAAGCATATGACAGGCATCGGGTCTTCGCTTGGAACGAACCCTTACACATTGACGTTGGCTAGGGTGTGGCAAGTGCACGGAAGAAAATAAGAGAGACAATAATAATGGCAGACAACAAGAAACGCCCGGGTAAAGATCTTGACCGTATCGACCGCAACATCCTGAATGAGCTGCAGAAGGATGGGCGTATTTCGAACGTCGAGCTTTCGAAGCGCGTGGGGTTATCCCCGACACCATGTTTGGAACGTGTGCGCCGTCTCGAGCGCCAGGGTTTCATTCATGGCTATACCGCATTGCTTAACCCGCATTATCTGGATGCGTCCCTGCTGGTTTTCGTGGAGATCACGCTGAACCGCGGCGCGCCGGATGTGTTTGAGCAATTCAACTCGGCAGTGCAGAAGCTTGAAGAGATTCAGGAGTGTCATCTGGTTTCCGGCGATTTCGACTACCTGTTGAAAACCCGCGTACCGGACATGTCGGCTTACCGCAAATTGCTGGGCGAAACCTTGCTGCGTTTGCCGGGGGTTAACGACACCCGTACCTACGTAGTGATGGAAGAAGTGAAACAGAGTAACCGTCTGGTTATCAAAACACGGTAAGGTGCAGGTGCAAAACCTGATTAAATTGGTTACACTCCTGTTTATTCATACAGTTTCGGCGCCGGGGCAGTTTCTCGGCGCTGTTGCTATGTCAGCTAACAGGAACCTGGAGAGCCTTTCTTGAGCCAGGAATATACAGAAGATAAAGAAGTTACCCTGAAAAGACTCAGCAGTGGCCGGCGTTTGCTGGAAGCTGTGCTTATCGTGGTAGCGATTTTTGCCGTTTACCTCATGGCTGCGTTGGTCAGTTTCAATCCGTCTGACCCAAGCTGGTCGCAGACCGCGTGGCATGAGCCGATTCACAATCTGGGCGGCGGTGTCGGGGCCTGGTTGGCCGATACGCTGTTCTTCACCTTCGGGGTGCTCGCCTACGCGATACCGCCGATCATGCTGGTCCTGTGCTGGGCGGCTTATCGCCAACGCAGCAACAGAGACTACATCGACTATTTCGCGCTTTCCCTGCGCCTGATCGGCACCCTGGCGTTAGTGCTCACCTCCTGCGGGCTGGCGGCGCTGAACGTCGACGATCTCTATTACTTCGCTTCCGGCGGCGTGATCGGCAGCCTGCTGAGCAACGCCATGTTGCCGTGGTTCAACGGCATCGGCGCTACGCTGGCGCTGCTGTGCGTATGGGCGGCGGGGTTGACGCTGTTTACCGGCTGGTCCTGGCTGGTGATCGCCGAGAAGATCGGCGGGGCGGTGCTGGGCGTCGCGACGGTGATGACCAATCGCTCACGTCGCGAAGAGCGCTATTTTGAGGATGACGAGCGTTACGTCGACGACGAGCCTGAGCAGGCAGGGAAGGGCGCCGCCGCAGCGGTTGCCGCGACCGCCGCCGGAGCCGCGGCCGCCGATGACGACGTGCTGTTCTCCGCGCCTTCGGTCACCGACAGCGCCAAAGCGGCGGCGGAAGACGCCGCCGATCCGTTGCTCAGCGGCCTGCGCGCCGACGATGGCGAGCTTGAAGCAGAAGCCGCATCCATCGCGCCGGCGGCTTCGCCTGCACCGGCGGTGAAGGCAGAGATCCACGAGCCCGTTGCAGCGCCGATCGCCACACAGGCGCCGTCGGTGACGGTGGCGCCGGCCGCGCCGGCCTCTGTCAATCAGCACCCGGTGAGCGCCCCGGCGCAAGACGCTACGCCGCCGCTGTATTCCTTCGAGATCCCGGAAGAAACGCCCGCGCCTAAGGCGACGCGTCCTGTCGATCCTTATCAGGATGACGATGAGCCGCGCCTCGGCAACTGGCAAGAGCCGGCCGCACCGCAGCCGCCGGCGCGTTCTCCCTTTGATTTTACCGCCGCACAGCGTGACAGCGTCGACATCGGCAATTCGAGCGGTTTCAGCGCCACCGGCGCCAAACCGCAGCCGGATACGGCGGCAGCCGCTGCTGCTGCAGGTGCCGCGGCGGCGACCTTTATGCCGGCCTTCACGGCGACCAGCGACGGCAATCCGCAGGTTAAGCAGGGCATCGGCCCTGAACTGCCGCGGCCGAATCCGGTGCGCATCCCGACCCGTCGCGAACTGGCTTCCTACGGCATCAAGCTGCCTTCGCAGCGTGCGGCCGAACAGGAGCAGCGCCAGACAGAGGCGGTGGTGAACCCGCAGGAAGAAGAGGCGCTACAGGAAGCCGCGCTGCGTCAGGCGTTTGCCGAGCAGCAAAGCCAGCGCTATGGCGAAAGCTACGCGCCGGAGCAGGATGATGAACAGGCTCAGCAGGAGGCCGAGCTGAGCAAGGCGTTTGCCGAGCAGCAGCACCAACGCTACGGCGAAGGCTATCAACAGGACGACGAAGAGGCGCAGCAAGAGGCCGCGCTGCGCCAGGCGTTCGCCGAGCAGCAACAGGCGCGCTACGGCCAGCAAGCACCTGCTCCGCAGGCACCGGCCGCCAGCCCGATCGATACCCGCAATGCTTTCAGCTTCTCGCCGATGGCGGATCTGGTGGACGATGGCCCGAGCGAGCCAATGTTCACGCTGTCCCCGCAGCTTGAAGAGCGCATTGAACAGCAAAGCGAGCAGGAGGACGATGTGCCGTTCGGTCAGTTTGAGCCTGTGGCGCCTGCGGCTCAACCTCAGCAATCGCATCAGCCGCCTCAACAATACCAACAGCCGCCGCAGCAATACCAGCAGCCGCAGCAACAGCAGTATCAACAGCCGTCGCAGCCGCAATATCAGCAGCCGCAGCAACCGGCGCAGCAGCAGCCTCAGCAAGCTCAGGCCGAGCAACATCCGGCGATGGACAGCCTGATTCACCCGTTCCTGATGCGCAACGATCAGCCGCTGCAGAAGCCGACCACGCCGCTGCCGACGTTGGATCTGTTGACCGAAGCGCCGAAAGAGGTGGAGCCGGTCGATTCCTTCGCGCTGGAACAGAAGGCGCGCCTGGTGGAGGCCAGCCTGGCCGATTACCGCGTGAAAGCCGACGTGGTGGACATCCTGCCGGGGCCGGTCATCACCCGCTTCGAGCTGGATCTGGCGCCGGGCGTTAAAGCGGCGCGCATTTCCAACCTGTCGCGCGATCTGGCGCGCTCGCTGTCGACTTCGGCGGTGCGCGTGGTGGAAGTCATCCCCGGCAAGCCTTATGTCGGCCTGGAGCTGCCGAACGCCAAACGGCAAACGGTGTATCTGCGCGAAGTGCTGGATTGCCCGGCTTTCCGTGACAATCCGTCGCCGCTGTCCATCGTATTGGGTAAAGACATCTCCGGCGAACCGGTAGTGGCCGATCTGGGCAAAATGCCGCACTTGCTGGTCGCCGGTACCACCGGTTCCGGTAAGTCGGTCGGGGTCAACGCCATGATCCTGAGCATCTTGTATAAGGCCACGCCGAAAGAAGTGCGCTTTATCATGATCGACCCGAAAATGCTGGAGCTGTCGGTTTACGAAGGCATTCCACACCTGTTGACCGACGTGGTCACCGACATGAAAGACGCCGCCAACGCGCTGCGCTGGTGCGTGGGTGAAATGGAACGCCGCTACAAGCTGATGTCAGCTCTGGGCGTGCGTAACCTGGCCGGCTACAACGAGCGCGTCGATCAGGCCGAAGCGATGGGGCGTCCGATCCCGGATCCATTCTGGAAGCCGACCGACAGCATGGACATCACGCCGCCGGTGCTGGAGAAAGAGCCGTACATCGTGGTGATGGTCGACGAATTCGCCGATCTGATCATGACGGTGGGCAAGAAGGTCGAAGAGTTGATCGCTCGCCTGGCGCAGAAAGCGCGTGCGGCGGGTATCCACCTGGTGCTGGCGACCCAGCGTCCGTCGGTGGATGTGATCACCGGCCTGATCAAGGCCAACATCCCGACGCGTATCGCCTTTACCGTGTCGAGCAAGATCGACTCTCGCACCATCCTCGATCAGGGGGGCGCCGAGTCCTTGCTGGGCATGGGTGATATGCTTTATCTGGCGCCGAACTCCTCGATCCCGGTGCGCGTACATGGCGCATTCGTGCGCGATCAGGAAGTGCATGCGGTGGTCAAGGATTGGAAAGCGCGCGAGCGGCCCCAATATAAAGAGGGCATTCTCAGCGGCGGTGAAGACGGCGAGGGCGGTGCCGGCGGCGGCATGGACGGTGACGAAGAGCTGGATCCGCTGTTTGACCAGGCGGTGGATTTCGTGGTGGATAAACGCCGCGCCTCCATCTCCGGCGTACAGCGCCAGTTCCGTATCGGCTACAACCGCGCGGCGCGCATCATCGAACAGATGGAGGCGCAGGGCATCGTCAGTGAGCAGGGGCATAACGGCAACCGCGAGGTGCTGGCGCCGCCGCGGCATGACTGATGGTTTAGCCGTTGCAATTCAATAAGAAAGGGCCGCTTAAGCGGCCCTTGTGCAAAGAAGCGTAAACCCGTTTCTTCTCGGAACATTGGCCTACCGGCCGATCGCCGGCTTCAGGTAAAGTAACGGGAGTAAAGGGTTGATTGACCCGCACGGCGTCGCCCTGCGGTTAACGCATTTCATAAGGTATCTGGAATAATGAAAAAACTGTTAGTTGCCTGCTGTCTGCTTTCGGGATTCGCTTCTACCTCCGTGCTGGCCGACGCCGCACAGGATCTGCAAAGTCGCCTGGCGAAGGTGAACAGTTTCCACGCCAGCTTCTCGCAAACCGTGACCAGCGCCGAAGGCGCCGCGGTGCAACAGGGTGAAGGCGAGCTGTGGGTGAAGCGGCCGAACCTGTTCAACTGGCACATGACCTCACCCGATGAGAGCGTGCTGGTCTCCGATGGCCAAACCCTGTGGTTTTACAACCCGTTCGTCGAGCAGGTGACGGCGACCTGGTTGAAGAACGCCACCGGCAATACGCCGTTTATGCTGATCACCCGCAATAATGCCAGCGACTGGAAACAGTACAACGTGAAGCAAAAGGGCGATGATTTCGAATTAACGCCAAAATCCGCCAGCGGCAACCTGAAGCAATTCGCCATCAGCGTGACCAACAGCGGCACCATCCGCAGCTTCGCCGCGGTGGAGCAGGACGGCCAGCGCAGCGCTTATACGCTGAAAAGCCAGCAGAACGTTGCCGCCGATCCGGCCAAATTCAAATTTACCCCGCCGAAGGGGGTGACGCTGGACGACCAGCGCCAGTGAGGTGCAAGTGAGTAATAATCTGTCGCTCGATTTTTCCCAGAACGAGTTCCAGCCGTTGGCCGCGCGCATGCGGCCGACCACGCTGGCGCAGTATATCGGCCAGCAGCATCTGCTGGCCGCCGGCAAGCCGCTGCCGCGCGCCATCGAGGCCGGGCAGTTGCACTCGATGATTTTATGGGGGCCGCCGGGCACCGGGAAGACGACGCTGGCAGAGCTGATCGGCCGTTATGGTCAGGCGGATGTCGAACGGATCTCCGCCGTGACCTCCGGCATCAAGGAGATCCGCGAGGCGATCGAACGGGCGCGGCAAAACCGCGACGCCGGCCGCCGCACTATTCTGTTCGTCGATGAAGTGCACCGCTTCAACAAAAGTCAGCAGGACGCATTCCTGCCGCACATTGAAGACGGCACCATCACCTTTATCGGCGCCACTACCGAAAACCCGTCGTTCGAATTGAACTCGGCGCTGCTGTCGCGCGCCCGCGTGTATCTGCTTAAGGCGCTGACCGCCGAAGATATCGGCCAGGTGCTGGATCAGGCGATGAACGACAAGGCGCGCGGCTTTGGCGGCCAGAACGTCGAGCTGCCCGCGGAAACGCGCCGCCTGCTGTCGGAGCTGGTGGGGGGCGATGCGCGCCGGGCGCTGAACAGCCTGGAAATGATGGCGGACATGGCGGAGCTCGACGCCAAAGGCGTGCGGGTGCTGACGCCGCAGCTGCTGAAGGAGGTGTCGGGCGAGCGCAGCGCGCGCTTCGACAACAAGGGCGACCGTTATTACGACCTGATTTCCGCGCTGCATAAATCGGTGCGCGGCTCGGCGCCGGACGCCGCGCTGTACTGGTATGCGCGCATCATTACCGCCGGCGGCGATCCGCTCTATGTGGCGCGCCGTCTGTTGGCGATCGCCTCTGAAGACGTGGGCAACGCCGATCCGCGCGGCATGCAGGTGGCGATCGCCGCCTGGGATTGCTTCACCCGCGTGGGGCCGGCGGAGGGCGAGCGCGCCATCGCGCAGGCGATTGTTTACCTGGCCTGCGCGCCGAAGAGCAACGCGGTTTACACCGCGTTCAAGGCCGCCATGCGCGACGCCAAAGAGCAGGCCGATTATGACGTGCCGGAGCATTTGCGCAACGCGCCGACCAAGCTGATGAAGGAGATGGGGCTGGGGGCGGAGTACCGTTACGCCCACGACGAACCCAACGCCTACGCCGCCGGCGAGAACTACTTCCCGCCTGAAATGGCCCATACGCGCTACTACCAACCGACCTCGCGCGGGCTGGAAGGGAAAATCGGCGAAAAGTTGGCATGGCTGGCTGAGCAGGATCAAAATAGCCCGACAAAACGCTACCGCTAGCGTGGCCGTTGCGGTAAGGTTAGCGGGTATCACTCTTCTTTTATGCGGCTATAAATCAGCCGCATAGAACAACAACACTTCTTTCAATAACAACAAGCACAGGATTAGCATGCTCGATCCCAATCTGCTGCGTAATGAGCTAGACGCAGTCGCCGTCAAACTGGCTCGCCGAGGTTTTAAACTCGATCTGGATCTGCTGCGTTCGCAGGAAGAACGCCGCAAAGTTCTGCAGGTAGAAACTGAAACGCTGCAAGCGGAACGCAACTCCCGATCGAAATCCATCGGCGCGGCCAAAGCGCGTGGGGAAGACATCGAGCCGCTGCGTCGCGAAGTGAACGAGCTGGGTGACAAGCTGGATGCCGCCAAGGCGGCGCTGGATGCGCTGCAAAGCGAGATCCGCGATTACGCCCTGACGCTGCCTAACCTGCCGGACGACGCGGTGCCGGACGGTAAAGACGACAGCGAAAACCTGGAAGTCACCCGCTGGGGCGAACCGCGCCAGTACGACTTCGCGGTGCGCGATCACGTCGATCTGGGCGAAATGGCCGGCGGGCTGGATTTTGCCGCCGCAGTTAAGCTGACCGGTTCACGCTTCGTGGTGATGAAAGGGCAAATCGCCCGCATGCACCGCGCGCTGTCCCAGTTCATGCTGGATCTGCACACCGAGCAGCATGGCTATCTGGAGGCCTACGTGCCTTATCTGGTCAACCACGCCACGCTGTACGGCACCGGTCAGCTGCCGAAGTTCGGCGAAGATCTGTTCCATACCCGCCCGCTGGAAGAAGAAGCCGACAGCAGCAACTACGCGCTGATCCCAACGGCGGAAGTGCCGCTGACCAACCTGGTGCGCGACGAGATCGTGGAAGAGGAAACTCTGCCGCTGAAGATGACCGCACACACGCCATGCTTCCGTGCGGAAGCCGGTTCTTACGGCCGCGACACCCGTGGTTTGATCCGCATGCACCAGTTCGACAAGGTTGAAATGGTGCAGATCGTCCGTCCGGAAGATTCGATGGATGCCCTGGAAGAGCTGACCGGCCACGCGGAAAAAGTGCTGCAGTTGCTGAACTTGCCTTACCGCAAGGTGCTGCTGTGCACCGGCGACATGGGCTTCGGCGCGTGCAAGACTTACGATCTGGAAGTGTGGCTGCCGGCGCAGGATACCTACCGCGAGATCTCGTCCTGCTCTAACATGTGGGACTTCCAGGCGCGTCGCATGCAGGCGCGCTGCCGCAGCAAGGCCGACAAGAAACCGCGTCTGGTTCACACGCTGAACGGCTCCGGCCTGGCGGTCGGCCGTACACTGGTGGCGGTGCTGGAAAACTACCAGCAGGCCGACGGTCGCATTCAGGTGCCTGAAGTGCTGCGTCCTTATATGGGCGGCCTGGAATATATCGGCTGAACAGCCAATCACTAGAAAAAAGCGCCTGCGGGCGCTTTTTTTATGTCGAGAATTCAGCCTTTCGCCAGCGCGTAGGCTTGTTTAATGTAGTCCGCCAGGTGCTTGCTTTTCACTTCGGCGGGCGAGTGAAGCTTGATGTGCCGCCGATATTGGCCGTTGCCTTCAAGTTGCTGATAGCGATCTTCCAGTCGGTGCCCTTGGCCGAATTCCACCGTGACGTGATTGCGGTAGGCGAAAACGCCGCAGAAAAATTGAGTATGCGAGAACATGATGCCGCCGTATTTGACCGATTCGCTGACGCCACTGCCGCTCGCCGTGGCGATCCGGCGCACCTGTTGTACGATCTCCAGCAGCTCGCCGTGCGTGCTGCCGATGTCCGCCAGCAAGGTCTCGACCGCCGCATTATTTGCCTGACTCATCTCGCTTCTCCGTCGTCAAATCCGCTCTGCGCTGAGCATAACGCTTTTTCGGTCGTTTGGTCGGAAACAAATCGTGCGCTGGAATGATAAGAGGCGATTGACTTTTTTATCGCCAGTGGCATGATGCGCGCACTCTCATTGCGCGTTCGGTCACAATTTCACTATGTCCGCATACTCCCGCCCAGTGCTCCTGTTGCTCTGCGGCCTGTTGTTGCTCACGGTATCCATTGCCGTTTTGAATACGTTAGTGCCTCTTTGGTTAACCCATGCTCAGCTGTCGACCTGGCAAGTGGGAATGGTCAGCTCCTCCTATTTCAGCGGCAACCTGTTGGGCACGTTGGTGGCGGGTAAACTGATCCAGCGCGTCGGCTTCACCCGCAGCTACCATCTCTCCTGTTTGTTGTTCGCCGCCGCGACCGCCGGCATGGTGCTGTCGATCGATTTCTGGAGCTGGCTGGGCTGGCGCTTCTTCGCCGGCGTCGGTTGCGCCTGGATCTGGGTGATTGTGGAAAGCGCGCTGCTGCGCAGCGGCAATCTCAGCAACCGCGGCCAGCTGCTGGCGGCCTATATGATTGTCTATTACCTCGGTACGGTGACCGGCCAATTGCTGTTGAGCATGACCTCGACCGAATTGCTGCACGTGGTGCCGTGGGTGACCGCGATTGTGATCAGCGCCATGCTGCCGATGCTGTTCGCGCGGGTCAACCGCCATGAAGACGAGCCGCAGCAGGCGGCGGTGTGGACAATGTTGAGACGCCGCAGCGCGCGCCTCGGCATCAACGGCTGCATCATCTCCGGCATCGTGCTCGGTTCGCTGTACGGCCTGATGCCGCTGTACCTCTCTCATCAGGGCATGAGCGACGCCAACGTCGGTTACTGGATGGCGCTGCTGGTCAGCTCCGGCATCGTCGGCCAATGGCCGGTCGGGCGTCTGGCCGATCGTTACGGGCGCCTGCTGGTGCTGCGCATTCAGGTGTTCGTAGTGATCCTCGCCAGCGTGGCGATGCTCGGCAACTACGCCATGGCGCCTTCACTGTTCATCCTCGGCTGCGCCGGCTTTACCCTGTATCCGGTGGCGATGTCCTGGGCCTGTGAGAAGGCAATGCCGCACGAACTGGTGGCGATGAATCAGGCGCTGTTGATGAGCTACACCATCGGCAGCCTACTGGGTCCGTCGATGACGGCGCTGCTGATGCAGAACTACTCTGACCGCGTACTGTTCGTGATGATCGCCGCCGTGGCGCTGGTTTACCTGCTGATGCTGCTGAAGAAGCAGAAGCCGGATCACCATCACACGCCGTTCGCCGCCGCCTGAGCATAAAAAAACCGGCTATGAGCCGGTTTTTCTTTGGCGCTGCGCCAATCAGTAAATCACTTTGTGGCCGTAGCTTTCCAGGATGCCTTTGACGCGATCCATGGTCTCGGCCTTCGGCGGATGAACGCCGTCCAGCTTGTACTCTTCCCCCATCGCCACCCATTTGTGCTTGCCCAGTTCGTGGTAGGGCAGCAGCTCGATTTTCTCGATGTTGGTCATGTCTTTGGTGAACTCGCCCAGCAGGTGCGCCGATTTATCGTCGTCTGACCAACCCGGCACCACCACGTAGCGGATCCAGGTGCGCTGGTTGCGTTTCGCCAGGTAGCGGGCGAATTCCAGCGTGCGATGGTTGGAAACGCCGACCAGATTCTGGTGGATCTCATCGTTCATCTGTTTCAGATCCAGCATCACCAGATCGGTAGTGTCCAGCAGCTCGTCGATCACCGGATCGTAGCGGCGCACGAAGCCGTTGGTATCCAGACAGGTATTGATGCCTTCGGCGTGGCAGGCGCGGAACCAGTCGCGCACGAATTCAGCCTGCAGGATCGCTTCGCCGCCGGACGCGGTCACGCCGCCGCCGGAAGCGTTCATGAAGTGGCGGTAGGCCACCGCGTCTTTCATCAGCTCTTCGACGGTCACTTCTTTGCCGCCGTGGGTATCCCAGGTGTCGCGGTTATGGCAATAGAGGCAGCGCATCAGGCAGCCTTGGAAGAAGACGATAAAGCGGATCCCTGGCCCGTCGACGGTGCCGCAGGATTCGAAGGAGTGGATGCGACCAGTTACTGACATTGCGGGGTTTTCTCCAATATTGACTGTCAAACGCAGTCTAAAAATAGGCGCGTGGCCGCCGGCCAGGTATCTGCGATGCAGTGGCGGAGTGAGCCCGCCACCGGGGGTAATGATGCCTGTCGGCCGGTCAGTTGCCGGATAACTGTTTTGCCGGCTATCCATTCAGTATAGATGTCCGGCAAAACAGACTCGTACAGAGTCAGGGGAGAGCGGTGGGAGAAAAGGGCCGGCAGAACCGGCCCTGACGTTGCTACCGAGCGGTTTCCCGCCCGGCTGGCGCATTACATCGTTTGAGTGAAGGTACGAGTAATGACGTCCTGCTGTTGCTCTTTGGTCAGCGAGTTGAAGCGCACGGCGTAACCGGAGACGCGGATGGTCAGCTGAGGGTATTTCTCAGGGTTTTCCATCGCGTCCAGCAGCATTTCGCGGTTCATTACGTTGACGTTCAGATGCTGACCGCCCTCGATGGAGGCTTCATGGTGGAAGTAACCATCCATCAGGCCCGCCAGGTTGGCTTTACGCACGTCGTCGTCTTTACCCAGCGCGTTAGGCACGATGGAGAAGGTGTAGGAGATCCCGTCTTTCGCGTAGGCAAACGGCAGTTTGGCTACCGAGGTCAGGGAGGCGACTGCGCCTTTCTGGTCACGGCCGTGCATCGGGTTGGCACCTGGGCCGAATGGTGCGCCGGCGCGGCGGCCATCCGGGGTGTTACCGGTTTTCTTACCGTACACCACGTTGGAGGTGATGGTCAGTACGGACTGGGTCGGTACCGCGTTGCGGTAGGTGCGCAGTTTCTGAATTTTCTTCATGAAACGCTCAACCAGGTCGCAGGCGATGTCATCGACGCGGGCGTCGTTGTTACCGAACTGCGGATACTCGCCTTCCACTTTGAAGTCGATAGCCAGGCCGTCTTCGTCGCGAATGGTGGTGACTTTCGCGTACTTGATGGCGGACAGGGAGTCGGCCGCCACGGACAGACCGGCGATGCCGCAAGCCATGGTGCGATAAACGTCACGGTCATGCAGCGCCATCAGCGCAGCTTCGTAGCTGTACTTGTCGTGCATGTAGTGAATGATGTTCAGCGCGGTCACGTACTGCTTGGCCAGCCAATCCATAAAGTGGTCCATGCGCGCCATGACTTTGTCATAGTCCAGCACTTCGTCCATCATCGGCGCTTCTTTCGGGCCGACCTGCATTTTCAGTTTTTCGTCAACGCCGCCGTTGATGGCGTACAGCATGGTTTTCGCCAGGTTGGCGCGGGCGCCGAAGAACTGCATTTGTTTGCCGACGATCATCGGGCTGACGCAGCAAGCGATGGCGTAGTCATCGTTGTTGAAGTCAGGGCGCATCAGGTCGTCGTTTTCGTACTGTACGGAAGAGGTGTCGATGGACACTTTCGCCGCGAATTTCTTGAAGTTCAGCGGCAGCTTCTCAGACCACAGGATGGTCATGTTCGGTTCCGGAGACGGCCCCATGGTGTACAGGGTGTTCAGGAAACGGAAGCTGTTTTTGGTGACCAGGGTACGGCCGTCGACGCCCATACCGGCCAGGGACTCAGTCGCCCAGATTGGGTCGCCGGAGAACAGCTCATCGTACTCAGGGGTACGCAGGAAGCGCACCATACGCAGTTTCATCACCAGGTGGTCGATCAGTTCCTGCGCTTGTTCTTCGGTCAGTTTGCCCGCCTTGATGTCGCGCTCGATGAACACGTCGAGGAAGGTGGACACGCGGCCGAAGGACATGGCGGCGCCGTTCTGGGATTTCACCGCGGCCAGGTAGCCGAAGTAGGTCCACTGCACCGCTTCTTGCGCGCTGGTGGCCGGGCCGGAGATGTCGTAACCGTATTTGGCGGCCATCTCTTTGATCTGAGCCAGAGCGCGATGCTGTTCAGCGATCTCTTCGCGCAGCTGGATGGTCATTTCCAGGTCTTCGCCGTTTTCCAGTTTTTCCTGCAGCGATTTGAACTGGTTCAGCTTGTCGGCCATCAGGAAGTCGATACCGTACAGCGCAACGCGGCGGTAGTCGCCGATGATGCGGCCGCGGCCGTAGGCGTCCGGCAGACCGGTCAGCACGCCGGATTTACGGCAGTTCAGGATGTCTTTGGTGTAAACGTCGAATACGCCCTGGTTGTGGGTTTTGCGGTATTCGGTGAACACTTTTTTCAGCTGCGGATCCAGTTCGCGGCCGTACACTTTGCACGAACCTTCGACCATTTTGATGCCGCCGAACGGGATCAGCGCGCGTTTCAGAGGGGCGTCGGTCTGCAGACCCACGATGGTTTCCAGCTCTTTGGCGATGTAACCCGCGTCGTGAGAAACGATGGTTGAAGCAACGTTGGTGTCGAAATCAACCGGCGCATGAGTGCGGTTTTCCAGTTTGATCCCTTCCATAACCTTGTCCCACAAGGTGGTGGTGGCTTGAGTAGCGCCAGCCAGGAAGGATTCGTCACCCTCATAAGGCGTGTAGTTTTTCTGGATGAAGTCACGAACGTTGACTTCATTCTGCCAGTCACCCTTGCTGAAACCTTCCCAAGCGTTGGCTAATTTCTCGTTAAGTTCGGTCATTGTACACCTACCTTTGATTGTGGATTTCTAACTCTGCGCGCGGTTACTCACAGCTTAGTGCTGCTCGCGGCCCCCGCGCAGATAAATTACCCAGTAAGTCAACCCAACCAGCAGACCACCGCCGATGATGTTACCGAGGGTGACCGGAATCAGGTTGTCGATGATGAAGTTGCTTACTGTCAGATGAGCGAATTGCTCAGGTACCGCCCCTACGGCTTGCCAGAATTCCGGCGTGGCGAAGTGTTTGACCACGATGCCCATAGGGATCATAAACATGTTAGCGATGCTGTGTTCGAAGCCGCTGGCGACAAACATCCCGACCGGCAGCACCATGGCGAGCATCTTGTCGGTCAGGGTGCGGCCGGAGTAGCTCATCCAGACCGCCAGGCAGACCATCAGGTTGGCCAGAATGCCGAGGCAGACGGCTTCGATGAAGGTGTGATGCAGCTTGTGGTCTGCGGTTTGCAGGACATTCAGGCCCCACTGGCCGTTGGCGACCATATACTCGCCGGAGAACCAGATCAGCGCCACGAAGAACAGCGCGCCGACCAGGTTGCCGAGATAAACGTTCAGCCAGTTGGCGCCCAGCTGGCCCCAGCTGATGCGGCCGCTGGCCTTGGCGATGACGATAAGCACGGTAGAGGTGAACAGGTCGGCGCCCGACACCACCACCAGCATTAACCCGAGAGAGAAGCAGATGCCGCCGACCAGTTTCGCCAGCCCGAAAGGCACGCCGGCGGTGCCGGTGGTCGCCGTGATGTAGAAGACGAAGGCGATGGAAATGAAGACACCGGCGGTGATCGCCAAATAAAACGTTTTCAGCGGATGTTTGGTGGCTTTATACACGCCGGCATCTTCAGCGATTTTCGCCGTTGCCGCAGGTAAAATCAGATCGAAGGGGCTGTCAGTTTTCAAACTAACTCTCGCTCTTAAGGGTTAAAACAACGCAATGAGATACTAGCAAAGCAGTATAGGGGAAAATTTGATTTGGATCATAAGGCGGGGAAGTAGAGCGGTGAAATGGCGTGTTTTTTGTGTGGTTTTTTATGGTTAATTTATTGATTTTTAATAAAAAACAATTTTTTAATGTTTGCAAATTTTTTTGAATCCACCGAGTGGTCGGCGTGGAGTAAAGTTAAATTTTTAGGCGTTTTGTCGCCGCGCGGCGTTGAAAGTTTAATTATCGGTTAATTATTATTTCACCGTCCGGCAACAATTGACGGTTTATTTATTTTTATGGTCGTTTAACCACCTATTTCCCGGCGAAAAAATAAAACCGAATGCGTTGAAATAAACCGCAAAATTGAAAACGCCGCAACGGAGTGCGGCGTTTGGCAACAGGGGTACTCCCAAAGTGGCAGTATCCCCTGATGATGCTTAGGCCTTGGCCCAGTGGCGGCGTTTGGCCGCCTGCAGCTTCTCGTAAGCCGCCAGCAGAGCCTGATGGGCCGGCAGCGCCTTCAGATCGGCATCGACGGCGAACAGCCCGTTGAAGCGCTCTTCACCGCTGATGGCGGCGGAGGCGGCGTCGACCGCTTCCTGGCCGTACATCTTCACGAACGCGGTATAGTACTGCGCCGCTTCGCGTTCAGGCTCCTGCGCCAGCAGCAGCAGCGTTTGCAGGCAGCGGTAGTAGTTGCTGCGCGCCGGGCTCAGCACCGAGGCGTTGAAGTCCTGCGTCCATTCGGTCCAGATCAGCGCCTGATCCAGATCGCCGCCCGCCAGCGCCAGCATCGATTTCAGCTCGCCCACGCGCAGGGTATACCAGGCGTTGTCTTTGCCGCTGGCAATGCCCAGCAGTTCGCGTACGCGGGTGAAATCGTCCAGTCCTTCGTCGTCCAACTGCTCGATCAGCGCCAGGTATTCTTCCGGCTCCCACTCGCTGCCCGGCAGCGCCAGCAGCGTATCGCGCAGGTGCGCGCCCATGCTGTTGTTAGCCAGCAGCAGGTCTTCCGCCGGGTAGATATCGGACATGCCCGGCACGATGATGCGGCAAGCGTAGACGCCCAGGTGCTCGTAGTCGGCGATGTACACTTCCGCGTCTTCCTTGTCGAAGATGCTCATCAGGGTGGCGAACTCTTCCTGCGTGCTGCCGCTGAAGTTCCAGTCAACGAACGGGTAATCGGCATCCTGTTTGAACAGATCCCAGGAGATCAGACCGCTGGAGTCGATGAAGTGCGTTTCCAGGTTGGTGTGTTCCGCCACTTCTTCGTCATCGAAGGTCGGCGCGGTGAACACGTCGAGATCTTTCAGGCTGCGGCCCTGCAGCAGTTCGGTTACCGTGCGCTCCAGCGCCACGCCGAAGTCCGGGTGCGCGCCGAATGAAGCGAAGCAGGTGCCGTTGGTCGGGTTGAACAGCACCACGCAGATCACCGGGTAGTTGCCGCCCAGCGAGGCGTCATAGGAGAGGATTGGGAAACCTTCCTCTTCCAGCTTGGCGATGGCTTCCACCACGCCCGGGTAGCGGTTCAGCACCTCGTCCGGGATCGCCGGCAGGCTGATGGATTCGGCGATAATGCGGTTTTTCACATAGCGCTCGAACACTTCCGACAGGCCCTGCACGCGCGCTTCGTTGGCGGTGTTGCCGGCGGACATGCCGTTGGAAACATACAGGTTGCCGATGATGTTCATCGGAATGTATACCGTTTGCTGATCTGACTGACGGGTGAACGGCAGCGCGCAGATGCCGCGATCGGCATTGCCGGACTGCAGATCGACCAGATCGCTGGCGCTCAGCTCTTGCTGCGGATCGTAGAAGGCGTGCAGACGTTCGTCGAGGATGCCGGCCGGCAGCGCGTCGTCTTCAGGGATCGGGAACCATTTCTCATTCGGGTAGTGCACGAAGTCGCCTTCGGCGATCTGCTTGCCCAGATAGAAATCGGCGAAGAAGTAGTTGGTGGACAGGCGCTCGAAATATTCACCCAGCGCGGAGGCCAGCGCGGCTTTTTTGCTGGCGCCTTTGCCGTTGGTGAAGCACAGCGGGCAATCGCGATCGCGGATGTGCACCGACCACACGTGCGGCACCGGGTTCAGCCAGGAGGCTTCTTCGATGTTGAAACCGAGATCGCTCAGTTTCTGCTGGAAACGGGAGATGGAGTCTTCCAGGGCGGCGTCTTTACCGGGGATAAAAGTTTGCGTCATTGTCTTCACTTTTTGCGCGTACTAAAAACGCGCAATGATACGGGGTTTTACGCTGGAGCTCCACGTATTCCTAAAGCGGCGGCAAAGTCACAGTTTTTTTAAGGATAAAGGCCATAATTCAGCAAGTTATCTGTCACGGAGAAATCTAATGAAATCAGTGAAACTCAGCGCGTTAACCCTCTTGTTGACCGGTGTCAGCGCCTCGGCGCTGGCGCTGCCCAACATCACCCTGCTGGCGACCGGCGGCACTATCGCCGGCGGCGGCGATTCGGCGACGAAATCCAACTATACCGCGGGCAAACTGGGCGTCGAGGCGTTGGTCGATGCGGTGCCGGCGCTGAAAGATATCGCCAACGTGCAGGGGGAACAGGTGGTGAACATCGGCTCGCAGGACATGAACGATCAGGTCTGGCTGACGCTGGCGAAGAAAATTGACGCCGACTGCAGCAAAACCGACGGCTTCGTCATCACTCACGGCACCGATACGCTGGAAGAGACGGCCTATTTCCTTGATTTGACGGTGAAATGCGACAAGCCGGTGGTGTTGGTGGGGGCTATGCGGCCGGCGACGGCGATGAGCGCCGACGGCCCGTTCAACCTGTATAACGCGGTGGTGACGGCGGCGGATCCGCAATCGGCCAACCGCGGGGTGCTGGTGGCGATGAACGACACCGTGCTGGATGCGCGTGACGTCACTAAGACCAATACCACCGCCGTGCAGACCTTCCAGTCGCCAAACTACGGCCCGCTGGGGTATATCCACAACGGCAAGATCGATTACCAGCGCTCGCCGCAGCGTAAGCATACCCGGGAGACGCCGTTCGACGTCAGCAAGCTGAACGAGCTGCCGAAGGTCGGCATCGTCTACAACTACGCCAACGCCTCCGATGCGCCAGCCAAGGCCCTGATCGCCGAAGGCTATCAGGGCATCGTCAGCGCCGGGGTCGGCAACGGCAACCTGTATAAAACCGTGTTCGACACCCTAGCGACGGCGGCGCACAACGGCGTGGCGGTGGTGCGTTCTTCGCGCGTGCCGACCGGCGCCACCACCGAGGATGCGGAAGTGGACGACGCCAAGTACGGCTTCGTGGCCGCCGGCACGCTGAATCCGCAAAAGGCGCGCATTCTGCTGCAGCTGGCGCTGACGCAAACCAAAGACGCGAAGCAGATCCAGCAGATGTTTAATCAGTACTGATCGTTTCTTCTCCTGCGGGGGCCATCCGGGCTCCCGCAGCCATGTTGGCTGAATACAGCATAAAACACCGCGTTAACCCGCTGAATTTCCCCATGTCACAGGGTTTTATCGTCCAAACAATCGCGACGGCCGCAGAGCCTGTCATCACCCGGCACGGCCGTTTGCCGCCGACGGGCGAATAAGCGTTGCAGCCATGGGGCGTGAGTGATAAAACCGATGGGTTGGTTAACGCGAGCGTTAACTTCGGGCGTCTTTTCGACAGGTCGCTTTTCTGCGGCGAACAGTGAATGTGGTGAGGGGAAATGACTCAGGTTTATAATTTTAGCTCTGGCCCGGCGATGCTGCCGGTGGAAGTGTTGCGTCGTGCGGAACAGGAACTGTGCAACTGGCACGGCCTGGGAACGTCTGTGATGGAGATCAGTCACCGCAGCAAAGAATTCATCGCCGTTGCCGAGCAGGCGGAACAGGATCTGCGCGATCTGCTGAAAGTCCCCTCCAACTATAAAGTGCTGTTTTGCCACGGCGGCGCCCGCGCGCAGTTCGCCGCGCTGCCGCTGAACCTGCTGGGCGACAAGGCCACCGCCGACTATATCGACGGCGGTTATTGGGCGCACAGCGCCATCAAGGAAGCGGAAAAGTATTGCGCCCCGAACGTCATCGACGTGAAAACCCGCATCGACGGCCTGAGCGGCATCACGCCGATGAAAGAGTGGCAACTGAGCAACGACGCGGCTTACGTGCATTATTGCCCGAATGAGACCATCGACGGCGTGGCCATCGATGAAACGCCGGACTTCGGCGACAAAGTGGTGATCGGCGATTACTCCTCGACCATCCTGTCCCGCCCGCTCGACGTCAGCCGTTTCGGCGTGATTTACGCCGGCGCGCAGAAAAATATCGGCCCTGCCGGCCTGACGCTGGTGATCGTGCGCGACGATCTGCTGGGCAAGGCGCGCAAAGAAGTGCCGTCTATCCTTGACTACACCGTGCTGGCCGAGAACGGCTCGATGTTCAACACCCCGCCGACCTTCGCCTGGTACTTGTCCGGGCTGGTGTTCAAATGGCTGAAAGAGCAGGGCGGCCTGGTGGAGATGCAAAAACGCAATCAGGCCAAGGCCGAGCTGCTGTACGCGACCATCGATAAATCTGACTTCTACCGCAGCCAGGTGGCGATCGCCAACCGTTCCTGGATGAACGTGCCGTTCCAGCTGGCCGATGCGGCGCTGGACAAGGTGTTCCTCAGCGAAGCCGAGGCTATCGGCCTGCAGGCGCTGAAAGGCCACCGGGTAGTTGGCGGCATGCGCGCTTCTATTTACAATGCCATGCCGCTGGCCGGCGTCCAGGCGCTGACCGACTTCATGGCCGACTTCGAACGTCGTCACGGTTGATTCCGGCAGCCCGCCAGGCGCGGGCGGCCTCAGGCTGTTGTCCTTTTGCATTAAAGCGGCTCCGGCATTATTCCGGAGCCGTTTCGTTTATCAGAATTGGAGAGTTTTGTTCACATGGTGGATTCCCTGACGTTACAACCGGTCGCCCTGGTCAATGGCACCGTCAACTTACCCGGCTCGAAGAGCGTTTCTAACCGCGCTCTGCTGCTGGCGGCGCTGGCGGAGGGAACGACCCGGCTGACCAACCTGCTGGACAGCGACGACGTGCGTCATATGCTGAATGCGCTGCAGGCGTTGGGTGTGAACTACCGGCTTTCCGCCGACCGCACCGTGTGTGAAGTGACCGGCGTGGCCGGGCCGTTGGTGGCCAACCAACCGCTGGAACTGTTCCTCGGCAATGCCGGCACCGCGATGCGCCCACTGGCGGCGGCGCTGTGCCTTGGTGAAGGCGACGTGGTGCTGACCGGGGAACCTCGCATGAAAGAACGCCCGATCGGCCATCTGGTGGACGCGTTGCGCCAGGGCGGGGCGCAGATTGATTACCTCGAACAGACCGATTACCCGCCAATTCGCCTGCGCGGCGGTTTCCAGGGCGGCGACGTCACCGTTGACGGCAGCGTTTCCAGCCAGTTCCTGACCGCGTTGCTGATGACCGCGCCCCTGGCGCCGCAGGATACGCAGATCCACATCAAGGGCGAGCTGGTTTCCAAGCCGTACATCGACATCACGCTGCATCTGATGCGCACCTTCGGCGTATCGGTGAGCCACGACAACTACCGGGTATTCCATATCCAGGGGCGCCAGACGTATATCGCGCCGGGCGATTACCTGGTTGAGGGCGACGCTTCTTCCGCCTCTTACTTCCTGGCGGCGGCGGCGATCAAGGGCGGCACCGTGCGCGTGACCGGCATCGGTCGCAAAAGCGTGCAGGGCGACACCAAGTTTGCCGACGTGCTGGAGAAAATGGGCGCGCGCATCACCTGGGGCGACGATTTCATCGAGTGCAGCCGCGGTGAACTGCGCGGCATCGACATGGACATGAACCACATTCCCGACGCGGCGATGACCATCGCCACCGCAGCGCTGTTCGCCGAGGGGCCGACCACCATCCGCAATATCTACAACTGGCGGGTGAAGGAGACCGACCGTCTGGCGGCGATGGCCACCGAGCTGCGTAAAGTGGGGGCGGAAGTGGACGAAGGCGAAGACTACATTCACGTCGTGCCGCCGGCCAAGCTGCAGTTCGCCGAGATCGGCACCTACAACGATCACCGCATGGCAATGTGCTTCTCGCTGGTGGCGCTGTCGGATACGCCGGTCACCATTCTCGATCCGAAATGCACCGCGAAGACCTTCCCGGATTATTTCGAACAGCTGGCGCGCATCAGCCAGCCGGCGTAACCCGTCAAATCGTTTATTTTAAGGCCCCTTTGCGGGCCTTTATCGTTTTTAACCTTTGGCGACCGGCGTTTCTTCTATACTTTTTCGCGGTTGTGCGCTTATTTTCAACAACCGGATAGTTCCAGGGTAACAGATCGCCGTAGGGCAGCGTATAATACGCCACCGTATTTGCCCCTGATTGGGCAGGTGACAGAGCTCACGTGCTTCGAGTCGAAGCACGCCGTGTCTCTGTGAGGTTTTCTACCTGAAGGAGAGAGAAATGACGGCTACAGCCCCGGTGATAACCGTTGATGGACCAAGTGGCGCGGGCAAAGGCACGCTGTGTAAAGCGTTGGCCGAGTCCCTTGGTTGGCGTTTGCTGGACTCCGGCGCGATCTATCGCGTGCTGGCGCTGGCGGCGTTGCATCATCAGGTGGATATCACTTCTGAGGAAGCGCTGGTTCCGCTGGCCGCACATCTCGATGTTCGCTTCGTTGCCCAGGACGGCAAGCTGCAGGTGATTTTGGAAGGTGAGGACGTCAGCAATGAGATCCGCACCGAAACCGTCGGCAACACCGCGTCGCAAGCGGCTGCGTTTCCGCGCGTGCGCGAGGCGTTGCTGCGCCGCCAGCGCGCATTCCGTGAGGCGCCCGGCCTGATTGCCGATGGCCGCGACATGGGCACGGTGGTGTTCCCTGACGCGCCGGTCAAGATTTTCCTCGACGCCAGCTCGGAGGAGCGCGCGCACCGCCGCATGCTGCAGTTGCAGGAGAAAGGCTTTAATGTTAACTTTGAACGTCTTTTAGCCGAGATAAAGGAACGGGACGACCGTGACCGTAATCGGCCTATCGCGCCTCTGGTGCCCGCTTCTGACGCCCTCGTGCTGGATTCTACCAGCATGTCGATCGAAGAAGTGATCCGGCAGGCGTTGACGTATGCACAGAAAGTGTTGGCGTTGCCGCAGCAATAAGCGCGGCGGCGCTATTGGCTTTTTGTCATATTTGTCATAGCGGTATCGCAATATATCGGGTAAAATTTTACCCCTGTAACCTTAAACCCTGTCGGCATGGAGCCAATGGCGGGGTATGTGAAACAACCCCATTCGGCGGGACGCTAAATGGACGTTAAACTAAAGAACCCTGAAGATTAACAACATGACTGAATCTTTCGCTCAACTCTTTGAAGAATCCTTAAAAGAAATCGAAACCCGCCCGGGTTCCATCGTTCGTGGCGTCGTTGTTGCTATCGACAAAGATATCGTACTGGTTGACGCCGGTCTGAAATCTGAGTCTGCCATCCCGGCTGAGCAATTCAAAAACGCCCAGGGCGAGCTGGAAATCCAGGTTGGTGACGAAGTTGACGTTGCTCTGGATGCTGTTGAAGACGGCTTCGGTGAAACCCTGCTGTCCCGTGAGAAAGCTAAGCGTCACGAAGCTTGGATCACGCTGGAAAAAGCCTACGAAGAAGCTGAGACTGTAACCGGTGTTATCAACGGCAAAGTGAAGGGTGGCTTCACCGTCGAGCTGAACGGCATCCGCGCGTTCCTGCCAGGTTCCCTGGTTGACGTGCGTCCGGTACGTGACACTCTGCACCTGGAAGGCAAAGAGCTTGAGTTCAAAGTCATCAAGCTGGATCAGAAGCGCAACAACGTTGTCGTTTCTCGCCGTGCGGTTATCGAATCCGAGAACAGCGCTGAGCGCGATCAACTGCTGGAAAACCTGCAGGAAGGCATGGAAGTTAAAGGTATCGTTAAGAACCTCACTGACTACGGTGCATTCGTTGATCTGGGCGGCGTAGACGGCCTGCTGCACATCACTGACATGGCTTGGAAACGCGTTAAGCACCCAAGCGAAATCGTCAATGTTGGCGATGAAATCACTGTTAAAGTGCTGAAGTTCGACCGCGAGCGTACTCGTGTATCCCTGGGCCTGAAACAGCTGGGCGAAGATCCATGGGTTGCTATCGCGAAACGTTACCCAGAAGGCACCAAGCTGACTGGCCGTGTAACCAACCTGACTGATTACGGCTGCTTCGTAGAAATCGAAGAAGGCGTTGAAGGTCTGGTACACGTTTCTGAAATGGATTGGACCAACAAAAACATCCATCCGTCCAAAGTTGTTAACGTGGGCGACGTAGTGGAAGTGATGGTTCTGGACATCGATGAAGAACGTCGTCGTATCTCCCTGGGCCTGAAGCAGTGCAAATCCAACCCATGGCAGCAGTTCGCAGAAACCCACAACAAGGGCGACCGCGTTGAAGGTAAAATCAAGTCTATCACTGACTTCGGTATCTTCATCGGCCTGGACGGCGGCATCGACGGCCTGGTTCACCTGTCTGACATCTCCTGGAACGTTGCAGGCGAAGAAGCAGTACGTGAATACAAGAAAGGCGACGAAATCGCTGCTGTTGTTCTGCAAGTTGACGCAGAGCGCGAGCGTATCTCCCTGGGCGTGAAGCAACTGGCTGAAGACCCGTTCAATAACTACCTGTCTATGAACAAGAAAGGTGCTATTGTTACTGGTAAAGTCACTGCAGTTGACGCCAAAGGTGCTACAGTTGAATTGGCAGGCGGCGTAGAAGGTTACCTGCGTGCATCTGAAGCCTCTCGCGACCGCATTGAAGATGCAACTCTGGTTCTGAACGTAGGTGACGAAGTTGAAGCTAAATTCACCGGCGTTGACCGTAAGAACCGCGTTGTAAGCCTGTCCGTACGTGCTAAGGACGAAGCTGACGAGAAAGACGCCATCGCAACTGTTAACAACAAACAGGAAGAAGGCAACTTCTCTAACGCAATGGCTGAAGCTTTCAAAGCGGCTAAAGGCGAGTAATGACGGGGGGCGGTCGCTGACCGCCCCAATACGGTAGTTTAGCTGCAAAGCTTGGAGGTACTATGACCAAGTCTGAACTTATTGAAAGACTTGCTGGCCAGCAATCTCATATTCCGGCGAAGGCCGTTGAGGATGCAGTGAAAGAGATGCTTGAGCACATGGCCGCTACGCTGGCCGAGGGCGAACGCATTGAGATCCGCGGATTCGGCAGTTTTTCTCTTCACTACCGTGCCCCGCGTGTAGGCCGCAACCCGAAAACCGGTGACAAAGTCGAGCTGGACGGCAAGTACGTTCCTCACTTCAAACCAGGCAAAGAGTTGCGTGACCGCGCCAATATCTATGGCTAGTCGCTGACTGATCATAGCGTTGTTGCTTGTAAAGAATATAAAACGGTGCCTGTAAGGCGCCGTTTTTTTTCGCCTGCGATTCTCCACGATACGCTTGTGAATTGCGTACTGCGCCGCATTTGCGGTGTAGTTGCTGCATAAACCTCTCTTACCCTGGCGCGCTCGCCGCATTCTCGCTAAAGCCCGCTGGTCGCGACATGCCGCTTGACTCATCCTGTTTGCCTGCCGTAACGCGCTTGTGCGCGTGGCGGGTGCGATGGGAGAAGAACGATCAAAATTTCGCTGGATCTGGCGATATTCGCCGTTATCTGCGGCATCTTGCCGCTGCTGATTTTACCGCAGTTGCCAGAACTATGGCTGCTGTGGCCGATGCTGTTTGTCGGCTGCTTGCTGTTGCGCGCGCGTTGGCCGTTCTGCCGCTATTTGGCCTGCCTGGGATTGGGATTCACATGGGCGGTTTTCAACGCCGGAAGCCTGCTCGGGCAAATGGAGCGCTTAACTCGCATGCCGGACGTGACGGCGGTGGTGCAGGTGAGCAGCGTCGCGCTGGAGCCCGCCGCCAGTAAACAGACGCTGATGCGCATCGAGCGGGTCGACGGTCATTGGTTGGCGCCTGCGCTGGCGTTTACCACGACGTGGGCTCCCGAACGGCAGCGGCTGTGTGCCGGGCAGCGTTGGCAATTGAAACTGCGCCTGCGGCCGGTACATGGCAAGCTCAATGAAGGCGGATTTGACAGCCAACGTTGGGCGATTGCCCAGCGCCAGCCGTTGACGGGGCGGGTCAGGCAGGCTCGTTTGCTGGATGGCGACTGCGGGCTGCGTCAGCGCATCATCAGCCATGCGGAAACTAACATCGGTGAATTGCGTTACAAGGCGGTATTGCTGGCGCTGGCGTTTGGGGAACGAACCGCGCTGGAGCAGGCTTTGCGCACGCTGATGCTGAAAACCGGCATCGCTCACCTGATGGCCATTTCAGGGTTGCATGTGGCGATGGTCGCCATTTTGTTCTGGGCCGCGTTGCGAGCGCTGCAGTTTTTTCTTCCCGCCCATTTGATTGGCTATCGCTTTCCATTGGTCGCAGGCTGGGTGGCGACGCTGATCTATGTTTGGTTGGTGGGCGCCCAACCGCCGGCGGTGCGTACCGCGTTGGCGATGACGCTGTGGATGCTGTTGCGCTTGCGCGGCGTTCATTGTTCTTCCTGGCAAGTGTGGCTGTGGTGTATCGGGCTGATTTTGCTGTGCGATCCGTTGGCGGTTTTGTCAGACAGTTTTTGGCTGTCGGTGCTGGCGGTGGGGTGTTTGATTTTTTGGTTTGAATGGGCACCGCTCAGCGAGCGATTTCGCTCGGCCTGGTATTGGGCGCCGGTACGCTGGCTGCATATTCAGTTGGGCATGACGTTGTTGCTGGTGCCGATGCAGGTCGCGCTGTTTTTAGGTCTGACGCTGACCTCGCTGCCTGCCAATCTTTGGGCTGTGCCCATCGTCTCATTGGTGACGGTGCCGTTGATTTTGCTGGCGGTGATCGGCGGCGTCTTCCCCTCGCTAAGTTACGGGCTTTGGTGGTTGGCAGATTTCACGTTGAGCGGGGTGTTTGTGCCGCTGCATTACCTGCAACGCGGTTGGGGGGATTTGGGGGCCGCCTCGCTGCTGGCCAGCATAGCGGGATGGCTTATCGTTATCTGCTGGCGCTTTCATTGGTGGTGGCGCTATGCGCCGGGGCTGGCGGCGGTGGCGATATGCTGCGTGTTGTGGCGTGGCAAAGCGCCGGACTATCGCTGGCGTGTCGATATGCTTGATGTCGGGCACGGGTTGGCGGTGGTTATCGAGCAAAACGGCAAGGGGATACTGTACGATACCGGCGATCGTTGGCCCACGGGCAGCGCTGCCGAACGGCATATCTTACCGATGTTGAACTGGCGGAATATTGAACTGGAGCAGATCATTATCAGCCATATTCACCTCGATCATATCGGCGGGCTGCCGGTGATGCGGCGGGCGTTTCCGCAGGCGACGGTGCGCAGCCCGATACGCGGGGAAGGACACTTGCCCTGCATCGCCGGGGAGCGTTGGCGCTGGCAATCGCTGCAATTCGAGGTGCTGTGGCCACCGAAAACGCGCAAAAGGCCGGTCAATGACGACTCCTGCGTGATCCGCATCGACGATGGGCAATTCAGTTTGCTGCTCACCGGCGATGCGGAAAAGAAGGCGGAGGCGCAGCTGTTACGGTTGCGGCGCGATCGCTTGGCGGCTACGGTGTTGCAGGTGGGGCATCACGGCAGCAAGACGTCCTCGACGCCGCCGTTTCTGCGCGCGGTCAATCCCGAAGTGGCGCTGGCCTCCGCATCGCGTTACAACAAATGGCGATTGCCGGCGCGGAAAGTGGTCGCCAGATACCGGGCAAATGGCATCCAATGGCGCGATACAACGCGCTCGGGTCAGTTATCGGTACTTTTTTTCGACAACGATTGGCAAATTAAAGGCTTTCGCGAACAATTAATGCCCCGTTGGTACCATCAGCGGTTTGGCGTAGAGGGTGATAATGAGTAAAATAGGCCGCTATTTCTTCCGATGCTGGTATTTGCATGATGAATGATAAAGATCTCTCGACCTGGCAGACGTTCCGTCGACTCTGGCCGATGATCACTCCTTTTAAGACCGGGCTGATTGTGGCCGCCATTGCGTTGATTATGAACGCAGCGGGGGACACGCTGATGCTGTCTCTGCTTAAACCGCTATTGGACGATGGGTTTGGAAAAACCGACAGCAGCGTGCTGGTATGGATGCCGTTGGCGGTGATTGCGCTGATGTTGATGCGCGGCGTGACCAGTTTTGTTTCAAGCTACTGCATTTCCTGGGTTTCCGGCATGGTGGTGATGCAAATGCGCCGCCGCCTGTTTGGCCACATGATGAGAATGCCGGTGGCCTTCTTCGATCAGCAGTCCACCGGGACTTTGCTGTCGCGTATTACCTATGATTCCGAGCAGGTAGCTTCCTCCTCTTCCAGCGCGCTGGTGACCGTGGTGCGTGAAGGAGCCTCGATCATTGGCCTGTTCATCATGATGTTTTACTACAGCTGGCAGCTGTCGGTGATCCTGATCGTGCTGGCGCCGATCGTCTCCATCGCCATTCGCCTGGTGTCCAAGCGTTTCCGCAACATCAGCAAGAACATGCAGAACACCATGGGGCAGGTGACCACCAGCGCCGAGCAGATGCTGAAAGGCCATAAAGAAGTGTTGATCTTCGGCGGCCAGCAGGTGGAAACCGAGCGTTTTAACTCGGTGAGCAACCGCATGCGCCAACAGGGCATGAAACTGGTCTCCGCGTCTTCGATTTCCGATCCGATCATTCAGCTGATCGCTTCGCTGGCCCTGGCGTTCGTGCTGTTTGCCGCCAGCTTCCCAAGCGTGATGGAAACCCTGACCGCCGGCACCATTACCGTGGTGTTCTCGTCGATGATCGCGCTGATGCGTCCGCTGAAGTCGCTGACCAACGTCAATGCCCAGTTCCAGCGAGGGATGGCGGCCTGTCAGACGCTGTTCTCCATTTTGGATATGGAACAGGAAAAAGACACCGGCACCCGCGAAGTGAAGCGTGCGAAAGGCGATATCGAATTCCGCAACGTCACCTTCTACTACCCGGCCAAAGAAACGCCGGCGCTGCGTGATATCAACCTGAAAATCTCCGAAGGCAAAACCGTCGCGTTGGTGGGCCGTTCCGGTTCGGGTAAATCCACCATCGCCAACCTGCTGACGCGCTTCTACGATATTCAGGAAGGCGAAATCCTGATGGATGGCCACGATCTGCGTGAATATACCCTGGCCTCGCTGCGCAATCAGGTGGCCCTGGTTTCACAAAACGTGCACCTGTTCAACGACACCATCGCCAACAACATCGCCTATGCGCGCGAGAGCGAATACAGCCGCGAGCAGATTGAGAAAGCGGCGGAAATGGCGTACGCGATGGACTTCATCAACAAGATGGAAAACGGTCTGGATACGGTGATCGGTGAAAACGGCGTGATGCTGTCCGGCGGCCAACGCCAGCGCATTGCCATCGCGCGTGCTTTGCTGCGCGATTGCCCGATCCTGATCCTGGATGAGGCGACGTCTGCGCTGGATACCGAATCCGAGCGTGCCATTCAGGCCGCGCTGGACGAGCTGCAGAAAGACCGCACTTCGCTGGTGATCGCGCACCGTCTGTCGACCATTGAGAAGGCGGACGAGATCCTGGTGGTGGAGGACGGCCGCATCGTCGAACGCGGTGAACACGCCGAGTTGCTTGAGCGCCAGGGCGCCTATGCGCAGCTGCACCGCATGCAGTTTGGTCAATAATGATTGAGCGCATCTGGTCCGGCGGTTCGTTGCTTTATCTGGCGCTATTGCCGCTCTCGTGGCTTTATGGCTTGTTCAGTTGGCTGATCCGTCTCAGTTACCGCTGCGGCCTGCGTAAAAGTTGGCGTTCGCCGGTGCCGGTAGTGGTGGTGGGTAACCTCACCGCCGGCGGCAACGGTAAAACGCCGATGGTGATTTGGCTGGTGGAACACCTGCAACAACGGGGCTATCGCGTTGGCGTGGTGTCACGCGGCTACGGCGGCAAGTCGGCGGTTTATCCGCTGGTGCTCGGTCAGAATACGTCGACCCGCGAGGCGGGCGATGAGCCGGTGCTGATTTATCAACGTACCGGTGCGCCTGTGGCGATCGCGCCCAAGCGAGCCGAGGCGGTGCAGGCCCTGCTGCAACAACAGCCGCTGGATGTGATCATCACCGACGACGGCTTGCAGCACTACGCTTTACAGCGTGACTTCGAGCTGGTGGTCATCGACGGCGTGCGTCGTTTCGGTAACGGCTGGTGGTTGCCGGCCGGGCCGATGCGTGAACGTGCCGCGCGGCTTGGCAGCGTCGATGCGCGCGTCGCCAATGGCGGCGTGGCGCAGGCCGGGGAAATTGCCATGCGTCTGCAGGCGCGTGATGCGGTGAACCTGCTGAGCGGTGAGCGTCGCCCGGCGGCCGAGCTGCCGCGCGTGGTGGCGATGGCGGGTATCGGCCATCCGCCGCGTTTCTTCGCGACGTTGGAAAAGTTGAACGTCGAAGTCGTGCAGGAAGTGGCGTTTGCCGATCATCAGGAATATCAGCAGGAACCGCTGGCGGCGTTGGTTAATGCAGATCAAACGCTGTTGATGACGGAGAAGGACGCGGTGAAGTGTCGCGCCTTTGCCCAGCCCAATTGGTGGTATCTACCGGTTGATGCGGTGCTACCGTCCGCTCAGGCTGAGCAACTGCTGCAGGATATCGAGTCCCTGCTGACTAAGTAATCTCAGGATGCCAGCGTGGCAAGCCCCAGGGCTTGCGCGCAGGCTTCCAGCGAACGCTGCTGGGTTTGCTGATACAGCGCCAGCTCGTCGATCACCTCACTGCCCAACGCTTGTTCAAACGCTGCCCGGCTGGAAACCGCGTTGTACTGCGCGTGGCGGCTGTCCCCCAGATTCGACTGGAAAATCCCCGCCGCGCTGACCGGCAGAAAATCTTCATACACCAGAGGCTGGAAGCGAACGTGTTCTTTCTCGATCAGCTGTTCCAGGGTGCTGTGCTTGTCCAGCGACTCTTTGGCCGCCAGGCCGCATTCGGTCGGGAAATAGCGGAACCAGGCTAGCTGTTGCTCACGCAGCGTGGCGTAATCATCCGGAAACGCCCGGAAGTTTTCCTCCAGCAGTTGATAGTAGCGCTCGGCATTCTTCTCGCTCGGCGGCGCCTGCAACGCATCGTTGGTCGCCTGCAGCAAACGGTCGTAAAGTTCGCGTCCTTTAGGCGTTAGCGCCACGCCGCGTTGTTCGATCTCGCCGAAGCGCGCGGTATGGTGACCGGCGATGGCGTGGCCGTCGTGCTCAACGAAATCGACGCTTTCTTCCAACGCTTTGAAGCTGGTTTGGCGCAGCAGGATCGCGCGGCGGCGGCGCGGCGGGCCCTCGATGACCGCTTTGGGCGTAATACCGCGGCCGGGCATCGCTTGCTGAACGCGATCGATATCCAGCGTACGTGGTGTCAGGTGGTTGATATGCGGCCCTTTAAACGCCACCACGTCGGCGATCAGGCGATGCTGATCGTGCAGCTGCCGGTATTCTTCGGCGCTGACCGTCGCCTGGTTATGCCAGCGGAAGGTTTCCAGCGCTTGTTCGACAAATTCTTGCGCCTGCACTTCATTCAGCCCGCCTTGCGCTTCCTGCAGCGCCATCAGCTCCAGCGCGCGATCGGTAAAGATACGGCGGCGCGCCAGCAAGCGCTCGGCCAGCGCACGCAGCGCGGGATCTTCTATCAGTTCCAGGCGCAGCAGGGAGGTGAACACGCGGAAAGGACTGATCTGCAGCGCGTCTTCGTGTATGGCGCGAAAAGCGGTGGAGTGCACCGGAACGCCCGCCACCGACAGGTCATAGTAACCGACCGGCGCCATGCCCATCACCCGGAACAGGCGGCGCAGGGTGGCCAGTTCGTCCGCCGTGCCGACCCGGATCGCGCCGTGGCGCTCCATGGCCAGGCGTTCGATCTCGCCGGTGATTTGCAGTTGATGAGCCAGTGCGGCATCTTCGCGTAGAACCTGCCGGTTGGTTTCCGCCACCAGCTCCAGCAGATCGCCGTACAGCGGTACCTCTTTTTGATACATGTCCGACATCGCGTGAGAGAATCTGGCGCGGATTTCATTAGGTGAAACGAACTGCTGGGCGGTCATGCGCATAGCTCCTTGATTCAGCATAATCTGAAAAATCGTGTTTTTAGCGGCAAAAGTGCTGGCGAAAAAGCCGTCTGCCTTGTTTTCCCCTCAAGTTTAGCCATCTGATTTGGGATTTGTTATAGCGGCGTCAAGCATATTAGAGTTTTATGCGTTAGCTCTCATTTGCAGCGCTCAGACGGGCAAATGATGCCCCGGTGAGGAGAGGAACGCGCTGGATCGGCTGCGGCGAGCGTTAAATTAAGTCATGTATATTCATGGGGATAAAAATAAATTCGGTGTAATGATGAATTTATTGCAATAAACCTCTTGTGCATTCACCATTTTTATGAGTAAATGCAAGTCGGCCTGTAATCCAGACCTATTTATGTTCGAGTTTAGAGTTAAGCAGTTCCTCCAAAAACGTTATCATCCGATTCCGCTTCAAAGACGAACCTTCTAAGTACCTCCCATAAGTAATGTTTCTGAAATGGCCGCAATTGCCTCTTATGGCAGGTTTTGTAAATATATTTAAAGGTAAAAGTAATGTCTAAGAAGACTGGTCAAGTTAAGTGGTTCAACGAAAGCAAAGGTTTTGGTTTCATTGAGCAGCACGACGGCGGCAAAGATGTATTCGTACACTTCTCCGCAATCATGACCGACGGTTTCAAGACCCTGGCTGAAGGCCAGCGCGTCGAGTACACCATCCAGGACAGCCCGCGCGGGCCGGCTGCCGCCAACGTAGTTGCTCTGTAAGAAGACAGGGAACGCGTATAAAGAGATCTTAATACAACCATGGTGACGCTTCAGCGCTGAGTCATGCGGAAGATATTAAGTTCAACAAGCCCGCCTTAGTGCGGGTTTTTTATTTTTTTGCTCACGAGAGGTTTGTTACGAAAAACTTTAGGATGGGCTGGTAGCGTCCAGACAATATAAAAAATGACGTTGTCAAGGATGCTCAAGTAAAAGGATATAAGTTATGTTTAAAAATACTGTGTTAAAAATGGGTCGTGTGAAATGGTTTAATCAGGCCGAAGGCTATGGTTTTATTTCACCGGTAGATGGCAGCGACGAAATCTATGTCAACCGCAACGCTATCGCCAACACCAAAAATAAGTCGTTGAACGAAGGTCAGAACGTTGAGTTCTCGATCTATCGCAGCTCGCATGGGCTGTCCGCGGCAGACGTTATCGCGTTCTGATCGCATCCTCCTTCCTCGCCAGTGCCGGTGTCGCCACCCGCAAGCACTGGCGAAGATAAATCCCGCGATATCCACTATTATCAGGCCATTGCCTACTCGCCACGGATATCAGGATGACCACCCCGACCATTTCCCTTACCGCCGCTCGCGCACTGCACCTTGCCGCCCAGGGGCTGCTTTCTCCGCTTAAACGCCAGGCTCGGCCCGATGATGTCGTGAGCGCGATCCAGCGCATGGGGCTGTTACAAATCGATACCATTAGCGTCGTCGCCCGCAGCCCGTATCTGGTGCTGTTCAGCCGTTTGGGGGCCTATCAGCCGGAGTGGCTGGAGCAGGCGCTCGCCGGCCGCAAGTTGTTCGAGTATTGGGCGCACGAGGCCTGTTTCCTGCCGATCGAGGATTTTGGTCTGTTGCGGCATCGCATGCTGGCGCCGCATGATATGGGCTGGAAATACTCGGCCGACTGGGTGCAGCAGCACCAGGCGGCGATGGACAACCTGCTGCGGCATATCGAACAACAGGGGCCGGTGCGTTCCGCCGATTTCAGCGCCGAGAAGAAAGGCAACAGCGGGTGGTGGGACTGGAAACCGGAGAAACGGCACCTGGAGATCCTGTTTACCGCCGGCAAGCTGATGGTGGCCGAGCGTCGCAACTTCCACCGGGTTTACGATCTGACCGAAAGGCTGCTGCCGGCCTGGGACGATGCGCGTCATACGCTGCCTGCGGAGCGGGCGCGCCGGCAGATGTTGCATCGCACCTGCCGCTATCTGGGCATTTTCCGCGCCGAGTGGTTGGCGGATTATTATCGGCTGAAACGCGTGGCGCCAAAAGCCTTGCTGGCAGAGCTGCAGGCGCAGGGGGAAATTTCGCCGGTGCAGGTAGAGGGGCTGGAAGGGCAGTTCTATGTGCATGAATCACTGGCGGAACTGCTGCCGCTGGCGGAGCAGGGCAAACTGAAATCGACGGTCACCAGCCTGCTGTCGCCTTTTGATCCGGTGGTGTGGGATCGCCGCCGGGCGCTCGAACTGTTCAACTTTGACTATCGGCTGGAGTGTTACACGCCGAAAGAAAAACGTCGCTATGGTTACTTCACGTTGCCGGTGCTGCATCGGGGCGAGCTGGTGGGGCGGATTGACGCCAAGGCGCACCGTCGCCAGGGCATCTTCGAGATCATCAGTTTCCATGCGGAGCCGCAGGTGCGCTTCGGTAAACAGCGAGCGCAGGACATCCGGCAGGCCATCGCGCGCACGGCCAAATGGCACGGTGCGCAACGCGTCGCGCTGGGCGACATTCCGGCCGCGTTGGCCGCGGAATGGGGTGCCGGCTGGGAAGTGGGATAACGAGCGACGCCGTCGGTGGGGTAAAACGAAGTGAAGCGTCGCTCGTTACAAAGGGGCTCAGTGGCTGAAGTTAGCGAACAGAGCGATGATTTTATGCAGACGTTTGATCATGTATCACGGCTTTTTTGTGATTTGTATCACAAAATTCTACGCCGGGATGCGCCGCAGTTCAAGCTGTCGCGCTGACGCAGTGAGGAAATATCGGCACCTTGGCGCCGCCGATGATTAACCTGAGGCCGGGCGTTATGCTATCCTCACTGCCTTTCCCAGATGACCTATCCCCTAGCGGAGGATGCATGGACCACCGTTTACTCGAAATCGTTGCCTGCCCGGTATGCAACGGCAAACTCTATTTCAATAAAGAAAACCAGGAACTGGTGTGCAAAGCGGATGGGTTGGCTTACCCGCTGCGTGATGGCATTCCGGTGCTGTTGGAAAATGAAGCGCGTGCGCTGTCGCTGGATGAGAAGCACGCATGAGTTTTATCGCTATTATTCCCGCCCGCTATGCCTCAACCCGTTTGCCGGGCAAACCGCTGGCCGATATTCACGGCAAGCCGATGGTGGTGCATGTGATGGAGCGCGCCCGTGAGTCCGGCGCTAGCCGCGTCATCGTGGCGACCGATCATCCTGAAGTCGCCAAAGCGGTGGAAGCCGCCGGCGGCGAAGTGTGCATGACCAGCCCGGATCACCATTCCGGCACCGAGCGTCTGGCGGAAGTGATCGCGCACTACGGCTTTGCCGACGACCAGATCATCGTTAACGTGCAGGGCGATGAGCCGCTGATCCCACCCGTTATCGTGCGGCAGGTGGCGGAAAACCTGGCGGGCAGCCAGGCCGGCATGGCGACGTTGGCGGTGCCGATCGAGAGCGCCGAAGAGGCTTTCAACCCCAATGCGGTGAAGGTGGTGATGGACGCGCAGGGCTACGCGCTCTATTTCTCACGCGCCACCATTCCGTGGGATCGCGAGCGTTTCGCCGCGTCGAAAGAGAGCATCGGCGACAGCCTGCTGCGTCATATCGGCATCTACGCATACCGCGCGGGCTTCGTGCGCCGCTACGTCAGCTGGGCGCCGAGCCAACTGGAGCAGATCGAGCTGTTGGAACAGCTGCGCGTGCTGTGGTACGGTGAAAAGATCCACGTGGCGGTCGCGAAAGCGATCCCGAGCGTGGGGGTCGATACGCCGGAAGACCTCCAGCGCGTGCGCGACAGCATTCAACCCTGAGCCTGATTTCGTCGGCGCGCCGCGCAACGCGCCGACGATGCAATACCCCCATTATTGATCCCCGTTTTGTTGATCTGCGTTGAAGAATTTTTCCGCTCGCCGTTCGATGATGTTACGCATCCCCCCTAATTAGCCTGAGGTGAATGCCTTATGGAGCAGTTACGCGCCGAACTGAGCATTGTGCTGGGTGAGTCCATCAGCCGGCTGGAGCGGGTGAGCGAACAGCCTTATGCGCATATGTATTCGCTGTACGATCGGCAGGGCAACGCGATCCCGCTGATGGCGAAAAGCTTTATCTGTCGGGGCATCGCCCAGCAGGAGGCGTACAAGCTGTCGATGCTGGCGCGCGACGGGGATATTCGCCTGCCTACGGTGTATGGTGTGGTGTGTACCCACCAGGCGCCGTATACGGAAATCCTGCTGCTCGAGCGCCTGCGCGGCGTGTCGGCTGAGGCGCCGACGCGCTCTCCGGATCGCTGGAATATGCTGATGGAGCAGATCGTTGACGGGATATTGGCCTGGCACCGCATCGACAGCCACGGCAGCGTCGGCAGCGTTGACAGCACGCAGGAGAATGACTGGTTTTGCTGGTATCAACAGCGGGTCGAAGTGCTGTGGGCGACGGTGGTCAATCTCACCACCCCGCAGTTGACCATGGCGGATCGGCGTTTGCTGTACCGCACGCGCGAAGCGCTGACCCATTTCTTCGTCGGCTTCGATGATCCCTGTGTTCTGGTGCACGGTAACTTATCGCTGCGCAGCATGCTGAAAGATCCCAAAAGCGATCAACTGCTGGCGATGCTCAATCCCGGCGTAGTGCTGTGGGCGCCGCGCGAATACGATCTTTTCCGCCTCTGCGAGGCGGGCATGCCCAGCCAGCTGCTGTTCAGCTATCTGCAGCGGGCGCCGGTCGCCGACGCTTTCCTGGCGCGGCGCTGGCTATATGTGGTGTGGGAAGCGGTAGGGCGTTTGATCCATACCGGCAAGCTGGAGCGGCGGCCGTTCGACTATGCGTCGCAACAGCTGCTGCCCTGGCTGGCCGGTTGAACGAGCTTTACTCTGCGCCGGCGCTATCTGCGCCCTTCAGCCATTGCCACAGACTACCCAGCGTTTCATACCACGCGCGCTCGGTATGGCCGAGGAACATTGACGACGGTGTGGCGCGATCCCAGATATTCAGCGGCGAGTCGATCGCTAACTGGTTGGCCGGCGCCGGGATCGGGTGCAGCCCCTTAGCCTTGAAGAAACGCATGGCGCGCGGCAGATGGTTGGCGGAGGTCACCAGAATGAACGGTTGCTCGCCGACCAATTTGGCGACCTGAGCGGCCTCTTGCTCGGTATCGCGCGGTTCCCCCAAGATCACCATATCACTGCGCGGCACGCCCAGGCTTTCGGCCACCAGCGCCGCAGTGGCGGCGTTGCTTTGCATGGGGCCGGCGGACGCGCCGGTGAACACCATCCTGGCGCCGGGATGTGCAAGGTAGAGCCGCACGCCTTCCGTCACGCGCGGCAGACTGTTGCCGAGCAGGTTTGAACTGGGCGCCCAATCGGGATTGTAGGTATAGCCCCCGCCCAACACGACGATGTAGCTGACCGGATCGTTACCGCGATAAGTCTGGTATTCGGCCTCGATCGGCCGCAGCAGCCGGTCGGCCACCGGTTGCAGGCTGAAAAGCAGTAAAAACAGCCAGCTCAGCGTGAAAATCGTCTTACCGCTTTTTTGCCAGCGGGTGAACCACAGCAGCAGCAGCGCCAGCCCCATCAGCAGCATCAACAGCGGCAGTGGCATCAGCAGGGCGCCAAAGAACTTTTTCAGGTTGAACAGCATCGAAAATCAGATCCTTTTGGGTGAAAAAGCGGCATCCAGGTATAAACAGGCCGCAAGAAGATACATTCTAAGTCAGTCTGTGCCAAAATAGCAGGTTTGAATGGGCGTGCGCTTTGCCGCCGACAAGAATGAGATCAGCGGAGCCGTTGTCCATGCAGGATCGCAATTTTGACGATATTGCTGAAAAATTTGCGCGTAATATTTACGGCACCACGAAAGGAAAAATCCGCCAGGCGGTGGTTTGGCAGGATCTGACCGGGCTGCTGGCGCAGTTGCCGCAGCGGCCGCTGCGCATTCTCGACGCCGGGGGCGGTGAAGGCCATATGGCCTGCCAACTGGCAGAATTAGGACATCAGGTGTTGTTGTGCGATCTTTCTGGTGAGATGATCCAGCGCGCCGCGCAGCTGGCGGAGCAGAAAGGTGTGAGCCAGAACATGCAATTCGTACAAAGTTCTGCGCAGGATATCGCTCAACATTTGGAACAGCCGGTTGATCTGATATTGTTTCATGCAGTGCTTGAATGGATCGCCGAGCCCGAAGCGGCGCTGCAGGCGTTGTATGACTGCCTGACGCCGGGCGGCGCACTGTCGCTGATGTTCTTCAACGCCAACGGCCTCTTGATGCGCAACGTGGTGTTGGGTAATTTCCAACTGGTGGATCCCGAGGTCAGACGGCGCCGCAAGCGTTCGCTGTCGCCGCAATATCCGCACGATCCGCTATTGGTCTACGGTTGGTTGGAACAGCTGGGCATGCGCATCGGCGGCAAAACCGGCGTGCGGGTGTTCCACGACTATCTGCAGAGCAGACAGCTGCAAACACAAAAATTTGAAGAGTTACTGGCGCTTGAACAGCACTATTGCCGGCAGGAGCCGTACGTGAGTTTGGGGCGCTATATTCACGTCATGGCGCATAAACCAAACCTGAAGGACGAACTATGAGTGAATTTTCCCAGACAGTACCCGAACTGGTCGCCTGGGCACGGAAAAATGATTTCTCTATTTCGCTCCCTACGGAGCGTCTCGCATTTCTGCTCGCTATCGCCACCCTGAACGGCGAACGACTGGACGGCGAGATGAGCGAAGGTGAGCTGGTTGATGCATTTCGCCATGTCAGCAAGGGTTTTGAACAGACGCATGAAACGGTGGCGATGCGCGCCAACAATGCGATTAACGACATGGTGCGCCAGCGCCTGTTGAACCGCTTTACCAGCGAGCTGGCGGACGGCAACGCGATTTACCGCCTGACGCCGTTGGGTATCGGCATTACCGATTACTATATTCGCCAACGCGAATTCTCCACGCTGCGCCTGTCGATGCAGCTGTCGATCGTGGCGCAGGAACTGAAGCGCGCCGCCGACGCCGCCGACGAAGGCGGCGACGATTTCCATTGGCACCGCAACGTGTTCGCGCCGTTGAAATATTCGGTGGCGGAAATCTTCGACAGCATCGACATGACCCAACGCGTGATGGACGAGCAGCAGCAGAGCGTGAAGAACGACATCGCGGCGCTGCTGAGCAAAGATTGGCGGGCGGCGATCTCCAGCTGCGAGATGCTGCTGTCGGAAACCTCGGGCACCCTGCGCGAGCTGCAGGATACGCTGGATGCGGCGGGCGATAAGCTGCAGGCCAACTTGCTGCGCATCCAGGACGCAACCCTCGGCAACGTGGAGCTGGGTTTCGTTGACAAGCTGGTGTTCGATCTGCAAAGCAAGCTGGATCGCATCATCAGCTGGGGTCAGCAGGCGATCGACCTGTGGATCGGCTACGATCGCCACGTGCATAAATTTATCCGTACCGCTATCGATATGGACAAAAACCGCGTGTTCGCCCAGCGCCTGCGCCAGTCGGTGCAAACCTATTTCGACCACCCGTGGGCGCTGACCCATGCCAATGCCGATCGTCTGCTGGACATGCGCGACGAAGAACTGGCGCTGCGCAGCGATGAAGTGACCGGGGAACTGCCGCCGGATCTGGAGTTCGAAGAGTTCAGCGAGATTCGCGAACAGCTGGCGGCGATGATCGAAGAGGCGCTGAAGGTGTACCAGGAACAGCAGATGCCGCTCAACCTTGCAGCGGTGATGCGCGATTATCTGGCGCAATATCCGCGTGCGCGTCATTTCGACGTGGCACGTTTAGTGGTCGACCAGGCTGTGCGCCTCGGTGTGGCTGAAGCAGATTTCTCAGGGTTGCCGGCGGAATGGCAGGCAATCAATGATTACGGAGCCAAGGTCCAGGCCCATGTCATCGACAAATATTGAACAAGTAATGCCAGTCAAGCTGGCCAAGGCGCTGTCCAACTCGCTGTTTCCGGCATTGGATAGCCAACTGCGCGCGGGTCGTCACATCGGTATCGATGAGCTGGACAACCACGCCTTTTTAATGGATTTCCAGGATGAGCTGGAAGAGTTTTACAACCGTTACAGCGTCGAGCTGATTCGGGCGCCGGAAGGTTTCTTCTATTTGCGCCCGCGCTCCACCACGCTGATCCCGCGTTCGGTGCTGTCCGAGCTGGATATGATGGTGGGTAAGATCTTGTGCTACCTGTATCTCAGCCCCGAGCGCCTGGCGCACGAGGGCATTTTCAGCCATCAGGAGCTGTACGACGAGCTGCTGAGCCTGGCCGATGAGAACAAGCTGCTGAAGTTCGTCAACCAGCGCTCTACCGGTTCGGATCTCGATCGGCAGAAGCTGCACGAAAAGGTGCGCACCTCGCTGAACCGTCTGCGCCGCCTCGGCATGGTCTATTTCATGGGCAATGACAGCAGCAAGTTCCGCATTACCGAGGCGGTGTTCCGCTTCGGCGCCGACGTGCGCAGCGGCGACGATCCGCGTGAAGCGCAGCTGCGCATGATTCGCGACGGCGAGGCGATGCCGGTTGAAACCAGCCTGTCGCTGAACGATGAGAATGACGCTGAGGATCAGCAGGTTGATAACGCTCCTGACGGTGCAGAGGATGAACAGGAATGATTGAACGCGGTAAATTTCGCTCGTTGACGCTGGTTAACTGGAACGGCTTCTTCGCCCGCACCTTTGATCTGGATGAGCTGGTGACCACGCTGTCCGGCGGTAACGGGGCGGGGAAATCCACCACCATGGCGGCCTTCGTCACCGCACTGATCCCCGACCTGACGCTGCTGCACTTCCGTAACACCACCGAAGCGGGCGCCACCAGCGGCTCGCGCGACAAGGGCCTGCACGGCAAGCTGCGCGCCGGCGTGTGTTACTCCACTCTTGACGTCGTCAATTCACGCCACCAGCGCGTGGTGGTTGGCGTGCGTCTGCAGCAGGTGGCAGGGCGCGACCGCAAGGTCGATATCAAACCGTTCACCATTCAGGGGCTGCCGACCGCGGTACAGCCGACTGAATTGCTGACCCAGACCGTGGGTGAGCGCCAGGCGCGCGTGCTGTCGCTGCAAGAGTTGAAAGAGCGCGTGGAAGAGATGGAGGGCGTGCAGTTCAAGCAGTTCAACTCCATCACCGATTACCACTCGCTGATGTTCGATCTGGGCGTGATCCCGAAACGCCTGCGTTCGTCCGCCGATCGCAGCAAGTTCTACCGTCTGATCGAAGCGTCGCTGTACGGCGGTATCTCCAGCGCCATCACCCGCTCGCTGCGTGATTACCTGCTGCCGGAAAACAGTGGCGTGCGCAAGGCGTTCCAGGACATGGAAGCGGCGCTGCGCGAAAACCGCATGACGCTGGAAGCGATCCGCGTCACCCAGTCGGATCGCGACCTGTTCAAGCATCTGATCTCCGAGGCCACCTCCTATGTGGCGGCGGACTATATGCGCCACGCCAACGAACGCCGCATCCATCTGGACGGCGCGCTGGCGTTGCGCAGCGATCTGTTGGGCAGCCGCAAGCAGCTGGCCGCCGAACAGTATCGCCATGTGGAAATGGCGCGCGAGCTGAGCGAACAGAGCGGTGCCGAATCCGATCTGGAAACCGATTACCAGGCAGCCAGCGACCACCTGAATCTGGTGCAGACGGCCATGCGTCAGCAGGAGAAGATCGAACGCTATGAAGCCGATCTGGAAGAGCTGACCTACCGTCTGGAAGAGCAGAACGAAGTGGTGGCCGAGGCGAGCGAGCAGCAGGCCGAAAACGAAGCGCGCGCCGAAGCGGCCGAGCTGGAAGTGGATGAGCTGAAGAGCCAGCTGGCCGACTACCAGCAGGCGCTCGACGTGCAGCAGACCCGCGCCATTCAGTATCAGCAGGCGCTGCAGGCGTTGGAGCGCGCGCGCGCGCTGTGCCAACTGCCGGCTCTGACCGCCGACAACGCCGAGCAGTGGCTGGACACCTTCCAGGCCCGCGAGCAGGAAGCGACCGAAGCGCTGCTGATGCTGGAACAGAAGCTGAGCGTGGCCGACGCCGCGCACGGCCAGTTCGAGCAGGCCTATCAGCTGGTGGGTAAAATCGCCGGTCAGGTCAGCCGCAGCGAAGCCTGGCAGTGCGCGCGCGAATTGCTGCGCGACTGGCCTTCGCAGCAACACCTCGCCGAGCGCGTTCAGCCGCTGCGCCTGCGCCTGAGCGAACTGGAACAGCGCCTGCGCTCGCAGCAGGACGCCGAGCGCCTGCTGCAAGAATTTTGCAAACGCCATGGCCAAGAGTACCAGCCGGACGATCTCGACATGCTGCAGCAGGAGCTGGAAGAGCGCCTGGAAGCGCTGTCGCAGAACGTCAGCGAAGCCGGCGAACGCCGCATGGAGATGCGCCAGGAGCTGGAGCAGATCCAGCAGCGCATCCGTGAGCTGACGGCGCGCGCCCCGGTGTGGCTGGCAGCGCAGGACGCCCTGAGCCAGCTCAGCGATCAGAGCGGAGAGCCGCTGGAAAACAGCCAGCAGGTGACTGAATACATGCAGCAGCTGCTGGAGCGTGAGCGCGAAACCACTGTCGAGCGCGACGAAGTGGCGGCGCGCAAGCGCGAAGTGGAAGCGCAGATCGAACGTCTCAGCCAGCCGGGCGGCGCGGAAGATCAACGCCTGGTCACCTTGGCCGAACGTTTCGGCGGCGTACTGCTGTCGGAAATTTACGATGACGTTACCATCGACGACGCGCCTTACTTCTCGGCGCTGTACGGCCCTTCGCGCCACGCCATCGTGGTGCCGGATCTGTCGCTGGTGCGCGAGATGCTGGAAGGGCTGGAAGATTGCCCGGAAGATCTCTACCTGATCGAAGGGGATCCGCAGTCGTTCGATGACAGCGTATTTGCCGTCGAAGAACAGGACAAAGCGGTGGTGGTGAAGATCGCCGATCGCCAGTGGCGTTATTCCCGCTACCCGGAAGTGCCGCTGTTCGGCCGCGCGGCGCGCGAAAACCGCCTGGAAGTGCTGCATGCCGAGCGTGAAACGCTGGCGGAGCGCTATGCCACGCTGTCGTTCGACGTGCAGAAAACCCAGCGTTCGCATCAGGCCTTCAGCCGCTTTATCGGCACCCATCTGGCGGTGGCGTTCGACGCCGATCCGGAAGCGGAGATCCGCGGCCTGAACGCCCGTCGCGGCGAGATCGAGCGTGCGCTGAACAATCACGAAGCGCAGAATCAGCAGCAGCGCCAGCAGTACGATCAGGCCAAAGAGGGCATTTCCGCGCTCAACCGCCTGATGCCGCTGGTGTCGTTGCTGAACGATGAAACGCTGCAGGATCGCGTCGACGAGATCCGCGAAGAGCTGGAAGAAGCACAGGACGCCGCGCGCCACATTCAACAGCACGGGGTGTCGCTGACCAAACTGGAGCCGCTGCTGTCGGTGCTGCAGAGCGATCCGCAGCAGCATGAACAGCTGCAGCAGGACTACGCGCAGGCGCAAAGCGTGCAGCGTCAGGCCAAACAGCAGGCGTTCGCGTTGACAGAAGTGGTGCAGCGCCGCGCGCACTTCAGCTATACCGACTCCGCCGGCATGCAGAATGCCAACAACGATCTCAACGACAAGCTGCGCCAGCGTCTGGAACAGGCGGAAGCCGAACGCGCCCGCGCCCGTGAGCAGCTGCGTCAATATCAAACCCAGTTCACTCAATACAGCCAGGTGCTGGCCTCGCTGAAAAGCTCGTATGACGCCAAGCGCGACATGCTGAAAGAGCTGAGCCAGGAGCTGGTGGATATCGGCGTGCAGGCCGACGCCAACGCCGAAGCGCGCGCGCGTCAGCGCCGCGACGAGCTGCATGCGGCGCTGAGCAACAACCGCGCTCGCCGCAATCAGCTGGAGAAACAGCTGACCTTCTGCGAAGCCGAAATGGATGGCCTGCAGAAGAAACTGCGCAAGCTGGAACGCGACTACCATCAGCTGCGCGAGCAGGTGGTGACCGCCAAGGCGGGCTGGTGCGCGGTGATGCGTCTGGTGAAAGACAACGGCGTGGAACGCCGTCTGCATCGCCGCGAGCTGGCGTATATGGATGGCGACGAGCTGCGCTCGATGTCGGATAAGGCGCTCGGCGCGCTGCGTCTGGCGGTGGCGGACAACGAACACCTGCGCGACGTGCTGCGTCTGTCGGAAGACCCGAAGCGGCCGGAGCGTAAGATTCAGTTCTATATCGCGGTGTACCAACACCTGCGCGAGCGTATCCGCCAGGACATCATCCGTACCGACGATCCGGTCGAGGCCATCGAGCAGATGGAGATTGAGCTGGGCCGTCTGACCGAAGAACTGACCGCGCGCGAGCAGAAGCTGGCGATCAGTTCGAAAAGCGTGGCCAACATCATTCGCAAAACCATTCAGCGCGAGCAGAACCGCATTCGCATGCTGAACCAGGGGTTGCAGGCCGTTGCTTTCGGCCAGGTGAAGAGCGTCCGTCTGAACGTCAATGTGCGCGAAGCGCATGCCACTCTGCTGGACGTGCTCTCCGAGCAGCAGGAACAGCATCAGGATCTGTTCAACAGCAACCGCCTGACCTTCTCCGAAGCGCTGGCCAAGCTGTATCAGCGCCTGAATCCGCAGATCGACATGGGGCAGCGTACGCCACAGACCATTGGCGAGGAGTTGCTGGACTACCGCAACTACCTGGAAATGGAAGTTGAGGTGTACCGTGGTTCCGACGGCTGGCTGCGTGCGGAAAGCGGCGCGTTGTCTACCGGTGAAGCCATCGGTACCGGGATGTCAATCCTGGTGATGGTGGTGCAGAGCTGGGAAGAAGAGTCCCGCCGCCTGCGCGGTAAAGATATCTCGCCGTGTCGCCTGCTGTTCCTCGATGAAGCGGCGCGTCTGGATGCCAAGTCGATCGCCACGCTGTTCGAACTGTGCGATCGTCTGGAGATGCAGCTGATCATCGCGGCGCCGGAAAACATCAGTCCGGAGAAGGGCACCACCTATAAACTGGTGCGTAAGGTGTTCCAGAACCACGAGCATGTGCACGTGGTGGGGCTGCGCGGTTTCGCCGGCGAGCCGCCGGCGCTGGGCACTGCGCCGGTCGAAACGCCGTAACGCAGAAAAACGCCCTAAAAATCCGAAAATAGCCGCCGCAGGGTGGCTATTTTTTTGTGCGCGTGGATGATAGTCCTGCTTTTTTATCCGTTGAAAAGCGGTTAGTTTAATCACATAAACAGTTATTCGACGCCCGCAGGGCGAAACGGCCTTTCTGTTTGTATACTGAAACTATATGCAGTTTTTGACGTTTTTTTTTGTGAGCATACAGGGGGCAAGGGATGTTGCTTAAAAAGGGAAACTCTCTACGACGTTTGGCGCTGAGTGGCGCTATCGCCTGTAGTCTTGTGTCGTCGTTTTCCGCCTTGGCCACCGTAACGGCGTTACCGGTGGCAACAGCAGGCATGTCCGTTGCGCAGAGTCGTTCTGAACTGCTGGCCGCGTTGCCGCGCGGTATGGATCTGCACTACCTTTCCACGCTGGCGCCGCTGTATGCGGCGAATCATATGCAGCCGATGTGGCAGGATCGCGAGGCTGTTCAGCAATTTCAACAGCAGCTGGCCGAACTGGCGATGTCCGGCGTACAGCCGCAGTTCACCCAGTGGGTGAAGATGTTGACCGATCCGGCGCTCAGTGAAGCGGGCCGCGATGCGGTGTTGTCCGATGCGATGCTGGGCTATTTGCAGTTTGTATCCGCCATCGGCGCCAACGGCAACAACTGGCTGTACAGCAATATTCCTTACAAGCTTGGTTTGCCGCCCACTGCGGTGATCAATCAATGGCAGCTGGCGGTGCGCCAGGCGCGAACCCTGAGCTACGTGAATTCGCTTGCGCCGCAGCATCCGCAATACGCCAAGATGCATCAGGCGCTGCGTGACATGCTGGCGGACAACCGCCCCTGGCCGCAGGTGGGCAGTGGCCCGAGCCTGCGCCCAGGCCAAATGAGCAACGATATCCCGGCGCTGCGTGAGATCCTGACGCGCACCGGCATGCTGGCCGCCTCGGCGCCGGAAGCGGAGCCGGAACCGGCGGTGGTTTCGGCGAAGAGCAATGAACCCGACGACGGCGGGCTGACGGTAGACGAAGAGAAAAGCCGTGTGACGGTCAGCCCATCGGTGGCGCCGGTGACGGAGTTGACCGCGGAACAGACGCCGCCGCAGATCGGCAGCGTGGTGAGCGACAACCTCTATACCAACGAGCTGGTGGAGGGCGTCAAGCGTTTCCAGAAATGGCAGGGGTTGACGGCGGACGGCGTGATCGGCGTGCGCACCCGCGAGTGGCTCAACGTGTCACCGAAAACCCGCGCCGCGCTGTTGGCGCTGAATATCCAGCGCTTGCGCATCTTGCCGGGGCATGTCGGCACCGGCATTATGGTGAACATTCCCAACTACTCGCTGACCTACTATCAGAACGGCAACGAAGTGTTGTCCTCCCGCGTTATCGTCGGGCGGCCGAGCCGCAAGACGCCGTTGATGAGCAGCGCGTTGAACAACGTGGTGGTCAACCCGCCTTGGAACGTGCCGACTACGTTGGTGCGTGAGGATATTGTGCCGAAGGCGATGCGCGACGGTAACTATTTCCAGAAACACGGCTATACCGTGCTGTCAGGCTGGAGCAACGATGCGGAAGTGATCAACCCGGCGATGATCGACTGGAGCATGGTTTCTGCGCGCAACTTCCCGTATCGCGTGCGCCAGGCGCCGGGCGCCACCAACTCGCTGGGGCGTTTCAAGTTCAATATGCCGAGCTCGGATGCCATCTACCTGCACGATACCCCGAACCACAGCCTGTTCCAGAAAGACATCCGCGCGCTCAGCTCCGGCTGCGTGCGGGTGAACAAGGCTTCCGATTTGGCGAATATGCTGCTGCAGGATGCCGGCTGGAACAATAGCCGCGTTTCCTCCACGCTGAAAGAAGGCAATACCACTTATGTGAATATTCGCCAGCGTATTCCCGTAAAACTGTATTATCTGACCGCCTGGGTTTCGGATGATGGCCAACCGCAATTCCGTACAGATATTTACAATTATGATAATACGGTGAGATCGGGCGCACAAATTTTGGCTCAGGCCAAAAAATTAATGCAGTAAATGCAGTAATTATAAATAAATAACGGTCAGAATGTTTGGCTATACCGCAGGCCCTCGTAGCCGGGGGCCTGTAAACCTAGGCGTATCGCGGGTTGACTCAGCATACGCAGGCGGTTATGGTTCGGACAGTGCGCTGCTTTGTGCATTTATTTTGACATTCTTGCCGGGTTTAACAGAGTCATGGACAAAATTGATCATCATCGCCGTAAATGGCTGGCGCTAGGTGGCGCCGCTATGGGCATAGCGCTGCTTCCAGGGCAGGCATTTGCCAGTCTTTCCACCGCTCGACCGCGTATTTTAGTGCTGAATAACCTGAATACCGGTGAATCTATTAAAGCCGAGTTCTTTGACGGCAAAGGCTACAATAAAGAAGAGTTGGTTCGGCTAAATCATCTGTTCCGCGATTATCGCGCCAACAAGGTTAAATCGATCGATCCCAGCTTGTTTGATCACCTCTATCGCCTGCAGGGGCTGCTGGGTACCAGCAAGCCGGTGCAGCTGATCTCCGGTTACCGTTCCGTAGATACCAATAACGAATTGCGCGCGCACAGCCGCGGTGTGGCCAAGCACAGCTACCATACCAAGGGCCAGGCGATGGATTTCCATATTGAAGGTATCCAATTGAGTAATATCCGTAAAGCGGCGTTAAAAATGCGCGCCGGTGGTGTAGGATATTACCCACGTAGCAACTTCGTGCACATCGATACCGGCCCGGTTCGGAGCTGGTAATCGCGGTGCCCTCAGTGAATAACGCCGCTCCTTGCGGAGGCGGTGTTATTGTCGTTGGAGCCTTATGAAATACCATCTTATTCCCGTTACCGCCTTTAGCCAGAATTGCAGCCTGATCTGGTGTGAAAACACGCAGCAGGCGGCGTTGGTCGATCCCGGCGGCGAAGCGGAAAAAATCAAAGCGGAAGTGGCGAAACAGGGTGTGACAATCACGCAGATTTTGCTGACGCACGGCCATTTGGATCACGTCGGCGCGGCGGCGGAGCTGGCGGAACATTATCAGGTGCCGATTTACGGCCCGGATAAAGAGGACGCTTTTTGGCTGGATGGTTTGCCGGCGCAGAGCCGGATGTTCGGGCTGGAAGAGTGTGCGCCGCTGACCCCGACCCGTTGGTTGTCGGAAGGCGATGAGATGCAGGTGGGTGAGATGACGCTCAAGGTGTTGCATTGCCCTGGGCACACACCGGGCCACATCGTCTTTATCAATGAGCAGGCGCGTTTGGCGCTGGTGGGTGACGTGCTGTTTAACGGCGGCGTGGGGCGCAGCGACTTCCCGCGCGGTGATCATCAGGCGCTGATCGCCTCTATTCGCACCAAGCTGCTGCCATTGGGCGACGATATGCGCTTTATTCCCGGCCACGGCCCGATGTCGAGCTTTGGCCACGAGCGCCAGACCAATCCGTTCCTGCGCGAAGAGCCGGCGGTGTGGTAACGATTATTTCCCGGCCGAAATAATCAAGGGCGCATAGAGCGCCCTTTTTTTATGATTTATGACCTGCGTCGATGCTTTAGAGCACGGCGACGATGGCTTCACACAGCGGTGCCATGTTGTCCGGCGTCATGCCGGCCACGTTCACCCGGCCCGAGTTTACGGCGTATACGCCGAACTCTTCACGCAGACGCAGCACCTGTTCTTTGGTCAGGCCGCTGAATGAGAACATGCCGTTCTGCTGGATGATAAAGCTGAAGTCCTGTTGTGCGCCTTTCTCCTGTAGGGTGTTCACGAACAGCTGACGCATGCGGTGAATGCGCTGGCGCATGTCGGTCAGCTCCTGCTCCCACATCGCGCGCAGCGCGTCATTGCCCAGAATGGTGGCGACAACGGCCGCGCCGTGTGACGGCGGGTTGGAGTAGTTGGCGCGGATAGCCGCTTTCACCTGGCTGAAGGCGCGATCGGCAGTCTCGGCATCGGCAGCTACAAGGGTGCAAGCGCCGACGCGCTCATTGTACAGACCGAAGTTTTTCGAGTAGGAGCTGGCGACGATCAGTTCTTTATGTTTGGCGGCGAAAATACGCAGGCCTTGCGCATCTTCTTCCAGGCCGTTGGCGAAGCCCTGATAAGCGAAGTCGAACAGCGGCAACCACCCGTTGGCGACGGAAAGTTCAGCCAGCTGCGCCCACTGTTCCGGCGTTGGATCGATACCGGTCGGGTTATGGCAGCAGCCGTGGAACAGCACGACATCACCGGCCTGAGCCTGTTTCAGGCTGTTCAGCAGGCCGTCAAAATCCAGCGCGTGGTTGGCTGCGTCGTAGTAGGCGTACTCCAGCACTTCCAGGCCAACGGCGCTAAAGACGTTCTTGTGGTTCGGCCAGCTTGGGTTGCTGATCCAGATGCGCTTGGCGCTGGTCTGGTTGGCGATAAAGTCTGCCGCTACGCGCAAGCCGCCGGTGCCGCCTGGCGTCTGTGCGGTGCGTGCGCGACGATCGGTGACGATCGGGCTCTCTTTACCGAACAGCAGCTCTTGCGTGCAGCTGGCAAACGCCGGGATGCCTTCAATGCCGAGATAGTTTTTGGTGGTCTCGTTTTCCAGCAGATACTGTTCAGCTTTTTTTACGCTGGTCAGCACCGGGGTTTTGCCGGTTTCATCTTTATAAACGCCAATGCCTAAATTGATTTTATTCGGGCGGGCGTCGGCGCGGAAAATGTCGGTCAGGCCCAGGATCGGGTCGGCGGGTGCGGCGGTGATTTTTTCAAACATGTCAGGTGCTTCCAAATCTCGGAGTTAAGCAGACAGAAGCATCAGGGTAGCGCCAGTTATCGGCTTTGCCAACCGTTTGCGATAAAAACACCGCGATCTTGTGAACGGGAAGGATTCGACAGAAAAAATGAGGGATAAGGGGAAATCTGCAGGATAAAACGTTACCGGCAGACACAAATAAAAACAGGGCCGAAGCCCTGTTTTTTTAACTTAGCCGACGGTGAACCGCCGTTAAGCGAGACAACTTAGAACTGGTATACCAGACCAACAGCTACGATATCGTCAGTAGGGGTGCCGGTTGCTTTGGTGAACTCGTTGTCATCCAGCAGGTTGATTTTGTAATCAACGTAGGTGGACATGTTTTTGTTGAAGTAATAGGTGGTACCAACAGAAACATATTTAACCAGATCCTGGTCAGAACCCACGCCTGGGACGTTCAGGTTTTTACCTTTAGACTGCAGGTAAGACACTTCTGGACGCAGACCAAAGTCGAACTGGTACTGAGCGGTCACTTCGAAGTTCTGAGTTTTGCTCGCGAAGCCGCCGCACTTGTCATCGGTAGCTGCACAGCCAGCACCGAAGTTTTTGCCGCCGTAAGTGGTCATGTTACGGGTTTCTGCGTACATCGCGGCCAGGTAGACGTTGTTGGCGTCGTATTTCGCGCCCACGGTCCAAGCGTCAGCTTTTTTGCCTTTCTCGTTGGATTCGTCTTTCTGCTTATCGGTACGGTTGGAAGATGCGTATGCTGCACCTACGCTGATGCCTTCGCCGATGTCATAAGTAGAGGAGATGCCCCAGCCGTCGCCGTTTTGTTTCTTGATGTCGCGACCGTCGTTCTGGTTTTTGCCCTGGTATTGCAGAGCGAAGTTCAGACCGTCAACCAGACCGAAGAAGTTGTTGTTACGATAGGTCGCAACGCCGTTGGTACGGCCGGTCATGAAGTTGTCGGTGATGGTGTAGGTATCGCCACCGAACTCTGGCAGCATATCGGTCCAGCCTTCCACGTCGTACAGTACGCCGTAGTTACGGCCGTAGTCGAAGGAGCCGTAGTCAGCGAATTTCAGACCCGCGAAGCCCAGACGGGTTTTGGTGCCTTCGGTGCCCTGAGATTCGGAGTGGTTAGCCTGGACGTTGTATTCCCACTGGCCGTAACCGGTCAGTTGGTCAGTAATCTGAGTTTCACCTTTGAAGCCGAAACGAACATAGGTCTGATCGCCGTCATTACCTTTGTCGTCGGAGAAGTAGTGCAGACCGTCAACTTTGCCGTACAGATCCAGCTTGTTGCCGTCTTTGTTGTAGATTTCAGCTGCGTTTGCTGCACCAGCAGCCAACAGAGCCGGGATAACCACTGCAAGAATGTTGCGCTTCATCATTATTACCCTCATTGGTGTTATTCGGACACCTTTGCCACTGCCGCCAATAATTCCTTGGGAACTATTGTTGATAGATTGGTGTCGTCCTGTGTCTGAACGCAGTGTTCCATTCACAGGCGGGTTAATCTAGGACGAAAATGATACCAATGTCGCAATGAGGTTGCAAAAGGAAAGTATGTGTAACCAAATGTAATTTTTCGGGAACTTTGTGACGTGCGTCAATATTAAAAAATGCGAAAGGCCAGCGAGGCTGGCCTTTGTTTTGTAACGAAATCGTTTAAAAAACGTGTGATCGTATAAATTAGAAGCTTGCGTTACGTGGGGTGCGTGGGAACGGGATCACATCGCGCACGTTTTGCACGCCGGTGACATAGGCGATTAAACGTTCAAAGCCCAGGCCGAAACCGGAATGCGGCACGGTGCCGTAACGACGCAGATCGCGATACCACCAGTAGTCTTCCTTATTCAGGCCCATCTCTTCCAGACGCTGATCGAGTACGTCGAGACGTTCTTCACGCTGAGAGCCCCCGATGATTTCACCGATGCCCGGCGCCAGCACGTCCATGGCCGCGACGGTTTTGCCGTCTTCGTTCATGCGCATATAGAACGCTTTGATGTCTTTCGGGTAGTTTTTCACCACTACCGGCGCCTGGAAGTGTTTCTCCGCCAGATAACGCTCATGTTCGGAAGAGAGATCGATACCCCAGGAGACCGGGTTTTCGAAGGTTTGGCCAGAGGCCAGCAGGATCTCAATGGCGTCGGTGTAGTCTACCTGGGCGAAATCGGAAGAGACGAAGCGCTCCAGACGCGCGATAGCGTCTTTATCCACGCGCTCGGCGAAGAATTTCAGATCGTCTGCACGCTCATCCAGCACCGCCTGGAACACATACTTCAGCATGCTTTCGGCCAGGCCGGCGACATCGTCCAGCGTCGCGAAGGCCACTTCCGGCTCGATCATCCAGAATTCAGCCAGATGGCGGCTGGTGTTGGAGTTTTCAGCGCGGAAAGTTGGGCCGAAGGTGTATACCTTGGACAGCGCACAGGCGTAGGTTTCGCCGTTCAGCTGGCCGGAAACGGTGAGGAAGGCTTCCTTACCGAAGAAGTCCTGGCTGAAATCGACGGCGCCCTTGTCGGTGCGCGGCAGGTTTTCCAGATCCAGCGTGGAGACGCGGAACATCTCGCCGGCGCCTTCGGTGTCGGAGGCGGTGATCAGCGGGGTAGATACCCAGAAATAGCCATTTTCATGGAAGAAGCGGTGGATCGCCTGCGCCAGGGTATGACGCACGCGCGCCACGGCGCCGATCAGGTTGGTGCGCGGGCGCAGGTGGGCCACTTCGCGCAGGTATTCGATGCTGTGACGTTTGGCCGCCATCGGGTAAGTATCCGGATCGTCGACCCAGCCGACCACTTTGATCGCGGTGGCCTGCAGCTCGAAGCTCTGGCCTTCGCCCGGTGAGGCGACGACCTTGCCGGTAACTTCAACCGAACAGCCGGTGGTCAGGTGCAGCACTTCATCTTGATAATTCGGCAGAGAATTATTAACGACGGCCTGTAACGGATCAAAGCAGGAACCGTCATAGACGGCCAGGAAGGAGATACCAGCTTTTGAATCTCTCCGGGTACGTACCCAGCCGCGTACGGTGACTTCACTGTCAACCGCAGCACGACCTTGCAGTACGTCGACTACAGGCACTACGCTCATAGATTTCTCTCTTTAATAATTTGGTTTAGAAATAGCTTACAACCCAAGAATATGGGGGTAATGGCTATGTTACTTGCCGCGGTGCAGAGCACAAGCAGAAATCATCGGATTGGCGCAACATTTATCGCGGCTGACTGAAAAGAGGGCGTTCGGGATAAAAACAAAAAAGCCGGCGCGTGAACCGGGCCGGCTTTCTCTCTTTATATAAAGAAGGCTCAGCTGGCTTTCTTCACCAGCGGCAGATCGAAGGCCTTGCGCAGGGCCCTGACGAACGCCTGGTCCTGGCAGATGGTCTTGCCGGGGCTGTCGGAGAGTTTGGCCACCGGCTTGCCTTTGCACTCGACCAGCTTGATCACGATATTTAACGGCTTAACGCCGGGAATATCGCAGGTCAGGCGCGTGCCGATGCCGAAGCCGAGATTAATGCGCTGATAGAAATGGCGATAGAGCGCCAGCGCTTTTTCCAGATCCAGATTGTCCGAGAACACCAGCGTTTTGCTCAGTGGGTCGATGCCCAGTTTCTGATAGTGGGCAATGGCCTTTTCACCCCACTCGACGGGATCGCCCGAATCGTGGCGAAGCCCCTGATAACGCTCGGCGAACTGCGGGCCGAAGTCGCGCAGGAAGGCATCCATGGTGATGCAGTCGGTGAGCGCGATGCCAAGCTGGTCCGGATATTCATCCAGCCAGGCCTGCAATGCGGCGCGCTGGCTGTTGGCCAGCACCGGGCTTATCTGCTGATGCGCCTGGAACCACTCATGCGCCTGCGTGCCGACCGGCGCCAGACCCAGCTGGTGCGCCAGATCGTAATTGCTGGTGCCCGACAGGTACGGGAATTCGGCCTGCAAGGTGCTGACGATGGCCTGTTGCACGCCCTGAGAGAAACGGCGGCGGGTGCCGAAATCCATCAACTTGAAGCGCGAAAGATCCAGATCGCCCGCCAACGTCTTGAACTGCGCCAGCTTGGTTTGCAGATGCGCCACCGCCTGTTCCGGCGTCGCCAGCGGCGAGCGCCGGCGGTGCACCACTTCGCTGATCACTGCCAGCAATGGGACTTCCCACATGATCACTTCACGCCAGGGGCCGGCGATGCGGATTTGCAGCTTGCCGTCGCGGTTGTCGATGGTGACCTGCTGCGGATCGTAGCGGAACGTTCGCAGCCAGTTCAGGTAATCTTGACGGAAGAAGGGCAGGCCCGAAAGATAAGCGAATTCGGCGTCGGTTAGCGCCAGCCGGCTCATCAGCGCCACCTGCGCGCGGATCTCGTCGGCATATTCGCCCAGCAGTTCGTCGCCGCGGCAGCGGAATTCCGCCGCCACGCTGATCGCGGGATAGCGATGGAACACTGCTTGCTGCATATGAAGCTTATAAGCATCGGTATCAAGCAGTGATGTCAAAATCGGGGAAGCGTATTGAGTCATAGCGCGTTACAGCATCCTCGTCAGGCGCGTGTCCAAATCCGGATAATCATAAAAGTGGGGGTGGAGTATACCCGGATTATCCTGTTATTGAAGCTGCATCACACCATAAATCACCGAAGCGGGTCGAGGATTAAACGTGCCTTTATGGCAGCCGGATAGCGGCGGAGAGGAAAAAAAGCCAGATATGCCTGTAAGGTGAATGACTTAGCCTAATTAGTCATAAAAATTATAATGTTAATTATTTTAAACAGCGAATCAGATAAAGCCGGCCTGGGTATGCACGCTGACCCGATCCTTGCCGTTCTTTTTGCAAAAGTAGAGCGCTTCGTCCGCCTGTTTGATCGCCGCCTGCAGCGCGGTGAACGCGCTGACTGGCGCAATGCCGCAGCTGGTGGTGAAACGCACTTGCCGTCCGTCGGCCAGATTTAGCGTCAGGCGATGAGTACGGGCGCGCAATTGCTCCATGATGTCCCGCGCGTTGTCCAACGAACAGTTGCCCAGCAGCACCGCGAACTCTTCGCCGCCATAGCGGCAGAAGATGTCGCTGGCGCGGAACGCGCGTTGCAGCAGGTGGCCGAAGGCCACCAGCGCCCGGTCACCCACGTCGTGGCCGTAGCTGTCGTTGAGTTGTTTGAAATTGTCGATGTCGATCAGGCAAAAGGCCTGCGGGTAGCTGGCGTTGCCCAGCAGTTGACATTCAAGGAAGAATTTACGGCGGTTGTAGATATTGGTGAGCGGATCGAGGAAGGAAGAGGCCTCGAGCTCTTTAATCAGCAGTTGTTTCTCGCTCTCCAGCGAGACCTTGTCCAGTTGGTATTGCCTGAGCTGCTGAATGGCGTCGCTGATGGCGATCAATTCCTGGCTGTAGAAGGCGTCGTTGCGATCGATATTCATCTCACCGCGCGACAGCCGCACGATATTGTTGTGGGTCTTGGTCAGCCAGCGGTTGATGCTGGTGCAGAACACCAGCGCCGGCAAAATGAACAGCAAAACCACCAGGCCGGCCAGCGCGATCATGCCGTAAATGGTCGTCTGGCTATCGTAAATTTTATGACGCGAAGCGACGGTTTCCAGCTCGAAGCTGCGTTGATACAGCGCCTGCGAAAGCCCGCTCAGCTCGTCGACATAGCGCGAAATAAGCGCTGCGGGATAGGGTTTTTGGGTATTGATGGCGGTGTATAACCCATCGGTGATCTGCTTGAGACGTTCGGCCGACACTAGGGTGAGCAACTGATTGACGAGCTCGGTGGTTTGCACGTCGTCGTAGTTGATCTTCATGAAGATCAATCGGGTGCTCAGCGCGTTCAGCACGCCGGTTAGCTGAATGGACTTCAGATAGGCGTCTTTGCGAACGAGCTGGCTGACGTTGACGTCGATAATCTGATCGCTCAATTCCGTCAATGACATATTTAGCCGGTTATTGAGGCGGATGGCCTCGAGAAACATAAAGGAGTCGGTATCCACCATCCGGGTATCGTAGGTGTAGCGGTAATAACTCTTGCTGGTTTGCGAGATGTAATAGGCGCTGTTGATGTTGAACAGATTGGCGTTGGTGTTATTGACCTGCGAAAGCTGCAGGTTGTCATTATCCAGCAGCTGTTCCATCAAAGCGATCATCGACAGCGCGGCGATTTTTTGCTGAACCCCAAGCTGTCTGGCGACCTCATCGTCCAGATGTTCGCGGATCCGGGTGATTCTCTCGCGCGCTACCCGATCGGCGGCCAAACATTGCGCACGGGTGATTTGCGGATCGATCAGGCTCAATCGTTTGAGGCGATGAGCCAGCAACGCAGCCTGAAAAGCTTCGGAAATTTCTTTGGCGCGATCAATTTTGTACAGGTTTAGCTGGTTGTCGCGGTAGTCGGTATGGGCTTCGAGCAGCTCATCGACGATGAACAGAGAGAAGGAAGTCATCAGGCACAGGGTGAAAAAATAGATTGCGTATTTAATCTTCATAATGCGAGCCATCCCTGAACCTGATGCCGCAATTATACCACCATGCCGCCGGTGTCGCCTCAACTATGCCGGCGCGCCGCGATGGCGGTTTTTTAGCATTAAATGCTGATTTTTATTTGGCCATTGGTCACCCGCACTGCCGCCTGCCGGGCGATTTATGATTTGCCTCTGATTTCTCTCTCCTGGTCGCCCTGCGGCTCTGGGCTTTTCGGCCAGCTGTGATACAGTTTATTCACAATTCAGGCTCACCGCGCGCCGCAGGGGAACATACCGGCTGCGGTACGAAGGAGAAGAGCAGCCTGGCACCTATAACTCACTGAGACGTTTAAGGGTTTTTATGACACAACAGCCACAGGCAAAATACCGCCACGATTATCGCGCGCCCGATTACACCACGACCGATATCGATTTGGACTTCAGTCTGGACGCGGAAACCACGCGCGTGACCGCCGTCAGTAAAATCAAACGTCAGGGGGCGGCCGGTGCACCGCTGGTGCTGGATGGCGAAGATTTGACGCTGGTGAGCATTCAGGTGGACGGCCAACCGTGGAGCGCCTACCGTCAGCAGGATAACCAGCTGATCATCGAAGAGTTGCCGGCACAATTCACTCTTACCATTGTCAACGATATTCACCCGGCGAAGAACACCGCGCTGGAAGGGCTGTACCTGTCCGGCGATGCGCTGTGCACGCAATGCGAAGCCGAAGGCTTCCACCACATTACTTATTACCAGGATCGCCCGGACGTGCTGGCGCGCTTTACCACCCGCATCGTGGCCGACAAGACGCGCTATCCGTTCCTGCTGTCGAACGGCAACCGCATCGGCCAGGGCGAATTGGCCGATGGCCGCCACTGGGTGCAATGGCAGGATCCGTTCCCGAAACCTTGCTACCTGTTCGCGCTGGTGGCGGGGGATTTCGACGTGCTGCGCGACAGCTTCACCACCCGTTCCGGCCGTAAGGTCGCACTGGAGCTGTTCGTCGATCGCGGCAACCTGGATCGCGCCGACTGGGCAATGACTTCGTTGAAGAACTCGATGAAGTGGGACGAGACCCGCTTCGGCCTGGAATATGATCTCGACATTTATATGATTGTGGCGGTCGATTTCTTCAATATGGGCGCGATGGAGAACAAAGGGTTAAATATCTTTAACTCCAAATATGTGCTAGCGAAGGCGGAAACCGCGACCGACAAGGATTACCTGAACATCGAAGCGGTGATCGGCCACGAATACTTCCACAACTGGACCGGTAACCGCGTGACCTGCCGCGACTGGTTCCAGCTCAGTCTGAAAGAGGGGCTGACGGTGTTCCGCGATCAGGAATTCAGTTCCGATCTGGGATCGCGTTCGGTCAACCGCATCGACAATGTGCGCGTGATGCGCGGCGCGCAGTTTGCCGAAGACGCCAGCCCGATGGCGCACGCCATCCGCCCGGACAAAGTCATCGAGATGAACAACTTCTACACCCTCACGGTGTATGAAAAGGGTTCCGAGGTGATCCGTATGATGCATACCCTGTTGGGGGAGGAGAACTTCCAGAAAGGGATGCAGCTCTATTTCGAACGCCACGACGGCAGCGCCGCTACCTGCGACGATTTCGTGCAGGCGATGGAGGATGCGTCTAACGTCGATCTGTCGCGCTTCCGCCGTTGGTATAGCCAGTCCGGCACGCCGCTGTTGACGGTGCGCGACGAGTACGATGCGGAAACTCAGCAATATCGCCTGCATGTCAGCCAGAAAACTGCGCCGACCGCCGATCAGCCGGAGAAGTTGCCGCTGCATATTCCGCTGGATATCGAACTGTACGACAGCGAAGGCAATGTCATTCCATTGCAAAAAGGCGGCCTGCCGGTCAACAACGTGCTGAACGTCACCGAAGCGGAGCAGACCTTCGTGTTCGACGGCGTGGCGCACAAGCCGGTACCGTCGCTGCTGCGCGAATTCTCCGCGCCGGTGAAACTGGACTATCCGTACAGCGATCAGCAACTGACCTTCCTGATGCAGCACGCACGCAATGAATTTGCACGTTGGGATGCGGCACAGAGCCTGCTGGCGACCTATATCAAGCTGAACGTGGCGCGGCACCAGCAGAAGCAGCCACTGTCGCTGCCGCTGCACGTGGCCGATGCGTTCCGTGCGGTGCTGCTGGACGAAAAACTGGATCCGGCGCTGGCGGCGCAGATCCTGACGCTGCCGTCGGAGAACGAAATCGCCGAGCTGTTCGCCACTATCGATCCGGAAGCGATCGCCGCGGTGCACGAAGCGATCGTACGCTGCCTGGCGCGGGAGTTGGCCGAAGAGTGGCTGGCGGTGTATCACGCCAACAAGACCGACGGCTACCGCGTGGAGCATGCCGAGATCGCCAAGCGCGCCTTGCGCAATGTGTGCCTGGGCTATCTGGCGTTCGGCGAAGATGAGGCGCTGGCGGACCAGCTGGTGAACGAACAGTATCGCCAGGCGGACAACATGACTGACTCGCTGGCGGCGCTGTCTGCCGCGGTCGCGACCCAGCTGCCGTGCCGCGATGCGCTGCTGGCGGCGTTCGACGAGCGCTGGCATCAGGATGGCCTGGTGATGGACAAATGGTTCGTGCTGCAGGGCGGCAGCCCGGCGGCAGACGTGTTGAGCAAGGTGCGCGCGCTGTTGCAACACCGCTCGTTCAGCCTGAGCAACCCGAACCGCACCCGTTCGCTGATCGGCGGCTTCGCTTCCGGTAACCCGGCGGCGTTCCATGCCGCGGACGGCAGCGGCTATCAGTTCCTGGTGGAGATCCTCAGCGATCTCAACCAGCGCAACCCGCAGATCGCCGCGCGCCTGATCGAACCGCTGATTCGCCTGAAGCGTTACGATGCCGGCCGCCAGGCGCTGATGCGTAAGGCGCTGGAACAGCTGAAAGGGTTGGAAAACCTGTCCGGCGATCTGTACGAGAAGATCAGCAAGGCGCTCGACGCCTGATTTTTTCGCGCTAGAGACATCAAGGGACGGCCTGGGCCGTCCCTTTTTCATTCATTCAATTCGCCGCCCGGCGCGCGGCGTCCGTCGCGGCAGGCGGCGATAACACCCGTTCCAGCACTTCGGCCTCCAGTTCCGCCAGCCTGGCCGAGCCTTTGCGGCGCGGCCGCGGCAGATCGATGCTCAGATCCAGCCCGATATGGCCCTCTTCAATCAGGATCACCCGATCCGCCAGCGCGATGGCTTCGCTGACGTCATGTGTGACCAGCAGTACGGTAAAACCGTGTTGTAGCCACAGCGTTTCTATCAGCCCTTGCATCTCGATGCGCGTCAGGGCATCCAGCGCTCCGAGCGGTTCATCCAGCAGCAGCAGGCGGGGGCGGTGGATCAGCGCGCGCGCCAGGGCGACCCGCTGCTTTTGTCCGCCGGACAGCGCCGCCGGCCAATCGCGGGCGCGATCCGCCAAACCGACCGCTTCCAGGGCTTGCAACGCCGCGTCGCGCCACTGGCCGCGCAGCCCCAGACCCACGTTATCGATCACCGTTTTCCATGGCAACAGGCGCGCATCCTGAAACATCAACCGGGTATCCTCTTTAGCGGCGGCGAGCGGCGCGTTGCCGCTGAGCAAAGCGCCGCTGCTGGCCTGTTCCAGGCCGGCCAACAGGCGCAGCAGGGTGCTCTTGCCGCAGCCGCTGCGGCCAACCACCGCCACGAACTGCCCGGCGGAAATGCGCAGCTGAATATTGTCCAGCACCGTGCGGTTGCCGTAACGTTTGCCGATAGACTCCAGCGTCACCGGCGTGCCTTGCGCAAGGCGAGCGGGAAGGGTCATAGCGCTTCTCCCTGTTTCAGTTGATAGGCCGGATGCCAGCGCAACCAGACGCGCTCCAGCAGCTGCGCGCCCACGTCCGCCAGCTTGCCGAGCAGGGCGTACAGCACGATCGCCACCACCACCACGTCGGTTTGCAGAAATTCACGCGCGTTCATCGCCAGGTAGCCGATGCCCGAATTGGCCGAGATGGTTTCGGCGACGATCAGCGTCAGCCACATGAAGCCGAGAGCGAAACGCACGCCGACCATAATCGACGGCAGCGCGCCCGGCAGCACCACCTGTGTAAACAGGCGAAAACCGCTCAGGCCGTAGCTGCGGGCCATCTCCAACAGGCCGCGATCGATGTTTTTGATGCCGTGATAGGTATTGAGATAAATCGGGAACAGCGTACCGAGCGCCACCAGAAAGATCTTGGCGGATTCATCGATGCCGAACCACAGGATCACCAACGGGATCAGCGCCAGATGCGGCACGTTGCGGATCATTTGCACCGAGCTGTCCAGCAGGCGTTCGCCCCAGCGCGACAGCCCGGTAATAAAGCCGAGTATCAGTCCGATGCTGCCGCCGATGGCGAAGCCTAACAACGCGCGCTGGCTGCTGATGCTCAGGTGCTGCCACAGTTCGCCGCTTTGGCTCAGGCGCCAGAAGGCGGCCAGCACCGCACTCGGCGCCGGCAAAATGCGGTTGGACAGCCAGCCGGTTTCGACGGCGATTTGCCAGATGATCACCAGCGCCAGCGGCAGCGCCCAGGGGGCCAGCCGATACAGGATGCGTTGTACGTTATTTGCCATCGGGGCGCTCCTCAGCTCTGCGATACTTTTTGCGGAACATAGATGTTGGCCACCACTTCGCCCTGCGGACGCACCGGCTGAAGGCGAGCGGGCGTTTCCTCCTGCGCCAGATCGAGGTGCGGGAACAGCAGTTCGCCGACGCGGTAGGCCTCTTCCAGATGCGGATAGCCGGAGAGAATAAAGGTGTCGATGCCCAGATCGGCATATTCCTGCATGCGCGCCGCGACCGTCGGGCCATCGCCCACCAGCGCGGTGCCGGCGCCGCCGCGCACCAGGCCGATGCCGGCCCACAGGTTCGGGCTGATCTCCAGGTTATCCTTTTTGCCGCCGTGCAGCGCCGCCATGCGCCGTTGGCCGACGGAGTCGAAGCGCGCAAAGGCCTGCTGCGCGTTGGCGATGGTTTCCTCATCGAGGTGGGCGATCAGCCGGTCAGCGGCGCGCCAGGCTTCTTCGGTGGTTTCCCGCACGATGACGTGCAGCCGGATGCCGAAACGCACCTGGCGGCCTTTCGCCGCCGCTTTGGCGCGCACCTCTTCGATCTTCGCCTTAACCTGCGCCGGCGGCTCTCCCCAGGTGAGATACATTTCTACCTGCTCGGCGGCCAGATCCTGTGCGGCGGCGGAGGATCCGCCGAAATAGAGCGGCGGGCGCGGCTGTTGCACCGGCGGGAACAGCAGTTTGGCGCCTTTCACCTGAATATGCTTGCCGTGGAAATCGACGGTTTCCCCTTCCAGCACCCGGCGCCAGATGTGGGTGAACTCGGTTGAGGCTTCGTAGCGTTCTTCATGGCTAAGGTGCAGCCCCTCGGCCGCCAGCTCTTCCGGATCGCCGCCGGTGACCAGATTGAACAGCGCGCGCCCGTTGGACAGGCGATCCAGCGTCGCCGCCTGGCGCGCCGCCAGCGTAGGGGAGATGATGCCCGGCCGCAGCGCGACCAAAAATTTCAGCCGCTGGGTGACCGGGATCAGCGAGGCGGCCACCAGCCAGGAGTCTTCGCAGGAGCGGCCGGTGGGGATCAGCACGCCGCCGAATCCCAGCCGATCCGCCGCCTGGGCGATCTGCTGCAAGTAACCGTGATCGACGCTGCGAGCACCCTGTGCGCTGCCAAGATAGTGGCCGTCGCCGTGGGTGGGTAAAAACCAGAAAACGTTCAGGCTCATCGTCAATGCTCTCCCGTATTTATTGCGCGCTTGGGCGCCAGATGCGTTGCGAGATGTCGACCTTCACCGGCACCAGCCGGTTGGCGTAAAACAGGTCGGCGGTTTGCTGCTGCGCGGCGATGGTATGCGCATCGAGCGGTGTGATGGCGGTCGGGGGGCGGTGATCCAGATAGCTGGCGATCACCGGTTCCGGCAGCCCCATGGCGTTGGCCAGCAAGGTCACGCTTTGCGCCCGGTCGCTGCGGGTGAGCGCATCGGCCTGGGTCAGCACCGTCAGGACCTGGCTGATAAAGGCGCCGTTGGCTTCGACATAAGGGCGTGCCGCCAGATAGAAGGAGCCGGTCTGGTTCAGATCGGTGCCGTCGCCGAGCACCCGAACGCCGCCCTGCAGCAGCGCGGCGGAATAATAAGGATCCCAGATCGCCCAGGCATCGACGTTGCCCTGTTGGAATGCGGCGCGCGCATCGGCGGGCGTCAGATAGGCGGGCTGGATATCCGTAAATTTCAGTCCGGCTTTTTGCAGCGATCGCAGCAGCAGGTTATGTGAGCTGGATCCTTTCTGGAACGCGACCTTATGGCCTTTCAGATCGGCGACGGTTTTGATCGGGCTGTTTTCCGGCACCAGGATCACTTCCGCCTTCGGTTTGGGCGGCTCAACGCCGACATACAGCAGATCGGCCCCGGCGGCCTGCGCGAAGATCGGAGGAATATCGCCGGTGCTGCCCAGATCGATGCTGCCGACGTTCAGGGCCTCCAGCATTTGCGGGCCGGCGGGAAACTCGATCCAACTGATGCGGGTGGCGGGGAAACGTTCCTCCAGCAGCCGGTGGCTCTTCGCCAGCACCAGACTGACCGATCCTTTTTGGTAGCCGATGCGGAATTGCGCCGGATCCTGAGCGACGGCGGCGTTGGCCCAAACCAGCGACAGCAGGCCGGTGAAGGCGGCGGCGCTCAGCCAACGCCGCAAAGCAATGCGTTGTTTCATTCAGGCTCTCCTTTTCCAGGCGTTTCAGGCGGTTTGACGCGCCGCCAGTGGCGAGGCGACGCGCAGCGCCGGCGGTTTGCGGCGGCCAAGTGCCAGATAGAAACTGGCCAGTGCCTCTTCCAGCCGGGCGGCCACGGCGTCGGTGAGCGTGGCGCCTTCGTCGGTCAGCTGGATCTGGCTGTCGTCGGCGAACACGCCGTGCAGCACCTCTTGCGCTTTCAGCGCCGCCAGTACCGGTTTCAACGCATAGTCCACCGCCAGCATGTGGCCGATCGAACCACCGGTCGCCAGCGGCAACACCACCTTATGATCCAGAGCGCGTTCCGGCAGCAGATCCAGCAGGGTTTTCAGCGCGCCGGAGAACGACGCTTTATAAACCGGCGTGGAAATCAGCAGGCCGTCGGCCTGCGCCAGCTGCTCGGCAAACGCCTTGATCGCCGGACTGTTGAAGTTGGCGTACAGCAGATCTTCGGCGTCAAAGTCGTGCAGGGTATAGGCCGTCACTTCCACCCCTTGCTGCCGCAGCCAGTTCTGACTCAGCGAGAGCAGCGCGGCGGAACGTGATGGGATGCGTGGGCTACCGGCCAGTGATATAACGCGCATTGCCACTCCTTATAACTAAAAGTTAGGTTTAATTAGAAAATCAATAGGAAGTGTTTTAAACCTACCAGCAACCCGGCGCGTTTTTTAAATCTCATTTTTTGATTTGGATATGCGCAAAAGCGGATTAGCGCCGATTTGGCGGTGAAGAGGGAAAACGATTGCGTAAAAACGGCTTTTTTTGCCTTTAATCAATTCCAATTAGGCGGGGGATACCGGATAATACGCCCCCGGTTTGCAACCGGGAAATCAGGAGAGTCCATGTACTACCCCCTCATCAGGAAAGCGTTGTTCCAGCTCGATCCGGAGCGCGCGCACGAAGTGACCTTTCGTCAGCTCAGCCGTATTACCGGCACCCCATTAGCGTTTCTTGTCCGTCAGTCCGTGCCGACCAAACCGGTCAACTGCATGGGGCTGTCGTTTAAAAACCCGCTGGGATTGGCCGCCGGTCTGGATAAAAACGGCGAATGCATCGATGCGTTCGGCGCGATGGGCTTCGGCCATGTGGAAGTCGGCACCGTGACGCCGCGTCCGCAACCGGGCAACGACAAGCCGCGCTTGTTCCGCGTGGTTGAGGCGGAAGGCCTGATTAACCGCATGGGGTTCAATAACCATGGCGTGGACAATCTGGTTGAAAACGTTAAGAAATCCCATTTCGGCGGCATTCTTGGGATCAATATCGGCAAGAATAAAGACACGCCGGTCGAGCAGGGCAAAGACGATTATTTGATCTGCATGGATAAAGTTTATCCGTATGCCGGATATATCGCGATTAACATCTCTTCACCGAATACGCCGGGGTTACGATCCTTACAGTATGGCGAAGCGCTGGACGATCTTTTGGCTGCGATTAAAAATAAGCAGCAGGAATTACATGCGCGTCATCACAAATATGTGCCGGTGGCGGTAAAGATCGCGCCGGATCTTTCAGAAGAAGAATTGATCCAAATTGCCGATAGCCTGGTGCGGCATAATATCGATGGCGTGATCGCCACCAATACCACGTTGGATCGAAAATTGATCCAGGGGTTGAATTACTGCGAACAAGCGGGCGGGTTAAGCGGGCGTCCGTTGCAATCACGCAGCACCGAAGTTATCCGTCGTCTCTCCACCGAACTGCAGGGGCGCCTGCCGATTATTGGCGTAGGCGGCATCGATTCGCTGACGGCGGCGCGCGAAAAAATGGAGGCCGGCGCGAGCCTGCTGCAAATTTATTCCGGATTTATCTATCACGGCCCGCGTTTGATTAAAGATATCGTTACCCATATCTAATATTTTTCCTCTCATTTTATTCCGGGGGTTTATTTCTGCCCCCGGCTCGTCTATATTTTGTTCGTTAGCTTAAATATCGTTCGCGGAATTATCCGATGTTTAAGCGATTTCATCGGTGATAAAATCGCCTTTTAGGGTGAGTGCGGCGTTGGCATAGGCAGCGAGAAGGATACGAAATGAAGATAAAACCTGACGATAATTGGCGTTGGTATTTTGATGCCGAACACGATCGGCTAATGCTGGATTTAGCTAATGGTATGATCTTTCGTTCACGTTTCCCGGCCAAAATGTTAACGCCGGACGCCTTTGATGAATGTGCTTTTTGCGTGGATGACGCCGCCCTTTATTTCACCTATGAAGAACAGTGCAAGCAGGTCAAGCTTAGCCATGAACAGCGCGCCGAGCTGGTGCTGAATGCGCTGGTCGCCTATCGCTTCCTGAAACCGCTGATGCCAAAGAGCTGGCATTTCTCGCAGCAGCATTACCCGCTGCAGCCGAAAAACGGCGAGCTGGCGGCGGTGAAAGTGATGGAGAGCGGCGCGGAAGCGCGCTTGCTGGTGGTGGAGGCCGGGGATAACGCCAGCCTGTGCCTGCTGGCGCAAAATCAGCTGACTGTCGCTGGCCGTACCATGGTCTTGGGCGACGCCATCAAGGTGATGCACGATCGGCTGAAGCCCTGCGCACAGGATGAAAGCGCCGCCCCGGCTTACGACAGGGCGGTATAAGGCGGTTTACGCCAGGGTCAAATCACTTTTCGGGATGCAGCTGCAGCACAGGATGGTGCCGTTGTCGCCCAGCGCGCTTTTCTTCAGGGGCGCGACTTCACCGTTCAGCAACGTAATGCGGCAACTGCCGCAAATCCCGGCGCGGCAGGAGTAAGGTACGCGGATGCCTTGCTGTTCCAACTGTTCGAGCAAGATCTGCTGGTTGTTGCCGGTAAACACCTTTCCTTCATATTCGATCGTGACGCTGTGCGCGCTGTCTTGCGGCGCCTGCACGCTCTCCACCACTTTGCCTGCGCCATAAGGGCGCGGCGGCTTGGTCGACAGCACTTCCACCGTATCGCCCACGCGGATGATGCCGCTGTTGCGGGCGATCATATTCTGGCCGAAATCGATATCGCCGTTGTCGGCGGAGCGGAATTTTTGCAGCGTGCTGAGCGGCTCGCCGCTCGGGTGCTTGCGGCCGCGCTCGGTGCTGACGGTGGTGAGCACGCAGCGGCTGCAGGGTTTCACCAGATCGAACATCACGTCGCCGACGCGGATCACCTGCCAGCCGTCCTCGGCCCAGGCGGTGGCGCCGCTCACCACCAGATTGGGGCGGAACTGCTCCAGCTTGATGCTGCCGGGGCAACGCTGCTGCAGATCGTTAAACGAAGCCTGGTTAATCAGCAGATAAGGATAGCCGTCGGCAAACGTCAGTGGGATTTCGGGGTGCTTCTTCACCCGGCGGGTCAGCTCCGGCCCCAGCCAGCGCAGCTGCACGTCGCGCTGGAAATAGCCGCTCAGCCAGCGGTTGATCTCATCTGGCGCGATCAGCGCGGTGAAATGGTTGCCCCACACCTCGGTCGGCTGCGGCGCGGCGGCGAAGTCGCTGAAGCGAATGGCGGCGCTTTCGCCGTCCGGCGCGGTCAGGAATAGCCCGTCCGGCAACAGCGCCGGCGTGAACAACACCATCTGCGGGTATTGGCGCGCGGTAATAAAGGTGCCGTCCGGCTCGGTGATCATAAAGTTGCGGTCGAAGGCCAGACCGCTGCTGCCGACCTGGGCGTAGGAAAGCTGCAGGCCGCGCAGTGATTTAACCGGATGGACGTAGAGTCTGGAAAGCGTGATCACCCTTATCTCCGTGCGATGATTAAATAGAAGGGAGCAACTTTATGACAAGCGGTGCGGATTAGCTATAATGCGCAACAATTTTCTTTTTGGTGATAAGTACGATATGAACTCTCTGTTTGCCAGCACGGCGCGTGGATTGGAAGAACTGTTAAAAAGCGAGCTGGAAGCGCTTGGCGCTCACGACTGCAAAGTGGTGCAGGGCGGGGTACATTTTCAGGGTGACGATCGTCTTCTGTACCAAAGCCTGCTGTGGAGCCGCCTGGCTTCGCGCATTCTGTTGCCGCTGAACGAATTCCGCGTGCACAGCGATCTGGATCTGTACCTCGGGGTGCAGGCGATCGACTGGCCGAGCATTTTTGGCGTGGATAAAACCTTTGCCGTGCATTTCAGCGGCGTGAACGAAGAGATCCGCAACAGCCAGTATGGCGCGCTGAAGGTGAAAGACGCCATCGTTGACAGCTTCACCCGTAAGCTCGACCAACGCCCGACGGTCGCCAAGCAGCAGCCGGACATTCGCGTTAACGTCTTCCTGCAACGTGATATGGCTAGCGTGGCGCTCGATCTGAGCGGCGAAGGCCTGCACCAGCGCGGCTACCGCGATCTCACCGGCCAGGCGCCGCTGAAGGAAAACCTGGCGGCCGCCATCGTGTTGCGTTCCGGCTGGCAGCCGGGCACGCCGATGCTTGATCCGATGTGCGGCTCCGGCACGCTGTTGATCGAAGCGGCGATGATCGCCGCCGATCGCGCGCCGGGTCTGCACCGTCAACACTGGGGCTTCAGCGCCTGGAATGGCCACAACGCCGAACTGTGGCGTGAAGTCACCACCGAAGCGCAGGTGCGCGCGCGTCGCGGCCTGCAGGAAACCGCCTCTCGCTTCTTCGGCTCCGATATCGATCGCCGGGTGATTGAGATGGCGCGCGGCAACGCCCGCCGCGCCGGCGTCGCCGAGCTGATCACCTTCAACGTCGGCGACGTCGCGCGCTTGACCAACCCGCTGCCGGAAGGCCCGCACGGCACGGTGATCAGCAACCCGCCTTACGGCGAGCGTCTGGAAAGCGAACCGGCGCTGATCGCGCTGCACAACATGCTGGGGCGCGTGATGAAAAACGCCTTCGGCGGCTGGCAGCTTTCGCTGTTCAGTGCCTCGCCGGAGCTGTTGAGCTGCCTGCAGCTGCGCGCCGAGCGCCAGTTCAAGGCGAAGAACGGCCCGCTGGAGTGCGTGCAGAAAAACTATCAGCTGGCGGCAAGCCCGGCCGGTAGTGCCACCGGCGGCGTGCAGGTGGCGGAAGATTTCGCCAACCGTCTGCGCAAGAATTTGAAGAAGCTCGACAAGTGGGCGAAGCAACAAGGCATTGAATGCTACCGCCTGTACGACGCCGATCTGCCAGAATACAACGTCGCGGTGGACCGTTACGGCAGCAAGGTGGTGGTGCAGGAGTATGCGCCGCCGAAAACCGTCGATGCGCAGAAGGCGCGTCAGCGCCTGTTCGATGTGATCAACGCGACGCTGGCGGTGCTGGAATTGCCGTCGAATCAGCTGATCCTGAAAACCCGCGAGCGCCAGAAGGGCAAAAATCAGTACGAGAAACTGGCGCAGAAGGGTGAGTTCCTGCTGGTGGAAGAGTATAACGCCAAGCTGTGGGTCAACCTGACCGACTATCTCGATACCGGCCTGTTCCTCGATCACCGCATCGCGCGCCGTATGCTGGGCGAGATGAGCAATGGCAAGGACTTCCTCAACCTGTTCGCCTATACCGGCACCGCCAGCGTGCACGCCGGGCTGGGCGGCGCGCGCAGCACCACCACGGTGGACATGTCGCGCACCTACCTGGAATGGGCGGAGAAGAACCTGCGCGCCAACGGCCTGACCGGCCGTCAGCATCGGCTGATCCAGGCCGATTGCCTGTCTTGGCTGAGCAACGCCAATGAACAGTTCGACGTGATCTTCATCGATCCGCCGACGTTCTCCAACTCCAAGCGGATGGAGAACACCTTTGACGTGCAGCGCGATCATCTGGCGCTGATGAAAGATTTGAAACGGTTGCTGCGCCGCAACGGGACCATCATGTTCTCGAACAACAAGCGCGGTTTCCAAATGGATATGGCAGGGCTGAGCGCGTTGGGTCTGGAGGCGAAAGAGATCACCGCCAAGACGCTGTCGCAGGATTTTGCCCGTAACCGTCAGATCCACAACTGCTGGCTGGTGACTCACGCCGGCGAAGGAAAATAATTACTATGTCGTTAATCAGCATGTCCGGCGCCTGGCTCTCTTTCAGCGATGCGCCACTGTTAGACAACACCGAAATTCATATTGAAGACAACGAGCGCGTGTGTCTGGTCGGGCGCAACGGCGCCGGCAAATCCACGCTGCTGAAGATCCTCGGCAAAGAGATCCCGCTGGACGACGGCCGGGTGATCTACGAACAGGATCTGATCGTGGCGCGTCTGCAACAGGATCCGCCGCGCAATATCGGCGGCAGCGTGTTCGACTTCGTGGCGGAAGGCGTTGCGGAGCAGGCGGAACACCTGAAGGCCTATCACGCGATCTCCCACCTGGTGGAAAGCGACCCGAGCGAGAAAAACCTGGCGCGCATGGCGCAAATCATGGAGATCCTCGATCACCAGGGGCTGTGGCAGCTCGACAGCCGCATCAGCGAAGTGCTGCTGCAGCTGGGGCTGAACGGCGACGCCGAGCTTTCCTCACTGTCCGGCGGCTGGCTGCGTAAAGCGGCGCTGGGCCGCGCGCTGGTGAGCTCGCCGCGCGTGTTGTTGCTCGACGAACCGACCAACCACCTGGATATCGAAACCATCGACTGGCTGGAAGGTTTCCTGAAAGAGTTCGACGGCAGCATCGTCTTCATCTCGCACGACCGTTCGTTTATCCGCAACATGGCGACGCGCATCGTCGATCTGGATCGCGGCAAGCTGGTTTCCTGGCCGGGCAACTACGATCTGTATCTGCAGAGCAAAGAAGAAGCGCTGCGGGTGGAAGAGCTGCAAAACGCCGAGTTCGACCGCAAGCTGGCGCAGGAAGAGGTCTGGATCCGTCAGGGCATCAAGGCGCGCCGCACCCGCAATGAAGGCCGCGTGCGCGCGCTGAAGGCGCTGCGCGTCGAGCGCTCGCAGCGCCGCGAAGTGATGGGCACCGCCAAAATGCAGGTGGAAGAGGCGACCCGCTCTGGCAAAATCGTGTTCGAGCTGGAAGACGTCAATTATCAGGTTGGCGAAAAGGTGCTGGTGCGCGGTTTCTCCGCCCAGGTGCAGCGCGGCGACAAGATTGCGCTGGTGGGGCCGAACGGCTGCGGCAAAACCACGCTGCTGAAACTGATGCTCGGTCAGCTGAAAGCCGACAGCGGCCGCGTGCACTGCGGCACCAAGCTGGAAGTGGCCTATTTCGACCAGCACCGCGCCGATCTCGATCCTGAGCGTACGGTGATGGACAACCTGGCGGAAGGCAAGCAGGAAGTGATGGTCAACGGCCGTCCTCGCCACGTATTGGGCTATCTGCAGGACTTCCTGTTCCACCCGAAACGCGCGATGACGCCGGTGAAGGCGCTGTCGGGCGGTGAGCGTAACCGCCTGCTGTTGGCTAAGCTGTTTCTGAAACCGAGCAATCTGCTGATCCTCGATGAACCAACCAACGATCTCGACGTCGAAACGCTGGAGCTGCTGGAAGAGCTGATCGACGGCTATCAGGGCACCGTGCTGCTGGTCAGCCACGATCGTCAGTTCGTTGACAACTCGGTGACCGAGTGCTGGATCTTCGAAGGCAACGGCGTGATCAATGCCTTCGTCGGCGGTTACTACGATGCGCATCATCAGCGCGCGACGGCGAAACCGATTCGTCAGGCGGCGCCGAGCGCGAGCAAACCGGCGGCGGAGAAAAAGGCCGAACAGCCGAAGAAAACGGCGGCCAAGCTGAGTTACAACCTGTTGCGTGAGCTGGAACAGTTGCCGCAGCGGCTCGAACAGCTGGAAGCGGAAATCGAAGCGCTGCAGGCGCAGATGAGCGACGCCGACTTCTTCACGCGGCCGCATAGCGAAACGCAAGAAGTGCTGACGGCGCTGGCTGATGCCGAGCAAGCGCTGGAACAGGCTTTCGCCCGTTGGGAAGAGCTGGAAGCGATGAAAAACGGCTGACCGTTGCGATGCCGCCCGCGCGCTGCTGCGGGCGGCATCGACGTGCCGGTGAGCGACGTTATTTAGGAGGAATATGGTGTGTTCCCACAACAATCATCAGCAGCATAGTCATTCCGCACCCTCGGCGGCGCAGCAGGATAACCTGATGCTGTGTCCGCAGTGCGACATGCTGGTGGCGCTGCCGCCGCTGGCCTATGGCAGCAAAGCGGTATGCCCGCGCTGCAAAACCACGCTCAGCGCCCGCTGGGACGAGCCGCGCAAGCGGCCGATCGGTTACGCGCTCAGCGCCTTGTTCATGCTGGTGCTGGCCAACATTTTCCCGTTTATCAACATGCGCGTCGCCGGCCTCGGCAACGAAATCCGGCTGATCCAAATCCCGGAAGTGATGGTGGCGGAAGACTACGCCAGCATGGCCACCTTGTTTATGGTGTTCGTGCAGCTGATCCCGGCGTTTTGCATGGTGGCGATTATCCTGCTGTGCGCCAGAGTGCGCTTGCCGCTGGGGCTCAAAGAGTGGATGGCTCGGGTGCTGTTCCAGTTCAAGACCTGGTGCATGGTGGAAATTTTCCTTGCCGGGGTGCTGGTCAGCTTCGTCAAGCTGATGGCCTACGGCGATATCGGCATCGGCAGTAGCTTCGTGCCTTACTGCCTGTTCTGCCTGCTGCAGGTGCGCGCCTTCCAGTGCGTGGATCGGCGCTGGCTGTGGCAGGATATCGAACCGGCGCCGCGACTGCATCGCCCGCTGACGGTGGGGCGCACCGGCATGCGCCAGGGCGTGCGCTCCTGCGCGTGCTGCACGGCGATCCTGCCGGCCGATCAGGTGCGCTGTCCGCGCTGTCACACCAAGGGCTACGTGCGGCGTCGTCACAGCCTGCAGTGGACGCTGGCGCTGCTGGTGACCTCTGTCATGCTGTATATTCCGGCCAACCTGATGCCGATCATGGTGACCGAGGCGCTGGGCAACAAGATGAACTCCACCATCATGGCGGGGGTGATCCTGCTGTGGGGGGACGGCTCTTATCCGGTGGCGATGGTGATTTTCATCGCCAGTATCATGGTGCCGTCGCTGAAAATGTTGGCGATCGGCTGGCTGTGCTGGGATGCGAACGGCAGGAAGAAACCGCGCGCCGACAGCGAGCGTATGCATCTGATTTATGAAGTGGTCGAATTCGTTGGCCGTTGGTCAATGATCGACGTGTTTGTGATCGCCGTGTTGTCGGCGTTGGTGCGAATGGGGCAGTTGATGAGCATTTATCCCGCGACGGGCGCCGTGCTGTTCGCGCTGGTGGTGATCCTCACCATGTTCGCCGCCATGACATTTGATCCCCGGCTGACCTGGGATCGCGCAAGTGAAACAATCAACAAGGAGCCGCAAGGTGACGGAAAATAATCATAGCGTCGCAGACGTTGAGAAGATCAAACGCTGGTCGCCGGTGTGGATCATTCCCATCGTGACCGCGCTGATCGGCGCCTGGATCCTGTTTTACCACTTCAGCCATCAGGGGCCGGTGGTGACGCTGGTGACCACGACGGCGGAAGGGCTGGAAGCGGGTAAAACCAAAATCAAAAGCCGCAGCGTTGACGTCGGGGTGGTGGAAACCGTCACGTTGAGCGATGACCTGAGCAAGGTGATGGTGCAGGCTCGCCTCAATTCCGGCATGGAAAAATTGCTGCGCCAGGATTCCGCCTTCTGGGTGGTGAAGCCGCAGATCGGCCGTGAAGGCGTCTCCGGGCTGGGCACGCTGCTCTCCGGCGCCTATATCGAACTGCAGCCGGGCAACAAAGGCAAAGACGGCAAAGACAACTATCAGCTGCTCGATGCGCCGCCGCTGGCTTCCCCGGATGCCAAAGGGTTGCGCATCGTGCTGGACAGCGAGAAATCAGGCCAGCTCAACGCCGGCGATCCGGTGCTGTTCCGCGGTTATCGCGTCGGGTCGGTGGAAACCAGCTACTTCGATCCTAAAGAACGCGCCATGCGCTATCAGCTGTTCATCACCGCGCCTTACGATCAGTTGGTCACCACCAACGTGCGCTTCTGGAAAGACAGCGGCGTGGCGTTCGATATGTCGGCGCAGGGCATGCGGGTGGAGATGGGCTCGTTGACCACGCTGTTCAGCGGCGGGGTCAGTTTTGACGTGCCGGACGGCTGGGATCGCGGCGATCAGGCGAAAGAGAAGGCGGAATATCAGCTGTTCGACAACCAGCGCAGCACGCAGGATTCGCTGTATACAGTGCATAAGGATTACCTGCTGTTCTTCTCCGACTCGGTACGCGGCCTGCAGCCGGGCGCGCCGGTCGAGTTCCGCGGCATCCGTCTGGGTACGGTGGCGCAGGTGCCGTTCTATAAAGACGGCATGGCGCAGCGTCTGGATAACGATTACCGCATTCCGGTGCTGATCCGCATCGAGCCGGATCGCTTCCAGAAACAGCTGGGCGGCAACTTCGATATTGAAGGGCACCTGAAAGATGCGGAATCTCGCGGCATGCGCGCCTCGATGAAGTCCGCCAACCTGCTGACCGGTTCGCTGTACATCGATCTCGACTTCTATCCGCAGGAAAAACCGTGGAAAGGGCCGCGCGAGCTGTTCGGTTATCCGCTGATGCCGACCACCAGCGGCGGTCTGGCGCAGATCCAGCAGAAACTGATGCAGACGCTGGATAAGATCAACTCAATGCCGATCAATCCGATGATCAACGAAGCGACCAAGACGCTGGCGGAGAGTCAGAAAACCATGAAGTCGACGCAGCAGACCATGAAGTCGCTGAACGACATCATCGCCAGCAAAGAGATGCAGGCGCTGCCGCAGGACATGCAGAAAACGCTGTTGGAACTGAACCGCAGCATGAAAGGGTTCCAGCCTGGTTCACCGGCTTACAACAAGATGGTGGGCGATATGCAGCGCCTCGACCAGGTGTTGCGTGAGCTGCAACCGGTGCTGCGCACCCTGAATGAGAAGAGCAACGCGCTGGTGTTTGAAGCCGCCGGCAGCAATGACCCTCAGCCGAAGAAGGCCACGAAATGATGAAATGGATCCCGGTAGCCCTGGCGCTGTTGCTCAGCGCCTGCAGCAGTTCACCACAAAAGACTTACTATCAGTTGCCGGCGCTGGGTGCGCCTGCTGCGGCCAGCAGCAGCGGCGCTTCCACGCACCAGCTGTGGCTGGAACACGTGAGCGTGGCGGATTATCTGGCGCAGAGCGGCGTGGTGTATCAGACCAACGACGTACAGTATGTGATAGCCCAGAACAACCTGTGGGCCAGCCCGCTCGACCAGCAGTTGCAGCAAACGCTGGTCACCAACCTGAGCAGCGCGCTGCCGGGGTGGGTGGTCTCTTCGCAGCCGATGAGCAGCGATCAGGATGTGCTGAACGTGACCATCAGCGGCTTTCACGGTCGCTTTGACGGGAAAGCGATCATTCGCGGCGAGTGGGTGCTGAACCGCCAGGGGCGTTTGATCAAAAGGCCTTTCAACCTGGAGCTGAAACAGGGTGAAGACGGCTATGATGCCCTGGTGCGCACTCTGGCGCAGGGGTGGCAGCAGGAAGCCCAGGCTATCGCAGCACAGATGGGCGGCATTTAGTCATAATTTGGTCTAAAATCGTCTAATCCCTGTCGGCGTGAAAATCCGTTTTTTCTCGCTGACAGGGATTTCTATTTCATTTCAAACAGTTAACCCCTTTCCCAGCAGATCAGCCACTTAGCACTTTCCTCGGGCGTAGCTCACAAATATGACATTGGCGTGAATTTTGCGCATTGATCTTCTCTTCTTTTAGCGCTATTGATTACTCGTGGCTGCGCAAAAAGCAGCCATTGTTTTCTTTCCACCAGACCAAAATGAGGGAAACGAGGCATGAAGAGACAGAAACGCGATCGTCTGGAAAGGGCGCATTCGAGAGGGTATCAGGCAGGTATTTTAGGGCGTTCCAGGGAACATTGTCCCTACCAATCATCGGTGGACGCCCGGTCTCAATGGCTGGGAGGTTGGCGAGAAGCCATGGAAGACAGGGCTGTGACCGCTTAAGCGGCTCCCTGTCAAATAAAAGGAATAACCTCCGCCCTTGGCGGAGGTTTTTGTTTGTGCCGTTTACTCGTCCTGCCAGCGTTTCAGTAGAATACTCGCATTCACGCCGCCAAAGCCGAAGCCGTTCGATAAGGCGTAGGTTATGTTCATCGATTCAGCCCGTTTCGCGACCAGGTGTAAACCTGCCGCCGCCGGATCGGGATTGTCCAGATTCAGCGTCGCGGGGGCGATCTGATCGCGCAGCGCCAAGGCGGTAAAGATGGTTTCCAGCCCCCCGGCGGCGCCGAGCAGGTGCCCGGTGGCGGATTTTGTCGAGGTTACCGCGATGCTTCCTGTCGTGCCAAACAGGTGTTTGATGGCGTTGATTTCGCCCAGATCCCCTACGGGTGTCGACGTCGCGTGTGCGTTTAAATGCTGAACCTCTTCTGGGGCGATGTTCGCCTGCCTCAACGCGATTTTCATCGCCCGATAAGCACCGTTGCCGTCTTCGGCACCGGAGGTCATGTGGTAGGCGTCGGCGCTGGTGCCATAACCGACGATTTCCGCGAGCGGGGTGGCGCCGCGCGCCAGCGCGTGTTCCAGCGTTTCAATCACCAGCATGCCGGCACCTTCCCCCATGACAAATCCGTCCCGTGCACTGTCGAAAGGCCGGGAAGCCTGCCTTGCCAACTCGGCCGGTGCGGTGGACATAGCGCGCGCGGCGGCGAACCCGCCCAGGCTGACGGTATCTATAGCGGCTTCGGTGCCGCCGCACACGGCGATATCGGCTTCATCATTGCGGATCATACGCACTGCGTCGCCAATGGCTTGCACGCCGGCGGCACAGGCGGTGACCGGCGCGCCAATCGGCCCCTTGAAGTGGTGTTTGATTGAAACGTGGCCGGCCGCCAGATTGACCAGGAATGAGGGGATGGTGAACGGCGACAGCCGCTTGGCGCCGCGGCTGTCGGTGGTGCGCACCGCCTGGGCAATCGCCGGGAAGCCGCCAATGCCCGAGGCGATGACGGTGGCGGTGCGCTCTTGTTTTTCGTCCGTATCGGCTATCCAGCCGGCCTGACGAACGGCTTCATCCGCCGCCGCCATGGCAAACAGGATAAAGCGGTCCATTTTCTTTTGGTCCTTGGGGGCGACGGAGGCGTCGGGGTTGAAGCCCGCTTCAGCATCTTGCGCCAGCGCCGGGACCTGTCCTCCGACCTTGACCGGTAAATCTGCAACGATCTCGTCAGGCAACGCTCGAATGCCGGACTCTCCTTTTAACAAACGTTGCCAGATGGTCTCCACGCCACACCCTAGCGGTGAAACGGCGCCCATGCCGGTAATGACGATACGACGATTGCTCATGATGGTTCCTTGGTAAATTCGGGTAAATCGGCGAGGCGCCGTTGCCGCATCAGTGCGGCGCGTTGATGTATGCCTTCATTTGCCGCAGGCCCTGGTGCCAACGTAATAAACTGCGGCGGCACCTGCTGTTGGGTATCGACATTGACCAATTGGACCTGGATCGGCCGATCGGTGCGGCCGTCGACTAACAAGGCGCTGATGTCACCATCGATCAAATGGCGATTGCCCCATTCTGAAAGAGCCGCCAGCACGGGGAGAAAATCGTTGCCGCGTTCGGTGAGCAGATACTGATAGCGAACCGGCCGCGTTTGATAACGTTGCTTATGCAGAATGCCGTGGGCTACCAAATCCTTCAGTCGCCGGGCCAGGAGAGTCGGTGACATCCCCAGACTTTGTTGGAATTCGTCGAATTTGGATAACCCCTGAAAGGCATCACGCAGGATCAGAATGCTCCACCATTCTCCGACACGATCTAATGAACGTGCGACGGGGCAAGGTGCATCGCTAAAGCGGGTTTTTTGCATATCGGCCCTTAGTTGGTACATTTATTGTAGTTACATGGGTGGCTATACTAGGTGATTTTAAGGGGCAAGAAAATAACCGGATGCAAAAAACGCTATCGTGTCGATAGCTGGCTGTGGGAGGGGGGCGCTCAAACTGGCCTGTGGCTTTGACCGTTTCGGGCAGGAAAAGGGTAGAGACAGGAGGGATAAGTCGGTTCGGTAACGGGCGATTAAAGGAGGTAGGTAGTCTTTAAACGGTAAGAGAAAGAAATGCCATCACGCTGGGCGTGATGGCATGCGAAGAGCATTAGCAAAGAAGACGATGGCCGCCCTCTCGTCTGCGTGATTAGAACGCTGTGGTATCCTTGAACAGACCCACTTTCAGATCGGTGGCGGTATAGATCACTTCGCCGTCAACCAGCACTTCGCCATCGGCGACGCCCATGATCAGCTTACGGGTGATGACGCGTTTGAAGTTAATACGGTAGGTCACTTTTTTCGCGGTTGGCAGCACCTGGCCGGTAAACTTGACTTCACCAACGCCCAGCGCGCGGCCTTTGCCTTCGCCACCCAGCCAACCGAGGTAGAAACCAACCAACTGCCACATCGCATCCAGGCCCAGACAGCCTGGCATGACCGGATCGCCGATAAAGTGGCAACCGAAGAACCATAGGTCCGGATTAATATCCAGCTCCGCTTCCACATAACCTTTGTTGTGAGTCCCGCCGTCTTCGGTCATCTTGACCACGCGGTCCATCATCAACATGTTACCTGCCGGCAACGGTGGGCCACCGGCGCCGAACAGCTCGCCACGGCCGGATGCTTCGAGGTCTTCTTTCGTATAGGAATCGCGTTTATCTACCATGTTCTCAGTAAGCCTTATTTTAATGAAGGACGCAGGTTAGCTAACACGTGTACGCTGAACAAGTCCGATCAGCCGTGGTTGAACCAGTTGAGCCAGCGCAGCGGCCAAGGACGACGGCGTTCCTGCAGGCTCACCTGCGCAATCCGTTCCTGAATGGCCGCCAACAAATTCGGCTGTTGTTCGTCAGAGTAGAGGCAACCTGTGAGCAAAGGCAAGGCTTCCGCCGCGCTCTCTACCGCCCACAGATGGAACTGCCCCTCGCGCACCGCGTCGACGATATCTTGACGCAGACACAGATGGCGCACGTTGGTCACGGGCAATACGACACCCTGTTTGCCCGTCAGGCCGCGGCGTACACAAACCTCGAAGAAACCTTCGATCTTTTCGTTAACGCCACCTATCGGCTGTACGTTGCCGAATTGGTCGACGGAGCCGGTGACGGCGATCTGCTGGGTGATCGGTTGCTGTGACAGGGCGCTGACCAATGCGCATAGCTCAGCCAGCGAGGCGCTGTCACCGTCCACTTCACCATAAGATTGCTCAAAGACGATGGAAGCGGAGAAGGGCAGCTGCTGATCAAGATCCAGTTCGGCGATCAGAAACGCCTGCATGATCATCATGCCTTTAGCGTGCAGGTTGCCGCCCAGTTCGGCTTTGCGCTCGACGTCGGTGAACTCGCCGTCGCCGAGATGCACAACGCAACTGATCCGTGACGGTTCGCCAAAGCTGCGTGGATGACCGGGATAATCCAGGACAGACAGACCGTTGATCTGTCCGACCACTTCACCCTCGGTCTCAATCAGGATCTGACCCAACTCAATCTCATCCTGCATACGCTCGGCCAGATAGCTTTCGCGCCATTCTCGGGCATTTAACGCCGCCTCGAACGCTTTGGCCGTAATGCGATCTTCTTCGGCATACAGTGCGGCTTCGGATAGCTGCTGGCCAAGCCAAACCGGCGAGAGTGGTAGAATGCCCTGATCGCCACTGTAACGCACAGCCTGGACGATCAGCGGCGGCCAGGCGTCGTTCGCCAGCATCGGCAATTGCTGGTCGGCAATCACGCCGTTGACGTAACCGCACCACTGCGTCATATCATCAACTTCAGTCAGCTGCAGATCGTCTTCGAATTCACCGTAGATCGCTTGTTCACTCAGTTCCGGCTCGATATCGTGAAAATCGGCCAGGCCGTGACGATCGCCGACTACAATCAGCCGCAGATCCAGCGGCATCGGTGGAATGGCTACCGGCAGCGGGCGGGTTTCGTCTGGCGAAACCCAGTGGAACTGGCGCTGGCCGATCATTTGCTTCAGCCGCAGCCACAGCAACGGCTGAGCAAGCAGCGCCCGCGCCGACAGAATCAGAATGCCGCCGTTGGCCTGGTGCACCAGACCCGGCTGCAGGGTAATGTCGCCATTGTGGATCCGTACGCAGCCAAACAGCTGTTCCGGTTCAATCCACTCCTGGAACAGACAAGCGCCGCCGGCGGCAAAAGGTTCATCGCCACGGCTGGCTGGCTCGACGCTGACCTTGCCATCCTGAATGACATAGTGGCTGCCGCGGCATGCCGTATTTTTCGGCAGCAGTGGTTTGACGGCGTGAGCGATCAGTTCCAGATACTCTCGCGTTTCTTGCGCTTTCAACAGCATGAAACGCGGTGGCGATTGGGGGTGGCAAAATAGCGTCAGGGCATTTTCCAGCCGAGGCTGAATGGCGGAAAAGGGCACGGGTGCCAACTGAGCGGCGGTATCAAATATCGCCTGATAAGGCGTTACGTCCGGCAATAAAGATTGCCATTCAAGTCGGTTATTGGTCAAAGTGTTAGATGCAATCGTTAAAAAGGGAAAGGGCGATTATACAAGAATAACGGCGGCTTGATACATGTGGAGTGCCAGTTGGCATCAGGGAGTTTGACATCGCGCGGTGACTGTGCAAAAAACAGTCTAAAAGACGGTTTAATTGCCGGGGAAATTCGGCGCAAAGCTGTTATGCTTATTTGAAGTTACGCGGTCACTGAAGAGCTCAAGATGAAATATCAGCAACTGGAAAATCTGGAGAGCGGTTGGAAATGGAAGTACCTGGTGAAAAAGCATCGGGAAGGGGAACTCATTACCCGCTACATTGAAAACAGCGCTGCTCAGGAGGCGGTTAACGAGCTGCTGAAGCTGGAAAATGAGCCGGTAAAGGTACTTGCATGGATTGCCGCTCATATGAATCCGGAACTGGATAACCGGATGAAACAAACGATCCGCGCCCGCCGCAAACGTCATTTTAACGCAGAACATCAGCATACGCGTAAAAAATCTATCGATCTGGAGTTTTTGGTTTGGCAACGATTGGCTGCCCTGGCGCGCCGCCGTGGCGTTACGCTGTCGGAAACCGTCGTGCAGCTTATCGAAGACGCTGAACGCAAAGAAAAGTATGCGAACCAGATGTCGTCGTTGAAAGAAGACTTGAAGGCGATTCTTGGCAAAGATCCCAAGTAAGCGCGTGAGAACGCCCCTATGGCGCCAGGCATTGAATGTTCTGGCAACAAGAGGACGAAAAAAAACCCCGCATTGGCGGGGTTTTTTATTAGGCGAGTAAACTTAGCCCTGAGGCTGAGTTACAACGTCTTTGATACCTTTAACTTCGATCTCTACGCGACGATCTGGTGCCAGGCAAGCGATCTGAGCTTTGGTAGCGCGGCCAGATTTGTAGCCACAGGTGTTGCCTGTAACTGCATCTGCTTCACCCATACCACGTGCAGAGATTTTGTCTGACGGGATGCCTTTGGAGACCAGGTAGTCAACAACGCTCTGTGCGCGTTGTTCAGACAGTTTCTGGTTGTACTGGTCAGAACCAACGGCGTCGGTGTAACCCAGAACAACTACGGAGCCGTCTTTAGGATCCATGGAGCTCAGCTGGGTGTACAGCTGATCCAGAGCCTGCTGGCCTTCTGCTTTCAGAGTAGATTTGTTGAAGTTGAACAGCACGTCAGACTTCAGAGTGAAACGCTTGGTTTCAACAACTGGAGCTGGAGCCGGAGCTGGTGCTGGAGCAACTACGTCATCCTGACCGAAGCGGTAAGAAACGCCCAGGCTCAGCATGGTGTTGTCTGGACGTGCGCCAACGGTACCTGCGTCACCGATGTTGCTTACGAACTGGTAATCCAGGCGGGTAGCCCAGTTTTTGGTCAGTGCGTATTCAACACCAACAGCAGCCAGCGGAGAAACGCCGGTGTCGTGGTCGCTCAGACGCTGACCAGTACGGCCGTAGTTAGCTTTGGAGTCTGCACGCCATACCATACCACCCAGACGAGTGTAGATGTCCAGATCGTCAGCAATTGGGTAGCTCAGTTTAGCGGCCAGTTGAACGCCCTGCGCTTTGAAAGCACCGTTGTTCACGCTGCCTTTGTAAGGCATGCGGCCGAGCCAGTCATAGCCCAGCTCGAAGCCCAGGTATTGGTTTGCCTGGTAGCCCAGGAACGCGCCGGCACCCAGCTGATCTTTGTGGGTTGGGCCGTTGCCGATACCGTTCTGGTAACCGTTACCGTAGAAACCAGTGTCGTGGTACTGGGACCAGCCCAGTTTAGCACCGGTGTACCAGGTGTTATCTTTTGGAGCGGCTTGCGCTACGGTAGCGAAACCTGCCAGTGCCACTGCTAATGCGATAGCTGTCTTTTTCATTTTGCGCCTCGTTATCATCCAAATAGGCAATGAGCTTTAAAGCTGTTTAAGCCCTTGGTTAAATTCCTTCGCCAAGGTTTAAGCCCTCGTTTGTTACTCGCCAGTTTTTCTGACGTTATAGAGCAACCTTGGCGATGTAAAGTCTACAACGTGGCGCGAAAGTTACAAGTGTGATGTGATAAGGCTCTAAAAAAAAACGCGGAATCGTACATATTTGCTAACATTCTTAGCCTAAAAAAGCGGCGATTCATCGAGCATTTTTGCCTGCCAAACCGCAGCCGGACTCGCTTTTTGCCTTCTCCCACAAAGGTTCCGCTTAGGGGGTGCGAAAATGATGGGAAAAATCCTAAATTTACTTAATGATACAAAGAAGAGTGAATTTTTAGGGTAGAACAGTGTCCGTGAGTCGGGCTAATGTCACGTTGAGGGCGCATGATAAACCCATAGGCATTACCCAATTCTGCCGCACGTCTTAATTTTAGACGATCCTCCTCCGTTAGCTCGGGCAACCAGCCGAGAACCACGCTGTAATTTCCCGTTTGCAGCGCTTTTTCCATCGCCTCGACCGTATTCACCGGGCTGATCTGGCTCAGTTGCACCATTTTATCTACAGGCAGACCGGATTGCTGCAGCCATTGCTTGCTTAATTTTTGCTGCGGCGTCAGCCACAGAAGCCAGCGAGACTGCTTGCCCAATTGCAGCAGCAGGGGCAACAGTAATTGAGCCACTGCGGGCTGGCGCTCGTTGTAAACAAGTTCACTGATCAAGCCATTCTCTTTGCCGATATCCGTGTTCTTCGCAACATTGCGCGTTGTATAAGAGCCATGGCCGAAATGAGGTTGGTAGAGTGATTGAGTACGCATAAAGTTCCCGCCCGTCGTGTTACTGTATGTTTATACAGTATCCCTGATTTAGGATAAGATCAACTCAAATTTTCGTAACGGCTCGCATAATTGCGATCATTTTTTGTACCGACGGTTTTTGTGATTGGCAGGCGGGCGGATAGTGCGTATTTTTCTAATTAGTTGTTCACGTTACTTTTTTCATTGATGAGAGAAATAATACGGCCAGAACCTAAAAAGGAGGAACGCTATGAAAAGGATGTCGACGAGAAGGATCGCGCAGGCTAAAAATTGCTTTGCGGCGCTGGGCGCCATCACAACACGATCACAGTTTGGCGGCTATGGGCTGCTGGCTGAAGGGGTAATGTTTGCGGTGGTAGCGGAAGGGGAATTGTACTTGCGGGCTACGGTGAGCATGGAACCGGCCTTTCGTGCCCGGGGCATGGTCAATATGGTCTATTCCAAGCGCGGTGTGCCCATCACCTTGCGCTATTACTGGGTTGACGAGTCGCTGTGGCGGGAACGCAACGAGCTGGTAGGGCTGGCCTGGCAGGCCATCAGGGAAGCACGCCGAGAGCAGCGGCTCAAGGCTGGCGATCACGGCAGATTGAAGGCGTTGCCAAATATAGATGTCAACATGGAGCGCTTGCTATGGCGAGCGGGTATTCGCAATGCCTATGACCTGCGGCTGCATGGCGCTAAACGTAGCTATCTTCGCCTGCTGCAACAGCAGACCAATCTGGGTCTGCGCGTGCTGCTGTCGCTGGGCGGCGCGATAGCCGGCTATCATCAGGCGGCATTGCCGACCGAATTGCGCAACGAACTGGTGCGCTGGTTCGATCATACGATGGCTATGCGCCGCCATGGGCATGAGCCAGTAGTTCAGGGCCCATCGAGCGGGCCCTGAATAATTAGGTTGCCTTATTGATTTGGGTATGGAGTGCGGTGAGTTCCGGCAGCAGCTCGAGCATTAGCCCCACCTGCTGCAAAACCAACTGTTCTTTGCTTTCAGGTTCCGGAACGGCTGTGCGAATGCGCTCCGCCAGCTGTTCCAGCGCTTGCGCAATGCGCTGGCTGTTCCGTTCTTCTTGATGTAAGGCGCCGTCCACGTAACACACGGCATCATTGAGCAGATCGAGTGTGGCAGGGGTATTCAACCGCTCGCGGTGCGCCCCCAACGCCGAGATATAACTCAGGAGAGTGTGGTTCAGGCAGAGCAGACGGAAGGCGGCTTCTTGCAACGCCTTGTCGGCCTTGGGATCGGCGGACATGTTGGAGATGACCGAAGCCAGTTCTGCATCGCTGTTGTGGGCATCTCGCCGCGCGATGCGGTAAGCGAGCCCGTTATCCTTACCCTGATGATATTGCACCAGAATGGCGTCCAGATAGCGACAGTTGGCATTCAGCGTTTTATCCACTATCGCCGGCAGTTGGCGGAACTTCCAGTCCGGCCAGATAAAGCTGACCGCCGCCCAGGCGATGGCGCAACCCAACAAGGTATCGTAAACGCGCGGGGCTGCTACTTCGAAACCTTCACCCAACAGGTTAAAGCACAGCAACACAAGCAGCGTAATGAACATCGTTGCATGGGCATACTGCACGGTGCGAAAAGCGAAGAACAGGACACCGGTGATGACGATCAACACCAGTTGTCCTTCCACGGAAGGCACGAAATAGAGGATTGGCAGGCCGATCAGGATACCGGCCAGAGTGCCGATGATGCGCAGCGCCAGGCGCCGGCGGGTTGCGTTGTAGTTCGGTTGGCAGACGAACAGGCTGGTCAACAGGATCCAGTAACCGTGTTGCATGCCGGTGAACTGGATGAAGGCGTAACCCACGCACAGCACTACCGACATGCGGATCGCATGGCGGAACAGGGCCGACTGCGGCGTCAAATGGCGGCTGATGCGCAGTCGGATGTCGCTCCAGCCGGTTAAGCGATCGTCGGCCAGGCTGTTCTCTTCCGCCTGCCCGCTGGCCAGCGTCTGCTCTGACTCGATATTGGCCAGCTGCGCATCGATCGCATGCAGGTTTTTCAGCAGGTGCGCCAGCGCTTTGGTTTGCTCTGAATTGCCCTGGGTTTCGGTTATGCGTGCCAAGGCCTCCTGAATGCGGCTGAAGGCTGGCTCAAAACGCGGGTTGTGCTGGTATTTTTGCCGCAGCAGGATCGATTGTGCCAGCTGGCGGCAGGCGCGCGCCTGCATGCTCAGCAAACGCTGGAAGCGGAATAAAATATCGCTGTGACGGAATTGCCGGCTGAGCGCGTGGTACTGAACATGGGAAGAGCTGGCGCGTTCGTGGATATCCTGCGCGACAAAATAGTAGTGCAAGGTGCGGCGGGTGCCGCGTTGGCCGCGATCGCCTTTCAGGCGCGTCAGCAGCGAGGCTTTGGTCTGGTTCAGCAACGCGACCAACGCGCTGTTGGCCATCGCGACATCCATCCATGGCAGGTCGGCGTCGCGTTCGGCGTCGGGATCGAACAGGTTGGCCTTGGCATCCAGATAGTTGGCCAGCTGCTCGTAGCAGCGTGCCAGGTTCTCTTGCAGCGGCCGGATAGGGAACAGCAGGTGGCCCGCTAGCGTCAGCAGGTTATACCACAGCGCGCCGATCACCAGCAGCAGCGGTTGCTGATACCAGGCATCGTACATGGCGGTGCCGAGCATGGTGTAAACCGCGATCAGCAGCGCGCCGAAGGCGATGGTGGCGTAACGTTGCCCTAAGGCGCCCAGCAGGATAAAACCGCAGGTTGAGGTGGTTAAGCCAAGGGCGAACAACCAGGGATAGGGAAACAGCAGTTCGATTGAAGCGGAGGCGACAAAGAAGCACACCAACGTGATCAGTAGGTTGCGTAACCTGCCGGCCAGGCGGTCGTCCAAATCGGTCAGTGCCGCTGCCACCACGCCCAGCGTCAGCGGGATAGTCAGCTTGGGAATGCCCAGCCACCAGGGAACGGCGGTGGTGCCGATCAGCGCAATAAGAATGCGCAGGTGGTACAGCAGATTGCTGTTGTAGGTATAACGACGTACTGCGGGTGCAAAAGAGAGCACAAAAAACTCCTCAAACGGAGAAAAAATTAACGCTGATGATAGTGGCGGCGAGCATTCTCAATACGCGCTTGCTGAGCCATTTCTACCGAGACGACGCGGCGCCCCACCGGCCACAGCGCGATGGCGGCTATTTTGAAATTGGCGATACCGACCGGAATGCCGATGATTGAAACGCATTGCACGATACCGGCGGCGATGTGTGACAGGCACAGCCACCAGCCGAACAGCACCAGCCAGATAATGTTGAGCAGTGAGCCGCCGGCGGAGAGCAGCGCATTGCTTTTCTCCGGGTACAGTTCATCGACATGTATCGCCTCGTTGCCGAACGGCACCAGTGACAGCTTGGTGATTTCCCAGCAGGAGCGAGTGAGCGGCAGCGTGATGACCAGTAGCACGCTGAACACTGTCGCAATGAGCCAGCCTAGCGTGGTGAAGAAACCGCCCAACACAAAATTAAGAATATTCAGTACAGTACGCATAGACGTCATTCTGCTCTAATGATAGCCAAACCGCGATGCGGGCGTATTCACGATAAAAACGCAAAATCTATTCTACCCTTTTTTTAGCGCTAGAGTGCCACTGCTTATCGCAGGTAAACTGGCAGATATCCGTTATTTACTCTCAACATAGTCATGGCGCGACGATATGGAACTTAAAGCGACATCGCTGGGGAAACACCTGGCTCAGCACCCTTATAACCGCGTGCGGTTGCTGCACGCCGGCGTTGAGGTGAGCGGGGAAAAACATGAATACCTGATCCCCTTCAATCAACTGATTCAGGTCAGGTGCAAGCGCGGCATCGTCTGGGGCGAGCTGGAATTTGAATTGCCGGACGAAAAAGTGGTGCGGCTGCACGGTACCGAATGGCAGGAAACGCAGCGTTTTTATCACTATCTGCAGCAGGCGTGGCAGCACTGGAGCGCCGAAATGAGTGAGGTCAGCGCCGGCGTGCTGCAACAGCAGGTGGCGCAGATTCAGCGCATTGAGCAGCAAGATAAATGGTTCAAAAAGTCTGAGCTGGGCAAGCTGCAGCAGCAAATTCGTGAGGCTTTCTCCGCGCTGCCGATGCCGGTAGCGCGCCTGGATGAATTCGATAACTGCCGGGCCGATTACCATCTGTGTCTGCAATGGCTGCAGCAGGGGCAACGCAGCGTTGAACAACGCAACCGGCAGTGGACCGATCGCATGCTGGAGCAACATCACGACTTCTTCCAGACCGTCGAGAGCTCGCCGCTCAACGACGCCCAGAGCCGGGCGGTGGTCAATGGCGAGGATTCCGTGCTGGTGTTGGCCGGCGCCGGCAGCGGCAAAACGTCGGTGCTGGTGGCGCGCGCCGGCTGGCTGCTGCGCCGTCAGGAGGCGGAGCCGGGGCAAATCTTGCTGTTGGCGTTCGGCCGCCAGGCCGCCGGCGAGATGAACGACCGCATCAAAGAACGTTTGGGCGATGTCGGCATTCAGGCCAAGACCTTCCATGCCTTGGCGCTGCAAATCATTCAACAAGGCAGCCGCAAAGCGCCGGCCATCAGCAGGTTGGAAACCGATGCCAACGCGCGCAAAGCGCTGCTGATTACCCATTGGCGCCAACAGTGCGCGGAGAAGAAAGCCCAGGCCAAGGGGTGGCGTCAATGGTTGACCGAAGAGCTGGAATGGGAAGTGCCGGAAGGCGACTTCTGGCAGGATAAACGCCTCGCGGATCGGCTGGCGGGCCGGCTCGAGCGATGGCTGGGGTTGATGCGCATGCACGGCGGCAGCCAGGCGGAAATGATCGAGCAGGCGGATGAAGACATCCGCGATCTGTTTTCGAAACGCATCCGGCTGATGGCGCCGCTGCTGAAAGCCTGGAAAAGCGCCTTGAAAGAAGAAGGGGCGGTGGACTTCTCCGGCCTGATCCATCAGGCAGTCAACATTCTCGACAAGGGGCGCTTCGTCAGCCCATGGAAACATATTCTGGTCGACGAATTTCAGGATATCTCACCGCAGCGTGCGTTATTGCTGGCGGCATTACGCCGACAGAACACGCAGACCTGCCTGTTTGCGGTGGGGGATGACTGGCAGGCGATTTATCGCTTCAGTGGCGCAGAGTTGACGTTAACCACGGCTTTTGCCACCCACTTCGGCGAAGGGGCGCAGTGCGCGCTGGACACGACTTATCGCTTCAACGAACGTATCGGCGAGGTGGCCAACCGGTTCGTGCAGCAGAATCCGCACCAGCTGAAAAAACCGCTCAACAGCCTGAGCAAGGGCAATAAAAAGTCGGTGGCGATCCTGCCGCACGAGCAGTTGGAACCCTTACTGGACAAGCTGAGCGGCTACGCCAAGCCAGATGAACGCATCCTGGTGCTGGCGCGTTACCACCATCTGAAACCGGAAGCGTTGGCGAAAGCGGCCACCCGCTGGCCTAAACTGAATCTGGAGTTTATGACCATCCACGCCAGCAAGGGGCAGCAGGCGGAATACGTCATCATTGCCGGTTTGCATGAGGGGCGTGACGGTTTCCCCGCCGTGGCGCGCGAGTCGGTGTTGGAAGAGGTGCTACTGCCGCGGCCGGAGGATTTCCCGGATGCCGAAGAACGCCGTCTGCTGTATGTCGCGTTAACTCGCGCTAAACATCAGGTATGGCTGTTGCAGGATCGTGAGCACCCTTCGGTATTCGTTGAACACCTGCAGGATCTTGGCGTACCGGTGCAGAAAAAACCGTAAGCTCGGGCCTGGCGGCAGCCAGGCCGTGAGGACTACTTCAGGCGGTCTTGCAGGTAGCGCTGATAGTCGGGGATAGCGATCTCCACCTCGCTTTTGAACAGCGGAGAGTCGATCAGAAAGTCCGCGGTCGAGCGGTTGGTGGCCACCGGAATATTCCATACGGTCGCCAGCCGTAGCAGCGCCTTCACGTCCGGATCGTGCGGCACCGCGTTCAACGGATCCCAGAAGAAGATCAGCATGTCTATCTTGCCTTCCGCAATCAGTGCGCCAACCTGCTGATCGCCGCCCATCGGCCCACTCAGCATGCTGGTGACCGGAATGCCGCTGGCGCGCTGTATCAGGTTGCCAGTCGTACCGGTGGCGTACAGCTGATGCTGCGCCAGAATAGTCTTGTGGCTTTCTACCCACTCCAACAGGGCCTGTTTGCGGTGATCGTGCGCCACCAGCGCAATGTGTTTGCGCGCGGCGATAGTGCGGGTAGTCAATTCCATCTCGGTGTCCTTCGCTAATCAGGGGGATGTGCGACAGATTACTGAAACTGTTTTTCACTGCCTAGCGTTTGCGCTTGAAAATGCGAAGAAAAGGCGCCTTTGCGGGGGAAGACGCCGGGAGGGATCAGCGAATCGGTTGTTTATTGGCCCAGCGCAGGAAGCGCTTCTGTGTTTCCTTGTCGGCCTGTTGGAACCAGTATTGCAGCATCTGTTCCGACACGTTTTCACCTTTCAACGTCACCGTCGGGGCATTCAGCGGTGCGCCGGCCAACGCGGGGGTTGAGGGATTGCCTGCGTTCGCCTGCACAAAGGTCGGAACGGAGGCTGGGCGGTTCTGGCGGTTGTAATCGGTCATCACCTTTTCCAAATCGGTATTGAAGGTGACGCTGTCGGGATGCAGCGCATCATGCCGGAATGGCAAGGCGTTGCCGTCTTTATCGACCACCAGATAATTTAACGTTCTGTCAAAGCGTTGCGCATCACGATCGTTCTCGATGCGCGGCAGTTCGATCGCCACTTGGCTGATCTTTTGCGTATTGAAGCTGGCAACCAGCGGCAGGGAGGTATAGGCCTGTGTATGCTGGCCGGAACGTACGGTTTTGGTCACTTTAAACAGCAACTGGTGCTGTCCGCCATCCAGTTCAAGGCTGTCGGCACCTTTTAACAACGAACCTGTCATTTTCTTGCCGTCGACCACCAGCAGGTCGATGTCCGGGGAGAGTTTCAGGGTCGTAGCCGCGGCAGGCATACTGATGCTGAGCAACGCCGCAACCACCAGACCAAATTTCATCATTATCTCCTTATAAAGTGACGTAGCTCTAAGTGTTGAACACGGCATAGGTTGTGTCAAAATTTTTCAATCGGGTATTTTGTTTACATTTTTACATATTTTATCGCGATTAGACACGACCGTGCGCAGCTGAACCGCGACAGCCTCTGACCATAAGATTGCGGTGAAGTTTCCTTCGCATTAGCGTTTAACCGAGCGAATGCCGATCGGTTACACTCGAAATGGAAAGTGACGCAGTGATAAACGGGAGTTGAAGATGCAAGATCAAGAGATTGTTGAGCTGTTGCAGCAGGTGAAAACCATCGCGCTGGTCGGCGCCAGCGATAACCCGTCGCGGCCCAGTTATGGTGTGATGGCATATCTGTTGGCACAAGGGTATCAGGTGATCCCGGTCAGCCCAAAACTGGCGGGGCAGACGCTGCTGGGGCAGCAGGTTTACCCTACGCTGGCCGCTATCCCACAGCCGGTGGATATGGTTGACGTGTTTCGCAATTCGGAGGCGGCTTACGGCGTGGCGCAAGAGGCGATAGCGATCGGCGCCAAGGCGCTGTGGTTGCAGATAGGGGTGATCAACGATCAGGCGGCAGCGCTGGCGCAACAGGCTGGGCTGCGCGTGGTGATGGATCGCTGCCCAAAAATAGAAATCCCGCGTTTAGGGCTGGAGCGCTAAATAAAAAAAGGGCCTGGCGCGATGCCGGGCCCTCTCGGGGTTTCTCAGGTCTTGGCGCGGTCAATTGCGCAAACGTGGCGCCTGTAACTGGTGACGGATGGATTCCGCCAGTTCATCCAGCGATGGTTGCTCGGGGTGCGCCTCCTGGGGCTCACCATCCAGCTGCGCTTCCGCCAGATAGGTGTGCACCGGTTGGCCTTCCTCGTCTTCCATCACCACGTGGTACCAAGGGGCGGAACGCAGTTCGTCGTTCGCCGCTATCTCGTCAGCTTTGGGTTGTTCTAAAGAGTATTCCGGGTCGATATCGATAACGACCCCCAAATACCCCAGCAGTTTATGCCTAACCTGTTGTCCGATACCGAATTTGCTGGCAATCATGATGACCTCCTGAGAAACAATGCCTTGCTCATATATGGGGGCAAGGCAGCGCATTTCAAGTTACATCACCCGACAAGCGAAGCCTTTCAGATACAGCCCCTCAGGATACGTGGCGATCACCGGGTGATCGGCAGCCTGGCGGAACTGCTCTATAAATTGTACATCACGTCCGGCATCTACAGCGGCATCGGCCAAAATTTTCTGGAACAGGTCGGTTGGCATCAGGCCGGAGCAGGAGAAGCTGAGCAGAATGCCGCCTGGATTCAGCAACTGCAGCGCCAGCATGTTGATGTCTTTGTAACCGCGGCAGGCGCTGGCCAGCTGATTCTTGTTCTCGACGAACTTAGGCGGATCCATGATGATCAGATCGAATTTTTCGCCTTGAGCGCGGTAGTTGCGCAGCAGCTGGAACACGTCATCGCGAACGAACTCCGCCTTGTTCAGATCAAGCTTGTTGAGTTCGACGTTCTGTTTGGCGATGTCCAGCGCCGCCTGCGAGGTATCCACGCTGATCACCTGCGCGCAGCCGCCCATCAGAGCGGAAACGGCGAAGGCGCCTGTGTAGGAGAAGCAGTTCAGCACTCGGCGGCCGGCAGAGTAGTTCCGCGCCGCCAGGCGGCTGTCGCGTTGGTCGAGGTAGAAACCGGTCTTGTGCCCTTGCTGAATGTCCACCAGCAGCTTCATGCCGTGCTCGGTAATAGGCAGGAGTTCCGGCGGCAGATCGCCCAGCACCGGACCCTGCGCCAGCGGCAGGCCTTCTTTTTTACGCACCGCAACGTCGGAGCGATCGTAAATCGAACATTCCGGGTAGCAATGCTGCAGGGCGGAAAGCAGGGCCGGGCGCTGGTATTCGGCACCGGCGGACAGCAGCTGCAGCACCAGGAAATTCTGGAAGCGATCGATAGTGATGCCCGGCAGGCCGTCGGACTCGCCGGCGATCAGGCGGTATCCGTCCAGACCGTCACGCTGCGCGACCCAGTCGCGCCAGCTTTGCGCTTGCTGCAGGCGGCGAATGAAGAAATCGATGTTAATCTCTTCATCCTGCTGGAAAGTCCAGACGCGTGCGCGGATCTGCGACTCGGGCGAATAGGCGCCGCGCGCCAGCCACTTGCCCTGGCTGTCGAGGATATCGATGGTTTCACCGGAGAGGGCTTTACCCTCAACGCGTTGAACGGCGCCGGAGAACACCCAAGGGTGGCGACGGAGTAAGGACTTTTCACGTCCTTTGGCGAGAAACAGGCGTACGGTCATAATTAATAATGCTGCCAGCTAGGATAGAAAGAGTGACACGGCGGTGCAAAGGCACGGCAATGCCATAATGAAAACTGAATTAAGGGGGCGATTATGACACAAGTTTGCATTGCTGCGTATGTGTATGGCGTGGTGCAGGGGGTAGGGTTCCGCTATTCCACTCAGCGGCAGGCTGAGGCGTTGGGGGTGACCGGCTATGCGCGCAATCTCGATGACGGCAGCGTTCAGGTGGTGGCCTGCGGCACACAGGCGCAGGTGGATAAGCTGGTGGAGTGGTTGAAACAGGGCGGCCCGCGCAGCGCGCGCGTTGAACGCGTGCTGGTGGAACCGCAGGGGGTGGCTGATTACGCCGGGTTTGGCATTCGCTATTGAATGTTCGCCTGCAGCGGCGCTGCGGGCGGCGCGGTCAGATGCATTTCACCGGTTTCGGCAAGCCGGCGATTTTGGTGGCTTGTTTGGCCGGCCCTTTCGGAAACAGGCGATACAGATAGCGGCTGTTGCCTTTTTCTTCGCCGTATTTCTGCGCCATGGCTTTGACCAGCATGCGAATAGCCGGCGACGTATTGAATTCCTGATAGAAGTCGCGCACGAAGCGCACCACTTCCCAGTGTGCTTCGGTGAGCACGATCTCTTCCTGCGCGGCCAGCAGCGGCGCCAGGCCCTCATGCCAGTCGGCGCTGTTTTTCAAATAGCCCTGCGCGTCAGTGTCGATAACCTGACCTTCAAACTCCAACATACTGCCTCGATAACGGATAATTCGGAACGGCCGCCAGTTTAGCAAATTTTTTCGGCCGCCAAAAACAAAGCCCCGCCGGAGCGGGGCCTGGAAGGCATGCGTAACGCGCGATCAGTTGCTGCGGGCGAAGCCCAGAATGCTCAACAGGCTGATGAACATGTTGTAGAGCGACACGTACAGGCTAACGGTGGCGCGAATGTAGTTGGTCTCGCCGCCGTGAATGATGTTGCTGGTTTCCCACAGGATCGCGCCGGCGGAGAACAGGATGAACAGCGCGCTGATAGCCAGGTGCAGAGCAGGGATCTGCAGGAACAGGTTGGCGATCACCGCCACCAGCAGCACCACAAAACCGGCCATCATCATGCCGGACAGGAACGACATGTCTTTACGGGTGGTCAGCACATACGCCGAGCAGCAGAAGAACACTGCGGCGGTGCCGCCCAGCGCCAGCATGATCAGATCGCCCGCGCCGGCGTTCAGGAACGAACTGAGGATCGGGCCGAGGGCGTATCCCATGAAACCGGTCAGCGCGAAAGCCGCCAGAATGCCCGCCGGGCTGTTGGCCAGTTTATGGGTCAGGAACATCAGGCCGTAGAAACCGACCAGCATCAGCAGCAAGCCTGGTGCAGGCAGACCCAACATTGTACTGGCGGTCGCGGTCAGGGCTGAGAAAGCCAGGGTCAGGGATAACAGGAAATAGGTGTTGCGCAGGACTTTATGCGTGCTGAGCAGCGAGTCGCGCGAAGAAGATGAGACGACAATGCGGTCCATAATGCTCTCTCTTATCAGGCCATCACAAAATAATCCCGATGATAGGCAGCGCAAGGGCTTGATTAAAGTTTGTTTACCAATCTTTACCCTTAGTTATCATTATGGCAACAGCGGGGTGGGTGTTCGTTTGATCGCCGCTTGCTTTGCCTGCGGCGATTTTTCGCGCGGTTGAACGCGTTCGGGCTTTACAAGCGAATAAGGTCTGTTTATAGTGCGCGTCGTTGCGGAGGGGTGGCCGAGTGGCTGAAGGCAACGGTCTTGAAAACCGTCGACGGGAAACCGTTCCAGAGTTCGAATCTCTGCTCCTCCGCCATACATTCTGACCCCGTGCTCTCTGAGCACGGGGTTTTTTGCTTTTGCGTGCGGATAAACCGGGGCGCTTCTGCAGGAAACGCGATCGGCTATTGATAAGGGCCATGCGTCGGTGAGATTATGCACCTATCAAGGCCGGCCGCTCGGATGCCTGCAGTTGCCAGGCGTTACCGGTGCGACAAGCAACGCCGCCTTATCAATTTCGCTTAATGCTCTTATGGAGACAGAGATGAACTGGTATCAAGTCGCCTTATGGACCATGATTTTTCTCAAGTCCGGCGCTTTCCTGGTGTTCGTATGGTGGTGGATGTTCAAACGTGCGACCAAACCCTATGAGCGTCCGAAAGACGTCGTGGTCGACGAGACGCCGTATGACGATAGCCTTACGATGGAAGAGGTGATGAAGAATCACGGCATCGTACGGACTGAAAAGCCGCTCTGATCGTCGAATGTCTGTGTTGCTATCAACCCGAGCCTGTGGCGCTCGGGTTTTTTATTCCCGCCGTTACTCGCGATGCATCCCTTTTCCCCCATCTTGTTTGACCCCTGTAGCGATTTATTTAAATGAATTATCCTTCAGTATATTTTTTAATATACTTTAAAGGTGGGTTTTATATTGATAGGGAAAGATATATTTTTCTCTGAAAAATTCATCCTTATCGACTGAGTGAAGGAAATTCGAACGCTGTTTCTTGTGTATCTGAATATTCATGTGCAGATAGTGTCGCATTCTCGGGCTACTCCTATAGCGGTAGGTCGGATAATTTTTAAGGTAGGGGGGGAGTAAACCTTACGTGAGGGTAGGAAGGGGGTTAAGGAATCTAAGATTTTTCTTTGTGTGTGTTTTTTCTTTTTATATCAATGGTTTTTTGTTTTTTATGCCGCAAGCGCTTTTATGAGGAAATGGCGGCGCTCATTGAACCCGCGCAGTAAGCAGCCTGTCGCACTCACTCTTTTAAGGCGCACATCCTTCCGGCCATTGCTCGATTCATTTTTTTTATTGTCATGAAAATTATTTGATTCGATGTTGCAATTTTTTTGTCTTTGGAATTAATATGTTCTGCATCTGGCGGTGAATGAGATTTTTCCCATGCCGGATATCTTTTAGAATACACTTGGATATATATAAATATATACCGTCGCATATAAACTTTTAGATGGCAGGATGCTGTCAATACTCTGCTATTGCCTAAGCTTCGTTAGCCTCTAAACGGTTTAATGGTGTAGGTCATTTTATATATGCACTCTCAGCGAAGAAAGTAATGGGGTTTATTATGATTAAGCAAGGCATCTCTTTGGCGGTATTGGCTGCCGCGTTAACATCTGTGGGCGCAACGGCGGCAGATAATTCCGCCGGTGGCGTTATTTCGTTTAGCGGTGCCGTTACGGATACCACTTGTACCATCAATGGCGGGAAAAGCGCCGATTTTACCGTTGCGCTCAGCCCGATTTCCGTGACTGATGCGGGCACCGTGGTCGGCCCCATCACCAAAAACAAGAAATCTTTCTCGCTGACGTTCTCCGGCTGCACGCCGGCGGCGGGAACGGCCGGTACGCCGCTGAAGATCTACTTCTCTTCGGCGAATAATATCTCTACCGACGGGAAATATCTGCTGAACAACTCCGTGAATGAAAGCGACGCCGCCGTAGCGAAAAACGTCGGTTTTTCTCTGGCTGAGCCGGGTTCATCTACGCCGATTCCATTGAACGTGCCTTATGTCACCAAGATCAAAGGCGATAAAACGGCGCCGGATGCCGAAACGCTGACGCTGGACGCCTATTACTACAAGACCAATGCGTTGGAAGCAAAAGTGGGGGAATTGAGTTCCAACGTGACTTACACCATTTCTTACCTGTAATTGCAATTAAGCCAGGCCTACGCCCAAGGCAAAGGCCTGGCTTCTGGGGTGACTATGAAACAGTGCTTAATCTTTGCTGGATTGTTTCTCAGCAGCTTTTGCGCCGATGCCAATATTGTAATTAATGGAACGCGCGTTATTTATCCGGAAAAAAACAAGGATGTTATCGTTCAGTTAGTCAACAATGGTGACGATCCGGCACTGGTGCAGGCATGGATTGATGACGGTGATATAAACTCGACGCCTGAAACGGCAAACGTGCCGTTCTTGTTATCCCCGCCGGTTGTGAAAGTTGCCGGAAATAATGGCCAGCAATTACGCATACAAAAAATGAGCGCGGCGCTTCCTGGCGATCGTGAGTCGGTATTTTATTTGAATGTGCTGGATATTCCGCCTACGCCGGAGAATTTGCAGGGCGTCAATACGCTGCAATTAGCCATCAAATCACGCATCAAGCTATTTTATCGTCCGGCAGGGTTAACCGGCAGTGTCAATAACATCAGCGACTTCATTGAACTCCAGGCGGCGGGGAAGGGATTTAAGATTATCAACAAAGGCCCTTACTATTTTACGTTGGCCAATGTTGATCAGAAAGGCAAAAAGAATCTGTTGGTCGACTCAGTGATGGTCGGGCCGTATTCCAGCCTCTTTGCCCCGACCAAAGTTGGCGTGAGCCGGAATATCCCCTACACCCTGCTCTATATCGACGACCTGGGGGCTTATAAATCTAAAGCCATTACAGCCCGCTAACGTGAAGAACGGCCATGAAGCTTAAACTAAAATTGCTTTCGATACTGACCGCATCTGTATTCATACCGTTAAATAAAGCATCGGCGATGAAATTCGACACTTCTCTATTGGCCGGTGCGTCCAGCGAATCCGATCTGTCGCGTTTTTACCTCAATAATGACATGCCGGCAGGCACGCAAACGGTCGACGTGTATGTCAACCAGAGTTGGAAAGGGCGGTTCTCGTTGCAGTTCGGCGAACATAAAGGCGATATTCGCATCGCCCATCGTGACGCCGCCCTGTTGGGCATCGATATGAGTAGTTTGTCCATCGGGGTGGACAAGGGGCCGATCCCCGTCCAAACGTTGGTGCAAGGAGGAAGGGCGGACTTCGATGTGGGGATGTTGAGCCTTAAGCTGACGGTGCCCCAGTCGCGAGTGATTCGCGCAGAGGCCGGCTATGTTGACGCCAAATTTTGGGATCGCGGCGTGCCTGCGTTGCTGCTGGCCTATAACGCCACCTATTACCACGTGCAGTCGTTGCAGGGCGACAAGGCGTCAAACGACGATTTCTATACCGGTTTGGAATCGGGGGTCAATCTGGCGGGTTGGCAATTCAGAGACAGCAGCAATTTCCGCAGCAGTTCGCGGCAAGGCAGCGATTGGCAAAATAATACCCGCTATGTGCAGCGTGGCTTCGCCGCCATAAAATCGAACCTGACGATGGGCGATTTCTATTCGCCGGGTGATTTGTTCGACTCGATTCGGGTGCGGGGCGGCGCTTTAGCCTCGGATATCAACATGCGGCCCAATTCGCAGCAGGGCTTTTCGCCGATAGTACGGGGCGTGGCGCAGAGCAATGCCCTGGTGAAAGTATTGCAAAACGGCAACCTCATCTATCAGGAGAACGTGCCGCCGGGCACCTTTACGCTGGACAATATATTGCCGACCGGTTCTGCGGGTGATCTGTTGGTCGTGGTCAGGGAAGCCGACGGGCGGGAACAATCCTTTACCGTGCCGTTTTCCGCCGTTCCCAACATGTTGAAGCAGGGCGTCAGCAAATATGGCCTGGTTGCCGGTAAGGTCAATCAGGCGGATACCGACTATGCGCCCGCTTTCGTGCAGGGCACGCTGCAGTACGGCTTCAATAATCTGGTCACCGGTTACGCCGGTACGATCCTCAGCGAGGACTATCGCGCCTGGCTGCTGGGCAGTGGCTGGAATCTGCCGTTCGGCGCGGTATCCGTCGATGTGACTCAGGCCTCGACGCATTTGCAGGATCGCAATGAGAATGGGCAAAGTTTTCGGATCGCCTACAGCAAGTTTTTGGACGCTACCGCAACCAACTTCACGCTGGCGGCATACCGTTATTCGACCAAAGGTTATTACAGTTTCAACGATGCCATCTACACCCATCAAGGCTACCGCGAGCGTGACAAGCGCTTTCACGATTATTGGAACGATCGGGATGACGATGAGCTTGCCCCGCTGGATTTGAATACCTGGGACGCCGTTCGCGCCGCTCGTCCGCGCAATACCTTCAATTTGAACCTGAATCAGAGGCTCGCAGACGGGTGGGGCACGCTCTATTTCTCCGGCACCCAGCGCGACTATTGGTCGGATACGAATAAAAGCCGGGAATACCAGCTCGGGTATTCAAACGCCTTCGCGCGCGTCAGTTACAACATTTCCGCGAGTCGCGTGAGAAATTCCGATCGCAAAGAAGAGACGCGGTTTTATCTCTCTCTGAGCGTGCCGTTGTCGATGTTCGACAACAATGCCTATCTCAGCACCAGCTTATCCGCCACCGATTCGCACTATCAGCAAAGCTCGCTGAGCCTGAGCGGCAATGCGCTGGAATCAAACCGTCTGAGTTATGCGCTTGCCGGCAGCAATCAAAGCGGCGGCAACAGCATGGCGAGCGTGAATGCCGCCTATCGCGCCAACGCGACGACCGTTGGCGGCTCCTACAGTGAATCATCAGACTATCGACAGTTGGGCATGAGCGCCCGTGGCAGCCTGGTGGCGATCCCTTGGCATTTGCTGGCGTCCAACGAAATGGGCAACACCATGATGGTGGTGGACGCGCCCAAGGCCAAAGGGCTGATGGTGAACGGCGACGAGAGCATCGTCACTAACGACGAAGGGCTGGCTTTGGTGCCTTACGCCACGCCTTACCGGCAAAACTCCGTGACATTGTCGGATACCGGCAACAGTTCCGGCGCCGAGATTGTCGGCAATATCGCCAACAGCGTGCCCTATGCCGGCGCCGTCAACTATTTGAGATTCGAAACCGATCGGCGTCGGCCTTATACGCTGCGCGCTTTTAAGCGCGGCAATAAGCCCCTGCCATTTGGTGCGGAGGTGGCGGATCAAAGCGGGCATGCCATTGGCTTCGTCGGGCAGGCCAGCGTCCTGTATCTGCGTGTGGAACAGCAACCCACGTCGCTGGAGGTCAGGCTGAATGACGGTGTCTGCAAGATTGAACGCCCGAAAATCTCGATGGACAGCGCAGCCAACACATGTCGATAAAAGGATAATTACACCATGCTCAGGATACTCGCACTGACCCTGTCCCTGTTGTTCAGCGGTTACAGTTACGCTTCATGCTACGGCAACGGCATCCAATATACGCCGCCTTTCTACGTCGATTTGTCGGATAAGCTCAGCGATAAAACACCGGTCTGGGAGGGCAGTTTTTATACGCAATACAGCGGTTCATTCAGTTGTTCAACCTCGAGCAGCGAATTCGGCTATACGCGCATCCTGTCAACCGACAGCACAAAGGCGACCATTCTGGGATTCAACAACGGTAAATATTGGATACGCGCGGAAATAACCAACGACATCGCCAACAAAAAACTTAGCGGTTGGGGATCGCATTCCGCTTCGGAATTGAATCAGCCGATGAATATTCGTTTCAGTCTGGTCAGCAAGACGGGAACATCGATACCCGGCGACACGGTTAGCCTTAAGGACGTGATGTTCGTGACCGATCTGAGCGGGATGTCCTTGCTGGAGATCATTTTGTGGCCCGCCAAGCAGTTGGTGAAGATTTTGACCTGGCTGCTCAACGGTTTCAATTGGCCTTACGATCAGCGCGACATGTACGGGCAGCCGATGACCATCAAGTATGCGCCCAAGATGACGACCTGCACTTTCGACAATGCCGGCCTGGCGGTGAAGTTGCCGACGCTGGGGATATCGCAGATTACTCAGGGGGCGCAAAATGGCCTGACGCCCTTTACGCTGAATTTCAGCTGCCAGAATCGGCAAAGCGGCGGCACGGCCGATCGGGATATCAATATGTTTTTATCCAGCAATAATCTGTTGTCTTCGGATAATACGGTTTTGATTGATAAAAGCGCTGAGGCGGCAAAAGGCATTGGCATCCGGCTGGTCAAGACGGCTTCGCCGAATAATCCCGTCACGCTGTCGCTTTCCAGCGTGACGCCAGGCGCGGCGACTTCATTATTTCACGTGGGAACCGGCAATGCCTTGGATGCGCAATTTTCCATCGGCATGGCGGCCTATTATTATCCTTACAGCCCCACCGCAATGAGCAGCGGGGGAATTAACACATCGGCTACGCTTAACATTATATATAAATAATTCTTTTGTTATTTTTAATAATAAAAAACAGGTTGCCACATATAAGAAAAATCTTAACATGGTAATTGGTGGCGAATATTATTTGCTTGAATAATATTGGTGTTTAATCCGGATCTCTATGTTGAGGATGAATTGTATGACGGAACAAATCCAGATCGGTGTCAAAGTGGAAAAATCGCTAAAAGATGAGGTTGACGTCATTCTTCGCGGTTTGGATATTAAGCCGACGACGGCGATAAATGGGCTTTATCAATATATCTCGCAGCATGGAGAGCTTCCTTTTGTCATATCAACCAGCGTGAAAACACCGAAGGATATCGCCGGCGGGTTGTTCAAGAACCTGTTTTCCTTACAAAGCACGCTCAGCGTTTTCCTGGATAAAGTGCAAATGAAGCGGTGTATCAGCAGGGAGGAAGTATTGATTGTGCTCGATATATTGCGCGATTTTATCGTTGGCTTTCGCCAAAGCGCGCAATATCTCGGCGCTTCGCCTTTCGGTCGACGCGTAGTTTGGAAGGATGCCGTATGCGCCGTCGAGAGTATTCATGAAATTCTAGATAATAACGTGAAATACAGTGAAGATGGCATTATGAATTTGGATGAAAAATATCTTTCATCGCTGTCCGCATTGCTGATCTCATTATGTTCTTCACTTAAGTAAGTCGAACCAATAAAGTTAATTGACATGACTACCATGGGGGCGTTGTTAAAAACGCGCCCATGACAAATAGCAGTGGGGTGATCCTGTGCGAGTGGCTATATTTTCTGATGATTACTATTTATTCTATGGCATATCGCAGATCTTAATGTCGTTGGAGGGCGTTGAAGTTATGGGGCTGCATTCATCTGCACGCCGTGGATTACATGCCATGTATTGTCATGCAGAAGTGGTCATCGTCTCTTTCTCGTCTATCTGTCGGGTTATGAATTTCTTATCGCATATTATCGACAGGCCTGACAATACGATCGTCTTAACCGGCGTGGAAACGCCGCGACTGGCGAATTTTAACTGTCTGAAAAAAAACATCGGTCTTACGACGTTCGTTGAGGCAATAAAAATGTTCACCGCGAGCTGCAAAGGGCAGAGCCTGTCGCCGCGCGAGCTTTCGGTGTTGGCCATGCTGCTGGCGGGAAAACCGAATACCGGCGTCGCTAAGGCGTTGGGCATTTCCGAGAAAACCGTCAGCCAGCATAAAATGAATGCCATGCGTAAGCTGGAGATTGAACGTTTTCATCAGTTCATTTTGGCTGCGGATGAGCGAGTGTAATCGCAATCCCACAGGGGCGTTGGCCGCGGGGAGAGTGCCTGTTCATCCGTGCTCGTCCGGGCGCACGAAAATATGCGCGCCGGCGCCCTGTTGGCCCAAAATATCGTTTGGGTTGCGCAGCGGGCAGTCGGCGAGCGACAGGCAGCCGCAGCCGATGCAGCCGTCGAGATGGTCGCGCAGCATCGTTAGCCGTTGAATGCGCTCATCCAGCGTTTTGCGCCAGGCGGAGGACAAAAGCCCCCATTGTTCTGAGGTCAGCTTGCTGCCGGCGGGAAAGCGGCCCAGCGTGGTGCGGATCTCCTCCAGCGGAATGCCTGCGCTTTGCGCGATCTTGATCACCGCGATGTAACGCAGCACCACCGGCATGTAGCGGCGCTGGTTACCGGCGTTGCGCGTCGCCTGAATCAACCCCTTGCTCTCGTAAAAGTGCAACGCGGATACCGCCACGCCGCTGCGCTTCGCCACTTCCCCAACGGTCAATAGCCGATAGGTGTTAATCGGTTCATTTCTTGCCATTCCACATTCCTCGGCTTGACCTCAAGTTAACCTGAGGTTTTATAGTGCAGCCAGCCGGGCTTGGCAACCGGCATCTTTCGTCACTTGCCTGCGCTGCGTCGGGGGAAGGGTGGCTTTGGCTGTAAAATCAGGAAGAAACCGTTACATGATGAAACGATACCTCATTATTGCCGCGCTGCTGGCGGCGCTCGCCGTCGCTGCGGTAGCGATGCGATCCACCGCGCGGCAAAGCGAAGGCGCGCCGGCCTATCCGCCGGTGAAAGTGGCGCTGGCGCCCGCACTGCGTGAACAGGCGGCGCGCAGTTACGCCGGCGTAGGCGAGCTGGAGGCGGCCAGCCAGGTGGAAGTGGCGGCAGAGACCAGCGGCCGCATCACGCGCATCCTGTTCGAATCCGGCCAAACGGTACGGCAGGGGCAACTGCTGGTGCAGCTCAACGATGCGGTCGAGCAGGCTGAGCTGGTGCGCCTGCAGGCGCAGCTGCGCAATGCCGATCTGCTGCTGACGCGCATGCGCAAGCTGATGAACCTCAACGCCACCGCGCGGCAGCAGTTGGACGATGCGCTGGCTGAACGGGATATGGCGCTCGGTGCGGTGCAGGAAACGCAGGCCAAAATCGCGCAAAAGGCGATCCGCGCGCCGTTCTCCGGCGTCATCGGCATTCGTCGCGTGCATGAAGGGCAATACCTCAACGCCGCCGAGGCGGTGGCCAACCTGGTGGACGCCGATACGCTGCGGGTCAATTTCTCGCTGGACGAACAAAGCAGCGCCGGGTTGGCGCTGAGCCAGGCGGTATCGGTGCAGGTCGGCGCCTATCCCGAGCGCGCTTTCCCCGCCGCTATTACCGCTATCGATCCGATGATCGGCAAATCTCGCACCGTACAGGTGCAGGCGACGTTGACTAACCGCCAGAGATTGCTGAAGGCCGGCATGTACGCCGGCATTCGCGTCACGCAGCAGCAGCGCGTGGCGGTGCTGACGGTGCCGGAAACGGCGCTGACCTATACGGCGTACGGCGACACCGTGTTCGTCGCGCAGCAGGGTGAAAAGGGCATGACGGTCAAGCGCGTCTCGGTCACCGTGGGTGAGCGCAACGACGGGCGCGTCGAGATCGTCAGCGGCCTGCAGGAAGGCGACCGGGTGGTGACTTCGGGCCAGCTCAAGCTGAGCGACGGCATGGCGGCCGAGCCGGTAGCGCAGGATGCTCTGAACGCCGCCCAGGCCGGTTCCTGAGGAGAGACCGATGACATTTACCGATCTGTTCGTGCGCCGGCCGGTGCTGGCGCTGGTGGTCAGCACCTTGATTCTGCTGTTCGGCGCGCTGGCGCTCAGCAAACTGCCGATCCGCCAATACCCGCTGCTGGAAAACTCTACCATCACCATCAGCACCGACTATCCCGGCGCGTCGTCCGAGCTGATGCAGGGCTTTGTTACGCAGCCGATCGCCCAGGCGGTGTCCTCCGTCGAGGGCGTTGACTACCTTTCTTCCTCCTCGGTGCAGGGGCGCAGCGTGGTGACGGTGCGCATGGCGCTGAACCGCGACTCCACCCAGGCGCTGACCGAAGTGATGGCCAAGGTCAACCAGGTGCGCTATAAGCTGCCGGAGCAGGCTTACGATCCGGTGATTGAGCGTTCCGCCGGTGAAGCTACCGCCGTGGCCTATGTCGGTTTTTCCAGTAAAACGCTGTCCACGCCGGCGCTGAGCGAATACCTGACGCGGGTGGTGGAACCGATGTTCACCACCATCGACGGCGTCGCCAAGGTTGAAGTGTTCGGCGGGCAAAAAATGGCGATGCGCCTGTGGCTGGACAGCGATCGGCTGGCCGGCCGCGGTCTGACCGCTGCCGACGTGGCCGATGCGGTGCGGCGCAACAACTACCAGGCGGCGCCGGGCAAGGTGAAAGGGCAGTATGTGGTTGCCAACGTGCGGGTGAATACCGATCTCACCAGCGTAGAGGAGTTTCGCAATCTGGTGGTGCGCAACGACGGCAACGGTCTGGTGCGCTTGAAAGACGTCGGCACCGTGGAGCTGGGCGCCGCAGCCACGGAAACCAGCGCCTTGATGGATGGCGAACCGGCGGTGTTCCTTGGCGTCTTCCCTACGCCGACCGGCAACCCGCTGGTGATCGTCGACGGCATTCGTCACCTGATGCCGGCGATCGACAAGATGCAGCCGCCGGGCGTGAAGATGGCGCTGGCGTTCGAGACCGCGCGCTTTATTCAGGCCTCGATCGATGAAGTGGTGCATACCCTGCTCGAAGCGCTGGCGATCGTTGTGGCGGTGATCTACCTGTGTCTGGGGTCGCTGCGCACCGTGTTGATCCCGGTGGTGACCATTCCGCTGTCGATACTTGGCGCCGCCGGGCTGATGCTGGCCTTCGGCTTCAGCGTCAATTTGCTGACGCTGCTGGCGATGGTCCTGGCGATCGGTTTGGTGGTGGACGACGCCATCGTGGTGGTGGAGAACGTGCATCGCCATATCGAAGAGGGGAAAACGCCGCTGGCGGCGGCGATGATCGGCGCACGCGAGGTGGCCGGGCCGGTGATCGCCATGACCCTGACGCTGGCCGCGGTCTATGCGCCGATCGGCCTGATGGGCGGGCTGACCGGCGCGCTGTTTCGCGAATTCGCGCTGACGCTGGCCGGGGCGGTCGTGGTGTCCGGCGTGGTGGCGCTGACGCTGTCGCCGGTGATGAGTTCACTCCTGCTGCCGGCCAAACAGAGCGAAGGGCGCGTGGCGCACGCCGCCGAGTGGTTCTTCGGCGGCCTGACGCGGCGCTATGCGCGCGCGCTGGATTTCTCGCTGCATCACCGTTGGCTGACCGGCACGCTGGCGCTGCTGGTGATGATTAGCCTGCCGCTATTGTACCTGATGCCGCAGCGCGAGCTGGCGCCGACCGAGGATCAGGCCATCGTACTGACCGCCATCAAGGCGCCGCAGCAGGCCAACCTGAACTATGTCGAACGCTTTGCCTACAAGCTGGACGAGGTTTACAACCGCATGCCGGAAACCGAAAGCCGCTGGATCATCAACGGCAGCGACGGCACGGCGTCCGGCATCGGCGGCATCAACCTGACGCTGTGGCAGGCGCGCCAGCGCTCGGCGTCGGCGGTGCAGGCCGATCTGCAACGGGCGGTGAACGATGTTGAAGGCACCAGCATTTTCGCCTTCCAGCTGCCCGCCTTGCCAGGCTCCACCGGGGGGCTGCCGGTGCAGATGGTGCTGCGTACGCCGCAGGACTACCCGCAGCTGTACCGCACCCTGGAGGAGGTGAAACAGAACGCCAGAAACAGCGGCCTGTTTATGGTGGTGGACAGCGATTTGGACTACAACAACCCGCTGGCGGAGGTGCACATCGATCGCGCCAAGGCCAACAGTCTGGGGATACGCATGAGCGACATCGGTGAATCGTTGGCGGTGCTGGTGGGAGAGAACTACCTCAACCGCTTCGGGATGGACGGGCGCGCTTATGACGTTATCCCGCAGAGCCTGCGCGAACAACGGCTGACGCCGCAGGCGCTGGCGCGGCAATATGTTCGCGCCCAAGACAATACGCTGGTGCCGCTCTCCACCGTGGTATCGGTGGCCGTTAAGGTCGAACCGAACAAGCTGACCCAGTTCAACCAGCAGAACGCCGCCACCCTGCAGGCGATTCCCGCGCCCGGCGTTTCGATGGGCGAAGCGGTGGCTTTCCTCGAACGGCAGGCCAATGCGCTGCCGGCCGAATTTAGCCACGACTGGCAGGGGGATTCGCGCCAATACACCCAGGAGGGCAGCGCGCTGGCGTTCGCGTTCCTGGCGGCGTTGGTGATCATTTACCTGGTGCTGGCGGCGCAGTACGAGAGCCTGAAAGATCCGCTGATTATCCTCATCACCGTGCCGCTGTCGATCTGCGGCGCCTTGCTGCCGCTGGCGCTGGGCTACGCCACGATGAATATCTATACCCAGGTCGGTCTGGTGACCCTGATCGGGCTCATCAGCAAGCACGGCATTCTGATGGTGGAGTTCGCCAACGAGCTGCAGATGCATCAGGGGCTGACGCGGCGCGCCGCGATTTTGCAGGCGGCGCAAATTCGTCTGCGGCCGGTTCTGATGACCACCGGGGCGATGGTGTTCGGTTTGATCCCGCTGCTGTTCGCCAGCGGCGCCGGGGCTGCCAGTCGCTTCGGCCTGGGGCTGGTGATCGTCTCCGGCATGCTGGTGGGCACGCTGTTTACCCTGTTTGTGTTGCCGACGGTGTATACGCTGTTGGCGCGTGATCACGCGGTAGCCTCACCTCGTCAGCGTGAGTTGGCCGCCGCGCAAAAGGCGCTGACGGAATAATCCGCCGGCGCCCGCGTGAAGAATAAACCCGCTTCGGCGGGTTTTTTCGTCAGTTTTTGCAGCCCATCAACTCCGGCAGAACGCCCGGTTTGCTCTTCAGCGAAGCCTGCACGTCGTCCGGCAGACCGGCCCAGATGATCAGGCCGGTGCGTTTCTCGATCTCGTCCACCGTCACGCGGAATTGGCAGAAATCGGCGCCCTTCGGCGTGTTCTGGTCGAACAGGAAGGCGGCATAGTGGTTCACCGCCGGGCTGTTGTTGATGAAAATCACCTTCCAGTAGGCGCTGGGGATGGTGTGCGCTTTCTGGGTGCCCGGCAGTTTGCCCATATCGCGCTCATACAGCGGCCCGGTCACGGTATAGACCGAGGAGATATCGGCGCGATCGATCAGCTTGCGTTCCTGATCTTCCAGCCGCGCCCAGGCGCCCTGGTTCAGATCGGACTTTTGCGGCGTGATGTTGGACAGGTAGTTCAACGATTCCCAGTCGGAGACGCCCGCCAGCGAGGCCAGCGGCGCCTGATGACCGCGATCGACCTTCAGCGCGGCGTTGGCGCCGGTGTAATCGGCGGGCGCCAACGTATCCGCCGGGTTGAGCGCCGGATCGGTTTTCCAGTTGCGCGTCTTGCCGCTGGCCGGCGTGTCTTTGGTGATGTGATAGGCCACCCAGTTGGCGAACTTGGTGGTGCTGTTGTTGTTCAACGTATAAGCATGACGCACGATAGACACGTTGCTGCTGCCGCCGGTCGGACAGCCGACCGCGCAGTTGTCGATGGATTCGAGCGTGTCGGCCGACGCCTGCGCGGCGAACAGCAGGGCGGCCAAGGCCAACATCTTGTTGTTAAAGCGCATATTCATATCCTCAATAAGTTAAAAAAGTACTGTATATATTTACAGTAAATTAAACTTATCGCAGTGAAACGAATACAACAATGCAACATATTCATGTTGTGAATGTGTCAGTCATGGTACAGCCAGGCCACACGTTAAATTCGGCGGAAATAAAAACGGCGTCCAACAGACGCCGTTTCAAAGGGGGTTATTCCAGCAGATCGTTGACCGTGCGGCGAACGTAGTGCGTCATCTGCGCCAGATCGCCCGGTGATACCGGGCCGCCGCCGGCGCGCACCACCTGCTGTTCGATCTGGGCGATTTCCTGTTCGACCTTGTTGGCGATCTGCACTTTGACTATCTTGTCCACCGAAGACAGCAGCACCTTCAAGACGACTTTCAGCGCGATGTTTTCGCAGAACGAGTCGTAGTGATGAACCGGCGGCGGCGGGGCCGGAGCCGGCTCGGGTGCGCGCGGAGCCAGAGCCTTGAAGCTGTCTACATTTTCAATAATAAGATCCATGTCTCTTATTAGTTCATCAAAATCTTTAGACACTGACTTATTCCCTTCGCTGTGCGCAAAAAACAGAACGCCCGTCCTCGGGCTGAAAGCGGATGAGCGACGGGCAGAACGAATTCGGGCCTGGCCTTCAGACGTTGAATGGCCGGGGGAGGGGCATTCTAACCTTGCGGCGGGTCGGCAACAAGATGGGGCCGTGCGAATGCGCGGCCCTTTGGATCACGAGGCTGGAGGGCGCTTAACTTTTCAGCTTGGCGGTGATTTTGGCCACGTGTTCGCCCTGATAACGGGCAATGGTCAGCTCTTCGTTGCTCGGCTGCCGCGAACCGTCGGCGCCGGCGATGGTGGTGGCGCCATACGGGGTGCCGCCGCGCACCTGTGAAACGTCAAACAGCTCCTGCGTCGCATAGCCGATCGGCACGATGATGAAACCGTGGTGTGCCAGCGTGGTCCAGGTCGAACTGATGGTCTGTTCCTGGCCACCGCCGGTGCCGGTGGAGGAGAAGACGCTGCCTACCTTGCCGTACAGCGCGCCGGAAGCCCACAGGCCGCCGGTCTGATCGAGGAAGGTGCGCATTTGCCCGGCCATATTGCCGAAGCGGGTCGGCGTGCCGAAAATAATGCCGTCATAGTCCGCCAGCTCTTGCGGGGTGGCGACCGGCGCCTGCTGGTGTTGCTTGCCCCCGGCCTTGGCGAAGGCTTCCGGCGTCATGGTTTCCGGCACGCGTTTGACCGTCACGTCCACGTTATCGACCCGATTCGCCCCTTCGGCCACCGCCTGCGCCAGGCGTTCGATGTGGCCGTACATTGAGTAATAAAGCACCAACAGTTTCGTCATGTTCTGTACTCCCGCTCAGATGATTAACAAAAACCCCTGATAAGCATAGAAGCGAATGACGAACTTGGCGTTACGACGTTACCTGATGCCGGCGATCGCCAGCAGGGCGCCAAAGGCGATCAGCAGCCCGCCAAAGGTACGATCGATGCCGCGGCGCAAACGCAAAAAGCGCGCATTGACGCCCGGTGCGGAAAATAGCAGCGCGACGGCGGCAAACCAGAAGATATGGACGGCGGCGATAAAAAGACCATAGCCGATTTGCACGCCGAGCGGGGTGTGCGGAGAAACCACCTGCATGAACAGGCTGACGATGAAGATGGTGGTTTTCGGGTTTAACGCGTTGGTGAGAAAGCCGGTTTTCAAGGCGGCGAAATCGCTGATGGCGGCCGGCGCTGTTGTGGGGGCTGCATCATGGTGCGCCGCGTTGCGCAGCAGCGTAACGCCGAGGTAGATCAGGTAGGCGGCGCCGATGGCTTTAAGCAGGTTAAACAACCAGGGCGACTGTTGAATCAATACGCCGACGCCAATCAGCGTATAGCTGACATGGACCAGCACCCCGGCGCCAATGCCGCAGGCGGTCAAGACGCCGGCGCGGCGCGAAAGCAACAGGCTATTGCGCGAGACCATGGCAAAGTCCGGCCCCGGGCTTATCACGGCGAGTAAAGTAATGGTGACGACAGCGATGAGTTCAGTCATAGTTATCCTTGCGATGTTTATCAATAGAGTGACTGATTTATAAGAGTAATTTTTCTCGGTGACAAACGATGAATAGTGACAGTATCGGTGAGAAAAACTCACGCAAAACCGGCAGGCCGTTGCCGTTGGGCGGGCTGCGTTGCTTCGAGGCCGCCGCGCGGCTGGAAAGTTTTACGCAGGCGGCGCAGGGGCTGAATTTGACGCACGGCGCCGTCAGCCGGGCGGTGCGGGCGCTGGAAGAGGAACTGGGCGTGGCGTTGTTTGAGCGCCGCCATCGGCGGGTTCTGCTCACGGCGGCGGGGCGCAAGCTGTTTCAGGCGACGCAGCAGGCATTCGGCATTCTGGATCATACCGCGCTGGAACTGCGCCAGCAGGCGCTCGACGCGCCGCTGGTCTTGTCCTGTGAACCGACCTTGTTGATGCGTTGGCTGATCCCGCGCCTGCCGGCTTTTCAGCAGGCGCACCCGGATATCAACTTACAGCTGGTGGCCGGTGGCGGGCCGTTTTCGTTCCATGACGGCATTACGGCGGCGATCAGGCGCAATGACTTCGATTGGGGAAAGCAGGTGCATAGCCTGGCGCTGTTCAGTGAAAAGGTTGGGCCGGTGTGCCAACCCGAGGCGTTGGCAAGGATGACGATCGCCGAGGGCAGCCTGCGGAGTTTGCGGCCCGGCACTAAACTGCTGCATTCTGCCACCCGGCCGGATGCCTGGCGGCACTGGGCGCAGCAGCAGGGGATGGCGTTGGCAGGGCATTCGGAGCAGCGCTTTGATCATTTCTATTTCAGCCTGCAGGCGGCGGTCGCCGGTCTTGGCATCGCGATCGGCCCGTGGTTACAAGTGCGAGACGATCTGGCCGCCGGTTTGTTGAGTGCGCCGTTCGGTTTTACGCCCGACGGCAGCGGCTATTACCTGCTGTCGCCGCAGGCGATCGTGCCGGGCAGCGCGTTGGCCCGGCTGGCCGAGTGGCTAACGCTCACGGCAGACGCCTGAGTTTTTGCGCCAGCCGCTGTTCCTGCCAGCGGCTGAAGACGTTGCGCAGCAGCAGAGTGCGCACCGCCCGCATGACCAGCGCGAGGCTCATGCCGCCGATCGCCCACAGCGACCAGAGATAGTGCGGGTGGGTAAACCAATTAATGGCGAACAGCAGCGCGCCAATCACGGCGAAACGCACCGCCATGCTCAGCAGTTTGCCTTCTGCCGCGACCTGGCTACGAAGGCGCTGTTCGTCAGGCTCCTCCTCCTCCATTGTCTGTTGCGGCTGTGCGTTGAGATCGCGGACCTGCACGCCCAGCGCGGCGGCGATTGCGGTCAAGGTTTCCAGGCTGGCCTGTTCGCCGTTTTCAATCCGCTGTACGGTGCGGGTGCTGAGGCCGGCGATGGTCGCCAGCTGCTCCTGCGACCAGCCTTTTTCCAGACGTAACGGCCTGATGCGGTACTTTTGCATGATGCACTCCCGAGTTCGCTGTCACTGTCATCCAGTGTAGGAGGCGCGGGGTGGCGGCGCCACGACAGCGGCACGACAGCGACACGACATCCGCCGCCGGCGCGGGCTGGCGGGCAGTCAGAAGGCGACGTTGCGAATAAAGCGCAGCGGGAGATCGCCGTGGTTGGCGTAAGCGTAACGTTGATCGCTGTTGAAGGTTTGCGCGGCGCCGGCGGAAAGGGTCAGCGTGCCTTGTTCCAGTTCCAGCGTCAGGGTGCCGGCAATCACATAGATCATCTCGCTCCAGCCTTCGGCGTCCGGCGCCGAGTCATAGCGCTCGCCCGGCATCAGCGTCCATTCCCACAGCTCGGCCCGTTGGCGCGCCGGCACGCTGGCGGCGAACAGCGCCTGGCTGCCCGGCTGTGCGCCTTGCCAGGCCAGTTCCCCTACCAGATGGCTGCCGCGCGCTTCCGGCGCCTGGATCAGATCGGTAAAGGAAATCGCCAGGGCGGCGGCAATCTTGTCGAGCACCGCCAGGCTGACGTTGCGATCGCCGGCCTCGATGCCCGCCAGCATGCGGCGGCTGACGCCGGAAAGTTCGGCCAGCGCCATCTGGCTCAGGCCCGCCTGTTGGCGGTAGCCGCGCAGATTGCTGCTCAGGTACTGCAGCACTTTGGGGGGATCGGTTTTCGCGTTATGCGCCGTATTGCTCATCGCCGGACTTTATCTCATACTGGCAGGATCTGTGCATTATATTGCACTCAGCAGGAAGGGCAAGCCGGTGTCAGCAGCAAAAAAATCCTTTATTTCCGCCGTGGTTCCGCAGATCAGGCTGCCGGAAGCGGTGTTGATTTTCATCACCATGATCTGGGGTGGCACCTTTTTGGCGGTGCACCATGCGATGCAAGTCAGCGGGCCGTTCTTTTTTGTCGGCCTGCGTTTCGCCACCGCCACGCTGGCGTTGACGCTGTTTTCGCTGCGCGTGCTGCGCGGCCTGACCCTGTATGAACTGAAGGCGGGCGTGCTGATCGGGCTGGCGATCATGTTCGGCTATAGCATGCAAACCGTCGGCCTGCAGACCATCACCAGCAGCCAGTCGGCGTTCATCACCGCCATGTATGTGCCGATCGTGCCGCTGTTGCAATGGCTGGTGCTGGGGCGGTTCCCCGGCATCATGTCGTGGATCGGTATTCTGCTGGCCTTTACCGGCCTGATGCTGCTGGCGGCGCCGAGCAGCACCGACATGACGCTGAGCCTCGGCGAAATTCTGACGCTGGCCGGCACGCTGGGCATGGCGGCAGAGATCATCCTCATCGGCGCTTTCGCCGGCAAGGTGAATATCCGCCGGGTGACCATCGTGCAGCTGGCGACCGCCTCGCTGGCCTCGTTTTTGATGATGGCGCCGACCGGCGAGTCGCCGCCGCCGTATTCGGATTACCTGCTGTACAGCGCCATAGGGCTGGGGCTGGCCAGCGCGTTGATTCAGCTGACCATGAACTGGGCGCAGCGCAGCGTTTCACCCACGCGCGCTACGGTGATCTACGCCGGTGAACCGGTCTGGGCGGGCATCGTCGGGCGGCTCGCCGGTGAGCGTTTACCGGGCGTGGCGCTATTGGGGGGCGCGTTGATCGTGATTGGGGTGGTGGTCAGCGAGCTGCGCGTGCGACGCAAGGATAAAGCGGCGGTGGCGACGGAAGCGGATTAGCGCAGAGGCGTAAAAAGAAAGGGGCGGAGAGATCCGCCCCTTTTTGCATCACGCGGTTTTCTTCTTGCGCAGGAACACGTAAGACAGGCCGAGCACGATGAACCACAGCGGGGTGACGATCAGCGCCTGGCGGGTGTCTTCGCGCAGCGACAGCAGCACCAGCACGAACACGAAGAACGCCATGCACACCCAGCACATCAGTTTGCCGGCAGGCATTTTGTAGATCGATTTCTGGTGCAGCGCCGGGCGCTGTTTACGGTAGACCAGGTACGAACACAGGATGATGGTCCAGACGAACATGAACAGAATTGCCGACACGGTAGTCACCAGGGTGAAGACCGTCATCACGTTCGGGATCAGGTAAATCAGCACCACGCCGCCCAGCAGGCAGATACAGGAGAAGGTGAGGCCGTTGGCCGGCACCGCGCGCTTGGACAGGTTAGCGAACGATTTCGGCGCGTCGCCTTCCTGCGCCAGCCCGAACAGCATGCGGCTGGTGGAGAACACGCCGCTGTTGGCGGAAGAGGCGGCGGAGGTCAGCACCACGAAGTTGATTACGCTGGCCGCGGCCGGCAGGCCGATCAGCACGAACAGCTCAACGAACGGGCTCTTGTCAGGCACCACGGAGTTCCACGGCGTTACCGACATGATGACGATCAGGGCGAACACGTAGAACATGATGATGCGGATCGGAATCGAGTTGATGGCGCGCGGCAGCGACTTCTCCGGATCCTTGGTTTCCGCGGCGGTGGTGCCCACCAGCTCAATGCCGACGAAGGCGAATACCGCGATCTGGAAGCCGGCGAAGAAGCCGCTGATGCCTTTCGGGAACATGCCGCCGTCATTCCACAGATGGGTGAATGAGGCTACGGTGCCGGTCGGCGACTGGAACTGCATGGCGATCATCACCAGCCCGGCGACGATCAGCCCGACGATGGCGACGATTTTAATCATCGCAAACCAAAACTCCATTTCGCCGAACATTTTCACCGTCGCCAGATTAAGGCCGAGCAGCAACAGCACGCACAGCAGTGAAGCGATCCACTGTGACAGCTCGGGGAACCAGAACTGGGCGTAGGCGGTGATCGCCACGACGTCGGCAATGCCGGTGACCACCCAGCAGAACCAGTAGGTCCAGCCGGTGAAGAAACCGGCCCACGGGCCGAGCAGATCCGCGGCGAAATCGCTGAACGATTTGTACTCCAGGTTGGACAGCAGCAGCTCGCCCATGGCGCGCATCACGAAGAACAGCATAAAGCCGATGATCATGTACACGAAGATGATCGAGGGGCCGGCCAGGCTGATGGTTTTACCGGAACCCATAAACAGGCCGGTGCCGATGGCGCCGCCGATGGCGATCAGTTGAATATGTCGGTTAGTGAGGTTTCGCCGTAGATGATCTTCTGAAGCGGGCGTCGCGTCAGTCGCTATTTTAGAGTGATCTACCATCTGATGATGTCCTGTTTTACCTGTCATTAGTGAAGTCGCGAGCTCTGAAGTGGCTCTTTTTTATACATTTATCCGGTTGATCCGGCTTTAGTAAGGTAGTGCAATAACGCCACCTTTGTGCAACATGTTTACAACATTTATACGCGGGATAAAAGTCGATCAATCTTTACACGAGAGGAGGCAAATCGGACGTTCAGGGAGCGGAAGATTACTCTTCAAACGGTGGGATTAACAGACCTTATGCGGCTTATCTCGTTGATTAAACAAAGGGTTGTAAAATTCGCATGAGAAAAAGTAATGGGTGTAAGCGTTTGACAGCGCCGCCGACGAGGAGGACAATTTACCGCGTTGGGTCGTTAGCTCAGTCGGTAGAGCAGTTGACTCTTAATCAATTGGTCACAGGTTCGAACCCTGTACGACCCACCAACCAAATCAGCGTGTTACGCTTAGACTTTTCTTCGTTTCTTCCCGCATTGCGCCGTTTTAAGCGCGCATTCTGCAAAAAAATTCGCATTTTTCGACTGATGTTCAGAAAGGTGATCTGGCGCAAACTGCAATGTTGCACCGTACTTTATACGGCAAGGGAGGCTGTGCGCTGGCGCAACCTCGGCGTAGGGGCGGGCCATTTGCCCAAGAATCTTTCAGGTCAGGAAACGGGGAATAAATGCGCCGTCGACATCAAAAGCAGCGCCCAGACGGCGGCCGAGAGCGCGGCGGTGGCATAGACGCGCCGCGCCGGCAGTTGCAACATGCCGGCCATCAGCGGCACGGTGTAACGCATCACCGCCAGAAAACGCGAGGCGAACAGCAGCGGCAGCCCGCGCTTTTGCAAGGAACGTTGCGCTTTGCGCAGCGGGGCGTGGAAGCGTGCCGGCAGCCGGCGGCCAAGATCGCGACGGCATAGCAGCGCGCCGAAGTGGAAAGACAGGATCGAGCCCAACGCGGCGCCGAGGGCGATGGCCGCCCAAACTGCGCCGAAGGGCAGCGCGTGCTTGCCCGCCACGATGCCCATCAGCAGCGTCACCGAGGCGGGCGGCAGGGCGGAAGACACCACGATCACGGATTTTCCCAGCGCGAACAGGAAAATCAGCAGCAGCAACATCTCCGGTTCCGGACTGTATTTGGCGATAATGTGCGTCAATTCATCCATTTAACACCTGCGGGCGAGAGGGCTGAGTGCCAGTGTCCCATCCGCAGGTTCAATAAGGGTTAAATAACGCGCCGCTATCCGGCGATCTCCGCGTCTTGCTTGCTCACGTCGGTGCGCCGGTTTCTGAGCGCCCACAACAGCGTGGCGCACAGCAGTGAAAAGGCGGCCAGCACCAACGGCCCGGCATGCGGGCTGTGAAAACGCTGTTCCGCCTCGGTGCGGATCAGCGGGGCTAAAAAGCTGAATGCGGCGCCAAGCGTGGTGCAAAAACCGATGCCGGCCGCCAGCGCCGGGCCGGTCAGCACCTGGGCGGGAAACGTCCAGAAAATCGGCTGTACCGCCAGAAAACTCACTGCGCAACAGCTCAGGGCGACGATGGCGAGCAAAGGGCCGGCATAGGAAGACACCACCAGACCCAGCGCTGCCGCGACCATGCAGCCGACGGCGATCGGTAATCGTCTGGCGGTTTTTCTGTCGGCATAGCGCGGCAGGAAATAGACGCCCAGCGCGGAGAACGCCCAGGGAATGGCGGCCACCAGCGAGGCCTTGAAGCCAAGATGGGTGCCCATCAGCGAGGCGACCTGCGACGGCAGGAAAAACATCAGGCCGTAGACGCCGATCTGCAGGGTGCCGTAGATCAACGCCAGATGCCAAACTTTGCCGCTGCTCATCGCCGCTTTGACGCTGCTGGTTTCGGTCTGCTGCTGTTCATCGGCCAATTGTGCCACCAGCGCCGTGCGTTCTTCCTCGGTCAGAAAGCGCGCCTGCCGTGGATTATCGTCGAGATAGAAAAAGGCGAAAACGCCGAGGACGACGGCCGGCAATCCTTCCAGCACAAACATCCAGAACCAGCCGGGTTTACCCAACACGCCGTGCATCTCCAGCAATGCCCCCGATAGCGGTGAACCGAGCGTCAGCGCCGCCGGCACGCCGAGCACGAAAATGCCAATCACCGAGGCGCGCACCTTATTGGGAAAATAGATCGACGCCAGCAGCAGGATGCCGGGGTAAAAGCCGGCTTCGGCGATCCCCAGCAGAAACCGCAGGACGATAAATTGCTGTTCATTGGTCACCAGCCCGGTGCAGGCCGACAGCGCCCCCCACAGCGCGGTGGTGGCGCTGAGCCAGCGTTTGGCGCCCCAGCGGTTCATCAGCAGGTTGGCCGGGATGCCGAACAGCGCATAGGCGGCAAAAAATATCCCGGCGCCCAGGGCAAAGGCGGATTGCGACAGCGCGATATCGATGGCCATCGCGTCCTTGGCAAAGCCGACGTTAACCCTGTCGATAAAGGCGATGAAGTACATGGCGAACATCAAGGGCACCAGTCTGCGCCAGGTTTTGCGAATGGCGGCGTTGAGCGCAGGAGCGGCATAGGTGGCGTGATTCACTGGCGGTAACCTCTCTTCTGAGAATGACAAGCGTCGGTCATAAGGACCGTCCTGGCGCCGTTGCCCTCAACACGACGGTAACAGCGGACCTTTTTCGCAAACCCTAAAGGTCTAATGGTCAGGCCTTTTGGGGTGAAAAAAATGCCGCGTATCGGGTCGGCAGATTGATGCAGACATCACCATGGTGAATGGTATGTTGCTTTTTTGTTAATCAGACGTTCACACAGGGCCAGGGCGCGTTCAAGCGCTTTGATCGAGATCTGTGTGCGCTATCACCGAATTGGCAACCCGGTGTTAGAGCTGGAGAGTGGCGCTTTCATCTCGCGAGGGAGGACGATAAGGTGAGGCACGGCAAAACAGAATGCAGGAGCGCAACATGCTGAAGGTCATCGCTGAAGATTTTATCCACCCGGAACACATTGACACCGTTATGCCGTGGTATCGCGAGCTGGTGGAGAAAACCCGTCAAGAGCCGCTGTGCATCAGCTATGAACTGTGCATCGACCAGCAGGATCCCGGGCATTTTATTTTTATCGAAAGCTGGCCGGATCGCGCTGCCCTGGATGTGCATTGTCAGACCGAGCATTTCACCCGGCTGGTGCCGCAGATCAACCACTATCAGCGCAAGCCTTGTACCTTCCTGTTTATGCAGGCATTTCCTGAAACAGGCGATAAATAGGCGAAAAAATCCCCGCAGGGGGCGGGGTCAATGGCTTCTCATTACTATCTTGTTGTGTTTAAAAAATAGGCTGATAATGATTTTCATTCTCTAAGAATGCTCTTAAATAAATCAGCTTGGTGAATGATTCACTGCCTGCTTTTCGCTGGCGGTTTTAATGGCGCGCAACATACGGCGCCGTATCAACCCGCTTACCAGGCGAATCGCATACCAATAGGGGGTAAACCGCCGCCGGCTGGCGTCGTCGGGGCAGAAGATGCGCGTTTCCGTCACCAGACGACAGCGCCCACCCTCGGAGGGGCTCACGACATAACCCAGCGCCAGTTTGGCGACGCCGGGCTGCGCGAAAGCCAGAAACCCCGCCCCGTCGGCGACCTGCTCCAGGCCGTATTCAGCCTGCCAAAATCGGCCGATCAGGCCATAGACCAACGCGCTTTCATCCTGCTCAAGCAGGCAAAAGTTATGCAGGCCAAACGGCGGCGGGCTGGGTTTATCGCGTGGCATCAGGCGCGCGGGCAATTCGCGTAGCGCTATCATGCTGCGGAAAAAGCGATCGTGCTTGGGATCATAAGCGGCCACGGCCTCCAGGATCCGCGCCTGCGGTGCGGCGATGGCGATCGCATGCCGCTCCGAGAACTGGTATTGCCCAAGGTATTTATTCAGTAGCGTCATGCTTTGCATTCTCCCGCCATTCGCTTTGCAGCAGGGCGAAACCGAATTCGTCGCCCCATGCGCCTTTGAAAAACACGTTTTGCCGCCAACAGGCCTCACGGCGAAAGCCCAGCTTACTGAACAACGCGGCGGCGCGAAGATTACGCGCGTCTACCACCGCAGTAATGCGGTGTTTCGCCAGCGGCCCGAACAGCAGGGCGATGACGGCGCTTAGCGCCTCGCGCGCTTGTCCTTGCCGCTGATGAACCGGATCGAAGGTCACGCCCAGTTCAGCCTGACGCCCTTCATCGAAAAAATGGACCGCGACATCGCCCAGCAACGCGCCGTCTTCGCGGCGCTCGACCGCCAGTTGAAACCAGCTGTCGTCACGGTTGAATTCGAGCTGCCGTTGCTGTGCGAAAAAGGCCTGTGCCTCGGCGGCGCTGTAGTCGCTCCAGCTTTGATAGCGCGCCACGTCTGGGTGGCTGCGGTAGGCGGTAAAGTGGGGCAGATCGTCGGCGGTGAACGGGCGCAGGATCAGTCTGGGGGTTTGTAGAGGCAAATGGCGCATTGTTTTTCCTTATCAGCGCATTAGGGCTACCGGCAGTGTAGCCCAGCGCCGACAGGCAGGCTGTGTAAAATGAGCGGTGGAGGACAAACGGGAAATGCCGGTTCAGGCGAACCGGCAGGGGCATTATCGACGGGCGGCAGCCTGACGCAAGCGCTCGACCGGGCCTTGTTGAAAATCGAATGAGGGGGCTTCTTGCCGCGCCAGTCCCTGACGCACGATGGCCTTAACCGCCTGGCTGGCGGCAAGATCTTTTCCGGCGATCTGTTCGGCGATGCGCAACGCTTCTTCCCGGGCCGAACTTGCGCTGATGCGGGAAATGGCGCCGTGTGACAACGCTTCCTGTGCGCCGACGGTTCTGCCGGTCAGCAGCCAGTCGAGCGCGACATAGGGGGAAATACGCGCCGGCAATCGCGCGCACCCGCCTTGTGCGGCGACTAACCCGAGCCCGGTTTCGGGGAAGCTGAAGCGTGCGTTCTGGCCGGCGACGATCAGATCGCACGCCAGGGCCAGCTCAAATCCGCCCCCGTACGCGATGCCGTCAACGGCGGCGATGATCACCTTGGCGATCTGTGCATGGATCAGCCCGCCAAACCCCTCCGGCGTGACGATGGGCAGTTCACCCTGATGAAAGGCGTTGATATCCATGCCGGCGGAAAATACCGCCGGTTGACCGGCCAGGACGATCGCTCGCACCGAGTCATCGTTATCTGCCTGCCGCAGGTAGGTGCGGATCAGCTCGGCCATCTGCAGGTTGATGGCGTTCTTTTTTTCCGGCCGATTGAGGGTGATGACCGCAACCTGCGCGCCATAACGTTCGTAAAGCACCGGCGGTGATTCACTCATCGCTGGCCTCCCCGCGGAAAAAGATCAGCGTCAGCAGCAGGGCGATGGCGCCGAGCGGCAGCGAAAACAGCGGCAGGTAATAGGCCGGCAGCGCATAGAGCGCCAGGCCGCCCAGCATGCCGCCCGCCGCGATGCCGGCGTACAGCACCGAGCTGTTGAGCGATACGGTCAGCGCGCCAAAGCGTTTCGATAGCGACAACAGGTGATGCTGGATCGGCACCAGATACATCCAGCCGGTGATGCCCCAGACCAGAAAGATGGCCAGCACCCACCAGGGGGAAGTGACATAGAAGGCCAGCAGAAACAGGGACAGCGTCTGGATCGCCACGGAAAACAGCAGCACGAACTTGCTGCCGAGGGCATCGGTTAACGCGCCGGAGGCAAAATTGCCGATCACCGCGCCAATGCCGAACACCAGCAGCGCGAGGGGCAGGATCGCCTGCGGGCCGAACTGGGTGTTTTTCAGCAACACGCTGACGTAGCTATAGACGATGTGTTCCGAGCAAACGGCAAAAAAGGTGATCAGCAGCGTGGTCAGCACCGCCTTTTGTCTCAGCGGGGCGAGCCGCTCTTTCAGCGAATGCTTGCCCGGAGGCGCAATGGCCCGCAGCGCCAGCGACAGGCCCAGCAGCGCAATTGCCCCCAGCAGGGCGATGAACAGGAAGATTTCTCGCCAGCCGATCAGTTTGGCGAGAAAGGTGCCGAACGGAATACCGAGCGCAATAGCCAACGTCATGCCCCCATAGACGATGGAAATGGCCAGGCCGCGGCGTTTTTCCGCCACCAGCCCTACCGCGGCGGCGGCGGCCTGCGGCGTGTAACAGGCCGCCCCCAATGCCGCCAGCACTCTGCCGAACGAGATCTGCAGGTAGCTGGTGGCCCAGGCGCAGGCCAGGTTGCCGGCGATGAACAGCACCAGCGCCAACTGCAGGATATGCTTGCGGTTGACGTTGCCCAGCAGCCAGGCGGTGAGAGGGGCGAACAGCATATAAGCCAGCGCGAATACCGATATCAACTGCCCCGCTTGCGCGGGGCTGACGGCAAAGGTATCGGAAATGTCGCTGAGCACGCCGGCGACGATAAAGGCGTCGGTGCCGATGGCGAACGTGCCGGTCGCCATCAGACAGAGCGTGATCAGATGGCCGTTATAATCCGCTAACTTCATCCCGCCCTCCGCAGATCGTTCGCCGCCCAGACTCGTCCCAGCGCCGCCAGGAAGGTCTCCACGTCGGCATGGGAGTGCGCCGAGGTCGGCGTCACCCGCAGCCGCTCGCTGCCTGCGGGCACCGTCGGTGCATTGACCGGTTGCACGTAAATATCGTGTTCATCGAGCAGCACTTTACTGATGTGTTTGTTGCGGTGCGGATCGCCGACCAGCAGCGGCAGGATATGGCTGTCTGCCGACACCAGCGGGATGCCGGCGGCGCGCAGGCCGGTTTTCAGGTGATCGACGATCGCCAGCAGGTGTTTGCGTTGGGTGTCATGCTCGAGGTTGTATTTAAAACTGGCCAGCGCGGCGGCCACCACCGGCGCCGGCGACGAGGTGCTGAAGACGAATGCCGGGGCCCAACTGCGCACCGCCTCCACCACCGAACGGGGCGCGGCGATATAGCCGCCCGCCGCACCGTAAGATTTGCCGAACCCGCCCTGAATAATGGTGATTTTATCCAGCAGGCCCAGTTGTTCGGCGTAGCCCAGCCCCCGTTCGCCATAGACGCCGGCGGAGTGGATCTCGTCGAGATAGGTCAGCGCCTGGTACTGCTCCGCCAGCGCCACGATCTGCGCCAGGGGGGCGAAGTCACCGTCCATGGAATACAGCGACTCGAAAGCGATCAGCTTTGGCCGCGCCGGATCGGCGGCCTGCAGCAGCTCGGCGAGGTGTGCCACATCGTTGTGGCGGAAGATTTTTTTCTCCGCTTTGCTGTAGCGGATACCGTAAATCATCGAGGCGTGATTCAGCTCGTCGGAGAACACGATCAGATCGGGAATGGCGTCGCACAGGGTGGATAAGGTGGCGTCGTTGGCGCCGAAACCGGTGGTGAACAGCAGCGCCGACTCTTTGCCATAGGCGCTGGCCAGCAGCGTTTCCAGCTCGCTGTGGTAGACCGAGGTGCCGGAAATGCTGCGGGCGCCGCAGGTGCCCAGCCCGACCCGATTAACCGCATCGGTGGTGGCCAGCAGCACTTTGGGGTGGTGGCTCATCGCCAGATAGTCGTTCGAGCACCAGACGTTGAGACGGCGCTCACCGTGATGGCCGTGGCTGGTGGCCCAGGGTTTGTCCTGCACGCCGCGTTCAAGGTTGAGGAACTCGCGAAAACGCCCCTGTTTTTTGGTTTCCGCCAGCTTTTCTTCAAGAATGTTCAGTACGCTCATCGTATGTTCCTTGTGTTAAACGGCTTTAAGGTTTAATGACAGCCCCTGACCGACGCCGACGCACATCGTCACCAATGCGTTGTTCGCCTGTTGGTCGCGTAATTCCAGCGCTGCCGACAGCACCAGGCGCGCGCCGGACATCCCCAGCGGATGACCGAGCGCGATGGCGCCGCCGTTCGGGTTGACCCGCGCGTCGTTGGCGCCGATACGCCAGTGTTTCAGCGCCGCCAGAACCTGTGAGGCGAACGCTTCGTTAATCTCGATGATGTCGAAGTCGTTCAAGGTGAAGCCGCCGCGCTGCAGCAAGCGCTCGGTGGAGGCGATCGGCCCCAGCCCCATCAGCGCCGGTTCCACGCCGGCGGCCGCGCTGTCGCCGATCTCCGCCAGCGGTTGCCACCCCTGGCGCTTCACGTAGCGACCGGAAGCCAATAGCAGCGCGGCGGCGCCGTCGTTGATGCCGGAAGCGTTGCCTGCCGTGACCGAACCGCCGGCGGAGAACGCCGGTTTCAGCGCCTGTAGCTGTTGCAGCGTGCTGAGCCGGGGAAATTCATCCTGCGCGAATGTGCGGGTCGTTTTACGATCGGCCGGCACGTCCACGGGCGTGATTTCCCGCGCCAGCCGGCCGCTGTCGATCGCCCGGCGGGCCTTCTGCTGCGAGGCCAGCGCGAACAGGTCCTGTTCCTCGCGTGAGATATGTTGCCGTTGGGCTACGTTTTCCGCCGTAATGCCCAGCGGATCGCTGCCGTAGCGCTCCGCCAGCCGTGGGTTAACAAAGCGCCACCCCAGCGTGGTGTCGTACAGCTTCACGCCTTTGTCGAACGGCGTTTCGCCTTTGCTCAGCACATAGGGCGCGCGGCTCATGCTTTCCACACCGCCGGCCAGAATCAGTTCGCTGAGGCCGCTGCGGATTTTCGCCGCGGCGTAGATCACCGCATCCAACCCGGAGGCGCAAAGGCGGTTGAGGGTGATGGCAGGCACCGACGGATCCAACCCGGAAAGCAGCGCCGCCATGCGGGCGACGTTGCGGTTGTCTTCGCCGGACTGGTTGGCGCAGCCCAGGACCACTTCGTCCAGATCTGCTTCCGCCGCCGGATGGCGCTGCAGCAGGCCGCGAATGATCGTCGCCGCCATGTCGTCGGGGCGGGTATGCGCCAGGCTGCCGCCATAGGCGCCGATCGCCGTGCGCGTGCCGTCGATCAGATAAACGCCGTCATCTTTAATGCTCATCATGGATCCTTAAGGCGTGGTCGTCAGCGCCGGTTGCGCGGCGTGCAGAAGGGTGTAATGCGGCGCATAGCGCGCCGCGTGCAGCAGCTGCGCCAGATTGCTCAGCATCGTCCTGACGTTTTTCTCCCCCAGTTTGCCGAGCCAGTCGAAAATGCCGCCGGCGTAGTTAACGCCCGCGACGGCGGCGACATCGATGTCTTCCCGGCTGCAGACGCCGCTTTCCACCATGATCACCGACTCATTGATCAGGCTGCTGAGGACGCGGGCGACGATAAGCGCCGGAGAGTCCTTGATAAATTCAACCTGCGGGATTGCCGTGTGCAGCAGGCGCAAAAACAGCGCCTTATTGGCCGCAGAAGCGTGGCGGCTGTGCGCTGCCACCAGATACGTGGTGTCGGCGTAGTTCAGGGCGACATCGATCACAAAGGCATCCGCTGCCGTCTGCTCGGCCAGTTGGCTCGCCGTGCGGCCATCGGTGATGCTGACGGTGAAAGCGTCATTGATCTGGACGGCCGCTCCCAGCCCCGGTAATGCCGGCCGTTGTTCCACGCGCAGCTGTGGCCACTGAAGCGCGGCTCGCTGCTGCAACAGGGTAAAAAAAGGATGCTCGCCGTAAACGCGCAGCGTCTCGACGTCTGCATTGTTGGCGGCCGTCACCGGCGGGGCGGTTTCTTCGGCGGCAAAATAGGAGCGGCCGTTCTTTTTCCCCAACAGACCGGCATCGACCAGTGAACGCTGCAGATGACCAGGGGTATAGCGCGGGTCGTATTGCATGTCCTGCCAGATTTGCCGGCTGACCTGATAGTTAATGTCTTGGCCGATAAAATCGGTCAGCTCGAGCGGCCCCATGCGGAAGCGCCCGCCGGCCTTGAGGGCGCGGTCGATCTGCGCCGCGCGCGCCACATGTTCTTCCAACAGGCGGAACCCTTCCAGGTAGTAGGGGCGGGCCATGCGATTGACGATGAACCCCGGCGTGGCCTGGCAGACGACATCGCGTTTCCCCAACGCCGCCACCAGTTGGCGGCAGCGTTCCGTGGTGGCGTGTGCGGTAAAGTAGGCCGGAATGATTTCAATCAGCTTCATCAGCGGCGCGGGGTTGAAAAAATGCAAACCGATAAAGCGCTCGCTGTGCGTCACCGCAGTTGCCAGCTTGTTAAGCGACAGTGAGGAGGTATTGGTGGCGATCAGCGTGTCGGGCTTGACCACTGCGGCGATGGCCGCCAGCACCTCAAGTTTGGTTTGTTCTTGCTCGGCGATGGTTTCTATCACCAGCTCGCTGTCGGCGATGGCCTCAAACACGGAAGTGAACATCAGATTGGCCAGCACCGCGTCTTTATCCTGCAGCGCGATCTTGCCCTGTTCGACTTTCTTGTTCAGGTCTTGCGCGATATATTCGCGAGCTTGATTGAGGGTATTGCCGTTGCGATTATAAAGCATCGTGGGAATGCCTTTTTGCGCGAAAAGATAAGCGATGCCTCTGCCCATCGTTCCCGCGCCGATAATCGCAGCCGATTGAATTGCCGCATTACTTTCTGCCATAGAAAATCCCCGTCACTGTATGCCATGCGAAATTCGCAAATACTTATTATCTCTTTGGATTTACGGCGGCACTGGGTGCCTGTCTGGAAAGTAATTGGTGGTGTCCTGGCTGTCTAACGGTAGAAATGACAGGTTTACGTGTCGAGGAGAGTATGCTATTCGCGTAGTTTTCCTGTTCGGCGCAATAAAAAGGCTTATTTTAAGGGGAATAGCTGTTTTCGTTATAGCGTTGGTATTTTTTATTATATGAAACGGCTACTGGCGCCGGGCGGCGATATTCTATAGTGAATCTGACCTATCGATAAATCGGCATCGCTATCTGGAGAATCTGCGTTATGGATACCCGCACTCAACGGCTCATGGCGGAGGTGATTGGCAGCCTGGCCGATCGCGAATGCTTTCTGACGCAGCTGGGGCCCTGCGCCGAGGCGTTGGGGTTTGATTATTTCTCCTACATCGTGTTTTCCTGTTATCCGGCCAGCAGCCCCAAGATGCTGATCGAAGGGAATATTTCAACGAACTATCTCGAGGATTATCGGCGGCAGCGGGTATATTTGCAGGATCCGGTTATTGAGCGTGCTCACCATTCCACGCTGCAGTTTCAGTGGGACGAAAGCTTTTATCATGAGCGGCCGACGCTTTGGCGGCGTATGGCGCAATTCGGCTTGTGCGCCGGTTGGTCGCAGTCGGTCAAGGATTGCTATGGCAGGTTGGGGATCCTGACGTTTGCCGGTAAAGCGCTACCTGAGCAAACGCCGCAAGCGCGTGCGGCAAATGAAACTTTTTTCCTTTGGCTGGCGCAGACCGCCCATAAAACGCTGCGGGAGGCCTTGATATCGGTGAATGATGACGCGATAAAAGATGTGTTGACGCTGCGCGAAAAAGACATTTTACGCTGGAGCAGCGAAGGGAAAACGGCGGAAGAGATCGCATTGTTGATGGGGGTGAGCGAGCGCACGATCAATTTTCACATCGGCAACTCGATTAAAAAGCTTTCTGTCGCCAATAAGACCGCCGCTACCGCCAAAGCGGTTTATTTACAGCTAATTTAATCTCGAGTAATAAATAATTAATCGCCTATCCGTTATCGGTGTAATGTTTATATTTTGTTAAATTAAAAACTATCCTTGTCAGTATTTACCCCTCGATCACAAAAGCGTGATAAAGCGATTCACCGCGCCCGTGCGCGGCAGTATTCTGTTGGCACCCGGTTTACATAGAAAGGACGTGATATGTACAAGACTATTTTAGTGCCGATCGATATTGAAGAGGATCTGTTGACCGAGCATGCGCTGAAGCATGTGGAATATTTGGCGAAGATGTCCGACGCTAAAGTGCATTTCTTCCATGCGCTGCCGGATGCCTCGGCTTTTGTTACTGCCTATTCGTTCGGCCTCAAGGAGTTTGAGAATCAGGCGGAGGTGAAGGCGGTGGATAGACTGAAGAAAATCATGTCGGAAATCGATCTGCCGTTGGATCGCCTCAATTACACCGTCAGCTTCGGTTCTGCACGCGATCAGGTGTTGGAACTGGCGGAAGAGATCGACGCCGATCTGATCATCATCGGTTCGCGTCGCCCGAGCGTGAAAACCTATCTGCTGGGGTCCAATGCCGCTGCTATCGTTCGCCATGCCAATATTTCGGTGATGGTGGTCAGATAATTCATCTTAAACTCACCGTTTTCGGGCACGTTCTGCGGTTACCGGCCGGCTGCAGAGCGTGCTTTGCGTTTTATTGCCATCCCAGTCTGAACTGCTACGATTTTAGCTGACGTTTTTATGCCAACCGGGCCACCGGCCTTGCGCATATTTTTCATTTCAGCCAGAAGAGGGGCAGCTATGCCATTAGAAGTCGATGGGATTATCAGAGGCGATCGGGGCAGTGAACCGAGCCGTTGGCAACATGCGTCAACCAAACCGCTTATCACGCTAACCTGGCACCACACCATTCCCTGGAACTGTTTGCGTAATGTCTGGAATGGTTTGGTGGCGGGGCAGCATTGGAACGCGCTGGACGAGTTTATGAATCTGATCGGTGTGCCAAACCGCGCCGCGGTGCTCAAACAGATCCAGAATAAAAACCTGCAGGATCGCGATGGATTACACACTCTGGTGACCTGGCAAGGATGGAATATCGTCGAGGGGCCAGGTAATGAGTATCGCGCGCAGGGGGACGATCCCGGTGAAAACTTCGACGGTTGGTCGGGTAAGGGGATGAGCACTAATCAGCAAGCGACGCTGCAGCAGGTCAACGTGTTGTATCAGGTGATGGCTCCGCTGGGAAGCCGTGCGCTGGACGCCGCCAGACAGGCGCCGCCCATTACTGCGGAAGAAGCAGACGTCTTGCAACGGACGATTAAACAGACCCGCCCAACGTTGCGAGGAAAGGAACCGATCCGGTGGCAAGAAGACATGTGGCATCAGGTGCAGCCGGGTAAAGAGGCGAAACACTTTGCACGCTGGGACACCAAACCGGTATGGCGCAAGCGCCTGCACAGCGACATGGCTCAGGCTGGATAAGCCTCTCCCCGCGCCGGGTTGCCGGCGCGGGGCATAAATCCAGCGTTAATCGCACAGCGCCACTATTTCGTCGTACAACGCCTTGGGGATTTCCACGCCGTATTGCTCGCTCTGGCGCCGTTGCCGATAACGGCGTTCGCCGGGGATGCGGGCGCCTTGCGCCTGCATATCGGCAAACATCGCCTCCGCTCCGACGAAATATTTCGCCTTATCCGCACCGAGAAAACGCTCGGGATCCAACGCGATGACCAGCTCACCACCGTAAGGCGACGAACCGGTGCCATCGTCATAGGCCAGCGATTCCTTGCTGGTCATATCGCCGATCAGCGGCCCTGCCAGCAATTCAACCATTGCCGCCAGCGCCGAACCCTTATGCCCGCCGAAGGTCAGCATCGCGCCCTCCAACACGCTGGCGGCATCGGTGGACGGGTTGCCTGCCTTATCAATGCCCCAGCCTTCAGGCAGCGGGGTGCCGGCGCGGCGGTGTAATTCGATTTCGCCGCGCGCTGCCGCGCTGGTGGCCATGTCGAACAAAAACGGCGGCCGATCCGGACGCGGCCAGCCGAAGGCGATGGGGTTGGTGCCGAAGAGCGGTCGCGAACCGCCGGCCGGCGTCACCCAGGCGTGGCTGGGCGTGCAGGCCAAGGCCACCAACCCCTGCTCGGTCAGCGGTTCGATATCGGCCCACAGCGCGGAGAAATGCACGCAGCGGTTGATCGCCAGCGCGGCGACACCGTTGGTGCGCACTTTCTCGATAAAGGCCGGCAGAGCGGTGCGGTAGGCCAGCAGGGAAAACGCACCGCCGGCGTCGGCGCGCAAGATGGCCGGCGCCTGGTCGAGCAATCTGGGCATCGCATCGGCAGAAACCTTGCCTGCCCGCAGCGATCGCACGCAGCCCAACAGCCGGTACAGCCCGTGAGAAGCGCAGCCGTCGCGTTCGCCCTGGGTGACATTTTGCGCCACCGCCTCGGCATGCGCCTGATTGAAACCGTTGCTGCGCAGCGTACGCAACGCCAGTTGATAAGCCTGTTCCAGCGACAGCACATGCATGGATGTCATTTCGATGTCCTCCCTGGGTTCATTCTTCTTCATCGCCGATAAAATTGGCCTGGGGTAAACAGGTATAGGCGCCCCAGTAGTAAATCGCCAGCGCAATCACCGCCATGGTGAGGGTGTCCCATGGATGAGCAATAGCGCCGATGCCGCCGAAGCTGCTGAGGTAGGAAAGCCCGATCACCAGCGCATAGAAGACGATCAGCCACAGCGAGGACCAAATTTGCTGCCTGAGGCTAACGGCGTGGGTCGGCACCTGATTCTTGAACAGGATGTAGATGAAGAACATCAGGATCTGCAAGCCGAGCAGCCAGGAGACGGTGTCCCAGCCGGACCAGAAGACGATCAGCGCCGAAATGATAAACGACAGCGGGCCGAGCACGCAGAAACCGCGGACCCGGAACGGACGCGGCATATCGGGCGCATTGCGCCGCAGCCCGGCGGCGGTGACCGGGGCGATGGCGTAGCTCAGCACCAGTGCGGCGGACACCACGCCGATCAGTTTTTCCCAGGATGGGAACGGCAGCGTCCAGAATACCGAGAGAGCGAAGGTTAGCCACAGCGCCGGGCGAGGAATACCTGACTCGCCATCCACCCGGGTGAACAGTTTGAAGAAGGTGCCGGCGCGCGCCCAACCGTAGATCACGCGGGGCGTGGCGTTCATATAGATATTGCCGGTGCCGCTCGGCGAAACGATCGCGTCGCTGACCACCAGAAACGCCAGCCATCCCATGCCCAGCGTGATGGCGATGTCGCGGAACGGCAGGGAGAACTGTTGGCTGATGCCGGCCCAGCCGCCGCTCAGCATCTCGCTGGGGATGCTGCCGAGAAACGCTATCTGCAGCAGCACATAGATGATGGTGGACAGCACCACCGACAGGATCAGCGCGATGGGAATGGTGCGCTGCGGCCGTTGCACCTCGCTGGCGACCGAAATGATCGGCGTCAGGCCGAGGTAGGCGAAGATGATGCCGCCGGCGGAAATGGCGGCCTCAACGCCGGCGGAACCGAAGGGAGCAAAGCCTTGGCTGTGCAGGTTTTCCGGTTTGAAAAAGCTGAACAACACCACGATCACCAACAGCGGCACCAGAAACTTCAGCACGCTGATCAGGTTATTGGATTTGGCGAAGGTTTTGACGCTGTAATAGTTGAGCGCGAAGAAAAAGCACAGCAGCGCCAGCTGCACCAGCCAGCCGATCGCGGTTGGATCGCCGGAACCTGGCTGACTGAGGAACGGGAACCAGGCGGCGGCGTACTGCCGGGCGGCGACGACTTCGATGGCGATCAGGCTCGAGAAGGCGATCAGCGTGATAAACCCCAGCAGATAACCCATCAGTTCGCCGTGCGAGAATACCGGATAGCGAATGATGCCGCCGGCGCGCGGCAGGGCGGCACCCAGCTCGCAGTAGACGATGCCGAGCAGCAGCACCGCCAGGCCGCCGATCAGCCAGGAATAGATGCCGGCCGGGCCGGCGATGGAGGAGACATGGCTGGCGGCGAACAGCCAACCGGAGCCGAAGATGGCGCCCAGACCGATGAACGTCAGGTCGGTGAGCGTAAGCTGCTTCTTGAATTTGCCTTGGGTTGTCATGGTATTACCCTTTTGTTATTGAATGGCAGGCAGATGCGGCCGGGCTAATTTGGGGCAGGTGAAACCAGGGGGGCTCGGGTGTAAACGCCGTTCACCAGCCGCAGCAGGTTGAGCGGGTTGGCGTCCTGCAGCGCCGGCGGCAACAGCGCCGCAGGGGTGTTTTGCAAACAAACCGGCCGCAGGAAACGCTCGATGGCCAGCGTGCCTACCGAGGTGCCGCGTGCGTCGCTGGTGGCCGGGTAAGGGCCGCCGTGCACCATGGCGTCGCACACTTCCACCCCGGTCGGATACCCGTTGAACAGCACCCGACCGGCTTTGCGCGCCAACAGTGTCGTCAGCCCGGCGGCCACATCGAGATCGTCGTCGTCCGCCAGCAACGTGGCGGTCAACTGGCCTTGCAATGCCGTTAGCGCCGCATGCAGCTGCGCTTCGTTATCCACCGCCACCAGGATGCTGACCGGGCCGAAGACCTCTTGTTGCAGCAGCGGGTCAGCCTGCAGCAACAGCGCCTCTTCCGCCTGATAAAGCTGCGCCGCCGCCCGAAGCATGGGCGTTTCGCTTCGGCCTGCGAGACGCCGCATACCTGGATGGGCATCGAGGACCGCCAGCCCGTGACGGTAGTGCTCCAGCGTGCCGGCATTCAGCATCGGCTGCGGCTCGGCGGCGTTGACCAGGGCGCTCATCGTTTCGGTTAACCGATCGAAGGCGGCGCCGCGCAGCGCGACGATTACGCCGGGCTTGGTGCAGAACTGACCGCAGCCGAGTGTGAAGGAAGAGACCAGTTCCTGCGCAATGCGCTGCCCGCGCCGCGCCAACGCCTTGGGCAGGATCACTACCGGATTGATGCTCGACATTTCTGCGAAGACCGGGATAGGTTGAGGGCGTTGCATCGCCAGATCGAAGAGCGCCCGGCCGCCTTGCAGCGAGCCGGTGAATCCCACTGCCTGAATCGCCGGATGTTGTACCAAATCGGCCCCCACGCGGTTGCCGAAGATCATGTTGAAGACGCCAGCGGGCATCCTTGTGCGTTCCCGAGCGCGCTCGATCGCCTGAGCGGTCAGCTCGGCGGTGATCATATGGCCGCTGTGCGCCTTGAACACGACCGGGCAACCGGCGGCGAGCGCGGCGGAGGTATCACCGCCCGCGGTGGAAAACGCCAGCGGGAAGTTGCTGGCGCCGAAGACCGCCACCGGGCCGAGCGCCGTGCGGTATTGCCGCAGATCGGGGCGCGGCAGGGGGGAACGCTGCGGCAGCGCGCAGTCGATGCGCACGCCCTCGACGTCACCGCGCCGCAGCAGCGTGGCGAACAGCCGCATCTGGCCGCTGGTTCTGGCGCGTTCGCCGCTCAACCGCGCAGACGGCAAGGCCGTTTCCTGCATGGCGAAGGTGAAGAAAACATCATCCAATGCGTCTAACTCTTCGGCGATGGCGTCGAGAAAGTTCGCGCGTTGTTCTGCACTGAGCTGTGAATAGGGCGCAAAGGCTGCTGCGGCGGCTTCTGCGGCGGCGGCGGTTTCTGCCGCCGTGGCCTGGTGGAAGCGGTAGCCGGTTGGCTGACCGTCGTCGGCGCGCAGGCTACACAGCGACGCTTCCCCTTCGGCGCGGCGTTGGCCGCCGATAAATTGTTGGCCGCTGATGGCGGCGTAGCGATCGTTGGGCATCGGTTCCCCCGGTAGATAAAGCATGACGCCCGGCATGGCCGGGCGATGAAGGCGTCACAGGCCGACGTTCGGCAGCGCAGGGCGGGTGGCCAGCGCTTTATCGATCACGGCGTTGATCTCGGTGAGCGTTTCTCCCTGCAGCGCCAGGCGCGGAGGGCGAGTGACAGCGCTGCCGCGGCCGACCCGCTGTTCGCAGAGTTTGATGCACTGCACCAGATCGGGGCGGGCATCGAGGTGCAGCAGCGGCATAAACCAGCTGTATAGCGCCAACGCTTCCTCATAGCGTTTTTCCTTCGCCAGCCGGAACAGGGTTTCCCCTTCGCGCGGGAAGGCATTGGACATGCCGGAGATCCAGCCTTGCGCGCCGACGGCGATGCTTTCCAGCACCACATCGTCCAATCCGGCGAACAGCACGAAGCGATCGCCGACTTCATTGCGCAGGTCGATAAAGCGGCGGGTATCGCCCGACGAGTCTTTGAAGCACACGATGTTCTCGCAGTCGACCAGCGAGGTCAGAATGTCGGGCGTGACGTCATTTTTGTAAATGGGAGGGTTGTTGTAGACCATTATCGGCAGATCGGTCGCGCCAGCGACGCTGCGGAAGTGCGCGGCGGTTTCGTGCGGTTTGGCGGAGTAGACCAGCGCCGGCATCACCATAATTCCGTCGACGCCGGCCTTTTGCGCTTCACGCGCCATGTTCTGCGCGAAGGCGGTGGTGAACTCGGCGATGCCGGCGATCACCGGCACTTTACCGTCGGCGGCGTCTTTCGCCACCTCGATCACCGCCAGCTTTTCCTGCACTGTCATCGAGGTATTTTCACCGACGGTGCCGCACACCACCAGGCCGGAGACGCCGTCGCGCACCAGGTTTTTGATCACCGTATGGGTGGCGTCGAGATCCAGAGAGAAATCGTTGCGAAATTGGGTCGTCACCGCCGGGAATACGCCGCTCCAGCTTAGGGTTTTATGGCTCATCGTGTTTGTCCTGTCGTCCGAAAGTGTTAATGAAAAGTGAATCTTTGGTAAGGCTCACCGACAGATTGACCGGTATTGCGCAGGGAGGCTTGACGCTTTTCGCCGATTGCCGCGACGAAATTGGCACAATAGCGGCGGAAAGCGGGCGTGAAAAATCGGGCGTCGGTACGCCGTGAGAAGAGAGGGTTAACGGGGTAAATCAGCGCGTTAAGCGGAAAGCGTCAGGCGAAAATCGCGCGGCGTGGAGCCGGTCATCGCTTTGAACTGACGGCTGAAGGCGCTGTGATCGGTATAGCCGCACTGCAGCGCGATGTCCGTGATCGGCAGATCGCCGGCCAGGAGTTCCGTGGCCTTTTCCAGCCGCACTTTGTGGATCATCTGGCGCGGAGTGAGGTGGAAGATACGTTTGCAGTAGCGTTCGATCTGCGCCACCGATAACCCGGTCAGCGCCGTCAGCTCTTCAAGCGCGATCGGTCTGGCGTAGTGGCGGCGGATATGCACGTCGATCGCCGCCAGCCGCTGGTAGGCCGGGTGATTGGCTCTGGCCTCCTGCAGATCGTGAGAAATACCCGCCATACCGATGATTTTTCCCTGCGCGTCATACAGCGCCAGCTTTTGCGTCAGGCACCAGCCGGTTTCTCGGCCGTTGTACAGGTGCATTTCCAGCTGATCCTGGATCAGCACGCCGTGGCGCAATACCCGCAGATCCTGCTCGGTATAGCCAGATCCGAGCTGAGCGGGAAAAACGTCGGCGGAGGTTTTGCCCAGCAGCGGCGTCACGGTTTTGAAACCGCAGCGCCTGGCCAGCGTCAGGTTAGCCAGCAGGTAGCGAGCCTGGGCGTCTTTGATAAAGAACACCACGTTGGGGATCGCGTTCAGCAACGGCGCGATCAGCGCCAGCGTATTCAGCAGATCGCGCAGGTTGTTCGGGCGCTGCTGCGCCAGCCCGTCGCACAGGCGCGACAGATGTTCGACGGCAAAAACGTCCTCCTGCTCCGGCAGCCCCACAAGCGAAGGCGGCGAGAGAGAAACCGGAGGCGGGTAGTCTGAAGTGGATCGCATAACAGTCCCTTTTCGGTCGTTAGCCGGAAAAACAGGCGAGCCAGGTTGGCGCTTTCGCATCAATATTAACTTTTTTGTAACGAAGCAAGCGCTATTTCCGGCGGGCTGCCAAATATGCGGATTGCCGCATACTTTTGCCGGACGGTGTTTGGCGGTTGCTTGAAAACTGCGGCGTTTCTCGCTACGCAAGGGTTTAGCATAAAAATAACGACATGATAAATAAGTCATTATTATGACAACCGTTAAACTCATACCCGCGACGCGTCAGGCCTGACGTTTGTCACTGTGCTGATTTCTTCATTCGCTGCGCCGAAACGCATCAAGCCGTCATGCTCACATTCGTTCAGGCTAATGCCATTGGTAACATCTCATTAACCCAGGAGACGCCGATGGCACTTTCTGCGCATATCACCGCTTTGCGGGCGATCGATTCTCATACCGGCGGAGAGCCGACCCGCCTGATCGTGGAAGGTTTTCCCGATCTCGGCGAGGGTAGCATGGCGGAACGGCGGGCGCGTTTCGCACAACATTATGACGATTGGCGCTGCGCGGTGATGCTCGAACCGCGTGGCAATGACGTGCTGGTGGGGGCGTTGCTGTGCCGCCCCTGCTCGCCACAGGCCACCGCCGGGGTGATCTTCTTTAACAACAGCGGCTATCTGGGCATGTGCGGGCACGGCACTATCGGGCTGATCGCTTCGCTGGCTCATCTGGGGCGCATCTACGCCGGGCGCCATCTGATCGAGACCCCGGTCGGCCCGGTAAGCGCCACGCTGCATGATGACGGCAGCGTCACGGTGGAGAACGTGGCGGCTTATCGCTACCGCCGCCAGGTGCGGCTTGAGGTTGCCGGTCACGGGCCGGTGACGGGTGACATCGCCTGGGGGGGCAACTGGTTCTTCCTGATCGGCGAGTCACCGTTGCCCATCGATAAACACAATCTGGAGGCCTTGACCGCGTTCACCTGGGCGGTGCGGCAAACGTTGGAACAGGCGGGCATCCGCGGTGAAGACGGCGGTGCGATAGACCATATCGAACTGTTTGGTGACGATCCGCAGGCCGACAGCCGCAGCTTCGTGCTGTGCCCCGGCAAAGCCTATGACCGTTCTCCGTGCGGTACCGGCACCAGCGCCAAACTGGCGTGTCTGGCGGCGGACGGCAAACTGCCGCCGGACACGCAGTGGCGGCAGGCCAGCGTGATCGGCAGCGAATTCCAGGCCTATTATCGTTGGAACGGCGATCGCATTGCCCCCTTTATTCGCGGGCAGGCCTATGTGTGCGCCGATAGCCAACTGCTGCTCGACGAACGCGATCCCTTCGTCTGGGGGATACGCTGATGGGCGCCGAGCGGGGAGCCGATGTCATCGTGGTCGGTGCCGGTATCATTGGCGCCGCTTGCGCCTGGCGGCTGGCGCGGGAAGGGTATCGTGTCTCTGTGGTGGACGATCGCCGCGCCGGCGCCACCGCCGCCGGTATGGGGCATCTGGTTTGCATGGACGATAATCCTGCCGAGCTGGCGTTGAGCGCTTATTCGCTGCGGTTGTGGCGCGAAGTGACGGGGCGCATGCCGGAAGCCTGCGCCTGGCGTGGCTGCGGTACGCTGTGGTTGGCGGATCAAGCGGATGAAATGGCCATCGCCGAGCAAAAGCGGGCGCGGCTGGCGGAGCAGGGCGTGGCCGCGGAACTGCTGACGGCAGAGCAGCTCGCCGTCATGGAGCCGATGCTGCGGCACGGCCTGGCCGGCGGACTGCGGGTGCCGGGCGACGGCATTCTGTATGCGCCGCTCGCGGCTCGCTGGCTGTTGGCCGACCGTGGTGCGGCAATTGACGTGGTGCATGGTGAAGCGACAGCGTTGGAAGAGGAAGCCGTGCGGCTGGCGGACGGCAGGCGTCTGGCCGCGCCGGTGGTGGTCCTGGCCTGCGGCCTTAGGGCCAATAGCCTATTACCGCAGACTTTGCTTCACGCCAAGAAGGGCCAGCTGGCGATCACCGATCGCTACCCGCCGCGGGTGCGGCATCAACTGGTGGAGCTGGGGTATGGCGCCAGCGCGCATGCCAGTAACGGCACGTCGGTGGCTTTCAATGTGCAGGCGCGGCCCACCGGACAATGGCTGATCGGCTCTTCCCGCCAGTTCGACGCCGTCGATTCGGCGTTGGACATGCCGCTGTTGGCGGCAATGCTTACGCGTGCACAGCATTTCTTGCCCGCACTGGCGCAGATGAACATCATTCGCTGCTGGACCGGGTTGCGCGCCGCCTCTGCCGACGGGCTGCCGCTGTTGGGCGTGCATCCGCGGCATTCCTGGCTGTGGCTGGCGCTGGGGCATGAGGGATTGGGCGTCACGACTGCGCTCGGCAGCGCTGCGCTGATTACTGCGCAGATTGGCCGGCAAACGCCGGAGATTGACGATTCCCCGTATTTGGCTGCGCGGGCGTTTGCCGCCGAGGAGTTGCCTGTATGAATGAAAGACAAAATACGATCGCGTTGATCATCGATGGAGAACACCGGCGGGTGCCGGTTGGTCTCAGCGTTGCTGCGGCGCTCAGCCTGTGCGGCGACGATCGTTGTCGGTTATCTGTTTCACACCAACCGCGGGCTCCCTTTTGTGGCATGGGCGTTTGTCAGGAGTGCCGGGTGACCATTAACGGCCTGCGTCGGCTGGCGTGCCAAACGCTGTGCCAAGCCGGCATGCGCATAGAGAGGAACGATGATGAGTAACTTCAGTTGTGAGGTGCTGATCGTCGGTGCCGGGCCGGCCGGCATGGCGGCTGCGCTGGCCGCTGCGGAAAGTGGTGGCCAGGTGCGAATGATTGATGATAATCCGCATCCCGGCGGGCAAATCTGGCGCGACGGGATGCAGGTGGCTTTACCTGAAACGGCGAACCGCTATCGGCAGGCGGTGGCGGCGCGGGAAAATATTGCGCTGCAGTCTGGCTGCAAGCTGGTGGCGCAGTGTGGCGCTAACCGATTGGCATATGAAGACGCCGAGGGCTGCGGCGTGATTCGCTATCAAAAGCTGATTTTATGCAATGGCGCGCGTGAATTGTTGTTGCCGTTTCCCGGCTGGACGCTGCCGGGGGTGACCGGCGCCGGTGGTCTACAGGCGCAAATCAAGCAGGGGTTGGCGATCCGCGGCGAGCGAGTGGTGATCGCCGGCAGTGGTCCGCTGCTGTTGGCGGTGGCCGACAGCGTGAAACAGGCCGGCGGAGAGGTGGTCATGTTGGCGGAGCAGGCGCCGCTGTGGCGGTTGGCGGCGTTTGCCGGCGGCCTGTGGCGCTGGCCGGCCAAGCTGCGTCAGGCGTTTTCTTTGATGCCGCATCATTACCGTGCCGGTAGCCGGGTGCAGGCGGCGTTGGGGCAAGCACGTTTAACCTCGGTGCGTGTCAATAACGGCGGGCGGGAAAGAACGATCGCCTGCGACAGGTTGGCCTGCGGTTTTGGTCTGGTGGCGAACATTGAGCTGGCGATGCTGTTGGGGTGTCGGATAGAACATGACGCCGTAGCGGTGAATCATTGGCAGCAAACCAGCCAGGTGCAAATTTTTGCTGCCGGGGAGTGTACCGGCATCGGCGGCAGTGAATTGGCGCTCACTGAAGGTGCCATTGCCGGCTATGCCGCCACCGGGCAGCGGGAAAAGGCAGAGCGCCTGGCGGCGCAGCGGCGGCGGTGGCGGCGTTTCGCCACGGCGGCGGCAAATGCCTTCGCACTCGATGAGCGCTTGAATTCGCTGGCCAATCCGCAAACGTTACTGTGCCGCTGCGAAGACGTTACGTTGGAACAGGTACGCCATCAGCCGGATTGGAACACGGCTAAGATGAGCAGCCGCTGTGGTATGGGGGCATGCCAGGGTAAAGTCTGCGCAACGGCGGCGAGGCAGCTTTTGGGCTGGCCTTTGCCGTCGCCGCGTGTGCCTTTAACGCCGGTCAGGACAGAAACGCTGGTTGCGCTGGGGCTGAACCGATGTGATGACGATGGTTGAATGGGTTAGCGGCATCTCGCCCCAGGCAAACGCCGCCACATTACCATTGCGGCCAATAGTAGGTTTTCTCCCGCCAGCCTTTGCCGTACATACAGGCTTCGATGGTGGCGTCTCGGGCGGACTGATTGCGATCGGTCTGCACTGTTTTAATCGACGGCTCCTTGTCGTAGCGGTATCCCGATGGACAGTCTTTCTTATTCTTCTCGCAAGGAATGTATTTGTTTTCGTAGCTGAACTCCACGTCCCGCACCACGTCCGGGGGGAAGCGATCGTATCCGCGGCTGCGGCATTCGGCATATTCGGCATTCCGGGTACTCTCAACCGCGCCAGGCCTTTCCCATTGGGTGCAGGCGGTCAACATCAATAACGGCAAAACAATCAAACAACGGAAATTCTTCATGGTGTCCCTAACTCTTTCTCTATCCTGAGGCTCGCAGCCTAGGAATGTTCCTAACTGACGAGGTGGGAAAGTGTAATAAACTGGCGGAACAATTGGAAATGATAATGGTTATTGTTTAGGTGTGATTGAGGAAGTGCCGCGTTGAGAGAGGATGTGGTGCATTGAGGGCAGTCTGTAAGGATCCGCGACCTCACGGCGAGGGCTGGACGATGTGGCATTGATTTTATTCATTCTCTTTATGCCGCAATGATCCGACCGCAATTGCATCGTTTTAATGAGGGAAATAATATGCAGGCTAAGTATTTTCTTATCCGGTATGACTATTATTTTTATTTAGGATATTTACCCATGCCAAGGATTTAATGCTCAGTATTAATACCTTATTTTTTTATTTCTGTTTTTTTATTGGGGTTTTATTTTCAGGTTTTTTCTGGGGAAGACTTTTTAGTTACAGGGAATTCATTTGCATTTTAAATTTGGATTTTTTAAATTCATTTTAGAGGAAGGATAACCGTACGAGACAGAGTCAAAAAAGGAGTTTATTTTGTCTGGGATAAAGAAAACGCCTGAAAGTCATGACGGTTTACCTTCACCATCAGAGGATTATGATACTTTTAAGCACCTCTCCGATGTTGGCGCCGTGTTGGGATATGGGCGAACCCGCTTTTATCAGTGGTGCCGTGGGCGCGGATTTCTAACCCCGATGAACGTTCCGTCCCATGAAATGATCAGCCTGGGATATATGGTGGCGGTGTTATCAGAGACCGGTCATACCCGGGTTTATGTCACGCAGGATGGTTTCAGTTACGTCAGTGGTGCTTTTGCGGCAGATATCCAACGTGGCATGATCAAGTTTTAAATCTGCAAGAATCGCCTTTATTTCAATGGCTTTAATGCAGAATCTTCTTATCCCTGCAGGTTCTTGAGAGGAGTGGGAAGTTATCCGATTTTTTCGTCTCTGCGGTATGAAGGCTACTGGAGAAAGCTATTCTCTTGCTACGATAAGCATTATTTTCTTCAGGAGCCAAGGATGAAGCATTACGCCGCGTTGTTATTTGCCTCTGCACTGCTGACGGGGTGTGCGACTCAAGCCGTACCGCCGCAACAGGCTGAGTTGCCCCCCCCAAGCCGTCTGATGCTCTATCAGAATATCCCGGATACGCCTTACGCTACGGTGGTCGTGGTGCGCGACAGCGGAATGTTGGCGGGCAGCTGCCGCACTGGCGTCTATGTGAATGGGGAGTTTGCCGCTTCACTCGAGGCAAAAGAAAAAGCAGAGTTTCGCGTGCCGCCAGGCAATATTTCGGTCAGTATCGGGCAAGATATGATCGAGAACTCTCTATGTATTTGGCGTGAAACCAGCGGCAGCGTGCCGATGACGCTGCGCGCCGGTGAAAGCCGCTATCTGCGCATCGCCGGCGATCGGCAGCGAGGCTTCGTGTTGCAGGCAGGGCGGCCGTAACAGCCCAGGCAAGGGCGTTAACGCCCTTGCCACCATCCCCACAGCGTAATTAATAGCCACGCCGCCGCAATCCAGCACAGTACCGCCGCCCCCAGCGCTAACGACAGCCGCAGGCTGTTAATCAGGAAATACAGCGAAATCAAATATACCAGGTAGGGCAATACCGCCCACATGCCGAAAATCAGCGTCGTTTTCAGTGCCGCAATTGAACGTTCGCTGCCGACAATGTAATGCGCAATCAGGGCGAAAGTGGGAAAGAGCGGGACTAAACCGGCGATATAATAGTTGCGCGTTTTGGCCAGCAGGCCGATTAGAACCACGACCAGCGCGCCGATCAGCGCTTTGACAAGGATGCCCATAACGGTCTCGGGTGTGGGGGAGAAAGTCAACACACTGCCCGAAAGCACGTGCAAGATCAATGGAGTGTGGCGCAGCGTGGTGAAAAGCAGACCCACAAGAAGTGCGGGTCTGGGGCGCAACGCTTACTGACGGTAAGCGTGCTTGATTTGCTGAATGCTGTTCTTGAAGATTTCTGCCTGAGTCGGATCTTCAATCTGCGCGATGAAACGTTCCATGTTGATGATGACTTTCCCGGCGTCGGCCTGGCCGATCGACTTCAAGATCAGCGTCAGCGTAGCTTTGAGGCAGGCAACCTCGGTCGCCAAGATTTCCGGGTTTGCAGACGTAGTGAAATCAACGTTGCTCATTTTCTCTCCTGATTTTTTGAGGCCGTAGCCTGATACAAGCTGCTTTGGCGCACCGCGCGCGGGCTAAAAAGTAGCCCCGGGCGCGGCGGCGAATTTAACTGGGCGCGGAGTATAGCATAGCATGAGTCTGTCATCTGCACCGGGCTTGCTCAGGTCTCGCGGGTGGGCAACGTTCGCTCATTGCCTGTCTGAATCATCTACTCTTGGCAAGTTATTTCGAGGTGGTTAACAAGTATTTTTCCGGTACGTTATTGTTGAACAATCGGGGTTATTATAATTATTGGGGGCGGAGGCGCCGATTTTACCGGCGTTTGCCGGGAATAATAGTTTCGACCGAGGGTTGCCGGACCCACGTTGGCCGCAGATTTTGTTACGCCTTTAAATATCAAATGATTACAAACAGCCAACAGCCGTGTTAATATTATTCATGTCGTGATTGCTTACACAGATTTCTCCCTCGCGGCATGATTGTCGCGCTATCCTGTGTCAGACGCAGCGCGACGAAATTATTTTCGTCGCCCGATCTTTTCCGACGTGACGATTTATCGGCGGCATAGACGGCTAAAATTGAAAAATCAGCTCTGCTCCGCAAAGTTATTCGGAAGTATGTATTAATCTGTGTTCATTCTTGTCTGAAAAACAAGTAATATCTCTGGCGAAAACAGAGGCCGATTGCGTTACTCCCTTTTTTTGGAGATTTTTCCTTGATTAGCGTTCTTCTTGTTGATGACCACGAACTGGTGCGCGCAGGGATACGACGCATTCTTGAAGATATCAAAGGTATAAAAGTTGTCGGTGAGGCTCAGTGCGGTGAAGACGCCGTAAAATGGTGCCGCGGCAACGCTGTCGATATCGTGCTGATGGACATGAATATGCCGGGCATTGGCGGGCTGGAAGCCACGCGCAAGATTGTGCGTTATGCACCCGACGTCAAAGTCATCATGTTGACCATCCATACTGAAAACCCTTTGCCCGCGAAGGTGATGCAGGCGGGTGCCGCCGGTTACCTGAGCAAGGGCGCCGCGCCGCAGGAAGTGATTAACGCCTTGCGTTCCGTGCATGCCGGGCAGCGCTATATCGCGTCTGATATCGCACAGCAGATGGCCCTGAGTCAGTTGGAACCGCAGGCTGAAACGCCGTTCAGCTGCTTGTCTGAACGCGAGTTACAGATCATGTTGATGATCACCAAAGGCAAAAAAGTGAATGAGATCTCGGAACAACTGAGTCTCAGCCCGAAAACGGTGAACAGCTACCGTTACCGCATGTTCAGCAAACTGAATATCAGCGGCGACGTCGAATTGACTCACCTGGCCATCCGACATGGATTGTTCAATGCGGAGACGTTGTTAAGCAGTGAATGACCGTTTTGATGCCAAAGCCTTCCTGAGTACCGTCACCAGCCAGCCCGGCGTCTACCGTATGTATGACGCCACGGGTACGGTGATCTACGTCGGTAAAGCCAAAGACCTGAAAAAGCGTCTCGCCAGCTATTTTCGGCAGCAGGTCAGCAGCCGTAAAACCGAGACGCTGGTTAAAAATATCGCGCAAATAGACGTAACGGTTACCCACACCGAGACAGAAGCGCTGCTGTTGGAACATAACTACATTAAATTGTACCAACCGCGATATAATGTTCTTTTGCGAGACGATAAATCTTACCCGCTGATTTTTCTCAGTGCGGATACCCATCCCCGTTTGGCTGTGCATCGCGGCGCCAAACACGCCAAAGGCGAATATTTCGGGCCTTTCCCCAACTCTTACGCCGTGCGCGAGACGCTGGCGCTGCTGCAGAAGCTGTTCCCAATCCGCCAGTGCGAAAACAGCGTGTATCGCAACCGTTCGCGTCCGTGCCTGCAGTATCAGATCGGCCGCTGTTTGGGGCCTTGTGTTGCCGGGCTGGTGAGCGAAGAAGAGTACCGGCAGCAGGTGGATTACGTGCGGCTGTTTCTTTCTGGCAAAGATCAGCAGGTATTGCACCAGCTGATTGAGCGTATGGAAGAAGCCAGCAAACTGCTTAATTTCGAAGAAGCGGCGCGCATTCGCGATCAAATTCAGGCTGTGCGCCGCGTCACAGAACGGCAGTTCGTGTCGGGCGACAGCGACGATCTGGACGTGATCGGCGTGGCGTTCGATGCCGGTATGGCGTGCCTGCACGTGCTGTTCATCCGTCAGGGCAAGGTGCTGGGCAGCCGCAGCTATTTCCCTAAAGTGCCGGGCGGCACGGATATGGGTGAGGTGGTGCAGACCTTTGTCGGCCAGTTCTATCTGCAAGGCAGCCAGGCGCGTACGCTGCCCGGCGAGATCCTGCTGGATTTCAGCCTGCCGGAAAAAGACCTGCTTGCGGAATCGCTCTCCGAGTTGGCGGGGCGCAAGATCCAAATTCAAAGCAAACCGCGCGGCGATCGCGCCCGTTATCTGAAACTGGCGCGCACCAACGCGGCAACGGCGTTGACCACCAGGCTGTCGCAACAGTCGACGATCCATCAGCGGCTGGCGGAATTGGCCAAAGTGCTGAACCTGACGGAAATCAACCGTATGGAGTGCTTCGATATCAGCCATACCATGGGTGAGCAGACCGTGGCTTCGTGCGTGGTGTTCGACGGAAACGGACCCGTGCGAGCGGAGTATCGGCGTTACAATATCAGCGGCATTACTCCTGGCGATGACTACGCGGCGATGACGCAGGTGCTGAAGCGCCGTTACGGCAAGGCGCTGGAAGAGAAAAAGATCCCGGATGTCATCTTCATCGACGGCGGTAAAGGGCAGCTCGGCATGGCGATCGACGTATTCAAATCGCTGAATGTTACCTGGGACAAGAATAAGCCGCTGTTGATCGGCATCGCCAAAGGCGCCGACCGCAAGGCAGGGTTAGAAACGTTGTTCTTCGTGCCGGAAGGTGAAGGGATTTCTCTGCCGCCGGATTCGCCGGCGCTGCATGTGATCCAACACATCCGCGACGATTCGCACAATCATGCCATTACCGGTCACCGGCAGAGAAGGGCGAAAGTCAGGAATACCAGCGCATTGGAGCTGATTGAAGGCGTAGGGCCGAAACGGCGCCAGGTGCTGTTGAAGTATATGGGCGGACTGCAACCTTTGTTGAACGCCAGCGTGGAGGAAATTGCAAAAGTGCCGGGTATTTCACAAGCATTGGCAGAAAAGATCTACAATGCATTGAAACACTGAGGGCAATGTAGCAACATACTCTTAATTTCCACTCTAGCCAGATAGTTACCGTAGCATTATGCAATTGAATATACCGACTTGGCTTACCCTGTTTCGCGTAGTTCTGATCCCATTCTTTGTGCTGGCGTTTTATCTGCCGTTCAACTGGGCTCCGATGGTTTGCGCCGTTATCTTTGTGTTTGCCGCCGTCACCGACTGGTTTGACGGCTTCCTGGCACGTCGCTGGAAACAAACGACGCGCTTCGGGGCGTTTTTGGATCCGGTCGCGGACAAAGTGATGGTGGCGGTGGCGTTGGTGCTGGTGGCTGAGCACTACCACAGCTGGTGGATCACGCTGCCGGCGGCCACCATGATCGCCCGTGAAATCATCATTTCGTCGCTGCGCGAGTGGATGGCGGAAATTGGCAAACGCAGCAGCGTGGCGGTGTCCTGGATCGGCAAAGTGAAAACCATGGCGCAGATGATGTCGCTGGTGGGCTTGCTGTGGCGGCCGGATCGTTCCGTAGAGTATGTGGCGATTGGCTTGTTGTATATCGCGGCGGTGCTGACTTTCTGGTCGATGTTCCAATATTTGAACGCGGCACGCAACGATTTGCTGGAACCGTGATCGATACGCTGCAAAAAGCGGCAAACGATCGTGGTGTGCCAACAATTTTATTGACTCATCACGTCAGGTAAGTAGAATGCATCGCATCAGACGACAACGATGAATTGCCGAAAGATAGCAAAGAAATCAGTCAGTTCTGGTAATGCGGGAATAGCTCAGTTGGTAGAGCGCAACCTTGCCAAGGTTGAGGTCGCGAGTTCGAGCCTCGTTTCCCGCTCCAAACATTAGCCTGTTGAATTTTCGTGATTCGGCAGGTAAGAAAAAGGGGCTTCGGCCCCTTTTTCGTTTTCTATTCCTTTGCCGTCCGGCGAAACCTTTCTTCATCTTCCTACATCGACTATTGTCCCTATATCTCCTGCCATTTTCATACCGCAGGATGCCTCCTGAAAACAGGCACATTTGATTGGACATCGTGTCGATGCTCTGTGGGGTATTGATGCCGACCCATCGTGCGGCGTACAACCCGATGTGAGTCTCCAGCTCTGCAGTTGCGTTGGTCGTTCAGGGCGGCGGTATCGAAGATTGCGCGATCTCCCCATGATGATGCTTTGCCCGGTACCCCATGATCATAAGCAAATGAAAAGCCGGGGAGGGCACGGGTAAGCGATTCCTGTCGAGAAAAAAGATCCGATTTGCCCGTGAATCCCTAAGCCGATGCATATAAAATCAACATTCCGCTTGCCTTTCCGTTGGCATTGTGAACAGTGCGCCCACAAAATAAGCAGTTGAAAGCGTTAGAGAACTTTTTGCTATTTCGGGGGGTTGCCAAGGTGGGGGGTTTAGTCCATAATGCAGTCCATCGATTCGGCGGTAACGAAATAAATTACTTAAGAATCAGATGATTAAGATAAGCGATTTCAACATCGCGATTGAAAAGAACAAAACGAAGTGGGTGAATCACCGGCTTTGGCCTGAAAAGGCAAACAGAATAAAGGCGCGTTAACAAAGCGGTTATGTAGCGGATTGCAAATCCGTCCAGTCCGGTTCGACTCCGGAACGCGCCTCCAACTTTCCCGAGCCCGGGTGGTGAAATCGGTAGACACAAGGGATTTAAAATCCCTCGGCTTATGGCTGTGCGGGTTCAAGTCCCGCCCCGGGTACCAGGGAACAAAAATACCGAATAATCAAAGCAATAAGTAGTAATGTCGTAGACCGCCGAGAGGCGGTTTTTTTGTTTTTGTAATTCGCATTACCCCCGCATTCCTTCCTGTCTTGGCATGCCTTATACCCATGGATTGTCATCCAGCTTGCAGGGAGCCCCGCAGGGCTCCGAAGTACAACTCATAAGAAACCGAACGCCGCAGCGAGGATCCAGCCGAAGACGCAGGAGACGCTGACGCCAATCAGGCCGGGCAGAATAAAGCTGTGGTTGATCACGAAGCGGCCGATGCGGGTGGTGCCGGAGCGGTCGAACTGAATTGCCGCCAGATCGCTGGGGTAGGTCGGTAAAATATAATAACCGTAGCAGGCCGGCGCTGAAGCGACGATATAGGCCGGGTTGACGCCGATCGCCAGCGCCACCGGCACCAGCGCCGCCAGCGCGGCAGCCTGCGAATTGACGAATTTCGACACCAGCAGCAGGATCAGCGCATAGGCCCAGGGGTACTCTTTCACCAGCACGCCCAGCGTGGCTTCTATCTGCGTCAGGTGCGCGCCGAACATGGTTTCCGCCATCCAGGCGACGCCATACACCGCCACGATGGCAATCATGCCGGAACGGAACACCTCGTTTTTAGAGATAGACGCCGGGTTGGTGCGGGTGATGATAACGATCAACGCCCCGGCCATCAGCATGCACATCTGGATCACCAGAACCATGGAGAGCGGCTTGCCGCCGAAGCTGGGCCGCAGGCCGGAAAAGGCCCCCAGCACCGCCACCAGGGCGATGGTGGCGAGGAAAATCCACATGGCGATCCAGTTGCTGCGCGGCAATACCCGGTCCAGCAGGGTAGCGGCGTCGCCGTAGACATAGCGATGGTTCTCCGGCACCGATATGAACTTCTGGAACTCCGGATCTTTGTCCAGGTCTTTGCCGCGGAACCAACTGAAGATGCCGATCGCCAGAATGCCGCACAGCGTTGAAGGGATGGTGATAGACAGCAGATCGAGGAATTCCAGATGGCGGCCATTGAAGGTGTAGCTGCTGAGCATTGCCACCAGTGACACCACCGCCACCGAGACCGGGCTGGCGATAATGCCCATCTGCGCGCCGATCGAACTGGCCGCCATCGGCCGTTCCGGGCGGATATTATTTTTGATCGCCACGTCATAGATGATCGGCAAGATGGTATACACCACATGGCCGGTGCCGCACAGGATAGTGAGAATACAGGTGACGAAGGGGGCGATGATCGAGACATAACGCGGGTTGCGCCGCAGCATCCGCTCGGCGATCTGCAGCATGACGTCCAACCCGCCTGAGGCTTGCAGGGTGGCGGAGGCCGCCACCACCGCGATGATCACCAGCATCACGTCTACCGGCGGTTTGCCGGGCTGCAGGTGAAAGCCAAACACCAGGATCATCAAACCGATACCGCCCAGTAACCCCAGCGCAATGCCGCCCTTACGCGCCCCATACAGCAGGCATGCCAATATAACCGCTAATTGCAGAAAGAAATCCATGATAGATACGCCTTAATAATGTTGAACTTAACTGCGTTCAGTTTCCGGCGGTGTTTACAGTAGAAAGTTGTTTTAAATCTAAAGGCGCTAAAAAATTGTGGTTATTAGCTCTAAAGAGTGATGACGGTCACGTTCAGAGAATCTGAAGAGCAGGCGGCTGACGACATCAGCACGAAAAAGCAAGTTAAGAGGTCAGACCTCTCCTATATAACCGGTTTACCACCAGAGGAGAGAGCAATGGATCCGACAAAAATGACCGGGCTGGCGTTATTACAGGCTGCGATGGCTGGCAAGATCCCACCGGCCTCGATCGCTGAAACCGTGCCCATGAAACCGGTCGCGGTGGAAGAGGGGTATATCCGCATCGCGGCGCGGGCCGACGGGCGCCATCTGAATCCACTGGGGGGCGTACATGGCGGTTTCGCCGCCACGGTTTTGGACTCGGTGACCGGTTGCGCGGTGCACAGTACGCTGGGCGCGGGGATTGGCTATGGCACCGTCGATCTGCAGGTTAAAATGTTGCGCCCTGTGCCGAAGGAAACTGATCTGATCGCCGAGGGGCGTCTGGTCTATGCGGCGAAGAACGTCGCTTTTGCTGAAGGCACGCTCAAAACGGCGGAAGGGAAGCTGCTGGCTTCGGCAACCGCCACTTGCTTTATTATTCGCCCCACCGAACAAGCACCGCAATAACCTGCTTTTTATCGGGCTTTGGGCTATCAACCCGGAGCCGGATGCATTTATCTTCGGCTGCATGCCTTGCTGCGCTACGATGGCAGGCGCGATACGCCATTGTGGTCTAGTATTCTTGGGTGAAAATTTATCGGGGTGATTATGCAGCCGTATAAAGAGGTTGAGTTTGATCATGAGCTTTGTCTGGCGATCGGCAAAGCCGTATTAGACGTGGTGGCGCAGGGGGAAGAAACCAGCGCTCCGGCGGTGATGAACGCGATTGAGCGGTCGGTGGCGCAGGGTCTGAATGACGACGAAACCGCCATCGCCGACGACGCCCTGGATGTGATGGCTCGTCTCATCCACGGTTTCAGATTCATTAATCTCGCGGGTGAAGAGGATACTCCCCATGCATTGGTTGAATTTCAAGCGCTACAAGAGTGACGTTGCCAAACAGGCCGTGCCGCCGCATTTGAATGCGGCTGAATTTGCGCGGCATTACGCCGACAAGCCGCAAGCCGATACGGAAGAGTACCTTTCGTTGAGCGGGGAGATGTGCTGGGATGCGGTGGTGCTTTGCGCTCACCGTTCAGGTGCGCTCAGCAAGGCGAAATACAAGCAGCTGTGGCTGACGGTGTTCGATAAGCAATATAAACATTTCGTCAGCCCTGATGATACCGAGATCCGCACCATGGCGGATATGCTGCGCGCGCCGCAGGGATGTTTTATCGGTATATTTTCCATGCGCGATGCGGCGGCGCCCCGATTGCTGCATGCCATGATCGGCACCGGTGCGGGATTTGCCGCGGGCAATAAAAATCTTTGCATCGGCGTGGGCGGCGCGGTCGGTTGGGAAAATCTCAATCTGGCGCGCGATCTGCGCTGGCAGCCGGAAGGCGGTTTTTTACGCCAGGGCGACAACGAAGTGCTGCGCATTTTTTATCGGCCTTTCCCCGCCTGAACCACCGGCCGCAGGCTTTTTAGGATAAAAGACCGCCGCCCGGCGGTTTTTTGTTGCTTACTTAAACCCGCCGTTGCGTATGAACTCGAGACCGGCGGTGGTGATCCGCGTTTGGTGCGGATCGATATCATAGTTGTTCTCGTCGATGTCGCTCATCACATAGGCTTGTATCAGCCCCTTGGTTTTAAGATAGGCGAAGGGATCGGCGAAGGCGTGCGGGCTGGTGGCGTCCTGCTTCCACAGTTCGTAGGTTTTTTCATCCAGCGTGCCGGGGTGATTGGCGGCCAGGTGGGTCAGGATCTGATTGTAGAACTCATAGTCGGTCATGATGCGGTCCTCTTTATCGCGAGCGACAGTCTCGGAAAATGGCGTAACGTCTATCAATCATAGCCGAAGTTTCCCACCGCCTGCGGCGGCGTCGGGTTAGCCGCGTTGGCTTTCAATCCAGTGAAACAGACGTGAAATGCTGAAGGTGATATCGCCAATGTTGAAAAGCGCGCCGAGCCACAGGGTCAGCATCACCAGGATGCCGATAATGATGGGAAGGTCCATTTTGCTCATGATCATGTTCTTCATCAATAAAGAGTGTGCGGCAAAGCGTACCACCAATCCTGATTGTCATAAAAATGCGCTGCGCATTATTTCTTTTGAAATCAAAGTAAAAAAGCCACCCAAACGGGTGGCTTTCAGCGGCGATCAGTCCAGCTTGGGGTGCTGGTCTATCAGGATCTGCTTTTTCTTTTCCAGCTCGGCGATCTGCGCGTTGATGTCCTCGACTTTCTGTTCGATGTTGTCGTAGGTCTCCTGCAGCAGTTCTTTCGCTTCGGTACGGTCAGAAGCGGCCGGCGTCGCGCCGCGCAGCGGCTTGTTGGCGGTCTCTTTCATGTACAGACCGGTGATAAGACCGATCACCGCCACAACCATCAGGTAGTAGGCCGGCATGTACAGGTTGCCGGTCGCTTCGACCAGCCAGGCAGCGACGGTCGGTGTCGCACCGGCGATCAGTACCGAAATGTTGAACGAAATCGCCAGCGCGCTGTAGCGGATGTGCGTCGGGAACATTGCCGGCAGAATCGAGGCCATTACCCCGGTGAAGGAGTTGAGCAGCACCGCCAGCACCAGCAGGCCGACGAAGATCAGGCCGATGACGTTGCTGTTGATCAAAATGAAGCACGGGATCGCCAGCGCCAACAGGCCGATGCTGCCGCCGATGATAAACGGCTTACGACCGATACGGTCGCTGGTCAGGCCGATCACCGGCTGCACGAACAGCATGCCGATCATGATGGCGATGATGATCAGAACGCCGTGATCCTCCGAGTAGTGCAGGTTATGCGACAGGTAGCTCGGCATGTAGGTCAGCAGCATGTAATAGGTCACGTTGGTGGAAATCACGATACCGACGCACACCAGCAAACTTTTCCAGTGTTTGGCCGCGATCTCTTTGAACGAGGTTTTCGGCGGATTTTCGATGGCGTTGCGATCCTCTTTCTCCATCTTATCCACGTGCTGCTGGAACGCCGGGGTTTCTTCCAGCGCATGGCGCAGATAGAGACCGATCAGGCCCAGCGGCGCGGCGATGAAGAACGGAATGCGCCAGCCCCAGTCGAGGAAGTTGGCTTCGCCGACGATGCTGGAGATCAGCACCACTACGCCTGCGCCCATCACAAAGCCGGCGATGGAGCCGAAATCCAGCCAGCTGCCCATAAAGCCGCGTTTGCGGTCCGGTGAGTATTCGGCGACGAAGATCGCCGCACCGGAATATTCACCGCCGACGGAGAAGCCCTGCGCCAGTTTGGCCAGCAGCAGCAGGATCGGGGCCCAGATGCCGATCGACGCATAGGACGGGATCAGGCCGATACAGAAGGTGCTGACCGCCATGATGATAATGGTGACCGAGAGAACTTTTTGCCGGCCGAACTTGTCGCCCATGGCGCCGAAGAACAGACCACCGAGCGGACGCACCAGGAAGGGCACGGAGAAGGTCGCCAGCGCGGCGATCATTTGTACGCCGGGAGAGGCGCCGGGGAAGAAGACCTGGCCAAGCGCATAGGCGACAAAGCCGTATACGCCGAAGTCGAACCACTCCATCGCGTTGCCCAGGGCCGCCGCGGTGATCGCCTTCTTGAGTTTGCTGTCATCGATGATGGTGATGTCGTTAATGTGCATCGGTTTATGTCGTTTTTTTCTTAACTTCATATAATCATCCCTTAATGAATTATTCGTTGTTCGTGAAAGCGCAATCTCCGTTCACTGTTGTTTTTGAGTTATCAAATCGGCTAATCGAATCGCGATTCAAAACGATCCATTATCCACATTTAAGTTGTGATGTGGATCGCAAAATAACCTCGCTTATGCCGATGTTATGTCATTTAGGTGACTAATTATTTTGCATCTATAGCTTAACGTTATATCTTGCGGCGATCAAATCCAGCAGTTTAACTTAAGTATTTGCACCGATTTGGTGCGAGATTGGTCTAATAATTGCGCGATTTGGCGATTTTTCGTCTGATTGACGATGCTTCAAGTATAGAGAGTTCGGGAGATAAAACAGGAAAAATTGATGTGTTTGCCGTCAAAAAAGACCCGGCCCGATGGCCGGGCCGGTTGGATTATGGCGCCGACGAACCGCCGAATTCCAGATAGATTTTCGCCAGATTCTGGTACTGCGCGAAGCGGTTTTCATCCACCGCCAGTTCCGCCTGACGGCGTTGCTCCTGAGCGTTTAGCCAGTCGGTAATGGTGACGGCGCCCTGCCGGTAGCGCACCTCGTTCAGCCGCTCCGATTTGCGCGCCAGCGCCAATGAGGCGCGCAACTGCGTCTCCTGCGCCAGCAGCTGCGTGCGCAGTGACAGCGCATTGTTCACATCGCCCATCGCTTTGTACAGCGCCTGCTTGAAGGCCAGAACTTGCTGTTCATAGTCGTTGCGGGCGATCTTGATCTCCACGCCCATTTGCCGCCACTGCAGGAACGGCAGCGTCAGGCTGGCGCTGAGGCTGCCCGTCGGGTTGCGCAGGAATTCCAGCAGCGCGCTGCTGCTGGCGCCCAGTGAACCGGTCAGGCTGAACTCGGGATAGTATTGCAGACGTTTTTCATCGACGTTGGCCAGGGCGGCGCGCAACCGCAGCTCTTGAGCGCTGAGATCCGGGCGACGGCTCAGGACGCTGGCGGGAATGCCGGTGTTGATCTGCGGCATCGCCGCCGTCGGCAGGCGTGCGGGCGCGATGGTGGCCTGGCCCGAAGGCGCACCCAGCAGCACCGCCTGTTCGTTCAGCGCCTGTTGGCGTTCGTGCTGCAACGCCAGCAGTCGGCTTTCCTGCGTCAGCAAGCTTTGCTCCGCGTTCACCACGTCCAGCGCCGAGATGCTGCCGGCCTGATAACGGGCGTTGGCCAGCCGTAGCGTCGTTTTGGCATAGGCGATGCTCGCCCGGCTGACGTCGATCTGCTGATTGAGGAAGCCGATGCGCCAGTAATTCGTGGCGGCGTCGGCCAGCAGCGTCAGGCGCGCCGTTTGCAGATCCTGCTCGGAAGCCTGGCTGGCCCACTCGGCGGCGTCGCGCTGGCGTGCCAGTTTACCCCACAGATCGACTTCATAGCTCGTAGAGAGTGTCGCGTTGCTGGTTTTATTCCACGCGGAGGACTCGGACAGCGGGCGATTAATGCTGCTGCCTAATGAGGCGCTGACGCCGGGCGCGGTGCTGATGCCGACGCGTTCCGCCTCGAGCCGCGCGCGGTAAACGCGCAGCACGGCGGCGGCCAGATCGTTATTGCTCGCCATCACCAGTTGCAGCCAACGATCGAGCTCGGGATCGTGGAAATCGCGCCAGTCGAACGGCGTCGGCGCGGCGTTGTCGGCAGCGTATTGCCACCCCGCAGGATAGTTGACCTGCGGCGCCTGGTAGTCGCTTTTCAGGGCATTGCCGCAGCCGGCGGTGAGCAGGGCGGCGAGGCTTAACGCCAGGGGAGATAAAATTTTCATGGGTTACTCGCTGGCCAATGAAACGACCGGATCCATCCTTGCCGCTTTGCGGGCGGGGAGATAACCGAAGATCATGCCGATTAAGGTTGAACAGAAAAACGCCGTGGCGGCGGCTTGCCAGGAATAGATGGCGGTGAACATGCCGCCCGCCAGCGAGGTGAACAGCGACCCGGCGGCGAACGATAGCGCGATGCCCAAAGCACCGCCGATCAGACAGACCAGCACCGCCTCTATCATGAACTGTTGCATGATGTCGCTGCGCCGCGCGCCGACCGCCATGCGCACGCCGATTTCGTGGGTGCGTTCGGTCACCGAGACCAGCATGATGTTCATCACGCCCAGGCTGCCGATCACCAGCGCGATGGACGCCACCATCAGGATCAGCAGGCTGAAAGTCATTGACGTGCGTTCGATGGACTTTCGGATTTTATCGAAGTTGTACAAACGGAAATCTTTTACGCCATGGCGTTGGGTCAACAGCTGTGTGATAGCGGTGACGGCCGATTCGCTGGCGACATTGTCCTTTAGCCGAACGGTGATGCCGCTGAGCGTCGGTTTGCCTACCATGCGATACATCACCGTGCTGTAGGGCATCCAAACAGTAATGCGATTGGGCGCGTAGTTGCGATTGCTTTTCGCCACACCGATCACCCGTGCCGGCACCGAGCCGAGAAACACGATCTGGCCGAGCGGCTCGACGCCGAAATCGCCGAACAGCGCCTGGCGCGCATTGTCGTCGATGATCACTTCCTGCAGCGCATTACGATCGTCGCGGAAAGTCACGCCTTGTAACAGCTCGACGCCGTTAACGCGGAAATAGTCGCGCCCGACGCCGGTGATCGAGGCGGTGGCGGATTTGCTGCGAAAACGGATGCTGTCGGAAGCGTCTACTTCCGGGCTGACGCTGTCGATGAAGCTTTGCTGCGCCAGCGCGTCGGCATCGGCCGGCACCAGGGTGCGGATGCTGTCGATGGCGTCGTCGAAGAAATCGCGGCCCGGATAGATGCTTACCACGTTAGTGCCGAGATCTTTGAGGTTTTCCAGCGTGCGCTGTTTGGCGCCTTCGCCCAGCGCCACTACCGTGACCACGGCGGCGATGCCGAAGATGATGCCGGTCATGGTCAGCGCGGTGCGCAGACGATGAGCGTTCATCGCTTTCAGCGCCATGTGCAGCGATTCGCGGGTGCGGTCGATTAGGCGTTGCCAGCCGCTTTGCCGGCTGCGGTTCGGCGGCGGCAACGATGGGCCGGACGCCGATTTGCGGCCGCTGTCAGCGATGATCTTGCCGTCTTGCAGTTCGATGACGCGCTGCGCATGTTGCGCCACTTTCATATCGTGGGTGACGATCACCACGGTATGGCCGCGCTGATTCAGTTCGCTCAGGATCGCCAGCACTTCCTGGCCGGATTGGGTGTCCAGCGCGCCGGTCGGTTCGTCCGCCAGGATAATTTCGCCGCCGTTGATCAGGGAGCGGGCGATGCTGACGCGCTGCTGTTGGCCGCCGGAAAGCTGGCCGGGCTTGTGGTCTTCGCGTCCCTCCAGGCCTAACCGCGCCAGCAGTTGCGCCGCCCGCAGCCGCCGCTGATCGCGCCGGGCGTTGGCGTAGATGGCCGGGATTTCGACGTTGCCCAGCGCGCTGAGATCGGGCATCAGGTGATAGCGCTGGAAGATAAAACCGATATGTTCGCGGCGCAGGCGGGCCAGTTCGTCCGGCGACAGGTGGGCGGCGTTCTGGCCGCTGATGTAGTAATCGCCGCGATCCGGCACGTCGAGGCAGCCCATGATGTTCATCAGCGTCGATTTGCCTGAGCCGGAAGCGCCGATGATCGCCACCAGCTCGCCGGCGGCGATGGTCAGATCGATGTCTTTCAACACCGTTAACGCTTGACCGCCGTTGGTGTACGTTCGGCTGATGCCTTTTAGTTCGATGATCGCGTTCACAGGAAGATGCCATCCTCAGCCGATTTGGCGGCGGGCTGCGACAGCACCACGGTTTCACCGGCTTTCAGGCCGCTGAGGATCTGAATGTCGACATTGTTGGTGATGCCGGTGGTCACTTTGCGCGTTTCCAACCGCTGGTCCTGGGTCAGCACCTGCACCTGCTGCATTTCTCCTTCGGCTTTATGCACCGCCTGGATCGGCACCAGCAGGGTGTTCTTCGCGTCGCCGAGCAGCAAGGACACCTGCGCGGTCATGGCAATGCGCAGGCGGTTCTCCGGGTTGGGTACGTCCAGCAGCGCGTTGTAATAGACCGAGGCGTTCGAGGTGCCGGAGCCGGAAGCGGAGCTGGTGCCGGCGAGCGAATCGTCTTTCATCACCGATTCCGGCGCCAGCTCGATGGTGCGCAGCGTGGCGTCGTACCGTTTATCCGGATCGGAGAAAATAGTGAAGTACGCCTTTTGCCCCGGTGAAATGCGGGTGATGTCGGCTTCGGAGATCTGCGCCTTGATGGTCATCATATCCAACCGCGCCAGCTTGACGATGGTCGGCGCGCTTTGGCTGGAGTTGACCGTTTGCCCCTGCTGCGTGACCACGGCGATAACGATGCCGTCCATCGGCGCAACCACGCGGGTATAGCCCAGATCGATTTTTTTCTTCTCGACTTCGATCTGCGATTGCACCAACTGCGCATTGAGCGCCTGCAGATCGGCGCGAGTGGTGGCGAGCGAGGCTTCGGCAGTTTCGAAGTCTTCCCGCGAACTGGCTTCGTCGTTCAGCATGCGGCGCTGGCGTTTGAAACGCGACTCCGCCTGTTTCAGCAAGGCCTGTTTGGCTAACATATTGGCTTTGACTACGTTCAGCGCCGCCTCGGCGTTGCGCAGATCGTTGCGCTGTTGCAGATCGTCGATGTCGGCGATCGGTTGCCCTTTGGTGACGCGATCGCCCAGCTTGACCTTCAGCGATTTGACTTCGCCGGAGACGCGGGCGCCGACGTTGACGCGTTCGATGGCATCCAGCCGCCCGGTGGCCAGCACGGCGTTTTCGATATCGCCCAGGCGGGCCGGCGCGGTAACGTAATCCTGCTGCGGCGGGCGTTGCCAAAAGATGGCCAGCGCGACGGCGACGGCGATGAAAACGATGGCGGCGAGCAACGCCAGACGGCGGGAGGGGAGTTTCAGTGATGACATACTCAGGTTTTCCATAACGATAAAAGCGGCGGTTCCAGTCTGCCATCATGGCAGCGCCAGCTTGAACTGGCGCTAAACGTGAGGCGCTTTCCCGCTGGAAAGGAAATAGTAAAGGCTTTCCCGTTAAAGATCACGGTGAGTTATTATCCGCCGGGTGTGCAACCGGCTGCAGGGCGCGTTATACTGGCTAAAAAACCAGTATTCATTCATCAGCAGGATAATGCCACCGCCATGATGCCAAACCGCCTCGAGCCGGAACTCGACATTTATCAATACCCGGAGCACCTGCGCGCCTGCCTGGCGCCGTTGCCTAAAGGGCCGGGCGTGTATGTGTTTCACGGTCAAAGCGAGAGCCTGCCGCTTTACATCGGTAAAAGCGTCAATATACGCAGCCGGGTGATGGCGCACTTCCGCGCGCAGGACGAGGCTAAAATGCTGCGCCAAACTCGACGCATCAGCTTTATCGAGACCGCCGGTGAGTTGGGCGCATTGCTGCTGGAGGCGCAGTTGATCAAACAACAACAGCCGCTGTTCAACAAACGTCTGCGGCGCTCGAAACAGCTTTGCGCGCTGCGCTTGCAGGCAGATGCGGTGACGATTGCTCACGCCAAAGAGATCGACTTCGCCGTCACGCCCGATCTCTACGGGCTGTTTGCCAATCGCCACGCCGCGCTGGAAAAGCTGCGCGCCATCGCCGACGAGCATCGTTTATGTTACGGCAAGCTGGGGATCGACAAGCTGCCCGCCGGGCGAGCCTGTTTCCGTTACAGCCTGCGCAAGTGCGCCGGCGCCTGCTGTGGCGTGGAGTCGGCGCAGGAACATGCTCTGCGGCTTAGCGCGGCGCTTGAACAGTTGCGCATCGCCTGTTGGCCGTTCGCCGGACGCGTGGCGCTGGAGGAGCAGGGCGAGACGCTGCGTCAGTACCATGTGATCCACAATTGGTTTTATCTGGGCTCGGTCGGCAATCTGGCGCAGGCGAAGTTGCTGCAGAGCGCGGCCAGCCACTTTGACAGCGATGGCTACAAGATTCTGTGCAAGCCGCTCATGGCCGGCGATTATCGGATTATTGCGCTGCCGTAATGCCATAACGCTATCGATAACCTAAGACTTATCTGTAAATTCAGGGCATTATGCTAAAAAAGCTTGAGTCCATAATGTTGTTATGGATAATGGCACCCCGAAGCGAAGGAACGCGCTATTAACTCAGTTGGCAGAGTGATTGGTTTTATAATGGCTTGTTTTGGCTTGAAAATTGATAGACGCGGGTTCGAGTCCTGCATAGCGCGCCAGCTTTCTTTCCTTCATCTCACCGCGCTTATCGTAAAGCGCACCCGGGTTGATTTGCACTATCGGCTCCTCGTTGGGATTTTCGGGTGTGCTTTACCGTAACCGCTGGCTTTCCTTCCTCTTTCTCTTTCGATCCTTTGCTAAACTGTAATCAGGCAGGCTTGCTGCCCGGCAACAGGAGGTCGATATGTCTCACTCCGAGCAACTGCAGGAGCTCTTGCAACGCGTCGCCGCCCTTGAGGCGAGAGAGAAAGCGCTGACCGCCGCATCCAACGCTTATCAGGCGATTATCACCACCATGTTGGGCAATATGGAGAAGGTCGAACGTGACCGGATCATCGCCATGATCGATCAGGCCCATGAAATCGCCTACGCCCGCGCCATTCAACGCAGCAACGAACCGCAAAAGCAAAAAATCAAACAGGCCGACGACGTCGCCCAGCGCATGTTCATGTTTGCGCAAGGCAAAGCCGCTCAGCCGCGCTGAAGCCGAACTATAACAGTTGCCGCCATTAAGTTGGCTAACTGATCTACCCGGCAAAACTGTACTTGTGTTACTTTTAGCGGTGAGATTTGATGGCAATGCTGTTTCCAGCATAAGGTTGTAACGATGGACGCGATTAAAAGCATCTTGGTTAAAGAGATTGAACAGATCAATCGGCGCGAGGGGCGCGACGGCAAGCCGCGTTTCAACAGCGAATTCGCCCGCACTCACCGCTATTTGTGCCTTGCCATGTTCGCCGGTTACTTCGCGGTGATCGCCGTGATGTATCAGGTGCCGTATATGGGGATGTATGCCTTCCTGGGCTTCACCGCTTTCGTGCTGTTCATGTTCGCCATGCTGCTGATCGAGATCCGGCCGGTGTATCGTTTCGAGGACATCGGGGTGCTGGATTTGCGGGTTTGCTACAACGGCGAATGGTACTTCACCCGCGCGCTGTCGCCTTATGCGGTGCAGCAGCTGCTGGATGAGCCGTCCATCGGCGCCGCGCTGAAACAGAAGATGCGAATCATCATCGGCAACAAGGGCGAAATCGATTTCTACGACGTGTACGACATGGCCTACGGAAAAAAGCCGCAGGATGAACCGTCTCAGCTGGCGGCGGCGAACTGAAAGGTTTCCGGCCGGCGGCTTGTCGATTATACTCAGCGTTTGAACGCGAAGCAGAATGAGGACCAAGCGATGAGTGATGATATTTTCGATTTTGATATCGATGCCGAACTGGCGAAAGCCGAAGAAAAAGCGGCGCAGAAGGTAAAAGAGGTCCCCGAGTTCCTCGAAGACGAAGCGGACTGCGAAGGTTGCAAGATCTGATTGCCTGCCCCATAAAAAAAACCGCCGCGGCGGTTTTTTTTATGTCTGAGCGTCGCGCGGCGTCAATCCAGCACGAATCCCCAGATCAGGAACGCCGCCACCAGAATCAGGCAAAGCGCGGACACCGTCACCAGTATTTTCCCCAGAATGTCTTTTTCTTGTTCCTGCTGCGTCACGTTGAAATTATCCAATTAAAAGTCTATGGACCAAACCGGCGATGCCGAGATCGAGCGCCGCTACGCCCAGCGCCATGATCACTATCACCGAAAGAAATCGAGTCTTGCCGTTCACTTCCCTAATCCCTATCGGCGCCGTTATATCAAAGGGATATAATTTGGCGGCGCCGTACTGCATACATCGTGATAGAGATTAAGAGCGTTCTTAAGGCCAGAAGTTCCCTCATCTGATAGGCCGGCGCCTGAGCGGCAGCGTTAGTCGGTCACGATCCGCACGCCTATCTTGCTGACTTGATTGCCGTCCATTTCGGCGATGGTCCAGGTCAGACCGTCCCATTCCACCTGGTCGCCGATCACCGGTTCACCGCCGATCAGCTGAATGACGAACTGCCCCAGCGTCTGCTGCTCGTCGACGTCGTCTTGCAGATTGAGACCATAAACCTGCGAGATGTCGCTTAAACGGGCGTCGGATTGCAGGATAAAGTCGCCGAAGAAGCGTTCGTCGAGCGTCACGGCCGGCGCCTGGCTGAACAGCTTGCCGAGGATCGGCAGATCGTGCTCATGGCCGATGACGCACAGAATATCGTTCTCCCGCAGCCGGGTACTGCCGCTAGGATGGAGCAGCTCTTTGCCACGGAACAGGGCGGCGATGCGGGTATTGGGCGGCATTTTCAGCTCACGCAGCGCCGCGCCGACGCACCAGTTTTCCGCCGAAAGCTGATACACGAACTGTTCCCACTGGTTCTCCGGGTGCACGTCCAGCCCAACGCGGGAGATCGGCGTCAGCGCCGGCGGCACGATCACCTTGGCTTTTTTGGCGGCGAACGACAGTGTGGTGCCCTGCAGCAGCAGGGAGACCAGCACCACGAAGAACGCCACGTTGAAGAACAGCTGGGCGTTGGGCAGCCCGGCCATCATCGGGAACACCGCCAGTATCACCGGCACCGCGCCGCGCAGGCCGACCCAGGAAATAAAGCCGCGCTCGCGCAGGGTAAAGCTGCGGAACGGCAGCAGGCCGATAAACACCGACAGCGGGCGGGCGAACAGGATCATCCACAGCGACAGCAGCAGGGCAGGGATGGCGATCGGCAGCAGCTCGTGCGGGTTAAGCAGCAGCCCGAGCACCAGGAACATGCCGATCTGGCTGAGCCAGGCGAGGCCATCGAAGGTTTGTACGATGCCGTGACGGTTGCGGATCGGCCGGTTGCCCAGCAGCAGGCCGCACAGATACACCGCCAGAATGCCGCTGCCGTCCAGCGCGGTGGTCAGCGCGAAAATAAGAATACCGCCGCTTACCGCCAGCAGCGGATAGAGGCCGTCCGCCAGTTTGATGTGGTTGATCAGCGTCAGGAGCAGCCAGCCGCCGCCCAGACCGAAGACGATGCCCATGCCGAACTGCTGCATCAGATGCAGCGGGAAGGTCCAGCTCAGTGCGGTTTCCCCGGCGGCGATCATCGCAATCAGCGTGATGGTGAGAAACACCGCCATCGGATCGTTGCTGCCGGATTCGATCTCCAGCGTGGCGCTGACGCGTTCGTTCAAACCTTTGCCCCCCAAAAGAGAGAAGACCGCGGCGGCGTCGGTGGAACCGATGATGGCGCCGATCAGCAGCCCCTGCAGCAGATCGAGATTGAACAGCCAGGCGGCGGCCATGCCGGTCAGGCCGGCGGTGATCACTACGCCGACGGTGGCGAGAGAGAGTGCCGGCCACAGGGCGACGCGGAAAGAGCTGACCCGGGTACGCATGCCGCCGTCGAGCAGGATCACCGCCAACGCGAGGTTGCTGACCAGATAAGCGACCGGGTAATTGCTGAAGACGATGCCGCCGGGGCCATCGACGCCGGCCAGCATGCCGATCGCCAGGAAGATCACCAGGATCGGAATGCCGAGCCGGGAAGAAAATGAGCTGAGCAGAATGCTTGCCCCCACCAGCACGGCACCGATGACGAACAAACTGTTAATGGTGCTGGCATCCAAAATATCGCTCTCCTGAGGCTGGGGGATAGGGGCACTGCGCTGGTGTCGATGATAACGTGTTTAGTGGGTAAAACGCCAAGGCTGATTGCGAAAACAACCGATCAATTATTGCCCTTTGGTGCGATTAACCGAATAAAGTGAGGGGAAGAGGGAGAATGCTGTCTTTTATCCAACATTATCAGGCTGCTGTATTTCGGTTTTGGCAACAATGCCGGGTTTGCACGGTGGGAAAAACCATTAAGCCCGCGCAGGCAGGCTTAATGGTTTGCAGGCGCGGTAGGATTAATGATCGAGCGATTCCAGCGCCCGTTTGATCAGCTCGGTGGCCAGCTTGCTTTCTGCTTCAGAAATGCCGTCGAGATTGAAGTTGGAAAGCTCAGCGACCAAAACGCTGCGTTCTTTGCCGCTGATCGAAGCGTCCAGCGCGGACAGCAACCTGCCGAGGATCTTCAGCAGGGTGGCGTTTTCCGCTACGGCTTCTTGAGCCGGGGTGTTCTTATCGGTCATTCAAAATCCTCTCTGTCGTGACGGAAGGGAGATGCAGCTAACGCCATCGAATAAATTAAACGATCGCGCAGCCCTTCGGGGGTGCTGAGCCCAATCACTACCGTAAGGCAGGGATCCGGATTTCTACTTATGCATTGCAGTTATAACGGCTAGGTTATCTATGCAGCCGTATCACTTTGCCCGAACGGGCGACGCCAGGCTGAGCAATGCGTGCTCTGCATGCAAACCACCAGTATAGGCTTTTTACGCGGCGGCAATATGACAGAATCCCCCTGCAAACGGTCGGGTTTACAGGGGCAAGGTTATTGCGGTTTGCCGGAGAACAGGAAGCGCAGTGCCGGAATGCGCTTGTGCAGTTCATATAGCGCGAAGGCCAGGGAGAACACAAACAGCAGGCCCAGCAAGAATCCCAACAGGTTGTTGCCGATATACGGCGTCACGAAAGCGCCATATATCAGGGTTAACGGATGGTGCACCAGATATATAAACAGCGAGGCGTTGACCAGATAGGTGATGCGCGGCGAGTGATAATTCAGCAGGTTATGCCCGAAAGAGAACACGACGTTGGTCATCAGGATCCCCATTAGGGTTTTGATCACCACTTCCAGCTCGAACATATAGCTGCTGTGCGCCAACAGCTTTTGGTTAAGCATATATGCGATAAACAGCAGCAGCGAACCGAGCAGTGCCAGCGGCGAGCGGCGCAGAAAAATCTCCTTAAGCCACACATACTTAAACGCATAGGCGCCGAGGAGGAAGAACGGCAGGTAGAACATCGTCTCCATCACCACGAAATTGAACAGGCCGTTGGATAATAGCTGCGGGGCGAAAATTAAAATAATGCGGTGCGCGGCCGAGTAGCATACCGCATAAATAAAGAAATACAGTGAGATGTTTCCTAATCCACGCATTCTGTTTATTAGCGTTGGAATATGTTCACGGGTTTGACGCTTGATTTTACGGAACAGATAAAAACAGGCGCAGGTTAACAATGACAGCGTCAATAAGAACCACAGATGAGAAACCAATTCCCAAACTGTTACATTTATTTTCTGATAGAGAGAAAATTCATCCCAGCCGTTTAATTTGTCGGTGAAATATTTCAGCATGAAAAACTGCGGCACCGTGATCAGCGGGATGGAGCTCAACAGCGGGATCGCCACCCGCTCCAGCCTGACCTTCAGCCACTGGTGGCGCTCGTAGCGCTCGTAAAGCATGTAGGAGAAGTAGCCGGATATCACGAAGAACACCTGCATGCGGAAGGCGTGGATGAAGTCGTTCAGCACCGTGAGCGAGAAGGAGGGCGAAGCGCTGTTCACCGCCCAGGCGTGGCTGGAATAAATCAGGGAGAGGTGAAACGGAATGCCGAGCAACATCAAATAGGCTCTGATGGAGTCGAGGAAAAACTCGCGCTGTTTGCTGCCTTTAGTCATAGATTACCGCTGGTGATTTAATCGAGAGTTCATTAACACGCTTAATAAGTCGTCAAACGTTAAATTGTTATCCGGAACCCTACTATAGCCCCCCGCATTTTTCCATAGCGTCTTGTTGCGCGGCTTGCTACGCTGGTGTTCCATCAGCTGCTTAAACAATGAGCCGTAAACATGAACCATCCATTTATCATGTTGTCGGAAAGCTGAGTAATCCATTAATATGGATTTAAATGCTTTGAGCACACGAATAGGGGGGGATGTGCTAGTTAATATATTATCCGGACAACCACGCGCCGCGAGCGTTCGTTGGTTAGGTGCGACCGTATTGTTCACGCTGTTCAGTTCGCCGGCTTGGGCCTTTTCTATTGATGATGTCGCCAAGCAGGCGCAGGATCTGGCGGCGAAAGGTTTCGAAGCCCCGAAGAGCAACCTTCCTTCTCAGTTCCGCGAGATGAAGTTCGCAGACTATCAGCAAATTCAGTTCAATCACGATAAAGCCTATTGGAGCAAGCTGAAAACCCCTTTCAAGCTTGAGTTTTATCATCAGGGGATGTACTTCGATACGCCGGTGAAAATCAACGAAGTCACCTCCACCAGCGTAAAACAGATCAAGTACAGCCCGGATTACTTCAACTTCGGTTCGGTCAAACACGACCCTGAATCGGTGAAAAACCTCGGCTTTGCCGGTTTTAAGGTGCTTTATCCGATCAACAGCGCCGACAAAAACGATGAGATCATGAGCCTGCTGGGCGCGAGCTATTTCCGCGTGGTGGGTAAAGGACAGGTTTACGGGCTTTCCGCTCGCGGCCTGGCTATCGACACCGCTTTGCCGTCCGGCGAAGAGTTCCCGCGTTTCCGCGAATTCTGGGTTGAGCGTCCGAAGCAGGGCGACAAGCACCTGGTGATTTATGCGTTGCTGGATTCCCCGCGCGCCACCGGCGCTTACCGTTTCACGGTGATCCCGGGCCGCGACACCACCGTGGACGTCGAGTCTAAAGTGTTCCTGCGCGACAAGGTGGGCAAACTGGGCCTGGCGCCGCTGACCAGCATGTACCTGTTCGGGCCGAACCAGCCGTCGCCGACGCTGAACTACCGCCCGGCGTTGCACGATTCCAACGGTCTGTCTATCCACGCCGGCAACGGCGAGTGGATCTGGCGTCCGCTGAACAATCCTAAACACCTGTCCGTCAGCACCTATACCGTCGAGAATCCGAAAGGCTTCGGTCTGCTGCAGCGCGGCCGCAACTTCAAGGATTACGAAGATCTGGACGATCGCTACGATCTGCGCCCGAGCGCCTGGATCGAACCGAAGGGCGACTGGGGCAAAGGCAAGGTCGAACTGGTGGAGATCCCGACGGCGGATGAAACCAACGACAACATCGTCGCGTTCTGGACGCCGGATACCTTGCCGGAAGCCAAAAAGCCGCTGACGCTGAGCTACCGTTTGAACTTCACCCGCGATGAAGACAAACTGCATTCGCAAGATATCGCCTATGTGGCCCGTACCATGCGTTCGACCGGCGACGTGAAGCAGTCCAACCTGATCCGCGAGCCAGACGGCAGCGTGGCCTTCCTGGTCGACTTCGTTGGCCCGGTGCTGAAAGGGCTGGACGCCAATACCCCGGTCGCCTCTCAGATTAGCATCGGCGACAACGGTGAGATGGTAGAAAACAACGTCCGCTATAACCCAGTGACCAAAGGCTGGCGCCTGACGGTGCGTCTGAAAGTGAAAGACGACAAGAAGCCGGTAGAAATGCGTGCGGCGCTGGTCAATGGCGATAAGACTCTGTCGGAAACCTGGAGCTATCAGCTACCTGCCAATGAATAAGCCTACTCAACCCGCCCAGGATTATCTTGCGGCGCTGCCTCTGACCGCCGAGCGGTCGGAGGCGCTCAACCCTCAAACGGCGGATGGCGCTCAGGCACTGGAGGCGCTCCATCGGCAGATGGGCGCCGCCGACGCCAACGTTAATAGCCTGTCGGCGGATGACGTGGCGCTGGCCTCGGTCAAACCGCGTATCGAAAACGCCTGGCCTGATGCGGTCAGCGATGACGACTTCGATACCGACGCCGAAGGGCGCGCCATTCTGAAGGCGACGCCGCCGATCAAACGCACCACCATGTTCCCGGAAGCCTGGCGCACCAACCCGGTGGCGCGCTTCTGGGATTCTCTGCTGGGGCGGTCGCCGCACAATCGGCACGCCACCAAAGAGGAGGCCGAGGCCGAGAACCGCTGGCGTACCGTCGGCTCCATGCGCCGCTATGTGCTGCTGGTGCTGATGCTGGTGCAAACCGGCATCGCCACCTGGTACATGAAAACCATCTTGCCTTATCAGGGCTGGGCGCTGATCGATCCTATCGCCATGCTGGATCAGGATCTGATGCAGTCGGTGTTGCAGCTGCTGCCGTATGTGCTGCAAACCGGCATTCTGATCCTGTTCGCCGTACTGTTCTGCTGGGTCTCGGCCGGTTTCTGGACCGCGCTGATGGGCTTCCTGCAGCTGCTGATCGGCAAGGACAAATACAGCATTTCCTCCACCATCAAGGGCGATGAGCCGATCAACCCGGCGCACCGCACTGCGCTGATCATGCCGATCTGCAACGAAGACGTCGAACGCGTGTTCGCCGGCCTGCGTGCGACCTATGAGTCCGTCGCCGCGACCGGTCAGCTGGAACACTTCGATATCTACGTGCTGAGCGACAGCTACGATCCGGACATCTGCGTGGCCGAGCAAAAAGCGTGGATGGAGCTGTGCCGCGATGTCGATGGCCACGGCCGCATCTTCTATCGCCGCCGCCGCCGCCGCGTCAAACGCAAGAGTGGCAACATCGACGACTTCTGCCGCCGCTGGGGCGGTGAGTACAGCTACATGGTGATCCTGGATGCCGACAGCGTGATGAGCGGCGAATGCCTCACCGGGCTGGTGCGCCTGATGGAAGCCAACCCGAACGCCGGCATCATCCAGTCGGCGCCGAAGGCGTCCGGCATGGATACCCTGTATGCGCGCGTGCAGCAGTTCGCCACCCGCGTTTACGGGCCGTTGTTCACCGCTGGCCTGCATTTCTGGCAGCTGGGCGAGTCGCACTACTGGGGGCACAACGCCATCATCCGCGTGAAGCCGTTTATCGAGCACTGTGCGCTGGCGCCGCTGCCGGGCGAGGGCTCTTTCGCCGGGTCTATCCTGTCGCACGACTTCGTTGAAGCGGCGCTGATGCGCCGCGCCGGCTGGGGCGTGTGGATCGCTTACGATCTGCCGGGCAGTTATGAAGAGCTGCCGCCAAACCTGCTGGACGAGCTGAAGCGCGACCGTCGCTGGTGTCACGGCAACCTGATGAACTTCCGCCTGTTCCTGGTGAAAGGCATGCACCCGGTGCACCGCGCGGTGTTCCTTACCGGTGTCATGTCCTACCTGTCGGCGCCGCTGTGGTTTATGTTCCTGGCGCTCTCCACCGCATTGCAGGTGGTGCATACGCTGATGGAGCCGCAATACTTCCTGCAGCCACGGCAGCTGTTCCCGGTCTGGCCGCAGTGGCGGCCCGAGCTGGCGATAGCGCTGTTCTCCACCACGCTGGTGCTGCTGTTCCTGCCGAAGTTGCTCAGTATTGTGCTGATCTGGGCCAAGGGCGCGAAAGAATACGGCGGGGCGTTCCGTCTGTTCATTTCGATGCTGATGGAAATGCTGTTCTCGGTGCTGCTGGCGCCGGTGCGCATGCTGTTCCATACCGTGTTCGTGGTGAGCGCCTTCCTTGGTTGGGAAGTGGTGTGGAATTCGCCGCAGCGTGACGACGACGACACGCCGTGGGGCGAAGCGTTCCGCCGCCATGGCTCGCAGATGTTGCTGGGCCTGGTGTGGGCCGGCGGCATGGCGTGGCTGGATCTGCGCTTCCTGTGGTGGTTGGCGCCGATCGTGTTCTCGCTGATCCTGTCGCCGTTTGTGTCTGTGTTGTCGAGCCGCGCAACGCTGGGCATGAAAAGCAAACGCGCCAAGCTGTTCCTGATCCCGGAAGAGTACAATCCGCCGCGTGAGCTGTTGGCGACGGAAGAATATCTGCATCTCAACCGCAACCGCGCGCTGACCAACGGCTTTATGCATGCGGTGGTCAATCCATCCTTCAACGCGCTGGCGACGGCGTTGGCGACGGCGCGTCACCATCTGCGCGCGACGCTCGATCGCAATCGTGAGGAGCGGGTGAACGAAGCGCTGCAGTTGGGGCCTGAGAAGCTGGTGAAGGGCAAACGTCTGGAGCTGCTGAGTGATCCGGTCACGCTGGCTCGTTTGCATCAACGCGTCTGGCTGTTGCCGGAAGGCGCCGCCTGGCGTGAGCATTATCAGCAGTTGCCGCACAACCCGCTGGCGCACCCTACGGGCCGGCGTTAATTGCTAATCGGCAACGCTCAGACGGGGAATGCGCATGGCGCATTCCCCGTTTTTTTTACCTTTCGCTTACGTGCGCCGGTGCCGGTGGAGAAAGAGAACTGTGATAGACTGCGGCCGATGCGTTGTTCACTCGCGAAACAACCCCTTGCTCAGAGTCAATGTCGTGAAGCTCTCTTCCTATCTTCGGCTGGCCTGCGTGGCGGCCGGTGTGATGGCACTCACCGGCTGCGGCAGCATTATCAGCCGCACCGTGCCCGGTGCGGGGCATGGCCACCAGTACTATCCCGGCGTGCAGTGGGATCTGCGTGACACGCCCTGGCGCTACGTCACGGTGATAGACGTCCCGCTGTCGATGGTGGTGGACACCTTTATGCTGCCGTTTGATGCGCAGCATGGCCCCTACGAGTAATTTCGTTTAGCGGGTGGCGAACACCACCAGCTGATAGCTTTGCTGCCCGCAATGGAAAGGCGCCAGCGCCGTCATCCCCAACCCTTGCACGTGAGCGGCCAACGAATGCGGATTGTCGTCGTCGATAAACAACGCGCCTACGTCATAGTCATGGCAGGTATGCGCTTTGACCGCGGCGTAGAGGCGCTTCAGCACGCCTTTGCCACGCCAGGCGGCGGCGAGGCAGACCGGGCCGTAGAGAAACACCCGCTGCTCACTCAGCGGCCGTCCGGCGAAGGATTGCGTGGCGAGCGTCACCAGCATCGCCTCCACCACCGGCGGCCGCGGCTGCGCGTCGGCGGGCATCAGGCAAACAAACCCCGCCAGTTGGTTCTCCTGTTCGGCCACCCATATGCCGATGCCGCGGTTGATCGCCGCCAGCTGCGCCTCATTCATGCGCGATACGATAAATCCCTGCCGTTTTTGGCGCTCGTCGAGCGCTTCCGGCACGTTTTCCCCCTGTAGCTGCAAAATGGCGGGGTAGTCGGTAGGGCGGGCCCGGCGAATAATCATGCGGCCTCCTTGGCGATGAAAGCGTGGTGCGGGTTAACGTTCATCCCACTCATCGGCGGCGGCCTGGCCTTCTTCGGTATCCAGCGGCGGCTCGAGCTGAAAGTCGCCTTCCTCCCATTCGTAAAGGGTGTTTTCATCTATCCACTCGGCGGTAATTTCCACCTCGTCGTAGTCACCGTCGAAGATCGCCTGCGCCGCCGCACCGCTGCGCAGCGTCAGACATTCTACCGCCTCGCCTTCTTCTTCGAAGAACTCCGCCTGCCACATCGTGTCGCCATCCTGCATTACGTACTTTTGCAGATTGAACTGCTGGGGCACCGGCGGTTCGTCACCGCCGCCGCCTTCGGCGGTGTCGAGAAACTCTTCGCGTGCGGCCTCGATGGCTTCTTCCAGGGTTGCATACAGGCTCATGTTCGCCTCCGTTGACAATGAGAGTAAAGCGTCCGGCGTGCTGCCGGCGCGGTGGGGGAAACGTCAAAACTAATTGTTGTCTCACTGGCGCAGGATGCAAATTTTTTTGTTGTCCGCTTTGCGACGATGGTTGTCCGCAAAGCGGGAGAAGAGGAGGCGATGGCGGGAAATAATGACGCGATCGTTCACTCTGGCGTCAGGAGAAGCCCATGTTAATCGACCCTTCAAGCAAATACCGACCTTTCCCGCCGGTGGCGTTGCCGGACCGCCAATGGCCTGCGCGTACGCTGCGGCAGGCGCCGCGCTGGTGCTCCAGCGATCTGCGCGACGGCAACCAGGCGCTGGCGGAGCCGATGGATAACGCGCGCAAGCGCGAATTCTATCAATTGTTGTTGCAGTGTGGTTTCAAAGAGATCGAGGTGGCGTTCCCTTCGGCGTCGCAAACGGATTTTGACTTTGTACGCGCGCTGATCGACGAGCGGCTGATCCCGGACGACGTTACGATCCAGGTGCTGACGCAGTCACGTGACGATCTGATCGATCGCACCTTCGAGGCGCTGCAGGGGGCGCCGCGGGCTATCGTGCATCTGTATAACGCCACGGCGCCGATGTTTCGCGATATCGTGTTCCGCCAGGATAAGGCGGCGACCGTGGCGCTGGCGGTGAACGGCGCGCGGCGCATTCGCCGGCAGTGCGAGGCGCAGCCCGATACCGCCTGGTGCTTCGAATATTCGCCGGAAACCTTCTGTTTTACTGAGTTAGAGTTTGCGCTGGAGATCTGCGAAGCGGTAGCGGAGGTTTGGCAGCCGGGGCCGCAGCGGCCGATGATCATCAACCTGCCGGCGACGGTGGAAGTGAGCACGCCCAACGTGTATGCCGATCAGATCGAATGGTTCTGCCGTCACTTCAGCCGCCGCGCCGATGTGGCGATCAGCGTGCATCCGCATAACGATCGCGGCACCGGCGTGGCCTGCGCGGAGCTGGCCTTGCTGGCCGGCGCCGATCGGGTCGAAGGCTGCCTGTTCGGCAACGGAGAGCGCACCGGCAACGTCGATCTGGTCACGCTGGCGTTGAATCTCTATACCCAGGGCGTGGCGCCGGGTCTCGACTTCAGCCGCCTGAAGCAGGTGGTGGAGGTGGTGGAGCAGTGCAATCAGCTGCCGGTGCATCCTCGCCATCCTTATGCCGGCGAGTTGGTGTTTACCGCCTTCTCCGGTTCGCATCAGGATGCGATCAAAAAAGGTTTCGCCGCACAGCGGCAGCGGCAAGATGGCCGCTGGCAGGTACCATACCTGCCGCTCGATCCCGCCGATGTCGGTTGTAGCTATGAGGCGGTGATCCGGGTCAACAGCCAGTCCGGCAAAAGCGGCGCCGCCTGGCTGTTGGAGCAGAATCATGGGCTGGCGTTGCCGCGTGGTTTGCAGATTGATTTCAGCCAGGTGGTGCAGCGCGCGACCGACGATAGCGGCAAAGAAATGAGCGGCGCGCAGCTGTGGCGCTTATTCCGCGATACTTACGGGCTGGTGGAGCAGCCGCGTTTGCAGCTGTTAAGCTACCAGACGGAAAGCCACGGCGCAGAGGCATACAGCTTCAACGCGCGAGTTGCCTGCGAGGGAGAGCCGCTGCGTCTGCAGGGGGCCGGCAACGGTCTGCTGTCCAGCGCGGTGGATGCGCTGCGTCAGCGCTTCGGCTTGCCGCTGGCGATCGAGGATTACCACGAGCATACGTTGGGGCATCAGAGCGATAGCCGAGCGGTGGCCTATATTCGCTGTACGCTGCCGCAAGGTGAGGCGACTTATGGCGTTGGCATCGACGTCGACTCCGCCAGCGCCTCGCTGCAGGCGCTGTTCAACGTCGCCGGGCGCTATCTGGCGCCAACGTCGGCGCAGTCCGGCTGAAATAGTCGCTGGGTGCTACTCCCAGCAGCCGGCGGAACATGGCGCTGAACGCGCTGGGGCTGTCATAGCCGAGATCCAGCGCCACTTCCAGCACCGAGCGGCCGGTCGCCAGCGCGTTTAATGCCGCCAGCAAACGGGCGCGTCGCACCCAGTCGCTAAAATGTAGCCCGGTTTCTCGCAGGAAGCGTCGCGACAGGGTGCGTCCGCTGACGCTGAGATGAGCGGCAGCCTGTTCCAGCGTCCAGGGCTGCGCCAGCGTGGCCTGGATATGGCGGCACAGGGCTAGCAACGAGGCTTCGCGAGGTTCCGGCAGGTGCAGCGGCAGGATCGGCAGCATTCGCAACTCATCCAGAATCAGTTCCATCACGCGCTCATCGCGCCCGCCGCTGGGGTAGCCGGGCGCAATCTCCATCGCACAGATAATCAACTCGCGCAGCAGCGGGGAAACCTGCACTACCTGGCATTGGGCCGGCAGATCGGCGCGCGCCAACGGATCGACGAACAACGTCCTGGCCGCCACCTGGCCGGTGATACGCAGGCTGTGCACCACTTTCGCCGGCACCCAGACGCCGCGGCCGGGCGGCACCACCCAGCTGCCGAGCCGGGTCGTGACCTGCACCACGCCGCTCAGGCTGTGGATCAGCTGCGCGCAGTTATGGTAGTGGTCCGGCTCGCTGTCGCCGTGGCGATAATCCCTGGCTAATGGCCGGACAGGCCGATCGGGCGGCAGAACGTCGTGAAAAAACAGCATCGTAAGCAGGCTCCGCGCGGCAAAAGTGGGAGGACAGCATGCCATGCGTCGCTGTTTCACACCAGTCTGTGGCGCGGCACGGTAAAATGGTTTATAAAATTATATTATATTATTTTATAAACTGATGGAGAGGCAATGGATATTGATGCGATGCGCAAGGCGGCGGCGCAGGCCGGTGCGATGCTGCGTACCCTGGGCAACGAAGATCGGCTGCTGCTGCTGTGCCGGCTCAGTCAGGGCGAGATGGCGGTGAGCGAACTGGCGCAGGCGCTGGATATCCGCCAGCCGACGCTGTCCCAACAGCTTGGCGTGCTGCGCGAGGAGGGGTTGGTCTCCACCCGGCGAGCCGGCAAGCAGATTTACTATGCGGTGGCCGATGCCAAAGCGCTGGCGCTGCTCGCGACCCTGTATCAACTGTATTGCCCACAGCCGGAGAACCGCGATGACCATTGACTGGCAGCACTTCACGCCGTATTCCGCGTTGGCGGGCGGGGCCATTATCGGCAGCGCGGTAGCGCTGCTGCTGTTGTTCAACGGCCGGATCGCCGGTATCAGTGGCATTACCGGCGGTTTATTGAGCGCGGGCGGCCGGGAGCGGGGCTGGCGCGCCGCATTTATTGGCGGGTTGCTGCTCTCCCCCTGGCTATATGCTGCCGCTGCGGCGTTGCCATCCGGTGAGATCTCGGTTGGCAGCGGCTGGCTGGCGGCCGCAGGGCTGTTGGTGGGCTTGGGTACTCGATTGGGCAGCGGTTGCACCAGCGGGCACGGCGTGTGCGGCGTCGCGCGGTTGGCGCCGCGTTCACTGGCCGCCACGGCGTTGTTTATGCTGCTGGGCTTTATGACCGTGTGGCTGATGCGCCACACGTTGGGGGGGTGAAAATGCTTAAAACGCTGTTGGCGCTGCTGAGCGGCGTGATTTTCGGTCTGGGGTTAATTATTGCCGGCATGGCCAGTCCGGCCAAGGTGTTGGCGTTTCTCGACGTTACCGGCCAGTGGGATCCCTCGTTGGCGCTGGTGATGGCTGGGGCGATCGCGGTGGCGGCGCCGGCCTTCCTGTGGGCGCGGCGACGCGAGCGGAGCCTGTTGGGCGAGCCGCTGCAGATCCCGGCCGCCGGGCGTGTGGATCGCCGTTTGCTGGCGGGCAGCGCGCTGTTTGGCATCGGCTGGGGCATCGCGGGGATTTGCCCCGGCCCGGCCTGGGTGTTGGCGGGGGCGGAGATGCAGCGGGTGTGGCCGTTCCTGTTGGCGATGCTGGCGGGTATGGCGCTGTATGAAATTATCATGAGGCGGAGGCGTACATGTCGATAGCCAAAGCGGTGTTGCGCATCGCGCGCCCGACAGATCGGTTGCAAGAGATTGCCGCGCTGTATTGCCGTGGGCTGGGGTTCGAAAGGCTGGGCGAGTTTGTCGATCATCTGGGCTTTGACGGCATTATGATCGGGCATCCGCAGCATGTTTACCATCTGGAGTTTACGCAGCATCGTGGGGTGCAGGTTGGACAAACGCCGACGCAGGATCACCTGCTGGTGTTTTATCTGCCGGATGAGAACGAATGGCGAGCCGCGTGTGAGCGTATGCGGGCGGCGGGGTTCTTGGCGGTCGCCGCCTATAACCCCTATTGGGATCGGGCGGGGCAAACCTTTGAAGATCCTGATGGCTACCGGGTGGTATTGCAACACCAGGCCTGGCAGGCATAAAAAAACCGGCGCATCGAGCGCCGGTTTGCGAGATAAAACGGTTTATCCGTCAGGCGCTGGTCGCCGGCTTTTGTGCGCTCTTGGACTGGGTATTTTCCAGCATGCGGCGAATCGGCACGATCAGCACGATAAGCACGGCGGCGCAAATCAGCAACGCGACTGAGCAGCGGGCGAACAGATCCGGCAGCATATCCAGTTGGTCGGCCTTGACGTGACCGCCGATCAGACCGGCCGCCAGGTTGCCCAGCGCACTGGCGCAGAACCACAGCCCCATCATCTGACCGCGCATTCTCTCCGGCGCCAGCAGCGTCATGGTGGCCAGCCCGATCGGGCTCAGGCACAGCTCACCCAGCGTCAGCATCAGGATACTGCCCACCAGCCACATCGGCGATACGCCGGTGCCGCCGTTGCTCAGCACATTCTGCGCGGCCAACATCATCAGGCCGAAACCGCCGGCGGCGCACAGGATACCGATCACGAACTTGGTGATGCTGCTCGGACGCACGTTATTGCGTGCCAGCGCAGGCCAGGCCCAGCTGAACACCGGCGCCAGCAGGATGATGAACAGGGCGTTGATCGACTGGAACCACACCGCCGGGATCTCGAAGCCGCCAATCATGCGATTGGTGTAATCGTTGGCGAACAGGTTGAACGAGGTCGGTTTTTGCTCAAACGCCGACCAGAAGAACGCAGCGGAGATCAGCAGGATGAAGCACACCAGCAGGCGTGCGCGCTCTTTGCGGCTCAGGCCGGCAAAGGCGAACAGATAGATGAAGTACAGGGTGACCGACGCAGCGATCACGTACACCAGCATGCTGGCCACTTCGACCGGATTGATGACGATGGTGCCCTGAGCGATCAGCACGATGACGGCCACCAGGATGACCGCCAGCGCCAGCAACCAGGCGCCGACGCCTTTTTTCTTCGCTACCGGGCTGTTCCAGGTGGAGTCCAGGCCCACTTCGCGGTCATAGCGTTTCATCGCCGGGACGGCGAACACCCGGAAGATCACCAGCGCCACCAGCATCCCGATACCGCCGATGCCGAAGCCCCAGTGCCAACCGTGTGACTTGATCAGCCAACCGGAGATCAGCGGAGCGATGAACGAGCCGATGTTGATGCCCATGTAGAACAGCGAGAAACCGCCATCGCGGCGCGCATCGCCTTTTTTGTACAGCGTGCCGACCATCACCGAGATACAGGTCTTGAACAGGCCGGAACCGAGCACGATGAACATCAGGCCGATGAAGAACAGGTTGGTGCCCATCACCGCGGACAGGGCGATCGACAGGTGGCCGAGCGCGATCAGGATCGAACCGTACCAGACGGCCTTGCGTTGGCCGAGCCAGTTGTCCGCCAGCCAGCCGCCCGGCAGTGCCGCCAGGTACATGCTGCCGGCGAAGATGCCGACGATCGCCGACGCGTTCTCGCGCGCGAGACCCAGACCGCCGTCGTACACGGTGGCGGCCATAAACAGGATCAGCAGCGGCCGGATGCCGTAGAACGAGAAACGCTCCCACATTTCGGTGAAGAACAGAGAACCCAGCGGATAGGGATGGCCGAAGAAGGTCCGGCTTTCTGACTTATTGACAGAGGATTGCATAACGATTTCCCAATAAAAGGCGCTGCAAGGCTGCAGCCCGTACTGTGGTATGTATGTGTATTTAATAAAGGCGATCCGCCCAATGCGGATTACCCGACAAACACCGTGGCTGCAACGCTGATAAACCGTGGAAAGCGTGCTGACCTTTTCTTCACTTGGCCGATGCTTCACATCTGGCGTGATATTATTTAACCATTTGATAACTGGTCGTTGGTTTTGTCTAGTACCTGTATCCCATTTTTTAGACGAAAAGTCGACAAGCATCTCCTTTTCTGGTTTTTATGTTGGTTGTGACAGGAATATGATTGACAGCGGGTTTTATGTGCTGAAAGTTATTTTTTTGTTGATAAACAAAATGTTGAGATAAGAAAGTTCTGGGTGGGACGAAAATTCGCCGGCCCGAAGGAGGCATTATTAAAAGTGGGGGAAATGCGCCGTTGAGCCGGCCAACGGAGGAAGCTGGCGATAAATGCAGCTATTGTTCTTCCTGCAGCGTGTCTTCCCGCAAATAGCCCGGCCGCCGCCGCAGGCACCACCAGGAATAACCGGCGTTGAACAGCACCACTAAAGCGGTGACGGCGAAGACCGCGCGAAAACCGTAGCCGGCGGAGACCGCAGCGCCGAGCAGCGGACCGCTGACGTTGCCGACGTCGCGGAACGACTGGTTGTAGCTGAAGATTCGGCCGGCTACCTGATTGGTGCAGTTGTAAATCAACAGCGTCTGTACCGCCGGCAGCAGCGCGCCGTCGGCCGCCCCCAGCAGAAAACGTAGCACCCCAAGCTGCCACGGCGTTTGCACGAACGCCATCGGGATCAGCAGCAGCACCGAGACGATCAGCATAAACACCAGAATGCGCTCCGGGCCGATGCGATCGCCCAGCTTGCCCAACCGTGGGGCGCTCATCAACGCCGCGACGCCGGGCACCGAGGCAATCAGCCCGCTGATAAACGCCAGGTTATGGGTGGCGCCGGCCAGATCGCGCACATACAGCGTCAGGATCGGCGCAATCGAGCCGGTGGCGATCTGGATGATCATGGTGGTCACGAACAGGCTGAGCACCAGCTTCGGGTTCTTCAGCGAGGCGAACACCTGTTTTGCGTGCAACATGTCGCGCTTTTGCACCGGGGTGAATTGCTCTTTGACATACAGCAGCGTCAGCACGAAGCAGACGAACAGCACCGCGGCGGTGATATAAAACACCGGGCGCAGCCCGTACAGATCGGCCAACAGGCCACCGATCAGCGGGCCGACCAGCGCGCCGCCGACGCCGCCGGTAGACAGGGTGCCGAGCGCCCAGCCGCTGCGGTTGCGCGGCACCTGGGTGGCGATCAGCGCGTTGGCGTTGGGGATGAACCCGCCGAGCAGCCCCAACACCGCGCGCAGCGCGAGAAATTGCCAGACCGTTTGCGCCATGCCCATCAGCACCATGACGATCGCCATGCCCAGGGCGGAGCGCAGCAGCATCAGTTTACGGCCGCGTCGGTCGGCCAGGGCGCCCCAAAACGGCGCGGCGATAGCGGAAAACAGGAAGGTGATGCTGAACAGCAGACCGGACCACATGTTGAGCGCCTGATGGCCGGTTACGCCCAGCGTCTCTACGTACAGCGGAAGAAACGGCATCACCAGGCTGAAGGCGGCGCCGGTGAGAAAACACCCGACCCAGGCGACGAAAAGGTTGCGTTTCCAGTTAACGGGTTCTGCTGCCGAAGCCATAAATGTCCACTGTCGAAGGGTGACGCGCTTTGCCGGCGGCATGATGAAGGGGCAAAACGTGAAAGTTAGCCTGATAAGTATGCGCCGCCTGCGTGGCAACGGCAAACCAGAGGACGGAAATAGGGTGAAAAATGAAATAAAGTTTTAAAAATGGCGTTTAAACCTTATTCCGCGCTTAGCGCGCGGAATTTACAGCGTTTTATAAGCCGGCCAGCGCCTCGAAACCGGCGGCGGTGGTGGTCGCGCTAAAGTCGATGACCTCGTAGTGGGCCACGGCGTTGAACGGATCTTCGGCCAGGATGGCGTCCAGCTGCGCACGCTCAATGCCCTTGGCCAGGATCACGCCGCCGGTGCGGGGATTCTTGCGGCCGGAAGCGACGAAGGTGCCGTCCTGAAAATATTTCTTAAGCCAGGCGATGTGCCCGTCAAGGTGGCTGTCGACGTCGGCGATCGGGCGATGGTAGGTCAGGCTGACAATGTACATAGCGGCTCCTGGGGTGTCGGCAAAGGCATTACCATCCCACCCTCGCCGGCGATTCTCAAGAGGCACGCAATAAAAAACCCGCCGGCGGCGGGTTGGTTTTATCAGTAAAGCGAAGGCTCGCCTTCCGGACGGGTCTTGAAGCGGCGATGCAGCCACATGTATTGGTCCGGCGCCATCAGGATCTCTTTTTCCACCACTTTATTCATGAAGGCGGCGGCGTCGAGTTCATTATCCAGCGGGAAGTTTTCCACCGCCGGCTGCATGATCAGCTCATACCCTTTGCCGTCCGGCAGGCGACGCGGGGTGAACGGAATGATCGCCGGTTTACCCATTCGCACCAGCACATAGCTGCCGGTGGTGGTGGCAGCTTTGTCCACGGCGAACAGCGGCACGAAAACGCTGCTGCGCGGGCCGTAGTCGTGATCCGGCGCATACCAGATGATATCGCCCTGTTTCAGGGCACGGATCATGCCTTTGACGTCCTTGCGATCCAGCATCGACTTGTTGGAACGCATGCGTCCCCAGGTTTGCAGCCAGTCCATCAGCTTGTTGTCGTGCGGGCGGTAAACGCCGATGCCCGGGTTGTGAATGCCGAAGATGCGCGCGCCCAGCTCCAGCGTCAAAAAGTGCAGGCCAATCAGCAGCACGCCCTGCTGGTTGTCGCGCGCTTTTTGGATATGCTCCAGGCCGCTGACCTTGAACCAGCGCTCGATGCGCCAGTTGGGCCAGAACCACGCCATGCCGGTTTCAAACAGCCCCATGCCGACCGATTCGAAATTCTTTACCACCAGCGCATCGCGTTCGGCCTGCGGCATGTCGGGAAAACAGAGCTCGAGGTTGCGTTGGGCGATAGCGACGCGCCGCTTGAGAAAGCGCATGGAAAATCGCCCAATCGAGGTGCCGAGCCAGTAGATGACGGGGTAAGGCAGCAACACCAGCAGATACAGCAAGCCGATGCCGACCCAGGTCAGCCAGTAGCGCGGGTGCAATAAGGAGCGATTGAAAGTAGGAACTTGAGTCATGGGTTCTCTGTTTGAATACGGTTGTTTAAGTGTAATGACAGCGTCATCGCACGGTCTGGCAGCCGGGTGAACTCGGCGGCAAGGTTCGTTTCTGCCGTTTGTTTGCGACTATTGTGGCATTTTTCTGGCGATCCGGGAAAACACAACGCATTAAAATCCCTTTTGGGGCGTTAAATATGCATCGAATGCCGAATTTTTCCACAATCTTTCCTGCCAAAGATAATGGCAATATTATTGTCGGTAATTATTTAGAGGGTAAATATGTTGGCATCATGGATCAGTGCGGGGCTGCTGGTGTTGGGTGCGGCGGTCGGCAGCGTCGGCGCACATCTGCAAATGAACGCGATATTGGCGCTTGCCGGCGTGATGATGGCGCTCGGTATGGTGGCTTCCGCGTTTACCGAAGGTGGCGGGCGCTGAACGGGGCGCTGCGCCAGGGCTGCGCGGCGGCGGTTTTTCGGGTATGATGTGCGCCGCGCGTGGGCCTGCTGGCTGCGCGCGGTAATCAGTCACCTCCCGAAAGACAGGAAAGTACACCATGCCAGTGTTACATAACCGAATTTCTAATGAGGAACTGAAGGCGCGCATGCTGGCGGAAACCGAGCCGCGCACCACAGTTTCTTTTTACAAATACTTCTCCATCGACGATCCCAAGGCGTTTCGCGACAGCCTGTACGTTCAGTTTGAAAAACTGAAGGTGTTTGGCCGCATCTACGTGGCGAAAGAGGGCATCAACGCGCAGATCAGCGTGCCTCAGCATAACTTCGACGCGTTCAAAGCCGCGCTGTTCGCCTCGCACCCGGCGCTGGATCAGGTACGCCTGAATATCGCGCTCGAAGACGACGGCAAATCTTTCTGGGTGCTGCGCCTCAAGGTGCGTGAGCGTATCGTGGCCGACGGCATCGATGACGAAAGTTTCGATCCGAGCAACGTCGGCGAGTATCTGCAGGCCGAGCGCGTCAATCAGATGATCGACGATCCGAATACGGTATTTGTCGATATGCGCAACCACTATGAGTACGAAGTCGGTCACTTCGAAAACGCCATCGAGGTGCCGTCGGATACCTTCCGCGATCAGCTGCCGATGGCGGTGGAGATGCTGCAGGACAGCAAAGACAAGAATATCGTCATGTACTGCACCGGCGGCATTCGCTGTGAAAAAGCCAGCGCCTATATGCTGCACAACGGTTTTAAAAACATCTACCACGTGGAAGGCGGGATCATCGAGTACACCCGCAAAGCGAAAGAACAGGGGTTGCCGCTGAAGTTTATCGGCAAAAACTTCGTGTTCGATGAGCGCATGGGCGAGCGCATCTCCGACGATGTGATCGCCAACTGCCACCAGTGCGGCGCGCCGTGCGACACTCATACCAACTGCAAGAACGACGGCTGCCATCTGCTGTTCATTCAGTGCCCGAGCTGCGCCGCCAAGTTTGAAGGATGCTGCAGCGAGATTTGCCGCGAAGAGCTGAAGCTGCCGCGCGAAGAGCAGCGCGCGCGCCGTGCCGGCCGTGAAAATGGCGTCAAGATCTTCAATAAGTCGAAAGGCTTGCTGCAGACCACGATGCACATTCCGGCACCGGAAGAAGAAGGCCCAGCTCGCTGAGCCTGAGGAAATGAGAAGCCCGGCCGCCAAGCCGGGCTTTTTTTTATTTCTCGCGCACGCCTTCTACGGAGATGATCAGCTCAACGTCTTGCGACGCCGGGCCCAGATCGGTGGTGATGCCGAAATCTTTCAGCTTGATCTTGCCGTTGGCTTCAAAGCCGGCGCGGTAGCCGCCCCACGGATCGTTGCCCTGGCCAATCAGTTTGGCGTCCAGCGTAACCGGTTTGGTGACGCCGTTCAGGGTCAGGTTGCCGACCACCGCATAACCGTCGCCGTTTTTCTTCACTTCGGTGGATTCAAACTTGGCCTGCTTGTTCTTCTCCACGTTGAGGAATTCGGCGCTGCGCAGGTGCTTGTCGCGCTCGGCATGGTTGGTGTCGACGCTGGCGGTATTGATGGTCACGTTGACCTTGTCCTTCGAAGGATCTTTTTCGTCGAAGGTGAAGCCACCGTCGAAGTCTTTAAAGCTGCCGTACAGCCAGCTGTAGCCCAGATGCTGGATGCGGAACTCGATAAAGGCGTGCTGGCCCTGTTTGTCGATCTTGTAGTCCGCCGCCAGTGCGGAACCGGCGCTCAGCAGCAGGGCGCCTGCGGTCAGGCCCAATACGGTCTTTTTCAACATAGCAATCTCCATAAATCCAAAGGTTAATCGGCGCTGCTACCCAGCATCCGTTTCAAAGTGACATCACGATCGATAAAGTGATGTTTAAGCGCGGCCAGCCCGTGCAGTACCGAGAGCACTACCACGGCCCAGGCCAGGTAAAGGTGTATGGCGCCGGCGGTGTCGGCCTGTTCCGCCATGCCGGTCACGGTGGCGGGCACGTCGAACCAGCCGAATACGCTGATCGGTTGGCCGTCGGCGGTGGAGATCAGATAGCCGCTGATCAGAATGCCGAACAGCACGGCGTACAGCGCCAGATGCGCGAGGATGGCGCTGACGCGAGTGAGGCGGCCATAGCTGGCCAGAGGCTTGGGTGGCGGCGAGACAAAGCGCCAGATCACGCGGATCACCATCACGATGAACAGCAGCGTGCCGATGCTTTTGTGGATCTCCGGCGCCTGGTGATACCAGACGTCGTAATAGCCCAGCGTGACCATCCACAGGCCGAGCGCGAACATGCCGTACACCGTCAACGCCACCAGCCAGTGGATCAACACTGACACATGGCCGAAACGATCGGCGGTATTTTTCCAGAGCATCCTGTTTCCTTCGATTACCGATTGGCTGGCTGCAATAATTAAACTTTAGGAAACATAAAATCAATAATAAATTTAACTATGTTACTTCTTAGAAATATTAGTCAGTGAATTTGTTTGAGATGTTCGGGAACCTTCAGATAAATCGTTGAAGATGATATTGTTTCTCTCGTCCGGTGATTGTGCTAGTTGTTGAAAATTAGGCTTATTATCTATTAATGTCAGCTTTTGTCATTTTACGTAAACCTCGCGTGAGTTGCCCGGTGAGATTATTTGTTGGCAAAGGTTATGCCTATTTTTTGCGGCGCAGAGCAGGGCGGAAAGATTAACGTTGTCGAACGGTTTCGCTAAATCCCCTGCGGTGCAGCGGCGGATTTTGCTACCATTAGCGCCAAGAGACGGCCCCATGAGGCCGGTTAACCCAGTGAAATAACAAGGAAACGTCATGGGCCGAACCCGCGTGACCGACAGCAGCCTGCGTCTGGCCGTCCTGCTGGCGATGTTGGTGATCATTTTGGCCGGGGTGAAAGCCGCCGCCGACATCGTGGTGCCGTTTTTGCTGGCGGTATTTCTCGCTATGGTGTTGAACCCGCTGGTGGCGATGCTGGAACGCAAGCGGGTGCCGCGTATCGTCGGGGTGACGCTGCTGCTGACGGCGGTGATCGTGGTCGTGATGCTGTTTATCGGCATGCTGGGTGCTTCGCTGAACGAATTCGCCCGCTCGCTGCCTCAGTACCGCGGCATGATGATCGAGAAGCTGCGCGAGCTGCAGCATTACGCCGATCGCTTCAATATCAGCCTCTCCAGCGAAGCGATGCTGCAGTATGTCGATCCCAGCGCGGCGATGAATCTGGTCACCCGCATGCTGGGGCACCTGTCTGGCGCCATGACCAACGTCTTCCTGCTGCTGATGACCGTGGTGTTTATGCTGTTCGAAGTGCAGCTGCTGCCTTACAAGCTGCAGCAGGCGCTGGATAAGCCGAACGAGGGGCTCGCCGCGATGCGGCGGGCGCTGGACGGCGTGACGCGCTATCTGGTGATTAAAACCATCATCAGCCTGGCCACCGGGGTGATCGTCTGGATCTTCCTGGCGGCGGTCGGCGTGCGTTTTGCCTTTATCTGGGGGCTGCTGGCGTTTCTGCTCAACTATATTCCCAATATCGGCTCGGTGTTGGCCGCCATTCCGCCGCTGATTCAGGCGCTGCTGTTCAACGGATTGGGGGATGCGCTGGTGGTGGCGGGCGGCTTTATCGCTGTCAACATGGTGATCGGCAATATCCTCGAGCCGCGCGTGATGGGGCGCGGGCTGGGGCTGTCGACGCTGGTGGTGTTCCTGTCGCTGATCTTCTGGGGCTGGCTGCTCGGCCCGGTGGGCATGTTGCTGTCGGTGCCGCTGACGATCGTGGCGCGCATCGCGCTGGAGACCACCGAGGGCGGCTATCGGCTGGCGGTTATCCTGGGGGACGGCCGCCCGCCGCGCCAGCCTCCGGCGGCGCCGGAGTGAGGAAGATTTTTCCGCTCACGCCAGGTTGTGCGGCATGCTGCAGCGCCGCTGCGTACTGATGCAAAGGATAAATCGCGGCGGGTGGGCGCAGCGCCAGCTGGCCGCGCCGCAGCAGCTGGAACAACTGATAAAACGCCATCTGCCATTGCGCCGGCGCCGCCTGTGCGTTCCATTTGCGCAGGTGGAACAGCGAAGCGCGCAGCTTTAACTCGTCCACCACGCGCCGCCAGTCTACCTGGCGGCCGCTCAGCAGGCCCAGCGCCACAAAATCGCCGCCGGAGCGCACCGCCCGCGCCAATTGCAATCCGTCTTCTCCACCGATGCAGTCGATGGCCGCACGGGCGCCAAAATTCGTCATTTCCACCAGCTGCGGCGCTTCGATAACGCGCCAGGCGCCGGCGGCCAGCAACGCCTGGCGATGAGCGGTGTTGCGCGCCACGACCGCCAGACGAATGCCGCGCAGCGCCGTCAGCTGCGCCAGCAGCAGGCTGACAGCGGAGCCGCCGCCGTTGAGCAGCAGTACGTCGCCGGCGCTGAGTGGCAGCCATTGCGTCAACAGCACCCAGCAGGTGAGCGGGTTGATATAGATTTGCGCTGCGCAGGCGTCGTCGATGTCGTCCGGCACCCAGATCACCCGATCCTCAGGCAGCGTGACGAAGGTTTGCCAACTGCCGTTACCCGCTACCGCCAGCGCGCGTCGGCCCGTTGAATGCCCATTCTGCGGATTGACGATGATGCCTACGCCTTCATATCCCGGCACCTGCGGCAGGGCGATGCGGTGCGCGTATTGGCCGTGGATCGGGATCAGATCGGAAGGGTTGATCGGGGCATAGCGCATCTGCAATAACCGCTGCCCGGGGCGCAGCAGCGGTCTGCTCATCTGCTGCAATTCCAGCACCTGGGTGGGATCGCCGAAGCGGCTGAAGCTCAATCGGGGAAATAACGGCGGCATGGCTTACATGACGAAGAAGAAATAGACATCCAACGCCAGCAGCACCAGCCACAGACAAAGGTAAAGCACCAGGTGCTCCCGCACATTGTTGACGATAGCCGCCAGTATTCGGTTTAACATTTCAGCCGCCTGAAGAGAAGGACCCTTGATTATAGTCCTTTTCTCGGCGTCTTTTACAGCGCGCCGCGCGTGAGTGCTGGAAGAGCGGCGATAAAAAAGCCTGCGTTATCGCAGGCTTGATGTTATACCGCCAGCAGCGCCAGCGGCGTCGAATTGGTTGGCGTGCTCGGTGGGTAGAAATAGCGCAGCACGTTATACAGCGAGTAGAACTCCAGCCGGTTGCGCGCGTTGATCTTCTCCGTGATGTGACGCTTGTGCACGTACACCGTATGCGAGCTGATCTGCAGCTTTTTCGCGATACGGTAGTTGGGCATTTCCGCCATCCAATATTTCATTACCGTCAGTTCTTGCGGGCTGAACAGGGAACGCTCTTCGCCGTCATCGGCCAGCGCCAGCGGATTTTCGCGCAGCGTGCGTAAGGTGAGCGGCAGAATGCTTTTATTGAACAGAAAGGCATTATCGGCAATGCGCATTGGCGCTTCGCTGTAAGGATAAGGTGTATCGAGATAGATAAACAGCAAGGCGGACTGGCTGGCTTCCATAAATGCCTGCAGCTGTGCGTCCGCTTCGTTATAGCGGCATTGGTTGCTGAGGTTCACCAGAATGTGGCTCGGCTGAAAGCTGGCCAACAGCGGCGTAGCGTATTCAATGCTGTGGCAGCACTTGATCGTCGTAATCCCACTATCAGCAAAGTAGCTGGCTATACCGACCCGGGTGAAGCAGCATTCGTCCACGACAAGTAGTTTCATGGTGACGTCCTTGTTGAAAGCCGATGGAGCATATCTTCTGTAAAATAGGACTTACACTGCAAGTGTTCAATTCGGAAATTCAAATGCTGAATGCAAGAAATTTCCGTTATCAGAATTTTTACTTGGTATTTAAAAGAGTTAGCAGGTTAATAAATTGTAACCGGCAGATTTCGCTGTCCAGGGCGCGACGGGAACGTGGACAGCGAAATCCTTCGCTTAGCTGAATCGCTTCAGACCAAAGCTGGAGAGGTCAACCGGCGGCGCTTTGTCCTGCGCGAACAGCGCGGCGATCTCGCCCAGTGCGCTGGCGAACTTGAAGCCGTGGCCGCTCAATCCGCTGATGACCATCAGGCGATCGCAATCCGGCAGGGTATCGATAATAAAATCTTCGTCGGGGCTCATATCATAACTGCAGGCTTCGCCGTGTAAACATACGCCTACACCCGGCAAAAATTGCCGCAGGAAGGAGAAAACTTCCGTGCCGTCGCTGGCGTAGCTGCCGAAGGGTTTGCGCTTTTCGGGGGCATCCATCGGCTGGCCGCCGTCGTGTTTGCCCACTTTCAGGCCATCGTTATCCGCCGGGAAGCCGTAATAGTGCGTGCCGTCCTGCGCTTCGACGGTAAAGGCCGGGAAGCGATTGTTCACGCTGTAGCGGCCGTCCGCCTGATGCCAGGAGAATACCTTGCGCAATGGCGCGATAGGCAGCTGCGGCAACAGCGCTTTCACCCAGGTGCCTGCGGTGACCACCGCTTTTCGCGCCGTGAAACGCCCTTCGCCGGTGACGATCTCAACGCCGCCATCAATGGGGTTCACCGCGCTGACCGGGCAGTTGAACAGCTGGCTGCAGCCGGCCTCTTTCGCCAGTTTGATCAGGCTGGCAACCGCCTGTTCGGAGCGCAGGAAGCCGGCGTCTGGCTCGAAGACGCCGACGTAACCTTCCGGCGCGCGGAATTCCGGCCAGCGTTGAGCGATCTGTTCGGCGCTGAGGGTTTGCGCATTCAGGCGAAACTTTTGCGCGCTCTGCTGAGCATTGCGAATGAATTCGGAGTGCTGCGGCCCCAGGTTGAGTACGCCGCACGACTGGAACAGTTCTTCACCGGATTGCTGAATCAGCGCATTCCACAGCGCCTGCGCACGCAGCACCAGCGGCACGTACTTTTCACCTTCGCCGTAAGCGTGACGAATGATGCGGGTATCGCCGTGATGGCTGCCGTTGCGGTGTGGAGGAATGGCGCTGTCGATCATCAGCGCTTTCAAGCCGGCCCGGGTAGCGTAATACCCTGCCGCCGCGCCGACTGAACCGCTGCCCACCACGATCAAATCATATTCCACGTGCCCACCCTCTCTGATAGCGATTGCTTATCGCCCCATGATAAAAGGTTGGCGAGCGCAATGCACTGATTGAACGGTGAAAGGCAAAGAAAAAGGCGCCGGGAACGGTCACGGCGCCTTAGGGTTAGGGGACGATGAATCAATGTTTTCTGCGATCAAGATCCTGGTAATCCGTAGCTTCAATCTTGGCGATGCCGGCCTCTAAAATATTGATTAATTGACGGGCGACATCTGTAGTCAGCCAAAGCGTTCGGTCTACTTGGGCTTCTTCGGGCGTTTGGTCTAGTGAAGACAGGTAATGAAGGCGTATCATCATGGCGTCGTAAACGTCGACAGTACTGATATCCCAACCGACAAGCGGGTGCGTCTGAATTACTTCATCATTTCTGTCCATAAAGACCCCTTATTGAGTAGTAACTACCGTGAGTGACTAACGAGGATCAATGCGGCTCATCATCATGAGAGCAATTACAGTATACGCATCCGCTTTCAACGGTGGAGAGGGTTGTCACCGAAATTTGCAAAATAAATATTTATTTGAACAATTATTCTACAAATTTGTCTGTGCAGCAGTGGATGAGCAGAGCGCAGCGCGTTATTCCGCGTCGGCAGGCGGCGATGCGCCATGCAGACATTTTTCCAGCTCTTCGGCCAAATGGGCGAAATGCTTTTGCGTTTCGGCATCGCGATTCTGGCTGTGCGATTCCAGCTTCAGGCTGTGGATCAGCCGTTGGTTGGCTTTGTCATCCAGGCTGAAGGCCAGATAAGAAAAAGCCACTTCCAGTACGTTCAAGCGCCTTTTCTGATCGGCTATCAGCGCCAGCAGTTCGCCAAACGTCATCGCGTCTTCGGATTTCACCTTGTCCGGGGCCATGCTTACTCCTTTGCGTTAAATACAGCGCTGAGGCGGATTTTGTTCCAGAGTAAGGGTAAGCGATGAATGGGCAGGGCGCCAGAAACAAAAAAGCCGGAGAGCGACCCCCGGCAAAAACAGCATTGCAGTGTTATTCTGCGCTAAACCATTCGTCTGCGCTTTCCCAGGTTTCCTGAAGGATTTCCTCGATCAGATCCCGGTCGGTTTTGGCGCCCCCCAGCACGGAGAGCCCGTTGGCGCCGGCATAGCGTACGTGCACGACGGCGTCTGGAAACTGGCGGTTGACCCGCTTGCCCAGTTCACCGGTCAGCGCCTCAATGGCGCCCGCCGGCAGCGGCCGGGTTTTATCTATAGTGACTTCAACACGCATAATTGCCCCCGAAGCGATTTACTGTTTATTTATACAGTTAACCGAGTGCGGGGGCAAGAGGGCGAAGCAAAAATATCAGTCTTTCAGCGACCAGTTCAGGGTTTCACCCGCCAGGAAGGGGATCACGGATTCATTGCCGAGGGCGATCTCTTCCGGCTGGGTGGTTGGCACGCGCTGCAGTTCGATGAAGTCTTCGTTGAGCGGCAGGCCATAGAAGCGCGGGCCGTTGAGCGAACAGAAGGCTTCAAAGTGTTCCAACGCGCCGAGTTGTTCGAACACGGCGGCGTAAGCCGGGATGGCATTCGGCGCGTTGAAGCAACCGGCGCAGCCACAGCTGGACTCTTTACGGTGCTTGAGGTGCGGCGCGGAGTCGGTGCCAAGGAAGAAGCGGTCCGAGCCGCTGGCCACCGCCTGACGCAGCGCCTCCTGGTGGACATTGCGCTTGAGGATCGGCAAGCAGAACAGGTGAGGGCGAATGCCACCGACCAGCATGTGGTTGCGGTTGAACATCAGGTGCTGCGGCGTGATGGTGGCGCCGAGGAAACGATTGCCTGCCTGCACATATTGCGCCGCTTCCTTGGTGGTGATGTGCTCGAAGACGATCTTCAGCTCAGGGAAATGCTGGCGAATCGGTTCCATCACCTGTTCGATAAAGCGCGCCTCGCGGTCGAAGATATCAACGGCGGGATCGGTCACTTCGCCGTGGATCAGCAAAGGCATGCCGATTTTTTGCATCTGTTCGAACAGCGGGTAAATACCGGTCACGTCGCTGACGCCGTGGCTGGAGTTGGTGGTGGCGTTGGCCGGATACAGCTTGGCGGCAGTAAACACCTCTTGTTCGAAGCCGTTGACCAGTTCACTGGCCGCCAGGGAGTTGGTCAGGTAGCAGGTCATCAGCGGAGTGAAGTTGTGCCCCTGCGGGACCGCCGCCAGAATGCGATCGCGGTAGGCGCGCGCGGCGGCCACGGTCGTTACGGGCGGAACCAGGTTCGGCATCACGATCGCCCGGCCAAATACCTGACTGGTATAGGGCACCACCGTTTTCAGCATTTCATCGTCACGCAGGTGGATATGCCAGTCGTCTGGGCGGCGGATTTTCAGAACTTGAGGTTGTGCGGTCATCTAGCTAGGCTCCGGCGGTCAAATACGTCTAATGAAAAGCGAATAATGGGTTTATTCACGCCGGGGTGTAAGGATAAGCGGAAAGTGCCGCAGATGCATCTGTTTGTTGCCGACAAGTTGAAATCAATAGCGCGGCGGGCGCATAGTAACCGGGATTTCAACGATGCCGACGCCAATACCGTCGACCTTCATCAAGTGGAAAGGGAGAAAGCAATGGAAGTACGCGTTATCGCCACCCTGCAAGCGAAAGCGGGATTTGAAGCCGCCGTCAGCGAAGCGGTGCACGACATTATCGAGCCGAGCCGCCAGGAGTTGGGCAACCTGCAATATGACTTGCATCGCGATCTGGAAAAGCCGGGTGTTTTCGTGTTCTTTGAGCGTTGGGCCAGCAGCGAAGCGCTGGATAAGCATAATGAGACGGCGCATTTTCAGCAGTTCGTCAGCCGGCTTGACGGCAAGCTGGATGTTCTGGACATCAAAAAACTGAAGAAGATCGCCTGAGTATTTTACAGGCAAGAAAAAACCCGCCGATGGCGGGTTTTTTTAGGGGTGCAGATTAACTTATTCGTTAACCGGCTGCGGTTTGGTGGCCGGCGCGGTTGCCTGGCTCACCGCCGAATGGCCGCCTGCGGAGCCTTTGCCTTCGAAGTTGAAGGAAGGGCGCTGCCAGTCGCTGTGCTTGCGTTCTTCCGGTACATAGGCTGGTGCCGGCGCTTTGGTCATCGGTGCAGTGGCGATGTGTTTGTACAGCACGTTCTGCACGGCTTTCACCGGCGCCGGCTGCTGAGCAACCACTGGCGCAGGGGCTGTTTCCACCGGAGCGGCTTCCACGGCCGCCGCCGTAGGTGCAGCTTCTACCACTGGCGTTTCTTTCGCTGGCGTGGCTTCTACCGGCGCAGTTTCGACCACAGGCTCGTCCTCGACCGACTTAGCTTCAACTACAGGCTCTGCAGCAACGGTTTCAACTACCGGCTCGGCTTCCACTGCCGGGGCAGTCTCTTCCACTTTCGGCTCTTCAACCGCGGCTTCCGCCGGCGCCGGGGTTTCCTCGGCCGGGATAGCAACGACAGGCGCTACGGCTGCAGCTTCTTCCGTTACGGTGACGGCGGCAGTTTCAACGGCGGCTTCTGGTGCCGGTTCGTTGACGCTGGCCGCGGCCTGGGTTTCTTCCACGGCAACGTTGTGTTGTTCAACCGCTGCGGCGACAACCGGTGCCTGCTCTACGGCTTCGGTCTGCACTTCGGCTTCTTCAACCTGAGCGACCGGGTAGCTTACCCAGACTTTGCCCGATGCCATTTCCGGCGAAGCGAACGCGCCCGCCAACGGCATTGGGGATTGCAGCGGGTAACGCTCATCGCGGTAACGACGGCGGCGCTGGCCGCTGACGCGCAGGTGACGCGGTGAACGACGGGAACGGCGCGGCATGCCTTCGCCGTTGCCGCGGCTTTCGCCCTGGGCATCGTCTTCCGGCTGTGCGGCAACGGTTTCCGGCAGCAGCTTGACGCTGTCGTCGGCGGTCGGCTGCGCGTCTTCGGCTTTCGATACCGGCGCTTTCGGCGCCAACAGCTCTTCCGCTGCGCGCTGCAGCTCTTCTTCGGCAGACAGGATACGCACTTTCTGCGTCAGCGTGCGGCGCTGACGGCGCTGCATGTTCTGCTGCTGACGTTCTTCCTGCTCTTCGTCGGTGCTCTCGACCGCTTCAACGCTTTCCAGCGCTTTCACTTCCTGCTGAGCCTGACGTTTCTCTTCCTGACGGCGACGCTGGCGTTCAGCGCGCTGCTCACGGCGTTGCTGCTGATCTTCGCGCGGTGCTTTAGCGCTTTCTTCCGAAGTGGTTTCCTCCGCTACCGGCGCGTTCTGCTGCTGGTTGCGGCGGTTACGACGCTGCTCATCGCGGGACTCACGCGATTCACGGCCTTCACGGTTCTCACGCGGTTCACGGTTGTCGCGCTCGCGATTGTCACGGCCTTCACCGCGCTCTTTACGCTCGCCGCGTTCAGGACGATCGCCACGCTCACCGCGCTCTTTACGGCCGGTGCCTTGGCGGCGCTGACCGCGACGATCCTGACGACGGTTTTCACCGTTGCCTTCCGCTTTCGGCGTTTCGGCCGGTTTGGCTTCTTCGACGGCAGGTTGTTCTTCACCGGCGAACAGGCTCTTCAGACCACCGAACAGGCGGCCCAGGAAGCCCTGCTTGGCGGCGACCGGCGCTGCGGCTTTCGCCTTGGCGGCGGCAGCGACAGGTTTGGTCACGGCGACGGGCTCTTCAGCCGGCGGCGGCGCATCGGCGGACAGCGAGAAGGAAGCCAGGGCCGGTTGCTCCGGACGCTTGCGTTCCATCGGCGCATCTTCCAGCGGGCGCTCCATGTCTTCTTCGTGCAGCTTCGGCAGCAGGTAGCTGAGGGTAGAGGTTTCCTCGCCCTTGCGCACGCGCAGCACCGAGTAGTGCGGGGTTTGCATCTGATCGTTCGGCACGATGACGGCTTTCACGCCGCCCTGGCGTTTTTCGATCGCGCTGACGGATTCGCGCTTTTCGTTCAGCAGGTACGAAGCGACCTGAACCGGCACGATAGCGTGAACTTCTTTGGTGTTTTCCTTCAGCGCTTCTTCTTCGATCAGGCGCAGAATGGACAGCGCCAGCGATTCGTTGTCGCGAATGGTGCCGGTGCCGTTACAGCGTGGGCACACGTGGTGGCTGGACTCGCCCAGCGACGGGCTGAGGCGCTGACGCGACATTTCCAGCAGGCCGAAGCGGGAGATGCGGCCGATTTGGATGCGCGCGCGGTCTTGGCGCACGGCGTCACGCAGGCGGTTTTCCACTTCGCGCTGGTGGCGTACCGGCGTCATGTCGATGAAGTCGATGACGATCAGGCCGCCGAGGTCGCGCAGGCGCAGCTGGCGAGCGATCTCGTCCGCCGCTTCCAGGTTGGTGTTGAACGCCGTCTCTTCGATATCGCCGCCGCGGGTTGCGCGCGCGGAGTTGATGTCGATGGCGGTCAGCGCTTCGGTGCTGTCGATGACGATCGAGCCGCCGGACGGCAGGCGCACTTCGCGCTGGAAGGCGGATTCGATCTGCGATTCGATCTGGTAGTGGCTGAACAGGGGAATTTCACCGCTGTACAGTTTGATTTTGCTGCTGAAATCCGGGCGACCCAGCGCAGCGATGTGCTCTTTGGCCAGATCGAGAATTTTCGGGTTGTCGATCAGGATTTCGCCGATGTCCGGGCGCAGGTAGTCGCGGAAGGCGCGCACGATAACGTTGCTTTCCTGGTGGATCAGGAACGGCGCAGGGCGGCCTTCGGCGGCTTTTTTAATCGCTTCCCAGTGCTTCAGACGGAAGGAAAGATCCCACTGCAGCGCGTCGGCGGATTTGCCTACGCCCGCGGTGCGAACGATCAGGCCCATGCCGTCCGGCAGCTGCAGCGAGGAGAGCGCTTCTTTCAGCTCGGTGCGATCGTCACCCTCGATGCGGCGAGAAATACCGCCGGCGCGCGGGTTGTTCGGCATCAACACCAGATAGCTGCCCGCCAGGCTGATGAAGGTGGTCAAGGCGGCGCCTTTGTTGCCACGTTCTTCTTTGTCTACCTGAACAATGACTTCCTGGCCTTCGCGCAGCACATCTTTGATGTTTGGGCGACCATGGGAAGAGTAATTGCTAGGGAAGTATTCGCGGGCGATTTCTTTAAGGGGGAGGAAACCATGTCGTTCTGCGCCGTAATCCACGAACGCTGCTTCAAGACTTGGTTCAATGCGGGTGATTTTGCCTTTGTAAATATTCGCTTTTTTCTGCTCATGACCCGGACTTTCGATATCCAAATCATACAGCCGCTGTCCATCTACGAGGGCAACACGCAACTCTTCCTGCTGAGTTGCGTTAATCAACATTCTTTTCATCTTAACTTACTCGTTATTTTTACATTATCGACAAAGCTGCGGGCAAAATAACCTCATGGCCGGAGTTAAACCGAAAGCCCCGTGTCTTCTCGCAAAGTCGTCAACCTCACGGTTGTCGCCTGCATAGGGGCGCATTATCTCGGTAAGCCTGCTTTTCTTTGTGAAAGACAGCACTTTTACTAGGGGAATAGCCTCTGATTTACGTCGACAGATCTGATTCCATTTGCCGGCCAAGCTGCAACCCGCAGCCCGCTAATTGTTTGATTTCGCATTACGTCTTACGCCATTGCTGCGTTTTTGCGCGATCAGACAAATTTTATAATTCCACCGTTTTCCCTGTTTAACGAGAATCAACGCGGAAAGTGACTGCATTATTCCACTGCTGATGCCGTTATAGCAAGGTGACTTTTCCTTAACTGCGGAAGAAATCGCAAACGTTCAAATCGGCTTGCTGCCTTATTGTCCGCTGGGGTTTCGCCCGCCGTCAGAGAGACAGTTAAGCACAGAAAAAGATGTGGCGCTATTCACGCGCTCTATTTAGAATCCCGCACCATGAAAACGAATAATCCAGCAGTACAATTCATCACGATTTCCGACGACGAAGCCGGTCAGAGAATCGACAACTTTCTGCTCGCTCGCCTGAAAGGCGTACCGAAGAGCATGATTTATCGCATCGTGCGCAAAGGCGAGGTGCGGGTCAATAAAGGGCGCATCAAGGTTGAATACAAATTGGCGGCCGGCGACGTGGTGCGCGTGCCGCCGGTGCGGGTGGCCGAGCGCGAAGAGACGCCGGTGTCGGCCAAGCTGGATAAGGTGGCGGCGCTGGCCGACTGTATTCTGTATGAAGACGACCACCTGTTGATCCTCAACAAGCCTTCCGGCACCGCGGTGCACGGCGGCAGCGGCCTGAGCTTCGGCGTGATTGAAGGGCTGCGCGCGCTGCGCCCGGAAGCCCGCTTCCTCGAGCTGGTGCACCGTTTGGATCGCGATACCTCCGGCGTGCTGTTGGTGGCCAAGAAGCGTTCCGCGCTGCGTTCGCTGCATGAGCAACTGCGGCTGAAGGGCATGCAGAAGGATTATCTGGCGCTGGTGCGCGGCCAGTGGCAATCGCACTGCAAGGCCGTACAGGCGCCGCTGCTGAAAAATATTCTGCAAAGCGGCGAACGTATCGTACGTGTCAATAGCGAAGGCAAGCCTTCGGAAACCCGCTTCAAGGTAGAAGAGCGTTACGAATTCGCCACCCTGGTGAAGGCCAGCCCGATCACCGGGCGTACTCACCAGATCCGCGTGCACACTCTGCATGCCGGGCACCCGATCGCCTTTGACGATCGCTACGGCGATCGCGAGTTCGATCGTCAACTGGCGGGCACCGGCCTGAAGCGGTTGTTCCTGCACGCTGCGGCGCTGCGCTTTGAGCATCCGGCCACCGGCGAAACGATGCGCATCGAAGCGCCGATGGACGAAGAACTGCGCCACTGCCTGCAGGTGCTGCGCCGGCAGGCGGCCAAGTAATCTGCGTCACACCAGCGGGTTGATGCCTTCAGCTCGCAACATGTCCAACAGCGCGATCAACGGCAGGCCGATCAGGGCGTTCGGATCCCGGCCTTCCAGCCTGTCGAACAGCGCGATCCCCAATCCCTCGCTCTTGAAACTGCCTGCGCAGTTCAGCGGTTGCTCCAGACGCACATAGGCGGCTATCTCCGCTTCGCTTAGCGCGCGAAAATGCACGTGAAACGGCTCGCACAAGGCTTGCAGCTGCTTGCTGCGGCCGTTGTACAGCGCCAGGCCGGTATAGAAAGTCACGGCCTGGCCGCTGGCCTGCCGCAGCTGCGCGCGGGCGTTTTCCTCGGTATGGGGCTTGCCGGTGATGTTGCCATCGATCACGCAGACCTGATCGGAGCCGATGATCAGATGCTCGGGATAGGCGAGGGCCAACGCCTGAGCCTTCGCCGCCGCCAGGCGCAGCACCAGCGCTTCGGCGCTTTCGCCGGGCAAGGGGGTTTCATCCACCTCCGGTGCGGCGCAGTCGAACGGCAGCTGCAGCTTCTCCAGCAGCATTTTTCGATAGGGGGAGGTGGAGGCTAAAAGCAATCTCTGCATAATTTTTTTCGCAAACCGTAGCGTAAATGGGTACGGCATTTTAAACTGTCGGCCGCTGTGGAAGCGAATATTGGTGAAAGGAGCCGTTTTACGGCCTTTTTCTTTGACTCTATGTCGTTACAAAGTTAATATGCGCGCCCTATGCAAAAGGTAAAATTACCCTTGACCATTGATGCGGTACGTACCGCTCAGAAACGCCTGGACTATGCTGGTGTCTATGCGCCTGAGCAGGTTACTCGTGTTGCCGACTCCGTGGTCAGTGTGGACAGTGATGTCGAGGTGTCGTTGTCGTTCAATATCGACAATCAACGCCTCGCGGTGATAACAGGGCATGCGGACGTCACGGTAACGTTGATGTGCCAACGCTGTGGAGTCCCGTTCGAACATCAGGTTCACACAACATATTGTTTTAGCCCGGTCGTCAATGATGAGCAGGCTGAGGCATTACCGGAAGCGTACGAACCGATCGAAGTTGACGAGTTTGGCGAAGTCGATCTGTTGGCAATGATTGAAGACGAAATTATTCTTTCACTGCCTGTCGTTCCGGTACATGAATCTGAACACTGTGAAGTGTCCGAAGCGGACATGGTATTCGGCCAACTGCCTCCCGAGGCGGAGAAACCGAATCCGTTTGCCGTATTAGCCAGTTTAAAGCGTAAGTAATTGAGGAGTAAGGTCCATGGCCGTACAACAGAATAAACCAACCCGTTCCAAGCGTGGCATGCGTCGTTCTCACGATGCTCTGACCACGACTACTCTGTCTGTAGACAAAGTATCCGGTGAAACTCACCGTCGTCACCACATCACTGCCGACGGTTTCTACCGCGGTCGCAAGGTTATCGGCTAAGTAGCGATACCTTGACTCGTCTAACCCTGGCGTTAGATGCAATGGGCGGGGACTTCGGTCCCTGCGTCACAGTGCCTGCTTCGTTGCAGGCACTGGCCTCTAATTTACAGCTTCATCTCCTGCTGGTCGGCAATCCCGACGTCATCTCTCCCTTGCTTGCCCACGCCGATCCGGTTCTTCTGGAGCGTCTGCAAGTCGTGCCCGCCGAGTCCGTGATCGCCGGCGACGCCAAACCTTCACAAGCGATACGCGCCAGTCGCGGCACGTCGATGCGCATTGCGCTCGAACAGCTCAGCAGCGGCAACGCGCAGGGGTGCGTCAGCGCCGGCAATACCGGTGCGCTGATGGGATTGGCGAAGCTGTTGGTCAAGCCGCTGGAAGGCATCGAGCGCCCGGCGCTGATGACGGCGATCCCGAACCAGCAACGCAGCAAAACCGTGGTGCTGGATCTGGGCGCCAACGTTGAGTGCGACAGCACCATGCTGGTGCAGTTTGCCGTGATGGGTGCGGTGATGGCGGAAGAGGTGATCGGCATTGCGCAACCGCGGGTGGCGCTGCTGAATATTGGCGAAGAAGAGACCAAAGGCCTGGATAATATCCGCGAAGCGGCCGCTGTGCTAAAAAATACTCCGGCAATCAACTATATTGGTTACCTGGAGGGAAACGAACTGCTCACCGGCAAGACCGACGTGTTGGTTTGTGATGGCTTCGTGGGCAACGTCACCCTGAAAACCATGGAAGGGGTGGTCAGGGTGTTCTTATCGCTGCTGAAATCGTCCGGCGACGGAAACAAGCGAGCGTGGTGGCTGAAATTGTTGGGCCGTTGGTTGCAAAAACGGGTGGTTAAGCGGTTCGGCCACCTGAACCCCGACCAGTATAATGGCGCATGTCTGTTAGGATTGCGCAGCACCGTAGTCAAGAGCCACGGCGCTGCGAACCCTCACGCGTTTGCAGTCGCAATCGAACAGGCTGTGCAGGCGGTGCAGCGGCAAGTCCCGGAAAGGATTGCTGCGCGCCTTGAGGCTGTATTACCTAAGAGTGACTGATCGTACATGTATACAAAGATTCTCGGTACGGGGAGTTATTTGCCCGTACAAGTGCGCACCAATGCTGATTTGGAAAAAATGGTGGATACCTCTGACGAGTGGATCGTCACGCGTACCGGTATCCGCGAACGTCGCATCGCCGCCGCGGATGAAACCGTTGCGACGATGAGCTTCCAGGCCGCTGAAAAAGCGCTGGAAATGGCAGGTGTGGCTAAAGAAGACATCGGGCTGATCGTGGTGGCGACCACCACGAATACGCACGCGTTCCCGAGCGCGGCGTGCCTGGTGCAAGACATGCTGGGTATCAAAGACTGCGCGGCGTTCGATCTGGCTGCGGCCTGCGCCGGCTTTACTTACGCGCTCAGCGTGGCCGATCAGTACGTGAAAAACGGCGCGGTCAAACATGCGTTGGTGATCGGCGCAGATCTGTTGTCACGCACGCTGGATCCTGAAGATCGCGGCACCATCATCCTGTTTGGTGATGGCGCAGGGGCGGTGGTACTGGGGGCGTCTGAAGAGCCGGGCATTCTGTCTACCCATCTGCATGCCGACGGCAGCTACGGCAACCTGCTGACGCTGCCATATAAGGATCGCCAGAATCAAGACAAGCCGGCCTATGTCACCATGGCGGGCAACGAAGTCTTCAAGGTTGCGGTCACCGAGCTGGCGCGCATCGTCGACGAGACGCTGCAGGCCAACAACATGGACCGCAGCGAGCTGGATTGGCTGGTGCCGCACCAGGCCAACCTGCGCATCATCAGCGCAACGGCGAAAAAACTGGGCATGGGGATGGACAAAGTGGTGGTGACGCTCGATCGTCACGGCAACACCTCTGCCGCCTCGGTGCCTTCCGCACTGGACGAAGCCGTGCGCGACGGGCGAATTCAGCGTGGTCAACTGGTGCTGTTGGAAGCCTTCGGCGGCGGCTTTACCTGGGGCTCGGCGCTGGTTCGTTTCTGATTTGGACAGGAAGAAAAAATGACGCAATTTGCTTTTGTTTTCCCGGGCCAGGGGTCGCAGACCGTTGGCATGCTGGCCGAGTTGGCCGCCCAGTTCCCGATCGTCGAAGAAACCTTCGGCGAGGCATCTTCCGCCCTGGGTTACGACCTGTGGCGGCTGGTGCAGCAAGGTCCGGCGGAAGAACTGAACAAAACCTGGCAGACCCAACCGGCTCTGTTGGCCGCTTCGGTGGCGATTTTCCGCGTGTGGCAGCAGCAGGGCGGTAAAGCGCCTGCGCTGATGGCGGGCCACAGCCTGGGCGAGTACTCGGCGCTGGTCTGCGCCGGCGTGCTGGACTTCAAGGCGGCGATCCGTCTGGTCGAGCTGCGCGGCAAGCTGATGCAGGAAGCGGTGCCGGAAGGCACCGGCGCGATGTACGCCATCATCGGTCTGGACAACGACGCGATCGCCAAGGCGTGCGAAGAGTCCGCGCAGGGGCAGGTGGTTTCTCCGGTCAACTTCAACTCGCCGGGCCAGGTGGTTATCGCCGGCAATAAAGAAGCGGTTGAACGTGCAGGCGCCGCCTGCAAAGCCGCCGGCGCCAAACGTGCGCTGCCGCTGCCGGTGAGCGTGCCTTCGCACTGCGCGCTGATGAAACCGGCCGCCGACAAGCTGGCCGTGGCGCTGCAGGACATCACCTTCAACGCGCCGCAGGTGCCGGTGGTGAACAACGTCGACGTACGCACCGAAAACGATCCTGAAGCGATCCGCAGCGCGCTGGTGCGTCAGCTTTACAGCCCGGTGCGTTGGACCGAGAGCGTAGAATTTATCGCAGCACAGGGAGTGACGTCGCTGCTGGAAGTGGGGCCGGGCAAAGTGCTGACCGGTCTGACTAAACGTATTGTTGACACCCTGACGGCTGCGGCGGTGAACGACACCGCCAGCCTGTCGGCGGCGCTTGAACAATAAAGAGGAAAATGATGAGCTTCGAAGGTAAAATCGTTCTGGTCACCGGCGCGAGCCGCGGTATTGGCCGAGCCATTGCAGAAACGTTTGTAGCACGCGGCGCCAAAGTGATCGGCACCGCGACCAGTGAGAGTGGCGCTGAAGCGATCAGCGGCTACCTGGGCGCAAACGGCAAAGGGTTTATGTTGAACGTTGTTGATGCGCAATCTATCGACAGCGTGCTGGCATCGATTCGTGCCGAATTTGGCGAAATCGACATTTTAGTGAATAATGCCGGCATCACGCGTGATAACCTGCTGATGCGTATGAAGGATGATGAGTGGGAGGATATCCTCGACACCAACCTGACTTCCGTATTCCGCCTGTCAAAAGCGGTAATGCGCGCTATGATGAAAAAGCGGTTTGGCCGTATCATCACCATCGGTTCCGTTGTCGGTACCATGGGGAACGCAGGGCAGGCGAACTACGCGGCGGCTAAAGCCGGTCTGATTGGTTTTAGCAAATCTTTGGCACGTGAAGTTGCTTCTCGTGGCATTACGGTCAACGTCGTGGCACCTGGCTTTATTGAGACGGACATGACACGGGCGTTGACAGATGATCAACGCGCAGGCATTTTGTCATCAGTTCCAGCCAACCGGCTGGGCGATGCTAAAGAAATCGCCAGCGCTGTTGCATTTTTGGCCTCTGATGAGGCCGGCTATATCACCGGTGAAACGTTACATGTCAATGGCGGCATGTACATGATTTAAAAAATGTGAAAACCATTTGCGTTATTTGAGGCAAAAACCGCAAAATAGCGTAAAATCGTGGTTTGACCAGCCGGGATTTAGTTGCATCTTTTTCAGCATTTTATACACTACGAAAACCATCGCGAAAGCGAGTTTTGATAGGAAATTTAAGAGTATGAGCACTATCGAAGAACGCGTTAAGAAAATCATTGTTGAGCAACTGGGTGTTAAACAGGAAGAAGTTTTGAACAACGCTTCTTTCGTTGAAGATCTGGGCGCTGATTCTCTTGACACCGTTGAGCTGGTAATGGCACTGGAAGAAGAATTCGACACCGAGATTCCAGACGAAGAAGCTGAGAAGATCACTACTGTTCAGGCAGCTATTGATTTCATCAACGCTAGCCAGCAGTAAGAGAACATATCTAGGCGGTCGTTCGACCGCCTAAGTTTTTTCTATCCCTAGTGTCATATTTTTCCCTCCCTGGAGGACAAACGTGTCTAAGCGTCGAGTAGTTGTGACCGGACTGGGCATGTTGTCTCCTGTCGGCAATACGGTAGAGTCCACGTGGAACGCTCTTCTTGCCGGTCAGAGTGGCATCAGCCTGATCGACCATTTCGATACCACTGCCTATGCGACCAAGTTTGCTGGCCTGGTAAAGAATTTTAATTCTGAGGATTTCATCTCTCGCAAAGATGCGCGCAAGATGGACGCCTTTATCCAGTACGGTATCGCTGCCGGCATGCAAGCCATGCAGGATGCAGGTCTGGACATCACCGAGGCTAACGCCACCCGCATTGGAGCCGCGATCGGTTCCGGCATCGGCGGCCTGGGTTTGATTGAAGAAAACCACAGTTCACTGGTTAACGGTGGCCCACGGAAAATCAGTCCGTTCTTCGTGCCATCCACCATCGTGAATATGATTGCAGGCCACCTGACAATCATGTACGGCATGCGTGGCCCAAGCATTTCCATCGCCACCGCCTGTACTTCAGGTGTGCACAACATCGGCCATGCGGCGCGTATCATTGCTTACAATGATGCTGACGTGATGCTGGCCGGTGGGGCAGAGAAAGCCAGCACCCCATTGGGCGTCGGCGGCTTTGGCGCAGCGCGCGCCCTGTCCACCCGTAATGACAACCCGCAGGCGGCGAGCCGTCCGTGGGATAAAGACCGCGACGGCTTCGTGCTGGGCGACGGCGCTGGCATGATGGTGCTCGAAGAGTACGAACATGCGAAAAAACGCGGCGCGAAAATCTACGCCGAAGTGGTTGGCTTTGGGATGAGCAGCGATGCTTATCACATGACGTCGCCACCGGAAAACGGCGCAGGCGCTGCGCTGGCGATGGAAAATGCCCTGCTTGACGCCGGTGTGACCCCGTCACAAATCGGTTATATCAACGCACACGGCACCTCTACGCCGGCGGGCGACCAGGCGGAAGCGCAGGCGGTGAAATCCGTGTTCGGCGCCGATGCAGAGCGTGTGCTGGTGAGCTCGACCAAATCGATGACCGGCCACCTGTTGGGCGCGGCGGGCGCGATCGAGTCCATCTTCACCGTGCTGGCGCTGCGCGATCAGGCGGTACCGCCAACCATCAACCTGGATAACCCGGATGAAGGTTGCGATCTGGACTTCGTGCCTCACGAAGCGCGCCAGGTCAGCGATATGGAGTACACCTTGTGTAACTCCTTCGGCTTCGGCGGCACCAACGGCTCGCTGATCTTCCGCCGAGTATAACTCGCGCTGTGGATAGCTGACGAAAAGCCCGGTTTTTTAACCGGGCTTTTTTACGCCTGCCGTTTGGCCGCCGGCGGGGCTGCGTATCGTCTCGCCGCCTGTTATCCTGCGAGCGTAATGAAATAACCCGGCAACAGGAGGAAGCATGTACTGGATTAACGGACAACGCCACGATGCGCTGGCGCCGAGCGATCGCGGCCTGCAGTTCGGCGATGGCTGCTTTACTACCGCCCGGGTTATCGACGGTAAAATCGAGCTGCTGCCCTGGCATCTGGAGCGGTTGCAGCAAGCGGCGCAGCGATTGATGCTGCCTGCCACAGATTGGCTGGCTTTCGAGCGGGAGATGGCGCTGGCGGCCGAATCAATTCCGCTCGGCGTGGTCAAAGCGATACTGACGCGCGGCAGCGGCGGGCGGGGTTACAGCCCGACGGGGTGCGAAAACCCGACGCGCATCGTCGCCCGCAGCAGCTACCCTGCGCACTATTTGCAGTGGCGCGAGCAGGGCATCACGCTTGCGCTCAGCCCGGTGGCGCTGGCGCGCAATCCGCTGCTGGCGGGGTTGAAGCATTTGAACCGCCTGGAGCAGGTGCTGATCCGCGCGCATCTTGACCAGACGGCCGCCGACGAGGCGCTGGTGCTTGACACTGCCGGTATGCTGGTGGAATGCTGTGCGGCTAATTTGTTCTGGCGTAAGGGAAAAGCGGTATTTACCCCGGATCTGAGCCAGGCCGGCGTCGCGGGCCTGATGCGGCGGCGGGTGATCGCGCTGCTGGCGGGCTCGGAATACCGTCTGCATTGCGTCAGTGAACCGCTGGAGACGCTGGCCGATGCCGACGAAGTGCTGGTGAGCAATGCGCTGATGCCGCTGCTGCCGGTAAACGCTGCGCAATCATGGCGTTATGCTTCGCGCCAGCTGTATGATTTTTTGCGTCCACACTGTTAACCATGGCTGATTGATGAAGAAAAGAAAGCTGAAGGTCCTGTCTGTTATTGTTGTTCTGGTATTAGCGCTGCTGTTTTGGGGCTACCAGAAGATCGAACGCTTTGCCGATACGCCGCTGGCTATCCAGCAAGAAACCATCTTCAAACTGCCGGCCGGCACCGGCCGGGTAGCGCTGGAAGGGCTACTGGTACGCGATAAACTGGTGCACAACGGGCGCTGGTTCCAGTGGCTACTGAAGCTGGAGCCGGAGCTGGCGGAGTTTAAAGCCGGTACCTACCGGTTCACGCCGGGCATGACGGTGCGCCAGATGCTGAAACTGTTGGCCAGCGGCAAAGAGGCGCAGTTCACCGCACGCTTTATCGAAGGCTCACGCCTGCGTGATTGGCAGCAGGTGCTGCAGCAGTCCAAATACCTGAAACACACCCTGGCGGGCAAGAGCGAAGCGGAGATTGCCGCAGCGCTCGGCATTGCTGCAGGAGAAACCCCGGAAGGGCATTTGTACCCGGATACCTACCAGTATACCGCCGGCATGAGCGACATCGCGCTGCTCAAACGCGCACACGTGCGCATGAACAAAGCGCTGCAGGCCGCCTGGGCCGGCCGCGACACCAGCCTGCCGTACAAAACGCCGGAGGAGCTGCTGACCATGGCTTCGATCGTCGAGAAAGAGACCGCGGTCCCGGAAGAGCGCAGCAAGGTGGCGTCGGTGTTCGTCAACCGCTTGCGTATCGGCATGCGTCTGCAGACCGATCCGACGGTGATCTACGGCATGGGCGAAAGCTATAATGGCAACATCACGCGCAAGGATCTGGAGACGCCGACGCCTTATAACACCTATGTGATCGCCGGCCTGCCGCCAACGCCGATCGCCATGCCGGGTGAGGCCTCGTTGCAGGCGGCCGCCAATCCGGCCAAAACGCCTTATCTCTATTTTGTCGCTGACGGCAAGGGTGGGCATACCTTCACCACCAATCTGGCGAGTCATAACCAGGCGGTGCGCGTGTACCGTCAGGCGTTAAAGGAAAAGAATGAAAAGTAAATTCGTTGTTATCGAAGGGCTGGAAGGCGCGGGTAAAACCACCGCGCGCGATACGGTGGTCAATGTGTTGCGCGAACACGGCGTCAGCGACATCGTCTTCACCCGTGAACCTGGCGGTACGCCGCTGGCGGAGAAACTGCGCGATCTGTTCAAGCGCGGCATCGACGGCGAATTGCCGACCATCAAGGCCGAAGTCTTGATGCTGTACGCTGCGCGCGTGCAGTTGGTGGAAACCGTGATCAAACCCGCCCTGGCGCGTGGCGCCTGGGTGGTGGGCGATCGCCACGATCTCTCTTCACAAGCCTATCAGGGCGGCGGCCGTGGCGTGGATCCGCAGCTGATGGCCTCGCTGCGCGACACCGTACTGGGCGATTTCCGCCCGGACCTGACGGTCTATCTCGATCTGCCGCCGCTGGTCGGCCTGCAACGCGCGCAGGCGCGCGGCCAATTGGATCGTATCGAACAGGAGGCGCTGCCGTTCTTCGAACGCACCCGCGCGCGCTATCTCGAGCTGGCGGCGCAGGATGAAACGATCGTCACCGTTGACGCGGCCCAGCCGCTGGAGCAGGTGACTGCGGCGATCCGCGACTGCGTCTGCCGCTGGCTGCGGCAGCAGGAAGGCGCATAATGAACTGGTACCCGTGGCTGAATGGCCCTTATCGCCAACTGATTGGGCAGTACGCCGAGGGCCGCGGCCATCATGCGCTGCTGCTGCACGCGGCGGCGGGCAACGGTGACGACGCGCTGGCCTACGGCCTGAGCCGTTGGTTGATCTGTCAGCAGCGCAACGGTGAAAAAAGCTGCGGCGAGTGTCACAGCTGTCGGCTGATGCTGGCGGGCAACCACCCGGATTATCACGTGCTGGCGCCGGAAAAGGGCAAGAGCAGCCTGGGCATCGAACCGATCCGCCAGGTGATTGAAACGCTGTATGCCCACGCGCAGCAGGGCGGCGCCAAGGTGATTTGGCTGCCGCAGGCGGAACAGCTGACCGAGGCGGCGGCCAACGCGCTGCTTAAAACGCTGGAAGAGCCGCCGGAGAAAACCTATTTTCTGCTGGGTTGCCTTGAGCCGTCGCGGCTGATGGCGACGCTGCGCAGCCGCTGCCTGTACTGGCATTTGGCCAGCCCGGAGGAGCAGCTCAGCCTGCAGTGGCTGAGCCGGCAGGCGGCCGGCTCTCAGACGGACCGCCTCACGGCGCTGCGCCTGCACGACGGCGCGCCGCTGGCCGCCGAACAGCTGTTGCAGCCGCAGCAGTGGCAGCAGCGCAGTGCGCTGTGCGCCGCGTTGAGCGCCGCGCTGCCGCAGCGCGATATGCTGTCGATGTTGCCGGTGCTGAACCATGAAGACGTCGCCGAGCGCCTGCACTGGCTGTGCGCGCTGCTGGTGGACGCCATGAAGTGGCAACAGGGTGCACATCACTATGTATTGAATCAGGATCAGCAGCCGCTGGTGCATCAGTTGGCCAGCCTGCTGAGCAGCGCCTCGTTGCAACAGATCGTGCAGCAGTGGCTGAACTGCCGCCATCAGTTGCTCAGCGTGGTGGGCGTCAATCGCGAGCTGCTGCTGACCGAACAGTTACTTCGCTGGGAACAGATGCTTGGCGCCGCCGGCTATTCCCACCCTCACTCGCTGTAAAGTTAAAGAGTTAAAAATTATGTTGTTAGTCGATTCTCATTGCCACCTTGACAGTCTGGATTATCAGACGCTGCACCAGAATGTGGACGATGCGCTGGCCAAGGCCAAAGCGCGCGACGTCGGCTATGTGCTGGCGGTCGCCACCACGTTGCCGGGCTACCGCTCCATGACCGAACTGATCGGCCAGCGCAACGACGTGGCCTTCTCGTGCGGGGTGCATCCGCTCAATCTGGAAGAGGGCTATGATTACGCCGAGCTGCGTCGCCTGGCGGCGGCGGAGCAGGTGGTGGCGCTGGGGGAGACCGGGCTCGATTACTTCTACCAGAAGGACAACCTTGAGCTGCAGCAGGACTCTTTCCGCGAGCATATCCGCATTGGCCGGGAGCTGAACAAGCCGGTGATCGTCCACACCCGCGATGCGCGCGCGGATACGCTGGCGATCCTGCGTGAAGAGAACGCACAGGACTGCGGCGGCGTGCTGCACTGCTTCACCGAAGATCTGGCCACGGCCGAAGCTTTGCTGGATCTGGGCTTTTACATCTCTTTCTCCGGCATCGTGACCTTCCGCAACGCCGAACAGCTGCGTGAAGTAGCGCGCTATGTGCCGCTGGATCGCATTCTGGTGGAAACCGACTCGCCTTACCTGGCGCCGGTGCCGCATCGCGGCAAAGAAAACCAACCCGCCTATGTGCGCGATGTGGCTGAATACATGGCGGTATTGAAGGGCGTTAGCCTGGAACAGCTGGCCGAAGCCACCACTGCCAACTTTTCACGCTTATTTCACCTCGATCTGTGATCTTTGACCTAGGCTATAGCTGTAGGTCATTGTCTGCGTAATTTTTTTTAAGCTCGTAATTAATCACTGAAACGGGTAAGGTTCCCTCCCGTTTCAAGGTGGTTGGTGCGCGTTTTTTGTTCTGTTTTGCCAAAAAACAGCCGGTTTATGCAAAGTTACCGCGGCTCGATCATCGAAACGTGATTGTCATCAAACATTGCGCAGGCTATTTATTTTACTCTGCGTAATAAATTCAAGGGGTGCTCAGACACCCTGAATTGCAGGGGTTTTTCTCCCCCCCTTGCAGCGCGACGTATCGCGACAAGAAGTAGCAAAGCATTATTACTCAGGAGCACACTCAACTATGTTCAAGAACGCATTTGCAAACCTGCAAAAAGTAGGTAAATCGCTCATGCTGCCGGTGTCCGTGTTGCCTATCGCAGGTATCCTGCTGGGCGTCGGCTCCGCCAACTTTAGCTGGCTACCTGCGGTAGTCTCCCACGTGATGGCGGAAGCGGGCGGTTCGGTCTTCGCCAACATGCCGCTGATTTTCGCCATCGGCGTCGCCTTGGGCTTCACCAACAACGACGGCGTTTCCGCGCTGGCGGCGGTGGTGGCTTACGGCATCATGGTGAAAACCATGGCGGTGGTTGCGCCGCTGGTGCTGCACCTGCCGGCTGAAGAGATTGCGGCCAAACACCTGGCGGATACCGGCGTGCTCGGGGGGATTATCTCCGGCGCCATCGCGGCCTATATGTTCAACCGCTTCTTCCGCATTCAACTGCCGGAATACCTGGGCTTCTTTGCCGGTAAGCGTTTCGTGCCGATCATTTCCGGTCTGGCGGCGATCGTTCTGGGCGTAGTGCTGTCCTTCATCTGGCCGCCGATCGGTACGGCTATCCAGACCTTCTCGCAGTGGGCGGCTTATCAGAACCCGGTTGTAGCCTTCGGCATTTACGGCGTGGTTGAGCGTGCTCTGGTGCCGTTCGGTCTGCACCACATCTGGAACGTACCGTTCCAAATGCAAATTGGTGAGTTCACCAACGCGGCGGGCCAGGTGTTCCACGGCGACATCCCTCGCTACATGGCGGGCGACCCAACTGCGGGCAAACTGTCCGGCGGCTTCCTGTTCAAAATGTACGGTCTGCCTGCTGCGGCCATCGCCATCTGGCACTCGGCCAAGCCGGAAAACCGCGCGAAAGTCGGCGGCATCATGATCTCCGCCGCGTTGACCTCGTTCCTGACCGGTATCACCGAGCCGATCGAGTTCTCCTTCATGTTCGTCGCGCCGATCCTGTATGTGATCCACGCTATCCTGGCCGGCCTGGCGTTCCCAATCTGCATCCTGTTGGGCATGCGTGACGGCACCAGCTTCTCGCACGGCCTGATCGACTTTATCGTACTGAGCGGCAACAGCAGCAAAATCTGGCTGTTCCCAATCGTCGGCATCGTCTACGGTCTGGTGTACTACACCATCTTCCGCGTGCTGATCGCCAAGCTGGATCTGAAAACGCCAGGCCGTGAAGACACCGCTGCCGAGCAGACTGCGCAGGGCGGTTCCGAAATGTCCGCGGCGCTGGTTCAGGCCTTCGGCGGCAAAGAAAACATCACTAACCTGGATGCTTGCATCACCCGTCTGCGCGTCAGCGTGGCCGACGTGTCCAAAGTTGACCAGGCGGGCCTGAAGAAACTGGGCGCAGCCGGCGTAGTCGTCGCTGGCTCCGGTGTGCAGGCCATCTTCGGCACCAAGTCCGACAACCTGAAAACCGATATGGACGAATACATCCGTAATCACTGATTCAGGCAGGGGAGTTGCAAAGGGAGGCGAAAGCCTCCCTTTTTTGTTATTTATTTAATTGAAAAATATAAGTTTTATATTTTTATTGACCACATTTTTACCCATCTGGTTTGCTCTGTGGCTGGCATCTCTATGAAAACAGATGATAAAAAACCCCGCTCAAAGGCGGGGCCGGTTCATAGTGACAGGTTGAGCTGGTCACGCCCATAGTGGGACGTAGGGAAGGCGTCTTGCGGGATAAAGTCTGGCGGCAGCTCTTCGCGCGGGCCGCGCTTTGTTACCAGCTTTTCAACGCTGTTTAGCGTCGTGAACGTGATACTGCATTCGAAATTCTGACACTGATGATATTGGCGTATCGTCATTTCACTGAGACGGCGACTGGTGCGGGTGCGGGCCATAGCACCGCAGATCGGGCAAACAAACATGATGGCCTCCCATGGCGGGAGTTGAACTCCCCGTTATTATGGCCGTCACTTCTCACTTTCCGCAATCCATTCAGGTATTTTAGCCTCCAGTTCCAGCCGCGTGGTAAAGCCGTTCCCGTCGATCGAATGGCTCGCCCTGGCGATTATCCAATCCTGATTATCAATATCGGTTTTAAATCCTGATACCGTGCCGTGCTGCTCCGGGTATAAATCGGCGCGGCCGTAGGCCAGGGTAAGGGTAAATTCAGCCGCGCCGCGTTTCAGCTGCTGCCATTTTGCGGCCGCGGCCCGTTTGGCGGCCGTTTCGTTATTGTAGGTTTTGCGCAGGACATAGACGTTACCGTCGGCCCCCTCGATGTAATCACCCTCGCGGCTGCTGCTGCGCTGCACTTTCTTTTTCGCCGGCTTGCGGGCCTTCACCGTGACCTTTTTCTTTTTCCCGAACTCCAGATCGAGCCAGTACGCGCGCACGCCGGTATAGGCATCACGATCGGCAATGCGGAAGGCGTGACGATCACCGCTGCTGCGGGTGATGGCGAAGGAGGGCAGCGCCTTACCGTTGGCGCTGACGCCGCCACCGGGCAGGATGAACAGCAGACTGCCATTTTTCACCGTGGCAATGGCGCCCAGCATTTCGGCCATGCGCGTCAGGAAGGACATATCGCTTTCTTGCGTCTGGTCGGCGTGGTCGATCTCCAACTCCATCAATTGCTGCGAGATGATGGCCTTCAGGTTGTAGCGCCTGGCGATCGCTGACACCACCCGCTCTACGGTGACGTCATGCCAGGACACTTCTCGCTTGACGTTGAACTCGTCGCGAAAATCGGCACTTCTGGCGGTAATCGTCAGGGTGTCAGGCGGCCCGGCGTGCGCCACTTCATCGACGATAAAAATGCCTTTGTAAACCAGCGCTTCACCATGCCAGCCCATCGACGCGGACACTTCGGCACCGCGCGGCGGCAGCTGCAGCTGACCGTCAGTATCGTCCACGGTGATCGTCAGCTCGTCGGCCTCAAAGCCGCGGTTGTCGGTCATTTCCAGCGACAAAACGCGCTCATCCAGCGCGGTCAATTCTTTGCCGCCAAGCAGGACGCTGAACGCCGGCACGCGCGACAGCTCTGCCTGGTAATCGTTGAACGTGCTGGCGCCGCCACCCAGCAGTGATTTGGCCTTGTCGATTGCGTCAGTAGTCAGTGCCATGGCTCCCCCTTTGGCGCTGATGGTTTCATGCGCGCGCGACGGGGAAAACCGCGCGTTGTTGTCGCCGGCGGATGACAACCAGCGCCGCGTGTTGCGCCGGCGTTTTTCGGCGAATATCACCACGAACTCACAAGCATGATGGCGGTACAGTATGACCGACAATTTCTTCCATGGTGCGCGCGTCAAGGAAAACACCGACCTGCAGACCGCAATCAATGACGTTGACTCAACGGTCATTGGTCTGGTCGCGGTGGCGGATGATGCTGACGCAACCACCTTCCCGTTAGACACGCCGGTACTGATCACGCGGGTAATCAGCGTACTCGGCAAGGCCGGTAAAACCGGTTCGCTCTATAAATCCCTGAAGGCCATTTCCGATCAGGTCAGCACCCGCGTGATCGTGGTACGTGTAGCGGCAGCCGGCACGGAAGACGGCGCAAAAACGCAGTCGCAGCTGATTATCGGCGGTTCCCAGGCGGACGGCAGCTATACCGGCATGTTCGCGCTTTTGACCGCCGAGCAGAAAGTTGGCTACCGGCCGCGCATTCTTGGCGTGCCGATGTATGACACGCAGGAAGTCACCGCACAGCTGCGGGTGATTGCCAAGCAGCTGCGGGCGTTTTCCTACAGCTATTGCGACGGCTGCAAGACGATCGCCGAGGCGAAAATCTATCGCCAGCAGTTTGCCGAGCGTGAGGGCATGCTGATTTGGCCGAACTTTATCGCGTATAACCCGGTGAGCGGCGAAAACGAAGAGTTCCCGGCGGTGGCGTATGCGCTGGGGCTCCGGGCGAAGATCGATAACGAGCAGGGCTGGCACAAGTCGCTGTCAAACGTGGCGGTTAGCAATGTGCTGGGTATCTCGAAAGATGTGTTCTGGGCGTTGCAGGCGGAAGACTCCGATGCCAACGAACTGAACGCCAACGAAATCACCACGCTGATTAAGCGTGATGGTTTCCGCTTCTGGGGCAACCGCACCACGGACAAAGACGAGTACATCTTCGAGGTGTACACCCGTTCCGCGCAGATCCTGGCGGATACCATTGCGGAAGCGCAATTTACTACAGTTGACACCCCGCTTACGCCGGCAAACGTCAAAGATGTGACCAGCGGTATCAATGCCAAGTTGCAGGGGGAGGTCACTGCCGGCCGGCTGATTGGCGCCGCGTGCTGGTTCGATATCGTCGATAACCCGACAACCGGCATCCGCCAGGGTTCGGTTGTGGTGCGTTACAACTACAGCCCGGTGCCGCCACTCGAAGATCTGACCATGATCCAGACCTTCACCGATCAATACTACGAAGCGGCCTTCGCGTCGCTGGGAGGGGCATAAGTGGCTATCCCTAAAAAGCTCCGGCTGTTCACGTTGTATGCGGACGGCACCAACCACATCGGCAAGATCCCCAGCGTCACCTTGCCAAAAGTCACCCGCAAGACGGAGGACTATCAGGGCGGCGGCATGCAAGGCGCCGTAGCGGTAGACCTCGGCCTTGACGGCGGCGCGCTGGATGCGTCGATGGTGGTCGGCGGCGTCGTTGAAGAGCTGATCCTCAAATACGGCGGCGATATTGACGAAATGCGCCTGCGCTTCGTCGGTGAAATCTACAGCGGCGGCACCAGTTCACTGATGGAAGTGGAGATGCGCGGCCGCATCACCGAAATCGATCCGGGTGAGGCCAAGCAGGGCGATGACACCAACCACACCTATGCCATCAAGAACACCTACTACAAGCTGTCGGTGGATGATAAGGCGCTGCTGGAAATCGACCTGCTGAACTTTATCTACAAGCGCGACGGGAAAAACCTGTACCCCGATCGCATTGTGTCAGCTCTCGGCCTTGGCGGCTGATCGTTAACCCTTAACCTACTTTGAAGGCGGCACGCGTGGCCGCCTGGAGAACATGCACATGTCCGTAACGCTCACCACGCCGATTAAACGCGGCAACAGCGAGATCACCACTGTCACCATCACCGACACCATCAAGCAGGCCGGCTCGCTGCGTGGCCTGCGCCTGGTCGACGTGCTCAACTTCGACTATGACGCCGTTTCAACGCTGCTAACGCGCGTCACTGCGCCAGCGCTGACTGCCGCCGAGATCGCCACGCTGGATACCGGTGACTTTGTGGCGTTCATTGAAGAGATGACGCCTTTTTTGACCAAAGCGGCGCCGTCCGTACCGAACGTGGCGGAGACGGGGAACAAGTAAGGGAACCGCTGTTTGTCAGCGTTGACGATCTCATCGCTGACATTGCTGTAGTTTTTCACTGGCCGCCCTCCGAGATGTACGGCATGGAGCTGCGCGAGCTGATGGCATGGCGCCAGCGCGCCGCCATCCGCAGCGGCAACCATGACGATGACGAGGATGACCATGGATCTTAGTATTCGCGTCGCGTTCAACGCGATCGACAAGCTCACCCGCCCGGTTAAAGCCGCTAGCAAAGCTGTTAGCGGCCTTTCTGACTCCCTCAAGAAAACGCAAAACGCCGTTAAAGACCTGGACAAGCAAGCCGCCAGCTTTGACCGCTTGCGCTCGCAGGCCAACGACACGGCACAGAAAATCAACCGTGCGAAGCGCGAGTTTAACGGGCTGAATCAGACCGTTCGAGAGGGCGGGCAACTGACCGACGCCCAGGCCGCGCACCTGGAAAACCTGCGCGGCAAGCTCACCCGACTGACGCAAACCTACAGCCAGCAAACGGCCAAGCTGCGAGAGGCGGCCCAGGCGGTACGTCAACACGGGATTAATCTGTCTGCCGGCAGCGGTGCGGTACAAAGCGCCATTCGTCGAACAGAGCAATACAACCAGCAGCTTGAGCGGGAGCGGCGGCAGCTGGCCGCCGTTACCCAGGCGCAAACTGGCTACACCCGCGCCAAAGATGCCGCCGGCAAACTGCGCGGCGCTGGCATGGGGATGGTTGCCGGGGCATCGGTTGCTGGTTATACCGGCGGCCGCTTCCTGGCGCCGGCTGTGGGATTCGATGCCGAAATGTCGCGGGTGCAGGCACTGACGCGCCTGGATAAAAGCTCGTCGCAGCTGGCCGACCTGCGCGCCCAGGCGAAAAAGCTCGGCGCCGAAACGGCCTTTACCACCCGCGACGCGGCCAGCGGGCAGGCGTTCCTGGCGATGGCCGGCTTTACGCCGCAGGCGATTCAGGCCGCGTTACCTGGCGTGCTCAACATGGCGCTGGCCGGCGGCATGGATCTCGGCGAATCCGCGGATATTAGTTCGAACATCCTTTCTCAGTTCCGCCTCGATCCGAAGGAGATGGATCGCGTCAGTGACGTATTAACTGCGGCATTCACCCGTACAAATACAGGGTTAGCCGAAATTGGCGAAGCTATGAAATATGCGGGCACCGGCATGTCAGGCCTCAATGTTAGCGTTGAGCAGACAACGGCAATGCTCGGCATGTTGGCTAATGCTGGCTTGCGCGGCAGTATCGCCGGTACTGGTTTACAAACTACATTCTCCCGCCTAGCTGCCCCTACGGGGAGAGCAAAATCGGCTCTGAAAGAGCTGGGTGTCAGTGTGGCCGATGCTACTGGCAAGATGCGTCCCGCAGAGGTAGTTCTCGCCGATATCTATAAATCAATCAAAAAGTACGGTGATACCGATCAACTCTCGTTCTTCAAGGATATCGCGGGTGAGGAAGCTGCAAAGTCATTCCAGTCTCTGGTTTTATCTGCCGGCAGCGGGGAGTTGCAGAAGCTACTGGCCGACCTGAAGAAATCGCAGGGCGAGGCACTGAAGGCCGCCAAGGTGATGGCGGATAACCTCGGCGGCGACCTGAAGGAGCTGGACTCCGCCTGGGAAGGATTTCGTATTCAGGTTGAAGAGACTGCCGATGGCCCGCTGCGCAAACTGACGCAGGGGCTGAGTGAGGTGATCAACGCTGCGAGCCAGTGGGTGAAAGAAAACCCGCGGCTGGCGCAATCCATTCTGTTGACCGCCGGCGCTGTCACCGCCCTGGTGGCCGCGCTGGGGATCGCCAGCCTGGCGACCGGTCTGCTGATTGGGCCGCTGGCTAAGCTGCGTCTTGGCTTCATGCTGTTGACGGGCGGGCGCGGTCTGATGGGAACCGTTAGCGCGCTGCGGGGCTTCGTTGGCGCCGGCGGCAACGCCATGGCTAGGGTTAGCGGCTGGTCGCGTGTGCTGGCTTCGCTCTCTGGTGGCTTCCGTGGTCTGCTTGGCTCGCTGGTGCCGCTGCGCAGCATACTGATGGGCGTATTTATGGCGCCGTCGGCAGCGCTGGGTTCATTGGTGCGTGGTGTGATGGGGCTGGCGCTACGGCTGACGGGCCTGTCAACGCTATGGGGCATTCTCACCGGTGCTATTTCAGCGCTGGGGGCGGCGCTTTCGTTCCTGCTGAGTCCGATCGGGTTGATTGGCGCCGCCTTTGTCGCGGCCGGCGTGCTGATTTGGAAATACTGGGAGCCGATCAAGGCGTTCTTTGTCGGCTTTGGTGCTGGCGTCATGGCGGCGCTGGCGCCGCTGCGTGACGCATTTGCACGTATCGCACCGATCTTTGGCGTGATTGGCGACGCCCTCGGCCGCGTGTGGGACTGGTTCACCAAGCTGCTGACGCCGATGCAGACCAGCAAAGACACGCTGGACAAATGCGCCAGCGCCGGCGAGACGTTCGGACGAGTGTTCGGCACCGCGCTGCAGGTGCTGCTGTATCCGCTGTCAAAACTGATGGATGGTGTGGGCTGGCTGCTGGAGAAGATGGGCCTCATCCCGGATGGCATCGAGCAGGCCAGGCGTAAGGCCGAAGAGCTGCGCAATCAGCCCGCGATGTGGGAATGGGATCCGCAGCAGAAAAAAATGGTGAAGAAGGGGTGGAGCTGGGCCGGCCCCGGTCTGCCTACTGGCCCGGCAACTGTTGATCCGAAGCTGGGCGGCTCGCCACCCCCGGCACTGACTGGCGACACGGGCACGCTACGCCGCCTGAACGAGATCGCCGGCAATACCAAGGCGACCGCCGACAATACCAACGCCACCAAACGCATCGGGCCGGGGGATATCGTCTTCAAAAATCTGCCGCGCGCGCTGGCACTGCGTGGGGCGTACCAGGAAGCGCGGGTGATGCCGCAACCGGTGCCGCGTGTAGCGGCCGCTGCCGGCGGCGGGGTGCTCTCGGTGCCGTCGGCGTCACAACCGGCCGCGATGGCGCCCGTGTCCGCGCCTGGCGGCGGTGGCCCCATCTTCCAGTTGGTCTTTAACGACGTCGGCCAGCGTTCGGATCAGGATCTGGAACGGATGGTGCGCAGCGCGGTGCGCGATGCAATGGCCAGCACAGTCAGGGGTAACCGCGGGTCATTCCGCGATCGCGATTAACGGGAGTCAAAAACATGATGATGGTATTCGGGATGTTCGTTTTTACGCTGCGCACGGCACCTTATCAGCAGCTGCGCCATTCGCAGGACTGGCGTCACGTCAAGAACGATCGCATTAACCAGTCTGCCGGCTGGCAGTATATCGGGGCAGGGGATGACAGTATCACGCTTGATGGCGTGCTCTACCCGGAGATCACCGGCGGAAATCTGTCGCTGTCGAGCCTGGAAACGATAGGCTTTACCGGCCGGCCCTGGCCGCTGATTGAGGGGGACGGGCGAATTTACGGCATGTACGTGATGACGCGGTTAGAACGGGGTAAGTCGGAGTTTGACCGCTACGGCAACCCGAAAAAAATCGAGTTCTCCATCAGCCTTAGCCGTGTCGACAGCGATTTTCGCGAGAAGCTGCAAACGACGTCGGCGAGTGACGTGCTCGGTGAGCTGCGCACCAGCGCCAGCCGGGCGATCAACTCGGTGACAAAATCGGTAAACGGTCTGTTCGGGTGAGGTATAGCGTGATCTGTCTGTACTCGATACCGGCAGATATAGACGGCGCCGGCTGTACTGCAGGCGAAGAAAAAGCCCCGAAAGGGGCTTTTTTTATGCGGCTCGATACCAGCACATCAGCTTGATGTGGCTTTCAACAATGCTAAATTCCTTGCCGCCGCCGACTTCGGCAGACGTCAGTTCGATGCTGTGGCCGTGCCTACCAATGTCGACGGTGTGATTGTGCATGCCAATATCGACGGTGTGGCTATGGTTGCCGTTCTGGCTTGTCCAGTTCCGGGTGCGGTGGCTGTCATTGTCCGAACCGACGACGTAATCGCTATCCCACGCTTCACCGGGGGCCACCATGCCGCCCTGGTGCGCGTGCTCGCCGCCTTCTGACGTCCATTTCGTACCGTGGTCAAACTCCGACGCCCACTTGGTGCCGTGGTCAAACTCGCCCACCTTGCCGCTGACGCCGTGGTTGTGCTTCGGCATATTTTCAACGCTCAGTGTTACCGTGTCCGAACCGCCGGCGGTCATCACATCCGTTCCATCGGCCTTGCCAATGCGGATCGTTTTATTCTCGCCGGTATAGTGCCAGGTGGTGCCGGGCCACCGCTCGTTAGGGTTCAGGTTCGTCGCAAAGAAGATACTGATCCCCGGCGGGTAAATGTCATCGAACGCGGCTTTATTTTCCGCCAGCGCGTAGGCGTCGTCTGCACGGCCTTTTGCCTCATTGAACTTATTATCGACATAAGTCACTGGTGCTATTATGACGTCGGGGTCAACGATTAGCTCAACATCTGCCGTACTGCTAACCATCAACTCCATGCGTATAATCTGTAACCGGCCCGATCCCTCATCAAGCAGCGGTTTATACGTCTCCGGCATATTCGCAACGGCGATAAGATCACCATCATTGTCATATACACCGATCTCGCGCATCCACCATCCGCCAATATTCGCGGGTATCACCATATCAACAGCAATAACACGCTGATCGGCATTGCTGATGTTGAGTGAGTTGATGTCAGCGCGATAGCGCTCGTTCAGCAACTGCGTTTGCTCCGGGTGCGGTTGCGGTAGTGTCCCCAATCCGTCCCCGACCGCCATCACGGTTATCGAGAGCTTTTCCCCGATGGCTGCGGCCGCGGCGATTTTCTCCGCGCCGCGGTTGGTTATGATGCTGAAGAACTTGCCCATAAATTACGCTCGCTGTGAAATCAGTTTTGCCAGGTCTTCAGTGGCCTGCGAGAGTACTCGAATGCGGCCAATACACCCGTACGCGCCGTCTGATGATGTGAGATCGCTGGGATATCGGCCGGCGACTTGCAGATAACCCATTACGCCTGAAATATTCGGCGGCGGCGTTTTAATATCCTCTTTATACAACGTGCCGTTTTCGTACCCACGCATACGCTCACCCACAACATCAACCAGCGCAGCGGTGCGGGTGATCGTGCCGTCGAATGGCGCACGTGAAACATTCGCGCCGCCGGCGCCGGTCGGCGGATTAAACTGATCACAGGCGTAAAACCATGAGTATTTTTGGGACTGGCGACTTACCGACCAAAAATAGATGGCAGGGAAGTTTGAATTGATGAACGACACGGCGATACCGGTGTTGTCATTCAGATCGAGATCTAATGCACGTACGGCCATCAGGTACTGTGCATTTCGCGTTTTCTGGATCGGCAACATTCGGGCGGTGCGTAAATATGTCCCGCCGTTTTGCAACTTAATGTTCAGAACGGGGATTTCGCGTGCAGTGTCGAGCGTGATTGGGTTCACCGTTGTGCCTGCGACGACCGCCTCATAATCGGGGGTATCTCCCAGCCCGTACATTTTAATCACGTTCCCGTCGGCGTTCTTTTTTATCCCCCACTCAGGCGCTGCAAACGACGCCATATTTGTCCAGGCATCCTTTTCAACCAAAAAGTTGATTTCATCCATGAGCGACGCCTCATTGAGGATAATTCCGCCATCGTCAATTACGCGTTTTTTATGCTTGTCGAATATTTCTGCCGGCTTCAACAGGGAGCCAGCCAAATTAATAGAACTGCGAGAACCGTCGTACAGCTTACCCGTATCCATCGCCAGTGATGCCATTTTTTTACCCTCTTTCTGCTGGAACTGCAATGCGTGACAGTACGCACCAGTTTGTTAATTTGAATCCCTTTTTGTAATCGCTCATGATATTGGATTCGTCGCTGATGTTGACCAATGGATGTGTCCAATTGACGCCATTGAAATCTTTGTTGTCGATTGCATTAAACCCGAATCTGAAATAATCACCGGCGGCCGGTGGCCCGTTGGTGACAATGCGAAATACCCGATCCGAATTTTGCTGGACACTGTTTACTTCTGTTGATTTGAGGCTGAGATCGATACCCAGATTGGGTGCGGTGCCGATATCCGTGTTGATGCGTAGCGCACCGCCGAGTGGGCTATTGAGTGTGACATCAAATGTATTTTCATTGATGGCAACAATTGATTCCGGCTCTACCGGTCGCCACTTGCGCCCCTGTGGGTTGGTGAGGCGGTCATACAATGTAAAGTCCTCTGCCTGTCCCTGATACTCGCCCAGGATGCAATATCCCAGTCCGTTCAGGTGCTGGAAATCGCTGGCGAACTGGCGGTTCAAATGATATTTGGGGGTGCTCATGAATACATCCATGCGCGCTAACGATAATTCCCACTGATCGATAGCGATAATGTCGCCCCGCAGCGTGGACTTGCCCGGGCGTGGCACCACCATCACCGAACCTATCTGATCGAGGTCAATCAGAATGCGCGAGGCCTGGCCGGTAATTTTCATCAGGTCGGCCTGAGTGTCATTAATCCACTCATCCTGCATGGCCCTGAATTGCCCAAATTCGGAAACGAGTGCGGAGTCGTGTTCACCAAATGTATAGCCAACGCATTTGACAATAGGGATTTTCCCCACGGCGATGGCGCGATTTGTGAACGCCTGACAGGACGTCAGCCCATCAAGATACGGCAACGTGCCTTTTTTCAATCCCTCGTAGCCGGTTCCTGATTTTGCATCCATTCGCGTCAGAAGGATTGGCATGTCGTCTACTGCGATGCCGCGTTTTTTATGGCGGCGCAGCACATGCAGAGCGCCAGGCACCTGGCAGTTTTGTCGATACGGCAGGGGCTGCGCGTCGGTAAATCCGCCCAGGGTCGTGTCTGTTACCGGGCCATCTGGCGGCCATTGACAGCCCCTATCTTGCCCCGCGCCGGAAAACATGAGCAGGTGCCCCGCATACTCGGGATCGAAATCGGACAATCTGGCATCCTGTCCCACGCGCAGCGATTGCCCCCGGCCGTACAATGCGTGTATTTCTGCCGGTTTTAACGGCAACTCCCGGATAGGGTAGCCCTGATTAACGGGATATCTCAGGGGGAACAATCCGGCGCGCAGAACCGCATTTTCCTGAAAGATGAAGCTGACACCGTCGCGGGTGATGGGCGTGGCGCTTACCACGGGGGCGCGATCCCATACTGGCGTTTCAGCTGTTTTGTCTGCAAAGAGGGCGGGAATACCATTATGCGGACGCACCAGCCCCGGCCCGCTCGCGCTGAGAGCGTCTTGCACTGGTTCATTCATTCCCGGCAACCACAGCCCGCCATCATTATCAATCGCAAGAATCGCATCGCTGAGAGCCTTTGCGAACAGCACGAACTGGTATCCCTCAATGCGGCTACTGAAACCGGCCGGCTGGATGGGGGTGAGGTAATTTTGTACTGGCTCATCCATGCCCGGTAGCCATGCGCCGCCATCGTCATCAATGGCGAACAGGGCGTTTTTCATATCCTGCGCAAAAATAACAACCTGATAGCCCGCAATACGGTTAGAAAATGACGTTGAGACCATATTGCGCAGATAATCCTGCATTGGTTCATCTAACCCGGTTGCGACGAGGCCCCCGTCATCATCAATACCAAATAAACCCTTAATACCTGTACTGTCAGTTATCATGAACTGGTAGCCGGCCAAATTTGCGCCCAATTGACGCGGAATACGGGCATTGAGAAAATCAAGAGCTGAAGACAGCACTTCAACAAAAGCCAGGCTGGCGTAACTGTCACCGGTCGGCGTGGCGGTGCCGTTCTCATTTTTATATAGCTCTACGGCTTTTTCATTGTCTGCTGACAGAACGCTGAAAACTGCATCAAGGGGGATCGTCCCGCTATCTATTGCGGCCTGCGCCTTCTCAACACTGGAGTAGGGGCTTTCGCCGAGGGATACCATAGACATCAGTGTTTCAAACAGATTTTTTAGGTAGGTAGTTCTGGCGGCTAACTGCGATGCCTGGATATTTCCTACGCCGCTTTCTCCACCCTTAACTAAATCGCTATCTTCGATTTGATAGATATTTTCCGTCCACAATGAACGATTATTTAAATTACCCATAGTTTTTCCCACTGTAGGTGTGATTACCGATGTATTTAATACTGCCGTTGTAAGTAACGTCTGATTCAGGGATATACCTATCTGGATAAACAGTTATGATGTTTCCATCATGCACAGCAGTAGCGGCATAAATAAAACCGCTGACTTTTACTGCGATATTCAGCTGTGCAAGATGTCGGCTAACCGGTTTGGCATCAGAAATTAGACGATTTAGTTCAGCCAGCGTTTTTTCTGTTAATCCTACATCCCGAACGTCAATTTCAAGACGAAAGGTTCCTGGCCGATCGCCGGTGTCGAACCATTCGGCAAAGGTGGCCGAAAATCCCATGCTCTCTATCACCCGCCGCACAGCGGCGCGGGTGCCCTTACGACGGTGAATCCAGTAGGATTGCTGGATCGCCGCTATCTTTTTCTCTGCCGGCCAGTTCTTGTCCCAGCGGTCGACCGACAGTGCCCAGGCGAGATACGGCAGCAACTCAACCGGGCAGGCGGTCGGCGTCCACAGCGTGCGCAACGCGACGGTGATCGCCGACAACCGCGCGGTGACCGTTTCGGTGTGGCGCATCCAGGCGCTGGCGGACGGGGGGAGCAGGGTATTATTCATCCGTCCCGCCGTTCTCTACTGCATAGCCAACGTTGCGTGCGGCTTGCGTGTCGGAGATCTGCAGGTCAGTCGACGGCGAACGCAGCACCACACGTTGAACCCCCTGCACATGCAGTGAGGCGGAGATCGCCGACCTGGCAACGTCACGCCCGATCTTCTTGTCGTTGTCGGCCAAAAAACCACGCAGCGACGCCATGGCGGCGTTGATGATGGGTTCCGACTCCGGCCCCGGATACAGGAACAGCTCCGCATCAATCGAATAGTCGACGATATCCGCGCTGCGAACCGTCACGCGGTCGCCCAGCGGTCGAACTTCTTCATCGTTGACCGCGGCTGTCACGGCGGCCAGCAGCTCGGGCGAGGCAGTGCCATCGCCGTCGGTCGACAGGATGGCGATCACCACCTCCGCCGGCGCCGGGCTGGTTGCCCTGGCGTCGGCAACCTTGCCGCTGGCACTGCGGGCGAAATATTCATACGCCGCCGACGGGCCGGCCACGCTCATGCCCTCGAACGCGGATTGCGCGCGCAGGCGCAGGGCTTCGTCACTTTCCATCACCGCGTCGGACGTGTCCGTTTCCGGGGTGATCGTCAGGCGCTCGGTGTCGAGGTTGGCGGCTAGGTTGTCCAGGTCGGTGCCTTCGGCGTGACTCAGCATGCAGGCGGCGGCCCCCTCGTTGATTCGCCGGCGCAACAGCAACTCGCGGTAGGCCATCGCCTGGGCGATCACGTTGAGCGGCTCAGACTCCAGTGACAGGGCGGCGGCAACCGACGCCTGCTGGTCAGCAGGGAAGGCGGCGATCATCACTGCCTTGACGTCAACGAGGATCGTCTCGAAGTCGAGCGGCTCGATGATCTGCGGCGATGGCAGCTGCGACAGGTCAATCGTTGGCATCGTTGTGGCTCCTTAACTCAATCGTCCCTGCGCTTTTCTCCATGCTTTCCGTCAGCATGCCGGCCATCTCGGCCGTGACGGCGCCGGTGGGTGAATAGCTGATGTTGATGGCGTCCAGTGCGAGGCGAGGCTCCCAGGCCGCCAGCGCGATCACGGTCGCGCTCATGAGCTGCAGGCGGGTGACGTCGTTCTGCGGGCTGTCGAGCAGGTCTGGCACCAGGGAGCCATAGTTACGGCGCATGATGCGCGAACCGATGGGCGTCAGCAGAATGTCATTGGCTGACTGCCAGACGTGATCCGCATCGGTCAGCGTGCCGGTGCCGTTGTTATTCATGCCGCGGTACTTCTCGCTCATTGGATGCCCTCCGTCCAGTCGCCACCGCGCTGCACGCCGCCGTGGCCGTGATTGTCGACTTGCACGCCGTTCGACACGAAGGCGCCGCCGGTGTGATTGAAGTCACCGTGCATCTCGCCGCCCTCGGTGACGTCGAATCGCTTGGTTTTGAGCAGCTCGGTGCATTCGACGACGGGCGAATCCAGGATCACTTTGACCTCGGCAGTTAATTTGGCTGTTTTGATGCCACTGACTTCCAGCGCACCGGCGTCGGCGTCATAACGGAATTTGGCGCCGTCCGGGGCGGTGATCACCATCTCGTTACGCGAGCCGCCGGGGGCGGGGTGATCGTTGCTGTACAGGCTGCCGCCGATAATGGCCGTCTCCGGGTTGCCGCCGATGCACACCATCCAGACCTGCTCGCCGATGGATGGCGGCATCCAGATGTTGAATTCGCCGGCCCGCTGCGCATTCCAGCGCAGCCAGGTGCAATCCAGCTCGCCGCTGGCAACGCGCACGCGCCAGGCGTCTTCGTCGATTTCAGTGACCACGCCGATGCGGATCACGTTTTCCAGCAGGCGAATGAGTTCAGCCGTGTCCACTATTTCACCCCCAGCGAGTCAATTACCGAACGGGCGATCGCCATGCGGTCGGCCTTGGTGATCCCCAGCACCTCACGGCGTGGGTAGGACGCCATCGCGCCGGACTTGTTTACCCTGTCGCGCAGGCCGTACTGGTGCGTGCGTGCAATACGTCCCGCAACGCCGGTAAAACCGACGGTAGCGCCGCCGGCATCGGCGCGCGCCTTCAGGAAGCGCGCGGTGCGCAACCGGCGAAACATCGGATCGGTCTTGGTGGTGTCCTTGCGCGTCTGGCTGAAGTTGATATCGAGGTAACGCTCGATATCCTCGCGATAGAAGGAGCGGACTGCGCCGCGGCCTTCATCGAAACCGGTCAGCATGCGGCCGCGGCTGCCCTTGGTTGCCCGCCAGTTTTTCAGGCGGCGGGTTTCGCCGTTCCAGATAAAGCCAATCCCGGCCTGCGAGCGCAGCACCTTTCGGCGGCGCTTCTCGAATTTTGAGCCGTCCGGGTTTTCCTGGCGTGCAATGCGCCGCGACTGGCTCTGGCGCAGCATGCGGCCGACCTCGCGCGCGGTGCGTATACGCCCGGCTGGGGACATGCCGCCGAGAATATCGGCGAACACCTGATCCAGTTCATGAAACAGCGCGGCATCGGTCATGGCACAAGCTCCCCGCCACTATCAGGATCGAATACGATTTGCCAGTCGCCGCCGTTGATGCGTGGCTTGTCTTCCGCCAGGTGCTGCGCGACGGGCTTGCCGTTCTCGATAGTGACAATCACGCGCTCCCACACCGGCACCTTCAGCAGAATGTCGGCGCTGTCGTCGCTCACGATATCGGCGTCAAACTCAATCTTTTTGTTGCTGTCCGGGTTCAGCAGCAGGTCGGGCTGGTTCTCCCAAATCCACGCCAGCAGCGGCAGCATGAGGTCATCCAGTTGACCGGGGAAGTCCATTGCCAGTATCTGGATCGGGTAGACGTACATGAACGAGCTTTCGCCGGTGGACTGGATCTCGATATGGCCTTTTTCCACCCACACCGTAAACAGCTCAGGGTTGGCCTTGCACCAGGTGTTGGCCGCGATCAGCGCGTCGCGCAGCAGCTCGGTTTTTTTCACTTCATCCCCCTGGCGATACGCCGTAGTTCGAGTTCTCGTATGGCCGCCTTGTCGGCGTTGCAGGTGTCCAGCGCATCCAGCAGCCGATCCGCCCAGGGCGCCAGGCTGCCGTAAGTCATCGGTGACGGTGCTGCAGGTACATCAGTGTTTGCTGTCATGCTGGCCGGCAAAGGCTCCTGAATAATCTGCGGCGCGGACTTCCGCGGCACGCTTTTGCAGGCTGTCAGCGACAACAGCAGGCACAGGAGTAACGGCACACGTTTCGCCGTCCAGCGCAGTCTTGATGGTTTCACGTCGTTGTTCTCCGTTGGTGCCGCGCTTCTCGCTCAGCTTCTTCATTCCGGCCTCAATCTCGCCGACGTCGGCACGCAGGGCGCGCACTTCGGCCAGCACATCCCCGGTTTGCTCGACGGCGCGCTCGGCAATATCGCGGCGCTGTTCGGCCAGTTCCCGCTGATGCTTCTGCCATCCCATCCCGGCCAGCGCCGCCAGAAACAGCAGGATCAATACCGCGGCCGCTTTCATTCGGCGCCCCTGAGTGCCGGGTCAGACAGACACCAGGCTTTGAACTCTTCCCGACGGTTAACCAGCCCTTGCAGGCGCTTGCCGCCGGCGTTCACAAAGTCGGTCAGGCGCTGGCATGCGCCGGGCCAGTTGCCCGCCTGCGCATATTTCCACAGCGTGGTGCGCTGCTTTTTGCCCTGGCGATCGGTGAACCAACTGATCCCGGTGCAACCCACGTTGAAACTGACGTCGGTCAGCGCTTCAAACACGAATTGCGGGGCGGCGGCGCCGTTAAAGTTGCTGTTGATACACTTTTCCGCGCGTACCAGGTCGTTTACCCAACGCTCGGCGATCTCCGCTTCCGAGTACTGCCGATCCTCGACGCGGGTCGTTGAGCCCATGCCGATGGTCAGCACGCCGGCGGGGCAGTAGTAGGGCGTCTTGCGGCAGTCTTCATACTTCGCCATTTTTAACTGTGCCGCCTGGCTGGTGCGCACCTTCTCGGGCCACAGGGCACCGGCCAGCGCCACAATGGCGGCTACGCTGCAGGCGATAACGCTTTTTCGTCTCACCGGTGGCCCCCTTTCAGCTCGCTGATAAGCGCCTTCACATCCTGCCGGTTCTCGGCATCGCTGCGCACCGCGTCAACCAGCTGCGCCAGCAGGGCGTTGGTTGTCGCCTGGCTGCGCGCCACCCGGCGGCGGTGGATTTCGCCCAGCGCCGCGGCGATAAGGCCGATCACCAGCCCGCCGGTCGCCAGCCATTCGCGCTGCGTCATCATGCCGATGCCCATCAGCACGGTGGAATAGGAGTAGATCACCCAGCTCCAGAGGCGGTCGATTACGTCCATAGCTGCACCGTCTCCTGTTGGGTTGAACGTTCGATCTCCGGCAGCTCGACCACCTGGCCGGCGGTCAAAAATATCTGTTCGGCGATCCCCGGGTTGGCGGCCAACACGATTTCTGTCACGCCTTGCGTGGTGCCGTAGTGTCGCTGGCACAGCAGATCCAGCGTGTCGCCCTGCATTGCTTGCACCTTCACTAAAATGCCTCCGCAAAATTGCGCACTTCGTCGCGAATATCGGCGATAGCCCAGCGGGCATCCCGCCACAGATCTGCCGCCTGCAGCGTCAACCCGGCGGCGCGTTTCTCGCCGGCGTCGCCGGTGGTGTCGACGTCGCGATAGTTTTCGATCAGCAGCGCGCGGGTGATGCTGAATACCGCGCGGCGGTAGCGGTGGATCTTCACGCTCACGTCATTGATTTGACGGGCTGGCACGGTCTCCAGCGACGCGAAGCCGGCTTTTAACTGGTTTTCTTGCCAGCCCGTCAGCTGGTCGATCACATGGCCTGTCGCTTCAATCGCGGCCTGCTTTAAGCGGGTGGTGGTCACCGCGCCGGTGATGCGCATCTCAAGGCGCACGTCCTTGAGCGCAATCGTGGGCCAGAAGGGGCTGGCGGTGATGGTCTCGCCGCCATCGTCGGTATCTGGCACATCGTCAGCGGCGGGGGTGACGGTACGCCCGGCAACAAGGCTCATCCCAATCTCCTCAAAAGGTGGCGGTGAGCGGACGGGGAAAAGCACACGCGAAGCGCTGCAGATCTCCGCCCGCGCCGCCAGCGCACGGGGCGCAAGTCGTTTTATTCGGTGGCGTCCTGCTTGGCTTTCTTACCGGCGGCCTTGCCGGCGGGTTTTTTAGCGGCTGACGGCTTACGCGCGGTGCTGCTGCGCTGCCGGCGCGGGGTGGCCGGTACAGTCGTTTTTGATGCTGCTGCAGCGTCGGTTGTTGTCGCGGTGCCGGAGGTGTCGGCATCGTTATCGCCGGCGCCGCCGGTGTTCTGGCCGGCTTTCTTGACCTGGCGTGCCAGGCTCTCGATCGCTTTCTTCACGCCGGCGTTGGCGTCCAGTTTCAGCGCCTGGCGCAGCAGTTCCAGCGCCTTCGCCTGGGCGGCATCATCGCCACCGCGCAAGGCAAAGCCGCGCACCTTGAACAGCTTGGCGAGCACGACGTCAGGCATATCCTTGCCATCGACGATTTGCGCGAGCTCGTCCAGCACCTGCAGGTGTGCGGTCAAATCGGTGCTCTCGTCGGCCTTGACCTGCACCAGAATAGGATCGCAAAGCTCTTCCACGAGGGCCGTCGCTGCCGTGCGGCGGAACTGGTCAGGCATCGCGAGGTTGTGCTCGATGACATAGCGGCCGATACGCACCGCGAGCGGATAATCGCCGGCGTCAATCGCCCAGATCATCAGGGTGACGATGACCTCGTCCTGCCTGCCGCTGTTGCCGTCGAGCGTGCCTTCGATCCAGCCGTCGTACTGTGGCAACAGCTGCTTTTTCATCTCCGCTTTCGCCTGGTCGGACTGCACGCGTTTGAGTGCACTCTGATCCATGCGCAGGCGGTGCAGGATTTGTTCATGCGCGGTGCGGGCGGCTTCTGTGAACTCCTCGGTCTTACCGTGGCGTTCCGCCATCACGCGCTGAAAATGTCGTTGTGCCGGTGTCAGCATTGTCCTGTCCCCAAAGGGGGGCGGGCAGGTGCCCGCCCGGGTGATTAACCGCCGTTCTCAGGCTGCGCGAAGGTGATGCCGTCGATAAAGGCGACGTTGCCGTAGTCCTCGACCACGAAGTCATCGTTCGATGACTGGTAGGTCGCGACGCGGTTGTACTCCGGCTCTTCCTTGATGGTGCGACGCAGGCCGCCGCGCTGGTAGTAGATCGACAGGTTCTTAAACGGCGTGATCAGGATGCCGTTAACCGGGAAGAACGGCGCGATAAAGGTCGGCATGTTCCCGACGCGCTCCTGCGCAACAATGAGCTGACCGGCCAACATTTCGGTGTTCGGGTTGGTTTGGCTCATGGCGTTGATTGCCGGGAAATTGCTGGTTGTCAGCAGATCGCCGGCCAGGATCACCACGTTATCCGGGTTACGCTTGTGCCATTCGTCCATCAGGCTGTTTTTGGCGTCATACACCGCAGCCGATACGTTGCCGTAGGTGCCTTTGGTGATGATCTTGTTGTCGTCATCCCGCGAGGTGACCGTGATATTTGAAATAACGCGGTGTGGCGCTTCCTTACGGATTTTCTCAAGGAAGCCGATGCCGCAGTCCTGCAGCAGCGGGTTGGCGGCGCGGTTGGACGGATCGGCGTAGCTGGTGCCGTTGAAACCGATCATGATACGGTCAAGCGACATCTGGCGCGCCATTGCGCTGCTGATCAGCGGCTGGAAGTTAGGCTGATGCGCCCAGGCGTCCAATTGCTCGTAGCTGATGCCGTAGTCGTAGTTGACCTTGCGGCACATGTAGTCGTACGGCTCCATTTTGCTGTTATCGGCTGGATTGCGGCGCGTGGTGGTGCTGTTGTTCACGCCGGCCAGCGGGCCTTTGCTGCCGATCAGCACTTTCTGGCCGATCTGTTGGGTCACGCCGAAGACGTTAATCTTGCTCAGGAAAGAGTCGCTTTCCTGCGCAGCGGCTTCCAGCTTCTGCTGCACCGTCGGATCGACAGCGAATTTTGCCGCGACGGCGGCCGGCGATACGCGGTTTAGCTGGGCCTGCCGGCTGATGTACTGGTCGAACAGCTCGCGGGTAATGTTTTCCATGTTCGTTTCTCTTGTAGTGAATATCGGTCAGGCGCTGGCTTAGTAGTCAGCCAACTGCGCGTTGCCACCACCGCCAGCCGGCGGGCGACGGCTGAAGTTACCGTCCGTGGTTTCAACCTTCTGCTGCATTGCAGCCAGGTCAGCGGTCAACTTCGCGATGGCCTGCGTGTTGCTGGCGCTTTCCTGCGCAGTGGCGCTGAACTGGTCGGTCAAATCGGCCTGCGCCGTCGCCACGGCCTCTACCGCCTGATGCACCTGGCTGAAGCGTTCATCGTCGGTTTTCTTGCCCTTGCCGAGGATGCCCATGACGCGGGAGAACCACTCGTTGCCGGTGGTTGAGCGCGACTGGTCTGCCTGCATCAACTCAGCTTCGAAAGCGGCGGTGAACATCGTCGGCTCGGCATCTGCGGTGTTGAAGCGCATGATCTCCCCGCGCTTCTCTGCGGCGAATTTCAGCTTGTCAGTGCCCAGACTGGCCGGGGTATCGGTCATCGCCAGGCCGACCAGGTACGGGCCGTTGGTCAGTGAAAACTTTGGATGGATCTCGACGCTGGAATAAATCTTCTTCCCGTCGTCGGTCATGGTCTTCATGCGTGCCGTAGGCTCGATCTCTGCGTACAACGCAGCTTCGCCAGTCAGCGGGCCGTCGGAAATGTCCTCGGCGGACAGGGCCATCACGTCACCCATGGCGCAGAAGGTGCTGTCAGGGAACGGGGAAAGGTAGTGCTCGATATTGACGCGGGCGCCATACACCGCCGGGTTATACGACGCCGCCATCGCATGGATCTGATCGCGGGTGACCTGACGGCCGTCGATAGTGACGCCGGAGGTCATAACGCGGAATTTCTTACGGGTGCTCGTTGTGCTTGCCATGTCTGCTTGCTCACGATTCTGTTGAGTTCCCGGTGATGATGGCAGGGCGCCCGGCCCCGTCTCAACGCGTTGTTGTTGTCGGAGAACGGCGACAGCCGGCACCGCGAGAAAGCCCCCGCGCGCGCGGGTTAACCTCCCCGGCAGGACATGGGGGAGACAATGACGGTTCAGGAAACATTCACTAGGCACCGCGCACGACAGCTTTACTGGCAGGGCTATCCGCCGGCGGAAATCGCGCGCCTGATGGGTATCAACCAGAACACGGTTTACGCCTGGAAGAAGCGCGACGAATGGGACGAAACGCCACCGATCCAGCGCGTCACAACCTCGATTGATGCGCGCCTGGTGCAGCTGACGGGCAAGGACAAGAAGAGTGGCGGCGACTTCAAGGAAATCGACCTGCTGACGCGCCAGCTGAAGAAGCTGGACAACGGCACGCCGGCCACCCAGCCGAAAAAGAAGGTGCGCAAGAAGCAAAACTTCTTCTCTGAGTCGCAGATCGCGCAGCTACGGCAGAACATTCTGGGGTCGCTGCACTGGCACCAACGGGGCTGGTATGACAATAACCACCACCGCAACCGGGCGATCCTTAAATCTCGTCAGGTGGGGGCGACCTGGTATTTTGCGCGCGAGGCGCTGCTCCGCGCGTTATCTGATGATGTGAAAGAGACCTACCAGCGCAATCAGATCTTCTTATCGGCCAGCCGCCGGCAGGCGTACCAGTTCCGCAACTTCATTCGCTCCGCTGCGGCGGAGGTCGACGTCGAGCTGAAAGGCGGCGACATGATCCAGCTGTTCAACGGCGCCGAGCTGCATTTTCTCGGCACGTCGGCAGCGACGGCGCAGTCCTACACCGGAAACCTCTATTTCGATGAGTTTTTCTGGGTGGGCCAGTTCGCCAACCTGAAGAAGGTGGCCGGCGCTATGGCGACGCTGAAGGGGCTGACGCGTACCTACTTCTCCACGCCGTCGGCGGAAAGCCATGAAGCGTATCCGTTCTGGACAGGGGAAGCATTCAACAAGGGGCGCGCCAGCAATAGTCGCGTGGAGTTCGACACGTCCTGGAAGACGCTGAACAGCGGGCTGATGTGCCCGGACAAAGTCTGGCGCCAGATCGTCACGCTACAGGACGCCATCGATCACGGCTGGGATTTTACCGATCTCGATGAAATTCACGACGAGAACAGCCCGGAGGAATACAACCAACTTTACGGCTGCCAATTCATCCGCGACGGTGAAGCGGCCTTTGACTACAACATGCTGTTGACCTGTGCCGCTGATAGTTATGACGACTGGCTTGACTGGAAACCCTACGCCATGCGGCCGTTGGCCGACCGGCCGGTTTGGATTGGTTATGACCCCAACGGCGCCAGCGGGAAGGGTGATAGCGGGGGCATCTCCGTCAACGCCGTGCCGCTGGTCGCCGGTGGCAAGTTCCGCACCATCGAGACGCAGCGCATTCGCGGCATGGAGTTCGAGGCGCAGGCCAATCTGATCATTGGCATGCTGGATCGATATAACGTGCAGCATATCGGCATTGACGGGCAGGGGATTGGCGAGGCGGTTTGGCAACTGGTGAAGAAGCGGTTTCCGGCGGCGGTCTGCTACCAGTTCAACCCAGCCAGCAAGCGCATGCTGGTATTGAAGATGCTTCAACTCGTTCGTGGCGGTCGCTGGGAGTTCGACAGGGGAGAACGTGATCTGCTCACGGCATTCAGCGCGGTGCGCAAAGTGGTCACGCCTGGCGGGGTGATCACATATGACACCGACCGCAGCCGCGGCGTCAGCCATGGCGATCTTGCCTGGGCGACGATGCTGGCCATTATCAACGAGCCGCTGGGACAAGATGGCGGCAGCACTATGACGGTTATGGAGTATTAACGTGAGTAAACGAAAAACAGCGCGGCAGCGCCAGCAGCCCGCCGCAGACACGCAGCTTGATCTGGCGACCGAGCTGCAAAAACTCCCTGGCCTGAGTACCTTCTCATTCGACGGCCCCTGGCCGGTCAGCTCGTCCTATGACCTGCTCGACTCGATGTACTGCGCCGACAATGGCCGCTACTACGACACGCCGATCAGCTGGTACGGTCTGGCGCGCCAGTTCGGCCACGCCAGCTGGCACCAGTCGGCGCTGATATTCAAGCGTAATGTGCTGGCCGGTTGTTTCATCCCGCACAAGCTTCTGTCGCGCCAGGCGTTCTCGGCCTTCGCCATGGATTGGGTGGTGTTCGGCAATGCTTATCTGGAGCTGCGCCGCAACGTGTTAGGCGGGCCGCTGGCACTGCACCACACGCTGGCGAAGTACACCCGCCGCGGCTCTGACCTGGATACTTACTGGTTTATCCAGGCGGGGTTTGATGATTATCAGTTCCCTACCGGCGCCGTCTGCCATGTGATCAACCCGGACATTCACCAGGAGATCTACGGCATGCCGGAATACTTCGCGGGCCTGCTGTCCGCGAACCTTTCGCACTCGGCCGACACGTTCCGCAAGCTGTACTACGACAACGGCAGCCATGCCGGCTGCATCGTCTACGTCAACAGCGCCATCGCCGATCAGGAGAGCCTCGACAAGCTCAAGAAGACGCTGACCGACACGCGCCGCGGCGGGGCATTCAAAAACATCCTGCTGCACGCGCCGAACGGCGGTAAGGACTCGGTGCAGATCCTGCCGTTCAGCCAGATCTCAGCCAAGGATGAATTCCTGGGCGTCAAGTCCGCCACGCGTGACGATATCCTCGCCGCGCACCGCGTGCCGCCGCAGCTGATGGGCGCCATGCCGGAAGGTAATGGCACCTTCGGCGACGTTGAGAAGGCGGCGCGGGTGTTCGCCATCAACGAGCTGACGCCCATCATGGAAGCCATGAAGCACGTCAACGACTGGATGGGGGAGGAGGTGATCCGCTTCAACCCGTATGCACTGCTCGATGTAGAGTAGCCCCGGCGCTGCAGCACGGCCGCCGCTGTCTATGGCGGCCATCCCCCGCATCACGCGCCACGCCCATCACTTCTAACCGCTCCCCACCGCCAGCCGCGCTATGCGGGCCGCTGGCGCGTTAACGCTCGTTCATCACCTCAATAGCACCACGACGACGAGAGCCTCACAGCGGCCGATTCAGGCAACACACGACCCCCTTCCCATACCCCAAAGCGCGCGCTTGCTCCCCCGCCTCGCCTGCGCGCCTCACACCCTCTTTTTTGTGCAAGATCCAAAGTAGATCTAACCCGCGCCAGTACTGGCGCAGGTTCGCAATGGGGGAGATCGAATTATTGTGCAAAATTGTGCACGTTTTTGCATTGCAGATGACGCATTTTTGAGGCTCAACGGTTGAGCCTCGTGTGAGATGGAAAATCAGGCGTGTTTCATGCGCTCGTTGAGGGTTTCAACGATAAAAGCATTGACCGAAACCTCATGTTCTGCCGCTGCCTGATTCAGCCGTTCGCCGAACGATTCCGGGTAGCGCAGGGTAAACGTCTTGATTTTCTCCTGGCGCGCGTATGGCTCGATGCCGGCGGTGCTGCAATCGTCCAGATATTCGCGCAAAGAGATCTCGCCCTCTTTTTTCAGCCCCTGGATGCTGTCGGAAACGAAATCGCAGTAACCGGACAAGCCGAGGAATTTACCGCGGAACGCGCCCAGTTCCGGCACAAAACTGATTACCGCCGGTTGCCCGGCGATCTCCATGGTGTTTGGGGTTGCTGCTGCTGTCTTCGTCATGGCTTAACTCCTATGCTTTCCAGCCATTCGCGGAGGTTGACCACCGCGCCTTTGTCCGTGTCCGGCGATGGGTGGGGGCGGTGAAAGTTGGCGATGCTGCCATTAAGCAGGAACTTGCAACGTGAACCGCGGCCCTCTTTGACTTCGCCACCCAGCGCTTTTATCAGTGATTCCACATCTGACCATTTGATCCCGGAGAGAACAGGCGTTTTAAATATCTGTTCTAACGTGTTTTTTTGCCGCTTCCTTAACGCTGAAACTTGTTCTTTCATTTCGCAGTCCGTGAAGTCACTTTATGAAGTCATTTTGATGGTTTGATAATGTGAAGTCAAGTTGTGAAGTCACTTTATTAGCTTGTCCTAAAATCACTGATGATATCCTCGCAAAGATCGACACATTCATTGCAGATGTATACCCGCGGGCCAGCTATCATCCTGTTAACTTGATGATTACTCTTTCCACAAAAGCTGCAAAAGTACTCTTTGATTTCACCGATTTCTGATGGTGCAGGGGATTGGCGTTGCTCTTTTTCTCCCATTCCTTCAAATAGTTCGTGATTTTTCCTCACGATGCGGGCACACCCAACTAATTCATCTGCGGTGATGTTCGCGGTCAGCATGACGTTTTGTAGGCGGCTGGTGATACCGGCCATCTTTTTGGCGTGGTCGCTGTGATGATCTGGTTCTGGAATGTGGTGACGGTGTAGTTCGTGTGGCATAAATCCCCCTTATTACGGTTCTTGATGCGTTTCTAATAATGCGGCCATGATCGCTGCGCGCTCGGCAGCAGGCAGGGCGCTGTAGTTCTTGGCCCAGCGCTTCGCCTTACGCTTGATTCGTTGGCGATCGATGTAGTTCGCGCCGGCAAAGGCGTGGCTGTAGGCGTTCCCTTCGGCAAAGTTCATCCATAGCTGCTCGGTGCGCGGGCCGCCGCGAGTCATCACTTGAAATTGGATGCTGCGCCAGTCGCCGAGCAACTCGTCATAGAGCGCGGACGGATAGCCGGAGATCATGACGTTGGCGGGCACAGTGCGCAGCACGTCGATCAGGCGGCGGTGATCGTCGACGGTATACTCGTGACGATACCGCGCGCGGCTGGTGCGAGTTTCTGGGAGATAGGGCGGATCGACGTATATCAGCGTGCGGCCGTATTTTTCAAAAGGAACGGCACGCAGCAGCTTCACCGCGTCACCGATCTCAATCATAAGGCGCTCGGCCTGTTCGTCCAGGTAGTCTGGGTTTCCCTGGCAAAATGCTTCAACGGTTTCCGGATCGATATCCCACCCAATGGAGCGGGCCGCGGGTGGTTTACGTAACATGATGGTGCCACCGCCGAGGTGCGTTTCGATGTAAGTATCATGTGGCGGCATTTGGCTGATGATCGCCTGGTATGCTCCGCTCGCCGCTTTGCTCCCCAAATATCCCATTTGTCGGTACCTCATAGTTGTTAATGACGGTGCTGCAGCGCAGCTGTTTTTGTCTATGCCGCGTTATGGCCAGAACAGACAAATTCGTCTGTGCGCTCCGGCCAACATCGCCGGCTATGGCTATGAAATGCGGCGCAGCCGCTCGACGCGTGCCAGCAATTCCAGTGATTTGTGAAGATGATCCGGCTGGAGTGCCGACAAACTGCCATCGTGATTTGCGCGATAACGCTGTCCGGCCACGTTTAGCGTGGCGCCGTCAGCCAGGCTGAACGCCTCGCGCCTGGTTAACTCGATGCCAATACTGGATGCGGATTCGGCTATCAGTGCCGCGCGTGGTGCCAGCTGCTCTCGCCGCTTCTGCCGCTGCTCTTTTTGGCGGTGTAAATCATCCTCTGCGCGCAGTTCTTCAACTGATAACGGCGCTTTCTCCGACGGTGGGCCACCGTCCGGATCGTTTTTCAGTCGCCGGAGCAGTGCCCGCCGTTCTTTGCGGTCGAGGCTTTCAAAATCTATTGGCGCGTCAGCTGGCACAGTCGGCGCTGGCTGTACTCGATGCATTTCACTCGTGGATAAACTGCCGCTGTTTTTGCTCGGTTCTTGCTCAGGCGGACAGTTATTGCCACGAGTCCAAGGGGCGGCGGCTGCGCCGCCACCCTCAACGTCAACCCCCTGGCGCGCGGCTTCGCCACTCGCAGGTTTACGTTTGCGCTTCAGTGTCCAGGTGTCTGGGTGGGTGCAAATACGCGACGCCTCTCCGAGCATTGGTGACCAGACGCCGAAGATCTGAATGCCGAGTTCGCCGTAGTCGTTGGGTTTTTCTGCCTGAAGGTAGGCGGTGTGGACGATGTGATCGTTACGCGGCGTCAGTACGCCGCCTTGTTTCAATATGTACGTTGCAATGCAGCCGGCATCGGCGGCATTCATCACGTCATCCATGGCTTTATCGCTCAGTCGCTGGGTTTTCTTGGCGTCGATACCCTGCCGATCAAGCTGGGTCGCCAGCCGACGCAACTCGCGGTAAACCTGGCGTGATGGGATGCCGAAAAACTGGAATTGGTGCACGCGGTGCAGGCTGGCCCAGCCGAGCGCATGCTCGACCGTGTCGGCCATACTTTTGCCGCTTTCGTGGTCGACCGGCGGCTCACCGGTATCTTTGTTCGCTTTTCGCAAGGGCTCGGCGTCCAAGTTCTTACCGATATAGGTCGCGATGTAGCTGATTGGCGATCCCTTTTCCGCAGTGATCAGTTCGGTCTTGAAGCGCGGCGTTATGTCGTCGCCAAGCTCGGCGCGATCGTCGCGAATGGCGAACTCCTGCAGGATGCTGACAATGCCGTCGCGGTCATCTGGACGGCAAAAAACCATCATGTGCCAGTGGACAGTGCCGTCGTGATGCGGCTCGGCGACGCGAATACCGTACCAGCGCAGCCCCTGACGGTTCAGCTTTTTGCGGACGCTGGCAAAGAATCGGTTAACCAAATAATCGTTACTGTCTCGAACGGTTTTCGTTGCCCATTTAGGGTTTAGTCGCCCGTCGATCATGGTGGCGTGAAAACGTGATGGGGTGGTGATCGTGCACCAGACCGCGCAATCGCCGCGCATTTCGGCAATATCCTGCATGCCTTTGACCGTGGTCATCATCTCTATGCGGCGGTGGCGTGGATTGCTGGGGCCGGCGTAATAGGCATCTTCAAGATCGATGGAAAAGCCGTCTTCGTTGGTCAGCTCGAAGGCTTTCAGAAATTCACGGGTGCGCCGGCGTTGCTCGCGGAAGTGTGTCAGCGCGTCGGCGCTGATGTAGGCGGAATCCTGCTTACGTACCAGACCGGCGGCGCGCAACAGCTCTTCGCGCCAGCGGGAACGTAACGCCCACAAATTCGTAAACCACCAGTTCGCGCAGCACATTCTGGCGATGGCGCCGGGGATTTTGTCGTAAGGCGGTTCACCGCGTCGGCGCAGATAAGGGTTCAGCGAATGCCAGCAGGGCGGCGTCACGTTGAAGCGTTCGGCCTCAGTACCCAGCGACACGTAAACGCGCAGGATTTGTTCAAGCGTGGGATCGCAGGAAATATGGCGCGAGCTCTGCTGCTCGAGCAGGGTTTCAAAGTGGGCGGCGGTGAAGGTTGCCAGCAATTTTACCGCGCGCTTGTCCAGCTCAGGCAGGCGCAGCAAATCGTCTAGCCGCTCACGGCGGGCAACGAGCTGCAGGCCAAAGGTGAGCTGTTTGGCCTGCATCTTCTCGACGCGGGCCAGTATTGTCTTGATCGTCCGCAAGATGTAATTGCGGGAGAGTTTCTCACCGTTGCCTTTCTTGCTCTTACGAATGGCACTGATGCGTGCCAGCAGCGGCGAGCGAATAAAATCGGGCTGCGCCATCAGTGCGCCAAGTACCAACTGAACCTTGCCTTCACCGCGGCGCTGTTCCGCCAGAATGGAAAGCTGCGAATCGCGATCACGCTCCTGATCCGCGGTAACCTCAAGCCAACGTTGCCGGCGACGCTGCGCGTCGGTGAGTTTCAGTTCTTTTTCAGCGTCTTCGGTATACGGGTTGATCCCCCGCTTCGGTGCATTCCAGGGATAGGGCCAATCAAAAGCAACTGCGCCGCGGCCCGGGTAGGGGCGCGGCGGGGATGGTTCGCGACGGCCTTTGGTACTTTTAGTCATTCGCAAACGCCGGCGTAAACGCTACTGCAAGCGGTGTGATCGTTCATGGCGGCGATCAGATCGAACTGCTGCCCGCCCCTGGTGGTTAGGGCCCAATCGCGATAGGTTTCGATGCCATGCGATTCAACCGTGATGCACTCGATTCGGCTTTCCGCTTTTTTCGGATCTTGAGTCGCGGGAAAGAAGGTGCTGTTCTGGCGGCGAGAGCAAGCGGCGACCAGCTTTTCCCATCGTGCAACGCGGGCTATCTCTTCCGGCCAGCGGGTAAAGATCTCGGCCAGCTCGGATTTGCGAGCGTGAATACATGGCATGCAGCCGACGCGGCTACAGCCTTGTGTATACAGCGGATTCGGCTTGATGCCGTGGTGTTTGGCAATCGCGAAAACGTCGGCATGTTTCCAATCGAGAATTGGCCGATAAATATTTAGGCCCGGCGTTTTATCGGCATCGCTTTCCCACGCGGGCAACCCCGCGCGTTGCGGCGATTCCTCCGCCCGAACCCCTTGCCAACTGATCACCTCGTCATACTCGTCTAGCAAAGGCGCAACCAACTGATCGCGGATCGGGATGTGCTTTAACTCGAATGTGCAGAAGCGGGCCATTGTTGACGGAAAACGACCCTTCCACATGCAGAGATCAAGGAATGGCACGCCGGTTGGATGAAGGGTTTCAAGTGCCAGGGCAACGGTCTTTTTTGCCTCTTGCTCAGTCAGCCCACACTCAGTAACAAGTGTTACGGGCCAGTGCTCGGCAATAAACCGGCGCTTACCTTCAATGCGCGCGGTAAAGTCGGCTTTGACGCGGCGAATCGGCCCTAACTTGGATTCGAGATAATCCAGGTATTTCATTGTTAACGGGTGTTCGTGGCCGGTGTCAGCAAATGCGGGAATAATCTTGACGCCGGCAGCAAGTGCAAGCAGCCATTGCGCCAGGCTGTCTTTGCCGCCGGAAATACTGATCACGTTTATGGCGTCGGTAGCGAAGACACGATCGTCGATCAGCGCCGTTCCGGCAGGATATGAGATAGCACGCAAAGGCATCAGCATTTGAACGGCCCCCGCTCGATACTCAGCATCACGTAACCCGGCGCCCATTCGGCCAGGTCGGTGATGTGGGTGATACGCACCCAGATGTGCTCGCCGGTAAATCCTTCCAGGTGACCAAACTTTGTATAGCCGTTCAGACTCAGCAGATCGCCGACGGCAAAGTCACGGTCGTTAATACGGAATTCGGCTCTTTTCGCGCCACAGTTGACGGCGGCGAGGTGTTCCGGGTGGATCTTCAGGTGGTGTTTTTTCACGATGCCGCCCTCATGGTCGCGATGATCTCGCCAGCGTCTGCACGGCTGGCAGCTTTGGCGCTGACAGAGCGGCGGGCAGCGATCGAGGTGATAGTGAAATCGGCGTACAGCGCTTTGGCTGCATCCGTCTCACTGTTCGAGGCTACGACGTGGCGGCCCAGCTTGGCGGCGATACGAAGCATGCGCGCCAGCTTGCTCTGCTGCTCGTTGGTAAAGCCGTCAGTGTGATAACTGGTAAAGTTGGCGGATGCACTGGCTGGAATGTACGGCGGATCGCAATAAATCACGTCGCCGGCCTGAGCCATCCTGATCGCCTCGGGGAAGCTGCAGCACAGGAAAATGGCTTTCTTGGCCTGCGCCTTTTCCGCAAAGGCTCTGATCTCGTCTTCTGGGAAGTAGGGAGCTTTTCGATGACCGAACGGCACATTAAACTCGCCGCGTAGGTTGTAGCGGCAAACACCATTGAAGCCGTGGCGGTTCAGGTAAAGGAACTGAGCGGCGCGGTACAGGAAATTGCTATCACAGCGCAGATTGAATTCGGCCCGCACAGCGTAATATCCAGCCTCGCTGGCGTGCTCTTTGAACAGGTTGCGCGCTTCACGGATCAGAACGTCCGGCAGGCTTTTGGCGACGTTGTGGAAGTTGATCAGATCGCTGTTGATATCGCACAGCAGATAGCTGTCATAGTCGGTATTGAGGAAAACAGCGCCGGAGCCGACGAACGGCTCAACCAGGCGCTTACCTTCCGGCAGGTGCCGGCGCAGCGTGTCGATAATGCGAGCTTTGCTGCCGAGCCACTTCAGCGCCGTGCGGTTCATGCGTCACCGCCTGCAAAAACGACATCAGCTACAGCGAAACCCTTCAGCTCATTACCATCATAAATTGCTGCTATCACTTCAGGTGAAATCAGTGCATTGATGACGCCAATCATTCCGATGATATAGGTGCTGTCGCAGATACCTACCGTTGCCGCTGTCTTTTTGGCGAAATATTCAGAACACTTAACGCGATTATCAACCAGAGCTGTGATCGCATCTGGGTCTACCTGAAATAACCCGTTAAGGATATCGACAGCTTTCTGTGCCGTTATTCCGTGCGATGCGCGGCGATCACCTCCTGCCGCCATTTTCTTAATCACGCCGAGGGTGGTCAGGCAGTCAGAAAGGGCGCGATGCGGCGTTCCTTCAATAATGACGCCTTGCTGTTCAGCGGCGGCGGTCAGCTTTTGCCATTTATATCCGCCGCGCTCGCTTTTCTGGCCGTAAAATTCAGCGTATGCCAGCATGGCGCATTCAAACTCTGGTCGCTCGATATAAGATGGTTCTGTAAGCCCCCAATCATCATTGGTCTGATCTAACAGCCTGGTGTCATAGTCGCTGTTATAAACCACAATTTTTCGGCCGCTGATAAGTTGGTAAAACTTGGAGCGCACGTCCGGCCATGATGGCGCATCAGCTACCATTTCGTTTGTAATACCGTGAATGGCTATCGCGGAAGCTGGGATTACGCTTCGTGGTTTTATCAGCGTGTTGAGTAGAATCGTGCCGTCAGTGTCGATGATGGTGACTTCTACGATCTCGGCGTCATCGCCAAGCCCGGTGGTTTCGGTGTCCAGAATCAGGACGTTGTCGCGTAACCATTGCTGCGCTTGCTGTTGTGGTGTCATGACTTACCCCTTGATATGCCGTGCTTTGGCTTCGTGGATTTCCTGGCAGGTAACGCAGCGCGTTACGCCATGGACGATGGCGCGGCGCGCTTCAGATATCGGCGCGTCGCAGGTTTCACAGGTGAAAGCAGAAGGCCCGCATTGCTGCGGGCGGGCGTTGGCGATTTGAGACTCAAGAATCAGCTGGTGCCGTTCTTGTGCCATATCGATCTGATCAGCCATTACCATGTAACCCCGTTAGCTTCCGTTACTGGCTCTCCCGGGCGCTTTGCATAGGGCAGGTTGATCAGTACACGGATTGCCATGGCGCCAACTTGAGCGGCCTCGCGGCGCACTTTTTCTAGTGATCCGTTGTGATAGTGGTAATCGATCGCCGCCTGGGTCAGTTCGCCGGCCTCTTCGTTGAGAATGGCGGTTGCATGAACAACATCCGTCGGCCAGGTAGGGTGTTTGTTCTCAGCTGCGCTCAGCTCTTCCCTGATCTGAGTAATAGCAACGCTTCTCAGTACATCGCGGAAATACACGCCCCCTCCATAACGGGAGAATTTCGGGAAGGGGGAACTTACGTTAAATAGAAGATCTTCCTGGATTTGCTGACTGATGTTTTCGCTAACGGTTGCAGCAAAGTCGACGCCAACATAGGTGCATTTCAATTTGTCTTGTTCGGCAGTGACCTTTTTTAATGCCTGATTCTGATCTGCAATAAAATTGCGGGCTTTTTCCCACTCGCTTTCGCCGGTGTACTTTTCTAACCATTCCGGGTCAATTGAATGGATGATATTAACGAGGCTTAACCAAGCAGCTTTATATTCTTCATGCTGCCCAGCCTCATTAATGAAGTTTGCCACCGAGTTTAATTCACGTATTGAGTCATTACATGGTTCAATAGCACGAACAAAACCGATAGCACGATTTACAGCGTTCATTGCGTCTTGTTTGTTAGTCATCATTTTCACCTTTAAGTGATTAATCGTAATTACGTTGTTCAGGCTGCAAACACTGCCGATTGAATGCGCGGCAGAATTTGCAATAGCGGTAGGCAACCCAGCCAACCAGCCCAAACGCGACAACCGCCCAAACGGCGGCGAGAGTGAAGCAGAAAGCCATCATTGGGGCTTCTCCACTTTTGGTGCGTCGGTAGACCGGCGGATGTTGATCCAGTCCTTCAACGTGCTTAATACCTGATCGCGGGTGAAGTTATCCGCGGCCAGTCGGTCAAGTTTGCTTTCCAACAGCTCAAGCAGTTGCAGCCGCTCAGAGCGGCGGGCATTCATAAACGCTTTGTGTAATTCGTCGTCTTGCATATCCCCCTCCTGATTTCAGGGTGTAAGAAACCCGCCACCATGAAGGCGGCATTATTTTTAACAACGCTGTTTAATTAATCGCAGTCAGCAATATTTATTAGTGACGGGATATCGCGATTTAACTTTTGTAGAAGTTTTATTCCTCGGAAAACTGCACGCCTTTCTGCACGACTCATTTCCTCGAACTTCATTTCGATGTGTTGAGCTGTTAACTTTATGCGGCTATCAATATTACCTAATGTGCAAATGGCTTTTTTTTCACTCGCCATCAGCTTGTTATAAAAACAGGCAGTGTGATTTTTGTTTTTAGCGCGCGCCAGTAATGACTTGGCGTTATTGACGAAACGCTCACCGGATTTTATTTGCTCAACTGTCATGCTCATAAAAGCCCTCACACTGTTGCCTATCTGGGAGCGCATCCCGTGACGCCAATCACCCACCGTTAAAGGTTGAGATGCGCTCTCAGATAGGGCCGGGCTTACCCGGCTACGATTTTCTTGCTGACAACCGCTAACCAGTTTTCGTAAAAATTGACCTGGCTTTTCATGCCGTTGTAATACCAAGCGCGAGTTTCCTCTGCAATGAACAGGGAAAGTTTGTGATCAATGTTGTAGAGCGCATCTGCCGTGTGTTCGAGCGCCGTCAGAACAGACACAGCATCAAAACCGTCATTTTCATCCGGTTTGAAATACTCGGCGACCAGACTGTCAGCGGCTTTAAGCCAAATCTCTCTAATATCCATTGTTCGGCTCCTTACACTTCAGGTTGCGGAATATCGCCGTTGTTACAGCGCATGATCAAGCGATCGATAACGGCGGCGGCCGGGCCATCGCCAGCAGCCTCTGCCGTACTCAGCAGGCCAGTCAGTCCGATGCACAGGCGGAAGGCGTAATCGTTCAGCGATACCTGGCGAACCTCTGGCGCCACAGCGGAAGCTCTGTTCAGATTGGTCGCTTTGGTGTGGTACTGCAGCAGCAGCGTGTCGATCAGAATGCGGTAAGGCTGTTTCATGCTGGTGTGTCCTCTGAAAATGTCGCCGGCTTTTTGCCGTAGCACTGCCAATACTTCGCGGCGTTCTCGATAACGATGCTGGCAGCAGGGTGACCGGCATAGCGCGCGGCGTCTGCGATACGTCCGAGATTGATCACTGCATTCGCCGATTCGCCGACCGCGCGTTCGGGTTTCATGTACTGCATGCGCTTGGCGTATTGAGCGATCACGGCGTTTGCTGCGTCGTAGAATGGGTTGCCGCTCATGCTGGCCTCTTGCCGTTGATCATCTTGTCCACGGTGCGCATGGCTTCCGCAAGCGCGAAATCACGACCGAAATAATCCCCGTTGCTCACCAGCTGGTAGGCCGTGCGATTCGTTTCGCTATGGCGCGGGCACTTTTGAATAGTGAACCCGCGATAAACGAAAGTGTGTTTCGACAGCTGGATAAGGGCTTTAGGCTGGCAGTTGCTCATTATTCCGCCTTATTCCATCAACATGAATTTATTCAATGGTTGGAGGTTTTTAATTGCAGGTTTATCCGTCAACGTCACTCCGACTACGGAACCATCAACACGTTTTTTCCCCAAAGCATTAGATTCTTCGACGAATTCAATGGCTGGAAATATTTGTATTCTTTCCAGATAGTCGCGAGATCTGTAGCTAAACCATAATTCGTTTGGTTCTATGAGTGCGTACAGGCAAACATTATCGTTTTCAACTTCTGACTTAATCTCGATAACGCTCCCCATACTCACTAGGTATTCCTTCCTTGCATATCCAGCGCGTACGGAAGCTTGATATCTATGGCATGCATAATTTTCAGCCAATGCAATTAACTTTTCTGCGCTGATATAACGGCCGTCTGTTGTTTCCCCTTCACGCGCCAGCAAGATCCAGAATGGTGTTTTGTTCATGCTTTCTTCCTCAGCCCGATTGTGATTGGATTTATGACCCCATGCGCTCGACGTATTTTTCGGCGTTCCGTTTGGCGTTCAGATAAATCGCGTAAAGATTGACGCGGCGCTTTGCGCCTTTCTTCGCCTGCAAGATTGGCAGGGCTCCAGTGTCCGCCTGTGTGCGGATGGTCTGCGGATTCTTGCCGATACGACGCGCATACTCCGAGATCGACTCTTCCAGTAATTCACCGAAAGGGTAGTCGGCTGGAAGCTGGTTGCCCCTTGGCCCAATCACCTTTTTTTGTCGGTTTTTGCTCATAGTGATAACCTCTAGGATCGCGCAGTTTTAAGTTGTTACAGGTTCATATCTATGAACCAAGGTGACTTTAGTTCATAGGGATGAACCATGTCAAGCACTCTAGGCGACAAAGTAAAAGCGATCCGCAAGAGCGAAGGGGTCAGTCAGAGCGATTTTTGCGAATTAACAGGCATTTCAATTAGCACCGTGAAGAAATATGAAACCGGTGTGATAGAGCCTGGCGGGACAACACTGATGAAGATCACGCAACACCCTCGGTTTAAAAAATACACTATGTGGTTAATGACTGGGGATGCCGCACCGGAAATCGGGCAGATTTCTCCGGCTCTCTCCCCTGATGGGCTAGAGAGCACATCCAACCCCCCAAAAGGCCAGAAGGCTGGCTGATAGCTTGGAAGCTTATGAACGCGTGGGGCAGAGGTGGGATATGTGCAGAAAAAATAGCTTGGTCTGAGTGATAACCAAGAAGACAGGAAACAACTAATAATAGAACCTATGGGATATTAAAATGAAAAAAACATTATCTTTTATTGTATTTAGTTCCTTTTTTGGAATCGTTCATGCTGAAGCTAATATTTCTGACAAAATAGGCCAGTGTCAGAAACTCACCAGTGACACTGATAGACTGGCGTGTTTCGATAAGGTCGGTAAACTGAAACCAGATGCTAAAACTGAAAGCGCAGAATCTTTGTCTGTTGGTAAATGGGACTCAAGAACTGAAAAATCCCCCATTGATGATTCTAATAATGTGTATGTTTTTCTGCCGGCTGAAAATGAAGTCCAAGTTCAGTTTAAGGGAGCAATAGTCCCCACATTATATGTCACTTGTAGAGAAAAAAAGACAGAGCTATTTGTCGACTGGAATACTTTCATTGGGGTTGACCGGACACGTGTTCTTACCCGCATTGATGCCCAAAAAGCAGTGAATAGTACATGGCTCATTTCCAGTGACAGCAAGGCAACATTCCATAGCGGGCAAACTGTTTCATTTATTAAGCAGCTTATGAAAAGCAAAAAGATGTTCGTACAGGTCACCCCGTATGGTGACAGCCCTGCTCAAACCACTTTTGATTTATCAGGGCTTAGCAATGCCATTAAGCCATTGCGTGAATCTTGCAAGTGGTAAGTAAGCATGAGCATTAAATCTCTTGGTGCTGATGGCTACATGGTGGACGTGCGCCCCCAGGGTAGAACAGGAAAGCGTGTCCGCAAAAAGTTTAAGACGAAATCCGAGGCCCAACAGTTCGAACGTTGGATCATTGCGACGCGGAACAATAAAGACTGGATAGACAAACCAGCCGACCAACGACCGTTAACTGACCTTATCGATCTCTGGTGGGATCACCATGGTCAGCATCTGAAAGACGGGGTGAAGAGAGCGCAGAAATTACGCGTGATGGCTGAAAAAATGGGGTATCCCAAAGCCAGCCAGATCACCCGCACTTTCTTTGCCGATTACAGGGCGCTGCGATTTGCTGAAGGCAAGAAGGCCAAGACAGTCAATCTTGACCAGGAAATGCTGGGCGGCGTGTTCTCCGTTCTCATTGAGCTGGGGCATTACCACGGCGAGCACCCGCTCAAGGCCATGAAAAAAATGAAGCTGCCGGCGCAGGAAATGGGCTTTCTTACCCAGGCCGAAATTGCAGCGCTGCAAGGGCGGCTCGACGGCGAACACCTGAAAGCTGTCCGCCTTTGTCTGGCTACAGGGGCCCGGTGGGGCGAGGTGGTCAAGTTACGTAAAGAAGAGGTGATCGGCAACAAAGTCACCTATCTGAACACCAAGAACAACAAGAACCGGACGGTACCGATCTCGCCCGAACTCTGCAAAGAGATCACCAGTGGCGTCAAATCTGGGCCGTTGTTCAAGGATTTGAATTACCCCTACGTCAGGTTGTGCGTGAAGGAAGTGGCGCCCGGCCTGCCGGCGGGACAGGCGGTGCATGTGCTGCGGCATACGTTCGCCAGCCACTTCATGATGAACGGCGGCAACATTCTGGCGCTGCAGCGGATTTTAGGGCATTCGAGTATTTTGCAAACTATGGTTTATGCGCATTTTGCGCCTGATTATTTGGAAGACGCAGTAAGATTTAACCCACTTGTAAGCGTAAAGGAGAGCGTTACCCATGAGTGATAAAAATGAAATTCCTATGGAGGGATTGTATGTTTCCACGATCCCTGGCGGCGTGCGTTTAGTTGTAGTCGATGTAAACGTGGTCGATGAAGAGGAAGACGAGGAAGGGGATGACGTTTTCTTCCTGGTAACAGCAGTGAGAGAAGGCGACGAAGACGATATGTCTGCATCAAGCTGGGAGTATGATCCGGAGGAATGGCGTGAAGTTGTTGAGAGGAAAAAACTAAAATTCGTTGGCTAGGGCCATGATCCACAAATTGACCCAAACGCCCACGCTATACCCATTTTAAGCACGCAGTTACAGGTATCTAAATTACTGATAATCCTGTAACTGCTTGTTTTTATTACCCTCGAAATGGCGGCGAAAGCCTCCCTTTTTTATTGCCTGCTTTCAGGCGCCAAGGCGCTGTTCGAGCTCGGCGAGAGAAGGGAGGAACCAGACCTGTTCGCCGCGATTGGCTTCACGCACAAAGTCTTGCAGCGCGTTGCTTTGTGCCAGCCAGGGAGTGATATCGCCCAGCAGCGCCACACGCAGGCGGTAGTTGATGAATTTCTGCAATACGGCGCCGGCCACGCCGCTCCTCAGCTGGAAAAAGGCGGCGTCCAGGCGGCTGACGGGGAGGACGATCATCTCGGCCTCGTGTTCAAAGGCGGGCGCGATAAACAGGCTGACGTCATTTCCATCTTTCAGCATCGGCCCGGCCTCGGCGAAAACCACCAGGCGCAGATCATGAATTTGCTGCACGGCGTAGCTCATCGGCGCTCCGGGGCTCAGGGTTTGGCGTGCTGCTGCAGGTAGTGCTCGAACACCGCCAGCGTTTCGTCCGAGATATGGTGTTCAATCCCTTCGCTGTCCAGCTCGGCGGTTTCGCTCGGCACCCCGAGGCACATCAGCAGATCGACCACGATGCGGTGACGGCGGCGCACCTTCTGCGCCAGCTGCTCGCCTTCCTCGGTTAGAAACACCCCGCGATAAGGGCGCGACTCCACCAGCCCGGCGCTTTTGAGCCGCGCGATATTTTTGATCGCCGTCGGGTGAGACACGCCGAAACGGCGCGCGATATCGGTGGTTCTGGCTTCGCGGGTGCTTTGCAGCAAATCGGCGATCAGCTCAACGTAATCTTCGATCAGCGCATTGGACTGCGCTTCGCGGGCGCGGCTAAAACGCAGGGCGTGCTCGGCCTCGTCCGGCATGTCGGTCAGGGCGGAGCGGTCGGCGTTATCTGGCGCGCGGGTAACCATAGCGTGGGGCGTCCTGTAAGCATAAAAATGGTGTCTCCCGGCAATGCGGGGAGGGTTGCCCTAAGTTAGTCCAAATAGCACACATTATCAATTCGATGCCACGCATTGTGGTAGTTAGAAATATCTCTACACAAAGCCAATGAATTTCGCCTGTTGCATAAAGTGTAGCCGATGCTACATTGTCAGCATGACCGGTGGAAAAATAACCAGCAAAAGATTAAGGGCAATTCATGCGTGACGCGGCAACCCCCTCATCGTTAACCGAACGGACCAACATCGCGATTGGCGCCGCCCTTGCCGGACGCAAGCGCGGTGCCTTCACGCCGTTGCTGTTCGCCGGCCCGGCGGTGATTGCCTCTATCGCCTATATGGATCCCGGTAATTTCGCCACCAACATTCAGGCCGGGGCGAAATACGGCTACAGCCTGCTGTGGGTGGTGGTGATGGCCAACCTGATCGCCATGCTGTTTCAGGCGCTGTCGGCCAAACTGGGCATCGTCACCAACCGCAATCTGGCGGAAATGTGCCGTGACCAGTTTTCACGGCCGGTGGTGATCGGCATGTGGCTGCTCAGCGAAGTGGCGGCGATGGCCACCGATCTGGCGGAGTTTCTCGGCGGGGCGATCGCGCTGGCGCTGCTGTTCCATATGCCGCTGCTGGCGGGGATGGGGGTGACGGCGGTGATCACTTATGCGCTGCTGATGGTGGAGAAAAAAGGTTTCCGCCCGGTCGAGCTGATGATTGGCGGTCTGGTGGGCATCATCGCGCTGTGCTACCTGGTGGAGATGTTCATCGTGCCAGTGGACTGGCAGGCGGCCGGCCTCGGCATGGTGACGCCGCAGTTGCCGGATGCGCAGGCGCTGACCATCGCCGTCGGCATTATCGGCGCCACCGTGATGCCGCACGCCATTTTCCTGCACTCGGGGCTGACCCAGCACCGCAGCCCGGCCAGCGACAACGGCGAGCGGCGCAAGCTGCTGCGTTTTTCCAATATTGAAGTAGTGATCGCGCTGGCGCTTGCCGGGCTGGTGAATATTGCGATGGTGATCATGGCCTCGAGCGCCTTCCACGCCGGTAACAGCGACGTGGCCGAAATCGGCACTGCCTACCATACGCTGACGCCACTGTTCGGCGCGGCGGCGGCCGGCATCTTCCTGGCTTCGCTGATCGCCTCCGGCATTTCCAGTTCGGTGGTGGGTACCATGGCCGGGCAAATGATCATGCAGGGCTTCGTCGGCTTCCGCATTCCGGTGTGGGTGCGCCGCCTGGTGACCATGGTGCCGGCGTTTATCGTGGTGGCGATGGGCGTCAACGCCACCGACGCGCTGGTCTACAGCCAGGTGGTGCTGAGCCTGGCGCTGCCGGCGCCGATGATCGCGCTGGTGATGTTCACCCGCCGCCGCGACATCATGGGCGAGTTCGCCAACGGCCGCTGGACCAGTCTGGCGGCGGTGGTCGGCACGGTGGTGATCGTGCTGCTCAACGTGGTGTTGCTGCTGCAGACCTTTGGCGTCGACATCCCTGGATTGGGGTGATCTTGCGGGCCGCGCGGGGCGCGGCCGCGTCGCTAAATTATAAATTCCCCACGCCGCCGTCCATTTGCAGCTCCGCGCCGACCATAAATGCCGACTCGTCCGCCGCCAGAAACACCGCCGCTTTGGCCAGCTCCAGCGCGCTGCCCATGCGGCCGATCGGCACCAGCGCGCGGATATCGTCGCGTAAGGCCCGCTCGTCCGCTTCCGCCAACCCCAGTTTACCCAATGCCGGGGTTTCGGTCGGGCCGGGGCTGAGGCCATTAACGCGAATGCCGCGCGCGTGCAGCTCGCCGGAGAGCGTTCTGGCCAGCGATAACAAACCGGCTTTGCTGGCGGCGTAGGCGCTGCTCTGCGGCAGGCCGATATGGGCGCTGACCGAACCGCACAGGATCACCGAAGAAGGGTTGGCCAGCAGCGGCAGCAGCGCCTGGATCAGAAAGAACGGCCCCTTCAGGTTGATGTCCATCAGCCGCTGATAGCTTTGCTCATCCCACTCCTGCAGCGGGCGATGCGTGACGTCGCCGGCGTTGATGTACAGCACGTCCAGCCGCGGCCACCGCTGCTCCAACTGCTGCGCCAGCGCGCGCTGCTGTGGGATGTCGCCGGCGTCGCTCAGCAGCAACAGCGCCTTGTCCGCCAATGCCTGGCCCGCCGCGTCCAGGGCGCGTTGGCTGCGGCCGGTGATCGCAACCAAAGCGCCCTCGGCGATGAACTGGCGAGCGGTTTCCAGCCCGATGCCGCTGGTGCCGCCGGTAATCAATGCGTATTTGCCTTGCAGTCGTGACATAACCGATTCCTCTTTAGCGTCTGTTACGGCATTATTTGCGCTATAGTTCCTTTTGCATAGTAGGCACCTTTTGGATACTAAAGGACGAGGAGGGATGAAATGACGACGCAAGCGCCCTTAGAGGCAGAAAATAATTTGGCGGCCTTGCCGACGGCGGGCGAACCCTGCCCGATGGTGGACTTCGTCAATCTGGTGTCGGGTAAATGGGCGATACCGATCTTGTACCGGCTGATCATGATCGACGGCCCGGTGCGATTCAGCGAGCTGCAGCGGGCGGTGGCGCCCATTGCGCAGAAGGAGCTGACGCGCCAGCTGCGGCTGTTCGAACAGCGCGGCCTGGTGACGCGGCAGGTGTTTCCCGAAGTGCCGCCGCGGGTGGAGTATCAGGTCACCGCGCTGGGCAAATCGCTGCGGCCAACGCTGGACTCGCTGGCCGAGTGGATGCGTCGGCATGCGCCGCAGCTGATCGGCGGCTAGTCGCCGATGCCCGGCGGGTTGATGGTGGAACGCTCGACCTTTTCGTCGCCTTCGCCCCAGCGTTCCAGCACCTGCGCATATTCGCCGCTGACGATCGCGCCATTGATCGCGGCGTTGACGGCGTTCACCAGCCCGTTGCCTTTTTTGGTGGTGACCGCGACATAGGCCACGCTGGGGCCGATGCCGACCATTTTGGTTTTGCCGGTCAGCGCCGCCTTGTAGGCGCCGGTGGAGTGGGGGCCGAAGAACGCATCGGCGCGCCCGGACTGAATGCTGAGGTTGGTGGCGGCGTCGTCGGTCACGTAGATCGGTTGTACCGGCGGCAGCCCGGCGGCGCGATTTTGCTTATCCCATCCCAGCAGAATGTTTTCCTGATTGGTGCCGGATCCGACGATGATCCGCAGACCGGCGACGTCCTGCGGCCGGTTGATCGCGGTGATGTGGCTGGTGGATTTGACGTAAAAGCCCAGCGTGTCCACTCGGTAAGTGGCGAAGTCGAATTTGGTTTTACGCTGTTTGGTGACGGCGATGTTGAAGATTGCCGCATCGTATTTGCCCGTGCTGATGCCCAGCGGCCAATCTTCCCAGGAGGTGGGCACCAGATTCAGCTCCAGTCCGAGGCTATCCGCCACCAGGCGGGCGATGTCCGGATCGCTGCCGATCAGCGTTTTATTGTCTTCGGCGAACAGCGCCAGCGGCGGGGAGTTCTCGAATGCCACCGCCACCGTCAGCTTGCCTGGCACCGCGAAGTGAAAGTTCGCCGGGATCAGCGCGATAGCGGCGGGATTCTTCTCTGCGTGTATCGGCTGTCGGTTAGCCTGCAGGTCGATACCGCCCGTCGTGGCCGCCTGCACGGCGGCGCTCAGCAACAGCGCGCACAGCGCCGAAATTCTCGGTAACATAACACCCTCTATCCTTTGTTAATCATGGAGTTACTATTGGCGGCGGCGCGGGGCAAGTAAAGCAACAATAGTGAATAACCAAAGTGAAAAGATGCACAAGCGGGGGGCCGGGCTGCGCGAATCTGCAGCACTCGACGTGGAAAGTGCGCAATCAGGTTGAAAGCAGTAGAATTTGTCACTCATACTGCGTACAGATAATTGTGTAAAACAAGGAACGCCAGATGGCCGAAGAAACGATTTTCAGTAAAATTATCCGCCGCGAAATCCCTGCTGATGTGGTTTACCAGGATGAACTGGTGACCGCTTTCCGTGACATCTCCCCCCAGGCGCCCACCCATGTGCTGATCGTTCCCAACGTGCTGATCCCAACCGTCAACGACGTGACCGTGGAGCACGAAGCCGCGCTGGGCCGCATGATCACCGCCGCGGCGAAAATCGCCGAACAGGAAGGCATCGCCGAGGACGGCTACCGCCTGATCGTCAACTGCAACCGCCACGCCGGTCAGGAGGTCTATCATATTCATATGCACCTGGTCGGTGGCCGCTCGCTGGGGCCGCTGCTGTCACGTTAAGCGAGGAAATCATGCGCGGTAAAAAAACTCTGCGTGGTCTGATGGCGCTGGCGCTGCCCGCCGCGTTGTTGATGGGATGCAGCTCACCGCCCGGCATCGCGGTCAACCAAGGGCAGACGGTGGTGATGGATCCCTCGGTGCTGACCGCCGGAATTCTGGCCGATACGCCCTCGATTTCGAACGCTTCCGGGCGGGTGATGGCAACCTCGGTGCTCAATAACAGTCAGCCGACGCCGGTCACCGTACATTACCGTTTCTATTGGTACGACGCGCAGGGGCTGGATATTCGCCCCTTCGAGAAACCGCGTGAGATCGTGGTGGCGCCCGACTCGGACGCCAAAATCTACTCGATTAACGGCAATCTGGACGCTAAAAGCGCGCGTCTGTATCTGTACCTGTAAGCGCTTGCCAGGTTTGGAGAAAAAGCATGAAAAAGTACGTCTTAGTGGCGCTGGCCGCATTAACCCTGAGCGGCTGTCTGTCGCGCCCGCCTGAGCCGGAACAACCGTTGCCGCCGGTCACCGTCGAGCCGGATCAGCCGACGCCGCCGGTGGAGCAGCCGCAGCCGCCAACTACCGAGCCGGTGCCGCAGCCGCCGAAAATCCAGCAGCTCGACTGGCTGGGCAGCGTTCAGCCGCTGGTGGGGCAGATGTTGAAGGCCGATGGCGTCACGGCCGGCAGCGTGCTGCTGCTGGACAGCGTCAAGAACAACACCAACGGCTCGCTGCAGATGGGCAAAGCCACCGCGGCACTGTATAAGGCGTTGGCGTCGAACTCCACTTTCAGCGTGGTGCCGGAAGCGAAGCTGACCAGCGCCAGACAAACGCTGGGCCTGTCGGCGGATGACAGCTTCGGCTCGCGCAGTAAGGCGATTGGCCTGGCGCGCATCGTCGGCGCGCAGTACGTGCTGTACAGCGATGTCAGCGGCGACGTGAAGTCACCGGCGCTGGATATGCAGCTGATGCTGGTGCAAACCGGCGAGATCGTCTGGTCGGGCAATGGCGCCGTTAAACGCTGAGGCCGCGCTGCGACGACTGATGGAAACCAGACTGCCGGCGGTGAATACCGCCGGTTGTCATTTCAGCCCGGTGCAGGGGCTGACCGGCGAGAGCTGGCGCATCGACGGCTCGGGCGTCACGCTGCTGGCGCGGCAACATAGCGCGGAGAAACGCGCGCTGGGCGTGAGCAGGCGGCGGGAGGCGCAGGTCCTGCGTCGCTGTGCGCCGGGGCTGGGGCCACGGGTTTTCGCACAGAATAATCAGTGGCTTATCCTCGAATGGCTTGAAGGTGACGTCGTCACAAATTCCGAATTTGACGCGCTGAATCAGCGCGGCGAGCTGGCGGCGATGGTGGCGACGCTGCATCGGCGGCCGCTCAGCGGTTACCGGCTGGATCTGCGGCGGCAATTCCTCCGCTACTGGCAGCAGCTGGATACGCGGCGTTTAACCCCCGCCTGGCTGCGCCTGCAGCGTCATTTTTTACGCAGCGCCTTGCCACGGCCGCTGCGCCTGGCGCCGCTGCACATGGATATCCATCCGGGCAATCTGCTCACCACCGGCGAAGAGCTGCGGCTGATCGACTGGGAGTATGCCGCCGACGGCGACATAGCGCTGGATATCGCCGCGCTGTTTCGCAGCAACGGCTGGTCGGCCGAACAGCAGCAGCGCTTTTTGCAGCACTACGCGCATCAGGGCTATCGCGACGTCGCCCGGTTGCAGGCGCAGGTGCGCCGTTGGCTGCCGTGGGTGGATTATCTGATGCTGCTGTGGTTTGAAGTGCGCTGGCAGCAGAGCGGCGACGTTGAATTTTTGCGCTGGGGCGCTGCGGTGCGCCGGCGATTCTGTTTATCATCATCTGAATTCTGAACGAACAAAATGAAGTGAGGTGCCCGTGGGCCCAGTAATGCTAGATGTCGCCGGCTACGAGCTGGATGCAGAAGAACGCGAGATTTTGAAACACCCGCTGGTTGGCGGATTGATCCTGTTTACCCGTAACTTCCACGATGCGGAGCAACTGCGTGAGCTGGTGCGCCAGATCCGCGCCGCCTCGCACGATCGGCTGGTGGTGGCGGTAGACCAAGAGGGCGGGCGCGTGCAGCGCTTCCGCGAGGGTTTCACCCGTTTGCCGGCGGCGCAGTCGTTCGCCGCGTTGCACGATGCGCAGGAAGGCGGCCGTCTGGCGCAGGAGGCCGGCTGGCTGATGGCGGCGGAGATGATCGCGCAGGATATCGACATCAGCTTCGCGCCGGTGCTGGACATCGGCCACGGCAGCGCGGCGATCGGCGAGCGTTCGTTCCACAGCGATCCGCCGCAGGCGCTGGCGATGGCGGAGCGCTTCATCCTCGGCATGCACAGCGCCGGCATGAAAACCACCGGCAAACACTTCCCGGGGCACGGCGCCGTCAGCGCCGATTCGCACAAGGAAACCCCGCGCGATCCGCGGCCGCTGGCGCAGATCCGCGAGCACGACATGGCGATCTTCCGCGAGCTGATCAACCGCCAACTGCTGGACGCCGTCATGCCGGCCCACGTCATCTATACTGAAGCGGACCCGCGTCCGGCCAGCGGCTCGCCTTACTGGCTGCAGCAGATCCTGCGTCAGGAGCTGGGCTTCGACGGCGTGATCTTCTCCGACGATCTGTCGATGGAAGGCGCCGCCATCATGGGGAGCTACGCCGAGCGCGGCCAGGCGGCGCTGGATGCCGGATGCGACATGATTCTGGTGTGCAACAACCGCGCCGGTGCGGTCAGCGTGTTGGATAACCTGTCCCCGGTCAAAGCAGAGAAGGTGAAGCGGTTATATCATCGCGGTCAGTTCACCCGTCAGGAACTGCGTGACTCCGAGCGCTGGCAGCAGGCGCACAAGGCGCTCAGCGCGTTGTGCGAGCGTTGGGAGGAGCACAAGCAGCGTTCGCAAGGGTGAATCCAGGTGCCGCATCGCGGCGCAGAGCGGAAATGATGAGGGCCGCGCCCGCGGCCCTTGGCTTGTTGCGAGGATCCACATGATTATCTATTTGCACGGCTTCGATTCCACCAGTCCCGGCAATCATGAAAAGGTATTACAGCTGCAGTTTATCGATCCGGACGTGCGCTTTATCAGCTACAGCACGCTGCATCCGCGTCACGACATGCAGCATCTGTTGAAGGAGGTGGACAAGGCGGTGCAGCAGGGCGGCGATGCGCACCCGTTGATCTGCGGGGTTGGCCTCGGCGGCTTCTGGGCGGAGCGCATCGGCTTCCTGTGCGGCATTCGCCAGGCGATGTTCAATCCCAACCTGTACCCGGAAGAGCACATGCACGGCAAGATAGACCGGCCGGAAGAATATCGCGATATCGCCACCAAGTGCGTGGAGGATTTCCGCGAGAAAAACCGCGATCGCTGTCTGGTGGTGCTGTCGCGCCACGACGAGGTGCTGGATAACCGGCGCAGCGCCGAATTGCTGCATCACTACTACGAGATCGTGTGGGATGAACAGCAGACGCACAAGTTCAAAAACATCTCTCCGCATCTGCAGCGGCTCAAGGCGTTCAAGGCGCTGGGTTAACAGTTTCATAACGCTGCCGCGAGCCGCGCGCCCCGTTTTTCACCGGCGGAAAGTGCGGCTTTTTTGTACGTCAAAGCAAGATTCTGTGTGGCAATCGGCAAAATTTAAAACTGTGACTCAGCGCTAACTATTTGAATCACAATCCCCAAAAAATCCCCGCGTCCAGCCTTTAACCAAAAAAATTTGATGTACGTCAATTTTGGTATGACCAAATAACCTCACATGCTATTCTGGCTGCAGAGAGCCGATTTATTTTAAGCGAACCCTATGTATTCTAAGGATATTATTTATTTACCCTGGGATAACAAATGGTTCACATTTAGGGGGTTATTTTGACAACGCCAAAGAAGAAAATCGTTATTGTTGGCGGCGGCGCCGGTGGTCTGGAGCTGGCGACCAGCCTGGGCCATAAACTTGGCCGCAAGAACAAAGCCGAGATCACGTTGGTGGATCGCAACCACAGCCATTTGTGGAAACCGCTGTTGCACGAAGTGGCGACCGGTTCCCTCGATGACGGCGTAGATGCGCTCAGCTACCTGGCGCACGCGCGCAATCACCATTTCAGCTTCCAGCTGGGGTCGTTGACCAACATCAACCGTGAGACGCAAACGCTGCAGCTGGCGCAGATCTGCGACGAGCAGGGCGGCGAGCTGGTGCCGGCGCGCGAATTGCCGTACGACATTCTGGTGATGGCGCTGGGCAGCACCTCGAACGATTTCGGTACGCCAGGCGTGAAAGAGCACTGCATCTTCCTGGATAACCCCCATCAGGCACGTCGTTTCCACAACGAAATGCTCAACCTGTTCCTGAAGTTCTCGGCGCAGCCGGGGCAAAAAGAGCGGGTCAACATCGCTATCGTCGGCGGCGGCGCCACCGGCGTTGAACTGTCCGCCGAACTGCACAACGCGGTGAAGCAGTTGCACAGCTACGGCTTTGAAGGCCTGGACAACAGCGCGCTCAACGTGACGCTGGTGGAAGCCGGCGAGCGCATCCTGCCGGCGCTGCCGCCGCGCATTTCCGCCGCCGCGCACCAGGAGCTGATCAAACTGGGCGTGCGCGTGCTGACCAACACCATGGTGACCAGCGCGGACGCCAAGGGGCTGAACACCAAGGGCGGCGAATTCATCGACGCCGATCTGATGGTGTGGGCGGCCGGCATCAAGGCGCCGGACTTTATGAAGGACATCGGCGGCCTGGAAACCAACCGCATCAACCAGCTGGTGGTGGAGCCGACGCTGCAGACCACGCGCGATCCGAACATCTTCGCCATCGGCGACTGCGCTTCCTGTCCGAAAGAGGGCGGCGGTTTCGTGCCGCCGCGCGCACAGTCGGCGCACCAGATGGCTTCGCGTTGCGCCACCAATATTCTGGCGTTGATGAACGGCCAGACGCTGAAGCCTTACGTGTATAAAGATCACGGCTCGCTGGTGTCGCTGTCGCGCTTCAGCACCGTCGGCAGCCTGATGGGCAACCTGATGCGCGGTTCGATGATGGTGGAAGGGCGCATCGCGCGCTTCGTCTACATCTCGCTGTACCGCATGCATCAGGTCGCGTTGCATGGCTACATCAAAACCGGCCTGATGATGCTGGTGGGCGGCATTAACCGGGTGATCCGTCCGCGCCTGAAGATGCACTGATCCCGCCTTTGTCGACCAACCCGCGCCGGTTCGCCCGCGCGGGTTTTTTTATGGCGGCGCGAGCCGATCGGCGGCGGTTGCTTGATTCTTCTGCATAAGCCGTCGTTGGCATGGGTAAAATTCTTAAGATTCCTCCTAAACAACGGGAAAACGGCCGTTTTCCCGCATTTTTGGTCCCCTTGTCTTATTGCGGGCCTTCAGATCATTGTGCAGACTTTACCTCGTTTACAGACGGCGCGTCGCGCACGCCGTAAACCGGGATACCGCCAGCCGCCCATGCGCAAAATAATAAGCGCGGTGCCAGCCGGTAACAGACCCCGGAAAAAATGCGTGGTAACACTTTCAGGAGGTTTCCTGTGAACAAGTCAATGTTAGCCGGTGTTGGAATTGGTATCGCTGCCGCTCTGGGGATTGCCGCGGTAGCCAGCCTGGACGTCTTTTCTGCCGGTCCGCAATATGCGCAGGTGCTCGCCGCCACACCGATTAAAGAAACCATCAAAACGCCGCGTCAGGAATGCCGCAACGTCACCGTCACGCACCGTGCACCGGTGCAGGATGAAAACCGCATCGCCGGTTCTGTGCTGGGCGCAGTGGCGGGCGGCGTGATCGGCCACCAATTCGGCGGCGGTCGCGGGCGCGACGTGGCGACCGTGGTCGGCGCGCTGGGCGGCGGCTACGCCGGCAACCAGGTGCAAGGGGCGATGCAGAACAACGACGTCACCACCAGCGTTCAGCAGCGTTGCAAAACGGTCTACGACAAGTCCCAGAAAATGTTGGGCTATGACGTGACCTACAAGATCGGCAATCAGCAGGGCAAGATCCGCATGGATCACGATCCGGGCACGCAAATCCCGTTGGATAAAAACGGCCAGCTGGTGCTGAACAGAGCCTGATCGCCACATTCGAATTAAACCCGCGGGCAGTGTTAGTTCTGATCGTTTAACCCGGTTAAGCGAGCGGCGTTAACATTGACGCGGGTTTCTGTTTTCTGCCTGCCCAAAAGTTTGCGATCGTTCTAATGTCTGCGTGCGATATCGCTGGGCGAAACTTCAAAAAAGCCCCTGCGTTTGTTATATTATTGTGCAATTAAGCGGTGTTATCGGCGCCAATCGCCACACCGGCCAAACCCGAGTATTTCGTCTCGCAGAGATAACGACATGTTAGATTTTCGCTTTCCGACAGCGTTGCAAATGGTCCTTAGCGTCGCCGTAGCTGAGAAGCAGGGCATGCGTTCGACGAGCGCCACCCTCGCCGCCGCTCTGGAAGCCAACCCCAGCTTTATCCGCAAACTGATGGTGCCGCTGACCAAAGACGGCATCATCGTTTCCACCTTGGGCCGAAACGGCTCTATCCACCTCGGCCGCCCGGCGGAAGAGATCACCCTGCGGGACATCTATCTGGCGGTGATCGACGACAAGCGCATCTGGGCTTCCCGCCCTGAAGTGCCGGCTCGTTGCCTGGTGAGCGCCAACGCCTGCTGGTATTTCAAATCGGTGGTGAACGAGGCCGAGCAGGCTTCGCTCGCGGTGCTGGCGCGCCACACCGTGGCCGACTCGCTGGCCGAGCTGGAGCGGGGTGACAAGCGCGCCTGCGCGGAATACGCCGCCGAGCAAGAGGCTGAAGCCGCCGGTAAATAATGCCGGATGGAGCGCATAAAAAAGGTCGGGTATTGCCCGACCTTTTTGCATTTCAGGATGATGATTACGCCGTCTGCGGCTGCGCTTTGCGGGCCACCAGGCGCCGCAAGGTGACGTAGAACACCGGCGTCAGGAACAGCCCGAACAGGGTGACACCCAGCATGCCGGAGAACACCGTGATGCCGGTGACGCCGCGCACTTCGGCGCCGGCGCCATGGCCAAGGATCAGCGGGATGGTGCCGGCGATGAAGGCGATGGAGGTCATCACGATCGGCCGCAGCCGCAGGCGGCAGGCCTCCAGCGCCGCTTCGACGATGCCTTTGCCCTGCATTTCCAGTTCGCGGGCGAACTCGACGATCAGAATGGCGTTCTTGCAGGCCAGCCCCATCAGAACGACCAGCCCGACCTGAACGAACACGTTGTTGTCGCCGCCGGTCAGCCACACGCCGAACAGCGCCGACAGCATGGTCATCGGCACGATCAGGATCACCGCCAGCGGCAGCGTCCAGCTTTCGTACAGCGCCGCCAGCGCGAGGAACGCCAGCAGTACCGCCACCGGGAACACCACCAGCGCGGCGTTACCCTGGGTCGATTGCTGGTAACTCAGATCGGTCCACTGGATGTTCATGCCGTTCGGCAACAGCTTGCCGGCCATTTGCGTCAGCGCGCCCATCGCCTGGGTAGAGGAGAGCACGCGCGGATCGGCGTCGCCGATCAGATCCGCTGCCGGGAAACCGTTGTAACGGATCACCGGATCCGGGCCGTAGGTGGTGCCGATGCTGACCATACTGCCGATCGGCACCATTTCGCCTTTGTCGTTGCGGGTACGCAGGTTGGCGATGTCTTCCACGCTGTCGCGGAACTGGCCGTCGGCCTGCGCCATCACCTTCCAGGTGCGGCCGTAACGGTTAAAGTCGTTGATGTAAGACGAACCGAGGTAGGTCTGCAGCGTGCTGAACAGCGCATTGAGCGGCACCCCCTGGGCCTTGGCCTTGTCGCGATCGATTTTGGCGTCCAGCTGCGGCACGTTGGCCTGATAAGAGGAGATCGGGAAACCCATGCCCGGCGTTTGCATAATGGCGCCGGACATCGTGTTGATCGCGGTCTGCAGCGCGCCGTAACCCAGCCCGGCGCGATCCTGCACGTACAGTGAATAGCCGGAGCCCTGGCCGATGCCGAGGATCGGCGGCGGCATGATCGAGAAGGCGAAGCCTTCCTGGATCTGTGAAATGCGCGCGTTGATCTCGGCGTTGATCTGCGCCGCGGTGCGGGTACGGGTGCTCAATGACTCCAGCGCGAAGAACACCGTGCCGGTATTCGGCGTATTGGTGAACTGCAGCGCGTTCAGGCCGGGGAAGGCCACCGCATCGGTGACGCCGTCCACGCTCAGGCCGATGGCGCTCATCTTGCGGATCACCGCATCGGTGCGCTCCAGCGAGGCGCCTTCCGGCATCTTCACGCCGCCAATCAGGTATAGCTTGTCCTGCGTCGGGATAAAGCCGCCGGGCACGGTCTTGAACATCACGCCGGCGGCGGCCAGCAGCAGCAGGTAGACGACGAACACCGCGCCGCGTCGGCCCAGCACGCGGGATACCCCGTGCTGATAACGCTGCGAGCCGCTGGCGAAGAAGCGGTTGAACGGCCGGAACAGCCAGCCGAACAGCCGGTCGATCAGGCGCGACGGCAGGTCTTTCGGCGCGCCGTGCGGTTTCAGCAAGCGCGCCGCCAGCGCCGGCGACAGGGTCAGCGAGTTGATGGCGGAGATCACCGTCGAGATGGCGATGGTGACGGCGAACTGCTTGTAGAACTGGCCGGTGACGCCGGAAAGGAACGCCATCGGCACGAACACCGCACACAGCACCACGGCGATGGCGATGATCGGGCCGGAGACCTCGCGCATCGCCTGGTGCGCCGCCGCCAGCGGCGACAGCCCCTCTTCGATGTTGCGCTCGACGTTCTCCACCACCACGATGGCGTCATCCACCACGATGCCGATCGCCAGCACCAGCCCGAACAGGCTGAGGGTGTTGAGCGAGAAGCCCAGCAGATACAGCGCGGCGAAGGTGCCGACCACGGAGATCGGCACCGCCAGCAGCGGAATGATCGAGGCGCGCCAGGTCTGCAGGAACAGAATGACCACCAGCACCACCAGGATCACCGCTTCCAGCAGGGTATCTACCACCGCGCGGATCGAGTCGCGCACGAACACCGTCGGATCGTATGGCGACTTCCAGCTCATGCCGTCCGGGAAGCGGGTCGCCAGCTCGGCCATCTTGCCGCGCACCGCGTCCGACAGCTCGATGGCGTTGGCGCCCGGCGACTGGAAGATGCCGATGCCGACCGCATCCTTGTTATTGAGCTGGGCGCGCAGCGCGTAGCTGCCGGAGCCCATTTCGATGCGCGCCACGTCGCGCAGCCGCACGATCTCGCCGTTATCGCCGCTCTTGAGAATGATGTTGCCGAACTCTTCTTCGGTTTGCAGACGCCCCTGGGCGTTGATCGACAGCAGATAGTCGCTGCGCGTCGGCATCGGCTCCGCGCCAAGCTGGCCGGCGGAAACCTGCACGTTCTGCTCCTGCATGGCGCTCACCACGTCGGAGGCGGTCAGCCCGCGCGCGGCGACTTTGTTCGGATCGAGCCAGATGCGCATTGCGTATTCGCCGGCGCCGAAGATCTGCACCTGGCCGACGCCCGGCAGACGGGCCAGCTCATCCTTGACCTTCAGGGTGGCGTAGTTGCGCAGGTACAGCGAGTCGTACTTGCCGGAAGGCGATACCAGATGCACCACCAGCGTCAGCGCCGGAGACTGTTTCTGGGTGGTGATCCCCTGGCGGCGCACGTCTTCCGGCAGGCGCGCTTCGGCCTGCGCCACGCGGTTTTGCACCTGCACCTGCGCCTGATCGGGATCGGTGCCCGGGCGGAAGGTGACGGTGGTCACCAGCACGCCGTCGGAACCGGCGACCGATTTCATGTACATCATGTTTTCGACGCCGTTGATCGCTTCCTCCAGCGGCGTGGCCACCGTTTCAGCGATCTCTTTCGGGTTGGCGCCCGGGTATTCTGCACGCACCTGCACGCTGGGCGGCACCACGTCCGGGTACTCGCTGATCGGCAGCAGCGGGATGGCTATCACCCCGGCGACAAAAATCAGTATCGACAGCACCGCGGCGAAGATCGGCCGGTCGATGAAAAAGCGGGAAAAGTCCATGGGTCAGAAGTCTCTGCTGGGAGCTTAGTTAAGCGTGGAGGCGATAGGATTCATGGCGACGGCTTTCGCGTCGACCGGCATGCCCGGCATAAACACTTTCTGCATGCCGTCGACGATCACCCGATCGCCGTTTGCCAACCCTTTCTGCACGATGCGCAATCCTTCGGCCATGCGGCCCACGTCAATGTCGCGGCGCTGCGCCTTGCCGTCTTTATCGACGATGTAAACGAACTTGCGGTTCTGGTCGGTCATCACCGCTTTGTCGTCGATCAGCATGGCGTTGAACTCGGCGCTGCCGGGCATCTGTACCCGGGCGAACAGCCCCGGCGTGAAGCGGCGATCGCGGTTGTCGAGCAGGGCGCGCATGCGGATGGTGCCGGTCCCGGCGTTCAGTTGGTTATCGGTGAAGTCCACCAGCCCCTGATGCGGAGTGCCGTCTTCGCCTACCAGGCCGACTTTCACCGGCAGGCGGGCATCGTGCCGGCCTTGCTGCTGATAGCGCAGGAAGGTGGCTTCATCCACGTCGAAATAGACGTAGACCTTGTCGAGCGACACCAGCGTCGTCAGCACGCTGGCGCTGTCGCCGGCGGTGACCAGGTTGCCGGCGGTGATCATCGCGCGGCTGGCGCGCCCGTCAATCGGCGCGGTAACGCGGGTAAAGTCGAGATTCAGCTGCGCCATATCGAGCTGGGCCTGCGCCGCCAGCACGTTGCTTTGCGCCTGCGCGGCGGACGACCGGCGCTGCTCCCACACTTCCTGAGAGATGGCCTGAGTGCCGATCAGTTTCTCGGTGCGCGAGGATTCGCTGCGCGCCAGGGCGGCCTGGTTGCGCGCCCGCACCAGCTCTGCCTGCGCCTGTTCGCGCGCGGCGCGGTAGGTGCGATCGTCGATGGTGAACAGCACCTGGCCTTTCTTCACCTCGTCGCCTTCGGTGTAGTTGACCCGCTCGATGTAACCGGAGACCCGTGGGCGCAGTTGCACGCTTTGCACCGCTTCGACCCGACCGTTGAACGCATCCCACTGGCTGATCGGTTTGACCACCACGCTGGCGGCGCTGACCACCGGCGGCGGTGGCGGGGCGTTGTGCGCGACGCTGTTGTCACACCCGGCGAGCAGGGCGGCCAGCAGCGCCACCCCGGAGAGCCGCTGGCCCAGAGCGAAGGCGCGCGTGCGGCCGCCGGCGTTGAACGATGAGTTTGGTTGATTTGCCATTATTTTTATTCCGATAAGTAAGCGCGGTCAGGCCCCACACCCGGCCCTGTTCTCCGGGATTCGCCCCCGCACCGGCGTGCGGTGAGGGGGCGGCTGCGCCGTGCAGCGGCGCAACGTTAGGTTTTGAAACACATTGGTGTCACATTAATGTATCAATATCGGTTACATTAATTGGGTGGAGTATAGTGGCGGCTTTCCAATAAATGCAATAATAAAAATTGCATTTAAAGCGAAACTGTTGCAACGTATGTGCATCGGGCAGAGGGTGACCCTGCCGAATGATGGGAGCATCTGCATGAACACTACGGGCTTTATTACCGATTTGAAGGCGTGGATCGACAACAATCTGGAAGAGAAACTGGATATCAACACCGTGGCGGACCGCGCGGGCTATTCCAAATGGCATCTGCAGCGCATGTTCAAACGCCAGACCGGCTACGCGCTGGGAGAGTATATCCGCATGCAAAAACTGAAAGTGTCGGCGGAGCGCCTGGCCAACAGCGGCGAGCCTATCGTCAGCGTGGCGATCTCGCTCGGCTTCGACTCACAGCAGTCGTTCAACCGCAGCTTCAAACGCCAATTCGGCCAAACGCCGGGCGATTGGCGCCGCGCGCTGGCGCAGCCGGCGTCAATGGGGCGCACGCACCACTGAGCGGTTGGGGTATGGGGATAAAAAAGCCTGAATTTGCGTTCGGGCTTTTTTGTATGGCGGTGAGGGAGGGATAGATTCGCTGCGCTCACCCTGCGGGCCGCCGCTGGCGGTCCAAAACGCAGGCGTTTTGTCGAACCCTGTCGAGGGTTCTCACCCTCCCGGTCGGTGCGCTATGCATACAAAAAAGCCTGAACGTGAGTTCAGGCTTCTTCGTAGAATATGGCGGTGAGGGAGGGATTCGAACCCTCGATACACTTTCGCGTATACACACTTTCCAGGCGTGCTCCTTCAGCCACTCGGACACCTCACCATATTTTTTTGTTGCGAAATCATCGCTGCAACGGGGCGCTACTATAGGGAGTGGGGCCGATCCGGTCAAGAATAATTTCTGTGTTTTTGTTTGTCCGCTCAACCCGTGTTCACTTTGCTGAAAACTGCGGCGAACGGCAGGGCGGAAGCCATGAAAGAGCGAGAACATCAGGGGTAAGGTTCGTTGATAACCGGCGGAAATGGGAATCACGGTCACAGAGGGAGGGAGATGCGCTGCGCACGCCCCTCTCTGCGGTGCATCATGCAAAAAAAAGCCTGGACGCGAATCCAGGCTTTCTCTTTGAATTTGGCGGTGAGAGAGGGCTTGATTCGCTGCGCTCACCCTGCGGGCCGCCGTTGGCGGTCCAAAACGCAGGCGTTTTGTCGAACCCTGTCGAGGCTTCTCGCCCCTCTCGGCGGTGCGCCATGCAAAAAAAAAGCCTGGACGCGAATCCAGGCTTTCTCTTTGAATTTGGCGGTGAGAGAGGGGTTCGAACCCTCGATACACTTTCGCGTATACACACTTTCCAGGCGTGCTCCTTCAGCCACTCAGACACCTCACCGTTTTGTCGTCGATAACGCCTTGCGCTGTCGACGGGCGCTAATGTAGGAGAATCTGATCTCAGCGTCAACCCTCTTATTTCATTCTCATGACTGTTTAGCCAAACTTGCAGCAATTTGCTGATTTACCGAACGATATTCCCACTCTTGGCCGCCGGCGGGCAGGGCGGACTACGTTCAAAACGCGTGAAAGATGATTGTTTGACCTTTTTCTGTACGGGTAGCTCAATATATCGCCAATGAGATCGGTCTATTTGCTGTTATATGCATTAATACTGGATTATTAGTCAAATGTGTCGCTAAATGGAATTATGTCGGCGCGGCGTTTTTGGCAAGGAACATCACGGCGCCGCGCAGATTGCCGGGAGACAGGCCGGCGATATCGCAGACAGGGACAGACTCATTACATAATAATGCAGTAGAGGTTCGTTTTGACTCCTTCAGATGCCATGCCGGCGCCGCAAGCGCGCCATGCCATTCCCCCCGGTGCGGGGGCGCTGTTCTTCATCCAGATCTTCGCCACACTGGGCTTCGCCGTGCTTTACTCCACGCTGGTGCTGTACGCCACCAAGCGATTGGGCTTCAACGAAAGCAGCGCCAACGCCATGATGGGGGTGTTCGGCGCCTTCAACTATGGTCTGCACATGTTCGGCGGCTACCTCGGCGGCCGTTTCCTCAGCAACCGCAACCTGTTCGTGCTGGGCATGGTGCTGCAGGTGATCGGCTGCGCGCTGATTGCCGTCGCGGGCGTGTGGGGGCTGTACTGGGGGCTGGCGATGTTCCTGACCGGCAGCGGCCTTAACGTGACCTGCATTAATATGATGCTCACCCAGCGTTTCAAACCGGATGATGACCGGCGCGAATCGGCATTCCTGTGGAACTACGCTGGCATGAACCTCGGGTTCTTCGTTGGCTTTACCGTCGCCGGGTATTTCCAACTGACGGAAAACTATCGCGCGCTGTTCCTGTTCGCCACGCTGGGCAATGCGGCGGCGATCATCGTCGCCGTCTGCCGCTGGCGGATTCTGGCGGATCTCAATACGCCGCTGCACGATGCCAGCCGCAGTCAATACCGTTGGCGCATGCTGGCCGGGCTGGCGGTGCTGGTGGCGCTGGTGCCGATTATCCGCGTGATGCTGACCCACGCCGAGTTCAGCGGCCATTTCGTGATCGTGCTCGGCGCGCTGATCTTCCTGATGCTGTGCGTGGTGACGCTGCGCCACCATCCGCGCGATGAGCGCCGCAGAATGGCGGCCTATCTGATCCTGGCGCTGGGGTCGCTGGTGTTCTGGGCGCTGTATCAGCTGGCGCCGATGGGGCTGATGCTGTTCTCCGAGCACAACATCAACCTGAACGTTTACGGCATTCAGGTGGCGCCGCAGTGGATCCAGAATATCAACACGCTGGTGATCGTGGTGGGCGGCCCGCTGCTGGCCTGGTGGTTCAATCGCCTGCGCGCCCGCGGTTGCAACATCGACATTCCGCTGCAGTTCTCCGGATCGCTGTTCTGCATCGGGCTCGGCATGCTGGTGCTGCCGCTGGGCATCAGCATGGCCGGCGGCGACGGGCTGGTGGCGTTTAAATGGATCGTCATCAGCTATGTGCTGCAAAGCGTCGGTGAATTGATGATCTCGCCGATCGGTTACGCGATGATCGGCAAGCTGGCGCCGCCGCGCTATCAGGGCGTGATGATGGGCTGCTGGATGATGGTGACCGGCGTCGCCTCGGTGCTGGCGGGCTACGTCTCCGGCCTGATGCCGGAAAACAGCGGCAGTACGCCGCTGCAAACCAATCCCGGCTACAGCGAAATCTTCAGCGCACTGGGCTGGGGGGCGACGGGCGTCGGCGTGGCGATGCTGATCCTCATTCCGCTGCTGCGGCGTCTTATCCGGCGCGACGGCGCGTCTGCCGCCTGATTTTGCGCACATGCACAACAGCCCCACTGGTCGGGGCTGTTTTTATTTTGGGCTTTAACGCTTGCATCCGGCGGCGAATCGCGGAAGGCTGAAGGAAAACCAATAAAAACAAACCGGAGCCCGCAGTATGAACATCATCTATTACCACCCCTTGTTTAACGCCCAGGAATGGCTGATCGGCATCAAGCAACGCCTGCCGCAGGCCGAGATCCGCGAATGGCAGCGCGGCGACGAGCGGCCGGCGGATTACGCGCTGGTATGGCGCCCGCCGCACGAGATGTTAGCCAACCGCCGCGATCTGAAAGCGGTGTTCGCCCTCGGCGCCGGCGTCGACGCCATTCTCGATCAGGAGCGCAAACACCCCGGCACACTGCCCGCCGGCGTGCCGCTGCTGCGGCTGGAGGATACCGGCATGGCGCAGCAGATGCAGGAATATGCGCTGAGCTATGTGCTGCGCTATTTCCGCCGTTTCGACGAGTATCAGGCGTTGCAGCAGCGGCAGGAATGGCAACCGCTCGATCCGCACTCGCTGGATGATTTCACTATCGGCATCCTCGGCGCCGGCGTGCTGGGGCAGAGCGTGGCGCGCAAGCTGACCGAGTTTGGCTTCAGCGTACGCTGCTGGAGCCGCAGCGCCAAACAGATCGACGGCGTGCAAAGCTTCGCCGGAGAGGCGCAGCGCGGCGCCTTTCTCGACGGCGTCAAACTGCTGATCAACCTGCTGCCCAATACGCCGGAGACCGTCGGCATTCTCAACCGTGAGCTGTTCGCGCAACTGCGGCCGGGAGCTTACCTCATCAACATCGCGCGCGGCGCGCATCTGGTGGAGGCCGATCTGCTGGCGGCGCTGGAGCAGGGGCAACTGGCCGCCGCCACGCTGGACGTGTTCGCCCGCGAGCCGCTGCCGCAGGATCACCCGTTCTGGCGTCATCCGCGTGTCACCATTACCCCGCATATTGCTGCCATCACGTTGCCGCAGCAGGCGATGGATCAGATCGCCGCCAACATCCGCGCGCTGGAGGCGGGGCATGCCCCGGCCGGCGTGGTCGACAGGCAACGGGGTTACTGAGCCTTCAGCCGCCGTTCGGTAACTGATAAGCTGTTATCGTCATCGCGCCTGTCCGTACCTTTGCGGGCGGGCCCTCTGGAAGGAGAAACAATGTACCCCGTTGATTTGCATATGCACACCGTCGCCAGCACCCACGCTTACAGCACGCTGCACGATTACATCGCCGAAGCCCAGCAGAAGGGCATCAAGCTGTTCGCCATCACCGATCACGGCCCGGACATGGCCGATGCGCCGCACTACTGGCACTTCATGAACATGCACGTGTGGCCGCGCCGGGTGAACGGCGTGGGCATTTTGCGCGGTATCGAAGCCAACATCAAAAACCTGCAGGGCGATATCGACTGCACCGGCCCGATGCTGACGGCCACCGACGTGATCATCGCCGGTTTCCATGAGCCGGTGTTTGCGCCGCAGGATAAAGCGTCCAATACTGAAGCGATGATCGCCGCGATGGCGCAGGGAGACGTGCATATCATCAGCCACCCCGGCAACCCGCGTTACCCGATCGATATTCCCGCCGTCGCGGCGGCGGCGGCCAAATACGAGGTGGCGCTGGAGCTGAATAACTCGTCGTTCACCCACTCCCGCAAGGGCAGCGAGGCCAACTGCCGGGCGATCGCCGCCGCGGTGCGCGACGCCGGCGGCTGGCTGGCGCTGGGTTCGGATTCGCACGTCGCTTTTTCACTGGGTAATTTCGAGCACTGCGAGCGCATCATCGAAGAGGTGGGCTTCCCGCAGGAGCGCATTCTCAACGTCAGCCCGCGCCGGTTGCTGGATTTTCTCGAGCGGCGCGGCAAGCCGGCGATTGCGGAATTGGCCGATTTGTGACATCGTCCCGGCAAAATTTTCCGTATTGTATAAGGCATTATCATGAATGAGTTTTCCATTGTCTGCCGCGTGCTGGGTACGCTGTTCTACCGCCAGCCGCAGGATCCGCTGCTGGTGCCGCTGTTCGCGCTGATCAAAGAGGGCAAGCTTCAGCAGCACTGGCCGCTGGAGCAGGATGACCTGCTGAAGCGCCTGCAGCAGGGCTGCGACGTCAACCAGCTGGCGACCGACTTTAACGCGATGTTCGTCGGCAGCGAATGCAGCGTGTCGCCGTTCCGCTCCGACTACGTCGAAGGCGCCAGCGAAGCGGAAGTGCGCACCTTCCTGCAGCAGCGCGGCATGCCGCTGGCGGAGGCGCCGGCCGACCATTTCGGCCAGCTGCTGCTGGCCGCTTCCTGGCTGGAGGATCAGTCGCAGGAAGATGAAGCGCAGGCGCAGATCGCGCTGTTCGACGAGTTTCTGCTGCCGTGGTGCGGCCGCTTCCTCGGCAAAGTGGAAGCGCACGCCACCACCGGTTTCTACCGCACGCTGGCGCTGATGACCCGCGACGCCATCCAGGCGATGCGCGACGAGCTGGCGGAGTACGAGCAGGAAGACGAAGCGGGCGACGAAGACGCGTAACGCCGCAGCCATCCAGGCGGGCCGCCCGGCCCGCCGATCCGCTAAACACAGGTTTGCATCCCCCAGACGTAAATTGACAAAAGATCCCCTAATCTGGCGGTTTACCGTCGGTTCGGCCGCGCCTGCGCGCCGCGCTTTTTCACGCAAGGGGTAGATGATGAAAAGTAACTGGATGCAGCAGATTCAAACGTTGATCGGGCAGAAGGCCGGCGCGATGGGCGGGGCGGAAGGCATCGGCAAGCTGCTGGCGCCCACGGCGCTGGGCGGTTTGGTCGGCGTGCTGTTGGCCAACAAATCCTCGCGCAAGCTGGTGGGTAAGTTCGGCAAGAATGCGCTGATTATCGGCGGCAGCGCGGCGGTGGGCGCGGTGCTGTGGAACAAGTATAAGCAGCGGGTGAAAGAGACCCATCAGGACGAACCGCAGTTCGGTTTGCAAACCACGCCGGTAGATCTGCGCGCCAAGCGTTTGGTGCAGGCGTTGGTGTTCGCCGCCAAGAGCGACGGCCATATCGATGCCGACGAGCAGCGCGCCATCGATCACAGCCTGTCGCAGCTGCAGGTGGGGGAAGAGGCGCAGGCCTGGGTGCAGGAAGCGCTCGATCAGCCGCTCAACCCGGAATTGATCGCCCGCAGCGTGCAAAATGAAGACGAGGCGCTGGAGGTTTACTACCTGAGCTGTCTGGTGATCGACGTCGATCACTTTATGGAGCGCGGCTACCTCGATGCGCTGGCGCAGGCGCTGAAGATCCCGGCGGACGTCAAGCAGGGCATCGAGAGCGACGTCAACGAGAAAAAGCGCGAGCTGGCGTAGCGCCGCTTGGCAAGCCGGGGGGAATCGTGTCACTCTTGCCGCAATCTATGTAAGCGGATGATTTAGCAATGATGACCCCACCGAAAGCGGAAAAACGCCCTTATCCCATCACCATTCACGGCGACACGCGCGTGGATGACTACTACTGGCTGCGCGACGACGAGCGCGCAGACCGCCAGGTGCTGGACTACCTGCAGGCGGAGAACGCCTACACCGATGCGATGCTGAAACCGCAGCAGGCGCTGCGCGAAACCCTGTACGAAGAGATGGTGGCGCGCATTCCGCAGCAGGAACATTCGGTGCCTTACGTGCGCCACGGCTATCGCTATCAGACGCGCTACGAGCCGGGCAACGAATACGCGATTTATGTGCGCCAGCCGCAGGCCGAGAGCGAGCACTGGGAAGTGCTTATCGACGGCAACCAGCGCGCCGAGAACCACGAGTTTTACACCCTGGGCGGGCTGGACGTCAGCCCAGACAATCAGCGGCTGGGGGTGGCGGAGGATTTCCTGTCGCGCCGTCAGTATGACATTCGCTTCAAGAACCCGGCCGACGGCAGTTGGGCGGAGGAAGTGTTGGAAAACACCTCCGGCAGCTTCGAGTGGGCTAACGACTCCTCGACGGTGTACTACGTGCGCAAGCACGCCAAGACGCTGTTGCCGTATCAGGTCTATCGCCACGTGGTGGGCAGCGATCCGCAGCAGGACGAGCTGATTTACGAAGAGCTGGACGATACCTTTTACGTCGGGCTGGAGAAGACCACCTCCGAGCGTTTTATCCTGATCCACCTGAGCAGCACCACCACCTCGGAGATCCTGCTGCTGGACGCCGATCGTGCGGACGCCAAGCCGCAGCTGTTCGTGCCGCGCCGCAAGGATCACGAGTACGCCATCGATCACTATCACCAGCATTTCTACATCCGCTCCAACAAGGACGGCAAGAACTTCGGCCTGTACCAAAGCGAGCAGGCGGACGAAGCGCAGTGGCAGACGCTGATCGCCCCGCGCGCCGACGTAATGCTGGAGGGCTTCAGCCTGTTCCGCGATTGGTTGGTGGTGGAAGAGCGCAATGCCGGCCTGACGCTGCTGCGCCAGATCCACTGGCAGACGGGCGAAGAGAAGCGCATCGCCTTCGACGATCCGACCTACACCACCTGGCTGGCGTATAACCCGGATCCGGAAACCGCGCTGCTGCGCTACGGCTATTCGTCGATGACCACCCCGACCACGCTGTACGAGCTGAATATGGACAGCGGCGAGCGGACGATGCTCAAACAGCAGGAGGTGAAGAACTTCACGCCGGAAAACTACCGCAGCGAGCGGGTGTGGGTGAAGGCGCGCGACGGCGTCGAGGTGCCGGTCTCACTGGTGTATCGCCAGGACAGCTTCCAGCGCGGCGCCAACCCGCTGATGGTGTACGGCTACGGCTCTTACGGCAGCAGCATGGATCCGGCGTTCAGCGCCAGCCGCCTGAGCCTGCTGGATCGCGGTGTCGTGTTCGCGCTGGCGCACATTCGCGGCGGCGGTGAGCTGGGGCAGCTGTGGTATGAAGACGGCAAACTGTTCAACAAGCAGAACACCTTCAACGACTTTATCGACGTGACCGAAACGCTGATCGCCCAGGGGTACGGCGACGGCAAGCGGGTGTTCGCCATGGGCGGCAGCGCCGGCGGCCTGCTGATGGGCGCGGTGATCAACCAGGCGCCGCAGCTGTTCCACGGCGTGGTGGCGCAGGTGCCGTTCGTCGACGTGGTAACCACCATGCTGGACGAGTCGATCCCGCTGACCACCGGCGAATACGACGAGTGGGGTAACCCGAACGAGCAGGCCTATTACGACTACATCAAACAGTACAGCCCGTACGATCAGGTGAAGGCGCAGGCATACCCGCATCTGCTGGTGACCACCGGCCTGCACGATTCGCAGGTGCAGTATTGGGAGCCGGCCAAGTGGGTGGCCAAGCTGCGCGAGCTGAAAACCGACGATCGGCAGCTGCTGCTGTATACCGACATGGATGCCGGCCACGGCGGCAAATCCGGCCGCTTCAAGGCCTATGAGGATATTGCGCTGGAGTACGCCTTCATTCTGGCGCTGGCGGAGTAACGGCGAACAGCGGGCGGCCTGCGCCGCCCGCTGTTCTAGCCAATCAGATAGTATTTCAGCGTGTGTTTCATGTCCGGGCTCAGATCGTCGATGGATTTCAGCATCCAGCGCAGATAGCCGGGATCTTCCTGGGCGATGCGATCGATTTCCTGCCCGCGATACTTGCCGAATTTGAACTTCTTCAGCAGCACCGGCTGTTCGGTGATCTGCACCATTTGCTCCGGCGTCCAGCCCGAATCCTTGATGATGCGCTGCAGCAGCGCGGCGGTGACGTAGCAGTCGTACAGCGCGCGGTGCGGGTACAGCGTGGCGTCAGCCGGCAGCTGCACGTCCAGGTTCAGCGCGTAGCGCAGATACTGGTTGCCGTACTTGATGTCCGGATACAGCGTGCGCGCCAGCTTGAGGGTGCAGATCCAGGCGCCGTTCATCTCCGGCAGCACGCCGCGATCGAAAGCGGCGTTGTGTGCCACATAGTAGGGGCTGCCCTGATAGCGGCCGATCGCCACCGCAATGCGCGGTTTGCCTTCCACCATCTGTTCGGTGATGTGATGAATCGCCATCGCGTCCAGGCTGATGGGGCGATCCGGGCTGATCAGATCGCTCATCGGGTTGGTTAACTGGCCGTCGAGCAGATCGAGGGAGGCCACTTCCACCACGCCGCCGTCCAGCCCGCAGGTCTCGGTATCTATTACGCGTAACGTCATGCTTTCCTCCGCGTTGCCGTCAGGCTCTAGCTTAACCGGCACAGGTGGCCGTGCCAACCGTCGGCGCTCCTGCTCGCGATGACCAGCCCGGGGGCGTCGCCCGGCGCGGCAATCAGGCGCTCTCCCGTTTCATCCCAGATGGCGCTGCGGCCCGCTGGGATCCAGCCGCCGGTCGGTGCCGCATGGTTGGCCATCAGCGTGAGCATGCCGTAACGGCGGGCATAGTCCGCCAGCGCGGCGCAGTCTTTCGCGTAACCCGCTTCAGAGATCAGTACGCCGGCGGCATAAATATGCGCACCCGCCTGTGCGGCGGCACTGGCATGAGCGGGTTGCGAGGTGTCGGCGCAGATAGCCAGCGCGATACGTTGCTGGTGCATTGCCAGCAACGAGCCGCCCACACCGGGCGAGAAGTATTGCTGTTCCGCGCCGTGCAGATGCTGTTTGGTGTAGGTGGCTAGCGCGCCGCTGGGGTGAAAAATCAAGGCGGCGATATACAATGCCGGGCCGCTGCGTAAGGGCGCGCCGACGATGATCGTCATCTGCCGCGCTCGCGCCGCCGCACTGAGCGGCTGCAGGCGGGGATCATCCAGAGTCAGCGCCAATGCAGGCGCCTCGGCCAACTCATAGCCGCTTAGCGACAGTTCGGGAAACACCAGCAGCTGCACCTGCCGATCGGCTGCCTGCGCGATAAATTCAAGATGACGCTCAAGATTGCAGGCGATATCGGCGGCGGCGGGGTATTGGGCGGCAGCGAGGGTGAAGCGGGGCATCGGCCATCTCTCCTGTAAGGCAATAAAAAACCCGCCTTGGCGGGTTTAATGACGGATGGAAGGACGCTTACTCACCAGACGGATGCGCTTTTTTGGCGCGTTTCTCCGCACGTTTCTCAGCTGGGGTTTTCAACGGCTTCTTCTTCGCATTTTTTTTGCTATCCATTCCCTTACTCATGATGGCCTCTCGTTACCTATGATTGGGTGGCTTGCTCAGCCATTAACCGCCTAAAGCCGGCAGGATGCAAGCGACAAAGTGCGAATTGCTCTTAACCGGCTGTTTGCACGTGAAATTTTGTTTTTGGATGACCGGGTGATAAAAATAATTATTATGTTATAATATTACACTTTTAATGTTCGGAGAACGCAATGACTGTGATGGCATTACCGGATGCGCAGCAACTGCTGGCCATGCCGGATTCTGATTATATGAACTCGGTTCAACGGGCGTTTTTCCGTCAGCTGCTGCAGGATGAGCGGCAAAAGCTGCTGTTGCATATCGATGAGCTGAAGAGCGAGATCGACGGCGGCGAAGCGACGGGCGATGAGGCCGACAAGGCGGCGCGCGAAGAGGATCTGCGCTTGCTGTTCCGCCAGTTGGATCGCGAAAGCCGCCTGTTGCCGAAAATCGATGCGGCGCTGGCGCGTTTGCAGAACGGCGAATACGGCTACTGCCGCGAAACCGGCGAACCCATCGGGCTGGCGCGCCTGCTGCTGCGCCCGACGGCGGAGCTGAGCATCGAGGCGAAAACCGCGCAGGAGATGCGCGAGCCGCATATGCGTAAAGGCGGGTAAGGTTTCAGCCGCCTAGCGTATCCACCAAGAGATCGAGAAAGCGCCTGACACGGGGTTCCAGCAGGCGCTTATTCGGATAGAGCGCCACAATCCTGACTTCTTCACCCTCCACGGCGCGCAGCACCTGCTGCAGACGACCGGTGGCCAAATCCTCCGCAATCATAAACTCCGGCAGATACGCGATGCCCAACCCAGCCAAAGCGGCATCGTGCAGCGCTTCTCCGCTGTCCAGCCGCAGGCGGCCGCGAACTGGAGCCTTGACCCATTCGCCGCGCTCGTCACGCAACCGCCAGAGCTGTTTTTGGTTGCGGCTGCTGAACAGCAGAGCCTCGTGCCCGGCGAGCGACTCAACGGTATGCGGTTCGCCACGGGCGGCGAGGTAGGCGGGGGAGGCGCACAGCAGGGCGGGATACCTGGCGAGGGTTCTGGACACCAGCCGGGTATCCGGCGCCGTGACGCCGATCCGTACTGCCAAATCAAACCCTTCTTCCACGACATCCGCCAGGCGATCGGAAAAACTGATCTCCACCTGCACCTCAGGCCAGGCGACGAGAAATTTCGGCACCAGCGGCAACAGGATCCGTCTGCCGAAGGCGGAAGGGGCGGTCAACCGCAGCACTCCGCGTGCGGTGCCCTTGTCGCCGGCCACGCTGGCCTCGGCATCGTCGACCGATGCGAGGATCTGCAGACCGCGCCGATAAAACTCCCGCCCCTCGTCGGTCAGGCCAAGTGAACGCGTGGTGCGATGTAACAGCCGCACGCTCAGCCGCTGCTCCAGACGCGCGATGGCTTTGCCCGCCGCCGAGCGCGACAGCCCCATCGTCTGTCCGCCGGCGACAAAACTGCCGGCGTCGACGACGGCCATGAAAACCTGAATGTCATTGAGATTCGCCCGCAACATGCCGCCCCCCGAGATTCGATGATAAGATAATTAATTTAACATATTCAATGAATTAACTGCATATCCAATGTCGTTTCAGTGACGACGTCCATTCGTCAATCAAACGATTATAGTCGCCATGGAAACGATAAACGGTTGGAGAAGCAGCATGAAAAATGGCATCACGCACTACCAGCACGGGGTCATTTGGGAAGAGGAGAATGGCGTGTCCCAAGGCTATCGCGTCAAGGATACCCTCTACATCTCGGGGCAGTTTTCCCATGATATGCAGGGGGAGTTTGTCGGCCCGGGCGATATCGAACGGCAAACCCAACAGACGTTGGACAATCTGGATCGGGTATTGGCGGGATTCGGCGCCGAACGTTCGAACCTGGCGTATGTGGAGATCTATCTGACCGATGTACAGGCGCATTTTGAACCCTGCGTTGCGTTGTTCAAACGCTATGTCGGCGATCACCGGCCCGCCGGTTCGCTGATCGGCGTCACCGGGCTGGCTTCGCCCGAGCAATTGGTGGAGATCAGTGCGATTGCGCACCTGAACTGATCGGGCCTGTGGGCGTTTTGCAAGCAGGTCGTTGTGATTTTGAGCAAACGCGCGCCGAGTTCCCGGCGCGCGTTTGAGTTTTCAGGTTTTACCGTTGACCTGCCGGGCGGCTTCCGCTTTGATGAAAGCATGACTCACAGAGAGACGGAAAGCGCCATGGAACAATTACGAGGTTTGTACCCGCCGTTAGCGGCATACGACAGCGGTTGGCTGGACACTGGGGATGGCCACCGGATCTACTGGGAGCTGAGCGGTAACCCGAACGGTAAGCCGGCGGTTTTCATTCACGGCGGGCCGGGCGGCGGCATCTCTCCGCACCATCGCCAGCTGTTCGATCCCGAACGCTATAAGGTGTTGCTGTTCGATCAGCGCGGCTGCGGCCGTTCCCGTCCGCACGCCAGCCTGGACAACAACACCACCTGGCATTTGGTGGCCGATATTGAGCGGCTGCGGGAAATGGCCGGCGTCGAACAATGGTTGGTGTTCGGCGGTTCCTGGGGATCGACGCTGGCGCTTGCCTATGCGCAGACCCACCCGGAACGCGTCAGTGAAATGGTGCTGCGCGGCATCTTCACCCTGCGCAAGCAGGAGCTGCATTGGTATTACCAGGACGGCGCTTCGCGCTTCTTCCCGGATAAATGGGAGCGCGTGCTGTCCATCCTCTCGGATGACGAGCGCAAAGACGTGATCGCCGCCTACCGGCAGCGGCTGACCTCGACCGATCCGCAGGTGCAGCTCGAAGCGGCCAAGCTGTGGAGCGTGTGGGAAGGGGAGACCGTCACGCTGCTGCCGAGCCGCGAGTCTGCGTCGTTCGGCGAGGATGATTTCGCGCTGGCGTTCGCCCGTATTGAAAACCACTACTTCACCCATCTGGGGTTCCTGGAAAGCGACGACCAACTGCTGCGCAACGTGCCGCTGATCCGCCATATTCCGGCGGTGATCGTCCACGGCCGTTATGACATGGCCTGTCAGGTGCAGAATGCCTGGGACCTGGCCAAGGCCTGGCCGGAAGCGGAGTTGCATATCGTGGAAGGGGCGGGGCATTCGTATGACGAACCGGGCATCTTGCACCAACTGATGATCGCCACCGACCGGTTCGCCGGCAAGTGACGCAAAAAACCCGCCGTTACGGCGGGTTTTTTTATTTGGCCTTTGGCTCGTACGGCAGGCGCGAAAACCTGTGGGATTCCGCGCGGTAATGCGCCACGCGCTCGCGAAAATAGTCGCGCAGCGCTTCCGGCTGCTCGCGCTCTACCACTTCCGGGATCACCGGCATGTTGTAGCGCTCTTTGTACGCCACGCCTGAGGCGGCGAGATCCACATTCACCCTGTCCATTTCCTCTTTGGGCAGCTCGGCCAGATTGTAACCCACGCTATGCTCCTTACTTACTTTGCCGCATTGAATCTGCGCAGAAGGTAATCCACCCGGCGGCGCTTGGCAAGCCCATTACGCCGTTGCCGGGAGCGATATTTATCCAGCAGTAATGCAATCTATTTATTCTTTTAAATAAGAATGATTCGCTTTTTGATTAAACTAAAAGATGAAAATAATTATCATGTGAATTCTCAACGTGGGGTTGATATTTTAATTTATTGATATTTATGATTTTTATAATTAATGTTTGCTTGGTGTGAATAATGTGTTTTTATTTTTACGGCAGCAAGGCATAATGCGCGGAAATTAAATTCATGACCTGCAAAATAAAAGGAATCATTATGCTGACGCAAGAAATGACTCAAAAGCTGAATGAGCAACTGAATCTGGAGTTCTACTCCGCCAACCTGTATCTGCAGATGAGCGCATGGTGCAGCGATAAAGGCTTTGAAGGCGCCGCCGCATTTCTTAAAGAGCATTCTCAGGAAGAGATGCAGCATATGCAACGTTTGTTCGACTATCTGAGCGACACCGGCTCTCTGCCGCTGCTGGGCACCATCGCCGCGCCGCCGGTGGCGTTTGAGTCGCTGGCGGACGTGTTCCAGCAGACCTACGAACACGAACAGCTGATCACTCGTCAGATCAACGAACTGGCGCACGCCGCCATGACCGCACACGATTACTCCACCTTCAACTTCCTGCAGTGGTACGTGGCGGAGCAGCATGAAGAAGAGAAACTGTTCAAATCCGTGCTGGACAAGCTGGCGCTGGTGGGCACCAGCGGCAAGGGCCTGTTCTTCATCGACAAAGATCTGAAGAAAATGGGCGCGATGGGCCAGGGCGGCAACGACCAGGCCTGATCTGCACCAGAGCATCGAAAAACCGCGCGCGGGCGAGCCTGATGCGCGGTTTTTTTTACCCTGCGTTTATCGCGGTTATGCGGCGATACGTGCTGCCGGATCGCAAAATGCCAGTGATGTGCTCGACTTGCCGCGGCGTGGTCGTTATGATTTACCGCGATACGCTACAGGGATGGTAGAGTCAAAACAGCGGGTTAGCCGATACAACCCGTTTTTCTGTTTACCCGTGGCGCAATCATTGCGGTGGGTTGGGGCCGCTGATACATCGCCTTGGCTGTGGCCTTAACCCTTATGACCCTCTTTATATTGTTAAGGGATACCACTGTGATCGGTAAAATTCGTTCCTCCTGTCGCCTGCTTTCCACCGTTTTCGTTCTGTTCGTCGGCCTGTCTTCGCAGCAAGCGCTGGCGCACGCCCACCTGAAAGTGGAAACGCCGAAGGCCGACGCCAGCGTCAGCCCGGCACCGAAGGCGCTGACCCTCAGCTTCTCCGAAGGCATCGAGCCGAACTTCAGCGGCGTGAAAATCACCGGCCCGGACAACGCCGTGGTGAAAACCGGCAAGCTGCAGCTCGATCCGAACAACAACACCCAGGTCAACGTGCCGATTGAAGGCGAGCTGAGCGCGGGCAAATACAACGTCAGCTGGCATGTGGTGTCGGTCGACGGGCATAAAACCAAAGGCCAGTACAGCTTCACCGTAAACTGACCGTGAGTCTGGCGACCCTGTTCGTTCTGTGTCGCTTGGTGCACTTTGCGGCGGTGATGCTGATGTTCGGCATCAGCCTGTTCACCGCCTTATTGTCACCGCAGCGCCTCTCCCCGATCCTCTCCCGCGATGTGCGTCCGCTGCTGCTTGCCGGCACCTGGATTGCCGGGCTTTCCGCCGTGGCGCTGCTGGCCATCCAGGCCGGGCAGATGGGCGACGGTTGGCAAGACGCCTGGCGGCTGGAGGTCTGGTGGGCGGTGCTCGGCACCACCTTCGGCGAAGTGTGGCGCTGGCATCTGGGCCTGACGCTGCTGGCGATCCTGGGCCTGCTGCTGCCGGAACGGCCGCGCGCGCATGCGTTGGTGCTGTGCTCGGCGCTGCTGCTGGTGAGCCTGGCGTTCATCGGCCACGCGGCGATGCATGAAGGCGCGTTGGGCGCGCTGCACCGAGCCAACCATGCGGTGCACCTGCTGGCCGCAGGCTACTGGTTCGGCAGCCTGGCGCCGCTGCTGGTTTGCCTGCGTTACCTGCAGCCGCCGCAATGGCGCAGCGACGCCATCACCACGCTGATCCGTTTCTCGCGCTGGGGGCACCTGGCGGTGGTGGCGGTGATCGTCACCGGCATCGTCAACAGCCTGATCATTCTCGGCGGTTGGCCGCTCAACCTCGGCTCGCCTTATCAGCGCCTGCTGCTGATCAAAACCGCGCTGGTGGCGCTGATGGTGATGGTGGCGCTGGCCAATCGCTACGCCATCGTGCCGGCGATGAGCCGCGTACCGGCGCTGGCGCAGCGTGGCGTGGTGCTGGCCTGCTGGCTCGAAGTCGGGTTGGGGATGGCGGTGCTGCTGCTGGTCAGTTTATTTGCAACCTATGCGCCGGTATGACATTTCAGCTTGCCGCAACCGGGCAAGCTGCGGGAAAATCGGCGCGAATAGCAACCTTAAGGCCATCACATGAAATCGGTATTACTCGGCATTACGCTGCTGGCAACCGCGACCGGCGCGCTGGCGGCAGACAAACTGGTGAACATCACCAAACTGGAGTACGGCAAACAGTGGGCGTTCACCAAGGAAGAAGTGACGCTGCAGTGCCGCAGCGGCGGTGCGCTGTTTGTGCTGAATAACAGCACTCTGATGCAATATCCGCTCAACGACGCGGCGGAGCAGCAGGTGAAGAAGGGCCATCAGCGCGCGCAGCCGCTGGAAGTGATCCTGCTGGACGACCCTGCCGAACCGGGGAAAAAAATGAGCATGGCGCCGTTTATCGAGCGCGCCGAGAAGCTGTGCGCTGACTAACCGCTTGTTTGCCAACGCCTTGCCCAGCGTGCGCAGATTGATGCGCATTTGCCGCATAGTTATTTCGTCACGAAACTATCACGCGGCCGCCGGGCGGCTGGCAAAACTGGCGCGGTAGGCTACTCTTAAAGTGCACGGCTGAACAAGCCCTGCATTAAATGCCAACTTTTAGCGCACGGCTCTCTCCCAAGAGCCATTTCCCTAGACCGAATATAGGAATCGTATTCGGTCTTTTTTTGTGTGATTGATTTATAAGTGTTTTTTCTGAAAAATCGAAATTACTCGAAATTTACTCGAATTTTGATATTCGGTCTTTTACAGCATTACGTACTCTTTCCCCCTCGTGTTGAGATATTTCAACGTCATCGTTTCTGATGAATGCCCCAGCAGTTTTTGCGCAAAATCTTTCCCTCTTTCCTTCTCATACAGCCGGACAGCCAAACTGCGGACCTCGTGACAGGTCGGCGGACTTTCCTCGAAGGACAAACCTGAAGCCTTCCGCGCGGCAACAAATTTTTTCGTTAGCCTGTCCGGATGTAATGAGCCATCAGGGCTGTTTTTGTGTAATCATAAAATCTGTTGTGTTAACCAACCGACAGCGGTCAATCATGGCGCCAAGAACCCCCATGCATTTCAGCTGCAGGTCAAGGGGGAGGGAAAATCATAGCCCCCGTTTTACCTTACTCAATCTGCAGGCAGCCCACTAGAACGTGACGGTCATACACCGCGAAATACAAAAATGCGCGGCAAGGTTACCCCCACATGAAAAAGACGTCATGCGCCGCTTGGCCTGCCATTAAATCGAACCTGCCGTGCGACGGTATGCCATCAACGAGGTATTTTGCAGTCAGTAACTTTGATGCAGCGTAGTTTGGCTCTTGCCCTGCTAAAAAACTCAAGATGGTGCTGGGGGAGAAAGAACGTCGTATTGCGCGTGTGAATCAGGTTACGCAGCCCTAAATAATAAGTTGCTATTGGGTATGGCCACCGATGAAGATAAAGCCAAATTGTGGATATGGATAGACTACCTTAACGAGGTCGAGAAAATTAGCGAAGACGCAGCTCCTGAAAGATCGTGTGGCCGGAACCGAAAAATAAAGCCCTCAGGGCAGAGGGCTGAATAGATCAATTATTATTCGTTCCCAATGATACAATGGCTGTATTATCAGAAATGAACAGAGAGTATTCCTTATTAGTTGAGATTGGCTTAATGCCACTGCTGATCATACGAGAAAGCGCATTTTTATTGCTTTGCTCATCTCCGTAACCATGTAGTGTCTGCGGAAATCCTTTATTAATTAGTTGAAAAGAGGCTAAAAACTCAGATGCAGGGCTAAGGAAATAGCCTATTAATGGTTTGTTGTCCATTAACAATTTAGCCCTTTCATTTATATTGACCTGGCCAACTGTTCCGATGGTGGTAATTTCATTATGAGTGAGCAAGTCACGACTGATCATGTTAAAAATAAAATCTTCATACTCGCGCTGTGATTTAATGGCACTGCCTAGTTGTGCGCTGAATGCAATTGCTGTAATAACAGGAATTAGTGATAAATATTTCAGTTTTGGTAAAAAACAAACAATGGGGATCGAAATTAAAACAAGACACGCTGAGAAGGAAACCAAAGTCCTCGGGAATACCGGAGCATCTTTAATAAATATCGTTGGCCCCATCAGTGAAACTAAAAATATAAATAGGGAAATAACCCAATAAAGACTGAATGATAATATAGATTTTTTCTTATGGCGATTTGCAAACAACATGAAAATCAAGCCAGCAACAACTGGAATCAAAAAATAAATATAAACTGGGCCATGGAAATATGATAGCACCATGTTTTTTAATGAACTAAGCGTAGAGGCTAAATGCTCTAGCCCTTCAGTATTAGCTGATATGATCTCTGCGCGTGAATTACTTTTTGCAGCAAAGAATAACATGTAAACCATGTAAAAAGAGACGAATAAAGCCGTTTTGTTAAGTATTCTTTTTATAATGTCAGTGGCTTTACAGTCATTTTTTACTGCTGCGATCATTACGTCTACAGCAAGTAAACCAATAAATACATTTGCACATGGTTGGTATATGGTTAAAGATAGTACGCCAGCGAACAGTTTTACTAAAGTTTGTCTGGTAGGATTACTGGCTGTATAGGTATAAGCCATAACCGCTAGGAAAAAAGCAATGGACATGCCTAAAGAGTCATATCTGTAAGCGATATTTTGCAGCATGAATGGATTAAAAATTAGAAGAGCCGCAACTAATTTGTGTGAAGGAATTTCTAACCTCGATAAATGGTCGCTAAGTAAAAGCGATGCCCCACCGATAAACAAGCAGGAAGCAATCATAGTATAGGGGTATAGATCAAGGTTATAGTGGCCACTGGCGGATAAAACTTTCATGAGAATATCTGCAACAGGCCGACCTAATCCTCTCCATCCATACTGACCAGTTATGGTTCTATCTAGATCATCCCTATAAAAAATACCAGCTTGGATTAATGGATAAATAAAAAGAAGAGCAATCCCTGAGTAAAGGAGCAGTGCTTTTTTGTCGATTTTACAAAACATTTTAATTCTCATCTCACTTCTTTATTATATAGCGTGGGCGACGTTTGGTCTCAATGTATATTCTACCAATGTATTCCCCAAGCACTCCGATTCCTATAAGCTGTACACCGCCAAGGAAAAGAATGGAAACAATAATTGAAGGGTAGCCAGCTACCGGGTTGCCCCAAATAACCTTATCTATGATCATCCATGCGCCATACATGAAGGAAATTGCAGCAACAAAAAATCCAATGTAAGCCCAAACACGAAGAGGGAAGGTGGAAAAACTTGTAATTCCCTCTATTGCCAAATTCCAAAGCTTCCAGCCATTAAATTTGCTGGTTCCTGCGACTCGCTCAGCTCTAGAGTATTCAACAATTTCAACATTTCCGCCAACCCAGCTAAGGATACCTTTCATAAATAGGTTTCTCTCTGGAAGTAATTTAATGCTTTCTACCACTTCCCTGGTCATCAGCCTAAAATCACCTACATTCTCTTCTATGGCCGGTTTACTTATTTTATTGTGTATTCGATAAAACCATTCTGCTGTTTTTCTCTTCATTCGGCCATCGCATTGCCTATCCATACGTTTAGCCAACACCACATCTGCACCATCTTGCCACTTATTTAATAATAGTGGGATAACATCAATTGGATCTTGAAGGTCAACGTCAATTGGGATAATAGCATCGCCGGTAGCGGCTTCCAAACCAGCAAATAATGCAGGTTCTTTCCCGAAATTCCTGGAAAAATTTATCGATTTAACATTTTGATCATCATTAGATAAGGAAGACAGTATTTCTTCCGTTCTATCTGAGCTACCATCGTTGACGAAAACGATCTCTACATCTATATGCTGAAAAGGTTTGAACTGACGCACAGATTGGTAGAATAGAGGAATTGCTTCTTCCTCGTTGAATACGGGAACTACAAGTGAAATTTTCATTTATCTTCCCTGAAGACAACTAACTTAGAATAAATGAAGCCACAGATTAGGCTGATCACTGAAAAAGTAACGAGAGTTACAATTGGGTTTGCATGTAGCGTATCTGCTGCCCAACCGACAGAGAATGCCATACCTCCCATAAACAACACATACACCATATAGCGGTAAGTTGTAGCTTGAGCCTTGAACGTCCACTTGGCGTTAGCAAAGAACGAAACGGTTACAGCGATGCCAAAAGCGACAACATTTGAAACTGATTGTGAGAAACCGCTAAAGAGCATGAGCCCAAAAACAGCCCAGTGAGCCAGGGTATTCATTACCCCTACAGATGCATAACGTATAAAAGTATTCAATGCGTAAAATTCTTAAATGTTGGTTTGCTATATTCTGCCATCGCATGATATTGATGGCAAAATTTTCTAGCCCATCAAGATGATAAGTAAGCACAATCACCATCGTTAGGGCATGGTGACGTACTGTAGTAACAACGTATGACTCCCAGCACGCCGTCCGTCAGCGTTGCCTCACGCCACCTGATAGTTGGGTTCTGGCGCTCCTCTCAGACTGATATCTCAAGGGATAATGTCGCGATAAACATCAGCCCAGTGTTCTATCTGTGGACGCGAAAACGCGCGCTATGCGCGATTCAACGCGTTGAAGGTGGAACTACCGTCGTGAGTTGTCGCCTGGAGGGAACCCGGCTATTCATCAAAGCTATCTTTCTTTACGTTATGGCGTCCAGATCTGCGAGGGCGTCCTGTCGTCGTTCTGTCGAACAACGACGGCTGCGCCGTAGCCAGGAACAAGGAGGCGAAGGCGTTAGGCTTAAAGATGGGAGAACCTTATTTCAAGATTAAGCGGGAATTTGAGCGCGCAGGGGGCATCGCGTTCAGCGGCAATTATGAGCTATACGCAGATATGTCTCAGCGTGTGATGGTTGTTTTAGAAGAGATGGTGCCACGTGTAGAAGTGTATTCAATTGACGAAAGTTTCCTCGATCTGACTGGCGTTCGTAATTGCATTGATCTTGAGACTTTCGGTCGCCAGGTAAGAGCGAAGGTACTGCGCAACACAGGGCTAACGGTGGGTGTTGGCATGGCCCAAACCAAGACGTTGGCCAAGCTGGCAAACTTCGCGGCGAAGAAGTGGGAAAAGACCGGCGGGGTGGTGGATTTGTCAAACGAAGGGCGCCAGCGCAAATTGATGGGGCTAGCGCCTGTAGAGGAGGTTTGGGGTATCGGACGCAGAATCTCGAAAAAGCTCAACATTTAACTTTCTATGAGCCGATACTGTATCGACTATCTTAATAATATTGAGGTCTTTGTATTTATATGAGAGTGAAATTAATTATTGTGTTTTTTTGGGGGACATTTCAACATCAATGTATGGATGGCAGTAGATGGAATTTAAATTTTTGAAGCAAACGGTTGATTGTATTTTCGATGTTACAGATGCAATGACAACGTTACACTCCGCGGCTGGGAAAAGAATGATGCGTCGGGGCTTGAATAATATAGAAGGTAATTTCCGAACCTGTACCAAAGCCATTGGTATCAGAAAAGGAAATATCAAACTTGTTGTGGAACAATACGAAAGATAGCACCACTGAGGAAAAAGCACAGATACGATATCATATATCATCATTCGGATTGATTAAAAACCACGCATTAGGTTATTGAGTTCAGAGAGAAATTATTAGTCAGAAAAGGATGCTTTGCTTTGCCATAGTTGTACTCTCTGTTAACATATGACGACTTGTTATTTTTGAGGATGGAATATGAAGAAGGGAAAGATATGGAGTGTGGTTCTTGGGGGAGTAGTGCTTGTTCCTGTCATTATGATTTTATCGGTGCCCAGTGAAAAAGCAGAAAAAGTGAGTATGGTTTCGGTTTGCAGTAATTTAACGAAGGACAGGATGAAATCGCCAAGCTCTTATATTCTTGGTGAGTCAGTCGTTCTAGTTAAAGAGGCCAGTGCGAGTGATATAGCCGCTAAGTTTGGTGATGAATCAAAAGCTCGCTTGCGGCGCTTCATTGAAGGTGGTCAATTACAGTATAAACTTGCAGAAGTTTATATAGACTACGAAGCTAAAAACTCATTCGGTACTCTGCTTAAAAATAGTGCGGCTTGCTACTACGATATCATATCGTCAGACTCAGGAAATTCTTACACTATGGCTCGTGCGGATATTGGTGGCCACAGTTTTTCGGGGGCGGACCTGGGGATTATGGTTGGTGTTGATGATGGCAGGATCGGTCGGGGTGGTTTCATGCAAAAATATGAGTATTTGAAAACGGTTCTCTCAGGAGTAATGCGTACAGGATAAATATATTGCGTTAGCCTTACCACCGCTTGGGTGGGGGGGGTTATGCCAAAATTTCAACATATGGCAGCCTTAAATAATAGGTTATTCCCCCCGCAGGCATGCTGTGCGATGCTAAGATTACTGCCACTTATTTATCTTAGGGGCGTTTTTCTGCCCCTATCCCACCCGCACCTATCGCTAATTTAGCAGCACTAAAAGTCATTACGTCATCTATGGCGCTGATAAGCTTCGGCCATTGCTCCCATCAACGGTTTAACGAGAGTGTCATTATGGGAAATATCCCGGCATCAGGCGCTATAAAAGGTAACCCGCAGTGAACGAGCAACTGAGTCAATTAAAGATGATGTTGCCCGGCTATCTCAATGCGTGGCGTGAGGGGGCCTTACCCTCTGACTGGGGGCAGGTGGCTAATCCTGAAGTGGTTGCCGCCCTGTTGGCGGAGTGGGAGGCGCTAAGCGAGTTGGCGTCTCAGTTCGAAACCGCCACTGAAGCCCCCTCCGAACCGGCCGCCTTTTGGCAGGCGCGCGCCGAGCTGATGGCGCAGCGCAATCGTGAGCTTATGGCCCAACTGGCGACGCCAGTCCGTTTGCCCGGCGCACGGGTGGCCTTTTTTGGCTATGTGAAAACGGCCGTGATGGACGCCAGGCAGGTTAAGGCGGCGATTCGCGATGCCGGTTTTATCGTTGCGGGCGGCGCCCCCAACGAGAACACGGCTTAACGCGGTTTCTTCTCAAATTTCTCGGCAAAAAAGAACCGCAGCAATTTATGGGTCCACAGCAGGATGGCGCCAACCACCACCAGCGAGACGACGAAATGCGACAGATTTTTAGGCGCGGCGTAGCCGTGGGTAAAGGAGACCCCCGCGCCGCTGAGCAGCAGGGTGGCGATCCAGAAGCTGAGCAGCAGGCATAAGGTACGAAACAGTTTAAACATGGTTATCACCAAAAATACGGAAAGCACCGACCGAACGGAGAGGCTCAGCCGGGGCTTTGATTAATTAAAACCGCTTAGCGCGAACAGGTATTGCCGCCTTTATTGCTATTGTTATTGCAGCTGCTGCCGCTGTTTTTGTTGCCGCCTTTCCCCATGCCGACGTTGCCGCCGCCTTTGCTGCCCTCCTTGAAGCAGCCGCCGTTGAGCGCGCCCACAGCCAGGCCGCCAAGGCCGCCCAGAGAACCGGTGATCACGCCGTTAACGCAATCCGGCGAGGTGTGCTTGCCGTAGAATCCCTGATTGGATGACCCGCCCCCGTTCTTGTTGCCGCCGTTGTTGTTGACGCGGCCATTGCTGCCGCGGTTGTCGGCAAAGTTACCGGCACCGGCGATCAGGTGAAAGTGTTTGGCATCGATCTCTTGCATAAAATTCCCTCTTTATCGATTCAGTTAAATTCAGTAAAGCTTGCGCAAGCCAGCTGTTTTTAACAGAAAAAATAGCGGGGGTAATTACCGGTTCGGATAAGAACAGGGGGTTTATTTTGCGATATTTTCCAGACTGATAGAGCACAGAGGAATGATATTTGGGGCGTGTGGAACCGTAGCGCTATCTGTTCTCTTGGGTCGGTTAATTTGTTAGCATGGCGCCCCTGGATGACTATTGGTGCAGTACATTGAAAATTAAAGCGTTGTTATTTGTTGCGTTGGCCGCGCTGGCCGGCTGCAGCCAGGAGGGAACCTCGATGAATCAGCCCGCAAACGAGAAAGGCGGCCAAACGGAAGTGTTGCTGGTCAACAGCGCGCTGGTGGACTGCGTGGGCGTCGGCCCGATGAAGTGCATGCAGGTGCGCCGCTCCGCGCAGCAGCCGTGGGAGTTGTTCTATACCGGCATCGAGGGCTTCACCTTCGAACCTGGCTATCAGTATCGATTGAAAGTGCGCGTCACCCCGGTTGAGAACGTACCGGCCGACGCCTCATCGCTGCGTTACACGCTGATCGAGCAGCTGGAAAAAAACAAGGCGTAATGATTATCAGGCCGGGCGAAGTGCGCCCGTCCTGCTGTTTTATAGCGTCAACCCCATCTCCGCCGCGACCTGCTCCAGCTGGTAGCGTGATGTGCGCGTGAGTGAAGGCTCCTTATCGACATAGTAGATGTAAGCGATAACGCCAATCGACAGCGCCCAGGCGCGGCCGCGCCGCCAGGTCTCATCGTCCACTTTCACCGCCTGGCGGAAATGTTCGCGGGCTTCCGCTCCCATCAGGTTCCAGGCAACTATCATATCGACCGCAGGATCGCCGATGGCGATACCGCCCCAGTCGATCACCGCCGCCAACTCACCGTTGTCGATCAGCACATTGCCGGGTTGAATGTCCGTATGCAGCCAGCATGCGCCGCCGGTGTTTTCACTCACCTGGCTCACGCTGTCCCATGCTTGCAGTAGGGCGGCAGCGTCGAGGTGAGGGGCGCACTGGGCAATAGATTCGCGAGTGAGGGCATCTCTGGCGCTGACCGGGCCGCCGCGATAAGCGCTGATCGCGTAGCCTGCGGTTGGGATGGCGTGGAGTGCGCGCACGAACTCACCCAATTGCGTCGCCAGCAGCGGGCTGCACTCGCCGCAGGTGGGCGTGCGGCCGGTGATCCAGCGGCCGATGCTCCAAGCGAAAGGATAGTGGACGTTCGGCTTACCCTGGGCCAAGGGCGCGGAAATCGTCACTGGCAGATGAGGTGCCAGCAACGCGGGGTAGCGGTTCTCGCGCGCCAGCGCTTCGGCCGCCGAGGCGGTACGCGGCAGACGAATCAACAGCTCGTCGCCTAGCCGCAGCATCACGTTGTCGGTACCGCCGGTGGTGACGAGTTCGATGGGCAACGCCGCCCAGGCCGGGAATTGTTCGGCGAGCATGGCTCGGACATGGGGGAGGGAAATCTCGGCCTCATCGGCATGTATTTTGGGAATGGCATTCACCCGGTACGGCTCCTTCACTGGCGCGGGGGGGCGGCCCCGACTGGTCTGTTCACTGCGCTTGTTTTCGCACTTTCTTAAGTATATCGAGAAAATCAGGTATATTGTCCTTCGGTTTTTAGCTACCAAGAAAAAATTACTATGATTATCAAACCTAAAATTCGTGGTTTTATCTGCACCACCGCTCACCCGGCAGGCTGTGAAGCCAACGTCCGTGAGCAAATCGCCTACGTTAAGTCACGCGGCGAACTGAAAAACGGGCCTAAAAAGGTGCTGGTCATTGGTGCATCCACCGGTTACGGTCTGGCCTCGCGCATCAATGCCGCTTTCGGCAGCGGTGCGGCCACCATCGGCGTATTTTTCGAGAAGCCTGGCAGCGAAGGCAAAACCGGTTCCGCCGGTTGGTACAACTCCGCCGGTTTCGACAAGGCAGCTAAAGAAGAAGGCCTGTACGCGAAAAGCATCAACGGCGACGCATTTTCCAACGAGTGCCGTCAGACCGTGATCGATCTGATCAAAAAAGACCTGGGTCAGGTTGACCTGGTGGTTTACTCGCTGGCTTCGCCGGTGCGTAAGATGCCGGAAACCGGCGAAGTGGTGCGTTCCGCACTGAAGCCGATCGGCGAGCCATACAAATCCGTCGCGCTGGACACCAACAAAGACGTGCTGGTTGAAGCCGTGGTCGAGCCGGCCAACGAGCAAGAAATCGCCGACACCGTGAAGGTGATGGGCGGCCAGGACTGGCAGCTGTGGATGGACGCGCTGGACGAAGCGGGCGTGCTGGCGGATAACGCGCAGTCGGTCGCTTACTCCTACATCGGTACCGATCTGACCTGGCCAATTTACTGGCACGGTACGCTGGGCAAGGCGAAAGAAGATCTGGATCGCGCAGCGCACGCCATCAACCAGAAGCTGCAGGCCAAAGGCGGCGCGGCTTACGTTGCGGTGCTCAAGTCGGTAGTGACTCAGGCTTCCTCCGCCATTCCGGTGATGCCGTTGTATATCTCTATCGTGTTCAAAATCATGAAGGAGCAGGGCATTCACGAAGGCTGCATCGAGCAGATCCAGCGTCTGTTCGCCACCAAGCTGTACAGCGGTGCGGCGCCGGATACCGACGAGAAACACCGTCTGCGCCTGGATGACTGGGAACTGCGTGACGAAGTGCAGGAAACCTGCCGTAAAATCTGGCAGCAGCTGAACGACAGCAACATCAACGAACTGACGGATTACCAGGGCTACAAGGCGGAATTCCTGCGCCTGTTCGGCTTCGGTCTGCAGGGCGTTGACTACGACGCCGATCTGAGCGGCGAAGCCAATTTCGATGTGATCGAGCTGGTCTAAGCGCGTCGAGCGGTCAAACAAGGTCGGGTTAGCCCGGCCTTTTTTATTGCCTGCGAATTATCGGGTGGCTAAGCGAAAATGTTTATTTCGGGTTAACAGAGGAACCGGGTGGTTAACATCGGCAGTCGGATGGTGAAATAACGGCGGTTATTAAACTAAAGAAAGTCATTTTTTATTTACCCTTGCCGCCGGCTGCGGGTATTTTATTTCCTTTAAGGAGAAAACCATGACATGGCGTTATTGTGCCACGGTATCGTTGTTTTTGTTGGGCGGCTGCAGCGCGATCCAGCCAACGTCGACGTCCCCGGACTGGTCTCAGCCTCAGCCGGCCACGCGGGAACAGCGGCAACGCATCATGGCGGGTGAGTCTGCCTCGTCGGTATTGCATGAAGGTAATATCGGTATTGGCGGCACGTTAGATGGGGCGAAAATATTCGATCGTTAAACCGCTAAATATATTCAGCCAAATTAATGCGCGCATTCTGCCGATATTGTCGGAGGGTTTACCTTTCCTGCGTTATTCTGCCGTGGCTTGACCATTCATTGCGTTAGCAGACAATTCGTTTTCCTTATAGGGAACCGCCGGTTTATTTCGGCGTAATCAAAGGAGTTGCCCATGACGAAGAACATGGCCGCGATCTTTCTCTTGCTGTTGCCGCCGCTAAGCCAAAGCGCCGGCGCAGCGCGCTACGACAGGCCGTGCGAAGGAGTGTCGCCGGTGCTGTTTCAAAAGCGCCTGAAAGCGCTGGCGCAGGATCTGCGGCAGGAAATGAGCGAGGAAGCGCCGCCGACAGAGCGCGATGCGGAAGAGCTGGCGCGGTTGGCGGAGTGCGCTATCGAGCCCGGCAAAGCGCCCGTCACCGGCGGGCAGCGCGTCTCCCGTTCAGAGGAAAAGCCGACGGCATCGCCGAACGGTTGCTGAGCCGGCGTGCGCGCAGAGTCAAGCGATGTAATGTAAAAGGAGTCATTGATGAAAAGGATCGTGTTGGCCGGCGTGGCCCTGTGTTGTTCCAGCTTCGCGCAGGCGCGGGTGGATCTGGAATACCATGCGGCGGCGCCGAAGGACAGTAAGGTCACCGAGGAGTACCAGAAAAAGCGCGACGCATTGCGCCACAAGGTGTGGAATGTCGATAACCTGACGCTGGCCAACGAGCAGGCGATTGCACGCGAACAGCAGCGCGAAGCCGCTGAGACCGCCGAGCGGCAGCAGCGGAACCTGGAACAGCAGCAGAAAAAGCAGCGCTGCCTGCGCAGACACTCGAAAGATCCTCATCCCGAGGCGAAGTGTTACATGCACAACTTCTAACCTTTAACGTCCGGGCGCTTTCTGCGCCCGACGTCGTTTAGGCCGGGCGGCAATGCTCTTTCAGCATGGCGATCGCGTCCGGTTTCAGCTGATACAGATAGACCGGCCGGCCGGTGGCGCCGTACAGAATACGGGTGCCGAGGATACCGCTTTCCGCCAGATAGATGAGGTACTTGCGGCAGGACACCCGCGAAATGCCAATGGCGTTGGCCAGATTGTCGGTAGAGAATTCGCTGTCGTGCTGTTGCTCGATCCACTCGCACACCGTGCTCAGGGTGATGCTGGTCAGGCCCTTCGGCAGCTTTTTGCTCTCCTGGCCGCCGGGCTGGCGGCGCAACAGGCTGTCGACGTCGGCCTGCGAAAACTCGCGTTGCGCCAAGAGCTGTGACTGCTGCCGGTAGTGGCTCAGCGCCTCCTTGAAGCGGCTGAACTGGAACGGCTTGATCAGATAATCCACCACGCCGTAGTGCAGCGCTTTTTGCACCGTGTTCACGTCGCTGGCGGAGGAGATGATGATCACATCGGTCTTTTCGCCGAGTTCGCGCAGGCCGGGCAGCAGATCCAGCCCGTTCTCCTGCTGCATGTAAATATCCAGCAACACCAGATCGATGCTGACGCTGGCGTCGGCCAGCAGGGCACGCGCCTGGCTCAGGGTCGCGACCGTCGCCTGGCAGTGAAAACCGCCGACCTGGCTCAGGTAGTATTTATTCAGCTCCGCCACCATCGGGTCGTCGTCGACAATCAGTACGTTAATCATGGGCTCTGCTCTTGGCCTGATAGGGAAGGTGCACGAAAAATTGGGTCAGCTCGCCCGGTTCGGATTCGAAATCGATGCTGCCGCCCAGTTTCTCCAGATGGCTGCGGATCAGCGCCAGGCCGATGCCGCGTCCCGTTCCCTTGGTGGAAAATCCGTGTTCGAAGATGCGCGCGCCGATCGCCGGATCTATGCCGGGGCCGTCGTCGCTGACGATACAGTGTAATTGATCGTCGTGATGATGGAAGCTCAGGCCGATCTCGTGGCCCTCAACGCCGTCGATGGCGTCGATGGCGTTTTCGATCAGGTTGCCGAGCACGCTGATCAGCACGTGGGTGGTTTCCGCATCGTCGGTTTCCGGCAGCAGGCTGTTTTCCTCGATGGTCAGTTCGATGCCGGCCTCGTGGGCGCGGCTGATCTTGCCGATGAAGAAGCCCGCCACCTCCGGCGAATGGATCTTGCGCAGCAGCGCGCCGATCTCTTCCTGATAGTTGCTGGCGGTGTTGATGATGTAGTTTTCCAACTGCTGATAGGCCTTCATATGCAGCATGCCGAGTATCACATGCAGCTTGTTCATAAATTCGTGCGACTGCACCCGCAGGGCGTCGGCGTAGTGCGCCATGCCGCTCAGCCGCTGCAGCAGGCGGCTGATCTCGGTCTTGTCGCGGAAGGTGGCGATGGCGCCGGTCACCTGGCCGTTGACGATCACCGGCACGGTATTGGTCAGCAGTTCGCTGCCGTTGAAGCTGATCTGCCGATCGCGCAGCGGTTCGCCGCTGGCCAGCACCTCCGCCAGATGCAGCTGCGCCGGCCAATGTTTGCTGGCGGCTTCCAGCAGCAGGTTTTCCACCGGCCCGCTCTGGCGCAGCAGGCGCTTGGCTTCGTCATTGACGATGGTGATGCGGGATTCATTATCGACCGCGATCACGCCTTCTTTAATCGATTGCAGCATGGCGTTGCGCTGTTCGAACAGGTTGGAGATTTCGTAAGGCTCGAAACCCAGCATGATGCGTTTGAGCGCAGAGACCAGGAAAAAGGTGCCCAGGCTGCCGACCAGGGCGGCGAAGGCGATGGTCCAATAGATGATCCATCGGCTTTCCGCCACCACCCGCTGCACGGTGTCCAGCGCGATGCCGAGCGCCACCACGCCGATTTGTTTTTTCTGATCGTCATACACCGGCACGAACACCCGCAGCGCCGGAGCCAGCGTGCCGCGGTTGATGGCGCTGTTGACGTTGCCTTGCAGCGCGGGCGCCAAATCGTCGCCGATAAAATGCTTGCCGATCAGCCAGGGTTTAGGGTGCGAATAGCGGATGCCCTGCATATCCACCACCACCACGAACAGCAGCTCGTTTTGATGGCGCACCTGCTCGGCGAAGCGCTGAATGGCGCCGCTGTGATCGCGCCGCTGCAGGCCGTCGATCACGGTGTTGGAGAGCGCCAGCGTGTTGGCGACGGCGATGGCTTTTTGCTGCAGCTGATCTTGCCCCTCGCGGCTCATCTGCACGAAAAACAGCGCGAATACCACCAGCAGCACCGAAGCGATGATGGCGGACACCATCAGCGTGATGGAGGTGCTCAGCTTGAGCGGCACCCGTTGTTTTGGCATGGCGGTTCTCCGAATGGCGATATCACGGCGTATTCTAGCGAGGAATGCGGCAAGCTGCAGTTACCGGCAGCAGGTTATAGCACGCTGCCGGGGTGTGGAGGGGTTATTTTAGTTACAAAAGCGGGTTACTGCTGGTGGTAGATCTCCAGCGCCTGTTGGCCGCTGGCGCCTTGATGGATGATCGCCATCAGAGCGCGCACCACCTGCGACGGATTACTGTGTTGATAGACGTTGCGACCATAGACCATGCCGGAGGCGCCCTGGGCCATCAGCGCGGCGGATTTCTCCAGCACCGGGCCCAGCTCTCCCTTGCCGCCGCCGCGCACCAGCGTCGGGCAGCGCGCCGCTTCCACCACGCGGTGGAAATCTTCCACCCGATCGGTCGGATCGGCCTTGATGATGTCGGCGCCCAGCTCGCGCGCCAGCCGCACCAGCGGCACGATCTTCTCCACGTCACCCAGCGATCCGTAGGCGGCGCCCTGGCCGGCCGGGGCCATCACCAGCGGTTCGATCATCAGCGGCATGGCGTAGCGATCGCAGGCGTGGCGAAGGCGGCCGATGTTTTCTACGCACTGACGGAAAATGCCGGGTTCATCCGGGATCATATAGAGGTTGACCACCACCGCGGCGGCGTCCATTTGCAGCGCGGCCAGGATCGGCGCTTCCGGGTTGTGCAGCACCGCCCACATTTCGCGGTGGCGTGCGGCGTTATAGGCGTTGCCGACGTCGGTGCGCATCACCAGCGCCGGTTTTTCGCGCTGCGGCGCGCGCTGCAGCAGATCCGCCTGCCCGTAGTTGACCTGAATCGCGTCGGGGCGCGCGGCGATCAGGTTGCCCATCACCCGTTCGATATCTTCCAGCCCGATTAAAAAATCCGGTTCGTTGGCGATGCCGTGATCGATCGCCACATCCAGGCACTTGCCGTTGTTGAACAGGCGGTTCATCCGCACCTTACTGCTGAGCTGCATGTCAGGTCCTCCTGAGATAGGGATATGTCCATTATTGCCGAGTAAGGATGGTCGGGAAACGCGGAAACCGCAAACTGCGCGCCCGCTCGCAGTTTTTGCCGGCGCACGAAAGGGGAACGCTCGCGGGCGGCTTTCATTTCATTTGTTAGATCCGTGTCATGTTTTTGTTAATAAGCCATTCCAAAACGCATGTTTCGCTTGTTTGGGTTAAAAAGTTTCAATAGTCTAAATTATGAAATAAACATTTAAAAAGCGGCGAGGACGCGACTTGCTCCACCAGGGGTTTATTTCAATTGATTGTTTTTAATCTGTTTTGAGATATCGATCACCATTTTGTTCACGGCCTTAATACGGCGATAACGCGGTAATTTCGCCGTATCAAAGGGATAACACCGACCGTATTGTTGTTTGAATGTAAAAAATATTTTTCATTAGCTGTCAACCAACAGACCTCTTCATTCTAACGATTAAAGGGTAACGAACATGAAGCTGAAGAAATTGATCGCCGCCTCGGTACTGATGTGCATGCTGCCGGCCAGCGTGTTGGCGAAAGACATCAAGATCGGCGTTTCCATGGCTTACTTCGATGACAACTTCCTCACCATTCTGCGCCAGTCGATGCAAAGCAAAATGAAGGCCGACGGCAACGTCAGCGGCCAGTTCGAAGACGCCAAGGGCGACATCGCGCAGCAAATTCAACAAATCGAAAACTTCGTCAGCCAGGGCGTCGACGCCATCATCCTCAACCCGGTGGATACCCAGGGCGTCAAGCCGATGATCAAACTGGCCGAGAACGCCAAGATCCCGCTGGTGTTCGTCAACCGCAAGCCGGAAGTGACGCTCCCGGCCGGCATGGCCTACGTCGGCTCCGATTCCAAGCTGGCCGGCAAACTGCAGATGGAAGCGTTGGCCAAGCTGATGAACGGCAAGGGCAACGTGATGATCCTGATGGGGGAACTGTCGAATGAATCGACCCGTGACCGCACCCGCGGCGTGGAAGAGGTGGCGGCCAACTATCCCGGTATCAAGATTGTCGATAAGCAAACCGCCAAGTGGACGCGTAAAGATGCGGTGGATATCACCACTGACTGGGTGCTGACCGGCCAGCAGATCGACGCTATCGCTTCCAACAACGACGAAATGGCCATCGGCGCCATCCTGGCGCTCAAGCAGGCTAAAAAGTCCGGCGTGCGGGTGGCCGGCGTGGATGGCACGCCCGATGCGCTGGAATTCATCAGAAAAGGCGATCTGGCGCTGAGCGTGTTCCAGGACGCCAAAGGCCAGGGCGAGGGTGCGGTGCAGACCGCCGTTCAACTGGTGAAAGGCGAGAAAGTGGAGAGCAACGTGCTGATCCCTTACCAGCTGATCACCCAGGCCAATTACCAGCAATTCGCCGATAAAAACAAGAAATAAGCCTTGAAGCCCGCCGCGGGCGCCGGTGTGGGGCGAGCGCGGCGGAAAACGTGGGTCAGTGCGGAGGTAAGCGGTATGTACCCTTATGTTCTTGAGGCCGAAGGCATCAGCAAGCAGTTCCCCGGCGTCAAAGCGCTGGATAAGGTCTCGATTAAAATCAAACCCGGCAGCGTGCACGCGCTGATGGGGGAAAACGGCGCAGGCAAATCGACGCTGATGAAATGCCTGATCGGCATCTACCACCCGGATGAAGGCTCGATAAAAATCAAAGGCCGGCCGGTCACCTTCAGCGACACGCTGCAGGCGCTGCATTCGGGCATTTCCATGATCCACCAGGAGCTGAACCTGGTGCCTTATATGACGGTAGCGGAAAACATCTGGCTGGGGCGCGAGCCGGCGCGGTTGGGGTTCGTCAACCACGAGCAGCTGAACGAGAACACCCGCGAGCTGCTGGCGCGGCTGAACATCAAACTGCAGCCGGACACGCTGGTGGGCGAACTGAGCATCGCCAACCAGCAGATGGTGGAGATCGCCAAGGCGGTGTCCTACAACGCCGACGTATTGATCATGGACGAACCGACCTCGGCGCTGACCGAAGGTGAAGTGGTGCACCTGTTCGCCATCATCCGCGAACTGCGCGAGCAGGGCAAAGGCATCATCTATATCAGCCACAAGATGGACGAGATCTTCGCCATCACCGACGAAGTGAGCATTTTCCGCGACGGCACTTTCATCGCCTGCGACAAGACCGAAAATCTGACCAAACAGTCGCTGATCACCATGATGGTGGGGCGTGAACTGACGCAGATGTTCCCCAAATTCAACAACAATATCGGCGAGGAAGTGCTGCGGGTGGCGGGGCTGCGCCGCAGCGGCTGGTTCCACGACGTGTCGTTCAGCGTCAAACGCGGCGAGATCCTCGGCGTCGCCGGGCTGGTGGGCGCCGGGCGCAGCGAAGTGATGGAAAGCCTGTTCGGCATGCACCCGGCGGAAGGCGGCGAGATCTTTATCGAGGGCCAGGCGGTGAAGGTCGATTCCCCGGCGAAGGCGATCGAGAGCGGGTTGGCGTTCCTCACCGAAGACCGCAAAAAATCCGGCCTGTTTTTGGTGCTGTCGGTGGTCGAGAACATGAGCATCGTCAACCTGTCGGAATACATCGGCAAGAACGGTTTCGTCAGCCACGTGCAGATGGCCAAAGACTGCATGGATCAGATCAAAAAGCTCAACATCAAAACGCCGACCATGGATCAGATCATCAATAACCTCAGCGGCGGCAACCAACAGAAGGTGCTGATTGCGCGCTGGCTGCTGGCGCAGCCGAAAATCCTGATCCTCGACGAACCGACGCGCGGCATCGACGTGGGAGCCAAAGCGGAAATCTACCGCCTGATCAGCGAGCTGGCCAACCGCGGCGTCGCCATCATTCTGGTCTCCTCCGAGCTGCCGGAGATCCTCGGCATGAGCGACCGGGTGATGGTGATGCACGGCGGCCGCATCACCGGCATTTTGGACAAAGACGACGCGGACCAGGAAAAGATCCTGGCGCTGGCCTCAGAATAACGAAGGGTGAACATCATGAGTAACGTAAAGATTGAGAAGCCGCTCTCCGCCGATTCAACGAGCAAGGGAACGCTGTTCTCCGGGCTGAGCGGCAAAATGCCGAAGGATACCGGCATCTTCATCGTGATGCTCGGCATCGCGCTGGTCTTCGAAATCCTCGGCTGGTACATGCGCGATCAGTCGTTCCTGCTTAACCCGAACCGCCTGCTGCTGATCGTGCTGCAGGTGGCGATCATCGGCATCATCGCGGTGGGCGTCACCCAGGTGATCATCACCACCGGCATCGATCTCTCCTCCGGTTCGCTGATTGCGCTGACTGCGGTGGTGGCGGCCAGCCTGGCGCAGACCTCGGACAGCATTTCGCCGATGTACCCGGGGCTGCTCGATCTGCCGGCGGCGATCCCGATCGGCGCGGGGATTGGGGTGGGCATTGTCTGCGGCTTTATCAACGGCTTCCTGATCACCCGCACCGGCATTCCGCCGTTCATCGCCACGCTGGGGATGATGGTATCGGCGCGCGGTCTGGCGCAGTACTACACCAAGGGTAACCCGGTCAGCTTCCTGTCGGACGGCTTCACGTCAATCGGCCAGGGCGCGATGCCGGTGATCATCTTCCTGGTGATTGCGGTGATCTTCCATATCGCGCTCAAACACACCCGCTACGGCAAATACATCTACGCCATCGGCGGCAACATGACCTCGGCGCGGGTGTCCGGCATCAACGTCAACAAATATCTGGTGACGGTTTACACCATCGCCGGCGGGTTGGCGGGACTGGCGGGCGTGGTGCTGGCGGCGCGCGTCAGCAGCGGCCAGTCGAGCATGGGGATGTCGTACGAGCTGGACGCCATCGCCGCGGCGGTGATCGGCGGCAGCAGCCTGATGGGCGGCGTCGGGCGCATCACCGGCACGCTGATCGGCGCGGTGATCCTCGGCCTTATCAAAAGCGGCTTCACCTTTATCGGCGTCGATTCTTACATTCAGGACATCATCAAAGGCGTGATTATCGTCGCCGCCGTGTCGATCGACATGCGTCGCAACCGCAAGAAACACTGATTGCCGTGAATTGCCGCCGGCGCCAGGGTTGGCCGGCGGTGTTTTTTTACCGGGGGGCACATCATGAATTACCTGAAAGGGCTGTGGCTGGCGGTGGCGCTGTGTGCGTCCACCCCGGCATGGGCGCAAACCATCGGCGTATCGATGGCCTATTTCGACCAGAACTTCCTCACCATTATCCGCCAGGCGATCGACAAGGAGGCCAAGGCGCGCGGCATTACCGTGCAGTTCGAGGACGCGCGCGGCGACGTCGGCCGCCAGACCGACCAGGTGCAAAGCTTTATCAGCGCCGGGGTGGACGCGATTATCGTCGATCCGGTCAACTCGGCCAGCACGCCGGTAATGACCAAAATGGTGCAGGCCGCCGGCGTGCCGCTGGTGTACGTGAACCGCACGCCGGGCGACGCCAAACTGCCTCAGGGCGTGGTGTTCGTCGGCTCCGACGAGCGGGAGTCCGGCACGCTGCAAATGGAAGAGTTGGCGCGGCTGGCCAACTATCAGGGCAACGTGGCGGTGATGATCGGCAACCTGACCGACGCCGGCGCGCTGCAGCGCACCAAAGACGTGGAGCAGGTGGTGGCCAAATACCCGAACATGAAGGTGGTGCAGAAGCAGAGCGCCAACTATTCACGCAGTGAAGGCATGGATCTGATGATGAACTGGCTGACCAACGGCGAAGCGATCGACATCGTCGCCGCCAACAACGACGAGATGGCGATCGGCGCGATCATGGCGCTGCAGCAGGCGGGCAAGGCGGACAAGAAAGTGCTGATCGGCGGCATCGACGCCACGCCGGACGGCCTCAAGGCGCTGGCCTCCGGCAAGATGCAGGTCACGGTGTTCCAGGACGCGATCGGCCAGGGCAAGGCCTCGGTCGAGGTGGCGCAGCGCATGATCAACGGCGAAAAGCTTGAGCCGTATTACTGGATTCCATTCGAGCTGGTGACGCCGGCCAATCAGGAGAAATACGCGGCCAAACCGTGAGTTCGCCGTCGGATCCGCGTTGCCGGGGCGCTGCTTGCAGCGCCTTTTTTATTGCGCCAATTGCATGTCCGCTTGCGGCCAGCGCGGCGTCGAACCTTGCCTCACACTGAGGATCTTTAAACAGCGTGAGGATGAGCGATGAACGCATTAAACGGCAAGGTGGCGGTGATCGGCGGCGCCAGTTCAGGGATCGGCAAAGCGGCGGCGCTGCTGTTCGCCCGGCAGGGGGCGGCGCTGGTGTTGGGCGCCCGGCGCGCGCCGCTGTTGGCCGAGCTGGTGGAGGACATTCGGCGCGAGGGCGGCCGGGCATTGGCGGTGGCGGGTGACGTGCGCGATGAAGCCTTCGCCGAACGGCTGACGGCGACGGCGGTCGACGAATTCGGCGGCCTGGATATCGCCTTCAACAACGCCGGCACGTTGGGGCCGCTGGGGCCGTCGCTGGCGCTCAGCGCGTCAGAATGGCGCGAGGTGCTGGAAACTAACCTGTCCAGCGCCTATTACGGCGCCAGGCATCAAATTCCCGCCATGCTGGCGCGCGGCGCGGGCTCGGTGATCTTCACCTCCACGTTCGTCGGCCACACCGCGGCGTTTCCCGGCACGGCGGCCTATGCGGCCGGCAAATCGGGGCTGATCGGCCTGACGCAGGCGCTGGCGGTGGAGTTTGGCGGGCGCGGCATTCGGGTGAACGCGCTGCTGCCGGGAGGCACCGATACGGCGATGGGGCGGCAGATGAGCAATACCCCGGAAGCCTTGGCGCAGGTGGCCGACCTGCACGCGCTGAAGCGGCTGGCGATGCCGGAGGAGATCGCGCAGGCGGCGCTGTATTTGGCGTCTGACGCCTCCTCATTTGTCACCGGCACCGCGATGCTGGTGGACGGCGGCGTGTCCATTCAGCGCGGCTGAGGTTGGCATGGCCCGTGGCCTGGCGCCACGGGCATACGGGAGAGCGTTACCAGCCTTTGACGGCGTCGCCTTTGTAAATTTCGGCGGCGCTGGCCGCCACTTCGTCGGTCTGATAGGCCTTGACCAGATCCTTCACTTTCTCGCTGTCTTTGTTGTCGATGCGGCTGGCGAAAATGTTGACGTAAGGCGAGTTTTTGTCTTCGACAAACAGCCCGTCCTTGGCCGGCGACAGGCCAATCTGGCTGGAATAGTTGGTGTTGATGATCGCCAGCGTCACCTGTTGGTCGTCCAGCGCGCGCGGCAGCTGCGGCGCTTCAATCTCGACGATCTTCAGCTTTTTCGGGTTGCTGACGATGTCCAGCGCGGTCGGCAGCAGGCCGACGCCCTCTTTCAGGGTGATCAGCCCCTGTTTTTGCAACAGCAACAGCGAGCGGCCCAGGTTGGTCGGATCGTTCGGCACCGCCACCTGCGCGCCGTCCGGCAGCTGGCTGAGTGCGGTTATCTTCTTCGAATAGCCGGCGATCGGGTAGACGAAGGTGTTGCCCACCGCCGCCAGTTTGTAGCCGCGCTCCTGCATCTGCTTGTCCAGATACGGTTTGTGCTGGAAGGCGTTGACGTCCAGATCGCCGTTGTTCAGCGCTTCGTTCGGCAGCACGTAGTCGTTGAAGGTCACCACCTCCACGTCCAGATCGTATTTCTGCTTGGCGACCTTTTGCACCACCGCCCACAGCGACTGATCGATACCGGCGCTGATGCCGACCTTGATGTGGTGATCGTCCTGTGCGGTTGGGCCGCAGGCGGTCAGCAGCAGCGTGCCGGCGGCGGCCAGCGCCAGGGTGAGGTTTTTCAGCGTAAATGTCATTTTCCCAGGGTCCTTGTCAACATTGCCTGCTAATTTTGGCGGGCAGAATAGTGGCAGTGACTGTAGGTAATCGCTGGGCTAAAACAAAATACTGATTCACTATGACTCATAGCGATTAGCTATGAGCGGCCGCCGCACCGCGCGGTGCGGATTGTTTTGACGGCGAATCGGCGGGCTTATTATGATAGCCGTTGGCCCGCGAGGGCAGACTGGGTACTGAAACGAAGGAAAAGACAATGCGATTGAACACTTGGAGCAAGGCGCTGCTGCCGCTGGTGGTGTTGGCCTGCGTCTCGGCGACTCAGGTTCGGGCGGCGGAAAGCGATACCGGGCCGATCCCCAAACAGCTGCTGGGTAACTGGCGCGTCAGCAAGATCGTGCCGACCCAGACCACCGGCTGCTGGGATCAACAGCAGGCGCAGAGCCTGATCGGCGGTAAAATCAGCTACAAAGCGGATGCGTTCAGCTGGAACGGCACGGCGCTGAAAAGCGAAGGGGCCACCGTCAGCACCGTAGAAGCGCAGGAGTTCGTCGAGGACAACGCCGGCAGCAGCTCCTACATCGATTTCCCGATGCTGGGCATCAGCACGCCGTCGGTCGAGCGCGTGGCCATTCAGCACGCGGATACCGCCATCAAAGGCATCACCGATCAGGGCACCGATGGGGTGCCCGGCGATAACGTGCTGGTGAAAGACGCCAACACGCTGATCCTGTCGCTGTGCAACGTCTGGTTTGAGGCACAGCGCGAGAAATAATTTTTTGCCTTCAGCCCCGGCGACGGGGCTTTCCCACTGCATCACCTCCCGCCACGAGCGCCATTTCTGAACTAAAATTAATCATAACGATATGACCCCAGCGTGATATCGGAGCCTCGGCTCAACCGAGTCCATGACAGGAGGCGCTATGTGTTACCACCATATTGTCATCGCCACCGATCTGAGCGATGACGGCAAACGGCTGGTCGAAAAAGGGGCGTTGCTGGCGGAGGCGCTGCAGGCCAAACTCTCGCTGATCTATGTGGACGTCCACTACGACACCTACCACGCGGCGATCGGCTTTTCGGAGCGCAGTTATGACGGCGTGCCGTTCGAAGAGAAGATCCGCAAAGAGCTGGAACCCACCACGCAAAACGTCAATTATCCGATCGCGGAAGTGATTATCGGGCGCGGCGGCTTCGTTGACGAACTGCGCACGGCGGTCGTGGACAAGAACATCGATCTTCTGGTGTTCGGCCATCACCACGATCTGTGGAGCAACCTGTTTTCTTCTACCCGCAACGCCATCAACCAGCTGAATATCGACGTGCTGGTGATCCCGATCCGATCATAAACGCGGGCCACCGCCGGGCAACGATGGCGGTGGCCGCCGCGGCTTATTGCGTGAAGAAGTCGTTATACAACATGTACAGATGCGCCGCGCTCCAGGAGAAGTTCGGCGCGCCTTGCTGTTTGCCGGTGAGCGGGTTGTAGTTCTCGCGGATCGGCCCGTCGGCGACCAGGCCGTCGGCGTGGCGGAAGAAGGCCTGCGCCATCGCTACCGCGTCGTCGCGATAGCCGTAGCGTTCCATGCCCTTGAGGCCGAAATACAACTGATCGACCCACACGCGGCCGCGCCAGTAGATGTCCGCGCCGAACGCCGGGTTGGTCAGCGCCGCGGTGCCGAGCGGCACGTAGGTATTGAACTCGCGCGGATCCTTCATCACCCTGACCACCGCATCGGCGTGCGGCTGGCTGGCGGCGCCGTTGAACAGCGGCGACCAGCCTTCCGGCCCTTTGCCGCGTTCGACGATCGGTTTGCCGGCGCAGCCGTTGGCCAACGGCCGGCTTTCGATGCGGATGTCGTAGAAGAAACCGCTCTGTTTATCGAACATGCAGGTGTTGATGTAGGCCGCCAGCCGGTCGGCTTTGGCGCGGAAGGCGGCGGCTTCCGCGCCGCGGCCCAGAATATCGGCCATCTCCGCCAGGTAGCGGTTGTCGCTGTACATATAGCTGGCCTGATCCACCGACTCCTGCAGCAGCGAGTAGCCGAGCAGCGTGCCGTCCGGCGCGCGGTTTTCGGCGAATTTCACCTGCCAGTCTTCGCGTTTGCCGCCCTGCGCCACGTAGCGCGCCAATTGATCCGGATCGATAAAGCCGAATACCGCCGCATCGTCACGGCCCGACTCCCAGGAGGCGGCGGTCTGCGCCGGGATCGCGATGCTGTCGTAATGCCCCTCGCGCACGATGCGATCGTAGTTGTCGAGGCCGGCCAGCGTTTGCTCGCGTTGCCCGCGTTTGACGGTAAACAGCATGCGCCCGTCGGGCGTATTGTGCGCTTTGTCGCGGGTGGCGCCGTACTCCGGCACGCCGTTGCCGTTGTGATCGCGGTTGCGCAGCCACCAGTCATGGTAAGCCACCAGCTTCGGGTACATCTCCGCCAGCCAGCCCTTATCGCCGGTGACGCGATAGACCTCCATCACCGCCCAGGCCGCCAGGCTCGGCTTGGTGTTGCGTTCGTTCCAGTTGCCGCCGTCGCCGCCGCGCTCCGGGCTGGGGTTGTAGGCGATAAGGTCGGGCAGGAAACCGGCGTCCCACGGCCGCAAAGCGTCGCCCGGCCGGATCTGGTAGGCGAACACCGCGCGAATGTTGTCCTTGGCCACGTCCGGGTTGAAGTGCGCCATGGCGTAGGCCTGTTTCCAGGTGTCCCACGGCCAGGTCTGGTTGCCGGAGAACCAGCGCCCGGTGACCGACGGGGTGACCGAGTCGAACTTCATCGCCCCGGCGGCGCCGCGCCAGTTGCCGTTCAGCGTTTCTATCGCTTTGACCGCCACACGCGTTTGTTCCGCCGTGGCGTGCGGGTTGCGGAGCCCGGCGGCGAGATAGCGTTCCCAACGCTGGGCCGATGCGGCCATATAGCGCTGCGGGTGAGCGAGGATGTCGGCGATAGCGCGCTGTTCGCGCTGCGCCTCGTCGGCGGTGAGCAGGTGCGAATAGGTGGTGTACAGCGTGGTGGTGCCGGCGATGCGCGCCGTGGCGCGGAAGCGGTGGCCGTCGACCGTGGTGCGCTGCGGCAGCGATTTATGGATCTGATACTCGGACTGGCCGGAGGTCATCAGCTGCGACGGCGCACGCACCTTGCCGAAGGTGACGCGCAGGCCGTCCGCCGTCGGCACAATGCGGCGCGTGTAGTTCGGAAACGCCTGTTCGAGGGTCGCCGGCGGCTGCGGTTTTTGCTCTTTGGCCGCGTAGCGCTCCAGCAATTCGCCATCCCACACCAGCTCCAGCGGCGCATCGGTGATAATTTGCGTCTCCAGCAGCGAGGTGCGCGCACTGGCGAAGCGCAGCGTCAGGTTGACGGTAACTCCCGGCGCGCTGAGCCGCTGCACCAGGGCGCCGGGCAGGCTGTAGGCCGTCATGGTGAAAGACACCGGCTTGCCGTTGCGATATACGCTGAGCCGATCGAAATTGTTGGCCATAAAGTTGATGTATTCTTCGGTCAGCAGCGCCGGGCCGGGGAAACCGCCCATGCCTTCCGGGCCGCTCGGCAACAGGTGGCCATGCCAGGCGCCGAGATCGAAGAACGGGTTGAAGCGTTGATGATCGTCGAAGTCGTAGTCGAGCATAAAATGCGGCGCGCCGTGGCGATCGATAACGTTTGGGTAGCGTTCGGCCTGTGGGGCGGCGGGCGTTTTCGGCGCGCAGCCCGCCAGCGTCAGCGCGAGGGTGAGGGCGGTGGCCAGCGGCGTCAGGGGAGTCATGTTCATCGTAGGGGCCTCAACGGTTACCAATAGAAATATTGCATCAGAAACACCGAGTTGCTGGCGCCGGTGCTGTCATTGCGCATAAAGAATTTGCTGTCCAGCGCGGTGGCCAGCTTACCGCCGGCATATTCGTACCAGACGCCGAACTGGGCGTAGGAGGTGGCGGTATCCGCCGCGTTATCAAACCGGTGGCGGGCGTAGCTGTAGGCGGTGGAGAGGTACAGCCCTTTGGCGGTTTCCGTCATCGCGCTGAGCATCAGGCCCGATTCGCTGCCGGGATGGCCGCCGCTGTCGCCTTTGCCAGTGTGGTGCCAGACGCGGCCGGCCAGGTGTTTGCCGCGCAGCCCCAGCAGAAACAGCTGCCCCAGGCCGTCGGTCACCTCCAGGCCGTTCAGCAGCGTCAGACCGTCCTGCAGATCGTACTGGGTGTAGCCGTTGATCATCGCCCGGTAGGTGTATTTGTCGGAGTAGCGGTCGTATTTGCCGAAGTGCAGCAGCGCCTTGCTCTCGTCGATGCGGCTTTCCGGCGCCGCCGTCACGCTGTAGCGAAAGCGCCCGGTCAGGTTTTGCAGCTTGGCGGCGTAGCTGAGATCGCGGGTGTTGGGGATCACGTAGCCGTACTCCGGCGTGAAGTCGCCCCACCATTGCAGATCGTCGAGCGACGAGTCGTTGCGTACGCTGAGCATCATCTCGGTGCCGTCATCGGTACGGTAACCGCCGTAGAAACGGTTCAGGCCCCCCTCGAAGCCGCCCCAGCCGTGTCCGGGCGTCCAGGCGTGGCCCTGGCTGTCGGCCTGCACGGTCCAGCCCTCGCCGTAAATCAGGCCGAACCAATGGCCCTGTTTGATCTCGAGGCCGCCTTCGATGTAGGTGCCGTCGCTGTATTTATGTTGATGTTCGCCGTTCAAATAGACGCTGCCGCCGATGCCGAGCTCGCCGTAAAAGCGCAGGGCGGTCGCGGCGGTTTCGGGCAACGGCGGCGGCGGCAGCTGATTGCGCTCCGCCGGGGTAACGGGTTCCTGCGCCGCCCAGACCGGCGCGCTGAGTATCAGTAACAAGGGCAACAGGGCGTGATGATTTATTGATGTCATGGGGCATGTGCCTGGTGTTGGATGGATCGGCGCGTCAGTCGAACGGCGGCTCACGCAAGGTCGCTCCCGGCTCCTTGGGAGAAGAGATAAAGTCCGCCCGGTCGCGGGCGGTAAACGGCAGGTATATTAGTAAAATATTTAGTAAAAAATACGCTTTAATCAGTAAATCGTTAACTTGATCACAACGGGTGAAATGGGTATCTTTCGCTGCAGGCGCCCGGCAGCGGTTTGTATGAGCGAGCGCCGGCCCGGTCTGGGAAGAGAGGGGCGGGCGGCACTGTACGTTGCGCCGCTATCCGATTAAGCTACCGTTTTTCGTCTGTGCATTGGGACTCTATGGCCACACTGAAGGAAATTGCTGAAGCCGCTAATGTGTCCGTCGCCACCGTTTCGCGCGTGTTGAATGACGACCCCACCCTGAGCGTGAAGGCGCAAACCCGCCAGAAGATCCTGGAAGCGGCGGAGCGCCTCGAATACAAGATTGCGCCTTCCAAACGGCAAAGTGGGCAACGCCTGCAATTCGCCGCGCTGTTCACCTATACGCAGGGTGTGGAGATCAACGATCCCTATTACCTGGCGATGCGCTACGGCATCGAAACGCAGTGCGAAAAACTGGGCGTGATGTTGAGCGCCGGTTACGACTTTACCGGCGACAAGGCGCTGCCGGCGGCCGACGGCCTGCTGGTGATCGGCCGGCCACAGCCCGCGCTGTATGAGCAGCTCAGGCAGCAGGAAACGCCGGTGGTGTTTATCGACGGCGTGGTGGACGATGAGCGTTTCGACTGCGTCAATGTCGACCTGTACAAGATCAGCCGCAAGGTGATCGATTACTTCATCGGCCGTGGCTATCAGCGCATCGGCTTTATCGGCGGGCGCGACCATCCGGCCGGCATCGACCAGCGCGAGCAGGCGTTCGTCGAGTATGGCCGGCAGCAAAACGTGGTGCGGCCGCAGGATATTTACCACGGCGATTTCAGCAGCCAGTCGGGCTACCAGTGCGCCAAAGCGATGTTGCAGAGCAAGAATGGCTATCCGCCGGCGCTGCTGGTGGCGACCGATTCGATCGCCATCGGCGTGCTGCGCGCGCTGCATGAACACGGCATTCAGGTGCCGGGGCAGATCGCGTTAATCAGCGTCAACGACATTCCCACCGCCCGCTTTATTATCCCGCCTTGTCCACGGTGCGCATCCCTTCGGAAACCATGGGCGCACAGGCCGTCAACCTGCTGGCGGAGCGGCTGCGCGATGAGCGCGCCGTCCCGCTGTCGATCTTCGTTCCCAGCTCGCTGCAGCTGCGTGACACCACCGTCGCCTGACCGCCCCCCGCCTCGGCGGGGGGCGTTGGCGCTCAAAATTAACGTCATGATAAAAAAAGGCATTTGAGATTTATTGTGATCCTGTCGTCATTTGGTAAATATCGGCTGTAGTTTTTACTAAATATTTACTATCGTTTCCGCATTGCACAGGTGTCGGGAGACGTGACGTGAATAATTGGGAAAACATTGAAAAACAGTCGGAGCACCGGTTGGCGCCGCGCGCGAGCTTCTTCAGCTACGCGGACTCCGAGCAGGCGCTGAGCTTCGATCGCAACGCCAGCCGGCGTTTCCAGCTGCTGAGCGGCCGCTGGCGCTTTCGGTTCTTCGAGCACCCGGCGCAGGTGCCGGCGGCGTTTTACCGTGAGCCGATGAGCGACTGGGGCGATATGGCGGTGCCGGGCATGTGGCAGCTGGAAGGGCACGGCCACCTGCAGTATACCGATGAGGGCTTCCCGTTTCCGATCGACGTGCCTTACGTGCCGACCAACAACCCCACCGGCGCCTATCAGCGCCACTTTACGCTCGACGCCGGCTGGCGGGACCAGCAAGTGCTGATCAAATTCGACGGCGTGGAAACCTACTTCGAGGTGTACGTCAACGGCGGCTATGTCGGCTTCAGCAAGGGCAGCCGACTGTGCGCCGAATTCGACATCAGCCCCTATGTGCGGCAGGGCGAGAACCTGCTGTCGGTGCGGGTGATGCAGTGGGCCGATTCCACCTACATCGAAGATCAGGACATGTGGTGGATGGCCGGCATCTTTCGCGACGTTTATCTGATCGGCCAGAGCGCCACTCACCTTCACGACCTGACGCTGGTCACCACCTTCGATGAGCGCTATTGCGACGCGCAGTTGGCGATCGACGCCGAGCTGCGCCATCTCGGATCGCCGGCCGCCGAGGGCTGCCGCCTGCAGGCGCAGCTGTTCGACGGCGATCGCTGCGTGGCGGAGCAGTGGCGCGACGATCTGCGCATCGAGCGGGCGCTGATCTGCCGTTTCGAGCTGCCGGTCAGCCGCCCGCAGCAGTGGAATGCGGAAAATCCCTATCTGTATCAGCTGTTGCTCAGCCTGTATGACAGCGCCGGCAACCTGCTGGGCGTGGTGCCGCAGCGGGTGGGCTTCCGCGAGATCGCGGTGCGCGACGGGCTGATGTACGTCAACGGGCGTTACCTCAAACTGCACGGCGTCAACCGCCACGATCACGATCACCGAAAAGGGCGCGCCGTCGATATGGCGCGGATGGAGCGCGACATCGTGCTGATGAAACAGCACAACATCAACTCGGTGCGCACCGCCCATTATCCCAACGATCCGCGTTTTTACGAGCTGTGCGATCTCTATGGCCTGTTTGTGATGGCGGAGACCGATCTGGAGAGCCACGGCTTTGCCAACGTTGGCGATCTGAGCCGCATTACCGACGATCCGCGCTGGGAGCAGGCTTACGTCGAGCGCATCGAGCGCCACGTGGCGGCGCAGAAAAACCACCCGTCGATCATCATCTGGTCGCTCGGCAACGAGTCCGGCTACGGGTGCAACATTCGCGCCATGGCCCGGCGCTGCAAGGCGCTCGATCCGACCCGCCTCATCCACTACGAAGAAGACCGCGACGCCGAAGTGACCGACGTGATCAGCACCATGTATTCCCGCGTGGCGATGATGAACGCCTTCGGTGAATACCCGCACCCCAAACCGCGCATTCTGTGTGAATACGCCCACGCCATGGGCAACGGCCCCGGCGGGCTGTTCGAATACCAGTCGGTGTTCAACCGTCACGCCAGTTTGCAGGGGCACTATATCTGGGAATGGTGCGATCACGGTCTGCTGAGCCACGACGAGCAGGGGCGCGAGCGCTACCAGTACGGCGGCGATTACGGCGACTTCCCGAACAACTACAACTTCTGCATGGACGGCCTGATCTACCCGGACCAGCGCCCCGGCCCCGGCCTGCGTGAATATCAGCAGGTGCTGTGCCCGGTGGAAGTGACGGCGGAAGAAGGCGCAGGCGACGTGCTGCGGGTGAAAAACCGCTACTGGTTCAGCTCGCTGGCGGACATCACGCTGAAGGTCAGCGTCAAGACCGACGGCCGCAAGGTGGCGAGTTACGAATTCAAGCTGCCGCATCTGCAGCCGGGCGAGAGTGAAGACATGCACCTGCCGGTGCTGGCGCTGGGGCAGGGGGAAACGCTGATCGACGTGGCGGTGCATAAAGACAGCGCCACCCGCTACAGCGAGAGCGGCCAGCGGCTGGGGCATTACCAGCATCTGCGCCAGGCGACGACGCGGCTACCGACTCCACCGGTGGTCGATGCGCCGGCGCTGCAATGCCGCGAGGAAAATCATCAGCTGCTCGTCAGCGGCGGCCGGTTCCAGCTGGTGTTCTCGCTGCTGAGCGGCGAACTGCTGTCGTGGCGGGTAGACGATGAAGAAATAGTGGGACGCGCGCCGCGCATCACCTTCTTCAAACCGGTGATCGATAACCATAAACAGGAATATGAGGGGATTTGGCTGCCGTATCACTTCCCCATCATGCAACAGCATTTCCGCCGCCTTAGCCGGCAATGGCAGGGGGACGATCTGCTGATCGAGGTGCGCAGCCTGATCGCGCCGCCGGTGTTCGACTTCGGCATGCGCTGCACCTATCGCTGGCGCATCTCTCCGCAGGGCTGTGTCAGCCTGGATCTGGCCGGGGAGCCTTACGGCGATTTCCGGCAGGTGATCCCGAAAATCGGTCTCGATTTCGGCATCAGCCGCCGCTTCGAGCAGGTGGAATACTACGGCCGCGGGCCGGGTGAGAACTACCGCGACAGCTGCCGGGCCAACCTTATCGGCCGCTACCGGCAGCGCGCCGATGCGCTGTTCGAACACTATCCGTTCCCGCAGGACAACGGCAATCGGCAGGACGTGCGCTGGCTGAGCCTGCAGGACGCGGCGGGCAAGGGGATCTTCATCCAACCGCGGCGGCCGATCAACTTCAGCCTGTGGCCGTACAGCGCCGAGATGCTGCATCAGGCCCAGCACATCAACGAGCTGGAGCCTGACGATTGCCTGACGCTGAACCTGGACGATCAGGTGCTTGGCCTCGGCTCCAACTCCTGGGGTTCCGAGGTGCTGGACACCCACCGGGTCTATCTGGCGCCGTTCAGCTACGGCTTCACGCTGGTGCCGTTCGACGGCCGGCAAACGGACGGCGCCGCGCTCGCCGGTTATGACTTCGCGCCGGCCCCTCATCACCCGCAGTCTGCGGAGGAAAACGCATGATCATTCTCGAATCCCTGACGGAGTTTCAGCGCATTTATCACAGCGGCAAGAAATGGCTGCGCTGCATGGAGGCGATCGCCAATGTCGATCGCATCAGCCCGAACGTGTGCCATTCGATCGGCGACTCGCTGACCTATCGGCTGAGCGTCGGCGCCGGCCGGCAGCACGGCTGGCTGGAAGGCAACCGCCGCTACTTCGACGTGCACTACTACCTCGAGGGAGAAGAGATCGTCGAAGTCGCCGACAAACGGGCGCTGACGACGGTGGCGCCCTATCAGGACGAAACCGACCGCGAGTTTTTCAGCGGCGAAGGCGAGAGGCGCCGGGTTGGCAAAGGCAACGTGGTGATCTTCGAAAACCACCAGGCTCACCGCTTCAAAGAAAGCGGCAAGGTAAAAAAAGTCATTTTAAAAGTGACGGTGGAAGACAGCTATTTCATCAACAAATAGCGCGACCGCCGATCGATAACAACAAACCGAAGTCCCCTACACCATTCGGAGAATCTCTATGGCTGCGTCGAACAGAAACACCATCGGCAAGTTTGGCCTGCTGTCGATGACGTTTGCGGCAGTGTTCAGTTTCAACAACGTGATCAACAACAATATTCAGCTCGGCATCGCCTCGTCGCCGGTATTCCTGGTGGCGACGATCATTTACTTCATTCCCTTTTGCCTGATCATCGCCGAGTTCGTCTCGCTCAACCGCAACTCCGAGGCCGGCGTCTATGCCTGGGTCAAAAGTGCGCTCGGCGGGCGCTGGGCGTTTATCACCGCCTACACCTACTGGTTCGTGAATCTGTTTTTCTTCACCGCGCTGCTGCCGCGCGTCATCGCCTACGCTTCTTACGCGTTTTTAGGTTACGACTACGTGTTTACGCCGCTGACCACGGCGATCATCAGCATCTTCCTGTTCGCCTTCTCGACCTACATCTCCAACAGCGGCGCAAAACTGCTGGGGCCGATGACCTCCGTCACCTCGTCGCTGATGCTGCTGCTGACGTTTTCCTACATCATCCTGGCGGGCGCGGCGGTGCTGGGCGGCATCGAGCCGGCCGATCCGATCAACGTGCAGGCGATGACGCCGAACTTCAACTGGGCGTTCCTCGGCATTACCGCCTGGATCTTCCAGGCGGCGGGCGGGGCGGAATCCGTGGCGGTGTACGTGAATGATGTGAAAGGCGGCAGCCGCGCCTTCGTGAAGGTGATCATCGTTTCCGGGCTGTTCATCGGCGTGCTGTATTCGGTGTCATCGCTGCTGATTAACGTATTCGTGCACCGCACCGACCTGCATTTTACCGGCGGTACGGTACAGGTGTTCGAAGGCTTGTCGGCGCACTTTGGCCTGCCGACGGTGCTGATGAACCGCTTTGTCGGCATCGTTTCCTTCACCGCCATGTTCGGTTCGCTGCTGATGTGGACGGCGGCGCCGGTGAAAATTTTCTTCACCGAGATCCCGAAGGGCATTTTCGGCGAGAAAACCATCCGCCTGAACCGGCACGGCGTGCCGACGCGCGCCGCCTGGATCCAGTTCTTCATCGTTATCCCGCTGATGCTGATCCCGACGCTGGGCTCCAGCAGCGTGCAGGATTTGATGAACACGCTGATCAACATGACCGCCGCCGCCTCGATGCTGCCGCCGCTGTTCATCATGCTGGCCTACCTGAATCTGCGTCTGAAGTACGATCGGGTGGCGCGCGATTTCAAAATGGGCTCGCGCCTGCAGGGCATCGCCATCGTCAGCGTGCTGATCGCCATCTTCACCGTCGGCTTCTTCGCCTCGACGTTCCCGACCGGCGCCAGCATCATGACCATCGTGTTCTATAACGTCGGCGGGCTGGTGGTGTTCCTCGGCTACGCCTGGTGGAAGTACAACCGCTACTCAAAGACTCTGAATGCCGAGGCGCGCTACCACGAAGACATGCCGCTGGCGCGTCTCGCGCTGGAAGCGCAGGAGGGGGCGCCTGCCGGTCAACCGGCGCTGACCACGCCCGCATGCAATAAACCGCTGTAATTGCTCACCTCTCGACTCCGCGCCCCGGCGCGGAGTCTCGCCTTGCGAAAAAAATCTGCCTCTGCGTTTGCATAATACATAAGTGAATACTAATGTGTTTGTATGAACGAAAATGACATCTTCAAGGCGTTGGCCGATCCGACCCGCCGCAGCATCTTCGACAAACTCGCTGTCGCCAGCATGAACGCCAGTGCGTTGCGCGAAGGGCTGCCCATCAGCCAGTCGGCGATGTCGCAACACCTGGCGGTGCTGCGTAACGCCGGACTGGTACGCGAGACGAGGCAGGGGCGCTGCGTCAATTACCAGGTCGACCCGGAAGGGCTGGCGCAGATCGCCCAGTGGCTGGCGAAGTACCGCGCCTACTGGCCGGCGCGCATCGACGCGCTGCAAACTTTGCTGAAGGACATGGATCAATGAACAAACAGGCTGAGCGGCCGCCGCGCGACCGGCTGGTGTTGGAATATTCGCTCGAGGCGCCGCCGGAAAAAGTGTGGCGGGCGCTCAGCGTTCCCGAATTGCGTGAGCAGTGGCTGCCGACGGGGGATCTGGCGCAGGCCGAGCCGCTGGCCGCCACGCCGGGCGAGGCGGTGAGCTATCGCTTGCGCGACGACCAACCGCCGTTTCTCGAAAGCGTCGTCACCCTGCAGATCGTGCCGGACGCCGGCGGCGGCAGCCTGCTGCGGATTATCCACCAGCTCGATGCCGCCAACGATGGCCCGCCGACGGTGATGCGCGCCGCCTGACGCGTTAAACACATTTCCCTTTGTTGCCAACCCAGGAGTTCACCGATGCGTGAGAAGATGATGCTCGTCCCGATGGTGGTGGAACAGACCAGCCGGGGAGAACGTTCCTTTGATATTTATTCGCGTCTGCTGCGCGATCGGATCGTGTTCCTTAACGGCGAAGTCAACGACGACGTGGCCGAAATGCTGTGCGCCCAGCTGCTGTTTCTGGAGGCGGAAAACCCGGAAAAACCCATCCATCTTTATATCAACTCGCCGGGCGGAGTGATCACCAGCGGGTTGGCGATTTACGACACCATGCAGTATATCCGCGCCCCGGTGCATACGCTGTGCATGGGCACCGCGCGCTCGATGGGCTCGTTCCTGCTGATGGCCGGCGAATCGGGGCACCGCATGGCGCTGCCTAATGCCAGCCTGCACGTGCACCAGCCGCTGGGTGGCTTTCAGGGGCAGGCCTCCGACATCTTGATCCACGCCGAAGAGATGAAGCGCACCAAAGACACGGTGATTCGGTTGTATGCCCAACATTGCGGCCTAAGTTATGAAGAGGTGGAGCGGGTGTTGGATCGCGATCGCTTTATGACCGCCGACGAAGCGGCGGCCTGGGGGCTGATCGATCGGGTGCTGCGGGCGCGCTAAAGGGCTCAGGAGTGCGTGGCGGATTGTAGCGTTTGCCAAACCCGTTCAAGTCCGAATTCGACCATCGCGAAATAGAGACTAAAATAGCGCTCCGCCATGATGAAGAACGAACTGTTGAGTTCGATCACCACATTATTGGTGGTGGTCAGCAGGCCGGATTTTTCCGCCGCCTGCAGAATGCGGTTCACGTGCGCGCGTGAGACGGAGCAGGACTTGGCGATTTTCGCCGAGGAGAGCAGCAGAAAGGGGGAGTCCTGTCGGATGCTTTCGATAAACAACATCAACAGCACCATGTGGCCGGCATCTTTGCTGATGAACAGCGCGGATTGCGGCACCAGGTCGATCAGGTAGACCTCCTTGAGCATCAGTTGCCCGTAGGCGGCGAAAAAAGTGGACAGAAAGTCGGGCGCCGCCAGCAGCACCGCGATGGGCATCTGTGGCGCCAGCGCCTGATAAGGGCGCGCCATTGAGGCGATCAGCGCCTGGGTTTCCGCCAGCGCGTGCGGCGTAGGCTTATAGCGTAACTGGCGTTTGTCATGCTCGCAGGGTTTGACCTCCAGCCGGCGCCCGACCCGTAAAAAGAACAGAAAGGAATCCAGGGAATTCTCGCTGATCATATTCTTCCCTTTGAAAAAGGCTTTGATGTCTTTCAGCGCGGCGGCGTGCTGGTGGTAATAAATGGACAGGATGGTGGAGCAGATGATGAACCGGCTGTTCCTGAAAATGATTTTGTAAAACAGCGGATGCTTCTTGTAGGTCTCCCTCAATAATTCCCCGTGTTTGACGATGGCGGCGTGGAACGCCGGTGACTGCCTGATGATGTTGGCCTGTTTCTCCAGGTGAAACTGTAGCTGGAATCTGCTTAGACTCATTTTCCCTATTTCCTGTACTTAAAAAATGTGCTGCTTTTTATCGTTATGGGTTTGCTGTGTATGGCTTGACGATCTGTTGGCCCTGGTCGTTGATGAGAGTGGCCTGAACGGTGACCTGAGAAGGGAGTGTCGGCGCTGCAACGCCGTCCAGGTGATAATCTCGCGTGCTGAACGGCGCGGTCATCATGTCGCTTTCTTGCCGCACCGGGTAATCGCGCCTGTCGGCGTGCACGGCGATGCGCGCGAACGAGAGATAAAACGCCGATCGGTTTTGACAGCGCAGCAGATAACCGTCCGGCGATTTTTGCAGCGTGAATGAGACGGCCTCGGTCGCGTTCTCGGCTTTCCCCTGCAGCGCTCTGGGCCGGTAGAAGATCTTCATCTGGGTGTTCATCGCCAGCGTCACGCGCGACGCCAGCGGCGGCGTGGTCGGCGGGTTAGGCGGGATCTCATACAGGTTGAGCCAGAATACCGACTCCCGGTCGGCGGGCAGGTTAGCGCCGGCAAACAGGATGCGCAGCCCTTTCAGCGCAGAAGGCGGCAGGGCGAAAACGCTGGGCAGGGTGACAAACGGCGCGCGGGACAGTTCGGGGGCGGCGTTGACGTCACCGTTATCGACCCAGGTTTGCGCCACGATCGGGTAGCCGTTGGTGTTGAGCAGCATCAGGGTTTTTTCCGTCTCGCCCTCATGAAAGATCACCCGCGTGGCGGAGGCGATGATGCCCGCCTGCGCGCCGATGGAAGCCAGCGCCAGCAGCAGGGCGCATCCCATCGTCAGATATTTCTTTCTCATCATTGCACCTTAACCCAGACGTAGGCCCTGGCGTCCACCTTGCCGGCGGTGACGGTTTGGCCGGGCAGCCGGGCGAGCGTGGCGGTGAGCTGGGTGGTGTAGTGGGTAAACCCCGCCGCGGTGCTGCCGCCGCCGCTGGCGCCGTTGAGCACCGGGTACCAGCCGGCGTCGTTGCCCTGCGGGCATTGCCCGGCGCTGCAACGCGCCCAGCCGACAAAGTTCATCGGCGCGCCGTTGCCGGCGTTGGCGAGCGCGATGCCCACGCCGGTGGCGATGCTGCTGTCAGTGCCGTAGCCGCTGGAGAGCAGGTAGCTCACGCCGCCGTTGGCGCTGACCAGCCCGAGCTGCTGCGCCGCGACATAGCTTTCATACGGTACCTGCAGGCCGAGGGCGGTATTGTTGCTGCTGACGCCGGACACGGCGGCGTTGTCGCATTCGATATTGATAGTGAACTGCGCCTGTGAGGTTTGCCCGGCGGTCAACTGGCTGACGGAAATGGTCGGCAGGATCACCAGCGGCGTGACGTTGCGCGCCACGCAGGTGGCGGTATAGGTCAATGAGGAGATCGGTGCGGTGCCCATGCCCATCGCGTTCCAGCGCCCGGTGCCCCAGGTGGCGTAGTTGGTGGCGGAATCGCTGCCGATAGGATCCGAAGCGATGCCGGGCCCCTGAAAGGTAACATAGCCGTTCGGCTGCGTGCAGGTATAGTTCGAATTGCCGGTGGTCGACGCCATGCCCACCAGCGGGTTGCCGGCGCTGTAGCCGCAGTAGTTGCTGGCGCCCGCGCCCGGCAGCGAGCTGATGCGGATCAGATCGGCGCGGATGGCGCTGAAGTCTTTCACCCGGATCTGGATTTTGTTGCCGACGGTGGCGTAGCGGGTAATCGGCGCCGACTGCCAGTAACGGGTAAAAACCTTGCCGGAATCCAGGTGGGTCAAACGGATGCCGACGTAAGGGAAGTAGGTGGCGTAATAGTTGGGGTTGCCGTCCCTGGCGCCCAGATCGAAATAGCCGCCGACGCGATCGTCGCCGTTGGTGGCGAAGACTTCATAAATTTGCCCGACATCGCCGGCATCGCATTCATACAGCACCTTGTTTGGGTCGGGATAGCGGGTGCCGGAGGTCAGATCGAACACGCTGGTGCCGAGCGGCGTGCCGACGGGCTGCAGATAGGTGCTGGTCAGGTTGACCCGGCCCAGCGCCGTGCCTACCCCGCAAGGATCGCAGCCGGAGTCGATCCAGGGGGCGACACGCGTGCATTGCGCCAGCGCCGCGGGCGCGCCGAACAGCGACAGGGCGAACAGCGCCGGGGCGGCGACCAGATAAGAAATGTGTTTCATCGTCTCTCCTGAGATCAGTTAAACGGGCTAGCGGCATGGGGCGCTGAGCCGCTGAATCGGGCTGTCTTCCGCGGCGGGCAGGCGATAATGCAGCGTGCACTGCTGGCCGGGCGCGGCGCCCCAGTTCAGCGTCAGTTCGCCGGCGCTCCGATCGCTGCGTAGGTACACCTGGTTGGCCTGGCCGACCATGCCCACGCTGTTGCCTGCCGCGTCAAGGACGTTGGCGCCCATTGGGATCGGTGCGTTATCGGGCCGCTGTGCGGTGATCAGCAGCGCCTGGCCGCGCACGGTGTTGAAGCGCAGGCGCACCGTGGCACCGGCATAAGGAGCCACGCGCCGCTGGCCGTCTTCCAGTTCCGCTTTGTCGTTCATGCCCTCGGGGTTCAGCGCGACGGTGTTGTAGTGATAGGGCACCAGCGACGGAGCCAGCGCATAGCCGAAGCGATCGACGCGCGCGCCCTGGCCGTCCATCACCCGTGCGCCGCTGGCGCCGGGCGCTTCGATCAGGGCGAAGGTGTCGCCGACATACGGCCCTAATGTCACGCCGCCGCGGTGCGCCACCACCGCGCCCTGCAGCGACAGGGAGCCTTGTCGGTACTGGCGCGCGGTGGAGAACGAGCCGGTGACGTTGGCGTAAGGCAGGCGGGTTTGCAGGTTGCCGCCCCAGACGCTTTGTTGGCGATCGTCGTCGGTGGTGAAGTTCAGGCCGTAACTGACCGGCTGTTCGTCGCCGACGCTGCCCGACAGCGCAGCCTGATAGTTGCCGCCCTGACCCTGGCTGTGGTTGGCCAGCAGCGAGACGCTGGGGGCGGATGATGAACGCCCGAGCGGGAAGCTCAGCGACAGGGCGGTGACGGTCTGCGCGTTCTGCGCCAGCGGCGCGCTGTAGACGTTATCCAGCGGCCCGTAGCCGCGGTAGTCGCCGTTGCTGTAGCCCAGGCTGCGGGTGCGGGTGACGGAGAGGTTAAGCGCCACGCCGTTGCCGAAGGTTTTCCCCCAGCCCAGCTGGAGCTGATTGTCGCGGCCGCGCTGATCGCGGTAGTCCTGAGTCGAGCCGGACATCGTCAGGCTGCCGAACGCGCCCATGCCCTGATTGACGGCCACCTCGAAACGCGAACGCTGGCGGTAGGAGTCGGACTGCCAGTTTTGGCCGGTAACGGCGGCGCGCCGCACGCCGAGCACGTCGCTGAGATCGCGGAAACCTTCGGTGGAGTAGCGGTAGCCGGCGATGGATAAGGTGGTGTCCGTCGGGCTGAAGGTTCGGCTGTAAGAGAGGTGCAGCATCCAGCCGGAGGCGCCGCTGTCCGGCAGGCTGGCGTGGGAATAGGTGGTATCCATGCCGAAGGCGCCCAGCCAGCTGCTGTACACGCCGCCCAACATCATCGCCTGGTAGCCGTCCGCCAGCTGATTGCCGAGGTTGAAGGTCAGGGCGTTGGTCAGGCCGTGCTGCCAGGTCACTTCGCTGAACAGATCGTTGTCGCCGACGTAGCGGGAACGGCCGACGATGGCGGAGTAGCGCGACTGGCCGGGGCGAATGGATTCCGGCACCGCGGCGAACGGCACGGTGAAGGTGCTGACGCTGCCGTCGGCTTCGGTCACCACCACGGTCAGATCGCCGGCGTAGTTGGTGGCGTACAGATCGTTGATGGCGAACGGCCCCGGCGCCACGGTGGTTTCGTACAGCGTGCTTTTACCCTGCAGCACCGTCACGCGCGCGTTGCTTTTCGCCACGCCGCGCACCACCGGCGCATAGCCGCGCTGTGAATCCGGCAGCATGCGATCGTCCGAGCTGAGCTGAATGCCGCGAAAGCCCAGGCCGGAGAAGAAGTGCCCGTCGGTAAAGCCTTCGCCCAACAGCATTTCGCTGCGCCAGGGCAGGATTGCGCGCTGCACGTAGCGGCGGCTGGTGTCCAGGTGACCGCCGAACTCCCGATCGTAGCGGTAGCTGGACTGCTGGCGGTAGCGCCAGAGCCCGAGGTTGAACCCGCCGTTCAGGTTGGCGTAGGTCGAATCGAGATCGCGGGTTTGCCCCTGCCGGTAGCTGACGTGGTACTGGTTGAGGTTGTAATTGACGAAGGCCATTGATTCGCCGCTGTCCAGGCTGGCGGGATTGACGCTGCCGCGCGGCCGGCCGTTCAACAGCGCCTGCGGAATGCTGAGATCCAGCCGCAGCCGCGAGATATCGGCGTTCACCATGATGTCCTTCAGATCCCGGCCGGGCAGCAGGCATGCCGTTTTGGCCGCCGGCGGATTTTTCAGCCCGAAGCGCGTCAGCTGCGGCCGATCGAAACAGGGCAGCACCTGCTGGCCTGCGCGCACGAAGCGAATTTGATCGCGCTCGAGAAACTGGCCGTTGAGGTACAGATCGATCTGATAGCTGCCGGGGGCGACGGCGTCCTGCTGGTTGAACTGGCTCAGGGCGCTGTTGCTCAGCACGCTGCCGCGCAGCAGCGCGGGATCGAAGGTGTAGCCGTCGGCGGCGGCGCAGCCCAACGGCAGCGCCAGCAGCGCGCAGCACCAGCGTGCGGGCAACGGCGTCGCCTTGCGGACATCGAACATGAAAACCTCCCTGTCTGGTTTCAGCGCGCGACGTTCAGGGTGCGCGTGATTTCCACCCCGTAGTCATTGATGACGTGCAGCGCGACCTGCCGCACTTCCCCGTTCACCGGCCAATTGGCCTGTGAAAACGGCGGGATCAGATCCGCCTGCGGAATGGCGCTGCGCTTCGCGCCGCTCAGAATTACCGCCTGGCTGACGTTGGCGTAGTAGCCGGTCGGGTTGTCGACGCGCAGCGCGTTGCCGACCTGACGCAGGCTAAGGCGATCGATGACGTGGTTGGCGTCGCCGGCCAGCCCGGCCGGGCGATAGAACACTTTCAGCCGGTTGGTGACCACCAGCAGCAGTTTGTTCTTGTCGCTGTCCGTCTGACGCACGGCGGGGACCTGCAGGAAGTTGAGGTGGAACAGCGATTCGCGATCGCGCGCCAGCGGCTGGCCGACGAACGACAGCCGCACCATTTGCCCGCTGTGCGGATCCATGCGGAAGATTTGCGGCGAGGCGACAAAGGGCGCATCGGCGTTTTCCGGCGTGGACTGCGGGTTGTTGATGTCGAGCCAGATCTGCATCAGCGCCGGGGCGCCGTCATCGTTGGTGAACTGCAGCGTTTTTTCCCGCGCCTCGGCGGGGTAGATCACGCGATTGCCGAGCAGCGTGACGCTGGCCAAGGCGTGGGTGGCGGCAAAACTCATCAGGCAAAGCGACAGGGCGGCCCATCGGCGGGCGGAACGGGATATCTGCGGCATAAACGTGAACCGATAAAGAAGCGAGTCATTCAGCGCCGTCCGCTAAGGAACGGCGCTGGCATCAACAGGTATGGCGCCTGACGCCGGCTTATTTGTAGCTAATGGCGAACTGGGCGGTGGCGATCACCGAACCGGCCGCCACGCCGGCGTCTTCCGCGTAGTAGCGGGCCACCAGGTTCTGCGAGGTGGAGGTGGCGTCTTTCGCCAGCGTCATCGCCGACGTGGTGACGGTCGAACCGCTGGCGAACGACAGCGGCGTGGTGGCGTCGCTGTCCAGCAGTTGAATGGACACCTTGGCCGCATCGCCCGCGTTGCCCAGGTTGCCGTTGGTGGTCGGGTTGTTGCCCGCCAACACGGTTTTGATCGCCGTATCGCTGGTCGCCGCCGCACAACCCGTGACGTTAACGGTAAAGGTGGTGTCGCCGGCGGTGGCGCCTTTGGTGGCGAGTTTGCTGGCGGCGACGGTTGGCAGCAACACGACCGGGTTGGATTGGTTGCCGTTAATATTCACCGAACAGGTTTGCGTGCTGACTTCGCCTTTGAATTGCACGGTATTGGACGAGGCGGCCGCACAGGCGCCGGAGAGAGCCAGCATGGATAATGCGACTAATTTAACATTCATGTGAAATACCCTTTAATTAACTTTAGAGAAAAGCTTTCCTGACAGTAATAAATTACTGACGTGCGTTTGTTGATTAATCATGTTGCGCAATTGTTTTTTAAACGCGTCGGCAAACATGGATTTTCATCCTAACAAACTAAGAATTTTCCCTATAGGTGTTTTCCGCATGGTAATAAGTTGGTGGTGCGGGTTGTTACATTTATTTTCATTTTTGCTTATATCATACAAAATGGAAAATAGATCTATATCATTGCGTTGCGTTTTTATTGGATCGTCGGTTTTTGTTTATGAAATAATTTGAAACATTCATGCCTTTTTTGCGTATTAATCAAAGTGCTGGCTGTTGCGTGATTATTTGAAAAACATGTTATCAAGTTGTTTTATATCGGTGTGCTTTGCAGGCGAATTACCCCAAAAAAGAGCAGCGACAAGCCGCCTGAGGTATGGAAGCATACTTTCACGCTGATAAGGAGAATTAAAGTGAGAGTGATTTATATCGACGGTTCGCCGCTATGCCGTTTGGGGATGAAAACATTATTGGGAGAAGGAATGATAACCTTATCCTCGCCCAATATTAATATCATTAAAAATATAAGCCCTGCGCCTGATTTAATTATCATGGATTTTCCCCATGAAATTTACCGGTTCGAAGCGTATTTGCGATTTATTCACGCCTCACGTGCTGAATATGAAGGCGTCCGGATACTGTTCTTCGTCGATAAGACTTCGCCGCTGATCCTGGCATTTATCGCGGCGGCGCAGCCGGATGCGATTTTGCACAAACGGGAAGCGCTGCGGGTGGTGTGGGAAACCTGCGCGGCGCTAGTCCGCCGTGAAGAGGCGGGCGAACGGCGCGTGGTGAGCCGGCGGGCGGCGGCGATCACGCCTGGCGAGGCTGCGGTGTTGTGTGAAACGGCCCGTACGGAAGATATCCGCCTGACCGCGCGGCGGCTGAATTTGCACCCGAAAACCGTTTATTCGCACCTCAACAATGCCGGCAAGAAGTTCGGCATCCGTAATCGGGTGGAACTGCTGAAGATGATTGCGCTGCTGTAGCGCGCCGTTAACGGGCCTGGCCTACGGCCAGCCGCCATCGCGTGATCTCATCGGCGCCCGGCCCGGCGGCCAGCGCCAGGCTTTGCGGCGGCAGAGATTCGCCGGTCACGGCATCTACCACGCGCAGGGTGGCGGGGTGGCCGGTTACGCGGTCAACCACGCGCAGCGGCGGCCCGGCCAGCTCGGACAGATTCCATTTGTCGCCAATCTGAATCATCGCCATCACCAGCAGCCCGAGATCTTTTCCCTTCTCCGTCGGCAGATACTCGTAGCGATCGGGACGCGTCTGGTATTGCCGCTTTTCGATAAGGCCGTGGCTTTCCAGGGCCTTGAGGCGATCGGTCAGCGTATTGTTGGTGATGCCGGTCGATTGGCGCAAATCGTCATAGCGCGAGAGCCCCAGCAATAGATCGCGCATGAGAATCGCGCCCCAGCGATCGCCCAGTGCCGACAGCACGTGCGCCACCGAGCACGTCATACCTTCAAACCCTTTTGCTTTCACGTTGCCTTACCTCCGCTTGCCGCCTGATTGCCGAGAATGTTATCGCCTCGGCTTGATGACTTCAATAATTGGAGTTATTACTCTTATTATTGGAGTTTTCGTTTAACAACGGCTGATGGCCTGAACGCCGGCCGGAAAACCTAGGAGACAACGCGATGCCACTGTGGCAGATTTACCACCCGGAGCCGGCCTTCAGCGCCGCCGATAAACGCGCGATTGCGCAGAAGGTCACCGCCCTGTACCAGGACTTTTTGCCGCGTTTCTACGTCAACGTCTTCTTCCATGCGTTGCCGACAGGTTCGGCCTATCTTGGCGGCGAACCGGCCGATGACTTCGTGCGCGTGACCATCGACCATATCGCGCGCGCCATGGACAACGACGCGGAGCAGCAGCAATTTCTGGCGGCCTGCACCCGCATCCTGCAACCCTACATCGCCGCACGCGGGCTGCGCTGGGAGCTGCACGTGGACGAAACGCCGTTCTCGCTGTGGACGATAGACGGATTGAAACCGCCGGCGCCGGGGACGGCGGCGGGGGAGAGGTGGCGCAGCGAGAATCGGCCTTCGGTGTGGGAGGGGGATAACCGCGAGAAATGGACATAATGAGCAACGGTAACCGCTTGTGGACTATGAAATAATGCGTACTGTATCTGCCGAAAAAAATTGAAAGGCAGCCTCCAGGAGGCTGTTTTTCGGAAGTGTTAGAATGGATAAAAATGTCGCTTGCAGGGAGAAGCCATGTCTCATTCATCAGCGAGGAAAAAAGTGTTGAATACAGCAATGCCGCTGGCACACAGAGCGTCTCACGCGCGCAGTTGTGCTAACCATGTGGCAAACCGGTTGGGAATGACTCGCAGTGAGCTTCTAATAAAAGTTGAGAAAGAGTCAGGCTCAAATCTGGAATCACCGTTAACTGAAGAAGAGCTGATGAACGCATTCAACTATATGGAAAGCCTTTAGGATTAGGCCGCTTTAAGCCGCACAAACATCTAATATTGAGCGTTCAGATTGGAAAAGAGGCCAGTACCGTTCTTTAAGCATTGATCATGGGATGGGATACTTTAACTCTATTTCAGGTGCATCAGCTAAATGTCTGCCAGAGCGGGCCATTAAATAGCCGGCAATCTCTTCAGTTGTCAGTTCAACATGGAACATATCAGGATCCTGGAACCATTCATCCGGCCAAAAAATGAGGTCTGATGGATTGCCATCAAAATTTTTCTCAAGCAGTGCAAGAGCGAAATTTTGTTCTGATTCTTTACTTTTGGCATCAGACACACAGCGAAGTGTCTGAACCAATTCATCCCAGGTAAAATCCGCATAGAATTTTTCCAGATTGAAAGCCATGCGGGTAAACTCCTTGGCACTGGCCCAGGAGGAGAAACCTCTGAAATCTGAAAACGTATAGGGGCATGCAACCTGGCTGTTCCATTCGACTATCATTGCTTCTAAAACGGAATCTTGTTCGTCAAAACCTTCGTCAATTCTTGAAAGTATCTGCTTAGCTTTGTTTGCCAGCTCATTGATCTTTTTGCTACTGACTTTTGTGGGTCTCATTCGGTTAGGTAGAGGCATCGCTATCATCCCTGTCTAGCTTACTCATATCCAATGGGGGAACTATCTTACTGCAGATGCGGAAGTATTAAGTAGCATAAAATTCAATCATGCCGGATAGATGGGTAAACTTTCCGTTGCGCATCGCAATGTTAAGTACGTTTCGCCTCCAGCATTAGATCCCAATAGATCCCAATCTTTACTCCGATAAGCCAAAACGCAGAACCGAGAGACAAAAAAATCCACGCCGAAGCGTGGATTTTTCCGTTTCCGGCAGCGGAGAGAAACGCTGCGGGGAAGGGGTTAGACGTTGAACAAGAAGTTCATCACGTCGCCGTCTTTGACGATGTAGTCTTTACCTTCGGAACGCATTTTGCCGGCTTCTTTGGCGCCTTGCTCACCCTTGTAGGTGATGAAGTCGTCATAGGAGATGGTTTGGGCGCGGATAAAGCCTTTCTCGAAGTCGGTGTGGATCTTGCCGGCCGCCTGCGGGGCGGTGGCGCCGACCGGGATGGTCCAGGCACGCACTTCTTTCACGCCGGCGGTGAAGTAGGTCTGCAGGTTCAGCAGCTCGTAACCGGCGCGGATCACGCGGTTCAGGCCCGGCTCTTCCAGGCCCAGCTCGGCCATGAACTCGTCGCGCTCTTCGTCTTCCAGCTCGGCGATATCGGATTCCACAGCGGCGCACACGGCAACTACCACGGAGCCTTCGGCATCGGCGATTTTACGCACGGTGTCCAGGTACGGGTTGTTCTCGAAGCCGTCTTCGTTGACGTTGGCGATGTACATGGTCGGCTTCAGCGTCAGGAAGCTCAGGTATTTGATCGCCGCTTTGTCTTCCGCAGTCAGATCCAGCGCGCGCAGCATGCCGGCGTTTTCCAGGTGCGGCAGGCATTTCTCCAGCGCCGCCAGCTCGGCCTTGGCGTCTTTGTCGCCGCCTTTGGCTTTTTTCTGCACGCGGTGGATAGCGCGTTCGCAGGTGTCTAGGTCAGACAGCGCCAACTCGGTGTTGATGACGTCGATATCTTCGGCCGGATCGACCTTGTTGTTGACGTGAATGATGTTGTCGTTCTCGAAGCAGCGCACCACGTGGCCGATGGCTTCGGTTTCGCGGATGTTGGTCAGGAACTGGTTGCCCAGGCCTTCACCTTTAGACGCGCCTTTCACCAGGCCGGCGATGTCGACGAATTCCATGGTGGTTGGCAGAATGCGCTGCGGCTTGACGATCTCGGCCAGCTTATCCAGACGCGGATCGGGCATCGGCACCACACCGGTGTTCGGTTCAATGGTGCAGAACGGGAAGTTGGCTGCTTCAATGCCCGCTTTGGTCAACGCGTTGAACAGGGTGGATTTGCCTACGTTAGGCAGGCCGACGATACCGCATTTGAATCCCATGTTGTAATCACCTTAAATATCTTAACTATCAGCTGGTTAGATTTAACCGACTGCATAAAGGGCAAAATAATGCCGCCATTATACACGTAATGGGCGTTTATCTCGATCAGACTTGCTTGGCCGGGGCGAACGCAGCGCGGACGGCCGGTTTTTATTTGAGATTTGGATCACATTTACCCATACTGGCCATTCCGATTAACCGACAGGAAACGCGCCGGATGTATTTCTTGCCTACGCCACCCTGAGCTGTGCCCGCCTGCACTCTGCCGCCCCTTGCGGCTCCCCATACCCGCTACGCGGGGAGATGATGTCATCTGTCATAAGTGAATAATGCATGTTTAATCTGAGTAACGTCAGGATCGCGGACGTTAAAAATGAAGTCCTGGCAGGCTTTGTGGTGGCGGTTTCGATGATCCCCGAGGCGGTCGGCTTTTCGCTGGTCGCCGGTCTTTCGCCAATTGTCGGCTTGCATACCGCGTTTATTATCGGCCTGGTCACGGCGCTGTTCGGCGGCAAACCGGGCATGGTTTCCGGCGCCGCCGGCTCCATTGTGGTGGTGCTGATGAGCCTGGCGGCGCAGTACGGCATGGGTTACGTGCTGTGGGCCACGCTGTTTGCCGGGGCGATTCAAATCCTGATCGGCGCCTTCCGGCTGGGCAAGTTCATTCGTCTGGTGCCGCTGCCGGCGATCCACGGCTTCGTCAACGGCCTGGCGATCGTCATCATGCTGGCGCAGCTGAAGATGATCGCCGGGCAGGGGCCGCTGATGTACGGCCTGGTGGCGCTGGCGATTGCGGTGGTGGTGCTGTTCCCGCGCCTGACCAAGGCCATTCCGTCTTCGCTGGCGGCGCTGCTGGTGGTCTCGGCGTTGGCCATCGGCCTCAACCTGCACACGCTGCGGGTGGGCGATCTGGCGGACATTTCCGGCGCGCTGCCGCACTTTAGTCTGCCGACGGCGCCGTTTACCCTGGAGATGGTGCGGGTGGTGCTGCCCTATGCGGTGGTGATCGCCCTGGTCGGTTTGATTGAATCGCTGCTGACCATGACGGTGCTGGATGAAATGGGCGGCAAGAAGGGCAACGGCAATCGCGAGAGTATCGCGCAGGGCGCCGGTAACGCGGTATGCGGCCTGTTCGGCTGCTTCGCCGGCTGCGCGATGATCGGCCAGTCGATCATCAACTTCACCTCGGGCGGGCGCGGGCGCATCTCCGGTACGGTGGGCGCCATCCTGCTGATTCTGTTCGTGGTCAGCCTGTCGCGCTATATCGGCCTGCTGCCGGTGGCGGCGCTGGCCGGGGTGATGCTGGTGGTGTGTTACAACACCTTCGAGTGGAGCTCGCTGCGCCGCTTGCGCCGCATGCCGAAAGCCGACGCGCTGGTAATGATCGTCGTCACGCTGATCACCATCTTTACCGATCTGGCGGTGGCGGTGATCAGCGGGGTGATTATCTCGGCGCTGGTGTTCGCCTGGCAGCAGGCGCGCATCCGCGTGCGCCAGCGGCAGGTGACGGGCGACGTGGCGGTGTATCAACTGGATGGCCCGCTGTTCTTCGGCTCCGCCGCCGCTTTCGCCGAGCTGTTCGATCCGCAGAACGATCCGCAGAGCGTGGTGCTGGATTTTGCCGGCACCCGGGTGATGGATTCCAGCGGCGTGGAGGCGATCGATAAGCTGACGGCGCGTTATCTGGCGGCGGGGAAAAGCATTCGTCTGCGCCACCTGAGCGCTGACTGCGTGCGCCTGCTCAAACGCGCCGGGCCGTTCTGCAGCCATGAGCTGGACGATCCGCAGTATTACGTGGCGGAAGAGGGCTTCACCGCCGATGAGCGCCGGGTGGGCGAGGAAACCTTCAACCCGCGCGGCTAAAAGCAAGCAGCGGGCAGGGCGCCCGCTGCGGCAAGGATCAGGCCTGCGCCTTGAAGCTGTGCAGGCGCTGAACGGTTTTTTCCAGCCCGTCCTTCATCAGCATTTCGGTGCAGCGCAGCGACTCGTCGATCGCTTCGTCAATCATCTTCTGTTCGCTGGCCGGCGGCTTGCCGAGCACGAAGCCCACCACCTTGTTCTTGTCGCCCGGATGGCCGATGCCGATGCGCAGGCGATAGAAGTTCGGGTTGTTGCCGAACTTGTTTTGGATGTCTTTCAGGCCGTTGTGGCCACCGTTGCCGCCGCCGAGCTTGATTTTGGCCACGCCGGGCGGCAGATCCAGCTCGTCGTGCGCCACCAGGATCTCGCTGGGTTCGATGCGGTAGAAGTTGGCCATCGCCAGCACCGCTTTGCCGCTCAGGTTCATGAAGGTGGTCGGCACCAGCAGGCGCACGTCGTTGCCCGCCAGGTTCAAACGGGCGGTGTAGCCGAAGAACTTGCTCTCTTCTTTTAACTGCTGATTGTGGCGCTGGGCCAGCAGATCGACGTACCAGGCGCCGGCGTTGTGGCGTGTCTGGGCGTATTCCGCGCCCGGGTTGGCGAGGCCGACTATCAATTTAATACTGCTCACTGGGAGATTCGCTATGATCAGGGTAATGGAAAGTGCCTTAGTCTACCTGTCGGGGCGATGAATGACAAAACCCGATCTCTGCCGTCACCCTGGGTAAGAAAGACGAATGATTCATTAGCTGAATAATTCAATTTGTCCGCTAATTTTCAGTGCCGTGTTAAGAAGTGTCAATAATTCTTTACCATTTGTGATCGCCTCCGCAATCCCCTTGCCGCAACAGGGACTATACTTAACTTATCAAAGTAGGTTAACAAGTTGCAGCGTTATCCCGGTTGGCACATGGCAATCATGGAGGTGGCATATGAAACGTAGAAGCGCGGACAGAGTGGGCAACTTTTTTATGGGGCTGGGGCTGGTCGTGATGATCGGCGGCGTCGGATACTCAATTATTGCTGAAGTATCCCAGTTCAATCTGCCGCAATTTTTCGCCCACGGCGCCATCATGAGCATCTTCGTCGGCGCGCTGTTGTGGCTGGTGGGCGCACGTATCGGCGGCCGCGAACAGGTGGCGGATCGCTACTGGTGGGTAAAACACTTTGATAAACGGTGCCGCAACGATCAACATCGTTCGTCGCATTGATTAAAAAAGCAGAAGGGAAGCAAGAGCGGGGCAAGGGAACATCTGCCGTGCATTAAGGTTTGAGGTCATGTCGGACTACAAGTAGAAAACCCGTTGTTGCTCGCGCACCAACGGGTTTTTCTTTTTCTGCTGTCGGGCGCGCTATCTTTCCGGCGCAGTGGGCGCCGCACCGGAAAGACGACGAATTAATGCTCGAACATCGCAGAGATCGACTCTTCGTTGCTGATGCGGCGGATGGCTTCAGCCAGCATGCCGGACAGGGTCAGAGTGCGAACGTTTTTCAGTGCCTTGATTTCCGGCGACAGCGGAATGGTGTCGCAGACGATCACTTCATCAATCACCGAGTTCTTGATGTTGTCCACGGCGTTGCCGGAGAAGATCGGGTGCGTCGCGTAGGCGAATACGCGCTTGGCACCGCGTTCTTTCAACGCTTCAGCCGCTTTACACAAGGTGCCGCCGGTGTCGATCATGTCGTCGACCAGCACGCAGTCGCGGCCTGCCACGTCACCGATGATGTGCATCACCTGAGAAACGTTCGCGCGCGGGCGGCGTTTGTCGATGATGGCCATGTCGGTGTCGTTCAGCAGTTTGGCGATGGCGCGGGCGCGCACGACGCCGCCGATGTCCGGGGAAACCACGATCGGGTTTTCCAGGTTCTGCTGCAGCATGTCTTCCAGCAGGATCGGGCTGCCGAACACGTTGTCTACCGGTACGTCGAAGAAGCCTTGAATCTGCTCAGCATGCAGATCCACCGTCAGAACGCGGTCAACCCCTACGCTGGAGAGGAAATCGGCAACCACCTTGGCGGTGATTGGCACACGCGCGGAACGCACGCGGCGATCCTGGCGGGCATAGCCGAAGTAAGGGATAACGGCGGTAATACGACCTGCGGAGGCGCGACGCAGGGCGTCGACCATCACAACCAGTTCCATCAGGTTGTCGTTGGTCGGGGCACAGGTGGACTGGATGATGAAAATATCACCGCCGCGTACATTTTCGTTGATTTGCACGCTCACTTCGCCGTCGCTAAAACGACCTACAGCGGCGTCACCAAGGCTGGTGTACAAACGGTTGGCAATACGTTGTGCTAGTTCCGGGGTGGCGTTACCAGCAAAAAGCTTCATATCAGGCACGAGAAGAACCTCAGGCTTGCGTCCAGAGAAGATATTGTCATACGACATCGCCAAGGGGCAGTCGGCGACGCCGGCGCAATATACATACGGGTATGTAAAACTAAAATTGAGACCGCAGGCAGCGCAGGGATAACAGGGCCAGGTGTGCATGACCCTGCGCAGCGAAACGTTGAGCTACGACTCAAACCGCCCGGAACGAATGCGATGTAGTGGGGAGACGTTAACGCCGCGCGCTACAAAACCACACAACCACTCCGGGGCTTGATTTAACACCTGACGGGCGGCGATTTCTGTGTCGAATTCAGCAAACACACAAGCACCTGTGCCAGTCAGGCGTGACGGGGCGTATTCTAACAGCCATGAAAGAAGCTGTTCAACCTCGCGAAAACGTTTTCTTGCGATCGGTTCGCAATCATTTGCGTACGGCGCCTGCAACAGCTCACTTAAGGAGCGAACCGGGGTGTCCCTTTTCAATTCGGCGTCGCCGAAGATAACCGGCGTCGGGATGCCGACGCCGGGATGCGCCACCAGATACCATTTTTCCTGCGGCTCGGCCGGCTGCAGGCGCTCGCCGATGCCTTCGGCGAAGGCGGCGTGGCCGCGCACGAACACCGGCACGTCGGCGCCGAGGCTGAGCCCCAGCTCTGCCAGTTGGTCGTCGTCAAGGCCGCAGCGCCACTGTTCGTTCAGCGCCACCAGCACGGTGGCGGCGTTGGAGGAGCCGCCGCCCAAACCGCCGCCCATCGGCAGGCGCTTGTCGATGCTGATGTCGGCGCCGCGCGGTGCGGTCTGCAGACCCTGTTCATCACAATAGCGCTGCAGCAGGCGGGCGGCGCGCACGATCAGGTTCTGCTCGTCCGGCACGCCGTCGACCGGCGTCAGCAGGTTAATGCGATCGTCCTGGCGCGGGTCAATGGTCAGGGTGTCGCCGTAGTCCAAAAACTGGAACAGCGTCTGCAGCAGGTGATAGCCGTCTTCACGACGGCCGGTGATGTACAGAAACAGGTTGAGCTTCGCGGGGGAGGGCCACTGGCGGATCATTTGAGCGTCCAGTTATCCATTTTCAGTTTGATGCGTTGGTCGCCCTGCTGCAGCTCCAGACGGTTCGGCAGCGTCGGCTGCACCTCGGTGCTGTAGCTCTGGTAATCCACCTTCCAGGTTTGACCGCCTTGCTGGTAGGTCAGTTTGCTCAGGCGATATTGGTCATCCAGCGCAAAATCGCTGGCTTCGCCCGGCAGGCCGACCATCCACTGGCGCAGGTTGTTCAGCGGGATCGCCATCCCGGTCAGCTTGCGGATCATCTCTTCCGGGTTGTCGCTGACGTAGCGTTTGCCCTGGTTGTCGGTCAGATGCACCACGTTTTTCTGTACGTTGAGATCCATTTCCGTGCTGCCCAGCGGGTTAGTCAGCAGCAGGCGGTAGCGCTCCGGCGAAAACTGCTGCCAGAAGAAGCGGGCATAGACTTTTTTCTGATCAGACAAGTAGGCGAAGGAGCCGCGGGTCTGATAGGTGCTAAGCTGCTGCACCGCCTGCTCATGGGCGCGCCACTGCGGTGAGGTCGGGCTGGTGGCCGGGCCGGTTGGCTTGGTGGTGGTACAGGCGGCCAGCACCAGGCTGGCCAGCGGGATCAGACGGAGCAAACTAACTTTGCGTATTGGCATAACTTTTTCTTGTCCTTTTGTCCTTGCGGGCATGCGCGACGAAACCCGGGTTCAGCGCTCACGCTAACGGGGCGGCGGCGGCGCGTCAATTTTTTGCTGCATCGCGTTGAATCTTGCCGCGTTTATCGGCGTAGTGCCAACGCGGCGCGCGCGTCGGGGTTGCCATTAAGCGTAACACAATCGCCTGAAGGCGGGGGAGGCGCTCCCGATAAGCGGTGCAGAGTTGCGCAAACGCCAGCGTTATGTGCGCCGAATAGCGTGCGCGTCTTCGCAAACTGCGCTAAAATTTAAACCATCAACCCACCCTTTGACTATTTATCCCGCTGTATTTATTACTTATTCATTAATTGATGTCATCTATGACAGCGATTGAACGGAAGATGCGGTTGTTACTTTTATTGATCCCGCGCATCAAGTAGAATGCCGTTCAACGAGAACCCGTACCAACATAAGTATTACTCGAAGCAATGACCCTGCTGGCGTTAGGTATAAATCACAAAACCGCTCCGGTTTCTCTGCGTGAAAGGGTGACCTTCTCGCCAGAGTCCATCGATGAGGCGCTGACCAGCTTGCTCCAACAACCGTTGGTGCAGGGCGGCGTCGTGTTGTCCACCTGCAACCGCACCGAGCTGTACCTCAGCGTGGAGCAGCAGGAGCACATGCACGAACAGCTGGTCGCCTGGCTGTGCGCCTACCACAATCTGCGTCCGGAAGAGGTGAAGAAAAGCCTCTACTGGCATCAAGGCAACGACGCGGTCAGCCATCTGATGCGGGTGGCCAGCGGGTTGGACTCACTGGTGCTGGGCGAACCGCAGATCCTCGGCCAGGTGAAAAAGGCCTTCGCCGAGTCGCAACGCGGCCAGTCGCTGTCCGGCGAGCTGGAGCGTCTGTTCCAGAAATCCTTCTCCGTCGCCAAGCGCGTGCGCACCGAAACCGAAATCGGCGCCAGCGCGGTCTCCGTGGCGTTCGCCGCCTGTACGCTGGCGCGGCAGATCTTCGAATCGCTGGCCGATCTCAACGTCTTGCTGGTGGGCGCCGGTGAAACCATCGAGCTGGTGGCGCGCCACCTGCGCGAACACAAAGTGCGGCATATGATCATCGCTAACCGCACCCGCGAGCGCGCGCAATTGCTGGCGGACGAAGTCGGCGCGGAAGTGATCACCCTGCCGGAGATCGACGAACGCCTGGCGGACGCCGACATCATTATCAGTTCCACCGCCAGCCCGCTGCCGATCATCGGCAAAGGGATGGTGGAGCGGGCGCTGAAAGCGCGCCGCAACCAGCCGATGCTGCTGGTGGATATCGCCGTGCCGCGCGATATCGAGCCGGAGGTCGGCAAACTGGCCAACGCCTATCTGTACAGCGTGGACGATCTGCACGCCATCATTCAAAGCAACCTGGCGCAGCGCAAAGCGGCGGCGGTGCAGGCGGAATCGATCGTGCAGCAGGAAAGCACCAACTTTATGGCCTGGCTGCGTTCGCAGGGCGCGGTGGAAACCATCCGCGACTACCGTTCGCAGGCCGACCAGATCCGCGCAGAGATGGAGGCCAAAGCGCTGGCCGCCATCGCGCAGGGCGCCAACGTGGAGCAGGTTATTCACGAGCTGGCCCATAAACTGACCAACCGTCTTATTCATGCCCCTACCAAATCCCTCCAGCAGGCCGCCGGCGACGGTGACGTGGAGCGGTTGCAGTTATTACGCGACAGCCTCGGGCTGGATCAGCATTAGTTTTCTCTATTAACAGGGTTTATTACCACGCATGAAGCCTTCTATTGTTGCCAAACTGGAAGCGTTACAAGAGCGCCATGAAGAAGTGCAGGCGCTGCTCGGCGATGCCGGCGTCATCGCCGACCAAGACCGGTTCCGCGCGCTGTCGCGAGAATACGCGCAGCTGACCGACGTCAGCCGCTGCTTCCTGGAATGGCGTCAGGTGCAGGAGGATCTGGAGACGGCGGAAATGATGCTGGACGATCCGGAAATGCGCGAGATGGCGCAGGAAGAGCTGAAACAGGCGCGGGCGAGCAGCGAAGCGCTGGAACAGCAGCTGCAGGTGTTGCTGCTGCCGAAAGATCCGGATGATGAGCGCAGCTGTTTCCTCGAAGTGCGCGCCGGCACCGGCGGCGATGAGGCGGCGATCTTCGCCGGCGATCTGTTCCGCATGTACAGCCGTTACGCCGAAGGCCGCCGCTGGCGCGTCGAGGTGATGAGCGCCAACGAAGGCGAACACGGCGGCTTCAAAGAAGTGATCGCCAAAGTTTCCGGCGACGGCGTGTACGGCCAGCTGAAGTTTGAATCCGGCGGCCACCGCGTGCAGCGCGTGCCGGAAACCGAATCCCAGGGGCGCATCCACACCTCCGCCTGCACCGTGGCGGTGATGCCGGAAGTGCCGGAAGCCGAGCTGCCGGACATCAACCCAGGCGATCTGAAAATCGACACCTTCCGCTCCTCCGGCGCCGGCGGCCAGCACGTTAACACCACCGATTCGGCGATCCGCATCACCCACCTGCCGACCGGCATCGTGGTGGAGTGCCAGGACGAACGTTCACAGCACAAAAACAAAGCCAAGGCGATGTCGGTGCTGGGCGCGCGCATTCGTGCCGCCGAGATGGCCAAGCGCCAGCAGGCCGAGGCGTCCACTCGCCGCAACCTGCTGGGCAGCGGCGATCGTTCCGATCGCAACCGCACCTACAACTTCCCGCAGGGGCGGGTGACCGACCACCGCATCAACTTGACGCTTTACCGCCTGGACGAAGTGATGGAAGGCAAACTGGACATGCTGATCCAGCCGATCGTGCAGGAGTATCAGGCCGATCAGCTGGCGGCGCTGTCCGCCGAGCAAGAGTGATGGATTATCAACACTGGCTGAAAGCCGCCGCCGCGCGTTTGACCCACAGCGACAGCGCCCGGCGTGACGCGGAAATCCTGTTGGGTTTCGTGACCGGCAAGGCCAGAACCTTCCTGATGGCGTTCGGGGAAACCCTGCTGACGCCGCCGCAGCAACAGCAGCTGGAGACGCTGCTGGCGCGCCGCGAACGCGGTGAGCCGGTGGCCTATCTGGTGGGCGAGCGCGAGTTTTGGTCGCTGCCGCTGTCGGTCTCGCCCGCGACGCTGATCCCGCGCCCGGATACCGAATGCCTGGTGGAACTGGCGCTGGCGCGCCTGCCGCCGCAACCCTGCCACTTCCTCGATCTCGGCACCGGCACCGGCGCCATCGCGCTGGCGCTGGCCAGCGAGCGCCCGGATTGTTCGGCTATCGGCGTCGATGTGCAGCCGGAGGCGGTTGCGCTGGCGCAGCACAATGCGCACAAGCTGAAGATCGACAACGTCCGATTTTTACAGGGCAGCTGGTTTGCGCCCGTCGCGGGGCAACGTTTCGCGCTGATCGCCAGCAATCCGCCCTATATCGACGCCGCCGATCCGCATTTGTCACAGGGCGACGTGCGCTTCGAGCCGGGCAGTGCGCTGGTCGCCGCCGAGCATGGCTTGGCGGATCTGGCCGCCATCGTGCGCCAGGCGCCGCACTATCTGCAGCCGCAGGGCTGGCTGCTGTTGGAACATGGCTGGCAGCAGGGTGAGAGCGTGCGCGCGTTGCTGCAGGCCGCCGGATTTTCCGCTGTCGCCACCCACCGTGATTACGGCGACAACGACCGCGTGACGCTCGGCCAATGGCCGGGATAAGCGCCCTCATAATAACGACGCCCGGGCCATTTAAGGGAGCATCATGACTGCATACACCGCGTTGAAACATTTCCATTTGCTGACGGTCGCCATCAGTATTACCTTGTTTGTGCTGCGTTTCTTTTGGCAGTGGCGCCGTTCGCCGATCATGGGCCGCCGCTGGGTCAAGATAGCGCCGCACCTGAATGACACGCTGCTGTTCGTCAGCGGCATCGCGCTGGTGGTGACGTTCGGGTTTTATCCGCTGCTGGGTATGGACTCATGGCTGACCGAGAAGCTGTTTGGCGTTATTATCTATATCCTGCTTGGCTACGTCGCATTGGGCAAGAAGACCAAAAATCAGCGGCTGCGAACCGTGGCGTTCGTGCTGGCGTTGGGCTGCCTGTACCTGATAATTAAACTTGCCACGACGAAAATACCGTTTCTGATGGGATACCTATGAGTAGCATTGCTGATTTTGAATTTAACACCTCGCCGCTGAGCGAAGGGGTGATCCTGGTGTCGCAGTCGGTGCGGCGCGATTTCCCGGCTGCCGACGTGGAGCGCAAGCTGCAACAACTGGTGGACGAAGCGCGCGCGGTGGTGCCGGCCGATATCACTCAGGAGCAGCAACTGGATGCGCTCATTGAACTGTTCTACAAGACCTGGGGATTCGGCGGCGCCAGCGGCGTGTACCGCCTGTCGGACGCCATCTGGCTGGACAAGGTGCTGGAGGGGCGGCAGGGCACGCCGGTTTCGCTCGGCACCATCTTCCTGCACATCGCCAACGCGCTGGATCTGCCGCTGCTGCCGGTGATTTTCCCCACTCAGCTGATCCTGCGCGCCGATTGGCTGGATGAAGAGCTGTGGCTGATCAACCCGCTGAACGGCGAAACCCTGAGCGAACACCAGCTGGAAGTGTGGATCAAGGGCAACCTGGGGCTGGGCGCCGAGCTGGAAGACGACGATCTCGACGAATCCGAGAATATCATGGTGGTGCGCAAGATGCTGGATACGTTGAAGGCCGCCCTGATGGAAGAAAAGCAGCTGGAAATGGCGCTGCGCACCAGCGAAACGGTGCTGTGCTTCGATCCGGAAGATCCGTACGAGATCCGCGACCGCGGGCTGATTTACGCCCAGCTGGAGTGCAACCATATCGCGATTTCCGATCTCAACTATTTTGTCGAGCAGTGCCCTGAGGACCCGGTCAGCGAAGTGATCAAAGTGCAGATCCATTCGATTGAGCCGAAACAGGTGACGCTGCATTAATTCAATGACTCCGTGCAGTTTGCAAGGCGACGGTTACAACCTTAACAAAGGCGAAAGCATGAAACAGAAAGTGGTTAGCATTGGCGACATCGACGTAGCAAACGATCTGCCGTTTGTGCTGTTTGGCGGTATGAACGTGCTGGAATCGCGCGACCTGGCGATGAGCATCTGCGAGCACTACGTCACCGTGACGCAAAAACTGGGCATTCCTTACGTATTCAAAGCCTCTTTCGACAAGGCCAACCGTTCTTCCATTCACTCGTACCGCGGTCCGGGCCTGGAAGAAGGGATGAAGATCTTCGAAGAGCTGAAAAAAACCTTCGGCGTGAAAATCATCACCGACGTGCACGAAGCGGCACAGGCGCAGCCGGTTTCTGAAGTGGTTGACGTGATCCAGCTGCCGGCCTTCCTGGCGCGTCAGACCGATCTGGTGGAAGCGATGGCGAAAACCGGCGCGGTGATCAACGTCAAGAAGCCGCAGTTCGTCAGCCCGGGGCAGATGGGCAACATCGTCGACAAGTTCAAAGAGGGCGGCAACGACCAGGTGATCCTGTGCGATCGCGGCAGCAACTTTGGCTATGACAACCTGGTGGTCGACATGCTGGGCATCAACGTGATGAAGAACGTGACCGGCGGCCATCCGGTGATCTTCGATGTGACCCACGCGCTGCAGACCCGCGATCCGTTCGGCGCCGCGTCCGGCGGCCGTCGCGCTCAGGTGGCCGAGCTGGCGCGTGCCGGCATGGCGGTTGGCCTGGCAGGGCTGTTCCTCGAAGCGCACCCGGATCCGAACAACGCCAAGTGCGACGGGCCGTCCGCGCTGCCGTTGGACAAGCTGGAACCGTTCCTGGCGCAGATGAAAGCCATCGACGACCTGGTGAAGAGCTTCCCGGAGCTGGATACCAGCAACTAAGCGCTCATCGCCAAAAAAAAAGCCCGACGCGTCGGGCTTTTTTACGTTTAGGCGCCGGTGGCCGCCAGCGCTTCCGGCAGCGTCGGGTAGAACTGCAAGCGGCCCTCGATCGGCTGCACCCGCGCGCGCGCCAGGGTTTTCAGCGGCTGGAACGGCACGTCGGTGATCACCAGCTTTTTATCCGCCGGCAGCGCGTCGATAAAACGCCGCAGGGCGTTCAGGCCGCCGGCGTCGAGCACCGGCACCGCATCCCACTGCAGCACGATCGTCCGGTAATCCTCGCTGCGCGCCAGCAGTTCGCTAAAGATGCGCTCGGCGGCGGCGAAGAACAGCGGGCCATTCACTCGCAGCACCAGGCGGCCATCGTCGGCGCTCAGCTCGCTCAGCCGCGTCATGCGGGCGATACGGCGCATAAACAGTAGCGACGCCAGCACGATGCCCACGGTAATAGCGATCACCATGTCGAACAGCACCGTCAGCGACATGCACAGCAGCAGCACCAGAATGTCGTCCTTCGGCGCCCGGCGCAGCAGGTAAATCACTTTGTGCGCCTCGCTCATGTTCCAGGCGACCATCAACAGCAGCGCCGCCATCGCCGCCAGCGGCAGATAAGAGAGCCACGGCGCCAGAACCAGCAGCGCCAACAGCACCAGCAGTGCGTGGATGATGGCGGACACCGGCGAGGTGGCGCCGGCGCGCACGTTGGCGGCCGATCGGGCAATCGCAGCGGTCGCGGTGATGCCGCCGAAGAACGGCGCGATGATGTTGCCCGCACCCTGGCCGATTAATTCGCTGTTCGAGTTATGCTTCTTGCCGGTCATGCCGTCGAGCACCACCGCGCACAGCAACGACTCAATCGCGCCGAGCATTGCCATTGAAAATGCCGCCGGTAGCAGCGCGGAAACGGTTTGCCAACTCAGGGTGAACGGTTGCCCGCCGCCGCCCGGCAGATCCCAGGGCAGCAGCAGCTGCGGCAAGATAGGCGGAATGCCCTGACCGCTGCTGCCGTCGGCCAGCAGGTAGCTGAAGCGGGAGCCGATGGTCGCCACCGGGTGGTCAAACAGCGTCAGCAGCCCCATCAGCGCAGTGCCCGCCAGCAGCGCCGGCAGGTGGCCGGGCACCCGCAGGCCGAGCTTGGGCCAGAAGATCAAAATCAGCAGCGTCACGGCGCCGATCAGGGTATCGCCGAAATCCAGCGTCGGCAGCGCCTGCAGCAGGGCATACAGCTTGCCGACGTAATTTTCCGGCGTGTGCGTCAGCTGCAGGCCGAAGAAGTCCTTGATCTGCATGGTGGCGATGGTGATGGCGATGCCGGAGGTAAAGCCGAGCGTCACCGGCAGCGGAATGTACTCGATCAGCCGGCCAAAGCGCGCGAGCCCCATCAACAGCAGAAATACCCCGGAGATCAGCGTGGCGACCAGCAGGCCGGCCAGGCCGAACTGCTGCGAGACCGGATAGAGGATCACCACGAAGGCGGCGGTGGGGCCGGAGACGCTGTAGCGCGAACCGCCGCTGACGGCGATGACGATGCCGGCGATGGCGGCGGTATACAGACCATACTGCGGCGGCACGCCGCTGGCGATCGCCAACGCCATCGCCAGAGGAATGGCGATAATACCGACCGTCACCCCGGCGATAGCGTCTTTCAGCAACCGCGCCAGGTTATAAGGTTCCCGCCAGCAGGCGTCTATCAGCGCGCTGAAGGGGCGAATTTTGTTTATTTCATGCGTTTTCATCTACGGTGCGTACCAAATCTTCAAAAGTGAAAGGAATGGCGGGCCCGATGAGGTCCGTCTTGTCACGTGACAGATACCATACGCCTTTTGTTCAGCGGATTACCAGACCTGTATCAATTTGGCGCAGGAAATCAGAGAGTCGCCCTTTTGTTCGGCGCTAAATTTCGATAATAGAGAAGTCAGCCGCAGATTCTGCGGCTGAAAAGAAAGGTGACAGTCAAGGTTTTAACGGTTATTGCAGGGCGGGCAGGGATAAGCCGAGAAAATGGGCTAAAGTGCTCACCAGCAGCTGATGATCTTCCTTCTGCGGCGCGCCGGAAATGCTGATGCTGCCGACGCAGCCGAGGCCGGTCAGGGTGAGCGGGAAGGCGCCGCCGTGCACCGAATAGTCACGCACGCTCAGCCCGTAACGCTCCTCCAGCGACGTTTGCCGCTGCTGCAGGCGCAGGCCGATGGCGTAAGAGCTTTTGTGAAAATGGTTCACCAGATTGCGCTTGCGCCGCACCCAGTCGGCAATGTCCGGCGTTGCCCCCGGCATGGCGTAATAAAACAGCGTCTGCCCGGCCAGTTGGATCTCGATGGCGATGCTCAGGCCGCGCCGCTCGGCGGCGGTTTTCAGCGCCGCGCCCAGTTCCCAGGCGGTGGCGGCGTCAAAATGGGTAAAGGCCAGCGTCGCTTCCTGTTCGCTGAGCGCTTGCAGTTCATCGTCGATATTCATGCGGTTCTCCCCCGATAACACAACGCACAGAGTAGCCTGAAGCGGGCGTCGTGAGATAGACGGCTTGGCGATAAGATAGAACTGCTACTCTATTAATAGACTGTGTAAAATGGCCGCCGCCGAAGCGGAGACGACAGGGATGCGTTATTCAACGTCTGCACATTACCCCCTGGCGATCCCGAGGAGCGCGCTGACTATTTATGACTTACATTGCGTCCATTTCTACCCTTTACAGCGACGCCTGCATCACCTACGCCACGCTGTCGATAAGCTATTTCCTTCTCAGCAAGAATGCCCCTTTTTCTTATCAATCCGCACTGTGGAAGCGGGTTGTTTTCGGCCTGCTGGCCGGGGTGGCGGTGCTGTATTTGAGCCAGGATCGGCTGGAGCTGACCGATAAGGTGCATTACAGCTTTGCGATGATCCCGATGATATTGGTGACTTTCTTCGGCGGCGGCGTCAGCGGGCTGGTGAGTTTTCTGTTCGCCATGACGCTGACCGGCGGTTTCACCGTCGATAACCTGTTCATCGCCTCGATCGTCGCGCCGCTGCTGTTGTCGCGCGTGTGGCTGAAAAAATCCCACCGGACGTTTTACCTGACGATCGGCATCATCGCGCTGTATCGCATCGCGGTGGTGTGGCTGCTGGTGGACATGAGCGGGCTGTGGCCGGATGTGTTGCTGTACCAGGCGGTTTCCGCGCTCTGTCTGGCGATTTGCTATCATGCGCTGAATTTCAAAGAGCGCCATATCTACGCCTATTTCGCGATGCGCGCGCGCGCCACCACCGACAGCCTGACCCACATCAACAACCGCGCCAGCGTCGATTATCAGCTGATGCTGCAGCGTGCCGAGCGCCGCCCGTGCGGGCTGATGATCCTCGATTTGGATAACTTCAAAAGCATCAACGATACCTACGGCCATCCGGCCGGTGACGTGCTGCTGGCCAGCGTCGGCCGGCTGCTGCAAAACAGCGTGCGCAATGAGGACTTCGTCGGGCGCTACGGTGGCGAGGAGTTTATGGTGATCACCGCCAGCTACGATCCGCAGGTCATCGGCGGGGTGGCGGAGCGCATTCGCAGCGCGGTTGAAAGCTCGACGTTCTTGCTGAATGCGCACGACGAAGCGCACATCACGCTGTCGATCGGCGTGTCGCTGTATCTGCCGGGCATGAGGCTGGACAAGGCGATCGCCATGACCGACGAGGCCTTGTATGAGGCGAAGCGCAGCGGCAAAAACCGGGTGGTGACCAGCCGCGTGATGCAGCTGGCGCCGCTGGGCGCCGGATTCCCGCGCGAATAAGCCGCCCCCGCCGTCACGGCGGGGGCATTGGCTCAGACCGCCAGCGTGTGTTCGCGGAAGGCGTTCAGCAACTCTTCGGTGAACGTCAGGCGCTTCTGACGATCGGCCAGATCGAGCGTGAACTTCAGCTTGCTCGGGCCGTCCAGGCGGTAAACCTGCGGATTGCCCTGCAGCAGACCGATCAGATAGCCGGGATCGACGCGGTTATTGTCGCCGAACTCGATAAAGCCGCCGCGCTCGTTGCTCTCGATGCGTTTGATCCCCAGCTTCTGCGCATGCAGGCGCAGCGCCGCGCACTGCAACAGGTTGCGCGCCGCATCCGGCAACTGGCCGAAGCGGTCGATCAGCTCGACCTTCAGCTCGTCAAGCTCACCGTCGTTCTTCGCGCTGGCGATGCGCTTATACAGTGACAGGCGGGTATTGACGTCGGGAATGAAATCTTCCGGCAGCAGCGCCGGCATGCGCAACTCTACCTCGGTCTGGTTGCTGGTGAGATCTTCCAGCGACGGTTCGCGGCCGTTTTTCAACGCGTCGACGGCGCTTTCCAGCAGCTCCATATAGAGCGAGAAGCCGACGGTGGTCATCTGGCCGCTCTGGTCTTCGCCCAGCAGTTCGCCGGCGCCGCGGATCTCCAGATCGTGAGTCGCCAGCGCGAAACCGGCACCGAGATCTTCCAGCGACGCGATGGCCTCGAGCCGTTTATGAGCGTCGGTGCCCATGGCTTTCGGGTTTGGCGTCAACAGATAGGCGTAAGCCTGATGGTGGGAACGCCCGACGCGGCCGCGCAGTTGGTGCAGCTGCGCCAGGCCGAAGCGATCGGCCCGCTCGATGATGATGGTGTTGGCGCTGGGGATATCGATGCCGGTTTCGATGATGGTCGTGCACACCAGCACGTTGAAGCGCTGGTGGTGGAAATCGTTCATCACCCGTTCCAGATCGCGTTCGCGCATCTGACCGTGACCGATGGCGATGCGCGCCTCCGGCACCAGCTCAGCCAGGCGTTGCGCCGCTTTCTCGATGTTTTCCACGTCGTTGTAGAGGTAGTAAACCTGGCCGCCGCGCAGCACTTCGCGCAGGATCGCCTCGCGCACCACCAGACTGTCGTATTCGCGCACGAAGGTCTTCACCGCCAGCCGGCGCGCCGGCGGAGTGGCGATGATCGACAGATCGCGCATGCCGCTCATCGCCATGTTCAGCGTACGCGGGATCGGCGTGGCGGTCAGCGTCAGGATATCGACGTCGGCGCGCATCGCTTTGATGCGCTCCTTGTGGCGCACGCCAAAGCGGTGTTCTTCATCGACGATCAGCAGCCCCAAATCCTTCCAGCGCAGATCGCTCTGCAGCAGTTTGTGGGTGCCGATGATGATGTCCACTTTGCCATCGGCCGCGTCGTCCAGCACCTGCTGCTGCTCTTTGGCGCTGCGGAAGCGCGACATCATCTCGATGCGGATCGGCCAGGTGGCGAAGCGATCGCGGAAGTTGTCGAAGTGCTGCTGCGCCAGCAGGGTGGTCGGCACCAGCACCGCCACCTGCTTGCCGTTTTCCACCGCCAGGAAGGCGGCGCGCATCGCCACTTCGGTTTTGCCGAAGCCGACGTCGCCGCACACCAGGCGGTCCATCGCCAGCGGCTGGCACATGTCGCTCAGCACCGCGTTGATCGCCTGTTCCTGATCCGGCGTGGTTTCGAACGGGAAGGTCTGGCAGAACAGCTGGTATTGTTCGCGGTTATGCTTGAAGGCGAAACCGGCCTTGGCGGCGCGCTGGGCGTAAATATCCAGCAGCTCCGCCGCGACGTCGCGCACCCGTTCGGCCGCTTTTTGCCGCGCGCGTGTCCAGGCGTCGCCGCCCAGTTTGTGCAACGGAGCGTTTTCATCCGCGCCGCCGGCGTAGCGGCTGATCAGATGCAGCGAAGACACCGGTACGTACAGCTTGTCCTCACCGGCGTAGGAGAGGATCAGGTATTCAGCCTTGATGCCGCCGGCTTCCAGCGTGGTCAGGCCGACATAGCGGCCAACGCCGTGCTCCAGGTGCACCACCGGCTGGCCGGGATGCAGCTCCGCCAGGTTGCGGATCAGGGTATCGGTGTTGATGGTGCGCCGGTTGTCCTGCCGGCGGCGGCTGACGCGCTCGCCGAGCAGATCGCTTTCGCAGATCAGTGCACGCTGGCGCAGGCCGTCGAGGAAACCGTGTTCGGCGGCGCCGACCATCATGTAACGGCCCGCGGTTTCCGCCTGATCGAGACGCTGGATCAGCGCCGGCACCAGCTTGATGCGGCCGAGCAGATCCTGCAGCGTTTCACGCCGCCCCTCGCTCTCGACGGAGAAAATCACGCTGCCGTCGAAGCCTTCGATAAAACGCCGCAGATTATCCAGCGGGGATTTATGCTGCGCCTGCACCGCCAGATCGGGCAGGGCATGGTAATCCAGATTGGTATTGCCGGCCTTGGCCGGCAGCTCATCAGTTTTCAGCGCGATGCGCGGCCAGGCTTTCAGCTCGCCGAACAGCGCGTCAACGCGCAGCCACAGCGTATCCGGCGCCAGCAGCGGGCGCATCGGATCGACGCGGCGGCTTTCGTAACGCTGGTTGACGTCCTGCCAGAAGCGCTCGGCGGCGCCCTCCAGATCGCCGGTATTGACGATCAGCGTATTGGCCGGCAGGTAGCTGAACAGCGACGGCAGCGGCTGGCTGAAGAACAGCGGCTGCCAGTATTCGATACCGGCGGGCCAGGCGCTTTTGCTGACCTGCTGATAGATGTGCTCGGCGTCGCGACGCACCTCAAACTGCTCGCGCCACTGGCTGCGGAACAGCTCGATGGCGTTCTTGTCGGTGGGGAACTCGTGGGCCGGCAACAGATTGATGGCCTCGACTTCGCTCAGCGTGCGCTGGGTATCGACGTCGAAGATGCGCAGGCTGTCGATTTCGTCATCGAAGAAGTCGATGCGGTAAGGCTCATCGCTGCCCATCGGGTAAAGATCGAGCAATGCGCCGCGGGTGGCGAATTCGCCGTGCTCCATCACCTGATCGACGCTGCGGTAACCGGCCTGTTCCAGCTGCGCGCGCAGCTTATCGCGCGACAGGCGCTGGCCTTTCTTCATCACCAGCGCGTGGCCGTGCAGGAATTCGTGCGGGCAGACGCGCTGCATCAGGGTGTTGACCGGCAGAATGATCACGCCGCGCGCCATGGTCGGCAGGTGATACAGGCTCGACAAACGATCCGAGATGATTTCCTGATGCGGCGAGAAGCTGTCGTACGGCAGGGTTTCCCAGTCGGACAGTGTGGTCACCATCTGATCGGTGAACTGCTGGATCTCGTCGCGCAGCCGCAGGGCGTTTTGCATATCCGGCGCGATCAGCATCACCGGGCCAGGGTGGCGCTCGACGATCTCGGCGCACTCCACGGCGCAGGCCGCGCCGGTCAGTTGCCCCAGCTGGCGCAGATCGCCCGCGCGATCGGGCAGAGAATAACGAGGGGATGAAGAACGGTTACGGCTATCGGAAGTGCTCATTCAGGTATCTTTAATCAATGTGTTAGAGGGCGTCCCGGCACGGATAACCCAGTGCTTTTATGCTGTTTATAGTAGCCCAGCGGCCGGCAAACTGACACAGCAAAAAGCGCTGCCCATCGCTTTTTTGCCGGTTATTTAACCGGTTAACGTCGTCGATTTTTTGCAGCGACGGGTAAATCTTGCGCTAATCTGCCGCCACCGCTCTCGTCTGCGCCACGCAATAAAAGGCCGTCGGGTGTTCCCTAAACGAGGGAGAGCCTTTATTATCCATGATCACTTTGCTTAAGCCACGGCTATCAAACGGATTTCATGTATCAACCTGTCGCGTTATTCATTGGCCTGCGCTACATGCGCGGGCGAGCCTCAGACCGCTTTGGGCGGTTTGTATCCTGGCTTTCCACCATCGGCATTACGCTGGGGGTGATGGCGTTGGTCACCGTGCTGTCGGTGATGAACGGTTTCGAAAAGGATCTGGAGAACAACATCCTCGGCCTGATGCCGCAGGCGCTGGTCACCAGTCCGCAAGGATCGGTCAACCCGCAGCAGCTGCCGGCCTCCGAGGTGCAGAAGCTGCAGGGCGTCACGCGCGTTGCGCCGCTGACCACCGGTGACGTGGTGCTGCAAAGCGCTCGCAGCGTGGCGGTAGGGGTGATGCTCGGCGTGAATCCCGACGAGGCCGACCCGCTGACCCCGTATCTGGTCAACGTCAAGCAGCAACAGCTGCAGCCGGGCCAATACAACATCATCATCGGCGAACAGCTGGCGGGGCAACTTGGCGTCAAGCGCGGCGATTCGCTGCGCGTGATGGTGCCGAGCGCCAGCCAGTTCACGCCGATGGGCCGCATTCCCAGCCAGCGTTTGTTCACTCTCATCGGCACCTTCCACGCCAACAGCGAGGTGGACGGCTATCAGCTGCTGGTCAACCAACAGGATGCTTCGCGCCTGATGCGCTACCCGGCCGGCAACATCACCGGCTGGCGTCTGTTCCTGCAACAGCCGCTGACGGTCGATACCCTCAGCCAGCAGGCGCTGCCGGCGGGCACCGTCTGGAAAGACTGGCGCGATCGCAAGGGCGAGCTGTTCCAGGCGGTGCGTATGGAGAAGAACATGATGGGGCTGCTACTCAGCCTGATCGTGGCGGTGGCGGCGTTTAACATCATTACCTCGCTCGGCCTGCTGGTGATGGAGAAGCAGGGCGAGGTCGCCATTCTGCAGACTCAAGGGCTGACTCGCCGCCAGATCATGTCGGTATTTATGGTGCAGGGCGCCAGCGCCGGCATCATCGGTTCGCTGCTCGGCACGCTGCTCGGCGTGCTGCTGGCTACCAATCTGAACAATCTGATGCCGATCCTCGGCGCCTTGATCGACGGCGCTTCGCTGCCGGTGGCGGTCGATCCGCTGCAGGTGACGATTATCGCCGTGGTGGCGATGGCGGTTTCCCTGTTGTCCACGCTCTATCCTTCATGGCGCGCTGCCGCCGTACAACCCGCTGAGGCTTTACGTTATGAGTAACCATCTTTTGCTGCAGTGTGACAACCTGTGCAAGACCTATCAGGAAGGCAACCTGCACACCGACGTGCTGCGCAACGTCAGCTTTGCCATGCAGCAGGGCGAGATGATGGCGATCGTCGGCAGCTCGGGTTCCGGCAAGAGCACCCTATTGCACCTGCTGGGCGGGCTGGACTCGCCGACCTCCGGCGAGGTGATCTTCAAGGGCGAATCGCTGAACGCCATGTCTTCGGCGGCCAAGGCCGAGCTGCGCAACCGCCAGCTGGGCTTCATCTATCAGTTCCACCATCTGTTGCCGGACTTCACCGCGCTGGAAAACGCCGCCATGCCGCTCTTGATCGGCGGCGTCAAGCCGGCTCAGGCGCAGGAGAAGGCGCGGGAGATGCTGGCGGCGGTCGGGCTGGAAAAACGCAGCAAGCACCGCCCGTCCGAGCTCTCCGGCGGCGAACGTCAGCGCGTGGCGATCGCGCGCGCGTTGGTCAACAACCCGGCGTTGGTGCTGGCGGACGAACCGACCGGTAACCTGGATAAACGCACCGCGGACAGCATCTTCGATCTGCTGGGCGAGCTGAACGTGCGCCAGGGCACCGCTTTCCTGGTGGTGACACACGATCTGCAGCTGGCCAAGCGCCTGAGCCGCCAGCTGGAAATGGCCGACGGCCACCTGCAGGCGCAGCTGACCCTGATGGGGGCCGAGTAATGGCGGGAGCCTCACTGTCCTTCCTGACGGCCCTGCGTTTCAGCCGCGGCCGTAAACGCGGCGGCATGGTGTCGCTGATCTCGGTCATCTCCACCATCGGCATTGCGCTGGGGGTGGCGGTGCTGATCGTCGGGCTGAGCGCGATGAACGGCTTTGAGCGCGAGCTGAAGAACCGCATTCTGGCGGTGGTGCCGCACGGCGAGCTTGAGCCGGTCAATCAGCCGTTCAGCGGCTGGCCGTCGATTCTGCAGCGGGTGGAAAAGGTGCCGGGTATCTTGGCCGCCGCGCCGTACATTAACTTTACCGGCCTGATGGAAAACGGCGCGCAGCTGCGCGCGGTGGAAGTCAAAGGCGTGGATCCGCAGCAGGAGAGCCGGCTGAGCGCGCTGCCGCAGTATGTGCAGGGCGACGCCTGGGCCAACTTCAAGCCCGGCGAGCAGCAGGTGATCCTCGGCAAGGGCGTGGCCGACGCGCTGGGCGTCAAGCAGGGCGCCTATGTCACGGTGATGATCCCCAACAGCGACCCGGAGATGAAGCTGCTGCAGCCGAAGCGCATTCGCCTGCATGTGACCGGCATTTTGCAGCTCAGCGGCCAGCTCGATCACAGCCTGGCGCTGGTGCCGCTGGCCGACGCGCAGCAGTATCTCGACATGGGTGACAGCGTCACGGGTATCGCGCTCAAGATGAACGACGTGTTCGCCGCCAACAAACTGGTGCGCGACGCCGGCGAAGTGACCAATTCTTATATCTACATCAAAAGCTGGATCGGCAAGTACGGTTACATGTACCGCGATATCCAGATGATCCGCGCCATCATGTATCTGGCGATGGTGCTGGTGATCGGCGTGGCCTGCTTCAACATCGTCTCCACGCTGGTGATGGCGGTGAAAGACAAAAGCGCCGACATCGCAGTGCTGCGCACCCTGGGCGCTAAAGACGGCTTTATTCGCGCCATCTTCATCTGGTACGGGCTGTTGGCCGGGCTGCTGGGCAGCCTGAGTGGCGTGGTGATCGGGGTGATCGCTTCGCTGCAGCTGACCAACATCATCCGGGGCATCGAGAAACTGGTCGGTCATTCCTTCCTGTCGGGCGATATCTACTTCATTGACTTCCTGCCTTCCGAGCTGCACTGGCTGGACGTGCTGATCGTGCTGGCGACCGCCATCGTGCTGAGCCTGTTGGCCAGTTGGTATCCGGCGAGGCGCGCCAGCCGCATCGATCCGGCGCGGGTGCTGAGCGGACAATAACACCGACGGGGAGGCAGCGATGCCGCCCCGTTTTTTTAGCCTGGGGATGGGTTATGTACTACGGTTTCGATATGGGCGGCACCAAGATTGAGCTGGGGGTGTTCGACGGCAACCTGCAGCGCATTTGGCAAAAGCGGGTGCCGACGCCGCGTGAAGACTACCGGCAACTGCTGGCCACGCTGTGCGATCTGACCCTTGAGGCGGATGCGTTTTGCGGCCGGCGCGGCAGCGTCGGCATCGGCATACCGGGCCTGCCCAACGACGATGACGGCACGTTGTTTACCGCCAACGTGCCGGCGGCGATGGGGCGGCCGCTGCCGCGCGATCTGGCGGCGCTGATCGGGCGCGAGGTGCGCGTCGATAACGACGCCAACTGCTTTGCGCTGTCGGAAGCCTGGGACGACGAGTTCCGCCGCTACCCGACGGTGCTGGGCATCATCCTCGGCACCGGCGTGGGCGGCGGCCTGATCGTCGATGGCAAGACGGTGCCTGGGCGCAACTATATCGCCGGCGAGTTCGGCCATTTGCGCCTGCCGGTGGACGCGCTCGAGGTGCTGGGGCGTGATGTGCCTCGCGTTGCCTGCGGGTGCGGCCATCAGGGTTGCATTGAAAATTACATATCGGGCCGCGGTTTCGAATGGATGTACGCCCATTTCTATGGCCGGCGCTTGCCTGCCACCGAGATCATTGCGCATTATCAGGCGGGCGAGCCGCAGGCGGTGGCTCACGTCGACCGCTTTATGGACGTGCTGGCGATCTGCCTGGGTAACCTGCTGACGGTGCTGGATCCGCATCTGGTGGTGATCGGCGGCGGGCTGTCGAATTTCGACGCCATTTACCAGGCGTTGCCGCAGCGGCTGCCGGCGCACTTGCTGCGGGTGGCTCGGCTGCCGCGCATCGAGAAGGCGCGCTATGGCGACGCCGGCGGCGTGCGCGGCGCAGCGTTCCTCAATTTGGTAAACAGGGAAAAGTAAGGAGAGAGTTAATGCACACTCGCCATCGGCTGTGTCAGTTTCGCAAGAGTAAGCATGTGCTGCATCAGCGCTTTCGTTCACGCATTTTTCACCGTGACACCATGGCGGCGGCCGAGCTGAAAAAGCCGTTTGTGGTGGTGTTGACCGGGGCCGGCATTTCGGCCGAGTCGGGCATTCGCACCTTCCGCGCCGCGGATGGGCTGTGGGAAGAGCACCGGGTGGAGGACGTCGCCACGCCGGAAGGTTTCCAGCGCGATCCGGCGCTGGTGCAGGCGTTTTACAATGAACGCCGCCGCCAGCTGCAGACGGAGGAGATCGCCCCGAACGCCGCGCACCGCGCGTTGGCGGATTTGGAAGAGTGGTTGGGGGACAACTTCCTGCTGGTCACGCAAAACATTGATAACCTGCATGAGCGCGCCGGCAGCAAGCGGGTGCTGCACATGCACGGCGAACTGCTGAAGGTGCGTTGCACCCAGTCGGGGCAGGTGTTCGAATGGCCCGGCGATCTCAGCGTTGACGATCGTTGCCATTGCTGCCAGTTCCCGGCGCCGCTGCGGCCGCACGTGGTGTGGTTCGGTGAGATGCCGCTGGGTATGGACGACATCTACCAGGCGCTGAGCAAGGCCGATTTCTTCGTCGCCATCGGCACCTCCGGCCATGTCTACCCGGCGGCCGGCTTCGTGCATGAGGCGCGGCTGGGCGGCGCTTACGCCATGGAGCTGAACCTGGAACCGAGCCAGGTAGAGAGCCAGTTCGATGAGAAACACTACGGTCTGGCCAGCGAAGTGGTGCCGCGTTTTGTGCACAAGTTCCTGGTGGGCAAGGTGGCGCGGGCCGACCGGCCCTGAGAAAGGCATCAGGGCGCAATGCGCCCTGATGGGATGGCGGGCGTATTAGCGCCCGGCTTTCAGCTTTTGGAAGTAGCTTTCGTACAGCGTGCTGGCGTCGCCGACGTCGTTTTGCCACTCGCCGTGCTCAATCACCGCCTTATCCGGGTAGAGTGACTTGTCGTTGGCGATCTCCGGCGACAGCAGCTTCTTCGCCGCCAGGTTCGGCGTCGGGTAACCGATGGTCTCCGCCACCTGCACCGCGATTTCCGGCCGCAGCAGGAAGTCGATCAGCTTAAGCGCCCCTTCGACGTTGCGCGCGTTGGCCGGAATGGCCAGGCTGTCCATCCAGAAGATCCCGCCTTCCTTCGGCCAGACGATCTCCAGCGGCGTGCCGGCCTGGCGCGCCACAAAGGCCGAGCCGTTCCACACCATGCCGACGTTGACTTCCCCTTCCATAAACGGGTTGCCCGGGTTGTCGGAGTTGAAGGCCAGCACGTTCGGCATCAATTTCTGCAGTTCGTGGTAGGCGGCTTCGATCTCTTTCGGGTCAGTGGTGTTGCCGGAATAACCCAGCTTGAGCAGCGCCATCTGGAACACTTCGCGCGCGTCGTCGGTCAGCAGCAGGCGGCCTTTGTACTGCGGTTGCCACAGATCGGCCCAGGCGGTGACGGTGGACGGATCCTGCGCGTCGCTGTTGACGCCGATGGCGGTAGCGCCCCAGATATAAGGAATGGAGTAGTCGTTGTTGGGATCGAACGGCTTGTTCAGCAGGGTAGGATCAAGATCCTTGAAGTGGCTGAGCTTGCTCTTGTCGATTTTTTGCAGCATGCCTTCCTTGCTCATCTTGGCGATGAAGTAGGTGGAAGGCACCACCAGATCGTACGCGCCGTCTTTGTAGGTCTTCAGCTTGGCGTACATGCTTTCGTTGGATTCATAGGTGGAATAGATCACCTTGATGCCGGTTTCTTTGGTGAACTGCTCCAGCAGCCCCGGCGGGACGTATTCAGTCCAGTTATAGAAATACAGCGTTTTGCCGTCAGAGGCGTTTGCAGAGCAGAAACTCAGCGCCATCATCCCGGCTGCGAGCAGATGTGACCACTTTTTCATGCAGCGTATCCTTCAGCAGTAGTGAGCCGAACCCGTATGGGCCGCCGTTTTCGGCCGCGCCATACCCCAGAAAGGGGCCATTATAGGGGCCGGGGCGGGGTGGGTAAAGGCGGTTATCCCACTGGCAAATCAAGGGGTTCAGCGCCTTAAAGCGCATCACAATTTGTGTGTCTCGCGCTGGACAGGCGGTGAAGCGCGTGCGAAACAATAATTTTGGCGAATAAACGAGGGCAGCGATGAATTTCAAACAGGTCTTCAGCCAGGCTGAGCTCAGCAAGACGGATCTGACGATTTTGCACTGCATTCTCGACAACCCGGACGCCTGCATCGACGACGGCATCCGTGCGGTGTCCGCACGCTGTTACAGTTCCCCCTCGACGCTGGTGCGGCTGGCTAAAAAGCTGGGCTTTCGCGGCTATCTCGAACTGGTCTATTTCATCAAGTTCAACCTGACGATGGCGCCGGCCTACCAGGCGGAACGCGCTACGTCGGCGGCACCGCCGGCCCAGCAGGCGCAGTTTCTCGATCTGCTCGACAACGGCAAGATCCTGATCCACGGCAGCGGTTTTTCGCAGCTGGTGGCTCAATATATGTACAACAAGTTTATGACGCTGGGTGTAGACAGTTATCTGTCGCTGTGGCCGGATTTCGACATTCTTGACCGTGAGACGCGCTTTCGCTTCGACATGGTGATCGTGATTTCAAAGTCGGGCAACAGCGGCTCGGCGCTGAGCTGGGGCGAAGCGGTGAAACGTAACCGCATTCTGCTGGCGGCCTTCTGCGGCGACGGCGACAGCCCGCTGGCGCAGCAGGCCGACATGACCTTTCTGTTTGAGGACCGGCAAAAATACGATCACGATATCTACTATCCCAACCCGTTTTTCGGCCACTGTCTGTTGGGATTCGAGAATGTGATCACCGCCTGGTTTGAACGACGCGGCCGCTGACGGCCGCGCCGTTTAGCGCCAGTGCCCGGCATACGCGCGGTGGGCCTGCAGGTACTCCTCCACCAGCGTTTTCGCCAGCGAGTAGGAGTTGACCAGCGGGTGCACCATCAGCGCTTTGATGGCCAGTTGGCGGTTGCCGGTCAGGATCGCCGCCACCGCCAGCCGTTCGTACTCTTTCACCTGCGAAATCAGGTTTTTCTGGGTGTCGGGAATATCGCGCATTTTGACCGGCTGAATGCCGGCGCTGCTCAATTCGCAGCTGATTTCGATCACGTCATCCGGGTGCAGAAAATCGAGCGTGTCGCGGTTTTGCATCGACACCACCACGCGTTTTTGCCGGCCGCTGTTGACCGCCTCCAGAATGTCGATCGCCACCCCGGCATAGCCGCCGCTGTCCGGCTGCTCGATAAACTGTTGCAGCGTCAGCATCTCGCGCGTTTTCACCTTGCCCTGGTTGGACTCGCGCTGCATGTAGGAGTTTTCGCGCTGCAGATAATGGCTGAAATAGACAGAGAAGGCGTGTTCCAACTGGTGGGGGATGTCCAGCACGCCTAACTCTGACAGCATTTGGCGGTTGATCGCCGCGATTTGTTCGCCGCGGGTCTCGCCGCCCGCGACGATGGCGGCGATCGCCTGCTCACGATAGTAGTAATAATAGAGATACTCGTTGAGCATCAAATTGTCCGACAGCGCCACCAACTCCGGCGAGAAGTATTTCATGCAGGTATCACGATACAGGCGCGGATCCGCCAGCAACCGCTCCGTGACCGGTTCGCCGTTGACGCGCGCATTGCGGAACCAGGAAAGATGGTTGAGGCCGAAGCAGTCGACGCTCAGTTGGTCTTCGCGGCAGTCCAGCAGCTCGGCCAGTTCGCGGATAAACTCGCTGGGGGCGTCGCAGATGCCATAGACCCGGCGCTGGAAGCCGGATTTGATGATCGCCTCGGTCACCATGCCGGAAGGATTGGTGAAGTTGAACAGGACCGCGTCCGGTGAGGAAACCTGTTCGATCAGGCGGCAATAGTCGAGGATCGCCGGAATCGAACGCATCGCCATGGCGAAGCCGCCGGCGCCGGTGGTTTCTTGCCCGAGCAACTGGTGATTGAGCGCGATGCGCTCGTCATGGATGCGGCCCTCCTCGCCGCCGATGCGCAGGGTGGTGATGATGTAGTCGGCGCCTTGCAGCGCCTGGCGCGGATCGCTGCTGAGGCTGAAAGTAATGTCGCCGCGAATGCGCTGGAATACGCCCTGCGCGAGGGCACCGTAGACCGCCAGATGGCGCTCATCGGTATCCATAAACACCACTTCGGTAATGCCGATGCGATGGGCGTTATAGGCGATGGATTTGGCGAGGAACGGGGAACGCACGCCGCCGCCGCCGAGAACGGTTAATTTCATTCGATATCTCCCATTAATAAAGCGTTAGAGTGTCGCTAAATATTTTTCTACCTGATTTTTGACCTTGCCGACCGTGACGCCGTAAATTACCTGCACTTCACGGCGATTCTTCACTACGCCTTTGGCGCCGGTGCTTTTTAACGCGGCTTCATCCACCCGTGTCATATCCTTTAATTCCACCCGCAGTCGGGTAAAACAGTTATCGACGGAAATAATGTTTTCCTTGCCGCCCAGCGCGCGAATAATGATGCCGCTCGGCTCGTCCGGGGTATTTTTGCGGTTCCGGTAATCCTGTTTGGAATAGAGTCTGACGTCCTGATCATCTTCACGGCCCGGCGTCTTCAGATTGAGCTTCAGCACCAGCGTTTTGAACACCAGGTAATACACCGCAAACTGCACCAGGCCGATGACCACGTACAGCGGCCAGCGGGTGAGGGAAACCGGCAGCGGCAGGTTATAGGCCAGGAACTCGACCAGCCCGCTGGCGCCCCAGGGGCGCACCTGGAACAGGTTGCAGACCACCTGCGACAGAGCGGTCAACACGGCGTGGATCACCCACAGCAGCGGAGAGATAAACAGGAAGGTGAACTCTATCGGCTCGGTGATGCCGACCAGGATCGAGGTGGTGATGGCCGGGATTAGAATCGCCTTGGCCAGCATTTTCTTTTCCGGCTTGGCGGTGTGATAGAAAGCCAATGCCGCGCCCGACAGGCCGAAGATGGTCACCATCCCTTGCTGCGAGAAGCGCAGCGCTTCGTTCATCAGCGGCGAGATGCTCGGGTCGCGCATATAGGCCAGGAAAATCGCCTGCGAGCCGGAGACGGTCTGGCCGTCCTGCACGATCGAACCGCCGATGCTGGTAAGCTGGAACGGCGACCAGATAAAGTGGTGCAGCCCGGTGGGGATCAGGAATTTCTCAAAGAAGCCGTAGACGAATACCCCGAGCGAGCCGGCGCTTTTCATAAAGCCGGTCAGCGCGATCAGGCCCTGTGAGATCGCCGGCCACAGGTAGCTGAAGGCGACGGCGTACAGCATGATGATCGGCGTCATGGCAATCAGCACCAGCTTGGCGCCGCCGTAGACCGAGAACACGCCGTTGAGTTCGACGTTGCACAGGCGGTTATGCACCCAGGCGATGGTGACGCCGAGGATAAGACCGAGGAAAATGCCCATATCCACCACGGTAAAACCCAGCAACTCCGTCTGCCCGGTGCCGTAATATTCGCCGTTGATCTTGGCCGCGACATGGCCGCTGAATTGCAGATAAGAGGCGTTGGCGCCGAGGAACATGATAAAGCACATCACGGCGACCAGCGCCGCTTCGCTTTTCTTGTCTTTGGCCAGACCGTAGGTAATGCCGATGCAGAAAATCAGCCCGAGGTTGCCGAATAATGGCCAGAAGGTATCGCCGATCATTTTACCGATAGAGAAGACGGCGGAATGTTCATTTATTAATGTGGCATTGGTGAGAATAGAACTGAGCGCCAGGATCAGACCGATTACCGGCAGGAAAAATATCGGCCCCATCATGGCTTTGGAGAAAAGCTGCAGCTTGCTTAAGATATTATCGATAATACCTTTCATGGCAGTTCCTTTTTATATTTTAATGGATGACGACGTTGCTGAATAAACTCCCTGGAAGCGAGAAAAAAATAAGGCACCTTGCCTGAGTTCAGTTATAGGGGGAAGTTTTCGCCGCTGCAATCGGCGGGGCGGAAATAGGCACCGATGGTCAGGGAGTGACAACCGGTGCCGGTTGTGAAGGGGATCACAACCGGGCGCCGCAGCGCCCGGCGGGATGGGTTACTCGGCCTTGGGCGAGCGATCGCGCATCACCCACTGGCTGGCGATCACCAGCACCAGCGACAGCAGCAGCAAAATGGTGGCCAGCGCGTTGACCTCCGGTGAGACGCCGACTTTCACCATCGAGTAGATCTTCAGCGGCAAGATCTCGTAGCTCGGCCCGGTGACGAAGGAGGAGACCACCACGTCGTCCATCGACAGGGTGAAGCTCAGCAACCAGCCGGCCGCTACCGCCGGCAATGCCAACGGCAGGATGATCTTGCGCAGAATGGTGAACTCGCTTGCGCCGAGATCGCGCGCGGCTTCCAGCATCTTCACGTCGAAGCCTTTCAGGCGCGCGTAGACGGTCACCACCACGAACGGCAGGCAGAAGGTGATGTGCGAGAACAGCAACGACCAGAAGCCGAGCGAAATGCCCAGCAGCATGAACAGCACCAGCAGCGAGATGGCCATCACGATGTCCGGCGACATCATCACCACGAACAGCATGCCGCCGACAAACGGTTTGCCGCGGAAGCGGTAGCGGTACAGCGCCACCGCGGTCAGCGAGCCGATCAGCGTGGCGAAGGTGGCGGAGAGCACCGCCATGGTCAGCGAGTGGCCCGCGGCCTGCAGCAGGCTGTCGTTATTCAGCAGGGTGCTGTACCACTTGGTGGTAAACCCTTGCCAATTGATGCCGAAGCGCGAGGCGTTGAAGGAGTTGACGATCAGGATGACGATCGGGATATACAGATAGGCGTATACCAGCGTCATAAAGCCGCCGCGCAGCAGACGTCCGATCATGCCAGATCCTCCTTCTTGTTCAGCAGGCGTGCGGCCCGGTAATAAACCAGCAGCAACAGCCCCATCACCAGCGTCAGGCAGATGCTGGTGGCCGCGCCGAACGGCCAGTCGCGGATATTGAGGAACTGGCTTTTAATCACGTTGCCGATCAGCAGGTTTTTGGCGCCGCCCATCAGATCGGCGACGAAGAACAGCCCCATCGCCGGCAGCACCACCAGCAGGCAGCCGGCGATAATGCCCGGCATGGTCAGCGGCACGATGATGCGGATAAAGGTTTGCAGCTTGCTGGCGCCGAGGTCGCGCGCCGCCTCCAGGCAGGACTTATCGAGCTTTTCGATGCTGGAGTAGAGCGGCATCACCATAAACGGCAACAGGATATACACCAGGCCGAGGACGACCGCTTCCGAGGTGTACATGATGCGCAGCGGCTTGTCGATGACGCCGATCCACAGCAGCGCGTCGTTGAGATAGCCGCGGGTGCTGAGAAACAGCTTCAGGCCGTAGATGCGGATCAGCGAGTTGGTCCAGAAGGGCACGATCAGCAGAAACAGCAGCAGCGGCCGCACCTTCTGCGGCAACCGCGCCAGGATAAAGGCGAACGGATAGCCGATCGCCAGGCAGCACAGGGTGGCGATCAGCGCCATGTTCAGCGAGTGCAGCAGCACTTGGGCGTACAACGGATCGAACAAGCGCCGGTAGTTGTCCAGCGTGAACACCATCTGCACCAGGTTGGCGTCGTCGCGGGTCAGGAAGCTGGCGCCGATGATCATCAGGTTCGGCATGAACACGAACAGCAACAGCCAGGCGACGACGCCGACGATCACCACATTCTGGAAGACTTTACGCGATTTCTTCATCGGCCAGCACCACCTCCCAGCTTTCAACCCAGGTTACCGCCATCTTCTGATTGAGCGAGTGATCGACGTCCGGATCGTCTTCGTTGAAGAACTCGCTGACCATCACCGTTTTGCCGCTCTCCAGCTCGACCACCGATTCCAGCGTCATGCCTTTGTAGTTGCGCTCGCGCACGTAGCCGATCAGCCCGTCGTGCTGCGCGCTGTCGTTCACTTCTTCCACCCGCAGATCCTCCGGACGCAGCAGCACCTTCAGCTTTTGGCCCGGCTCTACCGGTAGATCGGCGTAGATGTCGCACTCGCGGCCTTCCACGTTGGCGCGCACCCGCTGCGGATCGAGGCGTTGCAGGACCACCGCGTCGAAGATGTTGATCTCGCCGATGAAGCTGGCGACGAACAGGTTCTTCGGCTCTTCGTAGATCTCACGCGGCGTGCCGTCCTGCTCAATGCGGCCTTCGCGCATCACCACGATGCGATCCGACATGGTGAGCGCTTCTTCCTGATCGTGGGTGACGAACACGAAGGTGATGCCCAGTTTGCGCTGCAGCGCTTTCAGTTCGTTCTGCATCTGCTTGCGCAGCTTGTAGTCCAGCGCCGACAGCGATTCGTCCAGCAGCAGCACCTTCGGCTTGTTGACCACCGCGCGGGCGATGGCCACGCGCTGCTGTTGGCCGCCGGAGAGCTGGCCCGGCCGCCGCTTGGCAAAGTCGTCCAGCTGCACCATGCGCAGCGCCTCTTCGACGCGCGGCGTCAGTTCCGCCGCCGGCACCTTTTGCATGCGCAGGCCGAAGGCGACGTTGTCGAACACCGACATGTGCGGAAACAGAGCGTAGCTTTGAAACACGGTGTTGACGTGGCGATGTTCGGCCGGAATGGCGGTGATGTCCTGGCCGTCGAGCACGATGCGGCCCACATCGGCGTCTTCCAGACCGGCGATCAGGCGCAGCACCGTGGTTTTGCCACAGCCGGAGGGGCCGAGAATGGTGAGGAATTCGCCGTGGTTAATCGTCAGATCCAGATCGGCAATGATGGTTTTGCCATCGAACGCTTTGCTCAGGGCATGCAGTTCAACAAGGGGAGTCGGAGAGGATGTCTCAGTCATTTATCGTATTACTCTATCCCGTGGGCTAATGCAGATAGAACCGCAACTGGAAAAGACTGCCGGAGCTTGCGGGATACCCGCTGATCAAATGAAGCTCAAACCAGTTACGCCAATGGAAATTTTTCGAGCGCGCATGATAGACGCTGAATGCCGGAATTGAAAGCCGATCCGGCCCAGATGCCGCGTTTTTCATCATGATAGCGACAAATGACCCTGTGATGACAGCATTATTCCCCTCAGAAATCATCACAAAGATTAATGATATTGGCGAATTCTGGTTAAAAATGACCTGACGCAATATTTGATCCTGATCGGTTCCGCATAATGAAACGCGATATTCTGAGGGGCCGCTACCATGGACAAATTACTTGACCGCTTTTTCAACTACGTCTCTTTCGACACCCAGTCCAAAGCGAACGTAAAGCATGTGCCGAGCACCGACGGGCAGTTGAAGCTGGCGCGTGCGTTGCAGCAGGAAATGATCGCGCTCGGCTTCGAGCGGGTGTCGCTCAGCGAACACGGCTGCGTGATGGGCACCTGGCCGGGTAACGTCGCCTGGCCGGTGCCGGCGGTCGGTTTTATCGCCCATCTGGATACTTCACCGGATTTCAGCGGTAAACACGTCAATCCGCAGATCGTCGAGAACTATCGCGGCGGCGACATTGCGCTCGGCATCGGTGATGAAGTGCTGTCGCCGGTGATGTTCCCGATCCTGCACCAGATGCTGGGGCAGACGCTGATCACCACCGACGGAAAAACGCTGCTGGGCGCCGACGACAAGGCGGGCATCGCCGAGATCCTCACCGCCATGGTGCGCCTGCGCGCGCGCAAGATCCCGCACGGCGACATCCGCGTGGCCTTCACTCCGGACGAGGAGGTGGGCAAGGGCGCGCAGCTGTTCGACGTGGCGGCCTTCAATGCGGAATGGGCCTACACGGTGGACGGCGGCGGCGTCGGCGAGCTGGAGTGCGAAAACTTCAACGCCGCCTCGGTGACGATCAAAATCCTCGGCAACAGCGTGCACCCCGGCAGCGCCAAGGGGGTGATGGTCAACGCGCTGTCGCTGGCGACCCGCATTCATCAGGCGCTGCCGGCGGACGAAGCGCCGGAGACCACCGAAGGCTACCAGGGCTTTTATCATCTCAGCAGCATCAAGGGCAGCGTAGAGCGCGCCGAAATGCACTATATCCTGCGCGACTTCGAGCGCGAAGGGTTCGAGGCGCGCAAGCGCAAGATGGTGGACATCGCTCGCGAGGTCGGCAAAGGCCTGCCGCGCGATTGCTATATCGAAGTCAGCATCGAAGACAGCTATTACAACATGCGCGAACAGGTGGCGGAGCACCCGCACGTGATCGCGCTGGCGCAGCAGGCGATGCGCGACTGCGACATCGAACCGGTGATGAAGCCGATCCGCGGCGGCACCGACGGCGCGCAGCTGTCGTTCCGCGGCCTGCCGTGCCCGAACCTGTTCACCGGCGGCTACAACTACCACGGTAAGCACGAGTTCGTGACGCTGGAAGGCATGGAGCAAGCGGTGGCGGTGATCATGCGCATCGCAGCGCTGGCCGCCGAGCGGGCGCGGTAAACACGCTTGCGATCGGCATAATCGCTTGCCGAAACAAGGTGTTGCTCATAGTGTGGAGGTACATTCCCCACGCATAAGGACCGCATGATGAGCACCGAATACCGCATCGCCGGCTCGTATTTGACGCAGTTCGTTCAGGCGATTTGGCGCCAGGCCGGCAGCACGGCGCGCGAAGCCGAGCTGGTGGCCGATCACCTGGTGCAGGCCAATCTGGCCGGGCACGACTCGCACGGCGTCGGCATGATCCCCAGTTACATGGCATCGTTGGCGCAGGGGCAATTGCAGCTCAATCAACATGCCGAGGTGGTGCGCGACGCCGGCGCGGTGCTGACGCTCGACGGCGCGCGCGGCTTCGGCCAGGTGGTGGCCAGCGAAGCGATGGCGCTGGGCATTGAACGCGCCGGCAAGCTGGGCCTGGCGGCGGTGGCGCTGCACAACGCGCACCATATCGGCCGCATCGGCCATTGGGCGGAGCAGTGCGCCCGCGCCGGTTTTATCTCGATTCACTTCGTCAACGTGGTGGGCGATCCGATGGTGGCGCCGTTCGGCGGCAGCGATCGCCGCTTCGGCACCAATCCGTTCTGCGCCATTTTCCCGCGGCCGGGCCGCACGCCGCTGCTGTTGGATTTCGCCACCAGCGGCATCGCCTTCGGCAAGACTCGGGTGGCCTATAACAAAGGCTTGTCGGTGGCGGCGGGCTATCTGATCGACGAACACGGGCAACCCACCACCGAACCGAAGGTGATGCATGAAGCGCCGTTCGGGTCATTGTTGCCGTTCGGTTTGCACAAAGGCTATGCGCTGGCGGCGATGAGCGAGATCCTCGGCGGCGCGCTCTCCGGCGGCCGCACCACCCACGACGCCACGCTGAAAGCCGACAGCGACGCCATCTTCAACTGCATGACGACCCTGATCCTCGATCCTCAGGCCTTCGACGCCCCGCAAATGCAGGCCGAGGCCGAAGCGTTTATCGGCTGGGTGAAGGCGTCGCCGCCGAGCGGCGAACAGCCGATCGCGGTGCCGGGAGAATGGGAAGAGGCCAACCGCGCGGCGCGGCTGGAGCAGGGCATACCGATAGACGCCAATACCTGGCGGCAGATTTGCGCGGCGGCGGAGCAGGCGGGCATGGCGAATGAAGCGCTGGCCGGTTTTCGCGCGCAGGCGCGGCAAGCATAAAAAAAGCCACCCGATAGGGTGGCTTGTTCGCGTACTCGCAATCAGTCGTTAAAGTACCAATAGCCGCTGTTGACCAGCGCGGTCAGCAGCGCCAGGAACGACGGATCGTCCACCGCGTCGCCGAGCAGGGCGGCATCGACGCTGAAGTGCTGGCACAGGGCGTCTGCGGCCTGCAGCTGGTCGGTGTCGATCAGTTCACCGTTGACGAAGCAGCGATCGCCGACGCGCAGCACGCGCAACCCGCCCAGGCGCTGCAGCGCTTCACCCTGTTGCAGCAGTTCGTAGATTTCCCCGGCCTGATACGGCGGCTCCGGCGGCGCCAGATCCAGCTCGTGGCGCGATTGGGAGATAAACTCGCCGAACCAGTGCTGGAAGTGTTCCGGCTGTTGCACCAGATCCAGCATCATCTGCCGTAAGGCGTCCACTTCCTGCGGCAGGATCTCCGCCGGGTGTTCGCGCAGTTTAACGTCCGGATCGCCGTAGCGCTTGCTGCCGAGCTCGCGCGCCAGCACGTAGTCGGCGAAGCCGCTCACCAGCTCGCGGCCGTTCGGCGCGCGGAAGCCCACCGAGTAGTTGAGCGCGTTTTCCAGCGCGTAGCCTTCATGCGGGAAGCCCGGCGGAATATAGAGAATGTCGCCCGGCTCCATCTCTTCGTCGATGATGGCGTCGAACGGTTCGACCTGCAGCAGATCCGGGTGCGGGCAGTGCTGTTTCAGCGGCGTTTTTTCCCCAACGCGCCAGCGGCGGCGGCCGGTGCCCTGAATGATGAACACGTCGTACTGATCGAGGTGCGGGCCGACGCCGCCGCCCGGCACCGAGAAGGAGATCATCAGGTCATCCATCCGCCAGTCCGGCAGTTGGCGGAACGGGCGCATCAGCGCGGCGGAAGGCTCATGCCAGTGGTCCACCGCCTGCACCAGCAGCGACCAGTTGTTTTCGCTCAGGTGGTCGAAGCTCTCGAAGGGGCCGTGCGCAACCTGCCAACGGCCGTCCTGGTGGCTGACCAGGCGGCTGTCCACTTCGTTTTCCATCGCCAGCCCGGCCAGCTCATCCGGGGAGATCGGATCGATAAAGTTTTTGAAGCCGCGCTTCAGAATCACCGGACGCTTTTGCCAATAACGTTGCAAAAAATCGTTCCAGTCCAGATCTAATTGATAATCCATGTTCTATTCCAGGATAGGGGAGTGAGCCTGAGTGCGATTATAACGGAAGTTTGGCCCCGTGGATCGGGGCCGCAGCGGCATAATTTACTCGTTGTGGTGGGTGTCGTGCTGGCGGGCGAAGGTGACCTGCATGCGCGCGCCGCCGAGCGGGCTGTCGCTGATGACGATTTCGCCGTCGTATTGCTCGATGATCTCCGCCGCCACCGACAGGCCAAGGCCCTGGCCGGGGCGCAGGGTATCCACCCGCTGGCCGCGCTGGAAAATCAGCTGGCGCTTGCTTTCCGGGATGCCCGGGCCGTCGTCGTCGATAACGATGGTGAGGTTTTTCTCGGAGTGCAGCGAGGTGATCTCCACGAACTCCAGGCAGTATTTGCAGGCGTTTTCCAACACGTTGCCCATCACTTCCATAAAATCGTTCTTCTCGCCCATAAAGGTCACTTCCGGCGAGATGTCCAGCGTGATCACCACCCCTTTGCGCTGGTAAACCTTGTTCAGCGCCACCACCAGGCTGTCGAGCAGCGCCGGCACCGAGTGGATCTCGCGCGTCAACACCGTCTGGCCGGAGTTGATGCTGGCCCGGTGCAGGTAGTAACCGATCTGCTGCGAGATGCGCCCGATCTGATCCAGCATGATCGGCTCGGCTTCTTCGATGGTGGTTTGCTTGCCGCTGCGCAGCGAGCGCAGGGTGCTTTGCAGCACCGCCAGCGGCGTTTTCAGGCTGTGGGTCAAATCCGACAGGGTGGTGCGATATTTGGTGTAGCGCTGGCGCTCGTTGCGCACCAGAATGTTCAGATTGCGCACCAGCCCGCGCAGCTCGCTGGGCGGGTTCTCATCCAGCTGATCGCGCTCGCCGTTCTCCAGCTCGCCCACCTGATTGACCAGCGCCTTGATCGGCCGCAGGCTCCAGTAGGCCGCCAGCCACAGCAGCGGCACCACCAGCAGCAGGTTGGCCAACAGCACGTAGCTGAACCACTCCCACACCACGTCGGATCGCTGTAGCTCCTGCGGAATGCTGTCGACCACCACGATGGTCAGCGCCGGCAGGCGAGGCGTGGCGGCATAGGTGTTGACCGCCACCGAGTGGGTCAGCGCGTTTTGATCGGTATCGTCGTAATTCTTCAGCTGATCCTGCGCTTTGGGGTTGTCCCCCAGCACTTCGCTACTGACGCGGGTGTCGGTGTCGATTTCGTAGAAGCCGGACTCCTCCAGCCATTCCTTGTTGATCAGCTTCTCGAGCTCCGGCACCTTGCGCTGGCTCCACAGCAGGTTGCCTTTATCGTCGTAGATAAATACCAGCGTCGGGAAGTTGAGATCGAGATCGGGGGGAATGGCGATGGTGAGCTTGTTGTCTTTCCACTGCGCCAGGCTGAAGAACAGGTTGCTCTCGCCGCGCAGCAAACGGAAGGCGGTTTTGTCGAAGCTGACGATATAGCCGACGACCGCCACCAAACCGTAAGAGAGCGACAGCGCCAGGATCACCCCGGCGGTCGCCATCAGGAAGCGGGCACGCAGCGAAAACGGTTTTTTATTCTTGTTGAACATCATGTTCACTTCGCGTCAAAACGATAGCCCTGGCCACGTACCGTGGTGATCACTTCATGCGGGTATTCCGCCTGCACTTTCTTGCGCAAGCGGCCCATCAGCACGTCGATGGTGTGGCTTTCACGCAGTTCGGCGTCCGGGTAGAGCTGCAGCATCAACGAATCCTTGCTCACCACCTTGCCGGCGTTGCGGATCAGGGTCTCGATGATGGTGTATTCAAAGGCGGTCAGCTTGATCTGTTGATCGTTGACGCTCAGTTCGCGGCGCGACAGATCGATCTGGAACGGCGGCAGCACGATCACTTGCGAAGCCAGGCCGCTGTTGCGGCGCATCAGCGCCTGCATGCGGGCGATCACTTCTTCCAGGTGGAACGGCTTGGTGACATAGTCGTCGGCGCCGGCTTCCAGCACCGCCACTTTGTCCTGCCAGCTTTCGCGGGCGGTCAGCACCAGGATCGGCAGCTTGGTCTGATGGGCGCGCCAGCGGCGGATCAGGCTCAGGCCGTCTTCACCCGGCAGGCCGAGATCGACGATGGCGATATCCGGCGCGTGTTCCTGCAGGAAATAATCGGCTTCCTTGGCGTCTTCGGCCGCGTCGACCTGATGGCCCATCTCGCGCATCTGAACGGAAAGGTGGTGACGCAGCAAACCATTATCTTCAACAACCAGTACTCGCATGGCGAACTCCTGTGACTATGCGGGTGAACGTCCTGTCACCCACGCGATAAAAGGGAACACGCTCTGCGGCGTGTCAGGGAATAACGCGGCCACCTGAACCATTTTGACAAAAAGTGCTGAGGCTATGGTAGGTATAACCCGCCCGGCTCGCAAGAGAGCCGAAGCAATGTATTAAAATAAGCGTTATCAATTTGTTCGCCGACATTATCGACAAGCTCTGATAAACATCGGATAAACAGCGGCGGGGCAACATTAAACGCAACTTAAACGCCCCAGGCATTGCCCGCGAAAGGGAAGTGTGAGCCGGGGCGCTTGATAAGCTTTAAAGGTACTAATAAGGTATTATTGAGGCAACGGTACATTTTCTCAGGAGCGACGGATGAAGCAATTAACCCAGGCAGAACGCATAGCGGGCGCACTTTACGGACAGATGCTGGGCGACGCGCTCGGCATGCCTTCCGAGCTGTGGCCGCGCGAGCGGGTTAAGCGCCATTTCGGCTGGATAGACGGCTTTCTCGATGGGCCGGCGGAGAACACCGCCGCCTGTTACTTCAAGGCCGGGCAATATACCGACGATACCGCGATGGCGTTAGCGCTGGCCGATGCGTTGCGGGAAGCGGAAGGCGAGGTGGTGCCGGAACTGATCGCCCGCAACGTGATCCGCTGGGTGGACAGTTTTGACGCCTTCAACAAGAACATTCTCGGCCCCAGTTCCAAACTGGCGTTGAGCGAGCAGAAGGCGGGCACGCCGATCGCCGAGTTGGAAAACAACGGCATCACCAATGGCGCGGCGATGCGCATTTCGCCTTTGGGCTGCGTGCTGCCGTCCGCGCCGCTGGAGGATTTCTGCCAGCAGGTGTGGCTGGCCTCCAGCCCGACGCACAAATCCGACATCGCCGTCGCCGGTGCGGTGGCGATCGCCTGGGCCGTCGCGCGAGCGGTAGAGGGCGCGGACTGGGCCTCAATTCGTCTGGCGCTGCCGGGCGTGGCGGAGTATGCCCAGCACCGGCAGGAGACGACGTTCAGCCCCTCGCTGGCGGCGCGCATCGAGTTGGCGTTTCAGGTGGTGGATGAGGCCGCCGATCCCGAGCAGGCCTCTGAGCGGATATATCAACTGATCGGCGCCGGGGTGAGCACCATCGAGTCGGTGCCGGCGGCGCTGGCGATGGTGCAGCTGGCGCAAACCGATCCTACCCGTTGCGCGGTGCTGTGCGCCAACCTGGGCGGCGATACTGACACCATCGGCGCGATGGCCACCGCTGTCTGCGGTGCGCTGCACGGTGCAGAAGCGATCGAACCCGGATTGCTGGCGGAGTTAAAACGGGTGAATCCGCTGGACGTTGAGGCGTATGCCCAGGCGTTCGTGCGTTTTCGCCGCCGCCGACAGGGCGAGGCGTAACGGATCAGCTTTCGCTGGTAAACTCGTACATGTCGCTGCGGCAGAAGCTTTCGCTGTATTCGACAGGCTTCTTGCGGTGGTCGAACAACGTCTGGCGCACGATCAGCAGCGGCATCGGTTCTGATAGCTGCAGCGCCTGGCGGATATCGTCGTCGGCCATCGCCGCGCTGACCTGGCTGCGCAGCGAGCCCATCTCCACATTATTGCGCCGGAAGTAATCGTAGAGCGAGATGCCAATCTCGTCGATGTTGGCAATCGCCGCCGCCACCACGTAGGACACCGCCACCGACATCGGCCGCCGATCGATAAAGTGAATGCGCTTGAGTTGGTAGATCGGCGCTCCAACCTCCAGCTGGAGCCTTTCCGCCAGTGCGGCGCTGGCCGGCACCCGCTCGCGGCTGATCCATTGCGTGTCCGGCTGACGCCCCTGTTGCGCCGCCTCGCGCGAGAACCCTTTGATGTCCGCTAAGGAATAGCGCAGCTTCGGCGCGGGCCGTTGCGGCTGGATGAAGGTGCCGTAGCCGCGTGAACGGCCGATGATGCCGTCTTGCTCAAGGCAGGCCAGCGCTTTGCGCACCGTGATGCGCGAGATGCCGAGCCGTTCGGTGAACAGGCGCTCGCTGGGCAGGAAATCCCCCGCGCTCAGCAATCCTTGCTCGATAGCCTGGCGCACCGAGGCGTTAAAGCGCAGATACAGCGGCATCGCGCCCGCGCTGGCCAGATCCTGCAGCAGTTTTTCCAGCAGACGCTGGTTGATCTCCTTGCTCATAGCTGACGGAAGTCCTGTAGCCGCAATGCGATGGCTTATTTAAGGGGATTTCGCCGGGCAGCGCAACCGCCGCCGCCGCTGGGAGAAAATGAGGTAGAGTAGTGTGCAATCGCCCCAGGCTCGGAGAAACAGACTGCCCATGAGTGACACCCCACGACACGCGGACGACGCGGCAATCCTGGCAGCCTTCTCCCAGCAGCGTCAGCAGGGGCTGACCCGACGTTCGGCGCTGCACCAGGCCCTGTTGCGGCTCATCACCGCCGGGGAACTGCCGTGGCGGGCGAAGCTGCCGCCGAGCCGCGTGTTGGCGGCCCGGCTGGCGGTGGCGCGTGACACGGTGGAACAGACTTACGCGCGGCTGGAGGCGGAGGGGTTCATCAGCCGAACGGTGGGGCGCGGCAGCTTTGTGCGTTATCGCTGCGATACGCTGCTCGGCCGTGAACTGCTGGCGACGCAGGCAGGCCAGGAGGCGCGGCTGGCGGAACGCGAGTTAAGCGATCGCGGCCGGGCGTTGCTGGCGGTCAGCCATACGCCGCACACCAGCCGCCAGGCCTCGTTGACGCCCTCGCTGGCGGATCTGCGGGCGTTTCCCATCGATTCATGGCTGCAGTGGGAAAAGCAGGCGCTGCGGCGGCACGGCGAGCGGCTGTTGGGGTATGCCGATCCGCAGGGCTTGCCGGAGCTGCGTGCGGAGATCGCGCACTATTTGCAGCGGGAGCGGGGCGTCAAGGCGACGGCGGAGCAGGTGATCGTGGTCACCAGCTCTCAGCAGGCGCTGGCGCTGTGCACGCAGGTGCTGTTCGATCCCGGCGATGCGGTATTCGTCGAAGAGCCGGGTTACCAGGGGGCGAAAAAGCTGGTGCAGTCGGCGGGGCTGCAGGCGCGGCCGATCGGCATTGATGAGCAGGGGCTGGACGTCGGGCAGCTGATGCAGGCTGCGGGCGGCGGGCGGGGCGTTTACATCACGCCGTCCCATCACTACCCGCTGGGGTACTCGCTGAGCCTCGAGCGGCGTCTGGCGCTGTTGCAGTGGGCCCAGCGTCGGCGGGCCTGGATCATCGAAGACGATTATGACGCCGAGTTCAACTACGATCGACAAACCAAGGCGGCGCTGCAAGGGCTGGACAGCGGCGGGCGCACGCTGTACATCGGCACCTTCAGCAAGACGCTGTTTCCGGGGCTGCGCATCGGCTTCATGATTGCGCCGCCGCAGCTGGTGCGGCCATTGGTCGCCGCCAGGCAGTTTCAGGACGGCTACACCTCGGCGCTGGCGCAGATGACGCTGTTCCACTGCCTGCACGAGGGCGGCTACGCCGAGCATCTGCGCAATATGCGCACGCTTTACAAGGCGCGGCTGGATGTGCTGTACGACGCGGTGCAACGCCATCTCGCGCCCTGGACGCGCCCGGCGCTGCCGCAGGGCGGGCTGCAGCTGGTTTGCCCGCTGGCGGATGTGGCGACGGAGCGGCGGCTGGTGGCGGCGGCGGCGGAACGGGGCATCCGGCTGTACGGCCTGGCGGACTTCTACACCGGCGCGCCGCAGCGCGGGGCGCTGGTGCTCGGTTTCTCGGCCTATACGCCGGACGAGATCGTGCGTTTTATCGCCACGCTGGCGCAGGTGTTCAACGCGCTGCCGCGGGAAAACGGCGGTTAAAATTGGTCTGCCCGGCGTTTTGAATTGGTCCGTATTACGCCGTCGCTGCGCGGTGTATTCTGCCGCTATTCGGTTATTTCCCTAATGGAAATAATATCTTAACCCCGTGAGGCGCTATGAACCCATCAAATCGTGAAGTGACCATCCGCAGAATCAATGGCGACGACAGAGCGCAATGGCTGGCGTTGTGGCAGGGCTATCTCGACTTTTACCGCGCCGAGGTGGCGCCGCAGGTGACCGATCGCACCTTCGAACGCTTGGGGCAGGATGAACAGGTGTACGGGCTGGTGGCGGAGGATGCCGACGGCCGGCTGCTGGGGCTGATGAACCTGGTATTCCATCCGTCCACCTGGAGCGCGGTGGGCTATTGTTATATCGAAGATCTCTATGTGTCGCCGCAGGCACGCGGCCATAAAGTGTCGGAAAAACTGTTCGAACAGGCGTATCGGCTGGCGGAGGCGCGCGGCAGCGATCGGGTCTATTGGATGACCCAGGAGTACAACGCGCCGGCGCGTTCGCTGTACGACAAAATCGGCAGAAGAAGCTCGTTTATCGTGTATACCCGTTAACCGCAGGAGGCGCGTATGGCAATGAATCGTTATGGTCAGCCGATTGGCGAACCGATGCCGGATTGGCAGCCGGCTCGCCGCCCGGGCGGCGTGACGCTCGGCGGGCGTTTCTGTTCACTGGCGCCGCTCGATCCGCAGCGGGATTACGCCGCGCTGTATGACGCTTTCCAGCTGGCGCCGGACGGCCGCGACTGGACCTATCTGTCTATCGAACGGCCCGACACGCCGGCGGCGATGTTGCAGCACCTGGAGACGCTGCAGGCCAACCCGACGCTGGTCAATCTGACGGTGTTCGACGCCGCCAGCGACGCGCCGGTGGGGACGGTGGCGCTGATGCGCATCGACGAGGCCAACGGCGTGCTGGAGATCGGCCACGTCAGCTGGTCGCCGTTGATGAAACAGCGCTCCAGCGCCACCGAAGCCATCGCGCTGCTGCTGCGTTATGCCTTCGACACGCTGGGCTATCGCCGCTGCGAGTGGAAGTGCGACAGCCATAACGCGCCGTCGCGCCAGGCCGCGCTGCGCTTCGGCTTCCGTTACGAGGGCAACTTCCGCTTTGCGGTGATCGTCAAGGGGCGCAGCCGGGATACCGACTGGTTCGCCATCACCATTGACCGTTGGCCGGCGGTGCGGCAGGCGCTGGCGCGTTGGCTGAGTGCGGACAACTTCGATGCGCAGGGGCGGCAGATTGCCCGGCTGCAGGTGTTGCGCGGCGAATAATAAGCAAAAAGGCGGCCCGTGGGCCGCCTTGTCGTTGTGGGTCTAACGCGCTTACTTCAGCTCGTCGACCATGGTGGTGGCGCGGCCGATATAGTTGGCCGGGGTCATCGCCTTCAGACGGGTTTTCTCTTCTTCCGGCAGCGCCAGGCCATCGATGAACGCCTGCATGCCGGCGGCGTCCACGCGCTTGCCGCGGGTCAGCTCTTTCAATTTCTCGTAAGGCTTTTCGATGCCGTAGCGGCGCATCACGGTCTGGATCGGCTCGGCCAGCACTTCCCAGTTGTGATCCAGTTCGTCCAGCAGGTGCGCCTGGTTGACTTCCAGCTTGCTGATGCCCTTCAGGGTGGCCTGATAGGCGATCAGCGCGTAACCCAGGCCCACGCCCAGGTTACGCAGCACGGTGGAGTCGGTCAGGTCGCGCTGCCAGCGGGAAACCGGCAGTTTGCCCGCCAGGTGGCCCAGCACGGCGTTGGCCAGCCCCAAGTTGCCTTCGGAGTTTTCGAAGTCGATCGGGTTGACCTTGTGCGGCATGGTGGAAGAACCGATTTCGCCGGCGATGGTCTTCTGCTTGAAGTGGTTCAGGGCGATGTAGCCCCAGATGTCGCGGTCGAAGTCGATCAGAATGGTGTTGAAACGCGCTACGCAGTCGAACAGTTCGGCGATGTAGTCATGCGGTTCGATCTGGGTGGTGTACGGGTTCCAGGTGATGCCGAGCGAGGTGACGAACGCTTCGCTGAACTGATGCCAGTCCACTTCCGGGTAGGCGACGATGTGGGCGTTGTAGTTGCCGACCGCACCGTTGATTTTACCCATGATCTCCACGCGCTCCAGTTGGCGGTACTGGCGCTCCATGCGGTAAGCCACGTTGGCGAACTCTTTACCGACGGTTGACGGGGTCGCCGGCTGGCCGTGGGTGCGCGACAGCAGCGGGATATCGCGGTATTCCTGCGCCAGCCCTTTCAGCGCGTCGATGATCTTGCGCCAGTAAGGCAGCACCACGTCCTGACGGGCGCTTTGCAGCATCAGCGCGTGCGACAGGTTGTTGATGTCTTCGGAGGTGCAGGCGAAGTGGATGAACTCGGACACCGCGTGCAGCGCAGGCACCGCCGCCACTTTTTCCTTCAGGAAATACTCGACCGCTTTCACGTCGTGGTTGGTGGTGCGCTCGATGGTTTTGATGCGCTGTGCGTCTTCTTCATTGAATTCCGCGACGATTTTGTCGAGGAAAGCGTTTGCGTCGGCGTCAAAAGCGGGAACTTCCTTGATTTCTGCGCAGGCGGCCAGTTTTTGCAGCCAACGTACTTCAACCTGTACGCGGAATTTCAGCAGACCGTATTCGCTGAAAATGGGGCGCAGTGCGCTGACTTTATCACCGTAGCGTCCATCAACGGGGGAAACGGCGGTCAGTGAGGATAATTCCATCGGTAGCAACTCCTGGGATCGATTAACAATGAGCAACGATATTTTGCGCCTGCTTGAACAGACGATTACGGGAAAACATTAACTGCAGGCGGCTGCCGCCGACCTGTTGCCACAGCACGGCGGCGCGAATGCCGGCCAGCAGCGTGGCGCGAACCTTGGCCTGCACCTGCGGGTTCTGCAGGATGGCCGGCGAGCCGGTCACCTGGATGCGCGGCCCGAGCGGGCTGACCACGTCGACGTAAATGCCGGCCAGCGCGCTGATGATGGTGTCCGATTCAAGATCGAAGTGCGCCAGCTGGCGCTCGAGCTGGCCGAGGCGTTCGCCGAGCGTGTTCATCGCCTGTTTGTTGGCGTTGAGCTTGCGCTCCAGCACCATCAGGCTGATGGTGTAGCGGGTCAGTTCCGCGCCCGGCCCTTTGTTGTTGGCATTCAGCACGCCCATCAGGGTTTCGAGGCCGACCATCAAATTGCGTTCTTCGCCGCCGAACACCGCCAGCGTGGAGGGCGGATCCATTTGCAGCAGGCTTTTCAGCGAGGTCTGAAACGCTTCGCGGTTGCATTGCCCTTCATGGGCCAACTGCTGAACCAAACGCGCCGACTGGCTGATGCCCGCCATGGCCAGCGTGATGTCATAATAATTCTTCGCCACGATGACTCCTGTAAACGCGGTGAACGGTACATGGCTTACTGCATAAGGTTGTGTGTATCGCAGGGGTAACGGCGGCGGCCGCGAACGGTAACGATCGGGCGTGGCTGTAACAACGATGACAACGAATGCCGCGGATCATGCCACAAAATCGAGGGTAAACCCAGCGTCTAATACGTCTGCGGTGAGGCGGAGGTGCCGTGCGGCGCAGAACTGCGCAAATAGGCGACGAAAATCGCCGGCGCGGCGGCGCGAACTTATTGTTGCTGCGGCAAATAAAGTGCGGCGGCTGCATCTATACTGCCAACGTGAACCCTCAAATAAAGACCTTTATATGCACGTAAAAAACAAGCAGCCACTGCCGGCGGTGACGCTGGCGGCCATCGGCGTGGTGTACGGCGATATCGGCACCAGCCCGCTGTATACCCTGCGCGAATGCCTGACGGCGGAGGAGGGCATCACCCTGACGCCGGCCTCGATTTACGGCTTTTTATCGCTGATTTTCTGGCTGCTGACGCTGGTGGTGTCGATTAAATACATTTGTTTCGTGATGCGCGCCGACAACGACGGCGAGGGAGGCATTCTGACGCTGATGTCGCTGGCGATCCGCAAGCTGGATGCGCGCTGGGTGCCGGCGGCGGTGCTGATCGGGCTGGTGGGCGGCAGCTTCTTTTACGGCGATGGGGTGATCACCCCGGCCATTTCGGTGCTCTCGGCCATCGAGGGGCTGCAGATTATCGCCCCCGAGCTGGACAGCTTTATCGTACCGCTGTCGCTGCTGGTGCTGACCGCATTGTTCGCGATCCAAAAACGCGGCACCGGCAGCGTCGGCAAACTGTTCGCCCCGGCGATGGTTATCTGGTTCCTGACGCTGGCGCTGCTGGGCCTCGGCGGCATTTTGCATCACCCCGGCGTGCTGCGGGCGCTGAACCCTTACTGGGCGGTGAATTTCTTCCTCGAATACAAGGCCGTGTCGTTCTTTGCGCTGGGCATGGTGGTGCTGTCGGTCACCGGCGCTGAAGCGCTGTACGCCGATATGGGCCACTTCGGTAAAAAACCGATCCGCCTGGCGTGGTTTACGCTGGTGGCGCCGGCGCTGGTGCTGAACTACTTCGGCCAGGGGGCGCTGCTGTTGGCCAACCCGGCGGCGATCAATAACCCGTTCTTCCTGCTGGCGCCGACCTGGGCGCTGATCCCGCTGCTGGTGATCGCTACGCTGGCGACGGTGATCGCCTCGCAGGCGGTTATCTCCGGCGTGTTCTCGCTGACGCGGCAGGCGGTGCGGCTGGGTTACCTGCCGCCGATGCGCATCATCTATACCTCCGATCAGGAGTCCGGGCAGATCTACATTCCGGTGGTGAACTGGCTGCTGTTCGCGGCGGTGCTGATCGTGATCGTCAGCTTCAAACACTCCAGCAACCTGGCCTCGGCCTACGGCATCGTGGTAACCGGCACCATGCTGCTGTCGTCGATTCTGCTGAGCATCGTGGCGGTGAAAAACTGGGGCTGGCCGCGCTATCTGGGCGGGCTGATGCTGCTGGTCATGCTGTGCATCGACGTGCCGCTGTTCGGCGCCAACCTGATCAAGCTGGCGACCGGCGGCTGGCTGCCGGTGGCGCTCGGGCTAATCATTCTGCTGATCATGCTGACCTGGAAGACCGAGCGTTCGCGCCTGATCCGCCGATTGCGCGACAATCAGGAAGGGCTGAGCGCGCTGATCGAGTCGCTGGAGAAGGCGCCGCCGAAGCGGGTGCCGGGCACCGCGGTGTTTATGGAGCGCACGCCGCATGCGGTGCCGCTGGTGCTGTTGCATAACCTGAAGCACAACAAGGTGCTGCACGAGCGCGTGGTGCTGCTGACCATCGTCACCACCGACATGCCGTACGTGCACAACGTGCAGCGGGTGGCGATCGAACAGCTGTCGGCGAGTTTCTGGCGGGTGGTGGCGAGCTACGGCTGGCGCGAGACGCCCAACGTGACGGACATTCTTTACCGCTGCGGGCTGGAGGGGATGAGCTTCACCATGAACGAGACCTCGTTCTTCATGTCGCGCGATACGCTGGTGCTGGGCAAACGGCCCTGGTATCTGCGCGTGCGCGGCAAGGTGTTCCAGCTGTTGCAGCGCAACGCGCTGCGGGCGCCGGACCTGTTCGAAATCCCGCCGAACCGGGTGATCGAGCTGGGGGCGCAGGTGGAATTTTGAATAAAAAAACGCTGCGGTAAACGCAGCGTTTTTCTTGGGCGGCAGGCGAATTACGCCAGGCGCTGTTCGATGATGCCGCCGCCGAGGCAGATTTCGCCCTGGTAGAATACCGCCGACTGACCGGGGGTGACGGCGGAGACCGGCTCGTCGAAACGCACTTCGATGCGTTCGTCGTCGAGCGGGGTCACGGTGCAAGGGATATCCTGCTGGCGATAGCGGGTCTTCACCGTGCAGCGGAACGGGCCGCTCAGCGGCAGACGATCCACCCAGTGCAGCTGCTGCGCGATAAGGCCTACGGACATCAGGCGCGGATGATCGTGCCCCTGCGCGACGACCAGCACGTTGTTGGCCACGTCTTTATCCACCACGTACCACGGATCTTCGCTGCTGTCTTTCAGGCCGCCGATGCCCAGCCCTTTGCGCTGGCCCAGGGTGTGATACATCAGGCCCTGGTGTTCGCCGACGGTCTGGCCGTCAACGCTGACGATCGGGCCCGGCTGCGCCGGCAGGTAGCGGCCGAGGAAGTCGCGGAACTTGCGCTCGCCGATAAAGCAGATGCCGGTAGAGTCTTTCTTCTTGGCGGTGACCAGCTCCAGCTGCTCGGCGATGCGGCGCACCTCCGGCTTCTCCAGCTCGCCGACCGGGAACAGGCTCTGCGCCACCTGCTCGTGGCTCAGGGTGTAGAGGAAGTAGCTCTGATCTTTGTTGCCGTCGACGCCGCGCAGCAGGCGGCTCTTGCCGTCCACATCCTGGCGGCGCACGTAGTGGCCGGTGGCGATGAAATCGGCCCCCAGATCTTCGGCGGCGAACTCCAGGAAGGCTTTGAATTTGATCTCTTTATTGCACAGGATGTCCGGGTTCGGCGTGCGGCCGGCCTTGTACTCTTCCAGGAACAGCTCAAACACGTTGTCCCAGTATTCCGCCGCAAAGTTCACCGTGTGCAGTTCGATGCCCAGCTTGTCGCAGACCGCTTGCGCATCGGCCAGATCGGTCGCGGCGGAGCAGTACTCTTCGTCGTCGTCTTCTTCCCAGTTCTTCATGAACAGCCCAGCGACCTGATAGCCCTGTTGCTGTAACAGATAGGCGGTAACGGAAGAGTCGACGCCGCCGGACATACCGACGATTACTTTTTTCTGGCTGTTGTCTGACATGGGGATCTCACGAACTTGAACACGAACCGTGCTGATAAAAACAAGCGCAGGATTTTACCACGTTGGCCGAGCCGGCGCACTGTTCATCTTGTGCTGCCCGGCGCCCTTAATGCGGCCAGGCGAAGCTGCCGACCAGCGACAGCGGGTAGCGCTCCGGCTGCTGATAGCTGCGAATGCTCTCCGCCACCAGTGCGGAACGCAGGTTGGGCGCCTGCAAAATCTCGTCGGCGCTCAGCCACAGGCAGCGATCGATGTCGCTGTCGTGCGGCTCGGTCGGCAGCGACTGTTCCAGCTCGATGACGAAGCAGAAGCGCAGGAACGGCGTGCGATCCGGCGCGATCCACTGGTGCAGGCGCAGAAACGCCTGCGGCGTGGCGCGGATGCCGGTCTCTTCCCACAGCTCGCGTTCGGCGGCCTGCACCAGCGTCTCGTCGGCCTCCAGATGGCCGGCCGGCTGATTCCACAGCGTTTTGCCGTTGATGGTTTCTTCGACAATTAAAAATTTGCCGGCGGCGTGCACCACGCAGGCGACGGTGACGTGCGGTTTGAACATGCGGTCTCCTTACAGCGGTTTATCGATGCGCCGGTAGATGTCGTCCAGCTCGGCGATGCGGGTGCGGTAGCTTTTGAGCAGACAGGCGGTGTCACCGCCGCACCGCTGGCGCTTGGTCAGCCAGGCCTGCTGGCTGTCCTGCATCGCGCCGCGCGCGCCCATGGCGAACAGGCCGCGCAGGAATTGATATTTGGTGGCCATTTGCACGTCCAGATCGTTCAGCGTGCGGTCGGCGCAGATGGCGCGTTCATCGCTGCCTGCCGCCTTGGCGCAGTCGAAGCTGGCGGCAGGGGCGGCGAACGGGGCCGCCAGAGCGGCGAGCAGCAGCGCGATCGGGGTAGATTTCATGGCGCCTCCATCAGTTATCGGTCTACAGGGAATCGATGATTTTCCATTCACCGGGCTGCAGTGAACCCAGCGAAAGATTACCCATACTGTAGCGAATCAGGCGCAGGGTAGGGAACCCGATATGCGCCGTCATGCGACGCACCTGGCGGTTTCGCCCTTCGAACAGGGTGATTTTCAACCAGCTGGTGGGGATGGATTTGCGTTCGCGGATCGGTGGGTTGCGCGGCCACAGCCACTGCGGCTCGGCGACCAACTCCACCCCGGCGGGCAGCGTCGGGCCGTCTTTCAGCGTGACGCCGCTGCGCAGCGGCGCCAAATCGCTCTCCTGCGGCGCGCCCTCGACCTGCACATAGTAGATTTTGCCGGTGCGCTTGCCCGGCTGGGTGAGCTGCGCCTGCAGCTGGCCGTCGTTGGTCAGCACCAGCAGCCCCTCGCTGTCGCGATCTAGGCGCCCGGCGGCGTAAACGTCGGGGAAGGGGATGTACTCTTTCAGCGTGGCGCGGCCGGCTTCGTCGGTGAACTGCGGCAATACGTCGAAGGGCTTGTTGAATAACACAATGCGGCGCGGCCCCTTCGGCGCGGCGGGTTTGGCGGCATTCGGCTTGCTGAATCGTTTAACGTTGTGATTTCTAACAGAGAATTTTTTCATAACGGTTGAGATTACGGATGATAAGCGCATTATAACCGAATCCGTTTCGGATTGGCGCGGACCGAATATTCAAGTAGTATCTACACGCATCTTACAAAGCATTAACAAAATTGCGCTTGAAGGAGAGGTTGATGGAAAGCAAAGTAGTTGTTCCGGCAGAAGGTAAAAAAATCACGGTTGACGCCCAGGGTAAACTGGTTGTTCCTCATAACCCGATCATTCCGTTCATCGAAGGCGACGGCATCGGCGTTGACGTGACTCCTGCCATGATCCACGTGGTTGATGCGGCCGTTAAAAAGGCTTACCACGGCGAACGTAAAATCTCCTGGATGGAAATCTACACCGGCGAAAAATCTACCCACGTTTACGGTAAAGACGTGTGGCTGCCGGACGAAACTCTGGACCTGATCCGCGACTACCGCGTCGCCATCAAAGGCCCTCTGACCACCCCGGTCGGCGGCGGCATCCGTTCTCTGAACGTGGCCCTGCGCCAGCAGCTGGACCTGTACGTGTGCCTGCGCCCGGTGCGTTACTACCAGGGCACCCCAAGCCCGGTGAAACAGCCTGAGCTGACCGACATGGTGATCTTCCGCGAAAACGCCGAAGACATCTACGCTGGCATCGAGTGGAAAGCCGGCTCCGCCGAAGCGGACAAAGTGATCAAATTCCTGCGCGACGAAATGGGCGTGAAGAAAATCCGCTTCCCGGAGCAGTGCGGTATCGGTGTGAAGCCATGCTCCGAAGAAGGGACCAAGCGTCTGGTGCGTGCGGCGATCGAATACGCCATCACCAACGACCGTGACTCCGTGACCCTGGTTCACAAAGGCAACATCATGAAGTTCACCGAAGGTGCCTTCAAGGATTGGGGCTATGAGCTGGCGCGCGAAGAGTTCGGCGGCGAGCTGATCGACGGCGGCCCATGGCTGAAGATCAAGAACCCGAACACCGGCAAAGAGATCGTGGTTAAAGACGTGATCGCCGACGCCTTCCTGCAGCAGATCCTGCTGCGCCCGGCGGAATACGACGTGATCGCCTGTATGAACCTGAACGGCGACTACATCTCCGACGCCCTGGCGGCCCAGGTAGGCGGCATCGGTATTGCGCCGGGCGCCAACATCGGCTCCGACTGCGCCCTGTTCGAAGCGACTCACGGCACCGCGCCGAAGTACGCCGGCCAGGACAAAGTGAACCCAGGCTCCATCATCCTGTCCGCAGAGATGATGTTGCGCCACATGGGCTGGTTCGAAGCGGCTGACCTGATCGTTAAAGGCATGGAAGGCGCCATCGCTGCCAAGACCGTGACCTATGACTTCGAACGCCTGATGGAAGGCGCTAAATTGCTGAAATGTTCAGAGTTTGGCGACGCTATCGTTAAACACATGTAAGTGTGTTCAGCGCTTGAATGAGAGCGGGAGCCTAAGGGCTCCCGTTTTTTTTACGGTTCAAATATGTGTGAGGTGTCGGACAGGCTCACTGAGTGGCGTTAGCCGATTCACGCACCACCAGCACCGGGCAATTGGCGTGGCGGACGACAGCGGTGGCATTGGAGCCGAGGAGATAAGTGATCGCAGAAGGGCGGTTGGAACCCATCACGATAATCTCCGCGTTGAGCGCATCGGCGAGCTCCAGGATCTGATCTTTAGGATCGCCGACGGCAACGTGCGTGGTCACTCTATCTTCAGGCACGCTGAATTCTTTAGCCGCTTTTGCCAGCCCCTCGGTTGCTACCGCAATGATTTCGTCTTTGGTTTCTATCGCCGCCGTGGCGGCAAAGCCGAAAGCGGCATAGGTGGCGCGCGACGGGATCACCGCCAGGAAATGGACGTGGGAGTCTTCGAGCCTGGCGAGCGCGTTGACATGCGGGATGACCTGCTGTGTTAATTCCGGTTCGGTAATATCCACGGGAACCAAAATAGTTTTGTACATACTCCCTCCTTATCGTTTTCAAAAAACTCCACTTTTTGGATTATAGCTGCTTAACGCAGGGAAAGGGGAGATCCTGGTGGCAGAACTAAAGAAATTGGCCGCCAACAATCGGAGATAATCGCTACCTTGGTTATAGAGTATAAACAGAGAATATCAGATGAACTAAGGGATAAACAGCAAGAAAAACTAAATAATTATTTTTATTCAATGGGTTATGAGTGCGCCTGGATAGTCAATACAAAAACAGTTTTGCTAAATTAGCAATACTAATCGAAAGCTTGCTACTGGACGATTAGTCTAACACTCTACTACCTGGGGGTGAGGTTTACCTGGACGTTAGAGGCATAGAAGGTGCTAATTTGCTGAAATGTTCAGAGCTTCGTGGTGCTACCTTTAGGCATATTTAATACGTTCGGTGTTTTAATGGAAGACAAATCTCAGCGTGTTCGTCTTGATGCATATGTAATAATCATTGACATAATTCCGTAAGGTGACTTGTTAATGATTCGGAAAAATAATGTACCTGAATATAGGCATTTTTCGGTTGTATTATTTTAACGTTTTTATGATTTTTATTAGTATTGAGGAATCTATTTTTAGGTCAAAATAGACTATCGATCTTCTATGGGTTATGGCTTGCCGATATGGTTTCTATGGCTTTTTTTTGATATAGGTATAGATGATTATGTAGGAACTTAACCCACCATGTTTTTACATTTTCTAATAATACCTAATTGAACTGTTTTGTTTGGAATAATTTGATGGTTTAGTGTTATAGATAATAGTTGCCTTTAACATAAATTTTTAATGACGATCAAGAGGTGCATAATGAATTTTAGTTTGATACTTTACAGATATAATACTGCTCTGGATAGAGGCAGAAAAACAGTACAATTATCAATTGCAATAATGACTATTTGGATGGCGTTATGTGTATTCGTTTTTAAAATTGTTGATCTTTCATTCAATAAGGGTGACTTAAACGCCAGTATTCATGTTGACTTTGACTGGGATGTGTTTTCTTCATGGGGGATCGTGATATTTATTACATTGATTGGTGCCGTGTTCCATGGATTCCATGCGTCTAATGCTGAATTAAAAAATGCGAATGCAATAATAGACGACTTATTTATATCCGAAGATAAAGATATGGACAAAAAGTTAACCAGTCTGAACAATATCGCCAGCGAGCTTGAGCGTTATTGTATCAAAGCATCTGCGCTGAATTTGATTTCATTTATGCTTATTTTCTTCAGTTTCCTTCATGGTTATCTATCAATTGGAGAAATAATCCAAGGGCTTAGGGAGAGTAATTACCTGGCTTTGATAGTCGTGTCTGTATTTATATTGGCTTTTGTTGCATATTATCATGATGTGATTGTTTTTCTTAATGACCGAAAACGAAAGCGCAACAAAGAAAAGGTGTAAATTATTAATAATTTCAGTATGTTGATTGTTAATGGGGATTGATGTGTCTTATCGCTATATACATTTTTTTCATTTTTTTAAATTGAGAGTGTATTTGACATGTGAAGAAAATATGCGTTTAACCTTAAGGGAGAGGGCTGTTTCATCGAAACTCTCGTCTTCTACGCTGACGGCTGCTTTTTATGAGTCTTACATCACTTTTCGATTGTGAATATTGAGCTGCTATTGTTATTGTTTTTCAACTGACAACATCCATAAGGACAGGGATATGAAAATAACGCATTCAGGCTATAAAACCGGCGTTGCTACAGTATTGGCGGCGATGACCGCGCTGGCATTAACGGGGTGTGCCAAGAGCACGGCCCCCAGCCAAACCGATCCGGTAAATAAAGAGGTTGACGATCTTTTCACCAACCTTGGCGACCCAAAGACGCCGGCACCGGGAAAAGAGAAAGAACACTATATCGCCCAGTTGCAGGCCGCGATTCAAAGCCATTTGAAAGATGCCGAAGCCTACTCAGGCAAGCGTTGCACATTGAGCATCAAGCTGGCGCCGGACGGTATGCTGATCAGCATTCAGGCTGAACAAGGGGAACCGGAACTTTGCCAGGCCGCGATCAAAGCAATCGCCAATGCGCGTCTGCCTAAGCCGCCAACGGCCGCGGTTTACGAAGCGGTCAAAAACAGCACGTTGGAATTTCGCCCGCAGTGAATAAACAATGCTGTTTCCGTGCAACGCTATCCCGGTCAAGGCCGGGATTTTTTATTGCCGTCACCCTGCGTTAATGGGTGAAAATCACTAAAGCCTTTGATGAATGGTGACGATAACCCTTAAAACTCCTGATTATAAAAGAGTGGCCATGCGTTTTTTCTGGGTCAACATCGGTGGCAGCGTCGCGGAAGTTTTGAAGGGCGAATTCTTGTGGGCGCCGCAATATGGAATAAATAAGACTGGGAACATGTTTAAACCTGCCGGGTGGGAAACGGTCAAAAAAGTCAAAGAGGGTGACCTGATTTTTTGCCACAAGGGTAGGAAGATTATCGGCGTGGCGACAGCGGTACGCGATGCTTACTCTGCACCGCGGCCTGAGCATCGGGTCGCGGGACCGCCGCATATTGCGGGTACCCAAGTCGATTTGGAACTGACGCGTCTTGAACTCCCTATTGATGTTTCCCTTTTTAATCAGGCGTTCATACGCATGCACAACCAGGCTTGCCTTCCGCGCGTTTTTAATAAGAAAGGCGGATGCACCGAAAACTATATGTGCGAGATCCCCGCGCCGGCAGCCGCGTTGATCGCCGGTTTTATCTCGGAAAATCTCTCTATCAACCTCCATGCGGATACCGTCGAAATCACCAGAGAGGTCGGTGGTGAGCAAGAAAGGGTGATTCAGGCGCGGATTGGGCATGGTCCCTATCGCGATAAAATGTTTAAGCGGTGGGGAAATCGGTGTGCGGTCACGGGGATTGCTGAGCCGTCCATTCTCATTGCCTCTCACATCGTTGCCTGGTCGATTGCGACCCCAGAAGAGAAAGTGGATCCGCACAATGGTCTGCCGTTAATCCCCAATCTGGACAAGCTGTTCGATCGCGGCACGATCAGTTTTGCCGATGACGGACGTTTGCTGTATCCGCAGACGAAGAGCAGCTTGTTAGATGAGTTAAAGATCCCGCTGGATGCGAACATTAGCGGGTTGTCTGAAAAGAACAGAGCTTACCTGCGGCGGCATCGAGCGAGATGGGGTTTTGAAGTAGAGCCCTGATGCAGGTTTGCCAAATCAGGACCGGGGCTCTTACCGATACATCATCGCGCTCACGCGCTCGCTTCGGTCTTTAAAACCGTTGCTGCGCATCGTGACCACATAGTAGCGATAGTGATGTTTCTGTGCGTATTCGCGCACCAGATCTTCGGCGAACAGGCCGCTGAAGGTGACGGTGGTGACAAACGTCAGGCCTTTCACTTCGTAGGTGCTGATCTCTTGCGGGGGGCCGATATACGGCGGCGGGAACACGGTTTTGTGGAACTGGCAGCCCGCCAGCAGCAGGGTAAACAGCAGGGCGGCGGGTATTTGCGGTATGCTCATCGGGAAAAGCTTTCCTTCCTTGGCGTGTGTTTTAGTAACTCTATAATAGGATTACAAAATTCGGCGGGGATGTAAAAATTATCCCGCTTCGGTTGCCGTTTCGTTGAAGCGGTGTCGCCGCCCCCCATCAGAAGGAAGGGATAAACATGTTTGTTCGTCTTGCCACTGAAACCGATGTCGCAGCCCTGATCGCCCTCGACAGCGTCGCCGAACACGAACCGCAGCGCGCGGCGCAGATCCGGGCCTGGTGCGGGCAGGGGGATTGCTATCTTGCCGAGGAACAGGACGTGGTGATGGGCTATGGCGTACTGCACTATCACTTCTTCGGCTGCGGTTTTATCGAGATGCTGATGGTCGGCGAGCGCTATCGCCGCCGGGGCGTCGGGCAGGCGTTGATTACGGCATTGAAGTCCCATTGCCGACACCCGAAGCTGTTCACTTCCACCAATCGTTCCAACCTGCCGATGCAGCGGCTGCTGCTGAACGCCGGATTTGTCGCCAGCGGCCAGATTGACAATCTCGATGACGGCGATCCGGAGCAGGTCTTTTTTATCCCGCTGCGCTAATACAACCGGACATCGACCGCCTGCTGTTGCAGCCAGGTGCTGACGTAGCCATAAGCGGCATAGAAGGCCAGCAGCGCGAAGAGCAGCACCGAAAGCGAGGCCAAAAATTTGACGTCGCCGTGCTTCGAAAGCTGGTAAGCGCAAGAGATAAAGGCCAGCAGGCACAGCAGGGTGAAGGCGATGGCCAGCGTGGCGTAGAAAATAAGCATAACGAAACCCGTTCTTCCTTGTGAGCCTGGCAAGGATACCACAGACAAAAAAAGGGGCCCAAACGGGCCCCTGCGTGATTCGCTGCGGGAGGTTTACTCCACCGCGTCGGGATGGTTTTTGCCTTCCTCGATAAATTCTTCGTCGATCTCTTCGATATTCTCCTCGCTGTCGCGGCCGGACAGGATGTTCCAGCAGGCGATGAACAGCGCGGCGATCAAGGGGCCGATAACGAAGCCGTTGATGCCGTAGATCTCCATGCCACCCAGGGTGGAGATCAGGATCAGGTAGTCCGGCATTTTGGTGTCTTTGCCCACCAGCAGCGGGCGCAGGATGTTGTCCACCAGGCCGATCACCACCACGAAGAACACTACCAGGAAAATGGCTTTCCACAGCATGCCGGTGGCGAAGAAGTAGATCACCGCCGGCACCCAGATGATGGCGGAGCCCACGGCCGGGATGATCGACAGGAACGCCATCAGCGCGCCCCACAGCAGGCTGCCGTCGATGCCGGTAAAGTAAAACGCCAGCCCGCCGAGCGCACCTTGCACCACGGCGACCACCACCGTGCCCTTGACGGTGGCGCGGGAGACGGCGGCGAACTTCACGAACAGATGGTGTTTCACGTGCTGGGAGAGCGGCAGCGCTTCGAGCGCCAGGTTCACCAGATAGGGGCCGTCTTTCAGCAGGAAGAACAGCAGATAGAGCATCACGCCGAAGCCGACGACGAAGTTGAAGGTGCCCTTGCCGATCAGGAACACGCTGCCCGCCAGATATTGCCCGCCCTTGAGCGCCACCTCGGAAAGCTGCTTTTGGATCTCGGCGGCGCTGTTGAGGTTATGCTCCGCCAGGAAGCGCTGCGCCCAGCTGGGCAGGTGGCGCATAAAGTCCGCCAGCATGGTCGGCAATTGGCTGTTGTTGGTCTGCAGCTTGGTGTAGATCACGTTGAATTCCATCGCCAGCGACGAGGCGATGATCGCCAACGGCGTGAACACGATCAGGCAAATCAGCGCCACCGTCAGCAGCGACACCACGCCGTTGCGTTCGCCGACGTACTGCTTCAACTTCTTTTTCACCGGATGGAAAATCACCGCCAGAATAACCGCCCACAGCACCGAGGAGTAATAAGGCCCCAGCACGTCGAGAAAGGCGGCGGTAACGATGAACAGGATCAGAATAAAGAATCCCTTGGAAATGCCTTTAGACATCATAGTCGTCCCTCAAAAGATGAATTTTCAGCATAGATGAACTGAATGAAAACAACACTATCATCACCTTTGCTTAACCGGTAGGGGATTTTTAGTGGCGTATTCCATAGGGTTATTAAGGGCAAGGCGGGCGCCGCACGGTGAACAGGCGGCGGCGTGAGAAAAGAAAGAGGGCTAAATAATTAACAAAATTTATCGATTGTGTTTCATTTTGTGAGCCGCGCTTGCCGCCTGCGCCAGGCTTTCCTAGTTTTTAGGAGGGCGGCCGTTCGCCCGATACCACGAAGGAGTATGCAAATGACTGAACACAAACGACTTGCCGTTATCGAAAAGGTGCTGCTGATCGCTTTCGCCGGTGTGCTGGTTTATCTTGCCGCGACCGGCGCCTTGTCATTATCGGGTCTGGACCATCACTGGCCTTATCCTTCGCGCTGAGCGTGATTGATCTCACCACGCAGACCCGATAACGATAACTAGCAGCTGTACCCTACAACACTGGATCCCAGAATAAATCGCCCGTCATTCGCCTCGTTCTTTGGCGCGCAGGGCGGTGACGCTCTCTCCGCCGACGCCCCAGTTGTCGGTGGCTACCTCGTCAATCACCACGAAAGTGGTGTGGCGTGGCTTATTCAGCACCTGCTCCAGCAGCGCGGTGGTTCCCTCGATCAGCATGCGCTTTTGCGCGGCGCTGACCCCTTCGTCGGTCACTTTAATGTTGACGTATGGCATGGCGTTTCTCCCCGGTTTCACCAGACGCCGGCGGTGGCGCCGCCGTCAACCGCGAGCGCCGCGCCGGTAACGAAATTGGCGTCGGTCAGATACAGCACCGCATCGACGATGTCCTGCGGCTGGCCGACGCGGCCGGTTGGCGCCAGTTGCCGCATCTGCGCCAGACTCTGTTCATCATTTTGATGCATCGGCGTGGCGATGATGCCGGGCGCCACGGCGTTGACCATCACGTTGTGCGGCGCTAACTCCAATGCCAGCTCGCGCACGGCGTGGTTAAGGCCGCCTTTAATCAGCACCGGCAGCAAAGCGGGCACTTTGCTGTTGGGCTGCATGGCGATCGACGCGGTGATGGCGACGATGTGGCCGGCACCGCGTTGCTGCATATGCCGGGCGGCGGCCTGCGCCGGGTAGAAGAAGCCTTTCAGATTGGTTGCCACCATCGCGTCGACCTCCTCCGGCGTATAGTCGGCGATCGGCTTGGCGATAAATATGCCGGCGTTATTGATGAGAATATCTACCTGACCAAAAGCCTGTATCGCCAGGCTGAACAACCGTTCGGCGGTTTCCGGCAGCGCGATGTCTCCCGGCGCCAGCAGCAGATTGGCCGGGCGGCCGAGTTTGTCCGCCGCCGCCTGCAGCCGTTCAAGCGAACGGGCGTTTGCGACAACCTGATAGCCGCGCGCCAGGTAGGCTTGCGCGATGGCGAAGCCCAAGCCGCTCGATGCGCCCGTGACGATGACCGTTTTTACTTTGCTCATTTTCTCTCCTCGACAGGATAGGGATTGATCGTACGTGAACGGTAATCCATACCTGATGATTGAAAAATGAGGGGGAAAGAACTTTAATTTATACCTTATGTAATGAATTAGCAGGGAGAGACATGCAACGCCATTTTGACGACGTTCAGGTGGGCAGCATCGAGCTGTTTTGCCTGACGGTAGAAACCGGCAGCTTCACCGCAGCGGCCAATGCCGCCGGGATAACCCCTGCGGCGGTCAGCCGCTCGGTCGCGCGTCTGGAGACGCGATTGCAGGCGAAGCTGTTTATCCGCACCACACGCCAGATGCGCGTCACGGATGCCGGCCAGCGTTATTACCTGGAATGTCGCCGGGCGCTGAGCCAGCTGATGGAGGCCGAGGCGAGCATTTCCGGCGAACGGGACAAACCGGTGGGCACGCTCAGCATCAGCGCGCCGACGCTGTACGCGCATTTTAGGCTGTTGCCGCGTTTGCCCGAGTTTGCGCAACGCTATCCCGATCTCAAGCTGAATCTGCACGTCAGCAATCAGAATATCGATTTCTCCGAAGATAAATTCGACGTCGCCATTCGCGGCAGCGAGCTGAACGACTCCGGCCTGGCAGCGCGGCGTCTGGAGGAGGCTGAACTGATCGTGGTGGCGACGCCGGGCTATTTGCAACGCCACCCTGCGCCGCTCACGCCGGCGGATCTGGCCCGGCACGATTGCATTCAGTATGCGTTGCCCAGCACCGGCAGAAAAACCGCCTGGACGTTTAAGGTTCAGGGCGAAAACAGCAAAGTGGATACTGCCGGGCGCTGGCTTTGCCAGGAAGATTACCTCGCCACGCTGACGCTGGTGAAAAGCGGCGCCGGACTGATGCAGGTGTATCGCTTTACCGTCGAACAAGAGTTGAGCAGCGGGGCGCTGGTCGAGGTATTGAAAGATTACGCCGGCGCCTCGCGTCCCTTCATCCTGCTTTACCCCTATGCGCGCTTTGTCCCGCTGAAGGTGCGGAAATTCATCGATTTCCTGACGCAAGCGTAGCCGCCAGCGCCAATACCGCTCCAGACGCCGCCGCCGCCAGCACCAGCCACGCCGGGGCAGCCCAGCCGGCTGCGGCCACGATGGCGCTCAGCGCGACCGGGCCGATCACCTGGCCGAGGTAGTTTCCCTGCATCACCAGCCCGAGGCTCAGCGGCAGCAGCGTCGGTTCCGGCGTCGCCGCCGGCGTGGCGGCCAAAATGGTGGCGGGCAGTATGCCGGCGATGGCGCAGAACAGGAAACACAGCGGGATCAGCAGGCCGTTGGGCGTCATCGGCAGGAAAATGCCGACGCCGAAGACCCCGATCAACAGGCTGGTGGCGGCGAGCAGCGTTCTGGCGGGTAGCCCGCGCGACAGCAGCACGCCGGCGGCGAGGTTGCCGACGATGTTGGCCGCCACCGCCGCCGCGCTGATGCCGCCGGCGGCCGCCAGTGACAGACCGATGCGCTGCATCAGAAAGATCGGCAGAAAGGTCATCACCGAGAAAAACTGCAGGTTGTATGTGGTGAACATCAGCGCCAGCAACAGCGGCTGGCGCGCCCGCAGCATCGCGCCCAGCGCTTGTCGCAGCGGCAACGGCGGAACGTGCGCCTTGGCGACGCGGCGGGACGTGGTCAGCGGCAGCAGCAGGGCGGCCAGCAGCGTCAACGCCGCACCGGCCTGCCAGCTCTGCTGCCAGTCGGCCAGATGCGGGCCGAAAAACAGTGAAATGGCGATGCCCGCCGGCATGAAGGTGCTCCAGATGCCGAACACCAGGTTGCGCTGCGCCGGGGCGACGATGCGGTTCAGCACCGCCGGCGAGGCAACCACCACGATCACGAAGCCGAGGCCTTCGACAAAGCGGCTGACGATCAGCCCGCTGAAGTTGTGCAGCGTGGCGCCGGCGAAGCTGGCGGCGCTGATGATCAGCAGCCCGAGCGCCAGCAGGCGCCGGTCGCCCCAGCGGCGCACCAGCAGCCCGGCGGCGATGCCGCCGAACACTCCGACGAAGGGAAAGGCCGAAATGACCCAGCTGAGCGCCTCCAGCGAGCGGCCGAACTCGGCCTGCAGCGCCGGCAGCGCGATGGTGGCCTTGCCCACGTGCAGCGCCGCGGCGATGCCGGCGAACAGCACGTTGATGACGGCCAGCCAGGGCGTGGCGGCGGGGGAAATGCGGTCGATGGCGTCCGGTTTAATCGCAGTCATAACACTCTCCAGTGGCGGTAACGCCCTCACTATGCGTCTGCGCTACGACAGAAGTCGTTCAAATGCTGCGCTGTCACGTGGGGAAATTATTCATTTCGAGCTTTATTTTGCGCGCCTCGTTGTTTGGTGCGCCAGCGTGCCGCCCGGCGTGGACGCGGGTGCCCGTTCAGCGGTTTACTGTTCCGGCACGCAGCAGGCGTGTTGAATTCACTTTATAAGGAGCAGTGTATGTCAGAGATGATGAACGAGAGTAGGGCGCCGGCCATTGAATGGAGCTATGGCGGCCGGGGCGATGATATCAGCAGCAGCCTGAGCCTCGACACGGTAGAGGAACAGCCGCAGGGTTTCTTGATGACGGTCGATCGGCCGGTGCAGATCTTTACAGAGGCGCTGTCGCCGATGATGGCCTTTGTCACGCTGCTGCGCCCGCTGTATGCCAAGACCAGCGCAGGCTTCCAGTATGTGCCGGTTTCCCACCCCTGGACCGACGTGCAGCGCCTGCCGGCCAGCGCCGGTTATCTGGGGGTGCAGGTCAACGCCGGGCTGTTCTTCCACGGGGCCAAACCGACGCACTATAAAGATCGCGACGGCCAGATGAAACCGATCGACGGCGGCACTATTTTGCAGAACATCACCGTGCTGCATCAGGTGGCCCAGCCGCTGGGGCCTGGCGAAGGCGCGGTCTGAGCCGGCAGTGCTACCACGGGGCCGGACGCGGCCCCTTATCGCGCCTTGAAACCGTGCGCCGGTTGGGTAAAACTGGCTGTCTATTCAAGGAGAAGAGTATGTACAGCGACAACGAGAAAAAGTTTTATATCATCCTCAACCGCAATCACGAACCGGCCACGCTGTTTAACGCCTCCTGCCATCTGACGGCGGGCATCACCGATCTGATCGAGCAGCGCGAGTTTCACCACTATCCGAGCAGCCTCGACGGCGTCAGCGCCAATATGAGCCACTACCCGATCGTCATCCTGCAGGCTAAAAACAGCAGCCAGCTCAGCAACCTGATCCTCAAATGCAAGGAGGAGGGCGTGCTGTCCAACTTCTTCACCACCACCATGCTGTCGCACTCCGCCGAGCAGCAGATCGCCGACACCGCCAACACGCCTTACGAGCAGTTGGATTTCGTGGCGGTGGCGCTCTACGGCGACACTGAACAGCTTAAGCCGCTCACCAAGAAGTTCTCCGTCTACCGTTAATCGCGAACGGCATCACATCAGGGGCGGCAACGGCTATGATATTTTTCCATCAAATCGTTGATGGAGATGAACATGAGCGGCAAGAAAACCACCATGGCGGCCATCGCCAGAGAGGCGCGGGTCGGCATCGCCACCGTCGATCGGGTGATCAACCAACGCGCGTCGGTGCGGCCCGTCACCCAGCGCCGGGTGATTGAGGCGGCGAAAAAGTTGGGGTTCGCGTTGGAGAAGTCCCACTGCCTGTCGGCGGTGCTGGGCAGGCCGGAACGCCGCCTGAGAATGGGGTTCATCCTGCTGCGGCGCGAACACTCTTTCTATGCGCAACTGGCCGATGAGCTGATGGCGCAAGCGGCGCCGTATCATGAGCCGGGTCAGCCGCCGCAGTTTATCTTTCACTCTCTCAATGCCATCGGCGACACCGCCGCCGCCATTAGCCAATTGAGCCGCCAGGTGGAAGCGATCGGCGTGCTGGCGCTGGATCACCCCCTGATCCACTATGCCGTAGAAGAAGCCGCCCAGGCGGGCATCAACGTTTTCGCGCTGCTGTCGGATTTATCGGTGCCCAGCCGCGCCGGCTACATCGGTCTGGATAATCAAAAAGCGGGCCGCACCGCCGGCTGGGCGGTGGATCGTCTGTGCCGGCGGCAGGGCGACGTCGGCGTGATCATCGGCGACAACCGTTTTACGTGTCAGGAGGCCTGCGAGATCGGTTTCCGCTCCTATCTGCGTGAGCAGATGAGCGGTCAGCGCGTGCTGGAGCCGGTGCGCAGCCATGAGGACGCGGAAACGGCGCGCCGGGTCACGCGTGAACTGCTGGCGAGCCACCCGGAGCTGGCGGCGCTTTACGCGCCGAGCGGCGGTGTGGAGGGCATTATTCAGGCGTTGCGAGAGAGCGGCCGGCAGCGCGACATCACGCTGGTGTGCCACGGCCCGGTGCAGGGCGGTGAAATGGCGCTGCTCGACGGCACGGTGGATCTGCTGCTGTGCCACCGCATTCCCGAATTGGCCGCCACGATCGTCGAGACGTTGCTCGCCGCCGATGAACAACCGGGATTACGCCACATCATTAATCGCTTCGATGTGATCACCAAAGAAAACCTCTGACGGCCGATGAGTGGTGGTTGCCGAGAGCAGCGCGCAACCAGGCGCCGCCTATATTTGATTAAAAACCATCAAATATTTTATCAAAAATAGCGCGATCTCTATCAAAAAATAAAATTTTCATTATTGATGGTTTTGGAATTTTTGTTTGATACTGCCGGCATTCCCTGCAAAAAAGGAGCCGTCGCCATGACTTTGCCTATCGCCAATGCGCCCTGCAGTTGGGGCGTAGATGATCCGAACAACCCCCATTTGCCGCCCTACGCCACGGTTCTGCAAGAAGCGTCGGCGGCCGGCTACCGCAGCATCGAGCTGGGGCCGTGGGGCTATCTGCCGACGCAGAGCGAGGCGCTGTGCGCCGCGCTGGAGCAGCATCGTCTGTCGCTGGTGGCCGGCACGATTTTTGACGATCTGGTCAGCGAGGCGAACATTGAGCGCCTGCTGGATCTGACGCATCGGATTTGCCGCAACCTCTCGCGGGCGCCCAGGGCGGAGCCGAGCGAGGGCGATCGCGCCGCGCCGCCGTTCCTGGTAATTATCGATTTCGGCAATCCGCAACGCGCCAGATTCGCCGGGCGTTCAGATTTAGCACCGCGTTTGTCGCAGGCGGAGTGGCAGAGGATGATCGGGCACATTACGCGCATCAGCGAACTGGCCTGGCGGGAATACGGCGTGCGGCCGGTGGTGCATCCGCACGCCGGCGGCTGTATCGAGTTCGCCGACGAAATCGACCGGTTGGCGGCGGACATTCCGCATCACACCGCCGGATTGTGCCTGGATACCGGCCATCTGTATTACGCCGGGCTGGACCCGGCTGCCTGGCTGAGCAAGCACTTTGATCGCCTCGATTATCTGCACTTCAAAGACGTCGATCCGCAGGTGTTCCGCGAGGTGCTGGCGCGCGGCGTCGATTTCTTCACCGCCTGCGCCGAGGGCGTCATGTGCCCGTTGGGCAGCGGGGCGATCGATTATCCGCAGCTGCGTGCGCTGTTGGCCGAGCGCGGATACCGGGGCTGGATCACTATCGAGCAGGAGCGCGATCCGCGCAATGTGCAGGGCAGCCTGCAGGACGTCACCGCCAGCTTGCGCTACTTGCGCGGCCTCGGCTTTTAATCAGGAGAAACACGATGATCAACGGCAGCAAACCTTTGGCGAGATCGTTGCGCTGGGGCATGGTCGGCGGCGGCGGCACCAGCCAGATTGGTTACATCCACCGTTCGGCGGCCTTGCGCGACGGCGCGTTTACTCTGTTGGCCGGCGCGTTCGACATTGACGCTGAACGCGGGCGTGATTTTGGCCGGAGTCTGGGCGTGGCGGCGGAGCGCTGTTATGCGGATTATGCCGAGATGTTCCGCGCCGAAGCCGCGCGGGCGGACGGCATCGAAGCGGTCTCGATCGCCACGCCGAACAACACCCATTACGCCATTTGCCGGGCGGCGCTGGAGGCGGGATTGCACGTGGTGTGCGAGAAGCCGCTGTGTTTCAGCGTCGAAGAGGCACAGGCGCTGGCGGCGCTGTGCGAGCGGCAGCGCAAAGTCATCGGCGTGACCTACGGCTATGCCGGGCACCAGATGATTTTGCAGGCGCGGCAGATGATTGCCGATGGCCGGCTGGGTGAAATCCGGCTGGTGAATATGCAGTTCGCCCACGGCTTTCACGCCGCGGCGGTGGAGCAGGATAATCCCAGCACTCGCTGGCGGGTCGATCCGCGCTTTGTCGGCCCCAGCTATGTGCTGGGCGATCTGGCGACCCACACGCTGTTCCTGGCGGAAACCATGGCGCCGCAGCTGAAGATCCGGCGGCTGATCTGCAGCCGACAAAGCTTTGTGCCGTCGCGCGCGCCGTTGGAGGACAACGCCTATGTGCTGATGGAGTATCACAACGGCGCCATCGGCTCCGTGTGGGCTTCGGCGGTCAACTGCGGTTCGATGCACGGCCAAAAGGTGCGCATTGTCGGTGAAAAGGCCAGCCTGGAGTGGTGGGATGAACAACCCAATCAGCTGCGCTTCGAAGTGCAGGGCGAACCGGTGCGGATCCTGGAGCGCGGCATGCCGTATCTCGCCGCGTCGGCGCTGGCGGACGATCGCATCGGCGGCGGCCATGCGGAGGGGCTGTTTGAAGCCTGGTCGAATCTCTACCGCCGCTTCGCGCTGGCGATGGACGCCACCGATCGGCGCGACGCGGCCTTCCTGGCCGACTTCTGGTACCCGGACGTGCAGGCCGGCGCGCTGGGCGTGAAGTGGGTGGCGCGCTGCGTGCAATCCGCCGAAACCGACGCCGGCTGGGTCGCCTTCGACTGAGCGCGCGATTCGCTCAGACGCTGGCCCCGTCGTAGCTGTGGATCTGTAACGCATCGAGCGCGACGTCAGGCACGCAGCGCAGGTTGACGGCGCACATCGCGGCGCCGTCCGGCGCGGTGCCGTAGGCAAAGGGCTGGGCGCCGCAGACTCGGCAGAACTGATGGCGGATCTTGTGCTGATTGAAGGTGTAGGTGCTGAGCCGGTCTTGGCCGCTGCTGAGCGTGAACGCGCTGATGGGAAAGAAAGACAGCAGCAGGCCTTTGCGGCGGCAGATCGAGCAGTTGCAGCTGAGGGCTTCGGTCGGCAGTTCGGCGTCTACGGAGAAGGTGACGGCGCCGCAGTGGCAGCTTCCCTGGAATGACATGACGATGATCCTGTAACAGGGGAGGGTGTTTGCCCAGTATAGTGCAATTTATCGTCACTCGGCCGCACCCGGTCTGGTTTCCTTAGTAAATGCACGGTTTTCTGGTAGGTTAGAGGTTAACGTCATCAAAAGGAGATCGCGATGTTAGAACATTACTATCCGGCCAATATGGGCGCCGAACCGGTCACGGACGAACAGCACAAACGGCTGGTGGCGGTGCAGGCGGCGCTGGAACTGATCAAGGCCACGCTGTCGGATACCAACGACGGCAACGGCGTGGACTTCCAGCTGAAGGCGGCGGAGAAGCACATCGGTCCGATGGCCGACGCCATTCAGGAAGCCCTGAAGTAACGGTTCGCCGTCACGTCAACCGCCCGTATCGGGCGGTTTTTTTTTTGCGCCGATTACTGCGATTTTTTTAGTGGCGCATTGCCTTTTTCCCGGCTGGTGCCATGAGCGGCGCGATCCTACTCTAGCGATCCGAGTCCTCATCAGGGTCATGCTCATGTTCCGCTTCAGCTTCTTTTCTTTCTTATTGCCGTGCCGCCGATGCGTCACCCAGTTGGCCGGCGCTGCGCTGTTGCTCTGCGGCGTTATGCAGGCGCAGGCCACGCAACGCATCGAGTTTTCACCGGACCCCGCCGGCGCCTACCCTGAGGGCATTGCCTGGAATGCACGCGCCGGTGCGTTCCTTATCTCCTCCCTGCGCGGCGGGCAGCTTGGCCTGGTCTACCCGGATGGCCGCTATCGGCGGTTTTCCACCGGCACGGGGCTTATCACCACCTCCGGCATGCTGGTGGACGCCGAACGCAACCGGGTGCTGGTGTGCAACGAAGACGTGGGCGTGTCCCGCAACTCTGCCGCCGGCACGCGCAATCGCGTGGCGCAGGTGCTGGAGTTCAGTCTCGATACCGGCGTGCTGCAGCAGACGTACGACCTTTCATCGCTAAGCCATGGGCCGACGCTGGCCAACGATCTGACGCTCGACGCACAGGGCAATATCTACGTCACCGACAGCTTCCAGCCGCAGATTTACAAGATGGATCGGGCAACGCGCCAGGTGTCGATTTTGGTGCGCTCAGCGCGCTTGATGCCGGCCGACGCACCCGCCGCTGCGCAGGGCACGCGGCCCTATCTCAATGGCGTCGTGTATCACCCGGACGGCTTCCTGATTGCGGCGGACTACACCCGCGGGCTGCTGTGGAAGGTGACGCTGGATACCACGCCTGCGATAAGTGAAATCAGGCTGCCGCAGCGGCTGAAAGGGCCGGACGGGCTGCGGCTCAAAAACGCCCATGAATTGGTGATCGTACAGTCTTTTCCGGGTGAAAAGGGGAGCATGTCCGGTGACGTGACGCTGCTCTCCTCGACCGACGGCTGGGCCAGTGCGCGTATCGCTGCGGTCGCCGCGCCGCCGGGATTGGATGGGCCGACCGGCGCCGCGCTGCGCGATGGCGAGGTATGGGTCGTCAACTCCCGTTACCCCCGGCTGTTTGCTGACGTCGCTCAGGCGGAAAGTACCAAGACGTTCAGTATCGTCAAGGTAGCGTTCGAACCGGTCGCAGCGGATGGCCGCCGATCGGCGACGGTTGCCAACCCGGCCGGAATAGGATTAAATGCGCACTGACTGTATAAATAAACAGGTGCGCTGCGATGAGTCTGATGTTGAAGGGTGAAAAGATTGACCGTAACCGCTTTACCGGCGAAAAAATTGAAAACGGCAGTTTTATGCTGTGCGATTTTTCGGGCGCCGATTTGACCGGCACCGAGTTTATCGGCTGCCAGTTTTACGATCGCGACAGCCGACAGGGCGGCAATTTCAGCCGCGCGATACTGAAAGACGCCAGCTTCAGAAGCTGCGATTTGTCGATGGCCGATTTCCGCCATGCCAGCGCGCTGGGGGTGGAGATCCGCGAATGCCGCGCGCAGGGCGCCGATTTTCGCGGCGCCAGCTTTATGAACATGATCACCAGCCGCACCTGGTTTTGCAGCGCCTATATCACCAAAAGCAACCTGAGCTATGCCAACTTCGCCAAGGTGGTGCTGGAGAAATGCGAGCTGTGGGAAAACCGCTGGCACGGGGCGCAGGTGCTCGGCGCCAGCTTCAGCGGTTCCGATCTGTCCGGCGGCGAATTCTCCGGTTTCGACTGGCGTGCCGCCGATGTCACCCAGTGCGATCTGAGCAACGCGGAACTGGGTGAGTTGGATTTACGCACCACCGATCTGCAGGGCGTTAAAATGGACAGTCACCAGGCCGCTCAACTGCTGGAGCGGCTGGGGATCGCGATCATCGGCTGAGTAACTGCCGCAGTCCCAGTGCGATGATCAAGGTGCCGCAGGCGCGATCGATCCAAGCCTTGCTGCGGCGGTAGGCGCCGGCGACAGGCGCGTGCGACAAGACCAGCGCCACCAGCCCGTACCACAAGCTGGCTATCACCGCGACCTCCAGCAGCATGGCGAGAAAAGTCGGTGTAGAAACATGGCTGGGCGCCGCTGATGAGAAGACGGCGGCGTAAAACGCAATGGATTTGGGGTTGGCGATGTTGGTGGCGATACCCTGTAGAAAGGCGGCGCGAAAACCGCTTTTTCCGGTGGCCGCTGGGGTGCCGGAAGAGGGCGCCGCCTGGGCGATAAGCCGATAGCCGAACCACATTAAATAGCCAGCGCCGGCGACTTTAATCGCCATAGCCAACCAAGGGAACAGGGCGAAAACCACGCCGATGCCAAGAAGGGCGCTGCTCGCCCAGAACAGATTGACCAGCACGATGCCGGCCACCAAGGCAAACGCCTCTGTCCGGCGTGCTGAAACGGCTTTGTGAGCGACAGCGACGAAATTGGGGCCGGGGATCACCACGCCGACAATATACACGGTGAAAACGGCGAGTACGGCGGACATATCGATCATGGAAGATTGCCTGTTACAACAAGAGTACCGTTAGTTTTATAACGAATCCCGCACAGAATCCACCCGACCGATCGCGCCGCCGCTCCGATGACGGCCGGGAAGAGTTACGCATGCGGCACATTCCGGTGAATGCCTGGGGCACCGAGGCGATGGCGCTCGTCGACCGTTTGCCGAGGGGGCAGGCGAGCGGCCCGGCGCTGGGCTAAACTTAAGATGCATAAGAAACATGCGGCAAGGAGCGCCATCCTGTTTACGGATCTAACGAGGAGGGCCGCCATCATGGCTTACCGGCATATCGTTGTCGCCACGGATCTCAGCGAAGACGCCGAGTTCCTGCTGGGCAAGGGCGCCAGACTGGCCGCCGCGCTCAATGCCAAACTTTCCCTGATCTATATCGACATCCACCGCGCCGGCTATTACGTCGATCTGGGCGTGGGCGATTACAACTACACCGATCGCACCTTTTCGGAGCGGGTGAAGAATATGCTCAATGCGATCAAAGGGCAGTCGTCGTATCCGGTGGAAGAGGTGATCGTCAGCCGCGGCGCGTTGACGGAAGAGCTGAACCGGGTGGCGAAGGAAAAAGGGTTCGATCTGGTGATCTTCGGCCACCATCATGATGTCTGGAGCCGACTGGTCTCTTCGGCGCGTCAGGCGATCAACGAGCTGAACGTTGATCTGCTGGTTGTTCCCATCGAGAAAAAATAGTCGCGGCCGCCGACGGGCGGCTGCCGTTTTCCATTCGCATCGCTTATCTCTGGGTGAAGATAACCGCATACCTGCAATAATTCCGCTTGCTGACAATCCGCCCGAAAAATAGTGACTGCCTGGAATTTTATTTTTTCCATCAATATGTTGGCCAAAATCCGATAAAGGTTAATCCAGCGCATTGAAATCACTGTCATACCTCCTTTTGGTTAATAAACCGCACGTTTTGACTGGCTCTCCGCGAAGAGGCGTCTTATCCTCGGGGTAATGAGATTTGTATGACTTATATAAATACGTTCACATGGAGGAGGTCTCATGCGTTTTGACAATAAAGTCGTGGTTATCACCGGTGCGGGCAATGGCATGGGGGAAGCGGCGGCGCGGCGTTTCTCCGCCGAGGGCGCGATCGTGGTGCTGGCCGACTGGGCCAAGGAAGCGGTGGACAAGGTCGCCGCTTCGCTGCCGCAGGGCCGGGCGATGGCGGTGCATATCGATGTGTCCGATCACGTCGCGGTTGAAAAAATGATGAACGAGGTGGCGGAAAAACTGGGCCGCATCGACGTCCTGCTGAACAACGCCGGCGTACACGTGGCGGGCAGCGTGCTGGAAACCAGCATCGACGACTGGCGTCGCATCGCCGGGGTCGATATCGACGGCGTGGTGTTCTGCTCCAAATTCGCCTTGCCGCACCTGCTGAAGACCAAGGGCTGCATCGTCAATACCGCGTCGGTGTCCGGCCTGGGCGGTGACTGGGGCGCGGCCTATTACTGCGCGGCGAAAGGCGCGGTGGTCAATCTGACGCGCGCCATGGCGCTCGATCACGGCGGTGACGGCGTGCGCATCAACTCGGTCTGCCCGAGCCTGGTCAAAACCAACATGACCAACGGCTGGCCGCAGGAGATCCGCGACAAGTTCAATGAGCGCATCGCGCTGGGGCGTGCGGCGGAGCCGGAAGAAGTGGCGGCGGTGATGGCGTTCCTGGCCAGCGACGACGCCAGCTTTATCAATGGCGCCAACATTCCGGTCGATGGCGGGGCGACCGCCTCGGACGGCCAACCGAAGATCGTCTAAGCGTTAACGCACAGGCCCGGCCATGATGACCGGGCCTGCTGTTTTAGACGCCGATGCGGTCGCGCAGCGTGTAGTAGGCCGCGCCGATGGCGGTGAACGGGATCTGCAGGTTGCGTCCGCCGAAGAACGGCAGGTGCGGCAGCTTGGCGAAGGCGTCGAAGCGTTCGGCGTCGCCGCGCATCAGCTCGGCGATCAGCTTGCCCGCCAGATGGGTGCAGGTCACGCCGTGGCCGCTGTAGCCCTGCATGTAGTACACGTTATTCTCCAGCCGGCCGAACTGCGGCATGCGCGACAGCGTCAGCAGGAAGTTGCCGGTCCAACGATAGTCGATACGCACCCCTTTCAGCTGCGGGAAGGTCTTCAGCAGCTTTGGCCGGATCAGGTTGTCGATGTCGTCCGGATCGCGCGCGCCGTACACCACGCCGCCGCCGTACAGCAGGCGATGATCGGCGGTGATGCGGTAGTAATCCAGCAGGTAGTTACAGTCTTCCACGCAGTAATTCTGCGGGATCAGCGCCTGCGCGATCTCCGGCGCCAACGGTTCGGTGGTCACCACCTGAGTGCCGCACGGCATGCTGCGTTTGGCCAGCCGCGGCTCCAGCTTGTCGCCCAGGTAGGCGTTGCCGGCGACGATGACGAAGCGCGCCTTCACCTGGCCGTTGGCGGTGCTGATGAGCGCCGGTTCGCCGTGGCGGATGTTCGTCACCGCCGATTGCTCGAAGATGCGCCCGCCCTGCAGGCGAATCGCCTCGGCCTCGCCCAGCGCCAGATTGAGCGGATGGATGTGGCCGCCGCTGTGATCGAGCAGCGCGCCGACATAGCGATCGCTGGCGACCTCCTGGCGCACCCGGTCCGCATCGAGCAGCTCGAGCTGGGTATTGCCGTAGCGCTCCCAGTTGCGTTTTTGCTCGATCAGCGCATGGAACTGCTTGTTGTTCAGCGCGGCGAAGATGCCGCCGGGGTGGTAGTCGCAGTCGATGGCGTAGCGGCTGATGCGGCTGCGAATGATCTCCGCGCCTTCAAACATCATGCTGCCGAGCAGGCGGGCGCTTTCCGCGCCGTAGCGCTCCTCGATCACATCGATGTCGCGGCTGTAAGAGTTGACCAACTGGCCGCCGTTGCGGCCGCTGGCGCCGAAACCGATGCGCGCCGCTTCCAGCACCACCACGTCGTAACCGGCTTCCACCAGGAACAGCGCGGAGGAGAGGCCGGTATAGCCGCCGCCGATCACGCAGACGTCGCATTCGATCGATTCATTCAGTTGCGGATAGGGCTGATGAGCGTTGGCCGTGGCCGCATAATAGCTTTTTACGTGTTCAGTCATGATGTAAGCCCTTATTCCAGCGAGATCCAGGTGGTTTTCAATTCGGTGAATTTGTCCAGCGCATGCAGCGATTTGTCGCGGCCGTTGCCGCTCTGCTTATAGCCGCCGAACGGCACGGTCATGTCGCCGTCGTTGTAGTTGTTGACGAACACCGTGCCGGCCTTCAGCTGGCGCGCCATGCGGTGCGCGCGCGCCAGATCGCGGGTCCAGACCGCGGCGCCGAGGCCGTAGTCGCTGTCGTTGGCCAGCTGCAGCGCCTGTTGCTCGTCGTCGAACGCCGTCACCGCCAGCACCGGGCCGAAGATTTCATCGCGCGCCACGCTCATGGCATTGTCCACCTGGGTGAGGATGGTCGGCCCCAGATAGCCGGCGTGGTCGCCCTGCGGATGGTCGCGCCCGTCGAGGAACAGCGCGGCGCCTTGGCTCAGCCCCCGATCGATATAGCCGGCCACTTTCTCGCAGTGGCCGCTGTCGATCAGCGTGCCCATCACCGTGGCGGGATCGAGCGGGTCGCCGGGCACGAAGGCCGCCGCGTGTTTGCGCAGCGCCTGCAGGAACGCGTGCTCAATGCTCGCTTCGACCAAAAGGCGAGTGCCGGCGATGCACACCTGCCCCTGATTGTAGAAGATGCCGGCGGCGGCGCTGCGGGCGGCCTGATCCAGATCCGGGCAGTCGGCGAAGACGATGTTGGCGCTCTTGCCGCCGGCCTCCAGCCAGACGCGCTTCATGTTCGATTCGCCGGCGTAAATCATCAGCTGTTTCGCCACCAGCGTAGAGCCGGTAAAGGTGAGGGCGTCGACGTCGCGGTGCAGCGCCAGCGCCTTGCCGGCGTCGTGGCCGTAGCCGGGCACCACGTTCAGCACGCCGTCCGGCAGCCCGGCCTGTTGCGCCAGTTTGCCGAGCAGGATGGCGCTCAGCGGCGATTTTTCGGAGGGTTTGAGCACCACGCTGTTGCCGGCGGCCAGCGCCGGGCCGAGTTTCCAGCAGGCCAGCAGCAGCGGGAAGTTCCAGGGCACGATGGCGCCGACCACGCCGATCGGCTCGCGTTCGATCAGCGCCAGCGCATCGCGGCCGGTGGGGGCGATTTCGCCGTACACCTTATCGATCGCTTCGGCGTACCAGCGGATGCAGCGGATAGCGCCCGGCACGTCGTCGCGCAGGCTGTGGCGAATCGGTTTGCCGGTGTCCAGCGTTTCCAGCAGCGCCAGCTCTTCGTGATGCTGCTCCATCAGATCGGCGAAGCGCAGCAGCGTGGCTTTGCGTTGCGCCGGCGCGGCCTGCGCCCAGTCGCCGCGTTCAAAGGCGGCGCGCGCCGCGCTGACCGCCCGATCGATGTCGGCGGCTTCACCGCGCGCGACCTGCGCCAGCTCACGGCGGCCGGCGGGATCTTCCACGGCGAAACGCTTCCCCGCGGCGGCCGGTTGGTAGCGGCCGTCGATAAACAGCTGGTGCTCAATCTTCAGGGCCTGCGCCCGTTGTTGCCAATACTGCAAATGGTGAAAGTTCATGCCTGGCTCCGTTGATCAGAATGTCGTCGGCGTATGGGCGCTGATAATCCGGCAAATGCGCGCCGACGTGTTGCTGAAGCTGTGGGGAATGCCGGTATTGATGGCGTAGCTCTGCCCGGCCAGCAGGTGATAGCTCTGGCCGTTGACCTGCAGCACCACTTCGCCCTCCAGCAGCGTGCCGATCTCTTCCCCTTGGTGTTTGATGCGCTCGCCGGTGGTGGTGCCCGGTTCGTAGGTCTCGATCATCATTGCCAGCGTGCGGTTCGGATCGCCGTTGTGGATCAGCTTCATCGAAACGCCCTGGCTGCCGATTTCGATCAGATCGTCACTGCCTATCACGATCTGCGGCTGCGCCGGTTTTTCCGGCTCGGCGAAAAACGCCGACAGCGACAGACCGTATACCGTCAGCAGCTTTTGCAGCGTGCTGATGGCCGGACTGACTTTATCTTGCTCGATAGTACTGATGGCGCTGTGGGTTAACCCAGACAGTTCGGCGACCCGGCGCTGCGACAACCCCAATTGTTGACGGATCTGCGACAGACGTTTTCCCGGTGCCAAGCTGACGTCGCTCATGGGCGTTTTTCCTTTTGATAGTTCCGACAGGCGGTAATGAAACCATCAAACAACAGGCGCGACAGGGCGTACTCGTCGCTGTTCCACTCCGGGTGCCACTGCACGCCGAGCGCGAAGGGCTGATCGCGCACGCTGATCGCCTCCACCAGTCCGTCGGCGGCGTGCGCCTCGATGCGAATGCTCGCGCCCAGGGTTTTGGCGCCCTGGCCGTGCAGCGAGTTCACCCAGAATCTGTTGCAATCCGGTATCAGTTGCGAAAGCAGCCCCCCTTCCTGAACGATGACTTCATGGGCGGGGGCGTATTGCTGTTCCAGCGGCAGGTCGTGATCTTCACGATGCTCCAGCAGCTCGGGCAGTTCGTACAGGCGGCGATGCAGGGTGCCTTGGGTGGCGACCACCATCTCCTGCATGCCGCGGCAAATGGCGAAAAGGGGAATGCGCCTGTCGAACGCCTGGCGGAGCAGCGCCAGGCTCAACGCGTCTCGGCCAGGATCGGCGTCAGGCTCATCGCCGTTTTCACCATAAAGGTGCGGCTGCACATTACTGGGGCTGCCCGGCAGCAAAATGCCGTCGAGGCGCGGCAACAGTTCCGCCAGCATTTCCGGCTCCGCCAGCGCGTGCGGCAGGGCGATCGGCAAGCCGCCGGCGGTGATAACGGCATTCAGGTACTTTTCTTGCAAGGTCTGTGTGAGGTGCCCGTTTAACCTATACCTGCACATGACGACGCCGATGACTGGTCTGTTAAATATATTGTCCATGCTATCCCCTTGGTACGTTCGAAATTATGAACGATAAGCTTCTCCACCGCCGATTTCGTTCAATATTCTATAAATCTAGCAGTCGATTGGCCAATATTCAAACCAAAAGTAACACTTGCAAAACAAATTTGTTTCATCTACGTTTCAATTGTGGGCATTATATTGAACAAGACGGTCAATAAACATCGACGACAGCAAAACACAAACGGCGGGTGAACCATGCAGACCAACATCGTAGAAGTGGAAAACTTTGTTCAGCACAGTGAAGAGAGACGAAGTAGCGCGTTCCAGCGCGAAGTGAAGAAGTATTTGGAACGTTATCCGTTAACCCAACATGTCGACGTACTGCTGACCGATCTGAACGGCAGCTTCCGCGGCAAACGCATCCCGGTCGGCGGCCTGAACAAACTGGAGAAGGGCTGTTATTTCCCTGCGTCGGTATTTGCGATGGATATTCTCGGCAACGTCGTAGAAGAGGCCGGGCTGGGGCAGGAGTTGGGCGAGCCGGATCACGTGTGCGTGCCGGTGCCGGGCACGCTGACGCCGTCGGCGGCGGATCCGCAATATATCGCGCAGGTGCTGCTCACCATGCTGGATGAAGATGGCACTCCCTTTGACGTTGAACCGCGCAATGTGCTGAACCGAGTGTGGCAGCGTTTGCGTCAGCGCGGGCTTTCCCCCGTGGTAGCGGTAGAGTTGGAGTTCTATCTCATCGATCGTCAACGCGATGCGGAGGGCTATCTGCAGCCGCCTTGCGCGCCGGGAACCCAGGAGCGCAACACCCAAAGCCAGGTGTACTCCGTCGATAACCTGAACCATTTCGCCGATGTGCTGAGCGAAATCGACGAGCTGGCCCGTTTGCAGGGCATTCCGGCGGACGGCGCGGTGGCGGAGGCGTCGCCGGGGCAGTTCGAAGTCAACCTGCACCATACCGATGATGTGCTGCAGGCCTGCGACCATGCGCTGGCGCTGAAACGGTTGGTGCGCATGGTGGCCGAGAACCACAACATGCAAGCCACCTTTATGGCCAAGCCGTATGAGGAGCACGCCGGCAGCGGCATGCACGTGCACATCAGCATGCTGAATGCGCAAGGCGACAATGTGTTCGCCGACGACGACGGCGAAGATTCGGCGCTGCTGAAACAGGCGTTGGCGGGCATGATCGCCCTGATGCCGTCCTCGATGGCGCTGCTGGCGCCGAACGTCAACGCCTATCGCCGTTTCCAGCCCGGCATGTATGTGCCGACCCAGGCTTCCTGGGGGCATAACAACCGCACCGTGGCGCTGCGCATTCCCTGCGGCGATCGCGACAACCACCGCGTGGAGTATCGCGTGGCGGGCGCCGACGCCAACCCTTATCTGGTGATGGCGACCATTCTGGCCGGCATCGTCTACGGCCTGGAAACCGCATTGCCGCTGCCTGAGCCGGTGACCGGCAACGGGCTGGAGCAGGACGGGCTGCCGTTCCCAATCCGCCAGAGCGACGCGCTGTACGAGTTTGAACATCAGCCGGTGCTCAATGCATTGCTGGGCGAACGCTTCAGCCATGTCTACCTGGCCTGCAAAACCGACGAGCTGGTGCAGTTCGAGCGTCTGATCACCGAAACCGAAATCGAGTGGATGCTGAAAAACGCCTGATCCCGCTCACCTAACGACTACCGCGCGCGTCCGGCGCATTTCATCGGCTCTCCTGTGGCCGGTGAGGCTGCGCGCTGCGGTACAGAATTTCTTCTATCACGGCGTACAGGACGCCGACGAGGAAATAACCATGACTCAGTCATCCCCATGCGCAGGCGTCTGCCTGTGCCGCAGTGCCTACGGACCGGTCGCCGGCCGCCCGACAGTGACCCTAAATCGTTTTTCCCGCCGCCTGAACAGCAGTTTCCCCGCGGCCTCTCTGAATGACGTTGCACGGTTGACAGCAGAGGACCAAAAGGGGAACTGCCATGACGATTAAAGCCATCGACAGCGGCCCGGCGGGCAAACCGCAGCTGCGCAAATCCCTCAAACTGTGGCAGGTGGTGATGATGGGCCTGGCCTATCTGACCCCGATGACAGTGTTCGACACCTTCGGCATTGTCTCCGGCCTCACCGACGGCCATGTGCCGACCTCCTATTTGCTGGCGCTGGCCGGCGTGTTGTTCACCGCCATCAGCTACGGCAAACTGGTGCGCCAGTTTCCTACCGCCGGCTCTGCCTACACCTATGCGCAGAAGGCGATCAACCCGCACGTCGGTTTTCTGGTGGGGTGGTCGTCGCTGCTGGATTATCTGTTCCTGCCGATGATCAACACGCTGCTGGCGAAGATTTACCTGACCGCGCTGTTCCCGGAAGTGCCGCCCTGGGTGTGGGTGGTGGGCTTCGTTATCCTGATCACCGCCATCAACCTGAAAAGCGTCAATCTGGTGGCCAACTTCAATACCCTGTTCGTGCTGGCGCAGGTGGCGATCATTCTGGTATTTATCTACCTGGTGGTGCGCGGCCTGCACAACGGCGAGGGGATGGGCACGGTGTGGAGCCTGCGGCCGTTCCTCAGCGAGAATGCCCACCTGCTGCCGATCATTACCGGCGCGACTATCCTGTGCTTCTCGTTCCTCGGTTTTGACGCGGTCACCACGCTGTGCGAGGAGACGCCCGACGCCGCCAAGGTTATTCCGCGCGCCATCTTCCTGACTGCGCTGTACGGCGGGGTGATCTTTATTAGCGTTTCGTTCTTTATCCAGCTGTTTTTCCCGACCATTCAACGCTTTCACCAACCCGACGCCGCGCTGCCGGAGATCGCGCTGTACGTCGGCGGCAAGCTGTTCCAGTCGATCTTCCTGTGCGTGACCTTTATCAACACGTTGGCTTCCGGCCTGGCGTCGCACGCCAGCGTGTCGCGCCTGCTGTATGTGATGGGGCGTGACAACGTGTTCCCGGAGAAATTCTTCGGCTATATCCACCCCAAATGGCGCACGCCGGCGCTGAACGTACTGATGGTCGGGCTGGTGGCGTTGTCGGCGCTGTCGTTCGATCTGGTGACCGCTACGGCGCTGATCAACTTTGGCGCGCTGGTGGCCTTTACCTTCGTTAACCTGTCGGTGATCAGCCACTTCTTTATTCGCGAAGGGCGCAACAAAAGCTGGAAGGATCGCTTCAACTTCCTGTTCCTGCCGCTGGTGGGGGCGTTGACGGTGGGGGTGCTGTGGCTGAACCTGGAGAAGAGCTCGCTGACCATGGGGCTTATCTGGGCGACGCTGGGCTTCGGCTACTTGGCCTGGCTGACCCGGCGTTTTCGCCAGCCGCCGCCGCAGCTGGAGCGGCAACCGCAGCAATAAATTCACAGGCGGGAGTTTCCCGCCTTTCTTTTTGGCGCGTGCGGCAGTAGAGTGAAAAAACTGATAAAAAATAACCTATTGGACCTGCCTTATGCCCGCTTTGCCCTTGCGTACCCGCGCCACGTTGCTCGGTTTGTTGGCCATCGTGCTATGGAGCAGCGTCGTCGGCCTGATCCGCAGCGTCAGCGAAGGGCTGGGGCCGATCGGCGGCGCGGCGATGATCTACAGCGTCAGCGCGGTGTTTTTGCTGGTGGCGCTCGGCGTGCCGAAATGGCGCAGCTTTCCGCGGCCTTATCTCATCGTCGGCAGCCTGCTGTTCGTCAGTTACGAGATCTGCCTGTCGCTGTCGCTCGGCTACGCCAATACCCGCCTGCAGGCGATAGAAGTGGGCATGATCAACTACCTGTGGCCCTGTTTCACCGTGCTGATGGCGTTGGCGCTTAACGGCCAAAGAGCGAAATGGTGGCTGCTGCCGGGGCTGCTGCTGTCGCTGTTCGGCATCGGTTGGATCATGAGCGGCGAGGGCGGCTGGTCACCGGCGCAGATGCTGGCCAACGTGCGCAGCAACCCGCTCAGCTACGCGCTGGCCTTCAGCGGTGCGGTGATCTGGGCGCTGTATTGCAACCTGACCAAGAAGATCGCCCAGGGCAGCAACGGCGTGGTGCTGTTCATCGTGCTGACCGCGCTGGCGCTGTGGCTGAAGTACGCCTTCAGCGCGGAAAGCGGCATGCAGTTCAGCCTCGGCGTGACCGTAACGCTGCTGTGCGCCGGGGTGGCTATGGGGGCGGGGTATGCCGCCTGGAACGTCGGCATCTTGCACGGCAACATGACGCTGCTGGCCACCGTCTCCTATTTTACCCCGGTGCTGTCGGCGGTGTTCGCCGCGTTGGTGTTGCACACCTCGCTGACCGTCAATTTCTGGCAGGGCGTGGCGATGGTCACTCTCGGTTCGCTGATCTGTTGGCGGGCAACTCGCGGAAATTAACGGAAATTATCCGCTGTCGTCGCAATGTTGAACTAGAATTTAACTAGCCATGTTGCCTGAAGGAACGACGACGATGAGAAGCGACATTCAATTTATTCAACAGCCTGAAATCGACGTGCATCACTATGAGCGCGGCGATACCGTTCGCCTGACCACGGCGAATTTGCGACATGAATATCAGCTCGACGTTTATATTTTGCGTCGCGACGACAAGCTGATTTACGGCTCGGTCGTCGCGGCGGCGCCCAAGACCGATATTCCGGTCGCCAGTTGGGAGGTGAAAAACGGTGAAGAGGTGGCGTTCCGCCAGGAAAACATCGCCAAAGCGGTGCCGGCGGTGAACTGATTTCACGTTCCGTACTTTCTCCTGATGCTGATGAAGGCCGGCGCTGGCGCGTCGGCTTTTTCTTTTCCACCTCGTGATGACGCCCTGGTGTCATTTGGCTCAAAAACTGCGCTAAAAAACGCGGTGCATGACAAAAATCACAGCGAATGTGAATTTGCATGAAACATAATTTGACAAATGTGAACGCAATCGATTACCTATTCGCGAAATGCGTAACTGGATCACAGATTCTTACAGTCAGTGGTTTCTATAATGCGCGCGTCATCCGAGTTTCTGTGTGAAGACAACGCCAGGTGTCGGCAGACTCATTGTCATCTTTTCTAAACGGGCAGGAAATGGCCCTTTAAGCATGTGGTAATAAAATGAAAAAAATAGCTCTCGCAGCAGGTGTACTGCTCGCAGCGTCTTACAGTGCATCATCAATGGCTGATAGCAAAGACAGTCAATATGTCTCCGACTGGTGGCACCAGAGCGTTAACGTGGTGGGCAGCTACCACACCCGTTTCGGGCCGCAGCTGAATAACGATGTGTATCTCGAATACGAAGCCTTCGCCAAGAAAGACTGGTTCGATTTCTACGGTTACGTTGACGTGCCGAAGTTCTTCGGCGTAGGCAACACCCCGGATCGCGGTATCTGGGACAAAGGCTCCCCACTGTTTATGGAGATTGAACCACGTTTCTCCATCGACAAACTGACCGGCACCGATCTGAGCTTCGGTCCGTTCAAAGAGTGGTACTTCGCCAACAACTACATCTATGATCTGGGCCACAACGCCGACGGCCGTCAAAACACCTGGTACATGGGTCTGGGCACCGATATCGACACCGGCCTGCCGATGAGCCTGTCGATGAACATCTATGCCAAATACCAGTGGGAAAACTACCAGGCTGCCAACGAGAACAGCTGGGACGGTTACCGCTTCAAGGTGAAATACTTCGTACCGCTGACCCAGGTGTGGGGCGGCAACCTGAGCTACATCGGCTTCACCAACTTCGACTTCGGTTCCGATCTGGGCAAGGACAGTGGTAACGCGATCAACGGCAAACAGGTGCGCACCGGCAACTCTATCGCCTCCAGCCATATTTTGGCGCTGAACTACGATCACTGGCACTATTCTTTCGTGGCGCGTTATTTCCATAACGGCGGTCAGTGGCAGGATGGCGCGGATATCGGCACCCCGCAGGGCCCGATCAAGTCTACCGGTTGGGGTTATTACCTCGTGGTCGGCTATAACTTCTGATTTTCCGTGCTATCAGAAACAGAAAACCCCGCCTGGCGGGGTTTTTTTTTCGTCATCACTGGGCTTGTTCAACCGGGAGATGCTTCACCGGCATAAACAGTCTGCCTTTGATCACGTGACATTCATTATTTATCCAACTAATGATTTGTTCACGGCTGACGCCTTCCGACTGCGCGTACTGATGAAGATCGCCGTTAAAGTGCCGAGTGATGTATTCCATGAGGGTCATTTGCACGTCTTTTGCTCCTGAACGCCCACCCGTTGCCAGCCTGGCCACCGCGGGAGGTTGAGGTTTCTCAGACAGCGAATGTAAATTATCGGCAACGAAATCTCAACATAAAGCACCAGATTGGGGCGACAGCGGCGGGAAAAAGAATCCCGCACGGAGAGGCGGGAAATGTTCGCTATTATCATTATGGATGATAAGAATAAGATTTGAGGTGCGACGAAAAAGAGCACGCTAACTCTTTTTTGTTACCTTCCCACGCTAGCGTAAGGCTTATTTTTCTTCAAGAAAAATCTGAGACAAGCATCGGCATTTTCGAGGCATTTTGCGTTAAAACAAGAGAGTGGCGCGAATGCCGTAAAACCGCACTGTCATCTCGGAGTTTTCCTTATACTTTGTCTGGAAAAGGCCAGCTATAGTCAACAGAGTCACCCACGCAGGAATACACAACATGAACAAACGTCGTACGACTCTCACGGTGTTGGCGCTGATTGCATCGCTGGGGTTGTCATCCGCCCCGGCCTTGGCCGACAAAGGCGGCAATGGTAACGGCAACGGAAACGGCCATGGCAACAGCGGCAATCACGGCAATAACGGTAACCATGGCAACAACGGTAACAACGGCAATCACGGCAACAAAGGCAATAAAGATAAAGGCGGCTATAGGAACGACGATAATCTGGTATCCGTCAGCCTCTCGCGCGACCGCGCCCGTTCGCTGGCGCACAACTATGGCCTGACCGGCTACAGCTCGCTGCCACCGGGCATCGCCAAAAATCTGGCGCGCGGTAAACCGCTGCCGCCGGGTATCGCCAAAAAAGTGGTGCCTTACTCGATGCTGCGTGAGTTGCCGCAGTACCCGGGTTATGAGTGGCGTATCGCCGGCGACGATCTGGTGCTGGTCGCACTCAGCACCGCGATTGTGGCCTCCGTGATCAATGGCGTTTTCGACTAACGTTTGTCGAGCGTTATCGGGCCTCGCTGCGGCGGGGCCTTTTTATTTGCCAGCGCGGGGCGGACGTGGTGAACTTTGGGCCTTACGTTTTCACTGCATCATAAGGGAGGCGCCATGTTCAGGGCGTTATTGATAGCCTGCTGTTTGACCAGTTTTCCCGCGTTGGCGGGCGGCGCCGCCGCCATCGGCGAGCTGGTGAACCAACGGCTGTCGTTGATGAAAGACGTTGCCGGTTACAAGGCGCAGCAGCATTTACCGATCGAAGATCTGGCGCAGGAGGCGAAGGTGTTGGCCAGCGCGCAGGCGGAGGCGGGGCGTTTGGGGCTGGAGCCGGCGTCGGTACGGCCTTTTATCACCGCGCAGATGGACGCCGCCAAGGCGATTCAGTACCGCTATCGCGCCGACTGGTTGGCGAACCCGGGATCCGGCTGGGAGCCGCGCCCGTTGGCGCAGGTGCGCCCGCAGATCGCGCAACTGAGCAGCCAGATATTGCAACGGTTGGCGGAGCGGCTGCGTGCCGGCCCGCTCGGCGAGGCGGATCGGGCGGCGTTTATGGCGTCGGTGGATCAGGTGAATCTCAGCGACGCCGACAAACGGCGGCTGGCGGATGCGCTGCTGGCGGTCAAAACCGGCAGCGCACGCTGAGCGTCAGTCGCGGCCGACGGTGCTGCGGCGGAAGGTCAGCATCCGGCTGCGGTTGGCGATGAGATCCACGTTGTAACCGCGGAAATAGAGGCAAAAGCGTTTTAACCACGGGCCGTCCTGGCACTCCACCAGCATGCGGCCCTGGCCGAGCGGGCTGAGTGTGCCGGTCTGCGCCGCCGGGCCGACGCCGATATGCACCCGATTGCCGCGAATTTCAAAGGCGGTGCGATAGTGCGGGTGATACCACAGCCCCTGCACATGCTTCAGGCAGTCGCCGTTGGCCGTCACCGGCAGGAAACGGCGCGCCACATGCCCGACTTCGCCCTCGATCGCTTCACCGGTCCATTTCAATTTGATCGGCATATGGGCGGACAGCGACACCGCGTACCCATCCTCGCCCTGATACAGCGGCTCTCCGCTGCCCAGATAGGCCAGATTGCCGTCTTTGACCTCCAGCCAGTGCGGCTCGGCCAGGGTGGCATAGAGGCCATCGGGGATCGCCGCGCTGCGCTGCGGCAGCGGTTCGCCCAGCAGCGTCGCCATCACCTGTAAGACCATGCCGAAGCTGTCGCAGTCTTCGCGGTTGGCCACCAGCGCGACGCCGGCCTGACGGTCGGGCGCCAGCAGGAAATAGGTTTTGTAACCGGCGTGGGAACCGCCGTGGCCGAGTAAGCGGCGGCGGCCCAGCGGGGTTTGCGCCAGACCCAGGCCATAGGCGCTGAGCTGGCCCTGATTAAGGCGGCGCGGTGCGCCGAGTTGCGCCAGCACGCCTTGGCCGGGGCCCTCGTCGGCCAGCAGCGTTTGCAACCAGCGGGTGAGGGCGTTGAGGCTGCCGGTCAGGCTGCCGGAGGCGGAAAGGTGCAGGCCGGCGCTGGCGTGTTGCCAGCCCTGCGGCGCACGCCAGTAACCCGGCACCAACCCCGGCACCACGTCGAACCAGCTTTCCGGCGCCCGCATCTGCACCTGCAGCGGCCGGGCGATGTGCTGTTGCACCAGTTGGTCAAAATCATACCCTTTGCTGCGCAGCGCGGCTTCCAGCAGCCGATAGCCGGTATTGCTGTAGGCGATCTCGCTGCCGGCTTCGTAGTTCAATTTCTCCAGACCCTCGACAAACTGCATCACCGGCTGCGCCTCGCTGACGGCGTGCAGCGAGATGCCCAGCAGGCCGAGCGTCTCGCGCACGTCGGGCAGGCCGCCGGTCATGTCCAGCGCCTGGCCGACGGTAACGTCCGCCAACGCGGGCTGCAGGGCGGGGAGCAGTTCACCCAGGCGTTGCTCCAGCCGAATGGCGCGCTCGGTGGCGTTCAGCGCCAGCGCGGCGAAGATATGCTTGGTCACTGAGGCATAACGCACCACGCTGTCGGCGGTGAAGGGGGTGTTCTGCGCCAGATCGGCCAGGCCGGCGCAGGCGGTGGCGCGGCGTTGTTGGGCGTCAAACAGGGTGATGGCGCCGCCGGGTTCGCCATGCCGTTGCCAGCCGGCCAGCAGTTGTTCGGCCAAAGCGCCGGCAGCGCGCCAGTTTAACGGTGTTACAGACATAGGGCCTCCAGAGAGTATTCGAAATGGGCCTGCTCGGCCACACGCCGCCCGGCGCTGAGCGCGGGCTTTTGGGCTGATTGTGGCGCAGTGCGTTTTTCGTCGGCCGCCGTTTTGTGCGCTGTTTGGACCAGCTAGCGGGGAATCACGCGAAACTTTGATATAGCGCGCAGATTGCTGCTGGCGTTGCGGTTAGAGGCAGGAGAAAAACAGGCGCCCGGCGGCGCCTGTAAAGGGGGATCAATTCAGTCTGGCGGCACCGTCCAACAGGCTTTCAATCATCTGCTTGAGCAGGCGCTGCAGCGAGGCGGCGCGCTGGGGCTCGAACGCAAAAGGATACTGTTCGGACATGTAGTTGACCTGCGCCAGTTCGAGCTGGATCGCATGCTGTTGCTGCTGCGGTTGACCATAGGCGCGGGTGATATAACCGCCCTTGAAGCGGCCATTCAGCACGTGGGTGTACTGCTGTTGCTGCTCGCAGCAGGCGACCAGCCGATCGCTCAGCGCCTGGGCGCAGCTTTCACCGCCGTTGGTGCCGAGATTGAGATCCGGCAGCTGGCCGTCGAACAGCCGTGGGATCACCGAGGCGATCGAGTGCGCGTCGAACAGCAGCGCATAGCCGTGGCGCGCTTTGAGGCGCGCCAGTTCGTTCTGCAGCTGCTGATGATAAGGTTGCCAAATTTGCTGCAGGTAGAGGGCGCGTTCTTCGTCCGTAGGCGCTTTGCCCGGCAGGAAGCTTGGGCGACCGTCGAACAGCACGTCGGGATACAGGCCGGTGGTGGCGGTGGTGTACAGCGGCTTGTCGTCCGCCGGGCGGTTCAAATCGATGACGAAGCGCGAGTAGTTGCCGACCAGTACGCTGGCGCCCATCGCCCGGGCGAAGTCGTACAGCTGCGGAATGTGCCAGTCGGTATCGGGCAGCGGGCGAGCGTCGTCGGTCAGCCCGGCTTCGACCGCCGGCGTCAGTTGTGTGCCGGCGTGCGGGATGCTGATCAGCAGCGGCAGGCTGCCGGTCTGGAAGCTAAAAGGATCGCGAATGGTCATTGACGTACTTCTCCTCGGAAAATCACCGTACAGGGCAGCTGGCCGCCCAACCAATAAGCCAGTTCCGCCGGCCGCGACAGCGGCCAGTGAACGAAGTCCGCCACCTTGCCGGTTTCCAGCGTGCCGTGGCTGTGCTGCAGCCCCAGCGCTTTGGCGGCGTGGGTGGTGACGCCCGCGAGCGCCTCTTCCGGCGTCAGGCGGAACAGCGTGCAGGCCATGTTGATCATCAGGCGCAGCGACAGTGCCGGCGACGTGCCGGGGTTGGCGTCGCTGGCGATCGCCATCGCCACGTGGTGTTTGCGGAACAGCTCTACCGGCGGGCATTGGGTTTCACGCAGCAGGTAGTAAGCGCCCGGCAGCAGCACCGCCACGGTGCCGGCGTCGCCCATGGCGCGGGCGTCTTGCTCGGTAGCGTATTCGAGATGGTCGGCGGAGAGCGCGTGATGGCGCGCCGCCAGCGTGCTGCCGCCGAGGGCGGAGAGCTGTTCGGCGTGCAGTTTGACCGGCAGACCGGCGGCTTCGGCGGCGGCGAAGACGCGCTCCACCTGCGCCGGTGAGAACGCCAGATGCTCGCAGAAGGCGTCGACCGCATCCGCCAGACCGGCGGCCGCCGCCTGCGGGATGATGGTGTCGCAGACCAGATTGATGTAGTCGTCGGCGCGGTTGGCGTATTCCGGCGGCAGCGCATGGGCCGCCAGACAGGTGGTTTTCACCTCGACCGGCAGCAGCTCGCCCAACTTGCGCGCCACCCGCAGCATTTTCAGTTCGCTCTCCGGGCTGAGGCCATAGCCGGATTTGATCTCCACGCAGGTGACGCCTTCCGCCAGCAGCGGCCGCAGGCGGAACAGCGCCTGCTCCAGCAGCAACGCTTCGTCGGCCTCGCGGGTGGCTTTCACGGTGGAGATGATGCCGCCGCCCTGCGCGGCGATGTCGGCGTAGCTTACGCCGTTCAGCCGCTGTTCGAACTCGCCGCTGCGATTGCCGCCGAACACCAGGTGCGTGTGGCAGTCAACAAAGCCGGGGGTGATGATGCCGCCGTCGAATTTCACCGTTTCGTCCGCGATAAGATCGGGCGGCAGCGCCGCATGTTCGCCAATCCAGACAATCTTGCCGTCGTGTACGGCGATCGCGCCGTCGGTCAGGGTGTGATATTTACCGTCGCGCATGGTGACGATATCGGCGCCGTGCCACAGGCTGTCACAGTGGATCTCAGACGTCATTGCTTTCCTCCGCCGGAGCCGCAGCTCCCACATGGTTGTATATACAATTAAAAATAACCTAACGCATTCACCGGGATGTCACAAGAGGCGGGCGAGATTTTGTTATCAGGATGTGATCGACAGCGGAGATGCGGGCGCAGGGCGCGCCCGCCGGGGTTCAGACTTCGCTGGTGAAGCGGCCGAACAGCTGATAGCGGCTGCCGGGGTACAGCAACCGCGCCGAGGTCACCACGGTTTTGCCGGACCAGGTGCGGCGATGGATCAGCAGGCCGGGTTCGTGATCCTCCAGCTGCAGCAGCTCGCGCTCCCGCCGGGTGGGGATCACCGCTTCGACGATGTGTTCGCCGGCGGTCAGCGGCGCGGCCTGCGTCAGGTAGGTGTAAGGGGTGACGCGGTCGAAATCCTGCTTCAGGTAATCCGGCGCCACCAGCGGGTTGACGCAGCGGTCTTCCACCTGCACCGGCACGTCGTTTTCGTAATGCACGATCTGGGAGTAGAACAGCCGTTGGCCGGGCTGAATGCCCAGCGCCGTCGCTTCTTCCTCGCTGGCCGGGCGGGCCTTCAGCTCGAGGATTTTACTGCTGTGGCGATGACCGCGCGCGGCGATCTCATCGGCGATGTTGTGCACTTCCAGCAGTGCGGTATGCGCCTTGGCTTCGGCGACGAAGGTGCCGACGCCCTGCATGCGGATCAAAAAACCTTCGCTGGTCAGCTCGCGCAGCGCGCGGTTGATGGTCATGCGGCTGACGCCCAGTTCCGCCACCAGTTCACTTTCGGAGGGCACGCGCTGGTGCGGTTGCCAATGCCCCGCACGGATTTGATTCACGATCGCCTGTTTGACCCGTTGGTAGATCGGGGCGGGGGCATCGCTCATTGCAGCCGCCAGTTGTAACACGGTCTGTTGTTCAGCCACGACGTTAACCTCGTCAAATAAAAAAATAATAACACCAGTTTACTGTTGATGTCGGCGTATGTATATGTATATACAACTAGTGGCCGTCGCGCCAGAAACTTGCCGGCGGCCGCCAAAAAATTCCTGAATGCGCGCCATCGCCGCGCCTCATTCACCGTTACATCAACCGTGGAATACTGACATGCCTGCTTATTTTGCCCCACGCGCTTTGCTCCCTGAGGGCTGGGCGCATAACGTCCGGCTGGACGTCGATGCGCAAGGTTACCTGACTCAAGTTACCGCCGACGCTGAACCGCAAGGCTGCACCCGGCTGCACGGCGACGCGGTGCCGGGCATGCCGAACCTGCACTCCCACGCTTTCCAGCGCGCGATGGCGGGGCTGGCGGAAGTGGCGGGCAACCCGCAGGACAGTTTCTGGACCTGGCGCGATCTGATGTACCGCCTGGTGCAGCGTCTGACGCCGGAGCAGGTGGAGGTGGTCGCCCGTCAACTGTATATCGAAATGCTCAAGGGCGGATACACCCAGGTGGCCGAATTCCACTACCTGCATCACGACGCCGACGGCAAGCCTTACGCCGATCGCGGTGAGATGACCGGCCGGCTCAGCGAGGCGGCGCATCAGGCCGGCATCGGCATGACGATGCTGCCGGTGCTGTACAGCTACGCCGGTTTCGGCGCGCAGCCGGCCCAACCGGGGCAGAAACGGTTTATCCAGGATGCCGAAGGCTATCTGCAACAGCAGCAGGTGATTGCCCGCCAGCTGGCGGATCGCCCGTTGCAGAATCAGGGGCTGTGCTTCCACTCGCTGCGTGCGGTGGAGCTGGGGCAGATGCAGCAGATTTTGGCCGCGTCGGATCGCACCTTGCCGGTGCATATTCATATCGCCGAGCAGCAAAAAGAGGTGAACGATTGCCTGGCGTGGAGCGGGCAGCGCCCGGTGGCCTGGCTGTATGACCATCTGCCGGTGGATCAGCGCTGGTGTCTGGTGCACGCCACCCATCTGGATCGCGACGAGCTGGAAGCGCTGGCGCGCAGCCGCGCGGTGGCCGGCCTGTGTCTGACCACCGAAGCCAACCTCGGCGACGGTATTTTCCCCGGCGACGCGTACCTGCAGCAGCAGGGGCGCTGGGGCATCGGTTCCGACAGCCACGTTTCGCTCAACGTGGTGGAAGAGCTGCGCTGGTTTGAATACGGCCAGCGGCTGCGCGATCAGCGTCGCAATCGCCTGACGACGCCGGAACAGTCGGCGGTGGGCGATGTGCTGTACTCGCAGGCGCTGCAGGGCGGCGCGCAGGCATGCGGCGCGCCGATCGGTCGGCTGCAGAGCGGCTATCGCGCCGACTGGCTGGTGCTGGACGGCGACGATCCGTATCTGGCGGCGGCGCCGGACGCCTCGATCCTTAACCGCTGGCTGTTCGCCGGCGGCAAAGAGCAAATTCGCGACGTATTCGTCGGCGGCCGGCAGGTGATCGAGCAGGGACGGCACGCGCTGCAGCAGCAGAGCAGCGCCGAGTTCCTGCAGGTGCTGAAAACCTTTCAGCAGGAGGCGTAATGGGCCTGACCCGTTTTAACTTTGCCGCGCTGCCGGTCAGCCCGTGGCGCAACGGCGGTGGGGAAACCCGCGAAATCGTCAGCTGGCCGCCGGGCGCGCAGGATTTTGACTGGCGCGCCAGCATCGCCACCATCGCGCAGGACGGGCCGTTTTCCGCTTTTGCGGGCATCGATCGTTCGATCACCCTGCTGGAAGGCGACGGCGTGCGGCTGTTCAGCGCTGGGCATATCGACCATCAGTTGGCGCGCGTCGGGGAGCCGTTCGCGTTTTCCGGCGACGTGGCGCTGGAAGCGACGCTGCTGGGCGGCGCCAGTCAGGATTTCAACATCATGACGCGCCGCGGCCGGCAGGCGGCCGAGGTGCGGCGCAGCACGGCGCCCGTCACCCTGCTACCCAACCGGGCGGGCGTGCTGTATGTGCTGAGCGGGGTCTGGTCGCTGCCGGGGGGCGGCGAGCTGCGGGCGCGCGAAGGCGTCTGGTGGGCGGCGCAGGCGGTGAGCGGCGAGGTGAAGCCGCTGACGGCCGACGGCGCTATTCTGTGGGCGGACATCACAGCCTGCTAACGCGGAGTAGAGTCCTGCGCCTGGTTATGGGATTATTCACTTTTCCTCATTAATCATAAAGAAGGGCGCATGGCTTCGCTGAAAGACGTCGCAAAACTTGCCGGAGTCTCGTTGATGACGGTGTCCCGCGCCATCAATGAGCCCGGCAAGCTGCGGCCGGAAACCTATCGGCGCGTCAAACAGGCTATCGACCAATTGGACTATGTGCCGGATCTGTCGGCGCGGCGTATTCGTGGTGACGGAAATCGCGTACAGACGCTCGGCGTGCTGGCGCTGGACACCGCCACGACGCCGTTCTCGGTGGACATGATCCTGTCGATTGAAAAAACCGCGCGCGAGCACGGCTGGAACAGCTTCGTCGTCAATCTGTTTGCCGACGACAACGCCGAACAGACCGTCGATCTGCTGCTGGCGCATCGCCCGGACGGCGTGATCTTCACCACCATGGGGCTGCGTCAGGTGGATGTGCCGGCCAAACTGTTGGACAAAAGGCTGGTGTTGGCCAACTGCGTCAGCCCGGCGCATTCGATCGCCAGCTACATTCCTGATGACGAGCAAGGGCAGTATGACGCCACGCGCACGCTGATCGCCAAAGGCTATCGTTCGCCGCTGTGCATACATTTACCGGCGGATACGCTGGCGGCGGGGCTGCGCCGCCGCGGTCTGGAGCGCGCCTGGCGCGATGCAGGGCGCGATGTTGAACAGCTGCGGCAGTATCATCTCGATCTGAGCGGCGGCGATCAAGGCTATCGCGACTGCGTCGCGCTGCTGGCGCGGCATTTCTCTGCCGGCCGGCGCGATTGCGATGTCGTGGTATGCGGGAACGATCGGATAGCCTTTCTGGTTTATCAGGTATTGCTGGCGCAAGGATGGCGGATACCGCAACAGGTGGCGGTGCTGGGCTACGACAACATGGTTGGCATCGGCGAGCTGTTCCTGCCGGCGTTGACGACGGTGCAATTGCCGCACTACGAGCTGGGCCGCCTTGCGGCGCTGCATGTGATCGAGCAGCGGGAACAGTGTGATACGGTGAAAGTGCCTTGCCCGCTGTTGGAGCGTGGTTCGCTGTAACCGCACCGGGTGCGTCGCTGCGCGCCCGGTGCTCATTCCCACTATCCCCAGATGCTAGCCAACTGCCATCCTGTGATGGGCTCGAACTCTGCCCGTCCGCCCTCGGCAAACAGGCTGAGGCGGCGATCCTCCTCCGTCGGATAAATGCGGCTGGTCAGGCAGGCCAATCCCTGATTAACGAAAATCTCCAGCGATGAACGGTCGATAAAGATCCGCAGCGACAGGATGTCACCCTCCGGCAGCGGCACGCTGCGGCAGGTGCTCAGGGCGGGGTTTTCATGAAAACGTTCCAGTACCAGTCGGTGCGCCTGATTATCGACGAACAGCCGCGCTGCACTCCCGATGGCCAGCCCGTAACGCTCGGCGTCGTTGTCGGCCGGTCTCAATGTCAGAGTGAGTTCCTGCACATCGTTCGCCAGCGGCAAATGCTGATTGGTCAGCGTCTGCGCCAAAAACGAGTGCGATTCTCGGCGCAGCGCCGCCAGTTCACGCGCCGGGTTCATGCGAACGCTGCCGTCGGCGGCCAGCGTCAGCTCGCGCGGCAGGGTGAGGGCGCCGGCCCAACGGTGCGCTTTGCTGGGCATCGGTGATTCCCACATATCCATCCAGGCAAACAGCAGCCGACGGCCGTCGGCGGCGGTGAAGGTCTGCGGCGCATAGAAATCGTGGCCGGCATCCAGCTCGCAGAAGGGCTGGGTCACCCTGAAGTCGCCGTCCGGCCGCCAATGGCCGAGCAGATAGCCGCTCTGGAAGCGATTGCGGTAGCGGTAGCCCTGCGCCGCCAGGCCCTGCGGCGAGAACAGCAGCAGGTGCTGTTCCCCCAGCGGGAAGAAATCCGGGCATTCCCACATATACCCTTGATGCGCCGTTTGCGCGCCGACCAGCACCCGATCGAAGCGCCAGGCGCGCAGGTCTGCAGAACGGTACAGGCGTACCTGGCCCAGGCCGTTTTCTTTAGCGCCGACCACCAGCCACCATTCGCCGTTCTCGCGCCAGACTTTCGGATCGCGGAAATGCTGAATGCCGTCCGGCGGGGCCAGCACCGGCCCGTGCTTGACGAAGCGTATGCCGTCTTCGCTGGTGGCCAGACATTGCACTTCCCGCACCTGGCTGTCGTCGCCGGGCTCGCCCAGCCACACGTGGCCGGTGTAAATCAGCGTCAGCACGCCGTTGTCATCCACGGCGCAGCCGGAAAAGCAACCGTCTTGGTCATAGGGCGCATCGGGTGCCAGGGCGATGGGCTGGTGCTGCCAGCGGATCAGATCGCGGCTGGTCGCGTGCCCCCAGTGCATGGGCCCCCAGTGTTCGCTATAGGGGTGATGCTGGAAGAAGGCATGATAGACGCCGTCAATACAGATCAGGCCGTTGGGATCGTTGATCCAGCCGGCGGGCGGCGCGAGATGGAACTGCGGATAGTAATCGTCTCGGCGCTCTGCGCGCAGGGCCTCGACCGCATGGTCGGCTTGAGCTAAGGCAGTGTTCATTGGACAGACTCACTTGATTTAATGGCGGATGGAAAGGGCGCTGCCGTGGCGGAACGTTCGCCGCGCAGCAGGAAACAGGAAACAAGCGTCGTGGCGGCGACCGCGCAGCCCATCAGCAGATAGGTGTCGGCAAAGCCGATGCGGTCATAACCGTAGCCCGCCAGCGGCGACAGGAAGCTGGCCATCACCTGGGTGATGAATTGAAAGCCCACCAGGTACAGCGTGGAGGAGAGGCGGCTGTCGAAGCGGCTGGCGATGTATTTGAAGATAGCGATCAGCAGGATCGGCAACTCTACGGCGTGCAGCAGTTTCATGGCGGAGATCATCAAGGCGCCGCTGACCAAGCCGGAGCCGAACATGCGCAGCGCCATCACGCTGCCCGCCAGCAACAGCCCCTGCTTGGCGCCGATGCGGTTCACCAACAGCGGAGCCAGAAACATACCGCCGGCTTCGAGGAAGACCTGCAGCGAGTTGAGAAAACCGTACATCTCGTTGCCCTGTTCGCGTGACGCGAACTGTGAGGCGAAGTAGACCGAAAATTGCTGATCGAAAACGTTGTATACGCTGATGCCGAGCACAAACACCACCAACGCCCAGAAGCCCGGCATGCGCAGCAGCGCCAGCGCGTCCTGCAGCCGCAGGTTCTCCGGTTTGCCAAACGCCAGGCCGGCCATGGCGTTCGGCTTCAGCTCGCGCACCTGGCTGAGCAGCACCAGGAACACCACGGCGGCGGCGGAGGCCAGCCAGAAATTGATGTTCGGATCGATATTGAAGATAAAACCGGCCAGAAAGGTGGCGCTGGCCCAGCCGAGCGAGCCCCACATGCGGGCGCGGCCGAATTCGAAACCGCTGATGCGGCTGACGCGCTCGGTATAAGATTCCAGCGCGCCGATGCCGGCGAAGAAAGTGGCACCGATGAACAGCCCGCCGACCAACGCACCCAGCGGCAGGCTGCTCGCCAGCAGCGGGGCGTAAACGTAGATAAAGAACGGGCCGGTCAGCAGCAGCATCACGCCGAGAAACTGCAGCAGGTGCTTGCGCAGCCCAAGTTTGTCCTGAATAAACCCGTACAGCGGCTGTGCGCACAGCGCCACCAGCGAGATAGCGGAGAAGATCAGGCCGGTCTCGGCGCCTTTAAGACCGATCTTCTGATTCAGCCAGAGTGAGATCAGTGAAAAGCTGGAAGACCAGGTGAAGAAAAAGAAGAACAGCAGGCCGCTGAGCAGCACGTAATATTTTTTCGTTTCGCGGTTCATGGATAAGGTCCCGGTGAGTGAAATCAGCTTTATTGTTAACGTTAACTCGCGAAGGGATGAAGCTGTCCGATATCACACATGCGATGTTAATCACAAAAGTTAACGTTAACATTATTGATTTGTGATGTTTCTCACGCAGAGACGCGGATTAACGAGCGTGGTTACTCATCCTGCGGGGGGACATGAAACGGCGGTGATTGGCTGGCGGCCGCAAAGCGGGCGATCAAGAAATCCAACAGCAGGCGCACGCGCGGCGGCTGATAGGGCGAGCGGCGAAACACGGCGTAGATCCCGGCTTCATGCGGGGTGAAGTCGGGAAGAATGACGTTCAGACGCCCGCTGCGGATATCGTCCGCCGCATCCCAGATGGTTTTACGCGCGATGCCGTGCCCCGCTAAAGCCCACTGGCGCGCCAGCGCGCCGTCATTGGTCTCCCAGGCGCTCTCCAGCGGCACCGTGTGGCTCCAGGCCTGGCCGTCCAGGGAGAAATGGAACGTATTCAGCGGGCCGGCTGCGGTCACCAGTACGATAAAACGATGGCCGGTGAGATCGGCCGGCGTGCGCGGCTCGCCATATTGCGCCAGATACGCCGGAGAGGCGCACAGCACGCGTCGGCTGGCGGCCAGGCGCCGCGCGATGAGCGTTTCTTCGCGCGGCGCGCCGAAACGAATGGCGATATCCAGATCGTCCTGCAGCAGGTTGGATAGGGAGTCCGACAGTGTCAGCGCGATCTGCAGCCGGGGGTGTTCGGCGCAAAATTCTTCAATCCACCGATTGAGAAGGTTGCGCCCGAAATCGGCGGAGGCCGAGAGGCGAAGTTTACCGCACACGCCGCTTTGGCTGGCCTGCAGAGCCGCCTCGCCGTCGGCAATCGCCTGCAACGCGAGGGTGCAGTGTTGCAGATAAATGCGCCCTTCTTCAGTGAGACGCAGGCGGCGAGTGGTGCGATCGAAGAGTTTACTGTGCAGCGCCGCTTCCAGCTTGAACAACCGCGCGCTGGCGGCGGCGGGGGAAAGGCCGAGTTTGCGGCCGGCGGCAGAAAGGCTGCCCGATGCCGCCGCTTCGGCAAATAAACGCATGTCGCCCAGTCTGTCCGTTGCCATTTTTATCAATCTGGATTTGAAAATAATTCAAATGGTAGGCCAATTATCAATCCGTATGCAAGGTGAGACGCTGATGACTCTGCAATTGACCATGGGAGTTGTTAGTAATGAATGTTCACTCTGTTTCCACCGATAACGATAATGCGCATGGCGCGCTGCCGCCGCTGAAAGCATTGCTGGCGCTGACGATGAGCAGCTTCATCGCGACCGCTAATGAGACTGTGCCGGCCGGCATGCTGCCGCAGATAGCCCGAGGCATGAGCATCAGCGAGGCGTGGGCGGGGCAAATGGTGACGTTGTGCGCGCTGGGCGCCGGGGCGGCGGCGATCCCGCTGACGTTGGCGCTGGGCGGGTGGCCGCGTCGCCGACTGCTGCTGTTGGCGATCGGCATCTTTTTGATCTGCAACGCGGTGACGGCGTTGTCACCCTGTTTTGGCGTGACGCTGGGGGCGCGCTTTTTGGTCGGCATCGCTACCGGGGTGACGTGGAGTCTGCTCGCGGGTTACGCGCGCCGCCTGGCCATCGTCTCATTGCAAGGGCGGGCGATGGCGATCGCCATGCTGGGGATCCCGCTGGCGTTGGCGTTGGGCGTACCGATGAGCGCCTGGCTTGGCGAACTGTTGGATTGGCGCTGGATTTTTGCCGTGCTGGCGAGCTTGAGCGCGTTGCTGCTAGTGTGGATCCGGCTGACGCTGCCCGAATTTTACGGTCGCCGAACGCCAGGCAATGCGCGTTTGCGCGAGGTTTTCTGTCTTCCCGGCGTGCGGCCGATCCTTGCCGTATTGGCGTGTTGGATCCTGGCTCATTACACGCTGTATACCTATCTTGCGCCCTATCTTGCCGCGCGCGGCCTGGCGGCCAGAGTGGATTTGGCGCTGTTGGCGTTCGGCATCGCCGCCGTTGCGGGCATTGCGCTGACCGGCTTATGGGTGGATCGCTGGCTGCGTGCGCTGGTGCTGTTCAGCCTGGCGGCCTTCGCGTTGGTGGCGCTGGCGTTTGGCGTGAACGGTTTGCCCGCCGGGGCGGTTTACGTTGGCATGGCGGCATGGGGATTGAGTTTCGGCGGTGCGCCAACGCTGTTGCAGACATCACTGGCGGATGCAGCGGGTGAGCATGCCGATCTCGCCCAGTCGCTGCTGGTCACTTTCTTTAATCTGGCTTTTGCCGTCAGCGGCGCGTTGGGCGGAATTCTGCTGGCAAACGTCGGCGCTAACGCCATCCCGTGGATGGCTTTTGTCCTGTTGCTGGTGGGGTGGAGCATTGCCTGGGGCAGTGCAAAGCGCGGCTTCAGCGCCGAACGCCGCGCCGCGGCGCGCTGAGGGGGCGGCGTCGCCCCCTGTAGCGAGATTAACGTTCGTTCAGCGAACGCAGGTGATCGTCACGGCGCAGCGTCATCAGCGCAAACAGGCTGACCACCGACGTGGAGACCACGTAGTAGGCGGGAATATCGATATTGCCGGTCTGTTTGATGAGGCCGGTGATAATCAACCCGGCCGAGCCGGAAAACACCGCATTGGAAAGTGAGTAAGCCAGCCCCAAACCGGTATAACGCACCCGGGTCGGGAACATCTCCGCCAGCATCGCCGGGCCGGGACCGGCCAGCAGGCCGACTACGGCGCCGGCGATCATCACTGCCAGCCCTTTGACCCACAGTGAACTCTGCGCATCCTGCAACAGGTGCAGCAGCGGAAAGGTGAACAGGATCACCGCCGCCACCGCCGTCAGCATCACCGTTTTTCGTCCCAGCCTGTCGCTGATGATGCCCGCCGGCAGAATAGTCAGGGCGAAACCGACGTTGGCCAGCACCGTCGCCACCAGCGCCTGTTGGAAGGTGGCGTGCAGCGAGGTTTGCAAATAGGAAGGCATCACCACCAGGAAGGTATAACCGGCGGCCGACCAACCCATCATGCGGCCGATGCCGATCAGAATGGTTTTCACCACGCCGCCCAGTTTCGCTTCCGGCGGTGGGGCGGCGTGTTCCGCACGTTGCTGCGCCTGGGTGAACGTGGGCGTTTCCTCGAGCTTGAGCCGCAGCCACAGCGCCACGGCGCCCATCGGCAGCGCCAGCAGGAAGGGAATACGCCAGCCCCAGTCATGCAACTGCTGAGCGCTGAGCAGCGCGGCCAGCAGCGCCACCAGTCCGGCGCCGGCCAGCAGGCCGAGCGCGACGGTCAGCGATTGCCAAGCGCCGAACAGCCCGCGCTTGCCCTTGGGAGCAAACTCGGTCATCAGCGATACCGCGCCGCCGAATTCGCCGCCGGCGAACAACCCCTGAAACATGCGCAGCAGCGTCAGCAGCAGCGGGGCGGCGACGCCGATCGAAGCGTAGGTCGGCATGACGCCGATCAGCGCGGTGGCCAGCGTCATCAGCAGCAGAACCGCAATCAGCGTCGGCCGGCGGCCGATGCGATCGCCGATGCGGCCGAAGATCACCGCGCCGATCGGTCGGCAGAAAAACGCCAGCGCAAAGGCGGCGTAGGTGAGGATCAGGCTGGTGATTTCATTTTCACCCTGCAGGGTGAAAAAATTGGCGGCGATAACGGTGGCCAGGAACCCGTATACGCCGAACTCATACCATTCGATAAAGTTGCCGACCGAGCCGGCCAGCAACGCCTGACGCGAGCGGCGCGCGTCGAGAGTCTGTTGATTCATCCCCGTTCCCATACTTTTGAATTATTGTTCATCTGTTCTAAATTTATACGACAAAACAATCAATTGATTTCAGCGGGAACTGTGAGGCGCTCAGCGCATGCCCTCGATGCGCCACCATCCGGGGCACACATCGGCGAAAACGCGGATTGCGCCGCATTGTGAGCCGCATTCATCTGTGGCATGTTAATTGTTCAATTTATGTCACTATTTTGCGATGCCCCCATGAATGCTGCTTACCCGTTCAAACAGGGCGATCTGTTCGCCTTGACCGTTTTTCTGGCCGTCGCCACCCATCGCAGCTTTCACGCGGCGGCGGTGGAGCTGGAGGTGACGCCGTCGGCGGTCAGCCACTCGATAAAAAACCTGGAACAGCGGCTTGGGGTGAGGCTGTTCAACCGCACCACGCGCAGCGTGGCGCCGACCGAAGCGGGTGAGCGTTTGGCGGCGCAGCTGCGCCCGGCGCTGTCGTCTATTTCGCAGGCGCTGCATGAAGTGGATGAATGGCGCGCCACGCCGAGCGGCACCGTGCGCATCAACGCCAGCGAAGGGGCAGTCAGGCTGGTATTGCGTCCGTTGCTGGCTGATTTTCTGCGCGAGTACCCCCATATCCACCTGGATATCGTCTGCGACGGCAAGTTGAGCGATATCGTCGCCGAGGGGTTTGATGCCGGCATTCGGCTGGCGGAAGCCGTACCGCAGGACATGATCGCGATGCGCGTCAGCCCGCCCGTGCGTTTCGCCGCCATCGCCGCGCCCGGCTATTTCGCCGTCCATGGGCGCCCGGCGACGCCGCAGGATTTGCTGTGTCATAACTGCATCCGCTTTCGCTTCGACAGCGGCACGATTTACCGCTGGGAATTCGAACGTGATGGCGTGAGCGAGTCGATCGGCGTTACCGGCTCGCTGACGCTGACCGATCAGCCTCTGATGGTGGACGCCGCCATCGACGGTATCGGCATCGCTTTCGTTCCTGAACATTTGGCGCTGGAAGCGCTGCACGATGGGCGCCTGGAGCGCGCGCTGGACGCGTGGTGTCCGGCTTATCCGGGGCTGTGCCTCTATTACTCCGGCCATCGCCACGTGTCGGGCGCGCTGAAGGCGTTGATCGAGTATCTGCGCGCGGCGCAGTCCTGATGCGTTCGCGTTCTGCTTTTGGCTACGCCAATTAGTGAGCCGCCTTCATCTCCACAGTGAGGTTCGCCTGCATTGTTGCGGCGTGGAGCCTGCCTTACGCTCATGAGGAGACGCCGGGCAACCGCCGGGCGCCACCCTGCTGCGAGGAGTTGATGATGGATAAGAAGATGAAAGCGGTAGTTATGACCGGCGCCAACCGGCCCTGGGAAATCAGACAGGTGCCGATGCCCCGCACAGAGCCGGGCCAGGTTCTGGTCAAAGTGCACGCCTCGGGCATGTGTTATACCGACGTATGGGCGACGCAAGGATATGGCGGCGATATCTACCCGCAAACGCCCGGCCATGAAGTGGTGGGGGAAGTGGTTGAGGTAGGGGCCGGCGTGCATACGCGGCAGATTGGCGATCGCGTCGGCACCACCTGGGTGCAATCGGCCTGCGGCCGCTGCCCGTACTGCCGTGAGAATCGGCCGCTAACCGGGCAAACGGCGATGAACTGCCCGGCGCCGCGCACCACCGGTTTTGCCGCCCAGGGCGGCCACGCCGAGTATATCGCCATCGCCGCTGAAGGCACGGTGTTGCTGCCGGACGGGCTGTCTTACATCGACGCCGCGCCGATGATGTGTGCGGGGTATACCACCTGGAGCGGCCTGCGCGACGCGGCGCCGCTGCCGCATGAGACGGTGGCGGTGTTAGGCATTGGCGGGCTGGGGCACGTCGCGTTGCAACTGTCGAAAGCCTGCGGTTTCGATACCGTTGCCATCACCCACTCGCCGGACAAGCACGCGCTGGCGAAGCAACTGGGCGCCGATCGCATCGTCGCCTCCGGCCAGGCGCTGCGGGAGAACGGCGGCGCGGACATTCTGCTGGTGACCACCAATGACTTCGACTCCGCGCAGGAGGCGATGAGCGGCTTGCGGGTCGATGGCCGCGTGGTGCTGTGCGGGCTGGACTTCAGTAAACCGTTCGCGATCTCTTCCGAAGGTGTGCCGTTCCATATGATGCGTCAGCGGGTGATCGGATCGACCCACGGTGGGCAGCGCTACCTGAGTGAGGTGCTGAACCTGGCGGCGAAAGGCAAAGTGAAACCGATGGTCGAGACTTTCACGCTCGATCAAGCCAGGGACGCTTATGAGCGGCTTGCCTCCGGCAACATGCGTTTTCGTGGGGTTTTCGTGCCGTCGGCGATGTGAGAAAGGGCCGAGGGTTCGGCCCTTGCAGACAGGTATGAAGGGCGCTGCGGCGCCCTGGTTGCGTTACAGCTTCGGCCCGGCGTTCACCAGTTTTTCGCCCGCCGGAGTGACGGTATATTTGGCGAAGTTATCGATAAAGCGCTGCGCCAGATCCTGCGCTTTCTCCTGCCACAGCGATTCGTCGGCATAGGTTTTGCGCGGATCGAGGATAGACGGATCGACGCCCGGCAGCGCGGTCGGCACTGCCAGCCCGAAGATCGGCAGCGTGAAGGTCTCGGCCTGCTCAATGTCGCCATTCAGAATGGCGTCGATGATGCCGCGCGTATCTTTGATCGAGATACGCTTGCCGCTGCCGTTCCAGCCGGTGTTGACCAGGTAAGCCTGGGCGCCGGCGGCCTCCATGCGTTTCACCAGCACTTCGGCGTACTGCGTCGGGTGCAGCGTCAGGAACGCGGCGCCGAAGCAGGCGGAGAAGGTCGGCGTCGGCGCGGTGATGCCGCGCTCGGTGCCGGCCAGCTTGGCGGTGAAGCCGGACAGGAAGTGGTATTGGGTCTGCTCCGGCGTCAGGCGCGACACCGGCGGCAGCACGCCGAAGGCGTCGGCGGTCAGGAAGATGATCTTGCGCGCGTGGCCGGCTTTGGACACCGGCTTGACGATGTTCTCGATGTGATAAATCGGGTAAGAGACGCGGGTGTTCTCGGTTTTGCTGGCGTCGTCGAAGTCGATGCTGCCGTCGGCCAGCACGGTGACGTTTTCCAGCAGCGCATCGCGACGGATCGCCTGATAGATTTCCGGCTCCGCCTGCGGCGACAGCTTGATGGTTTTGGCGTAGCAGCCGCCTTCGAAGTTGAACACGCCGTCGTCGTCCCAACCGTGCTCGTCATCGCCGATCAGCTGGCGTTTCGGGTCGGTAGAGAGGGTGGTTTTGCCGGTGCCGGACAGGCCGAAGAATACCGCCACGTCGCCTTGCTCGCCGACGTTGGCCGAGCAGTGCATCGACGCGATGCCCTTCAGCGGCAGCAGATAGTTCATGATCGAGAACAGGCCTTTCTTCATTTCGCCGCCGTACCAGGTGCCGCCGATCAACTGCATGCGCTCGCTCAGATTGAAGGCGACGAAGTTCTCCGAGTGCAGCCCTTGCTGCTGCCAGTCCGGGTTGGTGCATTTAGCGCCGTTCATCACCACGAAGTCCGGTTCAAAGTCCGCCAGCTCGGCGTCGCTCGGGCGGATGAACATGTTTTTCACGAAGTGCGCCTGCCAGGCCACCTCGGTGATGAAGCGCACTTTCAGACGCGTGTCGGCGTTGGCGCCGCAGAACGCGTCCACCACGAACAGACGCTTGCCGGAGAGCTGATTGCCCACCAGCGTCTTCAGATGCTGCCAGACTTCCGGCGAGAGCGGCTGGTTGTCGTTCTTGCCGGTGCCGTTGTCCGACCACCAGACGGTATCGCGCGTGGTGTCGTCGCGCACGATGTATTTGTCCTTCGGCGAACGGCCGGTAAATTCACCGGTCGCGACGTTGACCGCGCCCAGTTGGGTGAGGGTGCCGCGCTCCAGCGGCGGCAGGTCGGCGCGGGTCTCTTCGGCGAACAGCAATTCATAACTGGGGTTATAGACGATGTCGGCGGCCTGATGGATGCCGTAGCGAGCGAGGGTTTGTGGGGTAACAGCGCGTGAAGACATATTCTACTTCCTTATGAGTCATATTATGCCTCTTTCCCGTGCGGTGCCGCGCGCAGGATTGAGATTCGGATCAAGCTGACCGGATTCAGCTAATGCGTTTCCGGTTCTTTATTAATAAAACAGGGGGCTTTTTCGCCCTCCTATAGCATAGCAGCGAATTTAAGCCTGCTTACTTTAATTACAAAATGCTGACGATAATTAATTAAAACCAACCTTGGCGGAGGGTCACAATATTGAATTTCGCCGGCGTAATTTAGTTTTGCATTTTTATTTTTTATCATATTGTCAGGGCTGTCTACTGTTTTATTTCTTATTAGAAAAAGCGAAATCCACAATAGGATTTTTCGTAATCATTTGTTTTTGCTTGGCTATGGCAGAGTTTTTGCGCCAGGTGAATCTAACCGTACTGTACGCTTGTCAGCAGGGTGAATAATGAAACAGATAAATGCAGAACTGGCCTGTGATAAAAATACGGCATCGTCCGAATCCTCAGGGTTAATTAATCAACTTCGTCAAATGGATATCGGCGCGGTACCGATCGCCTTGTTTATCACGATTTGCGCCATCGTGGCGATTTCCGCCTACGCCAACTTCCTGCCGAAGAATATGATCGGCGGCCTGGCGGTGATAATGACGCTGGGCTTTGCGCTGGCGCAGTTGGGAAAAAGTATTCCCGTGCTGCGCGATATCGGCGGGCCGGCCATTCTGTGTTTGATGGTGCCGTCGGTGCTGGTCTATTTCAATGTCTTCCAACCTAACGTCATGGGCACCGTCCATCTGCTGATGAAAGACGCCAACCTGCTCTATTTCGTCATCGCCAGTCTGGTGGTCGGCAGCATTCTCGGCATGAACCGGGTGATCCTGATCCAGGGGATGATTCGCATGTTCGTGCCGCTGGTGGTGGGCACGATCACGGCGGTGATCACCGGGCTGCTGGTGGGCAAGCTGTTTGGCTTTACCTTCTATCACACCTTCTTCTTCATCATCGTGCCGATCATCGGCGGCGGCATCGGCGAGGGGATTTTACCGCTGTCGCTGGCCTATTCGGCGATCCTGGGCTCGACGCCGGACATCTATGTCGCGCAGCTGGCGCCGGCGGCGGTGCTGGGCAACATCTTCGCCATCGTGACCGCCGGGGTGCTGGCGCGCATCGGTATGCAGCGCAAGGCGCTGAGCGGCGACGGCATGCTGATCCGTTCGGCGCAGGAGAACGCGATGTTCGCCATCAAGGAGCAAGGCGGCAACGTCGATTTTCAACTGATGGGCGGCGGGCTGCTGGTGATCTGCGCCTTCTTTATCGTCGGCGGCCTGTTCGAACACATCGTGCATATTCCCGGCCCGGTGCTGATGATTCTGTTCGCGGTGCTGTGCAAGTACTGCCGGGTGATCCCGGCTTCGATGGAAACCGGCGCGCACAGTTTCTACAAGTTCGTCTCCACCGCGCTGGTGTGGCCGCTGATGATCGGTCTGGGCATGCTGTACGTGCCGCTGGAAAGCGTGGTGGCGGTGTTCTCGGTCGGTTATGTGGTGGTCTGCGGCTCGGTAGTGCTGTCGATGGGGCTGGTCAGTTTCCTGATTGCGCCTTACCTGAAGATGTTTCCGGTGGAAGCGGCGATTGTCACCTGTTGTCACAGTGGCCTGGGCGGCACCGGTGACGTGGCGATCCTGTCGGCGTCGAACCGCATGGGGCTGATGCCGTTCGCCCAAATCGCCACGCGCATCGGCGGCGCTTCCACGGTCATCGGTGCGACGCTGCTGCTTGGTTGGTTAGTCTGAGTCCAGAGTATCTTATGGATAACCGGGGTTGGATTGCCCCGGTTTTTTTATGCATTTTTTTTCGCTTATCGTGATAGTGCTGATTATTGCCTTGAAAATCATTCGTGTGGCGCAAATGCATAGCCGTACTTTATCTAAGAAAATTCTGTAATCGGTGAAAATGTGTCTATTCTTTTCTCTTAAGGGATTATCGTTCTCATTCAGAGTGCCGAGGGAAGGCGCCATCGCATTACCGATATCCCCGTATTGATTCAACACCGGGCCGCTGCCGTTCAGGCAATCCGCCAGTTGGGGCATCCCCCCGATTGAATTGACGAATATGGAGATAAGGTTATGTCATCAAGCAATGCTTCCGTTAAGGCCGAAGGCGTATTAGCCCTGCTGGGCGCTTATAAACCCGATGAAGACGACACCATTACCGTGCTTCATCCGTCGAAAACGTTCGAAAACGCCGGCCTGGAGCTGGTGCGCGGCGATCGCAGTTGGCACGACAAGGGCGTGACCGACACGCCGGTCTCTCTGACCTACAGCTTCTGGGAAAAGGCGCCGGGCAACATGTCGAGCATGGGCATCAGCGGCTTCAGCAGCTTTAACCCCGAACAGCGCGAGCAGGCTAAACTGTCGCTGCAGTCATGGTCAGACGTGGCTAACATCACCTTCACTGAAACCAGCAACACCGCCGCCGCCAACATCAAATTCGGCCTGTTCGACTACAGCTCGCGCGGCTCCTATGCCTTCGCGTATAACCCGGACACCTCGCCTTCGGTCGCCGGGCAGACCTGGTATAACGCCAAGAACCACACCTTCGTCAACAACCAGATCCATGAGAACGAGTACGGTCGCCAGACCTTCACCCATGAAATCGGCCATGCGTTGGGGCTGCAGCACCCGGGCGACTATAACGCCGCACCGGGCGTCAGCATCACCTACGCTAAAGACGCGACCTACTTTGAGGACAGCCGCGCGCACAGCCTGATGAGCTATTTCAGCGAAAGCAACACCGGGCAGGACTTTAAAGGCGCGTACTCTTCCGGGCCGTTGCTCAATGACATCACGGCGATCCAGCATTTCTACGGCGCCAACATGACCACCCGCACCGGTGATACGGTTTACGGTTTCAATTCCAACACCGATCGCGACTTCCTCACCGCCACCGGCGCGCAGGACAAAATAATCTTCACCGCCTGGGACGCCGGCGGCAACGACACCTTCGATTTCTCCGGCTTTGGCCAGAATCAGCGCATCAACCTGAATGAAAAGGCGTTCTCGGACGTCGGCGGCCTGAAAGGCAACGTGTCTATCGCTGCCGGCGTAACGATTGAAAACGCCATCGGCGGGGCGGGTAACGATGTGCTGGTGGGCAACGCCGCCGATAACGTGCTCAAGGGCGGCGCGGGCGATGACGTGCTGTACGGCGGTAAGGGGGCGGATCAGCTGTGGGGAGGCGCCGGCAAGGACACCTTCGTCTATTTCGCGGCGGAAGAGTCAACGGCGGCGGCGCCGGATTGGATCCGCGACTTCGTGCGCGGCGAGGACAAGATCGATCTGACGCTGTTCAACACCGGCAGCGCCGACGGCATCCGCTTCGTCGATCAGTTCAGCGGCAAGGCGGGCGAGGCGACGCTGAGCTACGATGCGCAAAATCACGTCAGTGACGTGGCGATCAACCTGGGCGGCGCCTTTGACGGCAGCGATTTCCTGGTGAAAGTGGTGGGACAGCCGCTGGATGCGGGTGATTTCGTGCTGGCCTGATGCAGGCAACAAAAATAGGGCGCTTTGGGTAAAAACCCGACAATTCCTATTAATTACGTCATATTAGCGTGACATAGTAGCGCGCAGAAGGCCGGGCTTGCATACCTCGGGCTTCTGTCGGATCGCCAACCTTCTTCGGTTGGCGATTCATTTTCCGCCTTTCAGCATGTTGATGGCGGCGCCGAGCAGGATGCGCCGTTCGATATCGTTGCTGTCCGTCAGCTGCCGCGCCAGATGTTTTTCCAGCGTTTCCACCGACAGCGCTTCGCCGCGATGACGCAGCTGCATCACGCCGTCGCCGATCAGGCGTGCGACCTCATCCCATACGGGTTTAATCTCCTGTTCCGAGAACGTCATGGTCTACCTCGGCTGGTTGATTTTTGCCCAATGTAGCAGCTGAGCTGCGGCTTCGCTAGCCGCCGCCTAAAACAGGAAGCATAAAAAACAAACCATCAGTATTTCTTCTGGTTTTTACGCTCAATACTTGCGGTGTCGAAAAGCTGGAGAAAACATCATGAACTGGGTCGAAACCTTGGCGGAGTACTACCGCCTGAGCCGCACGGGTGAAACGCAGCATTGGCTGTGTCGCCGCTGGTTGCTTCAGGGGGAGGCGCGTTTGGCCTATTTGCGGGAGTTGCTGGAGCCGACCGCGCCACGGCGGCGGTGAACAGAGCGCCGGCGTTGCCGGCGTCATTTCGCGGGATCAACCGAAGGCGATCGCCGCCCAACGCAACAGCAGCAGCGCCAGGCAGATCAGCAGCAGCACCACCACCATTTTACCGAGCTTGTTGCCCATGCGTTTTGTTGCCACGCTGCCCTCCCTTTTAGCTGAAATACCACCCGCCGGCGAGGAGGATGAGGAAAAGCGTCACTAACGCGACGCCGTTGAGTAAGTCGCTGAACGTATCGTCAGCATCGATGTCATTTTGCCGCATGTTACCGCCTGGCGGACGCCATTGGGTGAATAATGTTCACAGTATGCGCCCCGCAGCGCGACAGGCACAGCGAAGAACGGTAAAAACGCGTAAAGGTGGCGGTGGCGGAACGCGCAGTCGCGCCTGCGACGGATGCAGACGGCCGGCAATACGTTGTACTATCCTGTCTGCATTGAGGCATTTTTCCAAAAGGTATAATCATGGCGACGGCAATTCCACAGAAATACGAACACCTTGAGCGTTGGGCATTCGGCGATACCGAGCAGCAGGCCGATGAAGTGGTGCAATTGATCCTCAATGGCACCAAAACGGCCACCTGTTCCAACCTGGACGGCGAGGGGATCCCGCAGGCCGGCGATCTGTTCCTGGTGGTGGACGGCAAGGGGGGGCCGGTCTGCGCGGTCGAGCTGACCGCGGTGGAAATGAAAACTTACGATCAGGTCGATGAAGCGCACGCCTTTGCCGAAGGCGAGGGCGATCGCTCGCTGGCGCATTGGCGCAAAGAGCTGCAGCGCTTCTTCGAAGCGTACGATCTGTTCTCGCCGGACATGACGCTGGTGTTGATGAATTTCAAAGTCGTCGACAAATTCTAATCTTATGCGCGCCGTTCCCTACGAGTGCCAGTGGGCGAGCCCGGAGTTGGCCGCCGATCTGATAGCCGGCCGCGCGACGCTGGCGCAAGACGAAAATTGGGCGCGCAGCGGTGCCCGCGATCGGGCAGAGTACATCGAGTGGGCCAACCACGTGTGCGGCATGGCCTGCCTGAAAATGGTGCTGGGCCATCGCGACGGCGAAACGCCGCCGCTGTTGGAACTGGCGCGCCGCAGCCTGCCCTACGGCGCCTATGTGCGCGAGGGTGAACGGATAAAGGGCCTGATTTACGCGCCGTTCGTCGAGTACGTGCGCGAGCAGTTCGCGCTGCAAGCGGAGGTGAAGGTGGGGCTGGACGCTGCCGACGTGCCGGCGCTGCTTAGCGAATGCCGCTACTTTATCGCTTCGGTGCATCCCGCCATTCGCCGGCCGGAGAGCACGCCGCCGCACAGGGGCGGGCATCTGGTGCTGATCACCGCCGCCGATGCGCAAAGCGTGACCTTCCACAACCCTTCGGGCGACAGCCCAGCGACGCGCGAGCGGGTATGTCTGCCGCTCAGCCGCTTCGCCCCTTTCTTTGCCGGCCGCGGCATCGCCATCGCATAAAAAAACGCGCTGTTTCCGATGAAAACAGCGCGTCGTCAGCCCTTCTGATGCACTATCATGCCAGCCGCATCACCCAGGCGTCCGCCTGCCGATCGTAGTGTTGCTTGTACAGCAGCGACTGTTTGCCGTCGAGGATCGCCGGGATGCTGGTATGTTCATCCCAGCCGTCCAGCTGCATGCACAGATCCGGATCGGACTTGCAGGGAATGCTCAGGGTGCCGGCACGGTCGGCGCCGGCGTGAAGATGCGCGTCATCGACCTCGAAGCTGCCAATTTTTACGACGGTTTTGCTCATGGGAACTCCTTGCTCAATGGTGTGGTAGGAGGTTAGACCAGTTTGGTCATCGGTAAGAGCATAGCCAAATGAGCAAAAAATGCCACATAAAAATTACATTTTGGAAACAATTTCCACGCCGGCAAAACACAACGCCTAGTACTCCACCACAAAACTGAGCGTGTCTTGATAGCTGCCAACCGCCACTTCCGTCTGCGCCGCATTGACCGCCGCCTTATACGGGATGCTTTGCGCCAGCCCGGTGCCGGCGCCGCTCTGTTTGTTGGTGCTATCCCAAACGGTCGTCGTATTAGGCAAGTAAATCTGGTACTGCATGAAATTGCTGGTGCCGCTTTTCATGCGCCGCCAACCGGTGACCGGGTTATTGCCGTTGGTGAAATAGGTGTTGTATCCCTCGGTTTTGGTGCAGGTCAGGGTGATGCTCTGATTGACAGGATTGAACTGCCCGACCAACGCCATGCTGCCGAAATTGACGTTGGGCGCGGTGCCGATCAGGCAATCTTTGGTGATGGTGACGCTGACGCTGACCGTGCTGGGTTTATCGACGCCGTCCCACCAAACGCACAGGCCGAGCACGCCCAGACCGCAAATATGGTAATTCCAGATCAGGTTGATGCTGTCGGTATAGGTTCCTGCGCGCACGTTGGCGCCGGCGGTGGTTTTGATATACAGCGGAAAGTTGACGTTGGAGGAAATCAGGATCAGCGACAGCAGGTTGAGCGAGCTGTAGTCGATGGTTTGGCCGATGCTGTAAGGATATTGGTAGTTGGCGTCGGGGTAGATCAGGTAAGCGATTTTATCGCCTGAACCGTCGGTGTTGGCAACCGCCATATTGTTGGTGGTGGAGGCGATCTTGACCGTGACAGTGTTTTGCGACAGCAAACTGAGCCCGAGCCCGGTGCAGTTGAGGCCGGCAGTGCCCTGGGCGTTAATCTGCCCGTTGTAGACCACGAAAGAGCTGCTTCCCGGTAAGGTGACGGTGCCGTTGGTGGTGGCGCAGTCGGCGAATGCGCGCTGACAGAGCAGCAGCGAGAGGGTTAGCAATAAGGCTTTCAATCCCCGAAACATAGTGACTCTCCGTCGTTGAATTAGCGGCAGACAACCGGGCCGACGCGCTGGATGCCCTGAGGCTTCGCCAGACTGAATTCCGCCTGACACGGCGGGCTGCCGTCGGCCGGGATCACGCTCAGGCGATTGTGTTGTTGAACCGGGTCGATATAGGTCATGCCGTCCCAACCGACATAGCTTTGCTGATTGCCGCCAACCACCGCCACCTGGCTGCCGTTGGCCAGCGGTTTGCCTTGCGCGTCAACCAGTTCGACGTCGGCGGCGGAGATGGGTTGGATGGGGAACTCAACCAGAAAACCGCTGTGATCGCGAATGGCGACGGTTTTTTCCACCGTCGGCAGCGCGACGTCGGCGGGCAGGCTAAGCGGATCAATCTGGAATTTCGCATGGTAGTAAGAGGTGACGGTCGGCACCAGTAAATAGCCCTGGGCATCGGTCTTGCCGATCGGCTGGTTCTCATAGCTCACCGGAATGTCGGCGTATCCTTGCGTGGACACCAGCGCAAAGGCATCGTTGATGGTGTTGGTGGCGTATACGCCGCCGTTCATCGCCACCAGCGAACCGCTGATTTCGCCCCAGTGGTTGGTTTCATCGCGGGTACCGTATACGCCCGCTCGGGCTTCGAGTCTGCGGGTTCGCCAGGTCAGATCCGCCTGGCGGTAATCGCCGCCGCTCGGGTTATTGGCGTAGGCCAGATTCCAGCCGAAACCGCCATCGGTCGGCGCGGCGCGGCTGTAGCTGACGCGTTCGCTCCAGCGGTTATTGTTGTCGCGCGCGGCGCTGAGGCTGGCCGTGCCCCAGCTGTCAAACGGAATGGAGAGCTGCAGTTGGGCGCTGTAACCGCTGCTGCCGATTTCCCGGTTGAGGGAGGCGTACAGGCTGCTGTTGCGCCAAAGCGACACACTGTAGGACAGGTTCACCAGGCGGGTCCGTTGAGCGATGGCGTCGCGAACGTCAAAATAACCGGCGCCGAGGCTGCCTAGCCGGCCCAGGCTGACGCTGCCGGTCAACTGATCGGTGCGACGGCTCAGACGGTAGTCGCTTTTATACACGGAAATGTCGCCAAAATCGGCGCTGCGCAGGATGCGTTGCGCGTTGAGGCTGAAACGTGGGTTGCTGTAGGTGTAGCCAAAGCTGCTTTGATCGCCGTGGTTGCCGGTGTAGCGATAGACGGGCTGAGGATCTGGCTGCTGCAACGGCCTGCCGGTCAGCGGGTCATAATAGGTGGGGGATGGTATCGGCCGGCCGCCGTTAAACGCGTCGTCGCCGGCCTGGCTAACGCTGTAGGACGCGTTGAGAACCCCCCATTGTCCGACGCGAATGTCGGCGCCGCCGCCGCCGACCGACAACTCGGCTGCGCCTTCGGCGCGTCCTTCCAGGGTTAACCAATCAGTGACGCCGTAACGTAAACTGGCGCTGCCTACCCATTGCCCGTAATCGGCAGAATTCAACCCGTAGTTGCGTCGCAGCAAGCCGGTGGAAATGCTGAAATCGCTCATGCCGGTCTGCAGCAGGTTGCTGGCCACGTAGAACGGTACCGTGGTGCTGACCTGGCGGCCGAGGGCGTCGGTGGTGACGACGGTGGCCTGACCCGCGCCGTTAATGTAGGGCACGCTGTTGAGGGTAAACGGCCCGGGATTGATGTTGGTGGTGCTGTTTTTATAGCTGTTGATGTATAAATCGACGCTGCTGGGCAATGCCGCCTGGCCGGAAAACTGCGGCAACGGGTAGGTGATAAGATCCGGGCGCACCGCGAAATTGCGCGCCAATTGCAAGCCGCCGATGCGCACGGCGCTGCTCCAGGGGAGCGAGCCGGTGGTAAGGTCACCGGCGATCACACTCAGCATCCGTTGATCATCGTTGAAACGCCAGTAGCTGTCGTACCGAATATAGCGGCCGCCATCGTCGTTTGGCCCGCCGTTAAACCCGCTGCGGTAGATGCCGGTGTTGGCGACGACGCCGAACCCGTCGAACAGGCGCTGTTCGCTCCACGCCGACAGGTAGCCCGGCCGGCCATTGCCGTTGCTTTGGCTGGCGTAGATGTCGTAGTTGAACAGCAAACCGAGGCTGCTTTGCGCCGGCAAGCGCTGCAACGGTGAACGGGCGCCGATGGTTTGCTGTGGCAACCAGTCGTTGGGCACGTTGATCAGCAACTGCTGGCTCTCGCCGCTGTAGCTGACATCCACCTTCTCCAGCCGATCGACGGCGATTTCTTTCGCCTGTTTATCCGCTACCGGCAGCCCGGCGTCGAGCAGTTGTTGGGGTGTCATGTAGTAATGGCCGCCGCGGTAGTTGACCGGCACGACGTTGCCGGTTTGGCGCCCGTTGACGACCGGCTCCAGATACAGCGTGGTGTCCGGCATGCTGACGGCGCTGGGCGGCGGCGGCAGATCGTCGCCGAGCGCAAACGGCAGCCAGCCGCCGGCCGCCATGCTCAGCATGGCAAACGTCAGCGGCTTAAGGCTGAAGCGCCGCGTCGATAGCCTCCCTGTCGGCTGCACCTGGGCCTCAATAAGACGGAATGGCTACGGGCTGTTTGTTGTCATTGACCGTGGCCATCAGCTTGCCGCTGCTGAAAGCGCCTGCGGGCGGCAAGGCGAAGCGCATCTGTGAACCGGGCAGCACGTATCCCATCAGGCCGGGATTCAGGCTGCGGCCTTGCAGCGTCACTTTCGAGATACGAGCATGCACTGCGCCTTGGTTTCGCACCTCCAGCCAGCGTTCGCTGCTTTGCTGCTGTAGACGATAGCTGAGCTGGGGTTGGCTGGCGGTCGCGTAATCGCGCGGTTTTTCGCTGTCTTGTTTGGTCCAAATGCCTTTGCCGCTGACGAACAGCGGCACCGAGTAGCGCATCTGGAATTTCAGCCCCATCTCCGCGCCGCCGGGAGCGGCGCTCGACGCGGGTTCTTTCACCGGCACTTCATCGACCAAAATGCGGTAGGCGCGCTCCTGTCCCGCCGCCGGGGCCGACTGTTTGATCAGGCGTATCAGTTGGCGTTTGCCTGGCGCGATCGACGCCACCGGCGGGCTGGCGATCACGTCGCTTTGGTTGCTGTAATCGTCTTTGCCGGCGGTTTGCTGCCAACCCAGCACGCGAATTTGCATATAGACCGGTTTGCTGTCGCGATTTTCCAGCCACAGCGCGGTGGCCTGCTGTTGATCTTCAATCACCGGATCGATCGGCCAAATGAGAATGGAAGCCGCGGCCAGGGCGTGCTGTTGGCTTGCCAGGAGCAAGGCTGCCGTTAACGGCAGTCGGAAGGGTATGCGCATAACTCAATCCTTATTGCAAAAAACTTAATAAGTGACCGTCAACAAGACCGTATCGCTGTAAACGCCACTGGTGGGCAGGGTACTGGTCGAAAACAGACGGGCGTAAACTTTGATTTCTTGCGTGCTGCCGGTGGCGGCGACGGTCTGCGCCGCGCCGCCGTTGGCGCCATCTCCCCAAAGGGTGGCGTAGTTGCTGTCTTGATAAAGTTGATACAGCAGCGTTTCCGACGTGACGGCATTTTGTAATTTTCTGCCGCCGGCGATGGATCCGGTCACGTGATTGCCGACGCCGAGGGCCAGCGTAACGCTCAGCCCCGGGTTGCAGCGAAACAGCACCGAACCGGCACCGCTGCTGGAGACGATGCTGACTGCGTTGCTCAGCGAGGACAACTGGCCGAAGTTCAGGGTGCCGAAGGTGGTCACGTCACTGACGCCGCTGCCCAATACGCAGCCTTTTACCACGGTTGCATTGACGGTGAACGGCTGGCTTTTGGTCAAATCGTTGACGCCGGTATCGCTTTGGGCCGGGAAAAGCGGCAGGCAGAACAGCAAACCGCAAATGGAAGCGCGCATCGTCATTACCAATTGATCGTGACCTGTACCGTATCGGTGTAGCTGCCTGTCGGGGGTGTGGACTGCGCCGGGATCATGCCATAGACCGGCAGCCAGTTGTCCGTACCGTTGGCGGTTTGTGACACGCCCGTCAGATTATCCCAAATGGTGCTGTGGGCGGCGTTGGTGTACAGGTTGTAATTCACCCGTTGGCCTGCCGCGCTTTGCAGGTAGCGGGCAGCGGTATTGCCGCTTTGCCCGCCGCCAAGCAGAACGCTGTAGCTGGTGCCGTTGGTGCATTTCACCCGAATGGCGCCGGCGTTTTGCTGCCCGGCGACGCTGGTTGCGGTGCTGAGAAAATACAGCGTGCCGAAATTCAGCGTGCCGAAGCTGACGTTGCCACCTGAGCTGCTGCCGGCCTCACAGGCGCTGAGCAAGGTCGCGCTGACGCCGAGGGTCGCGGTTTTACTGTCGGCCTGCGCCAACAGGCTGCACGCCCATAATCCGCAGCAGCAAAGCGCGCGCCGCACCGTTACCAGGTGACCGTCATCGTGACGGTGTCGTTATAGGTGTCCGCCGCCGGGGTAGATCCGGCCGCCGGTACGCGGCCATAGACGATCAGCGGAACAGCGGCGCCGGTGCCGGTGCCGGTCCGCGCGTTGGCGCCGCTGCCCCAGGCGGTGGTGCGTGCGGCATCCTGGTACAGGTTATAACTGATGAATGCGCCTGCCGTGCTGGCCATGCGGCGTTGGGTGCCTGAAGTGACGTGGAGCCCGTTGTCCAGCGCCACCGTGTAGTCTGTGCCGGTGGTGCAGGTCAATGACAGCGTACCGGCCCCCCCTGCGCCGGTGGCGCTGGCGTCGATGATGTTGGCCAGTGAAGAGTAAGTGCCGAAGCTGATGGAGCCGAAGTCGTTGACGGAACCACTGCTGTTGCCGCCTCCCACGACGCAACCGGCGCCGATGGTCAGCGTCACGCCTAACGTGCCTTGAATGGTGCCTGCTGCGTTAGCCGCGCCGTTGGCGCACAGCAGGGTTGCTACCGAGGTCAATGCCATCAGAGTTTTTTTCATCTTATATTCCTTGCCGTATGAGAGAAAGCCCGCAAAGACGCCACCCAGAGGTGGGTTGAACGTATTCATTTAGCTGCACTTTAATTAATAGAATAAGAATCGGGAATTGTCTTGATGAAAACGAGAAACTTTTTATTCTCATTCCCCGGCTGGCGGGGCTTTCAGACGAGGTATACCGATAAAGTGAAATGATTAGAATAATAACGAACGGCGATGGGAATATTATTAGCGTTATTTTATCGCCGGGGAGTTTCATTCCCCGGCGCGGTATTGTTTACAGGTGGAAATCCAGGGCGCCATCCCGCACCAGCTCGCGCGGCAGGTTATTCTTGATACGGCTGCCAATGCGTTTGGCGATGCCCAGAGGTTGCCCCTGATAGGTGACGATGCACTCGTCGCCCGCCGGTGGCTGCTCAGGGTAGAGATCGCGGCCGTGATACCACTCCTGGGCCAGCGCGGCGTCCAGCTCGAAGTGCTGTTTGCCGCCGGCGCCCGCGAGGGCGATCGCCGCTTCGTGCTGCCAACGGAAACCTTTCGGGAAACGCTCCGCCAGCTTGAGACCGATGCGCGAGAAGCGCACCTTGCCGAACAGCGGCTCCAGCTCGGCCGGGAACAGCCAGATTTCCTTATCGCGCTCCCACAGCCGGCTGTCATCGCCCCAGGTTAAGCCGGATGCGGCGGCGGCTTGGGCGACCAGCGTCGCCTCTTTGCCGGACAGTGGGCTGAACGGAAACTTACCGACTTTATAGGTCGGTTTCGGCAACGGTGCCACGGCGTGCTGTTTGCGCAGACGGGCGACGAAAAACCCTTCGCTGTCGTAAATCTGCGGGAAGACGTGCAGAAAACCTTCGGCGGTCAATGCCTTGTCAGCGCCGGGAAACAGCTCACCCAGCGGCTCGATGCTGACCGCGTCGCCGTAGGTGTCCAGCAGCCAACGCACCACCTGCTGATTTTCCTGCGCATTGAGGGTACAGGTGGAGTAAACCATCACGCCGCCTGGCGCCAGCGCATGGAACGCGCTGTCGATCAGCTCGCGTTGGGTGGCGGCGATTTCGGTCACGCTTTCCGGCGACCAGTTGCTCATGGCGTCCGGATCCTTGCGTACCACGCCTTCGCCGGAGCAGGGGGCATCGAGCAGAATGGCGTCGAAGCTCTCCGGCAGCGCGGCGCCGAACACCCGGCCGTCGAAGTGGGTCAGCGCGGTGTTCTTCACGCCGCAGCGGTTGATATTGGCGTGCAGCACTTTCACCCGGCTGGCGGAGTATTCGTTGGCGACGATGCCGCCCTGGTTGCCCATCAACGCGGCGATCTGGGTGGTTTTGGATCCCGGCGCCGCCGCCACGTCCAGCACGCGATTCGGCGCCGCGTCGCCGGCGAACAGCGCGCTGACCGGCAACATCGAACTGGCCTCCTGAATGTAGAACAGACCGCTCAGGTGTTCGGCGGCGCTGCCTAATCGCAGCTCTTCATCGTCGCGTTCGATCCAGAACCCTTCCGCGCACCAGGGAATGGGCTCCAGTCGCCAGTCGTAATCCTGCACCAGCACCAGGAAGTCGGCGACGCTGATTTTCAGCGTGTTGACGCGCAGGCTGCGGCGCAGCGGGCGCTGACAGGCGGCGATAAAATCTTCCATCGCCAGCTCGGCGGGCATGATGGCGCGGGTGGCGTCGAGGAAAGCGGGGGGCAGAAAAACGGCGGTGGATTTGGCCACGGGGCGAACTCTCAGGGTGCAATAAAGACAAGGGCGAGAGTTTATCACAAAGCGGGAAAAAACAGGGCCCGGCATTGCCGGGCCCTGAGGGAAACGCGAAAGTTAATCGCGCGGAATGGCGGTGCCCCAGGTTTTCCAGTCCTTCGGCTCTTCCGGATTCAGCAGGAAGTGCTTGTTCGGCGTCGCTTTCGGCGCCAGCGGAATAGTCGGCGGGGTGGCGAAGGCGATACCGCCGCGGATGAACTGCTGGAAGGTGCCGCTCTTGATCACGCCGCCGGTCAGGCCGAACTGCAGGTTGTAACCCGACGCCAGCCAGAACACGCTGTTGTTGCGCACCAGATGCTGATACTTCTTGCTGATGCGCAGCGCGACGTGCACCCGGTCGGACATGGCGCCAAGGTAGAAACCGGTGATGGTGCCGACCTCCACGCCGCGGAACAGCACCGGCGTGCCGATCTGCAGCGAGCCGGTTTCGGCGGCGTCGAGCACCACGCTCAGGCCGTCCAGATAGCGCGAGTCGGTGATGCTGGCCTGCTGCAGCTCGAAGGTGCGCAGCTCGCGGCCGCGGCCCGGCTCCACGTTGATATAAGGCTGGAGCAGGGTATCGAGGTTGCTGACGCCGGCGGCGGAGATCTCCGGCGAGACGATCGAGAAGCGGCTGCCGAGACGCGCGAAGGTCTGCACGTATTCCGGATACAGCACCGCCTTGGCCAACACTTCGTTGCGCTCCGGGGCAAGCTGCAGCGACTCCACCTGGCCGACGTCGATGCCGAGGTAGCGCAGCGGCATACCCGCCGACAGCTTGCTGGCGTCGTAGGTTTTCAGCGTGATTTGGCTGCCCACCGCGCGGGCGGCGGTTTCGCTGGCGTACAGCACGCGGTTGGCGCCCTTGTTCAGCGTCACGCCCTGTAGATTATCGAAGCTGATGGCACCTTTCAGCGCGCGGTTGAGCGGCGAAGCCTGCACCGTCAGGCCGCTGCCGTTGAGCTGCACCTTGGCGCCGCCTTCGGCCCAGAAGATGCTTTCGCGCGTCAGCAGCTTGCGGTATTCCGGGCTGATGTAGACGTCCACCTCAAACTCGTTGGCCTTCGGCCGAACATTGACGATCTCGCCCACCTGGAATTTGCGATACAGCACTACCGAGCCGGCCTGCACGTCCGGCAGGCTGGTGGCGCTGAGGGTCAGGGTGGTAGCGGGGGCGTTGCCGACGATGCCTTCCTCGGCTTTTTCGCTGTTGGCGTACAGCGGGTATTGGCCGCCAGGTTCCCCCTTGCTGCCGGGAATAATGCGCACGCCGCCGTCTACCCACTCCTGGGCGCTGGCGCCAAGCACTTCCATGCCGTCGATGCCCAGCTTGACGTCGAGGCGGCTGTTGACCACGAATTTACTGTCTTTGTGCAGCAGGCCGCGGTACTGCGCGTCGATGGCGGCGGTGAATACCACGCCGCCGGCGGTCAGCGTGCGGCTCAGGATTTGGCCGACTTTCACGCCGTGCACCACCAGCGGCTGCCCGACGTCGATGCCGTAGCTTTGCGGCGCATTCAGCGTAACGGTCAGCACGCCAGGCTGTTGCAACAGCGTTTCGCTGCTGTCCAGCACGTTGAAGCGTTGCTGCGGCTCGCCTTCGCCCGGTACCAGCTCCAGCGTGGTGCCGGTCAGCAACTGGCTAAGCTTGGCGTCGTTGAGGCTGATGCGCGGGCTGCGCATCACGATGCGGGTGCCGCTGCGCATCAGATCGACCACCGAAGGATCGATGGTCAGTTCACCGACCACTTTGCTGTCCTGTTGCAACGTCAGCTTGGTCAGGGTGCCGACCTGCAGCCCCTGGTACATCAGCGGCGTGCGGTTTTCGCTCAGGCTGTTGCCGCTCGGCAGATCCAGCAGGATATTGACGCCGCGCTGGCTGTGGGCCAGATCAGGATACAGGGTATAGCTCTGATCGCCCTTGGCCTGCTGGCCATCGGCCGGAGAATCGAAGGCAATGGCACCGTTGACCAGCGCCGCCAGGCTCTCCATCTGCACCGTGGCACCGGACAGGCTGAAATCGCCCTTGAAGCCGGAAACGTTCCAGAAGCGGCTGTTGCTCTTCACCAGGTTGGCGAAGCGGCGGTCGATCAGCACGTCGATGGTCACGCCCTTGTTGCCTTCGCTGATGGTGTAGTCATACACCTTGCCGACCGGGATTTTACGGTAATAGACCAGCGAGCCGCTGTTGAGCGAGCCGAGATCGTCGGCGTGCAGGTGAATCATCAGCTCGCCGGTATTCAGGCGGTACTTCGGCTGGGTATCGAGCGCGGTGAAGTGGGTTTGCTCCTTGCCGCTGCCGGGCATCATGCCGATATAGTTGCCGCCGACCAGCGCATCGAGCCCGGATACCCCGGCCAGCGAGGCCTTGGGCGTCACCAGCCAGAACTGGGTACCTTCGCGCAGCGAGTCTTCCAGATCGCTTTTGATACTGGCCTCCACCACGATGCTGCGCAGATCTTTGCTCAGACTGATTTTTTGCACCGTGCCGACCTCAACGCCCTGGTAGCGCACCGGCGTGCGGCCGGCGACGATGCCCGCCGCCGATTGGAAATCGATGGTGACGGTGGTGCCGCGTTCCTGGACATTGTTATAGACCAGCCACCCGGCGATCAGCAGGGCGATGAACGGCAGTAACCAGAACGGTGAAATGCGGCGTTTGTTCTTGACCCGCGCTTCAGTCGGTGTAGTCGGCGTTTCCTGTTGCATGTGCATCCCAAATCAATCGGCTATCGAGCCACTCAACGGCAAGAATAGTCAAAATGACCGCCGAGCCAAAGTAAAACGCGGCCGGTCCCATAGTAAAAGATAACAGCTGGTCGCGGTTTACCAGCGACATCATCAAGGCGATAACGAACAGATCGAGCATCGACCAGCGGCCGATCCAGGTGACCAGACGTAGCAGACGAATGCGCGTCTTCAGGCTGTGCGAAGTTTTGAAGTGGATGCTCAGCAACAGCGTGATCAGCACAATCACCTTGGTAAAAGGCACCAGCACGCTGGCGATGAACACGATGGCGGCGATCGGCACGTTGCCGGAGGTGGCCAGTGAGACCACGCCGGAGAAGATGGTGTCTTCCATCCGCACGCCGTTGGCGTAAATGATGGAAATCGGCAGCAGATTGGCCGGTATCAGCAGGATCATCGCCGCGATCAGCGCCGCCCAGGTTTTCTGCAGGCTGTAGGGCTGGCGGTGGCACATTGGCACATGGCAGCGCGGGCAGCGGCCGCGCGCGTCAGGGTAGCCGGTATAGTGGCAGGACAGGCAAATATGCAGCGCCGCCGGCGGGCCTTCCGGCTGTTCCTGCGGATAGTAACGCTCCCACAGCTGCTCCAGGTTAGCGTGGATCAGCGTCAGGATGCTGAGCACCGTGAGCGACAGGTAGGCGATCAGCGCGCTGCCCGCCTGGATGTCGGCGTAATCCTGCACCTTGATCGCCGCCACCGCCATGCCGATCAGATAAATGTCCAGCATCACCCACTCTTTGAGCCGCTCCAGCATCAGCAGCACCGGGCGCAGGTTCATGCCGAGCGCGTGGCCGAAGCGCAGGTACAGCAGCGACAGCGCCAGCGTCAGCGGGGCGCCGATGGTGCAAAACGCCACCATGCTGGCGGTGAGCGGATCGCCCTGGCGGCTCATCTGCCAGATGCCCTCCAGCAAACTGGCGTCGATGCGCGTGCCGAGCAGGCGGATGCTGATCAGCGGTTCGGTGAAGGCGAACGGCATCAGCAGCAGCATGGTGATCGCCATGGCGGTCAGACGCGTCATCGACCAGTCGCGGCCGTGCACCACCTTGGCGTTACAGCGCGGGCAATAAGCGGCCTGATTGCCGCTGAGCGGCGGCAGCATGAACAGCAGGTCGCACTCGCAGCAGCGTTGGTGGCGCGCTTTGGAAAGGGGGGCGGTGATCGCGTGTATTTTCATTTTTGACAAGTAGCTGCCCTTGAGCCCGCCGGAACTGTCAGCGTAGCTGAAAAATAAACCGGCCGCGTCACCGGCGATCGGGCGCCGGACGGTAAAACGAGGTAAACCGGGATTCTGAGCGGCAAACATACCCCGAGCGACGGGGTTTTGTGAAGCAACAGATGATTAACCTTGTGGCTATACGCATTTAATGCTTATTTTATAGGGCCTAAGCTTTGGGCTTCTGGCCATCTTCACTGTTTCAATGGTTAACACATGACAAAAGAACAATTCTACGCGGAATTAAAACGTGACCTGAGCGCGTTGCTCGGCGGGGAAACCAACTTTATCGCGGCGCTGTCCAACGCCAGCGCGTTGCTCAACGAGCGTCTGGATGACGTGAACTGGGTCGGTTTCTATCTGATGGATGGCGACCAACTGGTGCTGGGACCGTTCCAGGGCAAGATCGCCTGCGTGCGCATTCCGGTGGGCAAGGGCGTGTGCGGCACGGCGGTGGCGGAAAATCGCGTGCAGCGCGTCGGCGACGTGCATGCGTTTCCGGGCCATATCGCCTGCGATGCGGCCAGCAACGCGGAAATCGTGCTGCCGCTGGCGGTTGGCGGCCGAGCGATCGGCGTTTTGGATATCGATAGCACGGTTTATCAACGCTTCGACGAACAGGACGAAGCGGGCCTGAAAGCAGTGGTGGCGGGGCTTTGTGAGCAACTGGAACAGTGTGACAGTGCGAAATATGTGACTGTGGCGGCAAGTTGATCGACGGTTAACGTGGCAATTACCGATGGCGTCATTATAATGACGCCTGTTCATGCCTGTGGCTTGTTGGCAATACCGTTGTAATCAGGAAATTTCATGGAAAATCAACCTAAGTTGAACTCTAGTAAAGAAGTCATTGCTTTTCTTGCCGAGCGTTTTCCGCTCTGCTTTAGCGCCGAAGGCGAAGCTCGTCCGCTGAAAATCGGTATTTTTCAGGATTTGGTAGAGCGCGTGCAGGGGGAAGAGAATCTCAGCAAAACGCAATTGCGTTCTGCCCTGCGCCTGTACACCTCAAGCTGGCGTTACCTGTACGGCGTTAAAGTCGGCGCGCAGCGCGTCGATCTGGACGGCAATCCGTGCGGTGAACTGGAACAGCAGCATGTCGATCATGCCCGCCAGCAGCTTGAAGAAGCCAAAGCGCGCGTTCAGGCACAGCGTGCCGAACAAAACGCCAAAAAACGTGAAGCCGCCGGTGAATCCGCCGATGCCGCTCCTCGCCGTCCGCGTCCAGCCGGTAAAAAGCCCGCTGCGCGTCGCGAAGGCGGAGCCGCGCCGGAAAACCGCAAGCCGCGCCCACAAACTCGCCCACAGCCCGCTCGCCAACCTCGTGCAGCCAAAGAGGAAAGCCAGCCGCGTTATGCGCCAGTCACGGATATCTCTAAACTGCAAATTGGCCAGGAAATCAAAGTCAGAGCAGGCAAGAGCGCGATGGATGCTACCGTACTCGAAATCGCTAAAGATGGCGTACGTGTGCAGCTCTCTTCCGGTCTGGCGATGATTGTGCGCGCAGAACACTTGCAGTTCTGATACGGAGGCCAACCCAGGCATGAACAAATTCGTCAGATTAACAGCGATTGCAGGGCTGCTGTGGGCGGGTGTCAGTTACGGCGCGGAAACAGCCAACATCCGCATCGGCCAACTGCCCCAACTGCAACAGGAACCCCAGCACGCTACGGTGAGTGAGCGCGTTACCTCGCGCTTCACTCGCTCTCATTACCGCCAGTTCGCCCTTGACGCGGAGTTTTCAGGCAAGATCTTCGATCGCTACCTGAACATGCTGGACTACAACCATAACGTATTGCTGGCTGCCGACGTGGCGCAGTTCGCCGGCAAACGCAATCAGGTTGGCGAAGAGCTGAAAACCGGCAAGCTGGACACCTTCTACGCGCTGTTCAATCTGGCGCAGAAACGCCGTTTCGAGCGTTATACCTATGCGTTGTCGTTGCTGGACAAGCCGATGAACTTCACCGGCAACGGCACTATCGATCTCGACCGCAGCAAAGCGCCGTGGCCGAAAGACAAGGCCGAGCTGGATAGCCTGTGGGATGCGAAAGTCACCTATGACGAGCTGAACCTCAAGTTGACCGGCAAGACCGACAAAGAAATCCACGACACGCTGACCAAACGCTATCAGTTCGCCATCAAGCGCCTGACGCAAAGCAACAGCGAAGACGTCTTCCAGCTGGCGATGAATGCCTTTGCGCATGAAATCGATCCGCACACCAACTATCTGTCTCCGCGCAATACCGAGCAGTTCAACACCGAGATGAGCCTGTCGCTGGAAGGGATCGGCGCGGTGCTGCAGATGGATGATGACTACACCCTGATCAACTCGATGGTGCCGGGCGGCCCGGCGGCGAAGAGCAAGGCGATCACCGTAGGCGATCGCATCGTCGGCGTCGGCCAGGCCGGCAAACCGATGGTGGACGTGATCGGCTGGCGTCTGGACGACGTGGTGTCGCTGATCAAAGGGCCGAAGGGCAGCAAGGTGCGCCTGGAGATCCTGCCGGCCGGCAAGGGCACCAAAACCCGCGTGGTCACCTTGACCCGCGAGCGCATCCGCCTGGAAGACCGCGCGGTGAAAATGACCATCAAGACCGTCGGCAAAGAGAAGGTGGCGGTGTTCGACATCCCTGGCTTCTACGTCGGCTTGACCGATGACGTGAAAGTGCAGCTGCAGAAGATGGCCAAGCAGAACGTCAAGAGCGTGATCATCGATCTGCGCACCAACGGCGGCGGCGCGCTGACTGAAGCGGTGTCGCTGTCCGGCCTGTTCATTCCGAGCGGCCCGGTGGTGCAGGTGCGTGACAACAACGGCAAAGTGCGCGAAGACGCCGACACCGACGGCGTGACCTACTACAAAGGCCCGCTGGTGGTGCTGGTCGATCGCTTCAGCGCCTCCGCCTCCGAGATCTTCGCGGCGGCGATGCAGGATTACGGCCGCGCGCTGATCGTCGGCGAACCGACCTTCGGTAAAGGCACCGTGCAGCAGTACCGTTCACTGAACCGCATCTACGACCAGATGCTGCGCCCTGAGTGGCCGGCGCTCGGTTCGGTGCAGTACACCATTCAGAAGTTCTACCGCGTCAACGGCGGCAGCACCCAGCGCAAGGGCGTGACGCCGGATATTCTGATGCCGACCGGCGTCGATCCGGCGGAAACCGGCGAAGCGTTTGAAGACAACGCCATGCCGTGGGACAGCATCAATGCGGCGACCTACAGCAAGACCGGCGATATGGCGCCGTTCGAGCCGGAACTGCTGAAAGATCACCAGCAGCGCATCGCGCAGAATCCGGAGTTCCAGTACATCGCGCAGGATATCGCGCATTACAAGGCGCTGAAGGATAAACGCAATATCGTGTCCCTCAATCTGGCGGTGCGCGAGAAAGAGAACCACGATGACGATGCGACCCGTCTGAAACGCATCAACGAGCGTCTGGAGCGCGCGGGTAAGAAGCCGCTGAAATCGCTCGACGATCTGCCGAAGGATTACCAGGAGCCGGATCCGTACCTGGATGAAACCGTGCATATCGCGCTGGACCTGGCTCATCTGGAAAAGGATCAGCCTGCTCAGCAGCCAACGCCGGCTAAGTAAGGCCACGGCTTTGCCTGTGAAAAACGCACCCTCGGGTGCGTTTTTTTATGGTTGCGGCAAGCCCGGCTTAAGCCGGTTTCTTGCGGTGACGCAGCCCGAGCTGAATGCAGGAAACCACCACCAGCAGACAGCCGAACAGCGACAGCAGCAGCGGGATCTCATGCCAGAACAGCCAACCCCAGGCGATGTTGAACACGATGCCGATATAGCGCACCACCGAGACCACGATCAGGTTATCGGAAGAGAAGGCCTGGGTTAAGACGACCTGCCCCAACAGCGACACCAGGGCGATGGCGAGCAGAATGGCGAACTGATAGGCGTTGGGCCAAACGAACGCGTTCCACATCAGCGGCAGCGAGATCAGCGTTGCGATGAACAGGAAGTAGAACACGATCTCGTAGTTGTGGTGGCGCTTGCTGAGTTTGTTGACCGACAGATAGGCGATCGAGGCGAACACCGCGCTCATCACGCCGACCAGCGAGGCCAGGGTATAGGCCGAGAAGTGCCACGGCCGCACCAGCAGCACGGCGCCGATGATGACCATCGCCAGCCAAAATGCGGTATTGGCGTTGACCCGTTCACGCAGCACCAGCAAGGAGAGCAAAATGGAGAAAAACGGCGACAGATAGGCCAGCATGCTGGCGTCGGCCAGCGTCAGATGGGCAATGCTGTAAAAATAACAAATGAGATACAGCCCGCCCATGGTGCCGCGCAACACCAGCAGCGGCCGGTCTACGCGGCTGAAGGCGATGCGGTGGCGGTACATCAGCAGCAGAACCAGCACACAGCCGATGCTGCTGCGAAAGAATACGATTTCACCGGTGGGAATAGCATCGGAGATGGTTTTAACCAGCGCGTTCATGACGCTGAAAATCAACGAGGCAAAAATGGCCAGTAGCGCACCCTGATTCATGCTTGCCTCCGCCATTGTCGGTAAATGATGTCCGCCTGCTCGTCGCAGGTATCGTCCAGCAACGAAGGATGGCAATGCTCGGCGCCGATCCGGGTGACGAAGTGCTGCAGCGCCTGCTGAAAGCGGGCCAACAGACGCTGGGCGGCGGGCATCTCGACGTCAAGCCGCTGCGCCAGTAAGACCAGGACGCGCAGTTTGCGTACGTCCTCTTGCGGCACGCGCGGCAGGCGCCAGCGCCCCTGGGCATCCTGGAAGACGCGGGCGACCCTGACGGCGGAAAAATCATAGTAGCGGCCCTGCGCGTCCGGCTCGGAATAGGGATCGACCAGCAGCGCGGTATAACGCGTAAACAGCGCATAGCATTGCTCCGTCGGCGTGAGCTGCGGGAATTGGTCAATCCAGCTGCGGCTCACCATGCGGGGCGGAACCGGGTAGTTGTCGTCATTCAAAAAGCGCAGCAGGTTAATGGCCTCGATGCCGAGCCGGTTGAGCAACTGCTGGTAATCCTGCGAGAGCGCCAGCATGTCGGCGATCGCCTCGGGACAGATGGGGCCCTCGGGGTGGGTTTTATACAGGTACTGGATCGGCCCCTGCGGCTGGAATATCGCCTGCAGCGTGGTATCGGCCAGCGCCAACGGAGGATGAACATAATTGGTGATGCTGAAGCGCTCGGCGGCGAGCAGGCTGTCGCAGCGTTGGGCGTCAATGCCGTGACGCGCCAGCAGCGAGCAAAGCCAGTCGAGTTCGGCGCAGTCTGACCTTGCGCCTGCACCGGCCAGATAAATCCGCTGCTTGAACGCCTTGGTGTAGGCGCGGTAAGGCTGATCGGTGTTCTGGTACTTGGTATCGGCGTAGTAGCTCGACAGGCTGATGACCTCGACGTGGGATTGTCCGGCGTCCTGCAGCAGGCTTTGCGCCATCAGGCCGGAGCCGATGGAGGGAGAGAGCAGGATCAGTGAGCGCAGTTGGGGCAACGCCGCCCATGGCACCTGTCGCAGCACGTCATGGTATTGATCGGCGGGGACGGCAAGGATCAGTCGGTGCCAGTCGCCGCCGACGAGCGCCAGATCATCGTAATAGCGATCAATCGTCACCTGCGCATCGTCTTGGGTGCGCTGCGCCTTGCCGGCGCCCGTCAGCCACAGGCTGGGCGTGTGCGCCAGATGTTGCTTCAGGCGGCGCCCTTTTTCGCTGGGGCGGTTGTACAGGCCGATGCGCGCATTGGCCGCGGCCTTGATGTCCGCAGCCAGTTGGATCGCCGCCGGGCCGGCGCCGAGGATCAGGGCGGGAAAGGCATTATTCATGGCGGTGGGGCTCCAAAATCAACAGATCGTACAGCGGGGTGGCGAGCGGTTTACCGCTGACGCGCCAGGGCGAGCCGGCGGCCTGGTGGTGGTAAGGGCAGTTGAAGATCGACTTGAGGCCGTTGCCATAGCGCACCAGCAATTTGCCGCACTGGGGCAGCAAAGGCCGCAGCGCCTTCAGCAAACCCTGCTTGTCCGCCACCAGGGAGGCGATGATGATGTGATCGATATCGTTGCGCGTCAGGCCGTTCAGCTTGTCGATGCAGGGCATCTGCTGCACCAGCCCCAGGTGGCGCGTGAGCCGGCGGGCAAAACGCTGGGCAGCCGGATCGCAATCGTAGCAAATGACGGTGGCGGAGAGCCTGGCGACCAGCGCCAGCGCCGTGGTGGGCAATGCGCCGCTGCCCACCAGCAGCACCCGTTCGCCGGGTTTAATGTCGGCGGCCGCGATCTCCAGCTGCAGCGCGCGGTCGAAACTGTTCAGGTAGGCGTTGGTTTGCGCCGGTTCCCGGCACAGCGCCGAGACGCGATGTTTCTCGTAGTCGCACAACGCGGCGTTGGCTGTCGCCCGCAGTTGGGCGATCTGCGCCGTTATCAAACGGTCGTTTTCCAGTTTTCGACGGTAGGCCTGCAGCTGTGGTTCGTCGTTAAAGGCCTGCAGGCGGCTGAAGCGGCGTTCCAGCAGGGAAAAATGGCGCCGATCTTGCCGGGCGGAGCGGTGTAGCTGGTGAATTTCCTGTTGCAAGCCGGCGAGTTGCGCCAGCATGTCCGCCTTGGTCAGAGTGTACATGGGGATTCTCCGTGTGCGTGTAACAGCTGTGTCGGCAGCAGATAGGGGTAGCCCTGCGGGCTGACGCCGTTTTCGATGCCGACGCCAAATACGCGAGACACCATCGGATGTCCCATCATCTGATGGGTATCGCCGTGGCAAACGACGCGTCCGTGCGCGAGCAGCGTGAGTGAGTGGCAATAGCGCAGCGCCAGCCCCAGATCGTGGATCACCAGCAGCGTGATGCAGCGGTGACGCCGGCCATAGTCGGCGATCTGATTGAGCACGCGCAGCTGGTGGTGGATATCCAGCGCGCTGGTGGGTTCGTCGAGCAAAATGATCTGCGGCTGAGAGACGAAGGCCTGAGCCAGCATCACCAACTGCCGCTGCCCGCCGCTGAGACGGTTGAAGGGGCGATCGGCGAGCGCGGAAATGCCGCATTCCGTAAGCGCCTGCTCGACCGCATCGGCCTGGGCGGCGCTGACGCGCCAGCTCAACTGGCGTACCTTGCCCAGCAGCACCATGTCAAAAGCGGTCAATGCCGAATCGCAGCGATTAAGCTGCGGCACATAGGCGATACGGCTGGTTTTCGGATCGAGAGGGCGTTCGCGGTAAGCGATCTCGCCGCTGCATGGCACCATGCGATTAATCGCTTTGAGCAGCGTCGATTTGCCGGCGCCGTTGGGGCCGATGATGCCGCCGAGCTGCGCCTCCGGCCAGCTCAATGAAACGTCTGCCAATAGCGAGCGGCGATGCAGCGAAACGCCGACGCGGGTGAGGGTCAGTTGAGTCATGGGCGTTTAACCTGTCGAGTGACGAAGTAAAACAGCACCGGCACGCCGATCAGGGCGATAACGATGCCGATGGGCACCACGCCGTTCGGCATCACCAGCTTGGCGACGATCGAGGCGCACAGCAGCAGCAGGCTGCCGCAGAGGGCGGAAATGCAGATCAGGTAGCGCTGATCCTCACCCACCAGAAAGCGGGCGAAATGCGGGGCGATCAGCCCGACGAACCCGATGGTGCCGACAAACGAGACCGAGGCGGCCGTCAGCATGGTCGCCAGCAGAAAGGCCAGCTTGCGCAAGGCGCTGACATTGATGCCCAACCCCAGGGCCTGCTCTTCGCCGGCGGACAGCGCCGTCAGCCGCCAGGCGAGCCGCAGACTGACGAACAGCGCGCACAGCAACACGACGCCGGTGATCGCCACGCCGTGCATATTGGCTTTGAGCAGGCTGCCAAACAGCCAAAAGACAATTTGCTGCATGGCTTCCGGCGAGGCCAGAAACAGCAGCAGCGATTGCAGCGACTGAAAGAAAAACAGCACCACGATGCCGCTCAACACCAATATTTGCGGCGTCATGCCGCGGCGTTGTCCCAGCAGATAGATAGGCACGCAGGCGAGCAACGCCATCAGCGAAGCCAGCAGCGGCGTGCCCAGCGCCAACGCGCCGCCCAGGCTGAAGCCGGTGAGGATCGCCAGCGCCGCGCCGAACCCCGCCGCGGCAGAGATCCCCAGCGTATAGGGGCTGGCGAGGGGATTGGCCAGCACGGTCTGCATCAGCAGGCCCGCCAGCGCCAGGCTGGCACCGACCACCAGGGCGGTGAGCGTCATTGGCAAGCGAATCGACCAGAAAACCACCTGATGCAGCTCGTTGCCGGGCGCAGAACCGGGCCAAAGCATCCGCACGATATCCGTGAGGCCAAGTTGCGCGGCGCCGACGGTGAGGTCGATGGCGGTCGCCGCCAGCAGCGCGCCGAGCAGCGCCAGCGTCAATAGCCCGCGGCGCAGCCTGCGCCGTCGCAAAAACGCACGTCCTGTGTGGGCCACGGTTATTCTCCTTGCCAGCGTTGCAAGAAGACGCCGTCCGCCTCTATCGGCAAATATTGATGGTAGAACTGCGCCAGATTGCGCGCGGGATCAACATCGGCAAACGCGACGGGATAGAGCGCTTTCGCCAGATACTGGACAAAGATAAAATCGTATATCGTGCGCGCGCCGCCATGGTAAAGCGCATAAAGACGCTGATTTTTTACCGCCGGCAGCTGCGGCCATCCCGCCCGCCGGGCGTATTGCGTCAGGCGCGTCTGTAGGGGGGCTGCCTGCGTGCCGTAGCCCATCGGCACGGCGTTCGGCATGTTTTCCCAGTCGCCACCGGCGAGAAAAATCACCTCGGGCCGTTGGGTCAGGACATAGTCGGCGCGCAACGGAGAAGGGCTGCCGACGACGCCGGCGGCGATATTGTCGGCGCCGGCCAGCTGCAGCAGCGGCCCCCAGATCGATGCGCCATAGCTGCTGCCGTACTCGCCGGGGCCCTTGTCCCCCAGCTCAATGTAGGTGACCGGCGGCGGCAGCTGCGCCTGGCGGATGCGCCGACGGGTATCCTCGAGGCTTTGGCGATATTCGTCGGCCAGCCGTTCCGCTCGCTCGGCGTGGCCCATCGCCTGGCCCATTAACCGGATGCTGGCGAGCTTGACTTCAACGCCCTGATTGAAGTCGACGACGATGTAAGGAATGTTGAGCTGTTGCAGCACCGGCAGGTAGTTGGCGAAGCCGTCGAGCTGCCACTTCGCCAGGATCAGCAGGTCTGGTCGCGTGGTCAGCAGGCGTTCAAAATCGAAGCTCTGGTTATAGAGCGAACCGACATCGACCAGCTGAGCGAGCCGTGGCAGCGCCGCCTGATAGCGCGCCCATTGGCTGGCGCGCAACGCCCAGTCGCTTTTGGAGAAGGCGACGACCTGTTGATAACTCTCCGGGCCGTTCACCGCCAGAAAATCTTCGTAGTAAAAACCGATATAGGCGCGCTGTGCGGGGGCGGCCAGGGTAACCTGGCGTCCTTCAACGTCGGTGAGGTGAATTTCAGCGTGCGCGACCTGGCAGAAAAGCAGCCACGTCGCCAGCATCCAGACGATACGCGATAACATGATTGACATCCCTTTACGATTAGTTGTGATGTTATAATGTAACAATTAATCGCGAGATTCAAACTTTCGTCGCCGCTGAATCAGGCGGGGCATGATGAAGCGCGCTGAGCGTATATTGGCCTATAAAGCGTGAGGATAACGGTTCTCGTTGTCATGGCGTGCGGACAAAGAAATTTTTCTGCAAAATCCCTCCGCCTTGCGCAACAATCGTTTACAATTTGCCAAATCCCGGTCGCGCGTCGTTTTTGTAAAGTTTCGTATTTTTAGTAGGTTAATGGCGCGCGACTCTTGAAACTGTGACGAATGCCCATACGATCTAGGGTATCTTGGACAGCGTTTTGTTAACATTTATGAGGAAGTAAACATTTTATGATGCGTATAGCTCTGTTCCTGCTCACCAACCTGGCGGTGATGTTGGTTTTCGGGCTGGTGCTCAGCCTGACAGGAATCCAATCCAGTAGCGTTCAGGGCCTGATGATCATGGCCGGTCTGTTCGGCTTCGGCGGCGCTTTCGTGTCGTTGCTGATGTCCAAGTGGATGGCGCTGCGCTCCGTCGGCGGGGAAGTGATTGAACAACCGCGTAACGAAACCGAAAACTGGCTGCTGGAAACGGTGCGCCGTCAGTCGCAGCAGGCGGGCATCGCCATGCCGCAGGTCGCTATCTACCACGCGCCGGACATCAACGCCTTCGCCACCGGCGCACGCCGCGACGCCTCGCTGGTCGCCGTCAGCACCGGCCTGCTGCAGAGCATGAGCCGTGACGAAGCGGAAGCGGTCATCGCGCACGAAATCAGCCACGTCGCCAACGGCGATATGGTGACCATGACCCTGATTCAGGGCATCGTGAACACCTTCGTGATCTTCATTTCGCGCCTCATCGCGCAGGTCGCTGCCGGTTTCCTCGGCAACCGCGACGGGGATGGCGAAGGGGAAGGCAACGGCAACCCGATGATTTACTTCGCGGTGTCGATGGTGCTGGAACTGGTGTTCGGCATCCTGGCGAGCATCATCACCATGTGGTTCTCGCGTCACCGCGAGTTCTATGCCGACGCCGGCTCCGCCAAACTGGTGGGCCGCGAGAAGATGATCGCCGCCTTGCAGCGTCTGAAAACCAGCTATGAACCGCAGGAAGCGGGCAGCATGATGGCGTTCTGCATTAATGGTAAATCCAAGTCGTTCAGCGAGCTGTTCATGTCGCACCCGCCGCTCGACAAGCGTATCGAAGCGCTGCGTACCGGCCAGTACCTGAAGTAATCGGCTGAATGAAATGAAAAACCCCGGCTTGCCGGGGTTTTTTTATGTCCGCTATTTCACCTCGCGGCTGGGCTGCGCCGTTTGCGTCGTCGGTTGAGTGATGCGCAGGCTGCTGACCGCCGCAGCCAGGGTGGCGAACACCCCAGCCAGGATCAGTGAAGCGTGGGTGCCGGAGGCCGGGAACAGGTTGAACATCAGCGCCACCAGCGCGGCTCCCGAGGTTTGCCCCAGCAGGCGAGCGGTGCCCAGCATGCCGCTGGCGCCGCCGCTGCGGTTGCGCGGCGCGGCGGAGATGATGGTGTGGTTGTTGGGCGACTGGAACAGGCCGAAACCGGCGCCGCACAGCACCATGCGCCAGATGATGTCCATATTCGACGGCGCCGCCGGCAGCAGCGCCAGCGAAAACAGCCCGAGCGCGAACACCGCCAGCCCAATGCAGCCCAGCAGGCCGGCGTGCACGCGCTCCACCAGCCGACCGGCGATCGGCGCCATCACCACGATCGCCAGCGGCCACGGCGTCAGCAGCAGCCCGGTCGCCACCTCGTCGCGGCCCAACGCGCTTTGCAGGAAGAACGGCAACGACACCATCGCCAGCATTTGCGCGGCGAACGAACAGATTGAGGTGCCCATCGACAGGGCGAAGATCGGGATACGCAGCAGGTCGACCGGCAGCAACGGAAATTCCTGGCGCAGCTGACGGCGCACGAACACCGCGCCAATCGCCAGCAGTGCGGCGATTTCGCTGAAGATCAGCGTCAGGCTCTGGCCCTGGGCGAAGCCGCTGATGGCGGTGATCAGCAGGCCGAAGGTCAACGCGTTCAGCACGGCGCTGGTGGGATCGAAACGGCGGTTATCGCTTTTCTGGCCGTTGGCCGGCAGGAATTTCATCCCCAGCAGCAGTGCGACGATGCCGATCGGCAGGTTGATGGCGAACAGCCACTGCCAGGATGCGACCGACAGGATCGCCGCCGCCACCGTCGGCCCGGCCGCCGAGGAGCAGGCGACGATCAGCGAGTTGATGCCCATGCCGCGGCCGAGAAAACGCTGCGGGTAGATGATGCGGATCAGCGCGGTGTTGACGCTCATGATGGCGGCGGCGCCAAAGCCTTGCAATACGCGGGCGATGGTCAGCGTGAGCAGCGAGTCGGACAGGGCGCAAAACAGCGAGGTGATGCTGAACACCAGCAACCCGGCCTGATAGATGCGGCGATAGCCGACCAGATCGCCGAGCGAGGCCAGCGACAGCAGAGAGACGGTGATCGCCAACTGATAGGCGTTGACCACCCAAATGGAGCTGGCCGGGCTGGCGTTAAGATCGCGCGCGATGGTGGGCAGCGCCACGTTGGCTATCGCGCCGTCGAGCACCGATACGGTAATGCCGAGGGCGATGGCGAGGATCGCCCCATAGCGTTGCGGGACGGAGAGGCCGTCGGAACAAGAACGCATGTTGGTCTCAGCGGTGTTTATTCAGGGGAGTATTATCATGCTAATCATAATCACCTGCGATTGCATGCCCGTTGCCCGCTTAATTGTAAATAGCGGTGAGCGGGCCGGGGTTATCCATTTGGCTTCAATCGCTTAGCGCCCATGTGCGTTGCGCGTCGCGATCTGTTCCGATTATACTGAAACCCTTGTTTAAATTTCCTGAAACAAAACCGTTAAGTAGGGCATTCACCATGGCTAACGCAGATTCAGACAAGCAACCGGATGCCGTCTCATCCGTGATGAAAGTGTTCGGCATTTTGCAGGCGCTTGGCGATGAGCGCGAGATTGGCATTACCGAGCTGTCCCAGCGGGTGATGATGTCCAAAAGCACCGTCTACCGTTTTCTGCAAACCATGAAAGCGTTGGGCTACGTATCGCAGGAAGGCGAGACGGAAAAGTATGCGCTGACGCTCAAGCTGTTCGAACTGGGCGCCAAATCGTTGCAGAACGTCGATCTGATCCGCAGCGCCGACGTGCAGATGCGTGAACTGTCGAACCGCACCCGCGAAACCATCCACCTCGGCGCCCTGGATGAGGACGGCATTGTCTATATCCACAAGATCGACGCGATGTACAACCTGCGCATGTATTCGCGCATCGGTCGTCGCAACCCGCTGCACAGCACCGCCATCGGTAAAGTGCTGCTGGCCTGGCGCGATCGGGAGGAGGTGGCGCAGATCCTGTCGCAGATTGAATTTACCCGCAGCACCGAGCATACCCTGACCAGCGCCGCCGAACTGTTGCCGGTGCTGGATCGGGTGCGTGAGCAGGGATTCGGCGAAGATGCCGAAGAGCAGGAGGCGGGGATCCGCTGCATCGCGGTGCCGGTCTTTGACAGGTTCGGGGTGGCGATCGCCGGGCTGAGCATCTCTTTCCCGACGCTGCGCTTTTCCGACGCGGCGCGGGAGGAGTATGTGGCGTTGCTGCACGTCGCCGCCCGGCGCATCTCCGAGCAGCAGGGCTATCACGACTACCCGTTCTGACCGTCGTTTCGATGAGCGAGGCGCTGCCATGGCAGCGCCTTGTTGTTATTTCGCGCCGGGCGTCAGCCGCTGAGAAATCCGCTCCAGCACCAGCATCAGCAACAGCGTGGCCGCCACCAGGATCATGGTCAGCGTCGCGCCGTTGGCGATGCTGCCGCGATCGGTCAGGCTGAAGATCGTGACCGGCAGCGTCGCCCAGCTCGGCGGGTAGATCATCATGGTCGCGCCCAGCTCCCCCATCGACAGCGACAGGCTGAGTGCGAAGGCGGAGATCATGTAGGGAGCGATCATCGGCAGGGTGACGTGACGCAGGCGGAACAGCGGCGACGCGCCCAGGCTGGCGGCGACGTTCTCGTAGTCGCCAGGCAGCCGGGTCAGCCCGGCCATCACGTTGCCGAAGGTAAAGGCGGAAATCAGTACGAAGTGGGCGGCGGGCACGATCAGGAAGGTGCCGTTCATCTGCAGCGGCCCCTGGCTGAACGCCACCAGCATTCCCAAACCGATAGAGACCGAAGGCACCGCGCTGGGAATGAAAAACAGCGTGCCCAGCAGCCGCTGGCCGCGCCCCTGATGGTGGCGCAGCGCCAGCGCCGCCCAGGTGCCGCACAGCAGCGCGAACAGACTGGCGCTGAAACCGATAGCCAGACTGGCGACCAGTGCGTCCCAGGAGGCGCCGCTGAACGCCTGGCGGAAGTGGTTGAGGGTGAAGCCGCTCGGCAGCACGCCGTTCCACTGCTCACTGAGGCTGGACATCAGGATCACCGCCAGCGGCAGGCAGAAGAACAGGGCGAACAGCGTGACCGTCAGCGTGCAGGTCAGGGTGCGGCTGGTGCGAGACCAAATCAACATCGTCAGTTCCTCAGCCCGGCGCGCGCCGCGGCGTAGCGGTAAAGGGAGAACAGCCCGAGCGACAGCGCGATATTCACCACGGCGATGGTGCAGGCGACGGCGTAATCCGCCTCCAGAATCGCTTTGGCGTAGACCATCATCGGCAGCGTGGTGACGCCCTTAGCGCCGATAAACAGCACGATGCCGAACTCATTGGTGGTCAACAGCAGGCACAGGCTGCCGCCGGCCAGCAAGGCCGGCAGCGCGGCCGGTAAAATCACCTGGCGCACCACGCGCCCCGGTCGGGCGCCGAGGATGCTGGCGGCCTCGAGCTGGCTGCGGTCGATCTGCGCCAGTGCCGCCATCAGCGGGCGCATCACCAGCGGCGTAAACACGGTGATTTCGGCCAGGATCACGCCCCAGATGGAGTAAAGAAAGTCCACCGGCGGCAGGGTGAAACCAAAGGTCGCCATCAGCGTGCCGTTCAGCAGGCCGGCGGAGCCGTAGATAAAGGTGAAGGCCAGCGTGATGAGGAAGGTCGGCATGGCGATAAAGGTATCGATCACCCGGGCGATCAGTCGGCTGCCGGGGAACGGCGTGAATACCAGCAGCAGCGACAGCAGGGTGCCGAGCACCAGGCAGCCCAGCGTCGCCAGCAGCGCAATCTGCAGCGTGTTGAGCAGAGCGCCGACAAAGCGGTGGGATTCGAACACCTGTTGCAGCGCGGCGGCGCTGAATAGCCCCTGATCGTCGGTAAACGCCTGTTTGACGATCAGCGCCAGCGGGTAGAAAAACAGTGTCGCCAGCACCAGCAGCGGCAACAGGATCCACAGGCGGCGCGGCAAACGCAGCCGCAGGGCCGGGCGAATAAGCGTAGAGTCGGTCATGTCAGTCCTCGATCAGTACCGCATCGTCGGGGGCGAAGTAGAGCGGCACGCGCTCGCCGATCTGCGGCATCCGGCTGCGATGAGTGGTGACCACGCGCAGCGGATGGCCTTCCGCGTCGAACTGCAGGTGCGTCAACTCTCCCTGCCAATGAATATCATGCAGCGTGCCGATGATGCAGTTGCTGCGCTGGGCATCGGCATCGAGCGCAATGTGCTGTGGCCTGATGCACAGCAGCTTGTCGAAGCCGCGTTGTGCGCCGTAAGTGAAACAGCCGATCACTTTGCCGGCGCAGCTGACGGTGGTCATGCCTTGCTGCGCGGTAGTTTCCAGGGCGGTAGCCGGCAGCAGGTTAGCGCGGCCGAGGAACTCGGCCGCGAAGCGGTTCGTCGGATGATGGTACAGCGCGCGGGTTTCGCCGTGGGCGATGAGATGGCCGTCGCGCATGATGCCAATCTTGTCCGCCAGCGTCAGCGCTTCGCCCTGATCGTGGGTGACGTACAGGATGGTCAGATCCGGCAGCTCGCGGTGCAGGCGTGCGATCTCTTCCACCATGCTGTGGCGGATTTGCGCGTCCAGCGCCGACAGCGGCTCATCCAGCAGCAATACTTTGGGGCGCACCGCGATGGCGCGGGCGATCGCCACCCGCTGTTGCTGGCCGCCGGAGAGCTGGTTGGGATAGCGCTTGGCGTAGGCGGACATGCCGACGATGGCCAACGCCTCTTCGACGCGCTCGGCGGTCAGGCCGCGCGGCTTGCCCTGCGCGCGCAGGCCGAACGCCACATTGTCCTCGACGCGCATATGCGGAAACAGCGCGTAGTTCTGTACCACCATGCCCAGGCCGCGCTCATAGGGCGGCACGTCGGTGACATCGACGTCACCGATGGCAATACGCCCGGCGGAGGGCTGCACGAAGCCGGCGATCGCTCGCAGCACGGTGGTTTTACCCGAGCCGGAGGGGCCGATCAGCGCCAGCACTTCGCCGGGGGCGATGGTGAGCGTCAGGGGTTTCAGCACCTCGGTGCCGCGATACGACACGCTGACGCGGTCGAGCTGAATGCCCGACGGCCCGGCGATGTCCCGGCTGCTATCCCGCGCCTCGGCGCGGGAAGTGAGGGTAGAAGGCATGGTCAGCGTCATTCTGTCACCTTGTGCCAGCGGGAGATATCGGCGGACAGGCTGCTCACCACCTGGTTCCAGTCCGGCGCCCAGATCTCTACACCCTGCAGCGCGGCCTGCGACTGCCTGAAGTTATCGTCGGTCGGGGTGACATCCTTACGCACCGGCATGCCGTAGGAAATGGCGCTGACGCTGCTCTGCGCTTCTTTGCTCAGCAGGAAATCGATCAGTTTTTTGCCGTTGGCGCTTTGCGGCGCGCCTTGCACCAGGCCGATGTAGTAAGGCAGCACCAGCGTGCTGCGTTTGCCGTCCGGCCCGGCCGGCCAGAACACCTTGACGTTCGGGTTGCTGCGCATCTGCGCCAGGTTCATCTGCAGATCGCCGTTGGCCACCAGCAGCTCCCCCTTATTGACCAGCGCGGTCAGCTTGCCGGTGGAGGCCGAAGGGCCGACGTTGTTGCTTTGCAGCTTGCCGAGGTAGTCGAAACCGGCATCTTTGCTGCCGAAGCTGTGAAACGCCTGCAGCATCACTGCGGTGCCGTCACCCGCCTGGCCCGGCGTGGAGTACTGCAGCTTATTGCGGAACTGCGCGTCCAGCAGCTGTTGATAGCTGGCAGGCGCCTGCGGCAGCAGTTTGGCGTTATAGATGAAGCTCAGGTAGTTGTTCACCAGTGGCACGAACTGCGGCTGGGCGTCGGCGATCTGCGCCGCATCCTGCGGGGTGAAATCCTGCAGCAGTTTTTCCGCGGCGGCGCGCTGGATGAACGGCGGCAGCGTCACCAGCACGTCGGCCTGCGGGTTGCTGCGCTCCTTCGACAGGCGCTCCACGATGGCGCCGGAGCCGCCTTCGACGTACTGCACCTTGACGCCGGTCGCCTGGGTGAAGGCGTCGAACTGGGTTTGATACCAGCTGTGATCGCCGTCGTGCAGACCATCGGCGGAGTAGACGGTCACCACCGCATCGGCGGCCCAGGCCGGCGCGGCGCCGAGTGCGATGGCGGTCATCACGACCAGACGAGAAAATTTCATAGCTTCAGCCTCACTGTTGCGGGTTAATGCGAAACTGGTATACACCAGATATGCGGCCAAGCTAATCGGCAAATATGACAAACAAATGAAAGCGGCAAAATATATTTGCCTTAAAAGGGGGATCGAGCGTGGGTGAGGAAGGCGGGGCGGCGGGCGCCGGCCCCGTGATAATCGAGGTTAGAGCGTATCGACTTCGATGCGCAGGCTGTCGTGGCGCCAGTATTCAATATCGAAATCGAGGATGCGGCCGTGCTGATCGTAATTCAGTCGACGCAGCAGCAACGCGGGCAGGCCGACCATGGCGCCGAGCGCGTTGGCGGCGCGGTAAGGCAGGGCGGTCGGGTAGAACGACAGGTGCATGTTGCTGTAAATCAAATCGTAATGCTGTTGATAAACCTCGGTCAGACTGCCGTTGAGATCGTGACTGAGCAGTTCCGGCACCCGCTGCGGCAGGCAGTGGTTCTCGCAATAGCAGATGGCGCGGCCGTCGGCATAGCGCACGCGGCGCAGCAGATACACCTGATCGAACGGTTCGAGCGCCAGCGGCTGCATGACGTCGAGCGGCACCGTGGTTTTTTCGCCGGACAGCAGCGCGGTGCGCGGCGTGCGCCCTTGCTCCTGACAGAGACGGTGGAAGTTGGTGTTCTGCGTCGGATCCAGCCACAGCCGTTCCGGCGTGACGAACCAGCCGCGGCGATCGGCGCGGTAGATGGCGCCGGTGGCTTCCAATTGCGCCAGGCTTTCGCGAATGGTGACGCGGGTGGTGGAGAAGATGGCGCACAGCTCGCGCTCCGAAGGCAGCTTATCGCCGGCCTGCAGCGCGCCGCGGGTGATGCGCGCCTGGAGCTGATCCTTGATCTGCAGGTAGTGAGGCATATCGCCCTGATGTTCTTTCATTTCATCTCGCTATGGCATCGGCCCGACATTCCGGCACGCGCTTATTATACATAGCCAGATGAATTTTTTGTTTCACCGCGCTTTGTCGTTTGACCGGGGCAGGAATTTGCCGCCACAATGATCGCAATCTGGTATAGACCAATAGGTGAATAACATGTCCGATCGTAACTACCTGCTGTTGACCCCCGGCCCGTTGACCACGTCGAAAACGGTGAAAGAGGCGATGCTGTATGACAGCTGCACCTGGGATGAAGATTACAACCTCGGCGTGGTGCAGCGCATTCGTCAACGGTTGGTGGCGCTGGCGACGCCGTCTGCCGGTTATACCTCGGTGCTGCTGCAAGGCAGCGGCAGCTTCGCGGTAGAGGGCGTGCTGGGCACGGTCATCGGCCCGCACGACAAGCTGCTGATCGTCAACAACGGCGCCTACGGGGCGCGGATGATCGAAATGGCGCGGCTGATGGATATCGACCACCATGCTTTCGACTGCGGTGAGGTGAATGAACCGGACGTGGCGGCGATGGGGGCGGTGCTGAAAAGCGATGCGCGCATCAGCCATATCGCCATGGTGCACTGTGAAACCACCACCGGCATGCTCAATCCGCTGCAGAAGGTCGCCGGCCTGGCGGCGCGCAATGGCAAGACCTTTATCGTCGACGCCATGAGCAGCTTTGGCGGCATCCCGTTGGATGTGGACGCGCTGGGCATCGATTTTCTGATCAGCTCCGCCAACAAATGCATTCAGGGCGTGCCGGGCTTCGCGTTCGTCATCGCCCGCCGCAGCGAGCTGGAGAAATGCGCCGGCCGTTCACGCTCGCTGTCGCTGGATCTGTATGCTCAGTGGCGCTGTATGGAGGATCAGGCCGGCAAATGGCGCTTTACGTCGCCGACCCACACCGTGCTGGCCTTCGCGCAGGCGCTGAAAGAGCTGGAACAAGAGGGCGGCATTGCCGCGCGCCACCACCGCTATCAGGCCAATCAGCGGCGGCTGGTGGCGGGTATGCGCGAGCTGGGTTTTGAGACCCTGCTGGACGATGCGCTGCACTCGCCGATCATCACCGCGTTCTATTCGCCAAAGGCTGATACATACCGCTTCGCCGAGTTTTATCAGCGTCTCAAGGAACAAGGCTTCGTGATTTATCCCGGTAAAGTGTCGCAGAGCGACTGCTTCCGTATCGGCAACATCGGCGAAATCTATCCGCAAGATATCGAACGTTTGCTGGCGGCCGTCGGGCAGGCGATGTACTGGAATCAATAAGGATTGACCATGAAACAGATCAACGCAGTGATCCTCGACTGGGCGGGCACCACGGTGGACTTCGGCTCCTTTGCGCCAACGCAGATTTTCGTCGAGGCGTTCAAGCAAACCTTCGATATCGACATCAGCCTGGCGGAGGCGCGCATTCCGATGGGGCTGGGCAAATGGCAGCACATCGAGGCGCTGGGCAAGCTGCCGGCGGTTGACGCGCGCTGGCGGCAGAAGCTGGGACGCTCGATGAGCCATCAGGACATTGACGCGCTGTATCAGGCGTTTATGCCGCTGCAAATCGCTAAAGTGATCGACTTTGCCGATCCCATCGAGGGCGTGCCGCAGGCGATCGCCGCTCTGCGCGAACAGGGCATTAAAATCGGTTCCTGCTCCGGCTATCCGCGCGCGGTGATGGAAGTGCTGGTGCCCGCCGCCGCGCAGCGCGGCTACGCGCCGGATTACTGGGTCGCCACCGACGATCTTGCAGCCGGCGGGCGACCGGGGCCGTGGATGGCGTTGCAGAACGCGATCGCGCTGGGCATCGATGCGGTGGCGCATTGCGTGAAGGTGGATGACGCGGTGCCGGGCATTGCCGAAGGGCTGAACGCCGGGATGTGGAGCGTCGGGCTGGCGCTGTCCGGCAACGAGTTTGGCGCCACCTGGCAGGAGTATCGCCGGATGACGGCAGGCGAGATAGAGCGCCGCCGCGCGGCGGCCGCCGATAAGCTGTACGCGGCGGGCGCGCACTATGTGATAGACACGCTGGCGCAATTGCCGGCAGCGATTGCCGACATCAACCGGCGGTTGGCGAACGGCGAGCGGCCGTAACGACCGAACGCGGGGCATAAAAAAACCGGGGATTATCCCCGGTTTTTTCGTTCTGAGACGGCGTTAGCGATGCGCCAATTCGACTTCGTCTTCGCTGTCCATCACGGCTTTGTCGGTTTGCTTCATCAGTTGGCTGGTGATGGTGCCCGCCGCCATGGAACCGTTGACGTTCAGCGCGGTACGGCCCATGTCGATCAGCGGTTCGACCGAGATCAGCAGCGCGACCAGCGTCACCGGCAGGCCCATCGCCGGCAGCACGATCAGCGCAGCGAAGGTGGCGCCACCGCCCACGCCCGCCACGCCGGCGGAGCTGATGGTGACGATGCCGACCAGGGTGGCGATCCACACCGGATCCAGCGGGTTGATGCCGACGGTCGGCGCCACCATCACCGCCAGCATCGCCGGGTAGAGGCCCGCACAGCCGTTCTGGCCGATGGTGGCGCCGAACGATGCCGAGAAGCTGGCGATGGATTCCGGCACGCCCAGGCGACGGGTCTGCGCTTCCACGTTCAGCGGAATGCTGGCGGCGCTGGAGCGGCTGGTGAACGCGAAGGTGATCACCGGCCACACCTTGCGGAAGAACTTCATCGGGTTAACGCCGGTGAAGGCCAGTAGGACAGCGTGAACCACAAACATGATGGCCAGGCCGATGTACGAAGCCACCACGAAGCTGCCGAGCTTGACGATATCGTGAATGTTGGAACCGGCGACCACTTTGGTCATCAGCGCCAGCACGCCGTACGGCGTCAGCTTCATGACCAGACGCACCAGCTTCATCACCCAGGCCTGCAGGGTGTCGATAGCCACCAGCACGCGCTCGCCTTTCGGCTTGTCGTCTTTCAGCAGCTGCAACGCCGCCACGCCGAGGAAGGTGGCGAAAATCACCACGCTGATGATCGAGGTCGGGCTGGCGCCGGTCAGATCGGCGAACGGGTTTTTCGGGATGAACGACAGCACCATCTGCGGCACCGTCAGATCGGCCAGTTTACCCACGTAGTTGGTCTGGATCGCCGTCAGGCGCGCGCTTTCCTGCGCGCCCTGCACCAGGCCTTCGGCGGTCAGGCCGAACAGGTTGGTGACCAGCACGCCCACCAGCGCCGAGATCAGCGTAGTGAACAGCAGCGTGCCGATAGTGAGGACGCTGATTTTGCCCAGCGAAGAGGCGTTATGCAGCTTGGCCACCGCGCTCAGGATCGAGGCGAACACCAGCGGCATGACGATCATTTGCAGCAGTTGCACATAGCCGTTACCGACGATGTTGAACCAGCTGATGGATTCTTTCAGTACCGGGTTATCGGAGCCGTACACCAGCTGCAGGCCCAGACCGAACACCACGCCGACCACCAGGCCGACCAGCACTTTTTTCGCCAGGCTCCATTGCTTGTGGCGGGTTTGCGCCAGCAGCAAAAGGAGCGCGACAAACACCAGCACGTTAATCACGAGCGGAAGATTCATCCCCAATGTCTCCAATAATCTTTCTTATAAAAACGACTACGCATCACGTATGTCACGATGTAAATATCGTAACAGTTTGCTGAGTGGCCTACTTATATCCAAATGGAATTTGATATAGCTTTTTGTGTGTTTTTGTTCGTTTTATATACATCAAGGTGATGTGTTAGGCGGTTTTTTGTGATCAGAGTCTGATATTTCTGATTTGCTCGACATAGGATTGCACCGGCAGGGTGAAATCACCTTGCCAGCAGATGGCAAACGCCACCAGGCACAGACACAGCACCCGCTCCAGCTGGTTGCCTTTTTGCGAGTTGAGCAGCGGCAGGCGAAAACGCCAGCGGCATGGCCACAACAGCGGCACGCCGGCGGGGGTGAGCATATCGGCCAACAGATGGCTGAAGTAGCCGATGATCATGGCGTGCAGCGCATCGGCCGGGATCGGCCAGCTGCGCGGTACGTCCAGTTGGAACAGCGCCATGCCGCCGGCGATCGCCAGCAGGCTGTGGGTGAAACCACGGTGGCCGAAGGCGCGGGCGATGGGCAGGGCAATCCAGCGCAGGCGCTGGCCCAGCACCGACTTGGGGTGATCGATGTCCGGCAGCAGCGAGGTCAGCAGCGCGGCGGGTATGATGTGCCACCAGTCGCCGGTAGCCAGCTCTGGCGTCACTTCCGCCTTCTTGGCGAAGATCGCGCAAGCGACAGAGAATATAAGGTGTCCTTCCGCGGTCATGCTGTTGCGATTCCGGCTGGTAAACTGTTAATTTATCCAGTATATGGGAAAATTCCCAGTAGTGGAAGCAGTTACCCTGTAACCAATTGTTTATTTTCCCCTGTTTTACAACGGCTTGTTACGGCAATGGGTAACAAATCATCGATTTTGACGGGCGAGAACAAAAAGCGGGCAATGGGGGAGTGAAACGGAAAGCAACGAGCGCGGTTTTACGGTGTGCGGCGGGAGGAAGCGGCGGCCTTGAAGCGCGCTGCGTGGCAGTGACAACGCGCTGCGGGCCGTCGCTTTCCCTGCCATGCAGCATAATGAGAACGTCACGCCAATTCAATAAAATGAAACGGTGTTTCGTTTATTTTGCGGTTCGGATCTCTTTTATGCCGCAGGGCGCCGGTGCCCGGCGCCGCAGAATCAGGCAAAGTGGGCAGGGGTGAGCTGTTCGAGGGTCTCCAACTGGTGATCCGCCAGCGCCCAGCGCGGGTCGTGGCGGTATTCGGCGGCCGGGATCACGATGGAACGCATGCGCGCGGCCTTGGTGGCGATCATGCCGTTAAAGGAGTCTTCCAGCGTGATGCAGCGCAGCGGATCGCTGCCCAGGCGTTCGGCGGCGATCAGGTAGACCTCCGGATGCGGTTTGCTGTACGGCAGGTATTCGGCGGAAACCAATTGATCGAAGTAGCCTTCAAGATCGAACATCTTCAGCACCTGCCGTTGCATGTGCAGCGGCGAGGCGGAGGCGAGACCGATGTTCAGTCCCTGGCTGCGGCACAGCTCCAGCGCCTGCCGGACGCCAGGCAGCAGCGGGCGCGTCTCGTGCACCAGCTCGATGGCGCGCTCGATAATCCGCGCCGACACCTCTTCAAGCGTAACCCCTTGCCACGGCATCGCCTGGTACCACATTTTCACCACCAGATCGATGCGCAGCCCCAGCGTGTCCGGCAGCTTGTGACGGTCGGACAGATCCAAGCCCAGCGCGCCGAAGATATCCAGCTCGGCCTGCAGCCACAGCGGTTCCGAGTCGATCAACAAGCCGTCCATATCAAAAATTGCGGTTTCAATGCGTTGCGAATAAGCCATTAGCGGTTAACTCCTGCCGGCGCGGGTGAATGTGCCCGACACTTTATCATCGCCGGTGACGAGACTAAAACCTTTGCCTGCGCGTGTGGCTTTTGCCAAAACGCAGGATATTCCACACCTCGCGCAATTTTAGCCACCATCGCTGGTGTTGACGCTCGGAAACCTGTTGCAACATGCGCGCATAGTCCAGCACCAACCCCGGCGTCCAGGTCATGCTTTCACCGCGGCTGCGCAGAACTGCCAGCATCCACAGGTTGGGATCGAGCACCAGCAACAGAAAACGGCGCCACAGATGTTTATCGCCCAGCACGCCTTCCAACGCGCTGTCGAGCGCGCCGATGACCGTGGTGGAGCAGTTGCGCCGGGTCAGATTGTAGGTGGCGTCCTGCCGATAACGCAGCCAGAATGCGCGCAGCGCCGCCGGGTTATAGCGGTAGAATTGAATTTTCTTGTCCGGTGGGCACCAGGCGGCGATCTCGCCCGCCAGGTCGGGCAGGAAACGCCCGTCGACGTTGTTCTGTTCGCCGGCGTGCAGCAACTGACGGAAATCCTGAACGGAATGGCTGATGTCGTTGAGTGGGTAGTGGCTGATATACACATCCGGCGCGAGCGCCAGGGCGGCGTGACCGGTGGAGATATTGCCGCCGCCGTCGACCGCCGCGATGTATCGGTCGACGATGTAACGCCGGCGCGGATCTTTAGCCGCGCCAATCGGTGTCCAGACATACACCGTGAGCGGCGCAGTCTCATCCTCCGGGTGCGGTGGCTGCCGCGCGGGGTGCTGATTCAGAGAGAAGTTTGTCAGTCTGCGGGCGATACGCAATAAAGCCCAGCCGGAAAGCACCATCATCACGCCGAGGCAAAAGGGCACCGTCATCCGATGCGGCGCCGGCCAGCCGATAAAAATCATCAACGAAAGCAGGATCTCGCCGCCGCCCGCCAGCGCTACGGCTTTCCATCGATTGTGCTGAATCACCGTGGAGGAGGCGATGCGCACGGCGCCGTCAAGCAGCAGCGCGCTGCCAAACACCACGGTGGCGACGATGTTATCGTCTGCGGGCACGTCCAACGTTAAAAAGGCCATAAACACGAAGCCCAGCCCCTTCAGCAGCACCGGCCTGCTGGCCGAAGAGCCGATCACCAGCGCGGCGGATACCGCCACCAGCCCCTCCAGCGCCAGGATGACCGCCAGCGCATCCAGCGCCAGCACCGACCGGCCATCCTGCAGTATGTCGAACAGCATCAGCGCCCCTGCGGCTATCCACAGCCAACCGAACAGCACCAGCAGGCGGCGCTGGCCGTGCAGCGCCTGCGCGCCCAGCAATAAGATAATCAGTCGAATCATGGCGGCCTCTGGCTAAACGGATAACGTTATCTCTTCAATGATAGTGCCCGGATGTCGTTAAGCAGTTGATTTCGGCGAATTCGGCTAAGCTTGTAGCACAGCGGGAATGAAGAAAACGGTGGGCGAGTTTCGCCAACTGCAGGTAGACTTAGCCGATTCGGTTACGTCGTTAACAAGGGGAACACATGACGTATCAACAGGCCGGGCGTATCGCCATTTTGAAACGCATTCTCGGATGGGTGGTTTTTATCCCGGCGTTGCTGTCGACGCTGATTTCCGTGCTGGGCTTTATCTATCAGCACAGTGAAAAAACCAAAGGCATCAACGCAGTAATGCTGGATTTTGTCCACGTGATGGTGGACATGGTGCGTTTCAATACGCCGTTCCTGAACCTTTTCTGGTACAACTCGCCGGTGCCGGACGTGGATAAAAGCCTGTTCAGCGGCGCCAATTTGATGTTCATCATCATCTATATATTGATCTTCGTCGGGCTGGCATTGCAGGCTTCCGGCGCGCGCATGTCGCGTCAGGTCAAGTTCATTCGCGAAGGACTGGAAGATCAGATGATCCTGGAGCAGGCCAAGGGCAGCGAAGGGCACACGCGTCAGCAACTGGAGGAACGCATCACGCTGCCGCACCACACCATTTTCCTGCAGTACTTTCCGCTGTACATCCTGCCGATCGTGATTGCGGTGATCGCCTGGTTCGTGATCCGCCTGTTGGGGCAGTTGGCCGGCGCGGCCTGAACCATGAACGGGGCGCCGAGCGGCGCCCCGGAACGTTATGACGCTTCCGGCTGCAACAGCGCCTCCACCGCACGTTGCGCAGCCACCAAATGCTGGCCGCCGAACAGGTTGCTGCGGTTGAGCAGGTAGTACAGCTGATACAGCGGCTGGCGCTCGATAAACCCGGCCCCCAGCGGCCACACGCTCTGATAGCCGTCGTAGATCTGCGGCGGCAGCTCCGGATACAGCGGCAGCATCGCCAAATCGCACTCTCGGTCGCCCCAGTAGCTGGCCGGATCGAACAGTATCGGCCCGTGGGCGGTCATCGCGCAGTTGCCCGGCCACAGGTTGCCGTGCAGCAGGGAAGGCTGCGGCTGGTGGTGCTGCAAGCGCAGATACACCCGATCGACGATGTCGTCGATGTCGCCGAAGGTCATGCCTTTTTCCGCCGCCAGCTGCAGCTGCCAGCCGATGCGCTGCTCGGCGAAGAATTCCGACCAGCGGCGTTGCCAGGCGTTGGGTTGCGGGGTGGTGGTCAGATCGCTGTCGAAGTCGAGACCGAACTGCGGTTGCTCGCTCCACTGGTGCAAATGCGCCAGTTGTTGCCCCAGGCAGTAGGCGCCGTGAGCATCGAGGGGTTTCAGCTGCTGATACTCCAGCAGCAGGAAGCTGTAATCGCGATCGCTGCCGACGCCGTACACTTCCGGCACCCGCACGCTTTTGCTGCGCGCCAGCAACGCCAGCTGATCGGCCTCGGCGGTGAATATCGGCAGTTGTTCACGGGCGTCGCATTTCACGAACACCTCGTTGTCACCGTAACTCACGCGCCACGCCGGGTGAATGTCGCCCCCGGGCAGTTCAATCCTTTCGCGTATCTCTGCGCTGCCAAGATGTTCACTTAACAGACGGCTAACGGCTTGCCACATGGTATGTCCCCCTCTGTGCTGCCTGATAATTCATTAGGTTAGCGTCTTTCCCGTGGTGAAAACACGACGCGGCGCACAGCCGGCGTCAAAGGCGGCGATTTTTTCAGCGCCTCGCCAGCTCAAAGTATATACCCTATTGATTAATTTAAGCGCAATACCGGTTGCAACTTGATGACAACGACGGAATGAGCGGGGGGAATGTGATGCGGCGAGTAGAAGGCTTCGCCGCATCGGGGGAATTAACCGCCGGTGAGCGCGCTTTGGTTACGCTGTAACGGGCGTAATTTACTGTACAACAAGGCGATCACGAACAGCACGGCCTGCACGATGACGATGCAGGGCCCGGTGGCGCCGTCGATGTGGAAGCTGATCAGGGTGCCGAGCACGCAGGAGAACACCGACACCACCGTCGCCACCATCAGCATGCGGTCGAAGCGGCGGCACAGCATAAAGGCGATGATGCCGGGGGCGATCAGCATGGCGATCACCAGGATCACCCCCACGGCCTGCAGCGAGGCGACGATGGTCATCGCCAGCAGGCACAGCAACCCGTAGTGCAGCAGCTTGACCGGCAGGCCAATCACCCGCGCATGGTGCGGATCGAAGCAGTACAGCATGAAGTCTTTGCGCTTGAGCAGCACCACCGCCAGGGTGATGCCGGCGATCAGCAGGGTTTGCTTCAGTTCGCCGTCGGTAATGCCCAGCATGTTGCCGAACAGAATGTGGCTCAGGTGCTGGTCGGTATCGATGCGCGAGAACAGCACCAGGCCGAAGGCGAACATGCCGGAAAAGACGATGCCCATCACCGTGTCCTCTTTCACCCGGCTGTTCTCTTTCAGGTAGCCTGTGGCTACCGCGCAAAAAATGCCGGAGAGGAAGGCGCCGATCGCCAGCGGGATGCCGACCACGAACGCCACTACGATGCCGGGCAAGACGGCGTGCGAGATGGCGTCGCCCATCAGCGACCAGCCCTTGAGCACCAGATAGCAGGAGAGCACGGCGCACACCACGCCGGTAACGATGGCGGCGACGATCGCCCGCTGCATGAACGGGTAGGCGAAGGGTTCGCTGAGCAGTTGATACAGGGTGTCCATCAGCGGCCTCCGGTTTGCGAATGTGCCACGCGGCGCCGGGATGCCAGCAGGCCGTGTTTCGGCGCGAAGAAGAACGCCGCCAGGAATACCAGCGTTTGCAGGGTGACGATCACCCCGCCGGTGGCGCCGTCGAGGAAGAAACTCAGGTAGGCGCCGATGCCGCTGGTCAATGCGCCGATGATGATGGCGATGATCACCAGCCGGCTGAAGCGGTCGGTCAGCAGGTAGGCGGTGGCGCCCGGCGTGATCACCATGGCGATCACCAGAATGGCGCCGACGGTTTGCAGCGCGGCGACGGTGCAGGCGCTGAGCAGGGTGAAGAACAGGATCTTCAGCTTCAGCGGCGACAGGCCGATCGACACCGCGTGGCTTTCGTCGAAGAACACCGCCAGCAGATCTTTCCACACCAGGCACAGGATCAGCAGCGAAACGCCGATGATGATTTCCACCTGCAGCACGTCTTCGTCGGCGATGCCGAGGATATTGCCGAAGATGATCGACTGTACGTTGACCGAGGTGGGGTTGAGCGACACGATCAGCAGGCCGACGGCGAAGAAGGTGGAGAAGATAAAGCCGATGATGGCGTCTTCGCGCAGCCGGGTGATGTGGCGCACCAGCGTCATCGCCAGCGCCGCCAGCATGCCGGTGAAGAAGGCGCCGGCGGCGTAGGGCAGGCCGAGGGCGTAGGCGCCGGCCACGCCGGGCACCACCGAGTGCGACAGCGCATCGCCCATCAACGACCACCCTTTCAGCATCAGGTAGGCGGACAGGAACGCGCAGGCGGCGCCGACGATGGCGCTGACCCAGATGGCCTTCACCATGTAGTTGTAACTGAAAGGTTGCAGCAGAAGGTCCAGCATCAGGATTGTTTCTCCCTGGCCTGGCTGTTGGCCGGCGGATCGCTTTTGGTGTGGCCGTAGAACACCGCCGGGCGTTCATCGTCGGTCAACACCGTGACGGTGCGCGGATCGTTGTCGTCGTGCAGATCCGGGCCGGAAAGGTTGATATGGCGCAGCACGCCGCCGAACGCCTGCTCCAGGTTGCTCTGTGTGAAGGTGGTCTCGGTCGGGCCGGCGGCCAGCACCGTGCGGTTGATGAGGATCACCCGATCGCAAAATTCCGGCACGCTGCCGAGGTTGTGAGTGGAGACCAAAATGAGATGGCCCTCGTCGCGCAGCGCGCGCAGCAGCTCGATAATCGCATTCTCGGTTTTCACATCCACGCCGGTGAAAGGCTCATCCAGCAGCAGCACCGTGCCCTGTTGCGCCAGCGCGCGCGCCAGAAATACGCGCTTCTTCTGGCCGCCGGACAGCTCGCCGATCTGCCGGCCGCGCAGCTCGCTCAGGCCGACGCGCTCCAGCGCCTTGTCGACCCGCAACCTGTCCTCACGTGACGGAATGCGCAGGAAGTTCATCTTGCCGTAGCGGCCCATCATCACCACGTCTTCCACCAGCACCGGGAAGTTCCAGTCGACGTCTTCGGTCTGCGGCACGTAGGCGATCAGGTTCTTTTTCAGCGCGTCCGCCACCGGCTTGTCGCTCAGCGACACCTGGCCGGCGGTGGGCCTGACCAGGCCCATGATGCTTTTGAACAGCGTCGATTTGCCGCTGCCGTTGACGCCGACCAATGCGCAGATCGAACCGCCGCTCAGGGTGAAGCTGGCGTTGTGAATGGCGGTGTGCCCGTTGTTGTAGGTTACGGTGACGTCGTCCACGTTCAATTCAGGGCGGACAAACGGTTCATGGGTCATTGATCGAATCCTTTGGCGATGGTTTGCACGGTGGTGTTAAGCAGGTCGATGTAGGTCGGCACCGGGCCATCGCGGGTGGACAGCGAGTCCACGTACAGCACGCCGCCGTATTTGGCGCCGGTTTCTTTCGCCACCTGCCTGGCCGGCTTGTCGGAAATGGTGCTCTCGCTGAACACCACCGGAATATGGTGGGCGCGCACGGCGTCGATCACCCGGCGCACCTGCTGCGGCGAGCCTTGCTCATCGGCGTTGATCGGCCACAGATAAACCTCTTTCAACTGATAGTCCTGCGCCAGGTAGCTGAAGGCACCTTCACTGGTCACCAGCCAGCGCTGTGCGGCCGGAATGCGCGCCAGGCGTTCGCGCAGCGGGGCGTCCAGCGCGCCGATTTTCTCTGCGTAGGCCTTGGCGTTGCGGTTATAGGTTTCCGCATTGGCCGGATCGTGCTCCACCAGCGCCTTGCGGATATTCTCGATATACACCAGCGCGTTGCTTGGCGACATCCAGGCATGCGGGTTCGGGTTGCCGTTATAGGGCCCTTCGCGGATCGGCAGCGGGGTAATGCCTTCGGTGACTACCGCCGCCGGCACCTGTTTGATGTTTTCGAAGAAACGCTGGAACCAGCGCTCCAGGTTCATGCCGTTCCACAGGATCAGGTCGGCGTGCTGTGCCTTGACGATGTCGCGCGGAGTCGGTTGATAGTCGTGGATCTCGGCGCCCGGCTTGGTGATGGATTCCACCACGGCGGCGTCACCGGCCACGTTCTGGGCGATATCCTGAATGATGGTGAAGGTGGTCACCACGCGCAGCTTTTTTTCCGCCAGCGCGTTTTGGCTGACCAAGGCGGCGCCGAGCAGCAGGCAGGCGAGCATGAAAGGGCGTAACAATGCGGCAGAGCGGGAAGGGCGACTGCGACGAAAAGCGCAAATTATCAATGGCATGATGACGTCTCCTGGTTCAAATGAAAATGATTATCAATATCAATTGAAGCGAAGTCAAGCGCCACTTGCCCACCGCCGGCGGGGTATTTCTCCAACTGAAAAAATAATACCGTCCGGGGAGTTATAGCATTTTATGTATCAGTATGTAACCGCTGAAGGTAGTCCTCACAGCTGCATATCGCCACCTCCGGCTGTTTTCCCAATGCCAACTGCCCGAACCCCTGCGCCAGGCGCAGTACATCCTCTTGATCCAGCACGGTTATGAACGCAAAACTGTTGCTGCCGAGTTCGTGGTGAACGCCATTTTCGTCTGTCACCGACGTGACAAAACCCTCGCGCGTCAATTGCCCGGTCAGCTTCGCCAGGTCGGTTAATCCCTCTTCCTGATAGCGAAAAGTCACCACAAAGCAGCTTGTTGCAGATTGACTCATAAATCACCTCTTGGTATATGGATAGCTTGAGATTAGCCCAAAAAATTACTGCAGGTGTCCTTACAAGTTGTATATGCTACGCAACTCATTGAAAGGAGTGAGGGATTCTGTGAAAACAAAAATAGGTTGCCTAACGGCAATTTTACTTTTGTCGGGGTGCGCCAAAGACCCGCAAACGGCAAGCAATATTTCAGGCAGTGGCACAACGCGCGGCGGTTGGTTAAAACCCCCTCCGCAGGCACCGGTAAACCGCACGGGCACCCCGGTTGCTTATAACGATTACATTCGTCAGGCGGCCAGCAACTATGGCGTTGACGAAACGCTGATTAAAGCGATTATTCAGGTGGAGTCCGGGTTTAACCCGAACGTGGTCAGCACCTCGAACGCAGTGGGATTGATGCAGCTTAAGGCTTCTACCGCCGGCCGCGACGCCTATCGCATGAAGGGACGAAGCGGGCAACCCAGCTCGCGTGAGCTGAAGGATCCGGCGGTCAATATTGATCTGGGAACGGCCTATATCAATATTCTTCAAAGCCAGCAGCTAGCCGGGATCAACAATCCACAGACTTTGCGTTACGCCACCATCGTTTCGTACGTGAATGGGGCGGGTGCCATGTTGCGCACCTTCTCCTCGGACAAGCGCGTGGCGGTCAATCGCATCAATCAGATGAGCCCGGATGAGTTTTATCAGCACATCCAGAAAAAGCACCCGGCACCGCAGGCGCCGCGCTATTTGTGGAAGGTGACCACCGCCTATCAGGCGATGTCGCAGTAATCCTCTCTTTTGTCGAATCGGCCGCTGAACGCGGCCGATTTTGTTTTCGGCACCGTTCCAGCGCGCGACCCACCTCTCATTTTTCGTTATTTCCTCACCGCTTATCGGAAAAACCGCACAAAAAGTTAAATTTACGTTAGCAGATAAATCTTTACGTTCATTCAATAAGTTACCGGTAACATTTTTGCTTTTGTACGCATTCTGACCTTCAATAAATATACAAATAAGTAACAAATTATTTTAAAAACCCGTATCGATCGCAAGGTTGCGGTTAAATAGTTGTGACTATCTTTGGATGGAATGTGACATGTCGAATCATAAAACCAACAATTCGCGGCGCGATTTCTTGTTGAAATCGATGACCTTAATTCCTGCGGCGGTAATTGGTGGCAGCGGCGTTGGCGCGCTGACGGCACCGACACCGGCGGTCGCAGCCTCGAACACCTCAACGCAGAACGATTACCAACCGACCTTTTTCACCCCGGAAGAGTGGGCCTTCATCAAGGCCGCCGTCGCGCGCCTGATCCCGGCCGACGATCGCGGCCCCGGCGCGCTGGAAGCCGGCGTGCCGGAGTTTATCGATCGCCAGATGAATACCCCGTACGCCACCGGCTCCATCTGGTACATGCAGGGGCCGTTCAACCCCGATGTGCCGAAGGAGATGGGCTATCAGCTGCCGCTGGTGCCCAAGCAGATCTATAACCTCGGCATCGCAGACGCCGACGCCTACAGCAAGAAAACCGCCGGCAAGCCTTTCGCCGAACTGGATGGCGCGCAGCAGGACGCCATGCTGCAAAAGTTCGAGTCCGGCGAGGCGGAGTTCCAGCAACTGCCGTCGAAACTGTTCTTCTCCTATCTGCTGCAAAACACCCGTGAAGGTTTCTTCAGCGATCCGATCCATGGCGGCAACAAAGACATGGTGGGTTGGAAGCTGATTAATTTTCCGGGCGCGCGCGCCGATTTTATGGACTGGGTTGAGCGAGGGGAGCGTTATCCCTTCCCACCGGTCTCGATTCGTGGGGAGAGGGGCTAACCATGGCAACGGTAATGAAAAAAGTAGACGCGGTGATCGTCGGCTTCGGCTGGGTGGGCGCGATCATGGCCAAAGAGCTGACCGAGGCCGGCCTCAACGTGGTGGCGCTGGAGCGCGGCCCGATGCGCGACACCTATCCGGACGGTTCTTACCCGCAGGTGATCGACGAGCTGACCTATAACATTCGGCGCAAGCTGTTCCAGGATCTGTCGAAAAGCACCGTCACCATTCGCCATAACAGCAGCCAGACCGCGGTGCCTTACCGCCAGCTGGCGGCGTTCCTGCCGGGCACCGGCGTCGGCGGCGCCGGCCTGCACTGGTCGGGCGTGCATTTCCGCGTCGATCCGATCGAACTGCGCATGCGCAGCCATTATGAAGAGCGTTACGGCAAAAACTTCATTCCGAAGGACATGACCATCCAGGACTTCGGCGTGACTTACGACGAGCTGGAGCCGTTCTTCGACAAGGCGGAGAAAGTGTTCGGCACCTCCGGCACCGCCTGGACCATCAAGGGGCAGAAAGTAGCGCAGAAGGGCGGCAACCGCTTTGCGCCGGATCGCTCCGACGACTTCCCGCTGCCGGCGCAGAAAAATACCTACTCCGCTCAGCTGTTCGAGAAAGCGGCGCTGGAGGTGGGTTACCACCCTTACAACCTGCCGTCCGCCAACACCTCGGATTCTTACACCAACCCGTACGGCGCGCAGATGGGCCCGTGCAACTTCTGCGGTTTCTGCAGCGGCTACGCCTGCTACATGTATTCCAAGGCCTCGCCGAACGTCAACATCTTGCCGGCGCTGCGCATGGAGAAACGCTTCGAGCTGCGCACCAACGCCAACGTGCTAAAGGTCAACCTGACCGACGACAAATCCCGCGCCACCGGCGTGAACTACGTCGATGCGCAGGGCCGCGAGATTGAACAGCCGGCCGATCTGGTGATCCTGGGCGCGTTCCAGTTCCACAATGTGCACCTGATGCTGCTGTCCGGCATCGGCAAGCCTTACGATCCGGTAACCGGCGAAGGCGTGGTCGGGCGCAACTTCGCCTACCAGAACATGACCACCATCAAGGCGTTCTTCGATAAAGACGTGTTCACCAACCCGTTCATCGGCGCCGGCGGCAACGGCGTGGGCGTGGACGACTTCAACGCCGATAACTTCGATCACGCCAAAGAAGGCTTCGTCGGCGGTTCGCCATTCTGGGTCAACCAGGCGGGCACCAAGCCGATCTCCGGCCTGCCGACCCCACCGGGCACCCCGGCCTGGGGCAGCAAGTGGAAAGCGGCGGTGGCGGATGCCTACACCCATCACGTGTCGATGGACGCCCACGGCGCGCACCAGTCGTACCGCAATAACTATCTGGATCTCGATCCCAACTACAAGAACGTCTTTGGCCAGCCGCTGCTGCGCATGACGTTCGACTGGCAGGAAAACGACATCAAGATGGCGCAGTTCATGTACGACAAGATGGCGCCGATCGCCAAGGCGATGAACCCGAAACTGATCGCCGGCAGCCCGAAAAACGCCAACAGCCACTTCGACACCACCAGCTACCAGACTACCCACATGAACGGCGGTGCGGTGATGGGGGAAGATCCGAAGACCAGCGCGGTCAACCGCTATCTGCAGAGCTGGGACGTGCACAACGTGTTCTCGATCGGCGCATCGGCCTTCCCGCAAGGGCTGGGCTACAACCCGACCGGCACCGTGGCGGCGCTGGCTTACTGGTCTGCCCGCGCCATTCGCGAGCAGTATCTGAAAAACCCAGGCCCATTGGTGCAGGCATAAGGACGGCGAACGATGAAAGCATTTGTACCGGCACTGGTTCTCTGTGCAGTGAGTTTTTCCGTTTGGGCGCAGGACGCCACCGTCAGCAGCGAGCTGATCAAGCGCGGCGAGTACCTGGCGCGCGCCGGTGACTGCGTGGCCTGCCATACCGATGGCAAGAACGGCAAAACCTTCGCCGGCGGCCTGGCGATGGAGACGCCGATCGGCACCATCTACTCGACCAACATCACGCCGGACAAGAAAACCGGCATCGGCGATTACAGCTTCGAGGATTTCGACAACGCGGTGCGTAAGGGCGTAGCCAAAAACGGCAGCACCCTGTACCCGGCGATGCCGTACCCGTCGTTCGCGCTGGTGAAAGAGGACGACATGCGCGCCATGTATGCCTATTTCATGCACGGCGTGCAGCCGGTGGAACAGGCCAACAAGGACTCTGACATCCCGTGGCCGCTGTCGATGCGTTGGCCGCTGAGCATCTGGCGCGGCATGTTTGCGCCGTCGCCGGCGGACTTCGTTGCCGACGCCAAGGCCGATCCGGTGATTGAACGCGGACGCTACCTGGTGGAAGGCCTGGGCCACTGCGGCGCTTGCCATACCCCGCGCAGCATCACCATGCAGGAAAAAGCGTTGAGCAACAGCGAAAGCGACGACTACCTGTCCGGCAGCAACGCGCCGATCGACGGGTGGGTGGCTTCCAGCCTGCGCGGCGACCGCAAGGATGGCCTGGGCAGCTGGAGCGAAGCCGAGCTGACCGAGTTCCTGAAAACCGGCCGTAACGACAAGGCGATCGTGTTCGGCGGCATGAGCGACGTGGTGGAGCACAGCCTGCAATACCTGAGCGACGACGATCTGACCGCCATCGCGCGCTACCTGAAATCGCTGCCGCCGAAAGACGGCAAGCAGCAGGCGGCGCCGGTCGAAGACAGCGTGGCCAAGGATCTGTGGCGCGGCGACGACAGCAAACCCGGCGCGGCGCTGTATGTCGATAACTGCGCGGCCTGCCACCGCACCGACGGCGTGGGCTACAAGCGCGCCTTCCCGTCGCTGAAGGGCAATCCGGTGGTGCAGACCGAGGACGCGACTTCGCTGATCCACATCGTGCTGACCGGCAACACTACGCCGGCGGTGCAGGGGGCGGTATCCAACATCACCATGCCGCCGTTTGGCTGGCGTCTGAACGATCAGCAGGTGGCGGACGTGGTGAACTTCATCCGCTCGAGCTGGGGCAACAGCGCCAAACCGGTGAGCGCTTCCGACGTGGCCGACGTGCGTAAAGACCGCTCGATGATCCGCGACGAGAAGGAGATGGGCAGCGCCGAGGTGCCGGACCATCCGGACGCGAAGAAATAAACCGCTTAAGGGCTCCGCAAGGGGCCCTTAGTTTTTACTGAGTGCGCCGTTTTTTTCAGCACATTGTGTTCGCAAATCGTTCATTCGGCCGATAAAACATAGACCCGCAGCGGATTTTTCATTATCCTTTGCCGTCCTTTCATCAGGCGTAAGTATGAAATATCGCTTTAATTCACTGATTATTATTAAAAAACTCGCGGAGAAGGATATCCCGTTAGGCGCAATCGTTGTCGCCGCAGATTAAGGTAGACTGTCTCATGAGTACGATTTCTCCCGATTCAGGCACGCTGACGGCCGCTCAGCCTGCCAAATGGAACAAAACCGACACCGTCTGGATGTTCGGTCTCTATGCGACTGCGGTGGGCGCCGGTACGTTGTTCTTGCCGATCAACGCCGGCCTGAACGGCCCGCTGGTGTTGCTGTTGATGGCGCTGTTCGCTTTCCCGCTGACTTATTTGCCGCACCGCGCGCTCAGCCGCTTCGTGCTTTCCGGCTCCAGCCGCGACGGCAACATTCACGATGTGGTGGTGGAACACTTCGGCGTGCTGGCCGGCAAAATCATCATGATGCTGTATCTGATGGCGTTCTTCCCGATCGTGCTGGTGTACAGCATTTCGATCACCAACGCGCTGGACAGCTTCCTGATCCATCAGTTCCACGTGGCCCCGCTGCCGCGCATCTGGCTGAGCCTGGCGGTGGTGGTGGTGCTCAATCTGGTGCTGCTGCGCGGCAAAGACAGCATCGTGGCGGCGATGGGCATGCTGGTGTTCCCACTGCTGGTGTTCCTGATGGGCATTTCGCTCTATCTGATGCCGAGCTGGAATACCGCCAACTTCGTGCACGGCCTGGCCGCCACCCGCTTCGACACGCCGGGGTTGTGGCATTCGCTGTGGCTGGCGGTGCCGGTGATGGTGTTCTCCTTCAGCCATGCGCCGATCATCTCTTCCTTCGCCTCGACCCAGAAGAGCCTGTACGGCGACAAGGCGGAACGCCGCTGCGCGCGCATCATGCGCTATAGCTATGTGCTGATCTGCGTTACCGTGCTGTTCTTCGTGTTCAGCTGCGTGCTGAGCCTGTCTCATGAAGACATGCTGCAGGCGAAAGAGCAGAACATCACGGTGCTGACTACGCTGGCCAACAAGTTCTCCAACCCGCTGATCGCCTACCTTGGCCCGGTGATGGCGATGCTGGCGATGGCCAAATCCTATCTCGGCACTTCGCTGGGGGTGACGGAAGGGGCGACCAGCCTGATCGACGGCGTCACGCGCGCGGTCGGCAAGCCGCTCAGTTCGCGCATGACGCACCGCATCTCGGCGGCGTCGCTGTTCCTGCTCACCTGGGCGGCGACGGTGTGGAACCCCAGCGCGCTGCACATCATCGAAACCATCAGCGGCCCGCTGATTGCCGCCATCCTGTTCATTCTGCCGATGTACGCCGTGCGTGCGGTGCCGGCCATGCGCCAGTACCGCGCGGCGAGCAACGTATTCGTGCTGGTGATGGGCCTGATTGCGCTGTCGGCGCTGATCTACGGCCTGATGTGATCCCCTGGGCGCGCCGCTTCCGGCGCGCCTCTTATCCTTCCTTTACACATCCCTTTGCAATTAATCGCCGACATGCCGGGCGTTATCTTTGATAATGCAAGCCATTCTCATTAGTATTTTCTGAATGTATTCATGACTAAGGAGTTTTTCGTGCACCGTCGAATCATTTTGCCGGCGCTGGTTTGCGCCGCCTTGCTCGCCTCTCCGGCGATGGCCACTACCTATCCGTTGACCCTGACCGACACCTCCGGCCAGACGGTCACCCTCCAGCAGGAGCCGAAACGCATCGTGGTGCAGGACGGGCGCGACATTCTCACGCTGGCGCTGCTCGATCGCGCCAATCCGTTTGGCCGGCTGGTGGCCTGGAATAACCTGCTGAAGAAAAGCGATGCGGCGACCTGGGATATCTTGCAGAGCAAATGGCCGGGGGCGAAAAACATCATCGATATGGGATTCAGCGATAAGGGTGAAGTGAACCTGGAGAGCGTGATCGCCAAGCGGCCCGATCTGATGATCGCCCAGCTGCGCTCCAAGCCTTCGCTGAGCCAAACCGGCGTGCTGGATAAGCTGAAGGCGCTGAACGTGCCGGTGCTGTTCATCGATACCATGCTCAAGCCGGTGGAGAACACGCCGAAAAGCGTGACGCTGCTGGGGGAAACCCTCAACCGCGAAAGCGAAGCCAAGCAATATACCGATTATTATCAGCAGCATTATCAGGCCATTCTGGCCAAAACGCAGGCGGTGGCACCCAAACCGCGGGTGTTTTTCGAAGCCAAGGCTGGCCTGAATGGGCTGGAGTCCTGCTGCTTCACCCATGCGCACGTCGGCTGGGGGGCGCTGGTCGAGGCGGTCGGCGCGCGCAACATCGGCTCTGCGCTGTTGCCGGGCGCGACCGGCGACGTGGCGCTGGAAAAAGTGATCGCCATGAAACCGGACGCCTACATCGTTTCCGGCTCACAGTGGGCCAGCAAGACCAACGCCGCGGTGCCGTTCGGCTATGGCGTGACGCAGCAACAGGTGGATGAGGCTTTCAACCGCATGAAACAGCGCCCGGGCTTCGCGCAGGTGTCGGCGGTGAAAGAGGGGCGGTTCTACGGCATCTACCATAATTTCTACAACCATCCGTACAACATCGTGGGGCTGGAGTATCTGGCGAAGTTTATCTACCCGGCGCAGTTCCCGGATCTGGATCCGGCCAAGACCTACAGCGAGATCCTCAGCCGCTTTACCGAAGTGCCGGAAGGCAAGGGCATTTTGGGCGCGCAGGCGCCGATGGGGAAATAACGGCAACGGGCGCGACGATCGCGCCCGTTTTGTGTGATCAGGCGGCCGGCGTATAGGTGGAGATGATCTCCAGCACGCCGTTGATAATGAACTGTACCCCCATGCACACCAGCAGGAAGCCCATCAGGCGCGAGATCGCCTCGATGCCGCTTTTCCCTACCAGGCGCATGATGGCGCCGGAGCTGAGCAGGCAGCCCCACAGGATCACCGCGACCGTCAGGAAGATGGCGACCGGCGCCACGGCCAGCACCCAGGGTTCAAAACCCAGCGTGTTCGCTTTGACGCTCGACGCCGAGCTGATGATCATCGCGATGGTGCCCGGCCCGGCGGTGCTCGGCATGGCCAACGGCACGAAGGCGATGTTGGCCGATGTCTTGTGGCGCAGCTCGTGCGACTTGCTCTCCACCTCCGGCGCCTCATCGGCGCTTTGTTGCGGGAACAGCATGCGGAAACCGATGAAGGCGACGATCAGGCCGCCGGCGATGCGCAGGCCGGGGATCGAAATACCGAAAGTGTTCATCACCACCTGCCCGGCGTAAAACGCCACCGTCATGATGCAGAACACATAAACCGAGGCCATCAGCGACTGCTGATTGCGCTCTTCGCGCGTCATATTACCGGACAAACCGAGCAGCAACGCCACCGTGGTCAGCGGGTTGGCCAGCGGCAACAGCAGCACCAAACCCAGTCCGATGGCCTGGAATAACTGCAAAATACCCGTCATAAAGTAGACTCCCTGTGCAACGTTCAGGCCGCCAAGCGGCGGCCTACGAGCTAAACAGCCTAGCCTGCCGCGTGCCTGGCGGCAATGGGGATAGCTCGTAACGTTAATTAACCGTCGGCCGGCGTTTCATCATTGCCGTTGCACTCGCCGGCGAGCTCAGGTTCATCCTCACATCCCAACGGGGCGTCGTTGACCGCAATCGCCCGCGGCGCCGAACGCGCACCAAAATGCATCAGCCCCTATAACGTCGTTAATACCGCGCACCCATGATGAGCGCAGGCTGAAAAACGAGCGGCGCTCAGAAAAAATGCACAATTTTTGTGTTTTATGGCCTTTTTCGCCGCAATTGGCCGGTAAAGGCCGACGTTCAGCACCAATTGCTACACCCCGCAGGCTCAGCTGCCTACCATAGGCGCGCTTTAAAACGATAATGAGATTGATTATGCAAGACGAGTTGAAACTTTTACTGGGGAAAATCAGCGCATTCGCGCTTTCTGCCGCCTTCATGGCGGCATTGGTCGGCCTGGTGTTTATCGATGTGCACTGGTTGCATAACTTCGTGCATGAAACCTCGCTGACCGAAGCGGCGCAGGAACTGTTGCTGCTCGCCATCGCCGGCGGTTTTTTCGCCGCGGCCTGGCGGCAGGCGGAACGCCGCTCCGCCTGGATGCTGGTCGGCGGCTTCTTTCTCTGCATGCTGATCCGCGAGATGGACTTCGCTTTCGATGCGTTGTGGCACGGCGCCTGGGTGTGGTTCGCGCTGGCGGTCACCTTGGTCTGTCTGTGCCATGCCGCCAGGCACATTGCGGCGACGGTGCGCGGCCTGGCCGATTTCGTGACGCATCCCGGCTACGGCATGATGTGCGCCGGTCTGCTGTGCATTCTGGTGTTTTCACGCCTGTTCGGCATGAGCACGCTGTGGCAAACGCTGATGCTGGACGGCTACAACCGGGTGGTGAAAAACATGGTGGAAGAGGGTTGCGAACTGCTGGGCTACGGCCTGTGCCTGCTGGCCACCCTCAGCTACATGAAGACCGTTTTTGCGTCGAATGAAGCGAAAGTGTGAGGGCGACGGCGCTTTATTTATCCGGAACAATTTTAGTGATACTATTCGCTTAGCCGAATTCGGCTGAGAAGGTATGCGTTCCATTCTGTATACCCAGTGAGGTTTCAATCTGGCAATTGTGGGCGAGATCTGAAACCTGGCTGACCAAACCCAAAATCCAATTTTCGTACTGCATGTGATCTGTCGTGTGGGTCACCACTGTAGATAAGGAATTATTAATGCCTGTTATTACTCTTCCTGACGGTAGTCAGCGTCATTTCGACCACCCCGTTTCCCCGATGGATGTCGCGCGCGATATCGGCCCTGGCCTGGCGAAAGCCTGTATCGCCGGTCGCGTCAATGGCGAACTGGTTGATGCCAGCGATCTGATCGAATCGGATGCGCAGCTGGCCATCATCACCATCAAAGACGAAGACGGTCTGGAAATCATGCGCCACTCCTGCGCGCACCTGCTGGGTCATGCGATCAAGCAGCTGTGGCCGGATACCAAAATGGCGATCGGTCCTGTTATCGACAACGGTTTCTATTATGACGTGGATATCGACCGCACCCTGACGCAGGAAGACCTGGATCTGCTGGAAAAGCGGATGCACGAGTTGGCCGATAAGGATTACGACGTCATCAAGAAGAAGGTCAGTTGGCAAGAAGCCCGCGACACCTTCGCTGAGCGCGGCGAAATCTATAAAGTGGCGATCCTGGATGAGAACATCAGCCATGACGATCGTCCTGGCCTGTATCACCACGAAGAATACATCGACATGTGCCGCGGCCCGCACGTGCCGAACATGCGTTTCTGCCACCATTTCAAGCTGCAGAAAACCTCCGGCGCTTACTGGCGCGGTGACAGCAAAAACAAAATGCTGCAGCGTATCTACGGCACCGCCTGGGCAGACAAGAAGCAGCTGAACGCCTACCTGCAACGCCTGGAAGAGGCGGCCAAGCGCGATCACCGCAAGATCGGCAAGCAGCTCGATCTGTATCACATGCAGGAAGAAGCGCCGGGCATGGTGTTCTGGCACAACGACGGTTGGACTATCTTCCGCGAGCTGGAAGCCTTCGTGCGCATGAAGCTCAAAGAGTACCAGTACCAGGAAGTGAAAGGTCCGTTTATGATGGACCGCGTGCTGTGGGAAAAAACCGGCCACTGGGAAAACTACAAAGACGCCATGTTCACCACCGCGTCGGAAAACCGCGAATACTGCATCAAGCCGATGAACTGCCCGGGTCACGTGCAGATCTTCAACCAGGGCCTGAAGTCGTACCGCGATTTGCCGCTGCGCATGGGCGAATTCGGCAGCTGCCACCGCAACGAGCCGTCGGGTTCCCTGCACGGTCTGATGCGCGTGCGCGGCTTCACGCAGGATGACGCCCACATCTTCTGTACCGAAGAGCAGGTGCGCGCCGAAGTGAACGAATGCATTCGCATGGTCTATGACGTGTACGGCACCTTCGGCTTCGACAAGATCGCCGTCAAGCTGTCCACTCGTCCGGAAAAACGCATCGGTACCGACGACATGTGGACCCGTGCGGAAGAAGACCTGGCCGCCGCGCTGACCGAGAACGGCATTCCGTTCGAGTACCAGCCGGGCGAGGGCGCCTTCTACGGACCGAAAATTGAATTTACCCTGCATGATTGTTTGGATCGCGCATGGCAATGTGGTACCGTGCAGCTCGATTTCTTCTTGCCGGGCCGTTTGGGCGCCTCGTACGTTGGCGAAAACAACGATCGCGTCGTGCCGGTAATGATTCACCGCGCCATTTTGGGCTCCATGGAACGCTTCATCGGTATCCTTACCGAAGAATACGCCGGGTTCTACCCGACCTGGATCGCTCCGGTGCAGGTGGTGGTGATGAATATCACCGACAGCCAGTCTGATTACGTCCAGCAATTGACCAAAAAACTGCAGGATGCAGGTATTCGCGTGAAAGCGGACTTGAGAAATGAGAAGATTGGCTTTAAAATTCGCGAACATACTTTACGTCGAGTCCCTTACATGTTGGTGTGCGGCGACAAAGAGGTCGAAGCCGGCAAAGTTGCCGTTCGTACCCGCCGTGGCAAAGACCTGGGAAGCCTGGACGTAAACGAAGTCGTAGACAAGCTGCTGAAAGAGATTCGCAGCCGTAGTCTTCATCAACTGGAGGAATAAAGTATTAAAGGCGGAAAACGAGTTCAACCGGCGCGTCCTAATCGCATTAACAGAGAAATTCGCGCGCAAGAAGTTCGCCTAACCGGCGTCGATGGCGAGCAGATTGGTATTGTCAGTCTGAATGAAGCTCTTGAAAAAGCTGAGGAAGCGGGCGTTGATTTAGTAGAAATCAGCCCAAATGCCGAACCGCCAGTTTGCCGAATCATGGATTACGGCAAATTCCTCTACGAGAAGAGCAAGTCGACGAAAGAACAGAAGAAGAAGCAAAAAGTTATTCAGGTCAAGGAAATCAAATTCCGTCCTGGCACCGATGATGGCGACTATCAGGTCAAACTACGCAACCTGATTCGCTTTCTGGAAGATGGCGATAAAGCCAAAATCACCCTGCGTTTCCGTGGGCGTGAGATGGCGCACCAGCAGATCGGTATGGAAGTGCTTAACCGCGTCCGTAAAGACCTGTGTGAAGATATGGATCTGGCAGTGGTCGAATCCTTCCCTACGAAGATCGAAGGCCGCCAGATGATTATGGTGCTCGCTCCTAAGAAGAAACAGTAAGGCTTACAAGTAATGGAACCCGCGCGGCGCTTGCGCTGTGTGGGTTTTATTCGCCCAACTGATTCGTTGTTTAACAATGCGAAGTGGATTTAATTAAAATGCCAAAGATTAAAACTGTACGTGGTGCAGCCAAGCGCTTCAAAAAAACCGGCAGCGGTGGTTTTAAGCGTAAACATGCCAACCTGCGTCATATTCTGACCAAAAAAGCAACCAAGCGTAAACGTCACCTGCGTCCGAAAGGCATGGTGTCTAAAAACGATCTGGTCCTGGTTACCGCGTGCCTGCCGTACGCATAAGCCATTTTTTTTGAATTTAGAATAAGACTTTAGGAGAGAGCATATGGCTCGCGTAAAACGTGGTGTAATTGCACGCGCACGTCACAAGAAAATCATGAAGCAGGCGAAAGGCTACTACGGTGCCCGTTCGCGCGTATATCGTGTTGCCTTCCAGGCAGTAATCAAAGCAGGTCAGTATGCTTACCGTGACCGTCGTCAACGTAAGCGTCAGTTCCGTCAGCTGTGGATTGCACGTATCAACGCAGCTGCTCGTCAGAACGGTCTGTCTTACAGCAAGTTCATCAACGGCCTGAAAAAAGCCTCGATCGAAATTGACCGTAAGATCCTGGCTGACATCGCAGTCTTCGACAAAGTGGCCTTCGGCGCACTGGTTGAGAAAGCGAAAGCAGCTCTGGCGTAAGTCAGTAGAAGAGGGAGCTTGCTCCCTCTTTTAATCTTTGTTTTCAGCGACAAATATTGACTTTTATTGCCCGCCGCTATATCACTGGTGGACAATTAGCGACAAGGTACCGCAATCATGCACGCAGCTATTTTTCGTTTCTTTTTTTACTTTAGCGCCTGATTTCAGGAGGCTTTGCGCGTAAGAAAAGAAACGAAAAGTAGCGCCTAAGCCTCCCTCGTGGAGGCTTTTTTGTTTTTGGCCATCGCCTTGCCTTGCACATTGCTGCGGCGAGGGTGGCAGACACTCAGTCGGCCCTGTGCCGCGCAGGCGAGCCGGCCGGCCGGCAACGTATTGAAAAGTCTTTGAATAATGGTCAAAGGCGTGTTCGAATATAGATAACAATTACTTAGGGCCATCCCGGCCAGAGGAAGAGGAAAGCAATGCCACATCTCGCAGAGCTGGTTGCCAATGCCAAGGCAGCCGTAGAAGATGCCCAGGATGTTGCCGCGTTAGATTTGGTGCGCGTCGAATATTTTGGCAAGAAAGGTCATTTCACCTTGCAGATGCAGTCTCTGCGTGACGTACCGGCGGAAGACCGTCCGGCGGCCGGCGCGGTGATCAACCAGGCCAAGCAAGAAGTACAGGACGCCCTGAACGCGCGTAAGAACGCGCTGGAAAGCGCAGCGCTGAACGCGCGCCTGGCGGCTGAAACCATCGACGTTTCCCTGCCGGGCCGTCGCATGGAGAACGGCGGCCTGCATCCGGTGACCCGCACCATCGACCGTATCGAAACCTTCTTCGGCGAGTTGGGCTTTTCCGTTGCCACCGGCCCGGAGATTGAAGACGATTACCATAACTTCGACGCGCTGAACATTCCAGGGCATCACCCGGCGCGCGCCGACCACGATACCTTCTGGTTCGACGCCACACGCCTGCTGCGCACCCAGACTTCCGGCGTGCAGATCCGCACCATGAAGAACCAACAGCCGCCGATCCGTATCATTGCGCCGGGCCGCGTTTACCGTAACGACTACGATCAGACTCACACCCCGATGTTCCACCAGATGGAAGGGCTGATCGTCGATAAAGACATCAGTTTCACCAACCTGAAGGGCACGCTGCACGATTTCCTGAACAACTTCTTTGAAGAAGACCTGCAGGTTCGTTTCCGTCCGTCCTACTTCCCATTCACCGAGCCGTCCGCTGAAGTGGACGTGATGGGCAAGAACGGCAAGTGGCTGGAAGTGCTGGGCTGCGGCATGGTGCATCCGAACGTGCTGCGCAACGTCGGCATCGATCCGGAAGTTTACTCCGGCTTCGCCTTCGGCATGGGCATGGAGCGCCTGACGATGCTGCGTTACGGCGTCACCGACCTGCGCGCATTCTTCGAAAACGATCTGCGTTTCCTCAAACAGTTTAAGTAAGGCGGGAATATCACATGAAATTCAGTGAACTCTGGTTGCGCGAGTGGGTAAACCCGGCCATCAGCAGCGAAGCATTATCCGATCAAATCACCATGGCCGGCCTGGAAGTGGACGGCGTGGATCCGGTTGCCGGCGCGTTTAACGGCGTTGTGGTGGGTGAAGTGGTCGAGTGCGGTCAGCACCCGAACGCCGACAAACTGCGCGTCACCAAGGTCAACGTTGGCGGCGACCGCTTGCTCGACATCGTTTGCGGCGCGCCGAACTGCCGTACCGGCCTGAAAGTGGCGGTCGCCACCGTGGGCGCGGTGCTGCCGGGCGATTTCAAAATCAAAGCCGCCAAGCTGCGCGGCGAGCCTTCGGAAGGCATGCTGTGCTCGTTCTCCGAGCTGGGCATTTCCGACGATCATGACGGCATCATCGAGTTGCCGCTGGATGCGCCGATCGGCACCGACATCCGTGACTACCTGAAACTGAACGACAACACCATCGAGATCAGCGTTACCCCGAACCGCGCCGACTGCCTGGGTATCATCGGCGTCGCGCGCGACGTGGGCGTACTGAACCAGGTGGCGCTGACCGAGCCAGACATGAGCCCGGTGGCCGCTGCGATTGACGCCACGCTGCCGATCCGTGTTGACGCGCCGCAGGCGTGCCCGCGCTATCTGGGCCGCGTGGTGAAAGGCATCGACGTCAAGGCGCCAAGCCCGCTGTGGATGCGTGAAAAACTGCGTCGCTGCGGTATCCGCTCCATCGATGCGGTGGTTGACGTCACCAACTATGTGCTGCTGGAGCTTGGCCAGCCGATGCACGCTTTCGATCTGAGCCGCATCGACGGCGGCATCGTGGTGCGCATGGCGGAAGAAGGCGAAACGCTGAGGCTGCTGGACGGCAGTGAAGCCAAACTGAACGCCGACACCTTAGTGATCGCCGATCATCAAAAAGCGTTGGCGATGGGCGGCATCTTCGGTGGCGAGCATTCCGGCGTCAACGGGGAAACTCAGGACGTGCTGCTGGAATGCGCCTTCTTCAGCCCGCTGTCGATCACCGGCCGCGCGCGTCGTCACGGCCTGCACACCGACGCTTCTCACCGCTATGAGCGCGGTGTCGATCCGGCGCTGCAGTACAAAGCGATGGAACGCGCCACGCGCCTGCTGCTCGATATTTGCGGCGGTCAGGCAGGCCCGATTATCGACGTGACCCACGAGAACGAACTGCCGAAGCGCGCCACCATCACGCTGCGCCGCGAGAAACTGGATCGCCTGATCGGCCACGTGGTGCCAAGCGAGCAGGTCAGTGACATTCTGCGCCGCCTGGGTTGCCAGGTGACCGAGCAGGGCGACAGCTGGCAAGCGGTCGCGCCAAGCTGGCGTTTCGATATGGAGATCGAAGAGGATCTGGTGGAAGAAGTGGCGCGCGTTTACGGCTACGACAACATCCCGGATGTGCCGGTGCGCGCCGATCTGGTGATGACCCAGCATCGCGAAGCCGATCTGACGCTGAAGCGCGTGAAGACCATGCTGGTCGATCACGGTTATCAGGAAGCGATCACCTACAGCTTCGTCGATCCGAAGGTGCAGGCGCTGCTGCACCCGAATGAAGAAGCGCTGATCCTGCCAAGCCCGATTTCGGTAGAAATGTCGGCGATGCGCCTGTCGCTGTGGACCGGCCTGCTGTCTGCGGTGGTGTATAACCAGAACCGCCAGCAGACGCGTCTGCGCCTGTTCGAAAGCGGCCTGCGCTTTGTGCCTGATAGTGCGGCAGATCTGGGTATCCGTCAGGATGTCATGCTGGCGGGCGTGATCGCCGGCCATACGCACGATGAACATTGGGATCTGGCGCGCAAGCCCGTCGACTTCTATGATTTAAAAGGGGATCTGGAGTCCGTCCTCGAGCTGACCGGTAAATTATCCGAAATTCAGTTCCGGGCGGAAGCCAATCCGGCCCTGCATCCAGGGCAAAGTGCGGCGATTTATTTGCACGGCGAACGCGTAGGTTTCATCGGTGTGGTTCACCCGGAACTTGAACGTAAACTGGATCTTAACGGCCGCACCGTGGTGTTTGAACTGGAGTGGAACAAGCTTGCGAGCCGCGCCGTGCCTCAGGCGCGGGAGATTTCGCGCTTCCCGGCAAACCGCCGTGATATCGCCATTGTGGTGGCTGAAAACGTCCCCGCAGAAGATATTTTGGCCGAGTGTAAGAAAGTTGGCGCAAATCAGGTAGTTGGCGTAAACTTGTTTGACGTGTACCGTGGCAAGGGCGTGGCAGAAGGTGACAAGAGCCTGGCTATCAGTCTGGTATTGCAGGATACCGCTCGTACACTGGAAGAAGAGGAGATAGCCGCTACCGTTGCAAAATGCGTAGAGGCTCTAAAACAGCGATTCCAAGCATCCTTGAGGGATTGAACCTATGGCGCTTACTAAAGCTGAAATGTCAGAACACCTGTTTGAGAAGCTTGGGCTTAGCAAACGGGACGCCAAAGACCTGGTGGAACTGTTCTTTGAAGAGGTCCGTCGGGCTCTTGAGAATGGCGAACAGGTAAAACTGTCGGGTTTTGGCAACTTTGATCTGCGTGACAAGAACCAACGTCCGGGGCGTAACCCGAAGACCGGCGAAGACATTCCGATTACGGCGCGCCGTGTGGTGACCTTCCGTCCGGGACAGAAGCTGAAAAGCCGGGTAGAAAACGCCAGCCCGAAAGGGTGAGTGACGTGACATCAAAAAAGGCCGCTTGCGCGGCCTTTTTCTTTTCTGAGACAAAATTCAGTTTATTCCTAATGGGCAATGCATGAATTAAAATTATTCATTAAATCACCTCGGCGAAAATTTATTTAATCTCAATTACGGAGTATTCTTATATCTTATTTTGTGTGGTGAGTGGCCATATTTGTTGTTTCAATAACGGCCGTAATAATGGCCAGGGCCGTCGCCGCGGTGGCCACCGCCCCCGTGCGGGCCCCAGCAGCAGGCGCTCAGGGTTGAGGCCAGGGCTACAACGGTCAGCAGCATACCGATACGTTTAATCATCTTATAATCCTCCGGTGGAAATCCATTTAACTATAATTGCCGCGCCGCTTGAGAGACGTCAGTTATTCGTTAAATCTTGTCAGTGGTTATGATAATTAAAGGTGGCGGCAAACAGTGTAGGGATTGTGTAAGGCCGTCGAAAACAATCTGAAAATAGGCATCGGTGAGATAGTCGTTAAATAAGCACGCTGATATAACCACTGCAGCAAGAAAATAGAGTGAGAAGGTGAAATGAAAAAGATCCTGTTGCTGGTGTGTTTCCCGCTGTTGCTGCCGCTGGCGGCGAAGGCCGATGTCTCCGTCGATATCAACGTGCCGGGCGTTTCTCTGCATCTGGGGGATCAGGACCGTCGCGGCTACTACTGGGATGGCTACGACTGGCGTCCACCGCAGTGGTGGCATGCGCACCAGGGCCGCGGCCTGGGTGAGCGCAATGCGCGCGGTATGTACTGGGACGGCGGACGCTGGCAACCTTCGCCGCCGCGTGGCTATGAGCATCGTGGGCCGGAACGCAGCGGCAATCCATTCCACGGCGATCGCGATAGTGGCGACCACGACCGCCGTCATGACGATCGCGGTGACCATGACCGCCGCGATGGTGGCCGCGGCCAACCTTATCCACCGGGCAACGCCGGCCCGCATCGTTAATCCCTGAGTTTATCGGCGGCTGGTTTTGCCATCATTGTTGCGATGACGGGCAAGGCCAGCCGCTGCTTTCCTGAGCCACTATCCACGCAAGACTTCCCCTTGCGGCGTTAACCCCCTAATATTCGACTCAAACGTCAATTATCCGGCCACGACAGCGGCCGGCAGGGAACCGCCGCGCCATGCCAACCAGCCGTACCTTCACCTTACTGTTGCAACATCAACGCTACCGCGATAAACGCCAGCTCAGTCTGTTGGCGCTGGGCGTGGCGGTGGCGTTGCTGGTCAGCCTTTGCGCCGGCGACCAATGGATATGGCCGTCAGCGTGGTTCAGCGATCGAGCGCAACTGTTTGTTTGGCAACTGCGTTTGCCGCGCGCGCTGGCGGTGATGCTGGTCGGCGCCGCCCTGGCGGTGGCGGGCGCGGTGATGCAGGCGCTGTTTGAAAATCCTCTGGCGGAGCCCGGTCTGCTGGGCGTCGCTAACGGCGCCGGCGTAGCGCTGGTGCTGACGGTGTTGTTGGGGCACGGTTTGTTGCCGGTGGCGCTGATGAGCGCCGCCGCGATAGCCGGTGCGTTGGCGATGACCTTCTTGCTGCTGGGCTTCGCTCGCCGGCGACGTCTGACCAATGCACGGCTGTTGCTGGTCGGCGTGGCGCTGGGCATCGTGTGCAGCGCGCTGATGACCTGGGCGGTCTATTTCAGCACCAGCCTCGATCTGCGGCAGCTGATGTACTGGATGATGGGCGGTTTCGGCGGCGTCGACTGGCGCCAAAAGTGGCTGGTGCTGGCGCTGCTGCCGGTGTTGCTGTGGCTGTGTGGCCAGGGCCGAGCGCTCAACCTGATGGCGCTGGGCGAGGTGCAGGCGCGCCAGCTCGGGCTGTCGCTGCATGTGTGGCGTAACCTGCTGGTGCTGGCGATCGGCTGGCTGGTTGGCGTCAGCGTGGCGCTCGCCGGGGTGATCGGCTTCGTTGGGCTGGTGATCCCGCATATTTTGCGGCTCACCGGCCTGACAGACCAGCGCTATCTGCTGCCGGCCTGCGCGCTGGCGGGGGCCGGGGTGTTGCTGGTGGCCGATGTGATCGCCCGCGTTGCGCTGCTGGCGGCCGAGCTGCCGATCGGCGTGGTGACAGCCACGCTGGGGGCGCCGCTATTTATCTGGTTACTGACCCGGACAAAAGGCGTAAGGTAGTTTTCTTCATTCACCTGCCATTAAAAAACCAAAGGATGACAACCGATGAGCAAGCCAATCGACAACCTGCCGTTACAAACCATCGAAAATCAGACGACCACGCTGGGTGCCTATCAGGGCAAGGTGCTGCTGGTGGTCAACGTGGCCTCGGAGTGCGGCCTGACCAAGCAGTACGAAGGGCTGGAAGCGCTGTACGAAACCTATCGCGAGCGGGGGCTGGAAGTGCTGGGGTTCCCGTCCAATGAATTCCTGGGCCAGGAGCCGGGCAGCAACGAAGAGATCCTGGCGTTTTGCCGCGGCACCTTCGGCGTGCAATTCCCAATGTTTGCCAAGATTGAGGTGAACGGCGAACACCGTCATCCGCTGTACCAAGCGTTGATTGCCGCACAGCCGGAGGCCGTCGCGCCGGAAGGCAGCGAGTTCCTGGCGCGGATGACCAGCAAAGGGCGTGCGCCGAAGCATCCCGGCGATATTCTGTGGAACTTTGAGAAATTCCTTATCGCGCGCGACGGCACGGTGATCCAGCGCTTCTCGCCTGACACCACACCTGAGGATCCGGCGCTGGTGGCGGCGGTGAAACAGGCGCTGGCAGGGTAATACGGATGCTGCAACTCGTTGAGGTTGGGGTGGCGGGGCGCCTGGCGCCTTTTTCGGCACAGATTGACGGCGGGTTGCAGGTTCACCTGATCGGCCCAAATGGCGCAGGGAAGAGTACCCTGCTGGCGCGGGTGGCGGGTATGCTGCCGGGGCGGGGCGAAGTCTGCCTGGACGGACGCGCGCTCTCCGATTATCCGGGGAGCGAGCTGGCGCGTCGACGCGGTTATCTCAGCCAGCAACAGCCGCCGGTGTCGCTGATGCCGGTGTTTCAGTATTTGGCGTTGCACCGGCCTGCCGGCGCGGCGCAAACCGAGGTGGAACACACCATCCTCTATCTGTGCCAGCGGTTGAAGCTGGTGGATAAACTGTCACGCATGCTGACACAGCTTTCAGGTGGAGAATGGCAACGGGTGCGGCTGGCGGCGGTATTGCTGCAGGTGTGGCCCAGCGTTAACCCGCACAGCCGATTGTTGTTGCTGGATGAACCAACCAATAGCCTGGATGTGGCGCAAAAGGTCGCGCTGGATCGCCTGCTGCGCGAATTCTGCCAAAGTGGGCGCAGCGCGCTGGTGTGCGCACACGATCTGAATCATACCCTGCAGCAGGCCGATCGGGTTTGGTTGTTGCACGCTGGGCAGTTGGTCGCGCAGGGCATCACCCGTGAGGTGATGGCGCCCGCACTGTTGTCGCAGATCTATGAAGTGGATTTCCACCTGCAATGGGTGGGGAACCAGCGTTGGATCATGACCCGCACGGCTTAATTCGCCCTGGGGTATAAATATAAACGAAAACTAAACGTAGTGAATATAAATAGCCGGGTAATCATCGGCTATTATTGTGCTGCCTCTCATTTTCTCGTGAGTTTTCTTGAAAAACGCCAATGACGTGCTACGCTTGATTCGGCAAAAATAAAATAAGTAAATAATTATTAATAAATATAATTACCTGATTTACATAATAAATTTAAATTAATGATGACAGCGCCTATCCATCAGTTCTCTTACTGATGACAAGCCTCGTCTTAAGGTTTAGTTAAGCTTGCGGCCTTACATTGGCAGTTAATCCACGGAAACGATTCTTCTCTGGCGTTTAATATTCGTTAAACGAAAGGGATTTACAGTGTCATCAAAAGCAGCTCGATACGTTTGGGGTTAACTATGGATCAATTTTTGCCTTTCTCTCGTCCGGCCATCGGCGACGAAGAAATCGCCGCGGTAGAGAAAGTGTTGCGTTCCGGCTGGATCACCACCGGGCCGCAAAACCAGCAACTGGAAAATGACTTCTGTTCCACTTTCGGCTGTAAGCACGCCATCGCCGTCAGTTCCGCCACCGCGGGCATGCACATCACGCTGATGGCGCTGGGCATCGGGCCCGGCGACGAAGTCATCACCCCTTCGCAAACCTGGGTTTCCACCCTCAACATGATCGAACTGCTGGGCGCTACGCCGGTAATGATCGACGTTGACCGTGAGACCTTGATGGTCAGCGCTGCCGATGTCGAGGCTGCCATCACCCCGAAAACCAAAGCGATTGTTCCAGTGCATTATGCCGGCGCCCCCCTGCAGATGGACGCTTTGCGCGCCGTGGCCGAACGCCATCGTCTGCCGTTAATCGAAGACGCCGCCCATGCGGTCGGCACGCGTTACAACGGCGAATGGGTCGGCGCGCGCGGCACGGCGATTTTCTCGTTCCACGCGATTAAGAACGTGACCTGCGCCGAAGGCGGCCTGATCGCCACCGACGACGATGCGCTGGCGGATCGCCTGCGTTGCCTGAAGTTCCACGGCCTGGCCGTCGATGCCTTCGATCGCCAGCAGCTAGGACGCAAACCGCAGGCCGAAGTGGTGGAGCCGGGTTACAAATACAACCTGTCCGACATTCACGCGGCGATCGCCGTGGTGCAGCTGTCGCGCTTCGCTGAGCTGAACGCACGGCGTAAGGCGCTGGCACAGCGCTACCTGAGCGCGTTGGAAGGCTCGCCGTTCCAGCCGTTGGGCGTGCCGGATTATCCGCATGACCACGCCTGGCACCTGTTTATGGTGCGCGTCGATCCCGAGCGCTGCGGCCTCGATCGCGACCAACTGATGGAGCGCCTGAAAGAGGTTGGCATCGGCACCGGGCTGCATTTCCGTGCCGCGCACACCCAGAAATTCTACCGTGAGCGCTATCCGCAGCTGTCGTTGCCGAATACCGAATGGAACTCGGCGCGGCTGTGCACCTTACCGCTATTCCCTGACATGACCGACGCCGACGTGGATCGCGTGGTCAATGCCTTGTCTTCTGTTGTGGAGTCTTTACGTGTCTCGCGTTGAACCGATTAAAAAAGTGTCGGTAGTCATTCCGGTATACAACGAGCAGGAAAGCCTGCCGGCGTTGCTGGAGCGTACTACTGCCGCCTGTAAGCAGTTATCTCAACCTTATGAAATCATCCTCGTCGACGATGGCAGCAGCGACAACTCCGCTGACATGCTGACCGCGGCGGCGGAAAAGCCGGACAGCCACGTGATCGCCGTTTTGCTGAACCGCAACTACGGCCAACACTCGGCGATCATGGCCGGTTTCAACCAGGTGACCGGCGATCTGGTGATTACGCTGGACGCCGATCTGCAGAACCCGCCGGAGGAGATCCCTCGTTTGGTTAGCGTGGCGGAAGAGGGCTATGACGTGGTGGGCACCGTGCGCGCCAACCGTCAGGACTCCTGGTTCCGCAAAAGTGCCTCGCGCGTGATCAACATGATGATTCAACGCGCCACCGGCAAGTCGATGGGGGACTACGGCTGCATGCTGCGCGCCTACCGTCGTCATATCGTTGAGGCGATGCTGCACTGTCATGAGCGCAGCACCTTTATCCCGATTCTGGCGAACACCTTCGCCCGCCGTACCACCGAGATCGACGTGCGCCACGCTGAGCGCGAGTTTGGCGACTCCAAGTACAGCCTGATGAAGCTGATCAACCTGATGTATGACCTGATCACCTGCCTCACCACTACGCCGCTGCGTTTGCTCAGCGTGGTCGGCAGCATCGTGGCGCTGTCCGGGTTTGTGCTGGCGCTGGTGCTGATTGCGCTGCGTCTGCTGCTCGGCCCTGAATGGGCCGCCGGCGGCGTGTTCACCCTTTTCGCCGTCCTGTTCACCTTTATCGGCGCCCAGTTTGTCGGCATGGGGCTGTTGGGTGAATACATCGGCCGTATCTATACCGACGTGCGTGCGCGTCCTCGCTATTTTGTTCAGAAAGTGGTCGGTGCACAGCATGACCACAATACTCAGGAAGAAGAATGATGAAAGCTATTGTATTTGCTTACCATGATATTGGCTGCGCAGGTCTGAAAGCGCTGACTGAGGCGGGTTATGACGTGCAGGCCGTGTTCACGCACACCGACGACCCTGGTGAGAACAACTTCTTCTCCTCTGTGGCCCGTTTGGGCGCCGAATTGGATCTGCCGGTCTATGCGCCGGAAGACGTAAATCACCCGCTGTGGGTTGACCGCATTCGCGCACTGCAGCCGGACGTGATCTTCTCGTTCTATTACCGCCACATGCTGAGCGACGAGATCTTGTCGCTGGCGCCGCAGGGCGGTTTCAACCTGCACGGCTCGTTGCTGCCGCGTTACCGCGGCCGCGCGCCGGTGAACTGGGCGCTGGTGAATGGCGAAACCGAAACCGGCGCCACGCTGCACAAAATGGTGAAACGCCCGGACGCCGGTGACATCGTCGGTCAGCAGAAAGTGACCATTGCCGACAGCGACACCGCGCTGACGCTGCACAAAAAAGTGCTGGAAGCCGCGCAGATCGTGTTGAAAGAGCAGCTGCCGAAGCTGAAGAACGGCACCGCCACCTTCACCCGGCAGGATGAGTCTCAGGCCAGCTACTTCGGTCGCCGCACCCCGGCGGACGGTGAGATCCTGTGGCACAAATCCGCCAAAGAGATCAACAACCTGGTGCGCGCCGTCACCGAGCCGTACCCGGGTGCCTTCAGCTACCTCGGTCAGCGCAAGCTGATCGTCTGGCGCTCTCGCGTGCTGGACACCCAACACGATAAACAGCCGGGCACCGTGCTGAGCACCTCGCCGCTGGTCATCGCCTGTGGCGAAGGTGCGCTGGAGATCGTCGCCGGTCAGAACGACAGCGGTCTGTATGTGCAGGGCAGCCGCCTGGCGCAGGAAATGGGTATCGTCACCGACGTGCGTTTGGCCGCCAAGCCAAATGCCGTAATGAAACGCCGCACCCGCGTGCTGATCCTCGGGGTCAACGGCTTCATCGGCAACCACCTGACCGAGCGCCTGCTGCGCGATGACCGCTACGACATCTACGGTCTGGATATCGGTTCCGACGCCATCAGCCGCTTCCTCGACAACCCGCGTTTCCACTTTGTGGAAGGCGACATCAGCATCCACTCCGAGTGGATCGAGTATCACATCAAAAAATGCGACGTGGTGCTGCCGCTGGTGGCGATCGCGACGCCGATCGAATACACCCGTAACCCGCTGCGCGTGTTCGAGCTGGACTTCGAAGAGAACCTGAAGATCGTTCGCGACTGCGTGAAATACAACAAGCGCATCATCTTCCCGTCCACATCTGAAGTGTACGGCATGTGCGACGATAAAGAGTTCGACGAAGACCATTCGCGTCTGATCGTCGGGCCAATCAACAAGCAGCGCTGGATCTATTCGGTCTCCAAACAGCTGCTGGATCGGGTGATCTGGGCTTACGGCGCCAAAGAAGGCCTGAAGTTCACGCTGTTCCGTCCGTTCAACTGGATGGGGCCGCGCCTGGATAACCTGGACGCTGCGCGCATCGGCTCTTCCCGCGCCATCACCCAACTGATCCTCAACCTGGTGGAAGGTTCGCCGATCAAACTGATGGACGGCGGCGCGCAGAAACGTTGCTTCACCGACATCAACGACGGCATCGAAGCGCTGTTCCGCATCATCGAGAACCGCGACGGCCTGTGCGACGGCCAGATCGTCAACATCGGCAACCCGACCAACGAAGCGAGCATTCGCGAGCTGGCGGAAATGCTGCTGGAAAGCTTCAACAACCACCCGTTGCGCGATCGCTTCCCGCCGTTTGCCGGCTTCAAGGACGTAGAGAGCAGCAGCTACTACGGCAAAGGTTACCAGGACGTCGAGCACCGCACGCCGAGCATCAAAAACGCTCACCGCCTGCTGGGTTGGCAGCCGACCATCGAGATGAAGCAAACCGTCGCCGATACGCTGGACTACTTCCTGCGCACAACCGTTCAGGAAGGGAACGGTGCATGAAGAAAGTCGGTCTGCGGGTTGATGTAGATACCTTCAGCGGCACCCGTGAAGGGGTGCCGCAGTTGCTGGACCTGTTCGAAAAGTACGACATTCAGGCCAGCTTCTTCTTCAGCGTGGGACCGGACAACATGGGGCGCCATCTTTGGCGCCTTTTGCGTCCGAAATTTCTGTGGAAAATGCTGCGTTCGAACGCCGCCTCGCTGTACGGCCTGGATATTCTGCTGGCCGGCACCGCCTGGCCGGGGCGCAATATTTCGCGCGCGTTGGGGCCGCTGATGAAGCGCACCGCCGAAGCCGGCCATGAAGTCGGGCTGCACGCCTGGGATCACCAGGGCTGGCAGGCCAAGGTCGGCAAGTGGAGCGAGGTGCAATTGACCGAGCAGGTGCAATTGGGTGTCGACGCCCTGAGCGCCTGCACCGGCCAGCCGGTGAAATGCTCCGCCGTGGCGGGCTGGCGCGCCGATACGCGCGTGCTGGAGGTCAAGCAGCGCTTCGGCTTCCATTACAACAGCGATTGCCGCGGCACTCATCCGTTCCGTCCGGTGCTGAGCGACGGGCGTCACGGTACGGTGCAGATCCCGGTGACGTTGCCGACCTTCGATGAAGTGATTGGCAGCGAAGTCAGCATGGCCGACTTCAACGACTACATTCTGCGCGCCATCGAGAACGATCGCGGCGTACCGGTGTACACCATTCACACCGAAGTGGAAGGCATGTCGCAAGCGGCGATGTTCGAACAGTTATTGCAACGCGCACGGCAGCAGGGCATCGAATTCTGCCCGCTGAGCGCGCTGTTACCGCAAGATTTGGCGTCACTGCCGTTGGGCCGCATCAAGCGCGCTCCTTTCCCCGGCCGCGAAGGTTGGCTGGGCTGTCAAACCGATGTGAAGGACGTTACATGAAGGCGCTAAAAGGATCCTGGGCCATTCTGCTGGCCGTTTTTTTTGCTCTGGTCTATCTGATCCCGCTTAACGGTCGCCTGCTGTGGCAGCCGGATGAAACGCGTTATGCCGAGATCAGCCGTGAGATGCTGCAACGCGGCGATTGGGTGGTGCCGCACCTGCTGGGGCTGCGCTATTTCGAGAAGCCGGTAGCGGGTTACTGGTTCAATAACATCAGCCAATGGCTGTTCGGCGAAAACAACTTTGCGGTGCGCTTCGGCTCGGTGTTCAGCACCGGCATGACCGCGCTGCTGGTGTTCGCGCTGGCGATGCTGATGTGGCGCAATGCGCGGCGCGCCAGCCTGGCGGCGCTGATGTTCCTGTCGATGGTGCTGGTGTTCAGCATCGGCACTTACAGCGTGTTGGATCCGATGATTTCGCTGTGGCTGGCGGCGGCGATGGTCAGCTATTACCTGACGCTGAAGGCCTCCTCGGTCAAGGGCAAGCTGGGCGCTTACGCCTTGCTGGGCCTGGCCTGCGGCATGGGCTTTATGACCAAGGGCTTCCTGGCGCTGGCGGTGCCGGTGATCGCGGTGATCCCGATTGTCATTCAGCAACGTCGCATCAAGGATCTGCTGTGCTACGGCCCGGTGGCGATCGTTACCGCCACGTTGCTCAGCCTGCCGTGGGCGCTGGCGATCGCGCAACGTGAGCCCGATTTCTGGAATTACTTCTTCTGGGTCGAGCACATTCAGCGCTTCGCCGAAGATAACGCCCAGCACAAGGCGCCGTTCTGGTATTACCTGCCGGTTCTGCTGGCGGCGGTGCTGCCTTGGCTGGCGCTGCTGCCCGGCGCGCTGCTCAAAGGTTGGCGCGAGCGCGTACAGCGTCCGGAGCTGTTCTTCCTGCTGAGTTGGGCGCTGATGCCGCTGATCTTCTTCAGCATCGCCAAAGGCAAGCTGCCGACCTACATTCTGCCGTGCATGGCGCCGCTGGCGCTGCTGATGACCGCCTATGCGGAAGACTATGCCGCCACGCTGCGCGCCAGGCTGTTCAAGGCCAACGCCTGGTTGAACGGCCTGTTCGGGCTGATCGGCATCGTGGCGCTGGTGGTGTTGAGCTCCGGTCTGCTGCCGAAAGCGCATCTGTTTACTCCCCAGGAGTGGCCGAAAGTAGTGCTCGGCCTGATCGCCTTCGGCGGCTGGCTGCTGTTCGCACTGGTTTCTGCGCGCGATAACGGCCGCCAATGGCGCTGGGCGGCGGCTTGCCCGGTGCTGCTGTGCCTGGTGATCGGTTACGCCATCCCGCAACAGGTGACCGATTCCAAACTGCCGCAAAACTTCGCCCGCGCCACGATGGCCGAACTGAGCGACAGCCGCTATGTGTTGAGCGACAGCGTCGGATTGGCGGCCGGCCTGGCCTGGGAACTGAAGCGCAGCGACGTGCTGATGTACAGCCAGAAAGGCGAGGTGGCCTATGGTCTGGAGTATCCGGACGCCAAGGGGCACCTGATCAGCGATGCCGACTTCCCGCAGTGGCTGGCACAGGCGCGCAAGCAGGGAAATGTGTCGCTGGTGTTGCAGCTGTCCCGTGATGAAGCGCTGCCGCAGGAGCTGCCGGCCGCAGACAAGGTGGATCGCATGAACCGTCTGGTGCTGATGTGGTATAAACAGCAACCATGATCGGTTTTCTGTTGGTGATAGTGGTCAGTCTGCTCACCTGTGGTGGGCAGCTGTGCCAGAAACAGGCGGCGCACTGCTGGGAACGGGCGGACGAGGCGCGGCTGAAACAGACGCTGCGCTGGTTGGCGCTGGCGGTGTTGCTGTTGGGGCTGGGCATGGCGGTGTGGCTCAATGTGCTGCAACGCCTGCCGCTCAGCCTGGCTTACCCGATGCTCAGCCTGAACTTCGTGATGGTGACGCTGGCGGCGCGCTGGCTGTTTCATGAGCCGACAACCGTTCGCCACTGGTGCGGCGTGGCGTCGATTATGCTGGGGATCCTGCTGATGAGCGTGCATTCATGAGGGGCTATGCCTGGGGCGCCGCCAGCGTGTTGCTGGTGACGCTGGCGCAGTTGCTGATGAAGTGGGGCATGGTGCAAATCCCGCTGATGTCGTTCGCCGACGTCTCGTTGGCGCTGATCGGCGACTACTGGCTGCCGCTGCTGGCGGTGGGCGGTGGCATCTTCGGTTATGCGCTGTCGATGCTGTGTTGGTTCTTTGCGCTGCGCCATCTGCCGTTAAACCGCGCTTATCCTCTGCTGAGCGTCAGCTATGCGTTGGTTTACCTGGCGGCGGTGATCCTGCCGTGGTTTAACGAATCCGCTACGCTGCTGAAAACGTTGGGCACGCTGTTTATTCTGTTCGGCGTCTGGCTGATTAACAGCAAACCCGAGACAAAATCGCCGCAATAGGGCCAAAACCGGCGATCCTGCTATTATCTCCCTCATGGCGCTTGCCTTTTTCCCCGTGCGGGAGATAAATTAACGCGAAATAGCGCTCTCCTTACGTGGTGCCGGCTTTGCCTCGCAGGCAGTGTAGTGGTGTACCGAATGGCATAATGCGGCAACGTGTTCAATGAAGGGATATTATGCGGATGCGTGTGTGGTTTTTATTAGCCAGTTTAATCCTCGCCGGTTGCAGCAGCCATGCGCCGCCACCCAGCGGCCGCCTGGCGGATTCTATCGTGGTGGTAGCCCAGCTCAATGAACAATTGCGCCAGTGGTACGGCACGCCATACCGTTACGGCGGCCTGGATCGCGGCGGCGTGGATTGCTCCGGGTTTGTTTACCGCACGTTCCGCGATCGCTTCGACATGCAACTGCCGCGTTCGACCGAAGAGCAAACCTCGCTGGGCACCAAGGTTTCACGCGATGAGCTGATGCCGGGCGATCTGGTGTTTTTCAAAACCGGCGGCGGAGAGAACGGCCTGCACGTCGGCATTTACGATACCAACGACCAATTTATCCACGCGTCGACCAGCCGCGGGGTGATCCGTTCCTCGCTCGATAACGTCTACTGGAAGCGGGTGTACTGGCAGGCGCGACGCATTTAGCCTTAACCCGTTGATTTGGTGTATCATGGCGGCATCTCGTGTTTTGAACGGTGCCTGCCATGAACAGCCTGCGTTTACTGATCTCCGACTCCTACGATCCCTGGTTCAACCTGGCGGTGGAAGAGTGCATCTTCCGCGAAATGACCACGCAAAAAATTCTCTTCCTGTGGCGCAATGCCGAAACGGTGGTGATTGGCCAGTCGCAGAATCCCTGGAAAGAGTGCAATACCCGGCGTATGGAGCAGGACGGCATTCGGTTGGCGCGGCGCAGCAGCGGCGGCGGGGCGGTATTTCACGATCTGGGCAATACCTGCTTCACCTTTATGGCCGGCAAACCGGGCTACGACAAGAGCGTCTCGACCGACATCATTCTGCAAGCGCTGCGGCAGTTGGGCGTCACAGCCGGCGCGTCGGGGCGCAACGATCTGGTGATGGAAACCGCCGACGGGCCGCGCAAAATATCCGGCTCGGCCTATCGAGAAACGCAGGATCGCGGTTTCCACCATGGCACGCTGCTGCTGAATGCCGATCTGGAACGGCTGGCGGACTACCTTAACCCGGATCCCAAAAAGCTGCAGGCCAAGGGTATCACTTCGGTACGTTCGCGCGTCGCCAACCTGGCGGAGTTTTTGCCGGGCATCAGCCATGAGCAGGTATGCGACGCTATCGTGCAGGCCTTCTTCGCCCACTATGGCGAAACGGCCGAGCCGGAGATCATTTCGCCGGATGTATTCCCCGATCTGCCCGATTTTGCCGCGCAGTTCGCCAAACAGAGCAGTTGGGAATGGAATTTTGGCAAGGCGCCGGCGTTCAGCCACTTGCTCAACGAGCGTTTTGTCTGGGGCGGCGTAGACCTGTTCTTCGATGTGGAGAAGGGGGCGATCGTTCGCGCGCAGGTATTCTCCGACAGCCTGAATCCCGCCCCGCTGCAGCGGTTGGCGGAGATGCTGGTAGGCTGTGCGTATCGAAGCGAGTCCGTTGCCGCTTGCTGTGACCGGCTGATGGCGGACTATCCTCAGCAGGCGGCCGAATTAACCGAGCTGCGGCAATGGCTGAGCGAAACGATCCGCTAGCGCAGGCCTGATGATGAAGGGATGAGCGTGCTCATCCCTTTTTTTATCGCTGAAATCGACGTTTTGCATGGTGGTAGCGCAGATTTTCTGAAAATCAAGGTGGGCATTTTTTTACGTTTTCAATGCCGCGAATAACGGGCGGAATTGATGCGTTATTAAATTTAATCAGTCGTCGTTAACGGCAGGGAAAATTGGCGTTAAGAAGGAAAGATTATTTTACTTTATTTAGGATTTTTCTTAAATAAAACAAAGGAGATAAGTCAAATTTAGTCATAAATCCATTCAACTTAAGTCAAATACCTTTTCGCATAACGCGTTTGGCGGCTACCTTGGCATAAGTCCGGCTGCTTTTCTTTGCGCCTTTTACGATTGTCGTATAGCTTTAATCTATCAATTAAATGATATTTCATGGGTATTTACATTGATATTTCCGATTAATCCCAGAGGGATTGATCGATAAAATGTATTGATATACGATGATACGCTAGCCATTCATCCTGTGGCATTAAAATGAACATCCAACTCGAAGCTGACTTTATTAGTAGCTATGTTTTTCAACCTGTTTACTCAATGGAGGGCGGGCTGTTGGCGGTGGAAATGTTGAGCCGTTTCAACAGTCTCGACGGTGATTTAGCCATGCCGGCCGAAATTGGGATTAATTTATTGGCGCCTGAACAAAGGATTGAGTTATTTAATGAGCAACTGAAACTTGCGGAGCAGCATGCGGCTTGGTTTACCGATAACAACGTACAGTTGACCATCAATATCGAAGAAACCATCGTTGAGCTTATTCTTTCCGATTCGGCGTTGTGCCAAAGGATCGGGCAATATCCTTTTATTGCATTTGAAATGAGTGAGAGTTTTCCGAATCTTTCGGCCGGTAAGAACAACCCGAGCGTGCGGCGATTAAGCGAAATGTTTACGCTGTGGCTCGATGATTTCGGTTCCGGTAAGGCCACGTTGACCGCGTTGTATGATGGTTTGTTTGACTACGTAAAGATAGACAAACGTTTTTACTGGCAGCTGTTTACCCATCAGGGGTATGACGTGGTCATTGACTCGTTGTTAAAGAATATCAACCTGTTATGTAACGGCGTGATCGTCGGAGGAATAGAGAAAAAAGAGTATTTTAATAAACTCAGATACGCCGGTGTTTTAGGCCTGCAAGGTTTTTTATGGCCCAGCGTTGGTGTGGATAATCTGCAAGCTTTGCTGACGATGCCCAGCGAGTTCAATAATTAAGAAGTGATACAAAAAAACTACACACAATGAGGTAAATAAGCGACGGGGTGATGTTTAGCGTGATTCAGTCGCCGTTATTCCCCCACGTTTTGCTGATAACCGCGTTTGTCAGCTGACGTTCAGCGCGTTTCCTCACGCGAAACCTCCCGCATCCGTTCTGGCGACAGGCGGATGCGTTCTCCCTGCATTCCTTCGGTGTTAATCCGCCCGTTCACGCTCTACACTACGCTGAAACGGAGGGCCTATGCCGCAGTTCGATAACGCTTACTACCAACAGTTACCTGGTTTCTACACCGCTCTGAACCCGACGCCGCTCAAGGATACGCGCCTGCTGTACCATAGCGAGCCGCTGGCGCGCGAGCTGGGGCTGGATGAAAGTTGGTTTACTCAGGATAAAACCCCGATTTGGGCGGGAGAAACGCTGCTGCCGGGCATGCAGCCGCTGGCGCAGGTGTACAGTGGCCACCAGTTCGGCGTGTGGGCCGGGCAACTGGGCGATGGCCGCGGCATTTTGCTGGGCGAACAGGTCATGGCGGACGGCAGCCACCGCGACTGGCACCTGAAGGGCGCCGGGCTGACGCCGTATTCACGCATGGGGGATGGCCGCGCGGTGCTGCGTTCGGTTGTCCGCGAGTTTCTGGCCTCTGAGGCGTTGCACCATCTGGGGATCCCCACCACGCGTGCGTTAACTATTGTCACCAGTCAACAACCGGTATATCGCGAGCAGCCGGAACGCGGCGCGATGCTGCTGCGGGTGGCGGAAAGCCATGTGCGCTTCGGCCACTTCGAACACTTTTACTACCGCAAACAGCCGGAGCAGGTGCGGCAGCTGGCGGATTTCGTCATTGCCCGTCACTGGCCGCAGCTGCAGGATCAGGCCGATCGTTACCTGCTGTGGTTTACCGACGTGGTCGAACGGACGGCGCGCCTGATCGCTCATTGGCAAACCGTCGGTTTCGCTCACGGCGTGATGAACACCGACAACATGTCGATTCTCGGCATCACCATCGATTACGGCCCCTACGGCTTCCTCGATGACTACCAGCCCGGCTATATCTGCAACCATTCCGACCACCAGGGGCGTTATGCCTTTGATAATCAGCCGGCGGTGGCGCTGTGGAACCTGCATCGCCTGGCGCAAACTTTGTCTGGGCTAATGACCACTGAACAGCTGCAGCAGGCGCTGGCGGCGTATGAACCGGCGCTGATGCGCGCTTACGGTGAACAGATGCGCGCTAAACTCGGCTTCTTCACGCCGACGGCGCAGGATAACGACGTACTCACCGGCCTGTTGAGCCTGATGGCGCAGGAAGGGCGGGACTATACCCGCACGTTCCGCCTGTTGAGCGAGACCGAACAGCAGCAGGCGCAGTCGCCGCTGCGCGACGAGTTTATCGACCGTGCGGCGTTCGACGCCTGGTATCAGCAGTATCGTCAGCGTTTGCAACAGGAGCAGGTGAGCGATGCGGATCGGCAACGATCGATGAAGGCGGTGAACCCGCGCCTGATCCTGCGCAACTATCTGGCGCAGCAGGCGATTGAGGATGCGGAGAAAGACGACGTGGGCCGTTTGCGGCGGTTGCATCAGGCCCTGTTGCGGCCGTTCGACGAGGCGCCGGAGTATGACGATCTCGCCGCGCTGCCGCCGGACTGGGGCAAGCATCTGGAGATTTCCTGCTCCAGCTGAGATGAAAAAGGGCGCCTAATGGCGCCCTTGACGTTATTGACGCAGGTAGACCTGCGGCAGCGGCACTTCGGGATGATGCACCACGCCGAGATCGGCCTGATACCAGCGGGTGAGGATCTCCGTCTGCAGCACCTCCTGCGGCGTGCCGCTCGCCACCAGGCGCCCCTGATGCAACAGCAGGATCCGATCGGCATACAGCGCCGCCAGATTAAGATCGTGCAGCACGCAGCAGACGCCCAACGGCTGTTGGCGCGTCAGCGAGCGCAGCAGGCGCAGGGTGTGCTGCTGGTGGTACAGATCCAGCGCCGAGGTCGGCTCGTCGAGAAACAGCCAGGCGGGGGACGGTTGCGGTTGCCACAGCTGCGCCAACACCCGCGCCAGCTGCACCCGCTGCTGTTCACCGCCGGAAAGCTGACGGTAGTCGCGCTGCGCCAGCGCCAGGCAGTCGGTTTGTTCCATCACCTGCTGGATCGCCTGATGCTGGTCGCGTTTGCCGTGCGGTGCCCGCCCCATGCTGACCACTTCTTCCACGCTGAAGGGAAACGCCAGATCGCTGTACTGGCGCATCACGGCCCGGACTTTGGCCAACTGTTGCGGCGCCCAGTGTTCCAGCGGGCGGTCAAGCAGCCGGCATTCGCCGCAGTCCGGCGTCAGATAGCCGGTCAGCAAGCGCAGCAGCGTCGATTTTCCGGCGCCATTAGGGCCGATAATCGCCACCATCTCACCGCTGGTGAGGCTCAGCGAAACGTCGTTGATCAGGCGGCGCGCACCGAGGCTGTAACGCAGCTCTCGGGCCGTCAGGCAGGCGGCGTTATCCACCGGTTCGCTCCCGCTGGCGCATCACCAGCCACAAGAAGTAAGGACCGCCGATCAGGCTGGTCATCAACCCCACCGGCATTTCGGCCGGCGCCACCAGCGTGCGAGCCAGCGTATCGCTGACCAGCAACAGGCAGGCGCCGCCCAGCGCGGAGCAGGGCAGCAGCCAGCGGTGATCGCCGCCAAGGCGCATGCGCACCAGATGTGGCACCACCAGACCGACGAAGCCGATCACGCCGCTCATCGCCACCGCCGCGCCGATCAGCAGGGCGCTCAGCAACAGCAGCTGCAGCTTGGCGCGCTGGACGTTCACCCCGAGGTAGTGGGCCTCTTCATCCCCCAGCTGCAACAGGTTCAGCCGGCGCGCCTGCAGCAGCGTCAGCAGCGCCGTAGGCAAAATCAGCGAGGCGGAAACCGCCAGCGTCGGCCACTGCGACTGGCTGAGGCTGCCCATCATCCACAGCGAGAACTGGCGCAGCTGTTGATCGCTGCTGACGTAGGAGAGCACGCCGATGGCCGCCATGCACAGGGCGTTGATGGCGATGCCCGCCAGCAGCAGTCGCGACAGATTGCCGTGCCCGCTGCGGCTGATGCCGTAGATCAATAACGATACCAGCAGGCTGCCGAGGAACGCCGCCAGCATATGGCCGTACAGCGCGATCGTCACCGGCAACGCCAGCGGCATCACGATGAACAGCGCGACAAACAGCGCGCCGCCGCTGCTGATGCCCAGCAGGCTAGGATCCGCCAGCGGGTTGCGGAACAGCCCCTGCATCACGGCGCCGGACACCGCCAGCGCGCAGCCGATCACCACCGCCAGCAGCACGCGCGGCAGGCGGATGTTCAGCCAGATGTGCCAGGCGGCGTCGCTGAACGGTTCGCGCCACAGGGTGCGAAACGACAGCGTCAGCGCGCCGAGATTAGCGGCGACCAGCGCCAGCAGCGTCAGCAGCACCAGCAGACCGATGATGGCCCACTGAGGCGAGGTGCGGCAGCGCATTACTTTTGCTCCGCCGCGTGGCGCAGCTTGGCCAGCGCCGCCGGCGTTTCCAGACCGAAGCCCAGCAGCGCCATGTCATCGACGATCAGCACGCGCCGCTGTTTGCCCGCCGGCGTCAGCGCCAGGCCCGGCAGCGTCCACAGCTGCTGTTCGCCGCCGAGGGTGCGCACGCCGTCGGTGGTGACCAGCAACAGATCCGGCGCGCTGGCGATGACGCCTTCCTGCGACAGCGGGCGGTAGCGGTCAAAGCCCTGCATGGCGTTTTTCAGTCCGGCGGCGGCGATCACCGCGTCGGCGGCGGTGTGTTGCCCGGCGGCCATCGGCGTAATGCCGCCGTGGCTCATCACAAACAACACCTTCACCGGCAGCGGAGTGGTATCGACCGCCGCCAGCTGCTGTTGATAGCGCTCGCTCAACTGCTTGCCTTGCTCAACGCGTTGCAACGCGGCGGCGATCGCGGCGATCTTCTGCGGCACCGCCTGCAGGGTGGTGTCGCCCGGTACGCTGACCACTTTGACGCCGCTGTCCGCCAGCTGTTTGAGCACCAGCGCCGGCTGTGCCAGCTCGGTCGTCAGCACCAGCGTCGGCTTCAGCGCCAGAATGCCTTCGGCGTTCAGCTGGCGCATATAGCCGACGTCCGGCAGCTTTTTCACCGCTTCCGGGTGCAGGCTGGTGCTATCGCGGGCGATCACTTCGTCGCCGGCGCCGAGCGCAAAGGCGATTTCCGTCACGTCGCCGCCGATCGAGACGATGCGCTGTGCCGCCGCGGCGGTGAGCGGCAGCGCCAGCGTCATCATCAGCGCCAGGCGGCGGATTAAGGAAGATTTCATGCGGCGATATCCTTGGCGGCGAGCGCAGCAACCTGTTCGCGCCACTGGGTTTGCTCCGGCTGGCCTTCGGTGCGTTGGCCATACAGCTGCGCGATCTGCGTGCCGTCTGCGGCGAACAGCTCCAGGCTGGTGACGATGCCGTCCTTGGTCGGTTTGCGGGTGATCCAGCTTTCGGCGATGGCGCCTTCAATCAGATGCAGCGTGAAGCGGCGGTTGAACACGTTGATCCAGCCTTCCTGCGGCATCAGACGTTCGATCTGGCCGGTGAAGATCTGCACGCAGCCGCGGTTGCCGACGAAGATCATGATCTCGTTTTGCTGCTGCTGCGCCGCTTCCAGCAACTGCGACAGCGCGCTGTTGTCTACCTGATAGGCCAGATCGTCGCCGACGGCGCGGAAGGCCTGTTGGCGCGTGAGCTTATTGCGGCTCAGCAGCTGGAAGAACTGGTGAACGTCGGTCATCGCACGCCATTCAGTATCGATTTTGGCATGATCTTGCGTCGTTTCATCCGCGGTGCTCGCCTCGGCGGGCTGCAGGGCCAGCGCCGGGTTTTCTTCGCTCAGATGGCGCTCCACCAGCGCCATCCAGGCCGGCAGATCGGTTTCTTCGGTGGTATAGACCTTGTGCAGCGCATCGCCCTGTTGGTCGAAGAACTGAATGCTGTGGCGCACGCCGCGCTTGTTGGTTTCGCTCATGGCGAAGACGCTGGTCCAGTGGTTGAGGAACAGGCGCAGATCCAGCTCGCGCGGGTTGAGGATCAGCCCGGCGTGGCCGTTTAGATGTTGGTTGCGGTAGCGGCCCATCTGCTCATGCACCGCATAGCTGTTACGGGTGATGGACTTGGTGACGCCCACTTGCTCGAGTTCGGTCAGCAACGTGCGGGCGTCGGCCTGCAGGCGGCGGGCGTCGTGGCCAACGCGGGCGTGCGTCAGTTCCGCTTCGCTGACGCCGAGGATCTCCGCCAGATCGCGGGCGTATTTGCCTGGGTGGTCGATTTTGGCCTGTTGGTAGCGTTCGTATAGGGTGTTGCTCATGCGGGATTCTCCTGCGCTGTAATGCGAATGGCGGACACACCGGGTGTCCGCCAGATAGTCAAATGATTACCACTGGTAGCTGACCAGCAGTTTGGCGTTGCGGCCATCCTGCGGGACGCCCTGCGGCGAGTAATATTCTTTGTCGAAGGCGTTGCCCAGCACCACGGTGGTGGTCATGCCCTGCAGCCGATCGCGGCCCTTGTAGCTCAGATAGAAGTCGTTGACGCCATAGCCGCCTTGCTCCGGCGTCCCCGTTTGTACGCGAGTGGCGCGTTCCGCGAAGGTGGCGACCCAGCCGGCGGACAGACCGGTTTCGCCCAGCGGCACGTCCAGCGAACTGGTGACGGTATCCGGGCTGATGTCGGCCAGCCAATCGCCGCTTTTCGCGTTCAGCTCGCCATTGCGAGACTTGTCCTTGCCACGTGTGCGGTTGTAGGCCAGATCCCAGTTAAACCACTTGGTCTGGTAGTTCAGCGAGGTGTCCCAACCCCAAATCTTGGCGCGAGAGATATTCGCTGAGGCGGTCTGCGTTCGAGTGACATACATGAAGATGTAGTCTTTGGCGTCGGTATCGAAGTAACTGGCCTTGAATTGCAGGCTGTCATCCGCCAGCAGCAGATCATCGAAGCGCAGGCCGAAACCGGCTTCGGTGGTGCTGGTGGTTTCCGGCCGCAGATTCGGGTTAGGCACCCAATAGTTGCCGGGGAAGTGGCGCGAATCGTTGTACATCTCGCCCATGGTTGGGGCGCGGAAGGCCTGGGAATAGGAGCCGAACAGCATCAGCCAGTCGGTCGGCGAGTAGCTCAGCGCGCCACGGGACGACCATTTGTCAGCCTTGACGTCTTCGTGGCCCTGGCTGCTGCCTTTATAATCGTCATAGCGCGTGCCCGCCAGTACGGTGATCGGAATGTCGCGCAGCGTAATTTCATCCTGCAGCCAGCCGGAGGCGAAGTTGATCTTGGCTTGCGGGAAGCTGGTGGTGGCGCCTCCCGGCTGCTGTTTCTGTTCATAGACCTCGGAGCCGTAGGTCAGCAGGTGTGACGCAAAGCTGTCGGCGAACAGGCGCGTGCGATTTTCCAGCTTGCCGCCGTTGGTGGTCTGCTTGCGGAATTCGTCGGTCGCGCCGGCGTTGTGCGCATTGATTTTGACTTCCGAGGTGTACAGCTTGACGGTGGCGTCCAGCCAATCCTGGCCGACCGGCTTGAGCTTATAGCTTAGAGCGGCGTCGCGCTGAATGGTGGAACGGTTGGTCATCGGGTTGCCGCTCGAGCTGTCCGGCGTCTGCGGGTTTTTCGGCTCTTGGGCGTCGTTGTTGTAATAACGCAGATCGCCGCTCAGCGACTGATTGTCGTCGATCTTCCAGGTGCCTTTGGCCAGCACGTTGCTGATGGTTTCGTCGTTAGGTGCATCGAAACCGTTGCCCTGACGCAGGTTGCCGACATCGCGGGTGCCGAACGACAGCAGGCCGTCGAGGTTATCGGTCTTGCCGTAAGCGCTGGCGCCCATGCCCAAACTGTGATCGCCGGTGCCGGCAGTGCCGTAGACGCGGAACCCGCTATCGCGGCCCGGCAGCAGCAGATCGGCGGCATCGACGGTCTCGTAAGCGATAACGCCGCCCAGCGCGCCGCTGCCATACAGCAGCGCAGAAGGGCCGCGCACGATTTCAATGCGTTTGACCAGCGCCGGATCGAGGAAGGTGCCGCCGATGTGGCCGGTATCGGTCCCCTGGCGAATGCCGTCGACCAGCGTCAGCACGCCGTTCTTGCCATAGCCGCGCATCGTCACATCCTGGCCGTTGCTGCGCCCGGTGCCGTTGACGGTGATGCCCGGCACGCGCCGCAGCATATCGGCGGCGGAGGTGGCGGTCTGGCTTTCCGGCGAATTGCCTTCGATGACTGTGACCATCATCGGCGCTTCAAAGCTGCTGCGTTGGTTGCCGGTGGCGACCACGGTCATGGTCTCGTCGGCGGCTTTGGCTTTTTTCGCCTGCGCCGCGTTGGAAGAAGATGTTGTGCTGGTGTTTTGTGCCAAGGCCACCGTAGGCAGAGCGCAGGCAATCGCCAGACTCAAAGCGGAAAAACGCAGCCGGGTGGAAAATGTCAGAGGCATGGTGCAACTCTCCGTATGTAATAAAACATATCAATAGATTTGCTGGCTGCCTGGATCAAACGATCGGGGTGGCTGGCGTTTGAGGATTCTGTGGTTATTTGGTCAGGATCAATTTCCCGGCTTTGGTCTGCCGCAGTTGATAGCGCTGGCCCTGATGGGTAATGAACGCGATGCCGTCGGCGCCGAGCAGCTGTGCGCTGTCGTAGCTGGGCGGCGCGTTTGCGCTGTGCTCGTTCGGGGCCGCGGCGGCGGGGGTTGGCGTGTTGGCAGTATCCATCATCATTGTGCTTAAAAAACAGACCATTAAATGGTAATTAATATCAAACTGAGAATCATTATCATGTGAAGGAAAGGTTACATCAAGGAAAATTTTCTTACCGATGGAACCTTTTTGTCGAACGGGCATCCGGCGGCGGGCCGAGCGCACTCGGCCCGTAAAAAAGGGGCGTTATTTCAGCAGGGTTTCGATGCGGTCAAACAGGCGTTCGGGTTTGGTGATCGGCGCAAAGCGCGTCACGCGCTGGCCGTCGGCGGTGAGCAGGAACTTGGTGAAGTTCCATTTGATGCGGTGGCTGCCGAGAATGCCGGGCGCCAGGCGTTTCAGCTCATTGAACAGCGGGTGCGCGCCGGGGCCGTTAACGTCGATCTTGCTGAACAGCGGGAAACTGACGCCGTAGTTGAGGCTGCAAAAGTTGGCGATCTCCAGCGGGCTGCCGGGCTCCTGAGAACCAAACTGGTTGCAGGGGAAGCCGAGCACCATCAGGCCACGTTCGCGATAGTATTGCCACAGATTTTCCAGCCCGCGGTATTGCGGGGTGAAGCCGCACTTGCTGGCTGTGTTGACCACCAGGTAAGCGCGCGCCGGGAAATCGCCCAGCGTTTTTTGCTCGCCCTGCAGCGTGACGCAGGGAATGGATAACAGAGAGTGAATCATGCCGGGGCTCCCAGTGCATTTCGGCGGGTGCTAAAGCGTTGCAATCAGTATAGATGAGCGGGACAGAAGGGAGAAAGCCGGGGCGAGGCCCCGGCCTGTGTTGCGTCAGAAACGGCTATCGACCGCATCCGCCAGCATCGCCAGCAGCTGTTCGCTGTCGGACCAGCTCAGGCAAGGATCGGTGATCGACTGGCCATAGGTCAGCGGTTGGCCGGCGACGATCTTCTGAGTGCCTTCCACCAGGAAGCTTTCCGCCATCACGCCGGTGATGGCGGCGGAGCCGGCGCGGATCTGCTGGCAGACGTTGTCGGCCACTTCCAACTGGCGGCGGTGCATTTTCTGGCAGTTGCCGTGGCTGAAGTCGATCACCAGGTGTTCAGGCAGATCGAACTCGCGCAGGCTGTCACAGGCGGCGGCGATGTCGCTGGCGTGGTAATTCGGCGTTTTGCCACCGCGCATGATGATGTGGCCATATGGGTTGCCGCTGGTCTGGTAGATGGTCATCTGGCCATGTTTGTCCGGCGACAGGAACATGTGCCCGGCGCGCGCCGCGCGAATGGCGTCGATGGCGATGCGGGTGTTGCCGTCGGTGCCGTTTTTGAAGCCGACCGGGCAGGAAAGCGCCGAGGCCATTTCACGGTGGATCTGGCTTTCGGTGGTGCGCGCGCCGATGGCGCCCCAGCTGATCAGGTCGGCGATATATTGGCCAACCACCATGTCCAGGAATTCGGTGGCGGTCGGCAGGCCGAGCTGGTTCACTTCCAGCAGCAGGCGGCGCGCCATTTCGATGCCGCGGTTCACCTGGAAGGTGCCGTCCAGCGCCGGATCGGAGATCAGGCCTTTCCAGCCGACGACGGTGCGCGGTTTTTCGAAATAGGTGCGCATCACGATCTCCAGGCGGTCCTGGTAACGTTCGCGCAGGGCGTTCAACCGGCCGGCGTAATCGACGGCGGCGTCGAGATCGTGAATGGAGCAGGGGCCGATCACCACCAGCAGGCGGCGGTCTTCGCCGGTGAGGATTTTTTCAATGCGTTTGCGTGACGCTGTCACGTTATCGGCGACGGCCGCCGAGATCGGCAGCTTGTCCGCCAACGCTTGCGGCGTGACGAGGCTGTCGATGCGCGCGGTCCGCAGTTCATCTGTTTTGTGCATGTTGTTCCCTGGAAACTGTTCTTCTCTGCGGCAGGAGTGCCGGGAAGTGATGGCGATCACAATAACGCAAAAAGCGCTGAATTCAACCGTAGAGATTGCGTTCTGTTGATCAAAGCCGCGAAAAAAAGCACAAAAAAATCAGCTGCTGCTGAAATAAACGGCAGGCGGCGGGGCGCGACGGCCCCGCGAGGAAAAGATCAAAACATGCGGCGGCTCATGCCAAGGATGTCGAGGATTTTGGTGGAGATCTCTTCGACCGAATAGTTGGTGGTATTGAGGTAGCGGATCTGATTTTTGCGGAACAGCGCCTCGACCTCGGCGATCTCCATGCGGCACTGGCGCAATGAAGCGTAGCGGCTGTTTTCGCGCCGCTCTTCGCGGATCGCCGCCAGGCGCTCCGGATCGATGGTCAGGCCGAATAATTTATGCTGAAACGGTTTCAGCGAGGCCGGCAGGTGCAAATTGTCCATATCGTCGGCGATAAACGGATAGTTGGCGGCGCGGATGCCGAACTGCATCGCCAGATAGAGGCTGGTGGGGGTTTTGCCGCAGCGCGACACGCCGAGCAGGATCACCTGCGCCTGATCGAGGTTGCGCAGCGAAATGCCGTCGTCATGCGCCAGGGTATAGTCGATGGCGGCAATGCGCGCGTCGTACTTGCCGAGGTTGCTGGCGGTCAGGCCGTGGGTGCGGTTCGGCACCGGCGTCGGCTCCACCTCCAGCTCACCCTGCAGCGGGCCGACCAGCGCCTGCACGATATCCTGACAGAAGCCTTGGCTCTGAACGATCACGTCGCGCACTTCCGGCGAGATGATGGAGTAAAACACCAGCGGCCGTACACCGGTTTCATTATAGATATCATCGATTTGTTGGCGAACTGCGCGTGCGCGCGCCTCGGTTTCGACAAACGGCAAGGTGTAAGTGGTCGCCGTGACCGGGAACTGCGACAGCACCGCGTGCCCCAGCACTTCGGCGGTGATCGCCGTACCATCCGAAATATAAAAAACGCTTCTTTCCACCCGAGGCTCCTTACCTGAAAACGGTGTTCCTGCTGTCATCACTGCCAATATCATGAGCCGCAGACGATCCGCGGGTAAAGGGGCGAGGGAAAAAATTGTGACGGCGGGGCGGTAAAGCGTCTTGCGGCGGCGCACGAAGAAAAGCGCGCTTTGGCGGCGGTAGAAATCGCGGCGCAGCGACGCTGTTCGAGCCGAAACGTAAATTTGCCGCTATTTTCACCAAAAACGATAGCGTTTGCGTGGTCATTAAAACAGAATTTTAAAAAGAGCGTAATTTGTTGAGAACTAAGCTTTTCGTGCGATTGGGAACGGTTCCCAGGCAAATCAGCCGGTTAGGACATTCTCTTAAAAACCACTTTCTTCAGTGGGTTGATCGATTCACCTTTCCATTTTCCCCGGATCAGTGTGCTAGTCTGATTCGGCTCCGTGTTAGCGGTGCCGTAAAGCAAGCGAATTAAATCCGTCTTTACCCTACTGATAGCAATAAGGATTGTCTCGATGTCCAACAATGGCCCAGACTTGCGTAATGTGCTTTGGTACAACCAGCTTGGCATGCACGACGTTGACCGTGTCGGCGGCAAAAATGCCTCCCTCGGTGAAATGATCACCAATCTTTCCGATTTGGGCGTGGCCGTGCCTAACGGTTTTGCCACCACCGCACAGGCGTTTAACGATTTCCTCGAACAAAGCGGTGTTAACCAGCGCATCTATCAGTTACTGGATCAGACTGACGTTGACGACGTTGCCCAACTGGCCAAGGCCGGCGCCCAGATCCGCCAATGGGTGATCGACACGCCGTTCCACGCCGAGTTCGAGCGTGAAATTCATCAGGCTTACCAACAGCTCGCCGACGGCGAACCGGAAGCTTCCTTTGCGGTGCGCTCCTCCGCCACGGCGGAAGACATGCCGGACGCCTCCTTTGCCGGTCAGCAGGAAACCTTCCTCAACGTGCAGGGCATCGATGCCGTAATGGTGGCGATCAAGCACGTGTTCGCGTCGCTGTTCAACGATCGCGCCATCTCTTATCGCGTGCACCAGGGCTACGATCACCGCGGCGTGGCGTTGTCGGCCGGCGTACAGCGCATGGTGCGCTCGGATCTGGCCTCCTCGGGCGTGATGTTCACCATCGACACCGAGTCCGGCTTTGATCAGGTGGTATTCATCACCTCCGCTTTCGGCTTGGGTGAAATGGTGGTGCAGGGCGCGGTGAACCCGGATGAGTTCTACGTGCACAAACCGACGCTGCAAAACGGCAAGCCGGCGATCGTGCGCCGCAACCTGGGTTCGAAAAAGATCCGCATGGTATACGCGCCGTCGCAGGATCACGGCAAGCAGGTGCGCATCGAAGACGTGCCGGAAGCGCAGCGCAGCCGTTTCTCGCTGACGGATGAAGAAGTGCAGGCGCTGGCGCAGCAGGCGATCCTGATCGAAAAACATTATGGCCGCCCGATGGATATCGAGTGGGCGAAAGACGGCCATACCGGCAAGCTGCTGATCGTGCAGGCGCGCCCGGAGACTGTACGCTCCAACGAGCAGACCATGGAACGCTACCAGCTGAACGGCACCAGCCCGGTGCTGGTGGAAGGCCGCGCCATCGGCCACCGCATCGGCGCCGGTCCGGTGAAAGTGATCCACGACATCAGCGAAATGGATCGCATCCAGCCGGGCGACGTGCTGGTGACCGACATGACCGACCCGGACTGGGAGCCGATCATGAAGAAGGCCGCCGCGATCGTCACCAACCGCGGCGGGCGCACCTGTCACGCGGCGATCATCGCGCGTGAGCTGGGCATTCCGGCGGTGGTGGGCTGTGGCCACGCCACCGACGTGTTGAAAGACGGCCAGAAAGTCACCGTCTCCTGCGCGGAAGGCGACACCGGCTTCGTTTACAGCGACATGCTGGACTTCAGCGTGCAGAGCTCCGAAGTGACCGAGCTGCCGGATCTGCCGCTGAAGATCATGATGAACGTCGGCAACCCGGATCGCGCTTTCGACTTCGCGCGTTTGCCGAACGAAGGCGTGGGCCTGGCTCGGCTGGAATTTATCATCAACCGCATGATCGGCGTGCACCCGCGCGCGCTGCTGGAGTTCGACCAGCAGACGCCGGCGCTGCAAAATGAAATTCGCGCGCTGATGCAGGGTTACGATCACCCGGTCGAGTTCTACGTCGGTCGCCTGACCGAAGGCATCGCGACGCTGGGCGCCGCCTTCTGGCCGAAGCGCGTGATCGTGCGTCTGTCCGACTTCAAATCCAACGAGTACGCCAACCTGGTGGGCGGCGACAAGTATGAACCGCACGAAGAGAACCCGATGTTGGGCTTCCGCGGCGCCGGCCGTTACGTGGCCGACAGTTTCCGCGATTGCTTCGCGCTGGAGTGCGAGGCGGTGAAACGCGTGCGTAACGATATGGGGCTGACCAACGTCGAAATCATGGTGCCATTCGTGCGCACCGTGGCGCAGGCGGAAGCGGTGGTTGCCGAGTTGGCGCGTCAGGGGCTGAAGCGTGGCGAAAACGGGCTGAAAGTGATCATGATGTGCGAAATCCCGTCCAATGCGCTGTTGGCGGATCAGTTTCTCGAGCACTTCGACGGTTTCTCCATCGGCTCCAACGACATGACTCAGCTGGCGCTGGGGCTGGATCGCGATTCCGGCGTAGTGTCGGAACTGTTCGACGAGCGCAACGAGGCGGTGAAAGCGCTGCTGTCGATGGCGATTCAGGCGGCCAAGCGCCACGGCAAATACGTCGGCATCTGCGGCCAGGGCCCGTCTGACCATGAAGACTTTGCCGAGTGGCTGATGGAGCAGGGCATCGACAGCCTGTCGCTTAACCCGGACACTGTGGTGCAGACCTGGATCAATTTGTCGAAAAAGAAATAATGTCTCGGCCTCACTGAGGCATTAACGTCGGGCCGCAGTTAACGCTGCGGCCTTTTTATTTCCGAATGTAAATAACGGCGCGTAAAATAATCAATTCGACGAAAAAAGAATAAAAAAAAGCCCACCGTAGGAGATGGGCAAAGACTACACACAGCAATTCACATGTATGGCATTACATTGTTCAGAAAGGTTGCTTTAAAATCAGTGATTTGAAGCAATAGATGGCCATAATACTAGATTTTTGAACGCGACTAGTCATTAAGAATCATCCTAATCGATAGCGGCATCACATTTTATTTGCGGGAGTTATCTCTTTTTTCCGTTTGCAACAAACAGGGATTTACATTGCACCTTTCATTCGCCGTACCGTAATCAATATAGGGCGGCATTATATTGGGCGGAGATATTACTCGAATGAGGTAGGAATAATGACGGGCGTGAAAAGTTCCGCCCGACGGTGCGGGCGGAAGGGGGGATTAGCGTTTTTCCAGCTCGTCGATGACTTGCTCCGGCGCGGAGGTCGGCTCCGGCGCTTCATCCATCCAGGCGGTCAGCAGGCGATAAGACACCGCCAACACCACCGGGCCGATGAACAGGCCAATCATGCCGAAGGCCAGCAAACCGCCGATAACGCCGGACAGGATCAGCAGCAGCGGCAGATCGGCGCCCATGCGGATCAGCACCGGGCGCAGCACGTTATCCAGCGTGGCCACCACGCAGCTCCAGACCAGCAGCACGGTGCCCCAGGTGGTGTCGCCGTGCCAGTACAGCCAGATGATGGCCGGCACCAGCACCAACAGCGGCCCCAATTGCGCCACACAGCAGATGAAGATCAGCATCGTCAGCAGAGTGGCGGCAGGAATGCCGCTTACCGCCAGACCGATGCCGCCCAGCACCGACTGCACCAACGCCGTCACCACCACGCCCAGCGCGACGGCGCGAATTGCCTGGCCGCCCAGCAGCACCGCCGCATCGCCGCGCGCGGAACCGAGGCGCACCGCAAAGTGGCGGATACCCAGCGCCACCTGTTCGCCGCGCGCGTACAACAAGGCGCTGAACAGCAGCATCAGCGCGCAGTGCAGCAGCAGACGGCCGATATGCGCCGCCTGCGCCACGAACCAGGTGGCGGTTTGGCCAAAGTACGGCTGCACCTTCGCCAGCAGCGCGGCGCCGCCGGCGTTAACCAGCGTGTGGTAGCTGGTATAGAGTTTGTCGCCGATCATCGGCACGGACTGCAGCCAGGCGAGATCGGGAATATGCAGTTTGCCCGGCGAACTGGCCCAGGCGATCAGCGGCGCGCTGTTATCCACCACGCTGCTGATCAGCAGTGAGATAGGCAGAATGAACAGCAGGATCAGCAGCAGGGTCATGACCAACACCGCCAGCGAACGGCGGCCCCACAGCAGCTTTTGCAGTTTGAGCAGCAGCGGCCAGGTGGCGATCACCACCATGCCCGCCCAGGCGAAGCCGAGAATAAACGGTTGGATCACCCAAAAACAGGCGACGATCATGATGGCGATAAACAGCACGCCGAAAATAATTCGCGGTAAGTCGTAACGCGATTGCGGGAGTGGCATCAGTGGGTTCTCATCCTGGTCAATTAAATCCCTGGCACCGGCGAATCGGGGTGCCTGTCGGTCGGTTTCTCACCGCCGGGCGGCCGCCTGTGGCGGCGCTCGCAGGGCGGTAATAATGTGAATGCCTTCACTAAACGAGTATGTTAGTTTTTAGTGTCACTAAAAAATAGGGTGGGTCTGAATTAAAGGCCCGATTCAGCGTACATCAGCGCATAAAAAATAGACGGACAGGGTCAAAAAAGCGAATGATCCCACAGATTTCTCAGGCGCCCGGCCTGGTTCAACGGGTGCTCGACTTTTTGGAAGCACTGAAGCAAAACGGATTCAACGGCGATACCGCCACCAGCTATGCCGACCGGCTGACGATGGCCACCGACAACAGTATCTATCAGCTGCTGCCCGATGCGGTGGTGTTCCCCCGTTCCACCGCCGACGTGGCGCTGATCGCCCGTCTGGCCGGAGAAGAGCGCTTCAATACGCTGACCTTCAGCCCGCGCGGCGGCGGCACCGGCACCAACGGCCAGTCGCTCAATACCGGCATCGTGGTCGATATGTCGCGCCATATGAACCGCATTCTGGAGATCAACGTCGAACAGGGCTGGGTGAAAGTCGAAGCCGGGGTGATCAAGGACCAGTTGAATCAATACCTGCGACCGTTCGGCTACTTCTTCTCGCCGGAACTGTCCACCAGCAACCGCGCCACGCTGGGGGGAATGATCAACACCGATGCCTCCGGCCAGGGCTCGCTGGTGTACGGCAAAACCTCCGATCACGTGTTGGGGCTGCGGGCGGTGCTGCTGGGCGGCGAGATGATCGATACCCGCGCCATGCCGACGGCGCTGGCGGAAACGATTGCTCTGGAAGAGACCGCCGAAGGGCGCATCTACCGCACGGTGCTCAACCGCTGCCGCGAGCAGCGCGCGCTGATCCTGGAGAAATTCCCCAAGCTCAACCGCTTCCTCACCGGTTACGATCTGCGCCACGTGCTGAGCGACGATCTGCAAACCTTCGATTTGACGCGTATTCTGACCGGCGCCGAGGGCACGCTGGCGTTTATCACCGAGGCGCGGCTGGACATCACGCCGCTGCCGAAAGTGCGCCGCCTGGTCAACGTGAAGTACGATTCCTTCGACTCGGCGCTGCGCAATGCGCCCTTTATGGTCGAGGCCAAGGCGCTGTCGGTGGAAACCATCGATTCCAAGGTGCTGAACCTGGCGCGTGAAGACATCGTTTGGCACTCGGTGAACGAACTGATCGCCGACGTGCCGGATAAAGAGATGCTCGGGCTGAACATCGTCGAGTTCGCCGGCGACGATCGGGCGCTGATCGACGGCCAGATGGAAGCCCTGTGCCAACGGCTGGACGAATTGATCGCGCAGCGGCAGGGCGGCGTGATCGGGTACCAGATCTGCGGCGATCTGGCGGGCATCGAGCGCATTTACAACATGCGCAAGAAGGCGGTCGGGCTGCTGGGCAACGCCAAAGGGCGCGCCAAGCCGATTCCGTTTGCCGAGGACACCTGTGTGCCGCCGCAACATCTGGCGGACTATATCGTCGAATTTCGGCAACTGCTCGATGACCACAATCTGAGCTATGGCATGTTTGGCCACGTCGACGCCGGGGTGCTGCACGTGCGCCCGGCGCTCGACATGTGCGGCCCGCAGCAGGAAGTGCTGATGAAGCAGATCTCCGATCGGGTGGTGGCGCTGACCGCCAAATACGGCGGCCTGCTGTGGGGGGAGCACGGCAAGGGGTTCCGCGCGGAATACAGCCCTGAATTCTTCGGGGAAGCGCTGTATGAAGAGCTGCGCCGCATCAAGGCGGCGTTCGATCCGGATAACCGCCTGAACCCAGGCAAGATCTGTTCGCCGCTGGCGGTGGATGCGCCGATGATGCAGGTGGACGCGGTCAAACGCGGCACCTTCGATCGCCAGATCCCGGTCGAGGTGCGCACCTCGTTCCGCGGCGCGCTGGAGTGTAACGGCAACGGCCTGTGCTTCAACTTCGACGTGCGCAGCCCGATGTGCCCGTCGATGAAGATCAGCGGCAACCGCATTCATTCGCCGAAAGGGCGGGCGACGCTGGTGCGCGAGTGGCTGCGTCTGTTGGCCGAGCAGGGGGTCGATCCGCTGGCGCTGGAGAAACAGCTGCCGCAGCAGCGCCTCAGCTTGCGCGGCCTGATCGAGAAAACCCGCAACAGCTGGCACGCCGGCAAGGGTGAGTATGACTTCTCGCACGAAGTGAAAGAGGCGATGTCCGGCTGCCTGGCCTGTAAGGCCTGTTCAACCCAGTGTCCCATCAAGATTGACGTGCCGGGATTCCGTTCGCGCTTCCTGCAGCTTTACCACACTCGCTATCTGCGCCCGGTAAGCGACTACATGGTCGCCGGCGTGGAGAGCTATACCCCGTTGATGGCCCGCGCGCCGAAGGTGTTCAACTTCTTCTTCCGCCAGCCGTGGCTGCGGGAGATGAGCCGCAACGCCATCGGCATGGTCGATCTGCCGCTGTTGTCCAGCCCGACGTTGCGTCAGCAGCTGTCCGGCCACCGCGCGACCACGCTGACGCTGGAGCAGTTGGAAGGGCTGAGCGCCGAGCAGCGCGCAGAACACGTGTTGATCGTCCAGGATCCGTTCACCAGCTATTACGACGCCAAAGTGGTGGCGGACTTTGTTCGGCTGGTGGAGAAGCTCGGCTATAAACCGGTGCTGCTGCCGTTCTCACCGAACGGCAAGGCGCAGCATGTGAAGGGCTTCCTGACGCGGTTCGCCCGCACCGCGCGCAAAACCGCCGATTTCCTCAACCGTGTGGCGCAGCTAGGCATGCCGCTGGTGGGCGTCGATCCGGCGCTGGTGCTGTGCTACCGCGACGAATACCGCGAGATCCTCGGCGCCGAGCGCGGCGATTTCCATGTGCAGCTGGTGCATGAATGGCTGCAGCAGCGGATCGCGGATCGTGCCGAACAGCCGGCGACCGGCGAGCCGTGGTATCTGTTCGGCCACTGCACCGAAACCACCGCGTTGCCGGCCAGCGGCCAACAGTGGGCGGCGATCTTCGCCCGCTTCGGCGCCAAACTGGAGAGCGTCAGCGTCGGTTGCTGCGGCATGGCGGGCACTTACGGCCATGAAGCCAGGAACCTGCAAAACTCGCTCGGCATTTATGAGCTATCATGGCATCCGACGCTACAGCGTTTGCCGCGGCAGCGCTGCCTGGCGACCGGCTATTCCTGCCGCAGCCAGGTGAAACGCATCGAGGGCAATGGCGTGCGCCACCCATTACAGGCACTTCTGGAGATGATTGAGTGAAATTGTGGAAACGTGAAACATCGCTGGAGCAGCTGAACCGCGCCGGCGACGGCTGCATGGTCAGCCATGTGGGCATCGAGTTTACCCAACTGGGCGAGGATTTCCTCGAGGCCACCATGCCGGTCGATAGCCGTACCCGGCAGCCGTTCGGGCTGTTGCACGGCGGGGCGTCGGTGGTGCTGGCGGAATCGATGGGATCGATGGCCGGCTACCTGTGCAGTGAGGGCGAGCAGAAAGTGGTGGGGCTGGAGATCAACGCCAACCACCTGCGCGCGGTGTTCGATGGCCAGGTGCGCGGGGTGTGCCGCGCACTGCACGTCGGCCGTCGCCATCAGGTGTGGCAAATCGAGATCTTCGACGCGCGCGATCGGTTGTGCTGCACCTCGCGTCTGACCACGGCGGTCATCGACTGATCCCCGCCGCTTTCCGCAGGCGCTCGGCCTGCGGAGCCTTTCGCTTTACAGCTGAAACGGCACGCGTTTGACGAAGTCCTTCTGAAACGCGTTCGCCTTCTCCCAGGTGCCTTCCATTGCATATTTTTGGCAGATCAGCGTCAGCGTATGGCGGGCGAAGTGGTAGCTTTGCACCCGAAACAGCTGGCAACGCTGTGGGTTGTTGATCTCGACGATCAGCCGGTTGTGCAGCTTGCTGAGCGCGTGCAGGTAGCTGTCGTCGTCGCCGTTCTCCAGACACAAATTGGCCATGGTCAGGCTGACGCTGTTGTACCGCTTCAGGTGGTCGATATTGCATTCCGGGCGCCGTAGCGCCGCTTCGGCCATGTAAAAGTCCACCGTGGCGTCGCGCACGCTGAATTTGTAGTCATCAATCTTGCCCAGCAACCATGCGTTGATCGAAAGAGTCATTGGCTTCGCGCTCAAATTTAAATTGAATGATAATCATTATCATATAAACTGCCGCGCTGCCGATCAATCCCCGGCGTGGCGTTTTTTCATCGCGCGGGGTGTAAAAGGCCGCCGACGACCCAACTTGATGCTGAGCGACTAAACTTTAACCTGAGGGCGCGCGCTTGCGCTGCGCCACGAAATGCCGATAAACGCACATTTACGACAGACAGAATGCAGAAATAGGTATTTTCTATGAATGTTTAGATCGGCAACGTACCGCGGCGCTGTAACGCTGACGGGCCACCGGGGAGTGCGGTACGGTGATGCAGGATAAAGAATAAATTCATAGGGATAGCATGCACACCTTGCCGCCAGACGCCGCAAGCCGCCACGGATGTCCCGCTGGCTTGCCGCACGCCGCAGCGAAAAACCGCGCTTGCGGCGGATACCCCCGCAAAACAAACGGTTGAAGTGATAATCGTTATCACTAACATATAAGCAACCCAGATTGGCTGTGGCCAAACACGAGTGTGAGGTAGACCCTATGCAAACGGAAAATGTCGGCACTTTTTCTCTGGATGAAAATGTCTGGCAAGGCATTTCGCTCAGCGACAGCGCCGTACGACAAATAACCAAACTGATGCAGCAGGATCCGCAGGTGAAAGGGCTGCAGCTAGGGGTGAAACAATCCGGCTGCGCCGGCTTTGCCTATGTGCTGGATCTGACCCGCGAACCCGCCGATGACGATCTGCTGTTTGAGCGCGACGGCGCCAAACTCTATGTGCCGCTGAAGGCCATGCCGTTCATCGATGGCACCACGGTAGATTACGTCCGCGAAGGGCTGAATCAGATATTCAAATTCAACAACCCTAAAGCTCAGCATGCCTGCGGGTGCGGCGAGAGCTTTGGCGTTTGAGCGATGCAATCAACATGACACGAAGCAATGTAGAAATGCCTAATGAAGTGCAGGCTTGGGTCAGCGAAGGTCGCTACAAAGAAGGTTTCTTCACCCAGCTGGCAACCGATGAGTTGGCCAAGGGCATCAACGAAGAGGTGGTGCGCGCCATCTCGGCCAAGCGCAACGAACCCGAGTGGATGCTGGAATTCCGCCTCGAGGCTTATCGCGCCTGGCTGCAGATGGAAGAGCCGCACTGGCTGAAGGCCAATTACGAACGCTTGAACTATCAGGACTACAGTTACTATTCGGCGCCGTCCTGCGGCAGCTGCGACGATGCATGCGGTTCGCAACCCGGCGCCGAGCAGCAACCGGGCGCGGCGACGGAAAAAGATTACCTGACCAGCGAAGTGGAGCTGGCGTTCAACCAGCTCGGCGTGCCGGTGCGCGAGGGCAGCGAGGTGGCGGTGGACGCCATCTTCGACTCGGTCTCGGTCGCCACCACCTACCGTGAAAAACTGGCGGAGAGCGGGGTGATCTTCTGTTCGTTCGGCGAAGCGATCCAGGAATACCCGGATCTGGTGCGTCAATACCTGGGGCGCGTGGTGCCGTCCAACGATAACTTCTTCGCTGCGCTGAACGCCGCGGTGGCCTCCGACGGCACCTTCGTCTATGTGCCGAAAGGGGTGCGCTGCCCGATGGAGCTGTCGACCTACTTCCGCATCAACGCCGCCAAAACCGGCCAGTTCGAGCGCACCATCCTGATCGCCGACGAAGGCAGCTACGTCAGCTATATCGAAGGCTGTTCCGCCCCGGTGCGCGACAGCTACCAGCTGCACGCGGCGGTGGTGGAAGTGATCCTGCATAAAGACGCCGAAGTGAAATACTCGACGGTGCAGAACTGGTTCTCCGGCGGCGAGAGCAAGGGCGGTATCCTCAACTTCGTCACCAAGCGCGCGCTGTGCGAAGGCGCCGGTTCGAAAATGTCCTGGACCCAGTCGGAAACCGGCTCGGCCATCACCTGGAAATACCCGAGCGTGATTTTGCAGGGCGACAACTCGATCGGCGAATTCTTCTCGGTGGCGCTGACCAGCGGCCATCAGCAGGCAGATACCGGCACCAAGATGATCCACATCGGCAAAAACACCAGGTCGACCATCATCGCCAAAGGCATCTCCGCCGGCCACAGCGAGAACACCTATCGCGGCCTGGTGAAAATCCTGCCGGGGGCGGAAAACGCCCGTAATTTTACCCAGTGCGACTCGATGCTGATCGGGCCGGACAGCGGTGCCCACACGTTCCCTTACGTTGAAGCGCGCAACAACAGCGCTCAGCTGGAGCACGAAGCCACTACCTCGAAGATCGGCGATGACCAGCTGTTCTACTGCCTGCAGCGCGGCATCAGCGAGGATGACGCCATTTCGATGATCGTCAACGGTTTCTGCAAGGACGTTTTCTCCGAGCTGCCGCTGGAGTTCGCCGTCGAGGCGCAAAAACTCCTGGCCATCAGCCTGGAACACAGCGTGGGTTAATCGCCGCATTTTTAGTGCCGTCGGCGCTATCTGAGGACACAGCATGTTAAGCATCAAGAATTTGAAAGTCAGCGTGGAAGGCAACGAGATCCTCAAGGGATTGGATCTGGAGATCAAACCGGGCGAAGTGCACGCCATCATGGGGCCGAACGGCTCGGGCAAGAGCACGCTATCCGCCACGCTGGCCGGGCGTGAAGAGTACGAAGTGACCGAAGGGGAAGTCACCTTCAAGGGCAAGGATCTGCTGGAGCTGGATCCGGAAGATCGCGCGGGTGAGGGCGTGTTTCTGGCCTTCCAGTACCCGGTGGAGATCCCCGGCGTCAGCAACCACTTCTTCCTGCAGACGTCGGTCAACGCGGTGCGCAAATACCGCGAGCAGGAGCCGCTGGATCGCTTTGACTTCGCCGATTTCATCGAAGAGAAAATCGCGCTGCTGGATATGCCGGCCGATCTGCTGACCCGTTCGGTCAACGTCGGCTTCTCCGGCGGTGAGAAAAAGCGCAACGACATTCTGCAGATGGCGGCGCTGGAGCCGGATCTGTGCATTCTCGATGAAACCGATTCGGGCCTGGACATCGATGCGCTCAAAATCGTCGCCAACGGCGTCAACTCGCTGCGGGACGGCAAGCGCGCCTTTATCATCGTCACCCACTATCAGCGCATTCTGGACTACATCCAGCCGGATTACGTACACGTGCTGTCCCAGGGGCGCATCGTCAAATCCGGCGATTTCTCGCTGGTGAAACAGTTGGAGGAGCAGGGCTATGGCTGGCTTACCGACCAACAGTAATTCAAACGCGCTGCAGCAGCTGTATCGCCTGTTCGAAGGGCGCGGCGGCGAGCGTTCGCCGCATGCGCTGGCGCACTGGCAGCAGGCGCTGCGCCTCGGCTGGCCGACGCGCAAGCATGAAAACTGGAAATACACGCCGCTGGAGAGCCTGCTGGAGCAGCAATTCCTCGAGCCGCAGCCCGCCCCGGTGAGCGCAGAGCAGCTCGATGCGCTGGCGCTCGGCATCGATGCCTGTCGGCTGGTGTTTATCGACGGCCGCTACAGCGCCGCGCTGAGCGATGGCGACCTGGGCGACTACCAGTTCGAGTTGACCGCCTATGGCACGCCTCAGGCGTTGCCGGAGCCGATCCAGCCGGAGATTTTTCTGCACCTGACCGAAAGCCTGGCGCAGGAAACCAGCCTGATCCGCCTGCCGGCCGGCAAGATCCCTGCACGCCCGCTGTATCTGCTGCACATCAGCAGCGGACGCGGCGCCGCCGGGGAAGTGAACACCGTGCATCACCGCCATCATCTGGAGATCGGGCGCGGGGCTGAGGCGGAAGTGATCGAGCACTACGTCAGCCTGGGCGAGGCCGCACATTTCACCGGCGCGCGCCTGACCGCCAATGTGGCGGACAACGCCGGGCTGTTGCACTGCAAGCTGGCGTTTGAGAGCCAGCCAAGCTACCACTTTGCTCACAACGATCTGGTTATCGGCCGCGACGCGCGGGTGAAAAGCGACAGCTTCCTGCTGGGCGCCGGCCTGACGCGGCACAACACCAGCGCGCAGTTGAACGGCGAAGGCGCGAATCTGGTGATCAACAGCCTGGTGCTGCCGGTGGGCAAAGAGATTTGCGATACCCGCACCTATCTGGAGCACAACAAGGGCTATTGCGAAAGCCGCCAGCTGCATAAAACCGTGGTCAGCGATCGCGGCAAGGCGGTGTTCAACGGCATGATCAAAGTGGCCAAGCACGCGATCAAAACCGACGGCCAGATGACCAACCATAACCTGCTGTTGGGTAAGGTGGCGGAAGTGGATACCAAGCCGCAGCTGGAGATCTACGCCGATGACGTCAAGTGCAGCCACGGTGCTACCGTGGGGCGCATCGATGAAGAGCAGCTGTTCTATCTGCAGTCGCGCGGCATCGACAAGCACGCGGCGCAGCAGATGATCATCTTCGCCTTCGCCGCCGAGCTGACCGAAGGCATCGCCAACGACACCATCCGGGAACGGGTGCTGGCGCGCATCGCCCAGCGCCTGCCGGGGGAGGCTGCATGAGTTATCCGATTGAACGCGTACGCGGCGATTTCCCGCTGTTGGCGCGTGAGGTGAACGGCCAACCGCTGGCCTATCTCGACAGCGCCGCCAGCGCGCAGAAACCGCAGGCGGTGATCGACCGCGAGCTGGAGTTCTACCGCCACGGGTATGCGGCGGTGCATCGCGGTATCCACACCCTGAGCGCCGAGGCGACTCAGCAGATGGAAGCGGTGCGGGAACAGGCGGCGCGCTTTATCAATGCTGCCTCGGCGGAAGAGATGGTGTTCGTCAAGGGCACCACCGAAGGCATCAATCTGGTGGCCAACAGCTTTGGCCGCCACCTGCTGCAGCCGGGCGATGCGATTCTCATCACCGAGATGGAGCACCACGCCAACATCGTGCCGTGGCAGATGCTGGCGCAGGAGCGCGGGTTGCAGCTGCGGGTGTGGCCGCTGCAGCCGGACGGCACGCTGGATCTGGCTCGGTTGCCGGAACTGGTCGACGCGTCCTGTAAACTGCTGGCGCTGACCGAGGTCTCCAACGTGCTGGGCACCGTCAACCCGGTGCGCGAGATCATCGCCCGTGCCAGAACCCTGTCACCGGATCTGACGGTGCTGGTGGACGGCGCGCAGGCGGTGATGCACCAGCGCGTCGATGTCCAGGCGCTGGACTGCGATTTCTACGTGTTTTCCGGCCATAAGCTGTATGGCCCTTCCGGCATCGGCATGCTGTATGGCCGCCAGGCGTTGTTGCAGCAGATGCCGCCGTGGGAAGGGGGGGGCTCGATGATCCGGCAGGTCAGCCTGACGGCGGGCACCACCTTCGCCGATCCGCCGTGGCGCTTCGAGGCCGGTTCGCCGAACACCGCCGGCATCATGGGGCTGGGCGCGGCGTTTGATTACGTCGAAGCCTTGAGCCTGAATGCGATCCACGATTATGAACAGTCGCTGATGCATTACGCGCTCGAGGCGCTCAAGCAGGTGCCGACGCTGAAAATCTATGGTCCGGCGCATCGCGCCGGGGTGATCGCCTTCAATCTGGGAGAGCACCACGCCTATGACGTCGGCAGCTTCCTCGATCAGTACGGTATCGCCATTCGCACCGGCCATCACTGCGCGATGCCGCTGATGGCGTTTTATCAGGTGCCGAGCATGTGCCGTGCTTCGCTGGCGTTATATAATACCCGCGAAGAGGTGGACCGGCTGGTGGCCGGGCTGCAACGCATTCATCAGTTATTAGGTTAGGCTGGGGCGTGTCCCCGGCGGTACAAAAGGATCCCCATGGCGAATTTGCCGGACAAAGATAAATTGGTGCGTAATTTCTCCCGCTGTCTGAACTGGGAGGAGAAATACCTGTACGTGATTGAACTCGGCGCTAAATTGCCGCCGCTGGACGAGGCGGAGCGGCAGGCCGCCAACCTGATCTCCGGCTGTCAGAGCCAGGTGTGGATCGTGATGCGCCGCGATGAGCAGGGGCAGGTCGAGTTTCACGGCGACAGCGACGCGGCGATCGTCAAAGGGTTGCTGGCGGTGGTGTTCATTCTTTATCGCCAATTGACGCCGCAGCAGATCGTCGATCTCGATGTGCGGCCGTTTTTCACCGAGCTGGCGCTCAGCCAACATCTGACGCCTTCGCGCTCGCAGGGGCTGGAGGCGATGATCCGCGCCATTCGCAGTAAAGCGGTGCAGCTGGCCTGATCCATAACGCCTTCATCCTCAAGACTCATTGATACCTTTGCTTTGTCAATGAGTCTTTACAATTCACGGTTTTCCTCCGGGCAACGCGCCCAATTCAGTGATATTTCAGCAGCTTAACTGTTGACGTTTCGTTGACAATCAATGACGGCGATTACGTTATAACGTGTTGATTTTTAGAGGACTTATTGCCTTTGATACCAGCGTTGCTAGTATTAATCAGGTATTGTCTGATTTACCCACCACCTGGCGCTCGTTAGCCTTGTGGGCGAACCGTCATAAAAAATATAGGGATGATAATGAAACGTGCGTTGAGTTTAATGGGCATGGTCTTCGCCACCGTATTGGCCGGCACGCAGGCCGCCAGTGCGACCGAGTACCCGCTGCCGCCGCCGGACAGCCGTCTGATCGGCGAAAACACCACTTATACCGTGCCAAACGACGGCCGCCCGCTGGAAGCCATCGCCGCTGACTACAAGATCGGCCTGCTGGGCATGCTGGAAGCCAACCCCGGCACGGATCCGTTCCTGCCCAAGCCGGGTACGGTGCTGACCATTCCGACCCAAATGCTGCTGCCTGACACCAAGCGTGAAGGGATCATCGTCAACCTGGCCGAGCTGCGGCTTTATTACTACCCGAAAGGCGAGAACAAAGTGATCGTCTATCCGATCGGCATCGGCCAGACCGGGATGCACACGCCGCTGGAGGTGACCTCCATCAGCCAGAAGATCCCTAACCCGACCTGGACGCCCACCGCCAACATCCGCAAGCGCTATCAATCCCAGGGCGTGACGCTGCCTGCGGTGGTGCCGGCCGGCCCTGAGAACCCGATGGGGCTGTTCGCCCTGCGTCTGGCGATGGGGCGCGGTGAATACCTGATCCACGGCACCAACGCCAACTTCGGTATCGGCATGCGCGTCAGCTCCGGCTGCATTCGCCTGCGTCCGACGGATATCGAGGCGCTGTTCAACATGGTGCCGCGCGGTACGCGGGTGCAAGTGATCAACGATCCGGTGAAGATTTCCGTTGAGCCGGACGGCAAACGCTATGTGGAAGTGCACCAACCGCTGTCGCGGGTGGAAAGCGACGATCCGCAGACCATGCCGATCGCGTTGTCTAAAGCGGAGAAAGCCTTTGCGGCCGATGGTCAGACCGATCGCGCCGTATTCGATAGCGCGGTTGTACGCCGTTCTGGCATGCCGGTGCTGGTCAACGTAGGGGAGAGTCCGTCTGCGGTGAGTTTGACACCTGCAGCGGCTCCTGCGGCGAATAAGAGCCCATTCAAGGCAGCGCCAATCAGTTCGGTGAACTAAGTTTGCAGGATTGAGCGGTCGAAGAGGGGTTCAGCGTGCTGAACCTCTTTTTTTTGCCTGCCGTGCAGGAACCCCCCTGGCTGGCGAACAGACAAAAAAAAACGGCGCACAATGTGCGCCGTTTTCAATAACCAAAGCTATCTTACTTTTTGTAAGCGTGAGCTTGGTTGTCCAGACGCTGGTTAGCGCGTGCTGCGTCGTCTTTAGCAGCTTGAACGTCAGAACGCATTGCGTTCACGTCGTTGCTCAGCTGATCAACTTTAGCGTTCAGAGTCTGAACGTCAGAAGACAGTTGATCGATTTTAGCGTTGCTAGAGCAGCCAGCCAGCAGAGTGGAACCCAGGATTACCGCGCCCAGTACCAGTTTAGTACGATTCATTATAACACCCTCTAGATTGAGTTAATCTCCATGTAGCGTTACAAGTATTACACAAACTTTTTTCGAAAGAGAATAATTTTTTAGTGTTGAGGTGCTTTATTTTGATCGTTCGCTCAAACTTGCATCTGGTTTTACAAATTAGTTAAAAAAACGAGGGAAAACAGCCGGCTTCCATGGGACTACTCCGATTCTTTATTAGCTAAATAATGAGCGGATCGCGGTTGCGTTTTGAGAAAAATAGTTTACTGCTGATAAAAAAAACGCCGCAAAGCGGCGTTTTGATCAAGACAATTATGTCACGTTTTATATTACAGCACGTGTACCGAGGCCGTGTTGGTGGTGCCGCTCGGCACCAGCGCGCCAGAGACCATCACCACGACGTCGCCTTTCTGCGCCAGGCCGCTGGCCAGGGCGGCTTCTTTACCGATGCGGTAGAAGTCGTCGGTGGAGGCGATTTCCTTGACCATCTGCGGGATGACGCCCTTGCTCAGCACCAGCTGATGCGCGGTAGTCTCATTGGTGGTCAGCGCCAGGATCACCGCGTTCGGGAAGTATTTACGCACGGATTTTGCCGACTTGCCGCCGCTGGTGGCGACCACGATCAGCGGCGCGTCCAGTTTCTCGGCGGTTTCAACCGCGCCGCGGCACACCGCTTCGGTGATGCGCAGCTTGCGACGATCGTTCAGGGTGTCGATACGGCTTGGCATCACGCGATCGGTACGCTCGCAGATGGTCGCCATGATGTTGACCGCTTCCAGCGGGTATTTGCCCTTTGCGCTCTCGCCGGACAGCATGACGGCATCGGTGCCGTCCAGGATGGCGTTGGCAACGTCGCCGGCTTCCGCGCGGGTAGGGCGCGGGTTTTTGATCATGGAATCGAGCATCTGGGTGGCGGTGATGACCACTTTACGCGCACGGTTACATTTCTCGATCATCATCTTCTGGGCGAAGATCACTTCTTCTACCGGGATTTCAACGCCCAGATCGCCACGGGCAACCATGATGCCGTCGGACGCTTCGAGGATTTCGTCGAAGTTGTTCAGGCCTTCCTGGTTTTCAATCTTGGAGATGATCTGGATCTGCTCGCCGCCGTGGGCTTTCAGGTGCTCGCGGATCTCCAGCACGTCGGAGCGTTTACGGATGAAGGACGCTGCCACGAAGTCGACGCCTTGCTCGCAGCCGAAGATCAGGTCGCGTTTGTCTTTCTCGGCCAGCGCAGGCAGCTGGATGGACACGCCCGGCAGGTTAACGCCTTTGTTCTCGCCCAGGTCGCCGTTGTTCAGCACCTTACAGATGACTTCGTTCTCGGTCACGTTGGTGACTTCCATGCCGATCAGGCCGTCGTCAACCAGCACGGTGTTGCCGATCTTCAGGTCGGCGGCGAAGCCGGCGTAGGTGACCGCCACGCGCTCGCTGTTGCCGATCACGCTCTGGTCAGTGGTGAAGGTGAAGGTTTGGCCGGCGACCAGCGAGGCGTCTTTGCCGCCTTCCAGTTTCATGGTGCGAATTTCCGGGCCTTTGGTATCCAGCAGGATGCCGGCGTTGATACCGGTTTTCGCCATCACGGCGCGCATGTTCTTGATGCGGTTGCCGTGCTCTTCATAGTCGCCGTGAGAGAAGTTGAGACGCATCACGTTCATGCCCGCATTGAGCAGGTTGGTCAGCATTTCTTCCGATTCGGTTTTTGGACCGATGGTACAAACAATTTTGGTCTTTTTCATGGCGGAGTTTTCTACAAGTTGTGATGGATAAAAAAACGAATTTGACCGGCGCGGTTTACGCCGGTAGGGAATTTGGGCCGTGCCTGGTGGTGAAAAACATAGTTAAGGATAGGTGACGACAGTTGAAGTGGGGCGGAAAAATTCAGCCCGCGCGGGGGCGCGGGGATGCTGCGCAACGGGGTAAGATCACATCGTGTTGTTATTGCGTTTTCGCAGATCAAGGGCTGAAACCATTCAACTGATAGACGTTGCGCATTATAAAGGCTAAGCGGCGGGAAACAAAATAAAAAACCGCGGCGGTGCGGCGGATAGAGCAAAACGGGGCTAAATGTGGCGCAAATGCAACGCGTTGCGGGCCGCTTGTTGCGCAAATAACCTTGCTGTAAATGCAGGTTTAACGCGTTTGGGGAATTTCCAGCAGCGTGCCAGCGCTCAGGCAGAAGCAGCCGCTGGCGACGTTGGCCGGCAGGGTAAGGCTCTCACCGGCACGTACTATCCGGGTGTCGCCGCCGAGGGTGAACTCGAATTCGCCGGATATCACCCGGGTTTGCAGCGCGTGCGCGGGCTTTTGCAACTGGCCGAAGGCGCCGGCCTCGAAACGCACTTCCGCCGCCGGCGAACCGTCGCTCATCACGCCTTCACGGCGGGCAAGGCCATTGTCGAGCGGCAAAAAGGCGGTTTTGGCGGTGAAGGTGGTCATGTGGCGTTCCTGATGGCTGATGGCGGTAGTTCGGCGCAATTGACATGAAAAATCGAACGGTCGGGCAGAGACGATACAACGGGAAGTATAACGTGACAGGGAGAGATGAATCAGCAATATGGTGCGTCCGAGTGGACTCGAACCACCGACCCCCACCATGTCAAGGTGGTGCTCTAACCAACTGAGCTACGGACGCACTGCACTGCTTCTGAAATTTGGTGCGTCCGAGTGGACTCGAACCACCGACCCCCACCATGTCAAGGTGGTGCTCTAACCAACTGAGCTACGGACGCACTGTACTGCTTCAGGAATTTGGTGCGTCCGAGTGGACTCGAACCACCGACCCCCACCATGTCAAGGTGGTGCTCTAACCAACTGAGCTACGGACGCATCTTTTCCTGTCTGTCATGGCTGACAGCGGGGACGAATATTAACGAGCTACCCGCGCGCTGGCAAGGGGAAAAGCGCAATTTTATTCGGTATTTCACGCGATTGCTGAGGTTGTGCGCAGTCCGGCGTTTTTTTCCGCAAACCGCAGCCCGGCCGGGGAGGAAACCGGCCGGGCTGCGGGTTCAGCGTGTGGATCGCTGCAGGATGACGGTGGTCGGCTGTTTCTGCAGCCAGCGCATGCGCAGCGCCATCATGATGGCGGCGAAGGTCAGTCCGATGATAAAGCCGATCCAGAAACCGCTTGGCCCCATCGCCGGCACCAGCGCATCGGTTAACGCCAGCAGATAGCCGCTCGGCAGGCCCAAAACCCAATAAGCGATAAAGGTGATGAAGAAGATCGCGCGGGTATCTTTATAACCGCGCAGCACGCCGCTGCCGATCACCTGGACCGAATCCGAGATCTGGTACAGCGCCGCCAGCAGCATCAACTGCGAGGCCATCGCCACCACCGCCGGGCTGTCGTTGTACAGCAGGGCGATCGGTTCGCGGAAGGTGGCGGTAAACAGCGCGGTGCAGACGGCCATGGTGATGCCGACGCCGATGGCGGAGTAAGCGGCGACGCGCGCGCCTTCGACCGAACCTTCCCCCAGACGATAACCGACGCGGATGGTGGCGCCGACGCCCAGCGACAGCGGCAGCACGAACATCAGCGCGCTGAAGTTAAGTGCGATCTGGTGGCCGGCGACCGCGACGATCCCCAGCGGTGAAACCAGCAGCGCCACCACCGCGAACAGCGTGACTTCGAAGAACAGCGCCAGCGCCACCGGCATGCCGATGCCGATCAGGCGCCTTAGCGCCGCCCAGTCAGGGCCGCCGAGATCGCCGGCCTGGCGTTTGATGTCGCGCTGCGACGGCGCGCGCTTCACGTACCAGCGCATCATCAGGAACATGATCCAGTAGACGCTGCCGGTGGCGACGCCGCAGCCGACGCCGCCCAACTCCGGCATGCCGAACTTGCCGTAGATAAAGATGTAGTTGATCGGGATATTCACCAGCAGGCCGAGGAAGCCGATCACCATGCCGGGTTTGGTTTTGGACAGCCCCTCGCACTGGTTGCGCATCACCTGGAAGAACAGGTAACCCGGCGCCCCCCACATGATGGCGTGCAGATAGCCGACGGCTTTATCCGCCAACTGCGGATCGATGTTGTGCATCATGTCGATGACGAACTTGCAGTTATACAGCACGACGATCAGCAGCACAGAGACGCCGAAGGCCAGCCAGAAGCCCTGACGCACCTGATGGGCGATGCGATCGCGACGGCCGGCGCCGTTGAGCTGGGCGATAACCGGGGTCAGCGCCAGCAGCAGGCCGTGGCCGAACAAAATGGCCGGCAACCAGATCGAGGTGCCGACCGCCACCGCCGCCATGTCGGTGGCGCTGTAAGCGCCGGCCATGATGGTATCCACCACGCCCATGGCGGTTTGTGATATTTGCGCGATGATGACCGGGATAGCGAGAGCCAATAAACTACGCGCTTCAATTAAGTACTTCTGCACGCATACACCTTTTCTATTTATATATGTGGGAGGGAGGGCTGCCGCGAGAGGACAACAATTAAAATAGCGGAATTTTGTCAAAAAGATTGTACCTGCTCGGCGTCGTTAAGCAAACGCCGCAGATAAATAGTTATTAAATGCGCAGCCATTCTTTTTTTGCCGTCGCGGATTTGGTTTTCAGCGCCAACTGGGGCAAACTGCCGGTAGCGTTTTAACCTATTCAGCAAGAAGAGGCACATATGTTCACCGGTATCGTACAAGGCACCGCGCCGCTGGTCGCCATTGATGAGAAACCCAATTTCCGCACCCACGTGATCGAAATGCCTGCCGAGCTGCTGCCGGGGCTGGAGCTGGGCGCGTCGGTGGCCCACAACGGCTGCTGCCTGACCGTCACCGCGGTGGAAGGCAACCGCGTCAGCTTCGATTTGATCAAAGAAACGTTGCGCCTGACCAACCTCGGCGATCTGGCGCTGGGCGACATCGTCAATATCGAGCGCGCGGCGAAGTTCAATGACGAAATTGGCGGCCATTTGATGTCCGGCCATATTATCTGCACGGCGGAAGTGGCCAAGATTTATACCTCGGAAAATAACCGCCAGGTATGGCTGCGCATGCCGGATGCGGAATTGATGAAATATGTGCTGCACAAAGGTTTCATCGGCATCGACGGCATTAGCCTGACCATCGGCGAAGTGGTGAATAACCGTTTCTGCGTGCACCTGATCCCGGAAACGCTGGATCGCACCACGCTGGGTAAAAAACGCCTCGGCGACAAGGTGAACATCGAGATCGATCCGCAAACGCAGGCGGTGGTGGACACCGTCGAGCGCGTGCTGGCCAATCGGGAAGCGACGTTAGCCGCGGCGATGGCGCCGGCGCACAAAGACTGACAGCGATTCTGGCGTGACCGCCGGCATCGAATCATAAGCAGAGAGGAGAAACGCGTGAAGTTTTATGGGAAAACGTTGTTGTTAACCGCGTTGCTGGCGCTGAGCGCTTGCAGCAGTTCGCCTGAGCAGGGCGCGGGCGCGCAAATGGCCGATGCGGACGATACCTGCGGCGCTTCGCAGTATCAAAATTTTGTCGGCAAACCGATGACCTCGCTGGAAGGCGTGCGGATCGACGGCAAGGTGCGAGCCATTCCGTACAACTCTGCCGTCACCATGGATTTCAACCTGCGCCGTCTGAACTTCCTTGGCGACAGCGACGATAAAATTATTCGCGTTTATTGCGGTTAACCCGCAGGGTTCGAAAGAGCAAAAAAAAAAGCCCCGGCGAAGATGTTGCCGGGGCTTTTTTATCGGGAAAGCGTTCAGCGGGCGACGCGAATGCCGCCTTCAACGCCTTTCGGGCTGAACACCACCTGCCATAACTGCAGATCGCGCGCCCGGAACGCGCCGGCGCAGGCGTTCAGGTAATAGCTGAACATCCGTTCGAAGCGTTCGGAATAGCGCTCGGCGAGCTGCGGCCACGCCTGTTTGAAGCGCTCGAACCAGGCCATCAGCGTGCGATCGTAGTCGGCGCCGATGTTGTGCCAGTCTTCCATCACGAAATGGCCTTCGCTGGCCTCGGCGATATGCCTCACGGAGGGCAGGCAACCGTTCGGGAAGATATATTTGTTGATCCAGGGATCGACGTTCATGTCGGTCTTGTTGGAGCCGATGGTGTGCAGCAGGAACAGGCCGTGCGGCGCCAGATTGCGCTCCACCACGTCGAAATAGGTGCGGTAGTTTTTCGGCCCGACGTGCTCGAACATGCCGACCGAGACAATGCGATCGAACTGCTGGTGCAGATCGCGGTAATCCTGCAACAGGATCTGCACATCCAGCCCGGCGCAGCGCGCCTGAGCCAGCTTCTGCTGTTCGGCGGAAATGGTCACGCCGACCACCGACACGCCGTAATTTTTCGCCGCATAGGCGGAAAGGCCGCCCCAGCCGCAGCCGATGTCCAGCAAACGCATGCCCGGCTGCAGCTGCAGTTTCTCGCAGATCATCCGCAGCTTGGCTTCCTGCGCTTCCTCCAGCGTGGTGGCGTCTTTCCAGTAGCCGCAGGAATACTGCATGTAAGGATCGAGCATCAGGGTAAACAGATCGTTGCCGAGATCGTAATGTTCTTTGCCGACGATCCAGGCGCGCTTTTTCGATTGCAGATTGGTCAGGCGCGCGGCGGCGATACGCAGGGTATCTTTCAGGTGGTGGGGGAGTTTCTTCTCCAGCCCGGCGCTGACCACGCGCTGGAAGAACATATCCAGCCGCTCGCACTCCCACCAACCGTCCATATAGCTTTCGCCCAGGCCCAGGGATCCTTGCTGCAAAACGCGTTTAAAGAATTCGGGATTTTTAACCTGAATATCGAAAGGGCGCGATCCGTTGATTTCGATACCGGCCAGACCGAGCATTTCGTGCGCGATACGGTACCACTGGTTATCCTGGATGCTCAGATCTTCTATACACGATGAACTCATAGCTTCTCCATCACCTTCTTCTGACTGATGACCCGTTAGGAAACAGCTTAGACAATTTCTGCGGGTGCATACCTATACCAACGGGAAATAAGCCCGCGGCGTCTGATATCCGACTATGAACAGAGGAAATTTAAAGAAACGGCCCGACGCAAACGGCGCAGGATAAACGCCCCTTTAAAAAAAGAGTGTGACGCAAGGCGCGTACACAATAGCTGATTGAGATATAGAGATTATAAGGTGTTACTTTACAAGGTTGTTTTTGAGTATAGGCGTGCCGAGGCGTTGACTCAACTGTAAATCGCACTCGGCACACATATTCTTTAAGTGATTATTAATCTTGGCAATTATGACGCTGAGTTAGCATGTTCCCGCTGTGCCTTTTGCTGCGCATCGGCCGCTTTTCCCCGCTGCAGGAAATAACCCAGCGCGGCCAGGACTACCGTAGATACCATCACCGTCACCGTCGCCAACAGCGGCTGGGCAATAAACGCCGACACCAGCATGCTTGCCACAAAACACAGCCCCAATTGCAGCGTATTTTGCAGCGCGGCGGCTTTGCCGCTGCTTTCCGGGAACGGCATCAGCGCATTCGCCACCATGATCGGGTAGCCGGCGCCGTTGACCAGCGCCATCACGCAGAACGGGATCAGCAGCGTGGTGAGCGTCGGATTGGCCAGGGTCGCCACCAGATACAGCGCCACCATGCTGACACCATAAGCTACCAGCAGCCACGGCAGCAGAGTTTTGCCATTGATGCGCTTAAGCGCGGCGCGGCAGCCGTAGCCGCCCAGCAGGAAGGCCAGCGTTTGCGGCACATAGCTCAGACCGATGTCGCTCGGGCTATAGCCCATATCGCCGAGGATGAACGGCGAACCGGTCAGCCAGGCGAAGAAACCGGCCGAGCTGGCGGCGTACATAGCGACGTTGCCGCTGAACACCGGAGATTTCAACAGTTGCCAGAAGCTGGCGCCGTTTTTCGGCGCGTCGGCGGCGGGGGGCGTTTTGGCGCGCTCTTTGAGCAGCAGCGTCGGCAGCAGCAGCAGTGCGGTGATCACCAACAGCGCGGCGAAGATCGCACGCCAGCTGGCGTGGTTCAGCAGCCAGGCACCAAGCAGCGGCGCCAGCGCTGGTGACAGCGCCACCAGCGGCATGATGGTGGCGAACACGCGGTTGGCCTGGCCTTCGCGATAGCGGTCGACCACCAGCGCTTGCCAGATGGCGGTGGCGGAACAGACGCCGACGGCCTGAATAAAGCGCAGTATCCAGAGCTGCACGGCATTTTCTACCCACAGCATGCCCAGGCAGCCGAGCGCGAACAGCGTCAGGCCAATCAATAATACCGGTTTGCGGCCCAGTCGGTCGGAGAGGGGCCCCCACAGCAGTTGCGCGAAGGCGAAGCCGGCCAGAAAGATGCTCAGGCTGGCGCTGACCGCGCCGGCGGAAATTTGCAGTTCCTCCCGCATGGCGCCGAAGGCGGGCAGGTACATATCGGTCGCCAGATAACCCAGCATGCTCAGGCCGGCGAGGTAGAACATAAAGCCAAAAGAATTTCGCATGGTATTTCTCGTTAATATTTTAGTGTCGCAGGTTTTTAGCGCCGGCCAGTGTATCCGGCTGGATCTCTGCTTGTGAAACGGTAATATTTGCAAAGTGCTGTTAAAAAAATTGAAGGCAAAGCGATGTGGTCTGAATATTCTCTTGAAGTTGTTGACGCGGTCGCGCGCACCGGCAGTTTCAGCGCGGCGGCGCAGGAGCTGCACCGGGTGCCGTCGGCGGTGAGCTATACCGTGCGGCAACTGGAACAATGGCTTGCGGTGCCGCTGTTTGAGCGGCGTCACCGTGATGTGGAGTTGACGCCGGCCGGCGCGCTGTTTATCAAGGATGCGAGAGTTGTTATCAAAAAAATGCTCGACACCCGTCGCCACTGTCAGCAGGTGGCCAACGGGTGGCGCGGCCAGCTGAATATCGCAGTCGACATCATCGTCAAACCCCAGCGCAGCCGCCAGCTGGTGCTGGATTTCTACCGCCATTTCCCCGATGTTGAACTGATGCTGCAACCCGAAGTGTTCAACGGCGTTTGGGATGCGTTGGTGGACGGCAGGGTGGACATGGCGATCGGCGCCACGCGCGCGGTGCCGGTCGGCGGCGGCTTTGCCTTCCGCGATATGGGCTACATGAACTGGCTGTGCGTAGTCAGCCCACAGCATCCGCTGGCGCAGCTGGCAGGGCCGTTAAATGACGATCGGTTGAGGCCGTACCCTGCGCTTTGTCTGGAAGACACCTCGCGCAATCTGCCCAAGCGCGTCACCTGGACGCTGGATAACCAGCGGCGGCTGGTGGTGCCGGACTGGACATCGGCGCTCGACTGTCTGTGCGCCGGGCTGTGCGTCGGCATGATGCCGGCGCATCGGGCGCTGCCGCTGGTGCAGCGCGGTGAGCTGAAGGCGTTGCAGCTGCAGCAGCCGTTTCCCGCCAGCCCTTGCTGCCTGACCTGGCAGCAGGATAAACCGTCGCCGGCGATGAGTTGGCTGCTGGCGTATCTGGGCGATGGCGAGACGCTGAATCAGGAGTGGCTGAGCGAGGCGGCGCCGGAAGCCGTGCAGGCTTCCGGCTCAGGGGATTAGCGGCGGTAGTCGATGAACGGACCGTCGGCGACCGAACGGCGTTCCACCAGCTTCGGATGCACTTCGATCACCTGCGATTCTTCGCGCTTGCTGATGATGCGATCCAGCAGCATGGTGAAGGCCATTTCTCCCAGGCGCTCTTTAGGCTGGTGAATGGTGGTCAGCGCTGGAGTGAAGTAGCGGGCGTTGCGCACGTTGTCATAGCCGATCACGGAAATATCCTGCGGCACTCGCAGCCCCAGCTCATCAGCGGCGCAGATGGCGCCCATCGCCATGATGTCGCCGCCGCAAAATACCGCGGTCGGCCGCTGTTTTTGCGACAGGATTTGGTGCATCGCCTTGTAGCCGGACTCCGGCTCGAAGTCACCCTGGACGATCCACTCTTCGCGAATGTCGATATGCGCTTCCTGCAGCGCCTTCATAAAGCCCTGATGACGACCGCCGCCGGTGTTGCGCGACAGCTGGCCCGGGATGGCACCGATATCGCGGTGACCGCGCTCGATCAGGTAACGGCCGGCCAGATAGCCGCCTTCGAACGCGTTATCGATGATGGTGTCGGTGAAGTCGCCGCGCGCGGCGCCCCAGTCCATCACTACCATCGGGATATTACGGTAGTCCTCCAGCATGCCCAGCAGTTGATCCGGGTATTCGGAACACATGACCAGCAGGCCGTCGACGCGCTTTTGCGCCAGCATCGCCAGGTAGGCGCGCTGCTTGTCCAGATTGTTATGCGAGTTGCACAGGATCAGGGTGTAACCTTTGCTGTAGCAGCTGTTTTCCACCGCCTCGATCACTTCGGCAAAATAGGGCGCTTCGCTCGAGGTGGCCAGCAGGCCGATAGACTTGGTGTGATTGACTTTCAGGCTGCGCGCCACGGCGCTCGGCGAGTAGTGCAGCTCTTTGATCGCGGCCCACACGGCCGCTTTGGTCTCTTCGGCGACGAAACGAGTCTTATTGATGACGTGCGAAACGGTGGTGGTGGAAACGCCCGCGCGTTTGGCCACATCTTTAATCGTTGCCATGTAAGGAATGACTCCTGAACTCACATGTTTACAGCATGTAAGTGTGATGTTAATCGTTTGCCTACGTAGATCCTTCTCCAGAGAAGCGAAAACTGAGTTTTTAGTGTGTTGAAGTCTTCAGCGCTTAATCAGGAGGGGCATGGATGCCGGTACGCAGTTGTGAACTGCGAATTTTGTCGCATATTGAACAAAAGTGGAAGAGGTAATCGAGATTATAAACCGGGAAATGATAACAAGATTTTATCGGCGAACTGTGGGAAAATGATTTGACGTACTAATTGTGCGCCTTTTATCCTTAGGAAAGCCCATTTTAAAGGAGTTGTCATGGATACCGATCTGAAGATGTCTCTGTTCACTACCGTCGGCGCGTTGGCGATGATCATCGCTTTCAGCTTTGTCGCCGCGTTGAACTGATCTCCCGCCAGTTATAAAAAAGGCGCAGCCTGGCTGCGCCTCATCACTTCGGCAAGGCCTGCGTTTACGCCAGGTTTTCCGCCGCAAATTTCCAGTTGACCAACGCCCAGAAGTTTTCCAGGTATTTTGGACGCGCATTGCGGTAATCGATGTAATACGCGTGTTCCCACACGTCAACGGTCAGCAGCGGTTTATCTTCACCGGTCAGCGGAGTTGCCGCGTTGGAGGTGTTGACGATCGCCAGCGCGCCGTCCGGTTTTTTCACCAGCCAGGTCCAGCCGGCGCCGAAGTTTTTCACGGCGGCATCGGTGAACTGCTCTTTGAACGCAGCGAAAGAGCCGAAGGATTTGACGATCGCCGCCGCCAGTTCGCCCTGCGGTTCACCGCCGCCCTGTGGCGACAGGCAGTGCCAGTAGAAGGTGTGGTTCCACACCTGCGCGGCGTTGTTGAACACGCCGCCGTTGGAGGTCTTGATGATCTCTTCGAGCGATTTACCCTCGAACTCGCTGCCTTTCACCAGGTTGTTCAGGTTAACCACGTAGGTATTGTGGTGTTTGCCGTAGTGGTATTCCAGGGTCTCGGCGGAGATGTGCGGCTCGAGCGCGTTTTTCTCATACGGTAATGCAGGTAATTCAAACGACATTGCTTCCTCCTTTACAGCGCCACTTTCTTCCCGCCCAGGCGGGAGCCAGATGGGCCGTTTTTTATTGTGGTCATTCAATCTTAACAATTTTCATCATAAAAAACAGGAGGAAAAGCGAGAAATGCGCGTGGGGGAGTGCGATGGGCGATAGCTTGAGCAGGCGGTTGCGACCGGGGCCGCAACCGCGCAGAACAGGGAATTAACGGATGGTTTTCGGCGTCACTACGCGGCGTGCGCCGATGTAATGGTTTTGCCAATAGTCGTTGTCGAGCTGGCTGATGCGGATCTCTTCGCCGGTGCGCGGCGACTGGATGAATTTGCCGTTGCCGAGATAGACGCCGACATGGTCCGCCACGCCGCGGTTGTTGATGCGGAAGAACACCAAATCGCCGCTTTCCAGTTCGCTTTTCTTGATCGGCGCCGCGTCGCGAAGGTGATACATTTCGTTGGCGGTGCGCGGCATCTTGATTTTCACCACGTCCTTATAGGCGTAATAGATAAGGCCGCTGCAGTCGAAGCCGGTGCGCGGCGAGCTGCCGCCCCAGCGGTAAGGCTTGCCCATCTGATCCATCAGCTTGGCCATCGCGGTCTGTTTGGCATGCTGGTAACGTTTTTTGTGCGCCGGGCTGAGTTTTAACGGCTTTTCTTCACGCGCCAGTTTGGCGGTGGCCATACCGGCGTCGCGGTGGCGGCCATAGCCTTTTTTATAGCCCTTTTTCGGCGGGGTGACTTTAATCTTGGCGGTTTTCTGCGCTTTGGCCTTGGGTTTGGCGCTGACGATCTTTTTCGCGCTTTTCTCGCTTTTGGCCTTGGCGGTCTTGGTTTTTTTCTCGGGGGCCGTCACTTTGGCTTTTTTGGCGGCTTTATCCGCTTTCTTTTTTCTGCGGTCATCGGGCCGCGCTTCATTAGCATGGCTTTTACGCTGCTCGGCGGCAACGCGCGCCTGTGGCGCAGCGTGCGCCAAATTGAAGAAGAGCTGCGTAAACAGCAGCGCAAAGAGCGTAAGAATTAAACGCATGTCGACGTCACCAACCTTGGCCCCGAAACGGATATCGAAAGAGTTACAGTATTCCCGAACTTCACCATATAAAACAGCGAAGAACTCATAAATAATAATCCATATTGTGAGAAAACGTTAATGACATTTTTTTTGGTTTAAAATCAGCCTGTTGATGTATAAAAAAGCGCCAGGCGACGGTGGCGGATATAATTAAGCCGCGCCGGCATCGCGGCGCAATATATTAGTGAAATGGTCGGATTAAAAATGTTATTCTCAACGTATGTTTTGACCGGAATGACGTGGCCGGTGAAACGCGATCGGCGGCGGGCGAATATCCTTGCAAAAGATGGCGTTTTCTTGCGACTGTTCCAGCCGCTACAATAGCCCGCGTGATGCATGTTGTAGCCATGAAATGTGGCTTGAGGAAGCAATAAATGACGACGACACTTGAAAAAATTCAGCACCAGATCGCTGAAAACCCGATTCTGCTTTACATGAAAGGTTCGCCAAAGCTGCCGAGCTGCGGCTTTTCCGCGCAGGCTGTGCAAGCGCTGTCCGCCTGCGGCGAGCGTTTCGCCTATGTGGACATTTTGCAGAACCCGGATATCCGCGCCGAGCTGCCAAAATACGCCAACTGGCCGACGTTCCCGCAGCTGTGGGTAGATGGTGAGCTGGTCGGCGGTTGCGATATCATCATCGAGATGTATCAGCGCGGCGAACTGCAGCAACTGATCAAAGAAACGGCAGAAAAGTATAAAGCGCAGGAAGACCAGCAGTCTTAATCGACGGGCTTGCGATTATCGCGTAACGGGCGGCGCCAGTGTAACTGGGCCGCCTTTTTTGTTGGTTTTATTCGGCGAGATCGCCGGCGGGCAGCGGCCAGCCGCCGAGACGTTTCCAGCGGTTAACCAGCTCGCAAAACAGCAGGGCGGTTTGCTCGGTGTCGTACAGCGCGGAGTGCGCCTGGCTGCTGTCGAACGGCATGCCGGCGGCGATGCAGGCTTTGGCCAGCACCGTTTGCCCCAGCACCAGGCCGCTCAGCGCGGCGGTGTCGAAGGTGGCGAACGGATGGAACGGGTTGCGCTTCAGGCCGGCGCGTTCGGCCGCGGCCATCAAAAAGCTGTGATCGAAGTTGGCGTTGTGCGCCACGATAATGGCGCGATTGCAACCGCGATCCTTGAGCCCTTTGCGCACCGCTTTGAAAATGGCGTGCAGCGCGTCATATTCGCTGACCGCGCCGCGCAGCGGATTGTGCGGATCGATGCCGTTAAACGCCAGCGCTTCCGGCTGCAGGTTGGCGCCCTCGAAAGGCTCCACGTGGAAGTGCAGGGTTTCGTCCCGCTGCAGCCAGCCGTCCTCATCCATTTTCAGCGTGACGGCGGCGATCTCCAGCAACGCATCGGTATTGGCGTTGAAGCCGGCGGTTTCAACATCTATTACTACGGGATAAAACCCACGAAAACGACCACTCAGGGCGTTAAGATCACTTTTCTCGGCCATCAGTTTCTTATCTTCATCGAATGCAGCGCGCATTATGGCAAATTTTGCGCCCGGTTGCAGGCGCTATCGCGCGGAGAATCAGCAGGGCGCCAACGCGCCCTGAAGGGGAGGCTTAGTGGCCGAGGCCCTGACCGGCGTGTTTGTTTTCGATCAGCTCGATTTTGTAGCCGTCCGGATCTTCGACGAAGGCGATAACCGTGGTACCGCCTTTCACCGGGCCGGCTTCGCGGGTGACTTTGCCGCCGGCGCGACGGATGCTGTCGCAGGTGGCGGCAACGTCATCCACGCCCAGCGCCAGGTGGCCGAAGGCGGTGCCCATATCGTAGCTGTCGGTGCCCCAGTTATAGGTCAGTTCGATAACTGCGCCTTCGCTCTCTTCCGTATAGCCGACGAAAGCCAGGGAGTATTTGTACTCCGGGTTTTCGCTGGTGCGCAGCAGGCGCATGCCTAATACCTTGGTGTAGAAGTCGATGGCGCGTTGCAGGTCACCGACGCGGATCATGGTATGGAGTAAGCGCATAATTCCTCTGAATTGACTGTGCCGTGGCAGACGGCGGGTGGATTGAAGCACAAGCGAGTATAGCCTTGTCCCGCAAGGGAATTCAACGTGACGAACTGGTGACAATGTCACTTTGTGGTCTCGCGTCGAGGGTGTCTAAATATTGATCGAGTGTACCGATCGATACAGAGTAATTGATCTGCACAATCAATTATCTATTCCAGCGGCGATCGTGTAAAAATCGAACGGCAATAAAGATCAACACCAGGGAACAGCGGCCCGCCTCGTGCGGGCCTTTTTGCTTTGCGCGCGACGCATAAAAAACGGCCATGCGATTGCGTGGCCGTTGGGGTCAGGACAGATTACTTCGCCAGAAACGGATAGTCGGTATAGCCTTCGGCGCCGCCGCCGTAGAAGGTTTCCGGCTTAGGTTCGTTCAGCGGGGCGTGCTGGCGGAAACGCTCTACCAGATCCGGGTTGGCGATGTAGCTGCGGCCGAAGGCCACCGCGTCGATGAAACCTTTTTCGATCAATGCTTCGGCTTTTTCGGCGGTGTAGGCGCCGGCACCGACGATCACCCCTTTAAAGTGGGCGCGCACCGAGTCGCGGAAGGCGTCGGAATACGGTTTGCCGCCGGCCCAGTCAGGTTCGGAGATGTGCAGGTAAGCGATATTGCGCTTATTCAGCTCTTCCACCAGATACAGCGCTGCTTCTTCCTGATCTTCGCCGTTGTCCAGCCCGTTGAACGGCCCCAGCGGCGAGATACGGATACCGATGTGTTCGGCACCCCATTCGGCGATGGTGGCGTCGACCACTTCCAGCGTCAGGCGGGTGCGATTCTCAATGCTGCCACCGTATTGATCGGTACGTTGGTTGGAAGCCGGCGACATGAACTGGTGCAGCAGATAGCCGTGGGCAGCATGCAGTTCGATGAAGTCGAAACCGGCTTCGCGCGCGTTGGCGGTTGCTTGGCGGAAATCGTTGATGATGCCCGGGATCTCGCTGGTTTCCAGCGCGCGCGGCGTGGAGGTCGGCACGCGCACCCAGGCGCCGGTTTCATCACGCACGGTGGTGCGGGTTTCGGCGTTGATGGCCGAAGGTGCGACCGGCGCTTGCCCGCCTGGCTGCAGGCTGGCGTGGGAAATGCGGCCTACGTGCCACAGCTGCACGGCGATGTGGCCGTTGTTGTCATGCACTGCCTGCGTGATGTTTTTCCATGCGGCGATCTGCTCCGGCGTATGCAAACCGGGCGCGCCGGCGTAGCCTTTCGCCTGGAAGGAAACCTGGGTCGCTTCGGTCACGATCAGGCCGGCGCTGGCGCGCTGTGCGTAATATTCCGCCATCAGCGGCGTAGGAATATCGCCCGGCTCGATGCTGCGCAAACGCGTCAGCGGAGCCATAAACACGCGGTTGGGCAGGGTGATGGCGCCAACCTTCAGCGGAGAGAGCAATTTTTCAGTCTTCATAGTGCATCCTGTATTTAATAGACCGGTCGTCTAGTAATGGGCGATAAAAAACCATGAACTGCATTTTTTCAATAAAAATAAGTTGTTACCGTTACGGTTGCGGCGGGCGCAGCAGCAACTCGATACTTTCCAGCGCGCTGGTCAACGGCGCCAGCGAGTGACGGATTTTGGCGCGCAGCGTGGCGCCGAGCCACAGTGAATACAGCGTTTCTGCGGTTGCCGCCGGGCTCATGGCTACCGACAGCGAGCCCTCGGCGATACCGCGCTCGATGGCCTCCTGAAGATGGCCGATCACGCGAGCGGTGCCCGTTTCCAGCGCATGGCGCATCGGTTCTGACAGATCGCTCACCTCGGCGGAAAGCTTCACCGCCAGGCAGGCGTTGTGGCATTCGCTGCGGCAGTGGTAGCTGATAGCCTGGGCGTAATAGCCGAGCAGCTGGTGGCGGGCATCACCGCGTCTGTCGGCAAACAGCGCCTGCATTTCTGCATCATAATGCGCGAAATAGCGCTGCAGCATCGCTTCGCCGAAGGCTTCCTTCGAGCGAAAATAGTGGTAGAACGAGCCTTTCGGCACGCCCGCGGTGGCCAGCAGTTCGCTCAGCCCCATGCCGGTAAAGCCCAGGCGCAGGCTGAGGGTTTCGCCGGTGGCGAGCAGATGTTCACGTGTATCCACGTTGCAATGCGTTGATTTGGTCATCATGGTGCCGAGCATAATAGACCGATTGGTCTAGGTCAATGGGAATAAAAAAACCGGCGCACAAAACGCCGGTTGTCTGCAAACTATTGTGCCCCAGCGGCACGCGGAAGTTAAGCGCTACGCCGCGTTGCGGCAGCGTTGCAGGATATCCAACTGGGATTGATATTCGCGGGTTTGTACGTTCAGCATGCCCAACAGGGTGTGGAACAGGTTGTCCTGCGAAACCTCGTCCTTTTCCGCCAGCGTATTCAGACACTGGCGATCGATGCCGAAATTGTGCTGATAGTCGGCCGACATCCACATCAGGAAAGGCACGTGCGTTTGCTGGCTCGGCGCGAAGACATAAGGCGTACCGTGCAGATACATGCCGTTTTCCCCCAGCGATTCGCCATGATCGGACAAATAGACCAGCGCGGTATTGAAACGGTCGTCATACTGCCGCAGCAGCTTGATGGTGGCATCGAGCATCGCGTCGGTATACAGGATTGAGTTGTCGTAGGTGTTCACCAATTGTTCATGGCTGCAATCCTGGATCTGATTACTGTTGCAGGTCGGCGAAAACGCCTGGAATTCTGGCGTGCTGCGGCGGTAGTAAGCCGGGCCGTGGCTGCCCATCTGGTGCAGCACGATCACGCCGTCGTCTTTCAGGCTATTGATGTAGTCGTTCAGCTTGTACAACAGCACGTTGTCCATGCAAACCTCGCCGTCGCAGTCCTGCGGCGGCTTCAGCTTGGTCATGTCGATGTGCGGCACCCGGTCGCAGGCGCCTTTGCAGCCACCGTCGTTATCGCGCCACAGCACATTGACGCCGGCATGCGCCAGCACGTCGAGCATGCCTTCCTGGTGCGTCGCCTGGGTCGCGTCGTACTCCTTGCGTGGCATGTTGGAGAACATGCAGGGCACGGAGATCGCCGTTTCGGTGCCGCAGGAGCTGGCGTTTTTGAAGTAGACCACGTTGTCCTGCTTCAGGCGCGGATTGGTTTCGCGTTCATAGCCGCCTAGGGAGAAGTTTTCGGCGCGGGCGGTTTCGCCCACGACCAGGATCACCAACGTTTTCTTGGCCTGCCTGGCGATCAGCGGCCCTTTACGCGCATCTTCGCCGATCTTGACCAGCGGCAGATTGCGGGTGAAGTAACGCTGTTCGGTAAACTTGATGGTGCCGGCCACGAAGTTGGAAGGCGTCAACATCTTCACCACGCTCTTATTGTTGCGGATCAGCGAAGCGTAGTCTTTGTAGAACAGCGCGGCGACGATCAGGATCACCACCAACGACAGCATGACGTTGGCGGCGCGCAGTCCGACCATGTACCACCAGGGGCGAGTTTGGCGAATTTGAGTGAAGCAGACCGCCACCGCCGGCAGAATGCCGAGCAGCGTCAGCCACAATCCCATGCGCGGCGTCAGCAGCGCGGTCGCCTCCTGAGGGTTGGTTTCGAAGGCGTTCTGCATCATGTTGCCGTCGATCACCACACCATAGCTGAACATGAAATAGTTGGCTGCGGCGCTGCCGAGCAAGAAAAAGATGATCAGCGGCTTGCGCAGGTAGGGCACGGTCAACACGCTGAAGATGATATTCAACGCACAGAAGATCACCACCGGCATGCTGGCGGCGAAAATCACGCTGTGGGCGCTATCGAAGGTGATATACGACCAGGCGCGCTGCAGGAATAAGGCGTTCTGAAATAAAGTGAAGAACAGGGCGGCGGCGAGGGTAAAACCGAGGCTGTTGCACCGTAAGCGTTGACGTAACCACATTGCCAAATCGGGATCCTGAAAGTAGATAATGCCTTGAAATCTACCGGATGAAACTTAAGAAAACCTTAGAAACTCAGATTACTGGCGGCGGAGAATACGCGGAAAACGCCAGGCCGAGCGGCCTGGCGGCGGGGCGGTTTAGTAGGCGGCGGTGAATTGCGCGCGAATAAACTGAGGCTTTTCAATCTCATCAACGATAGCGACCGCCAGGTCTTCCACCGAAATGCTGGCCGGCGCTTCGCCGTTCATCAGCAGTTGCGTGGTGCCGAGGCGGAACTGGCCGGTGCGTTTGCCCGGCTCCAGCAGGGCGGCCGGCGAAATATAGGTCCAGTCGAGTGCCGACTCGTTACGCAGTTTGTTGCGCAGATCGCGCACCGCCTGCGCGCCGGGGCGGATATTTTCCGGGAACTGCGGCGTATCCACCAGTTCAACGCCCGGCGCCACTTCCAGGCTGCCGGCTCCGCCGACCACCAACAGGCGTTTGACGCCGGCCTGCTCGACCGCGGTGAGGATCTGCTGGGCGCCGCGGGTGGTTTTCTCATACAGGTTGTCTTCGCCCCAGCCGGGGTTGTAGGCGCTGATCACCGCGTCCTGGCCGCGCAATTGTCCCGCCAGCCAAGCCGTATCGGCGACGTCGCCCAGTGCGACGGTCAGATTGGCGTGCTCCGGCAACTCTTTTTTCTGGCGCGCGATTGCCGTCACCTGAATACCGCGAGCCAGCGCTTCATCCACCACGCGGCGGCCAACAAAACCGGTTGCTCCAATAATGGCTACTTTCATCTGTATGCTCCTTCGGGGATAGGTTCAGTATTGTGAGGCAGGCCGAGGTGCCTGCCGCGTGGTTTCTACTCTAGTCCTTAACAATAGCCGTGATTAGTGCCATATTCATGCTTTCTTGATTAAGTAAAACTTCATAATCGTGGATAAACTCAATCGAATGGCGGTATTCGCCACCGTGGTGGCGGAGGGCTCGCTGGCCGGTGCGGCACGGCGGCTGGGCATGACGCCGTCGGCGGTCAGCCAGCACATGCGCTCGCTGGAGAAGGCGCTTGGGGTGCCGTTGCTGCATCGTTCCACCCGCCGTCTGGCGCTGACCGAGGCGGGAGCGGCGTTCTATCCCGGCTGCGAGGCGATGCTGCAACAGGCGCTGCAGGCGGAGCAGCGGTTGGCGGAGCTGCGGGATACGCTGGTGGGGGAGCTGCGCATCGCCACCCCGGTCGGCATCGGCGGCCGATCGCTTGCGGAGGCGTTGTCGCCGCTGTTGCAGGCGCATCCTAAGCTGACGCTGCGAGTGCTGGCGGACGATCGCATCGTCGATATGATAGAACAGCGGGTCGACATTGCGCTGCGGGCCAACCGGCAGTTGGCGGACGCCAATATGATTGCGCATCCGTTGACGGCGTGGCCGATGGTGCTGTGCGCCGCACCGCGTTACCTCAGCCAGCATGGGGTGCCGGAAAAACCGCAGGATTTGGTACAGCACCGCTGGATCTCCAGCGGCTACAGCGGGGCGCATCTGGATTTGCAGCACCAGTCCGGCCAGCAGGTCAAGCTGCGGCTGGCGGAAGGACAGATCGTCAGCGAGAGCATGAACGTGATGCGCGCCTTTACCCGCGCCGGTCTGGGCATTTCCGTTCAGCCGCTGTATGAAATTGGCGACGAACTGCAGCGCGGCGAGCTGTTGCTGCTGTTGCCGGAGTGGCGGCCGGCGCCGCTGCGGCTGCACGCGCTGACGCTGGAACGCACTATGCCGGAGAAAAGCCGCCAGGCGCTGCGCTATTTGCGTGACTATTTTCGCCGCAAAGAAGAAAAGGGACTTGCCAGCGGCGGCGATGGCGTCTTCAATTAGCAAGAGAACGCAGGAGGAGCCCCGTGGCGCAGCAGCTTGAGTTTTTCGACATCCCCAGCCCGTGTCGCGGCATTTGTCAGGCCGACGATCGTGGGTTCTGCCGTGGCTGCCTGCGCAGCCGCGAGGAGCGTTTCGGCTGGATGAACATGAGTGATGCGCAAAAGCGCGAGGTGTTGCGCCTGTGCCGTCAACGCTTCCTGCGGCTGCAGCGCGCCAATAAAGCGCCTGACGAGCCGCTGCCGGAGCAGCCGTCGTTGTTTTAACCTTTCCTGATCTGCCGCACGTTCGTGTGGCTTACCGCTTCCCTGTGCCTCACCGGCTTGTGTATGCTGGCTGACAACTAATGTCATGAGGTTTTCGCAATGGTAGAACGTATTCGTCTCGCGCCGCAGGGGCCTGAATTTTCCCGCATGATTTGCGGTTACTGGCGGTTGATGGAGTGGGGCATGTCACCGCAGCAGCTGCTGACGTTCATCGAACAGCATGTCGAACTGGGCGTCACCACCGCCGATCACGCCGATATCTACGGTGGCTATGCCTGCGAACAGGCGTTCGGCGACGCGCTGCGTCTGAAGCCGGCGCTACGCCAGTCGCTGGAATTGGTGACCAAGTGCGGCATCGCCACCACCGCCAAGCCCGGTAACCCGATTGGGCATTACATCACCGACCGCGATCATATCGTGCAGAGTGCGGAACAGTCACTGCGCCATCTGCATACCGATTACCTCGATCTGCTGCTGATCCACCGCCCGGATCCGTTGATGGACGCTGACGACGTAGCCGAAGCCTTCGTTGCGTTGCACAAAAGCGGCAAGGTGCGCCATTTCGGCGTATCCAACTTTACGCCCGCGCAGTTCCAACTGCTGCAGTCGCGTCTGCCGTTCACGCTGGCGACCAACCAGGTGGAGATCTCGCCGATTCACCAACCGGCCATTCTCGACGGCACGCTCGACCAGTGCCAGCAGCTGCGCATCAAACCGATGGCCTGGTCCTGCCTGGGCGGCGGGCGCCTGTTCAACGACGCCGAGTTTCAGCCGCTGCGCGACGAGTTGCAGCGGGTGGCGCAAGAGATCGGCGCGGAGACCATCGAGCAGGTGGTGTACGCCTGGGTGATGCGTCTGCCGTCGTCGCCGTTGCCAATCATCGGCTCCGGCAAGATTGAGCGAGTGCGTTCGGCGCTGAAGGCGCAGAAACTGGTGCTGAGCCGCCAGCAGTGGTTCCGCATTCGCAAGGCGGCGCTGGGGTATGACGTGCCTTAAGGCGGGCAGAAAGAGGAAAGCCGGGCGGCGAAAGCGCCCGGCTTTTTTTATGCCGATCTTTAGGCCAACACCACCTGATCGGTGCTGATGTGATCGAGCGAGACGCCGATCAGCGTGACCTGGCTGTGGCCGAAGGCCAGCACCAGATCGTCGTTTTGCTGCGTGGCGTAGTCGCGGATATTGCCGCTGGCGCCTTCGGTGCCGATAAATACCAGTTTATCGCTGGCGTTGAAGCCATACAGCTGGTCGCGGCCGAAATCGCCGCTGAACAGGAAGGTGTTGCCGTTGCCGACGCCCTTCAGGATGTCATCGCCGCTGCCGCCGACGAAGGTCAGGTTGCCGCCGGCGTGGCCGATCAGCGTGTCGTTGCCGGCGTTGCCGAACAGCCAGGCGTCGTGGCTGCGAGCCTGCAGCACGTCATCGCCGTCGCCGCCGGTGGCGGCGGCGGCATAGGCTTTGAGGCCTGAGTCCGATTTCAATCCGGCGGCGGTTACCTGATGATCCACTTCTTTGTTGAAGATAAGCCAGGAGGTTTCTTTGCTGCGCAGGGTGCTGATGTCGTCCGCCAGCGTAATGCCGCCCTTGGCGTCGCGCAGGTAAAGCGTGTTGCCGTCGTAGGCGACCTCGGTATTCTTCAACGCCTGCTGGGTATCGAAGATATTGTGGCCTTTGCCGCCGGCGATCAGGTTATAGCCGCCGGCGTCGCGGAAGATATCGTCGCCGTCGCGGCCCTCGAGATAATCGTTGCCTTTGCCGCCCTTGATCAAATCATTGCCGTCGCTGCCGATGATAAACGTCGGCCCGCTGTGCGTTTCCGCGTTGCGGTTCAGGTCTTCCACCCAGGTACTGCCGCGCGTGACGTTCGACAGGTTGGAGACGATGATGGTCGAGTCTTTGTCGGTCAGCGAATAAAACTCGGAGTTCAGCACCCGTATCAGGCCGTCCTGATAGAAGAACGGCAGGTGGGATAGCCAGGTCGGAATGTTGAGAATGGAGAACGGCAACAGATTCCAGGCGTCCGACGCGTAGTGATCGTTGAAGTTGACGATATTGTTGGTGGCGGAGGTATGCGGCGCATCGTGAACGCCCAATGACGGCAGGGTCAGCGAGGTGCCGTCGAGCGCGCGAAACACCGGATCGTTCTCATAGCCGATGTTGATCACCTTGCCGCCGGCTTCGTACTGGGTCGGCGAGGCGAAGGCGACATAGTTGGACTGCGCGTAGAAGCCGCCCCAGTTGGCGTCGCTCTGCGCCGCCATGCTGTTGACCGCCAGCCCGCCGAGGCTGTGGCCGCTGACCACCACGTCCTCGCCGCTCAGCCCGTGGGCCTGCGCGAATTTCGCCACGTCGCCCAGCAAGTTGCCGAACGCCTTCAGCGTGTAGCCGTCGGCGTAGCCTTTCGGCCCGAACCCGGCCAGCAGATCGTTAATCACATCGCCGATGGTATCGCCGATCAACGACTCGCGCGGGCCGCTGGTGCCGCGAAATGAGATGCCAATGGCGGTGAGATTGCCTTCGCTGTCATATTTTCCCAGCACCTCGGCCTGCGCGGTGGTGTAACCGGCGGTCTCGCCGTAGTAGGTGCCGCGCGCATCGGTTTTGCCGGCGTAACCCAACTGCGTGGCGCTGATCACCGACCAGCCGGCATTGTTCACCGCTTCCTGCGCGGCCTGTTCGGAGTCGGGGTTCCAGGGCAGGCCGGGCAGGCCGCCCTGCGACTGGGTGCTGCCGATGAGCGCCGTGATCAGCGTCAGCGGCAGACCGAGCCCGAAACCGGTCTGGTGATAGCCTTCATCGAAGCCGTTATCGATATTGTGGTAAGCGTAGGTAGAGATGGCCAAGGCGTCGGAAAACAGCGCCTTTGACGCGTTTTCGTCCAGATCCTTATAGCTAAAGATGCCCATATCAGTTCCTTATGAAGTATGCCGCCTGGCCGGGAAGTGAACTCTCGCGCGTCGGCGGTGGAAACAGGGAAACAACGTTAGCCGAACGACAGCTGGTCAGAGGACCAACATCGGTAGAATTATTATTGGTGCTAAATATTAGGCCCGCGAATCAAATTGGCGAGATTGTGCGTTGGTTAACAGTGCTGGCGTTGGCTCTCCTATACTGATAACTCGATATAGTCATTAAGGAGACTGATTGATGAAACGTTATTGGTATGCGGCGCTTGGCCTGATGGCCTGCGGGGCCGCTCAGGCGGCGACGGTCGACGTTGAGATGAATTTGGTGACCGGGCAGGGTATCGGTCAGGATATCGGCAAAGTGGCCATCAGCGAAACGCCTTACGGCTTACTGTTCACGCCGAGCCTGAAAGCCTTGCCGGCCGGGGTGCACGGTTTCCATGTGCATGAGAAAGGCAGCTGCGAGCCGGGCATGAAGGACGGCAAGGCGGTGGCGGCGCTGGCGGCTGGCGGGCATTTTGATCCGCAAAAAACCGGGAAACACCTCGGACCCTATGCCGACGGGCATCTGGGCGATTTGCCGGCCATCTATGTGACCGCCGACGGCATGGCGAACGATCCGGTGTTGGCGCCGCGGCTGAAAAAAATCAGCGAAATTGAGGGCAAGGCGCTGATGGTGCACGCCGGCGGCGATAACCACTCGGATCATCCACAGCCGCTCGGCGGCGGCGGTGCGCGCTTCGCCTGCGGCGTGATCAAGTGATCACCCGCCGCTAACGGCCGGTGTGGCGGCGGGCTGGCCCATCGCCTGTTGCAACTGCTGCAGCGAGCAGTAGAGCCGCCAAATCAGGCCAGCCAGATCGCGCGCCGCCTGTTCCGGGTGGTGCGCCAGCGCGTTGCTCATGCGCAGCAATTCCTGCAGCGTGGCGTCCAGCGAACTGTGCTGCACGCCTTTCTCCGTCATGATGCCGCGCAGGCAGTGGATACAGACGTTGCGCACCGCCGACAGCGGATCTGATCGGGTTTGCCAGTCGCGCAGTTGCCAGACGATATGGCTGCAGTTGAGCAGCACCACGCCCCAGCGCAGTAACCAGGTGCGCGCCTCCTGATCCTGACTTTGATTGAGCTGGCTGATGCGATGGTAGATCAGCGATTCAAACTGGCTTTCGCTCTGCTGCGGCCGTTTGCTCAACTGATCGATAAAGTCGCGCCGCAGCGCGCGGATAATGCGGCGGCTTTTGCGTTTGTCCGAGCTGGGGCGCAGGATCTGAAACGCCAGCCCGGCCAGCAGCACGCCGACGACTTTAGCGATGTTGTCATTGATAAAGGACTGGTAGTCATAGCTCGGCGGATTGCTGACGGTCAGAAACGAGCCCATAAAGACGATCAGCTGCCCCCAAAGCGCGGCATAAGGCGGGTTCTGCAGCTTGAGCATCTGCATGGTCACCAGGATCGGGAACAGGAAGGCGCAGAACACCCAGAAATCGTCAATCTGGATCATCAAACCGAATTTCACCACGAAGCAGGCGACCGAGAGCAGCAGCACCGCCTTGAGCAAGGTGCTGACGCTGTTGATCGGCGAAGGCGTGGAGGAGTAGAGCACGCAGCTGATGGCGGTGAGCGTCAGCGCCGCGCTGCCGGCGTCCCATTGCGTGTTGATCCAGTAGGCGCAGCCGATCACGATGCACAAAAAGGTGCGCAGGCCATTGTAGGCGGCTTCATAGCTGTCGGTATGGCGCGCCAGCGAAGTGGCGCGCGGCGGTTGGAGATCGCTGACCGCCGTGGCGCTTTCCAACCGCCGCAGCCAGCGGCTGCAGCGCAGGTAAAGCCAACAGAAATCGCGCAACCGCAGCCAGAAGGCGCGATGGCGATAGTCCGCGGGATCGTGCGGCGCGATCTGCTGGAGCAGGCGCGCCAAGCGATATTTATCGGTGGCGGGATCGCGCAGCTCGTCCAGCAGTTGCGTCAGCACCGGCATCAGATTGACGGGGCGATCCGGCCAGTTCAGCAGCATGCGGCGCAGGCTGGAGATGACGCTGGTAATGCGCAGCTGCTGGTGCAGCAGATAGTTGAGCAGGTTATTTTGCCGCCGCAGCCGGTAGTGGCTCCAGAATGCCTGAATGCGCAGCAGGTTCATGGTCAGGATCTGGCCGATGACCCCTTCGTGCGAGGTGCGCATCTGCGCGGTGACCTCCGGCTGCCACAGCATGGCGGCGTGCTCCAGCAGGCGCAGTTGCATGCGCCGCAGCGAGGTCATCAGGGCTTCGCCGTCGGAGGTGCTGGGCAGGATCATCATCATCAACCCGCCGCACAGAATGCCGGTGATCACTTCGCAAACTCGCGCCTGGGCGATGTCGAAGATCTGCTGGGTATCGGTGACGTTGACCGTGCCGAAGGCGATGATGGCGGCGGTATAGCCCGCCAGCGCGAAGGCATAAGAGACGTTGTTTTGGTAATGGTTGGAGACGTAGGTGCACAACCCGATCCAGGCGGCGATGAACAGCGTAAACAGCCAGGGATCGTTCAGGCAGTGGCCGGCGATCGCCACCGAGGCGGCGGCGCCCACCAGGCTGCCGAAGATGCGGCCGATGCTTTTGCTGATCACGCCGCCGATGGTGGGGAAGCTCACCACCGCGGCGGAGGTAAGCGCCCAATAGGGTTCGTCGAGTTCGAGCACGAACGCGACCCACAGCGCCAGACACATCGCCAGCGAGTTGCGCAGCGCATAGCGCCATTGGCCGCCGGTCGCCTTACCCCAGGGGGTACGGCTCCACTCCAGAAAGGGCAGGTTCACACTTTAGTTCCGCTGATGAATCGAAATGGTGCAGGTGGTGCCGGCAACCAGCGTCAAATCGGCGGGCACGTTGAGCAATTTTATCCGCACCGGCACGCGCTGAGCCAAACGCACCCAGGGAACATTGGGCTTAACATCCATTAATAGATCGTTGTTGCTGTCAACGCTCTGATCGTAAATGGCGCGGCCGATACTCTCTACTTCTCCCTGCAGCGGGGTGTTGCCGTTATATAAGACAATATCGGCTTTATTGCCTTCTTTTATATGTTTCAGCTTGGTTTCTTCGAAATAACCGAGTACATAAAACGAATGGACATCCACCAACGCGACCAAAGGCGTGCCGGCGTTGGCGTAGTTCCCGACCCGCGCCTGCAGATTGGTGATATAACCGTCGGTCGGCGCGTAAATTTTAGTTTTGCTCAAATTCCATTTGGCTTGTTCCAGGTTGGCCAGGGCGGCTTTATAGGCGGCCTTCATTGCCTGAGCGGCTAAATTGGACTCGTCCAAATCTTCAGCGGAAATAACGTTGCGCGGCAACCCGCGGCGTCGGGCGGCTTCGTGGTCTGCCTTGGCCAGATCCGATTGCGCTTTTGCCACCGCGGCCTCGGCATTGTCCAGCGCGATCTGGTAGGGCACCGGGTCGAGGGTAAAAATCAGACTTCCCGCAGGTACGAACTGATTGTCATTCGCGCTTATTTTCTCTAATCTTCCAGAGACTTCAGGGGTGATATTGACGAGTTCGGCGCGCACTTTTCCATCACGGGTCCATGGGGATTGCATATAATAATTCCAGAGCCACCAACCGGCGCAGACGGCAATGGCGCAGACGATCACCGTAGAGAAGTATTTTAATGTTTTATGCTGCATGGGTTACCAACTCGCTAAAATCCATAAGGAACCGCTGACGGTCAGAACGAAAATGGACAGGTCCATCAACATGGGATGCCAGATTTCACCGGAATACATCCAGTCTCTCAGCAGTTGATGAATCAGCAGCCATAAGACCAGTCCTAGTAAAAAAGCTTTAAATATAGGTGGAAAATAAAGCGATGCCCCCAGGACCAAATCGGGTAAGGGGGATGAGGTGTGTAACCATGATGTATTCACATTAACAATCCCTAAGGGTGAATATGTTGAATATTTGCATAACGATTAAACGATAACGGCCGAAAATAGTGGCTATTTCCACAATATACATTATATACATTTGTGTTTTTAATGTGAGTTACCCAAAATAGTCTAAACTCTGGGAGGTAATGTTAGCATGCTAATTATAAGGAGGGGGAAGTGGAGTCAACATTAGGTTCAGATTTAGCACGATTAGTTCGTGTTTGGCGCGCGCTCATCGATCATCGGCTCAAGCCGTTGGAGCTGACCCAAACGCACTGGGTCACTTTGCACAATATCAATCGTTTGCCGCCGGAGCAGTCGCAAATCCAATTGGCCAAGGCGATCGGTATCGAGCAACCGTCACTGGTTCGCACGCTGGACCAATTGGAGGAGAAGGGGCTGATCACGCGTCACACCTGTGCCAACGATCGCCGCGCGAAGCGCATCAAGCTGACCGAAGCGGCCGATCCGATCATCAGGGAAGTGGACAGTGTGATCACGTCTACACGCAGTGAGATTTTAAGCGGCATTACCGCCGACGAAGTGCATCTGTTGGTAGGGCTGATTGGCAAGTTAGAACAAAATATCACCGAACTGCAGAACAAATAATAATATTCTTATTTTTCTACGATTACAGTTTCACAGCATCAGAAATAAAACCGGAGGCGATTGCCTCCGGTTTGCCGTGTGCCGCCTGCTGACTTACAGCGGAGAGACGGTGATGGTGTCGCCCATGCGCGCCATGCGCACGCGCTGACCCGGGCTGAACTTGGTGTCGCCTGCTTTCTGCACCACCACGATGTTCTCTTTCTGGTCGGTTTTGATTTCCAGCTCGTAGCCTGAGGTACGACCGGCCACTTCACCGATGCTGTTGCCCGCCGCGCCGCCGGCGATAGCGCCCGCCGCGGTAGCCAACGTACGGCCGGTGCCGCCGCCAACGGTGTTGCCCAACAACCCACCAATTACCGCGCCGCCGATCATCCCCAAGGCGTTGGAGCCTTCGCCGCCCTGAATTTTAACCGGACGCACGGAAACCAGCGTCCCGTAAGTGACGTTCTGCACCTGCTTGGCCTGCGAGGACGAGTAGACATCGCCGGACATGGATTCATTGGCACACCCAGCCAACGTAACGGCGGCGACGGCAACGACGAGAAGACGCTTGATCATATAAAACTCCTGATGGTAGTAGTCCATAACCTGGCAATGCTCACCAGGCAAGATTCAGTGAAAATGATAGACAAAGTATGGCTGAAAGTTGATACAGCGCCATGCCTCATCGCTGCACGCAGCTTAACTTTTCTCTGTTCAACCAATAATAAACCGCGGTTTACCTTTATGACAGCCTCACCGACATTCCGTTGCCGGTTAACGCACGGTTTAACACATAAAATGTGCCACAGAGACGCATCTGGCTCACGGTGCGTAAAAAAAGCATCATAATTCATGGCGTTAATTCGTCAATTCTGGTTTATTTGTCAGGATAAAATTTGCTTACCGTGCGGGTTAGAGGATGTTGCTATGAAGTCAGGCCGCTATATAGGCGTCATGTCCGGCACCAGTCTGGACGGAATCGATGTGGTATTGGCCGCGATTGACGATCGCATGGTGGCGCAGCAGGCCAGCTATAGCCATCCGATGCCGATCGCGCTGAAAAAAGAGATCCTGGGGATGTGCCAGGGGCAGCAAACCACGCTGGCCGCCGTCGGCCGGTTGGACGCACAGCTGGGCACGCTGTTTGGCGAGGCGGTGCTCGGCCTGCTGAAGCAAACCGGCATTGACGCGGATCATATCACCGCTATCGGCTGCCACGGCCAGACGGTATGGCACGAACCGGAAGGTAACGCGCGTTTCTCGATGCAGCTCGGCGATAACAACCGCATCGCCGCGCTGACCAATATCACCACCGTCGGCGATTTCCGCCGGCGCGACATGGCGTACGGCGGGCAGGGTGCCCCGCTGGTGCCGGCGTTTCATCAGGCGCTGCTGGGGCATCCCGTCGAGCGGCGCATGGTGCTAAACGTCGGCGGCATTGCTAACCTCTCTCTGCTGTTGCCCGGTGCGCCGGTGCGCGGTTTCGACACCGGGCCGGGCAACATGCTGATGGACGCCTGGGTGTGGCGCCACCGCGCGCAGCCTTATGATCAGGACGGCGGCTGGGCGATGCAGGGGCGAGTCTGCTTGCCGTTGTTGCAGCAGATGCTGGCGGATCCGTACTTCGCGCAACCGGCGCCGAAAAGCACCGGCCGCGAGTATTTCAATATCGCTTGGCTGGAGCGGCAGCTGGCCGGACTACCGGCGATTGCGCCGGTCGACGTGCAGGCCACGCTGACGGAGCTGACCGCCGTCAGCATTAGCGAACAGGTGCAGCTGGCCGGCGGGTGCGAGCGTCTGTTGGTGTGCGGCGGCGGGGCACGCAACACGCTGCTGATGGCGCGTTTGTCGGCGCTGCTGCCGGGCACTGAGGTCGGGCTGACCGACGATTTCGGCGTCAGCGGTGACGACATGGAGGCGTTGGCCTTTGCCTGGCTGGCCTTCCGTACGCTGTCCGGCCAGGCCGGCAACCTGCCTTCGGTAACCGGCGCCAGCCGTGAAACGGTGCTGGGTGGGATTTATCCGGTTTTGCCATTGGGGGGCCGTTAGCTCTGTTAGGATAGCCTGTGAAGGATTTTTCTAAGGAGCAACAGCATGAAAAAAGTCATTTTCGTCGCCGGCGCGCTGGCGCTGTCCGGCTGCAGCTACATCCTGCCGCAGAGCAGCCAGACGATGCACTACCAGTGCGGCACTACGCCGCTGACGGTGGCGCTCGACGGCAAGGCGAGCGAAGTCAGCCTGCTGATGGATGGCGAGCAGCTGCATCTCAAGCAGGTGCTGGCGCTGACCGGCGCCAAATACAGCGACGGCAAATACACTTTTTGGTCGAAAGACCGTAACGCCTATCTTGAGCGCAACGGCAAGGTAGTCATGAGCGACTGCGTGTTGACGGAGTGAGGGTTGACGGCGGCGTCGGAGCGATTGAGTTCCTGACGCCGCAGGCGCAGAATGTAACGACGGATTTTTTCAGTTGGTCGATAACCCAGATGATTGAAAAGAATGAGTTTGATGTTGCGGACCTGCGCCGTGAATACACCCGGGGCGGCCTGCGCCGCAACGATCTGACCGCCAGCCCGCTCGAACTGTTCGAGCGTTGGTTGAAACAGGCCTGCGACGCGCGCCTTGCGGATCCCACCGCCATGTGCGTCGCCACCGTCGACGAACACGGCCAGCCTTATCAACGCATCGTGCTGCTGAAGCATTTCGATGAGCAGGGGCTGGTGTTCTACACCAACCTCGGCAGCCGCAAGGCGCAACAGCTGGCGCACAACCCGCATATCAGCCTGCTGTTCCCCTGGCACATGCTCGATCGCCAGGTGATTTTCCTCGGCCAGGCGGAGCGTCTGTCGACGCTCGACGTGCTGAAGTATTTCAACAGCCGGCCGAAGGACAGCCAGATCGGCGCCTGGGTCTCGCAGCAATCGTCGCGCATTTCCGCGCGCGGCGTGCTGGAAAGCAAATTCCTCGAGCTGAAGCAGAAGTTCCAGCAGGGCGAGGTGCCGTTGCCGAGTTTCTGGGGCGGATTCCGCGTGAAATTCGACTCCGTCGAGTTCTGGCAGGGTGGCGCCCATCGCCTGCATGACCGTTTCCTGTATCAGCGGGACGGGAATGACTGGAAAATTGACCGACTGGCACCCTGAAGGCGGAAAATCCTCTCTAAGCGCTGGTGCTGATGCCGCCGGCGCTTTATTCTATGCGCTACCCTGAATTTTTATTTCGCCACTGGGCGAAAGGCCGTGTACCGGCAAAGGTGCATTCGTTTATACATGGAGTCATTGATGGCAAGCAGCAACTTGATTAAACAACTGCAAGAGCGGGGCCTCGTTGCCCAGGTTACGGATGAGGAAGCGTTAGCGGAGCGACTGGCGCAAGGGCCAATTGCACTGTATTGCGGTTTCGATCCGACCGCTGACAGCTTGCATTTGGGCCATCTGGTTCCTCTGTTGTGCCTGAAGCGCTTCCAGCTGGCCGGCCACAAGCCGGTAGCGTTGGTGGGCGGCGCCACCGGCCTCATCGGCGATCCGAGCTTCAAAGCGGCGGAGCGCAAGCTGAACACCACCGATACGGTGAACGAGTGGGTCGAGAAGATCCGCAAACAGGTTTCCCCGTTCCTCGATTTCGACTGCGGCAGCAACAGCGCTATCGCGGCCAACAACTACGACTGGTTCGGCGGCATGAACGTGCTGACCTTCCTGCGTGATATCGGCAAGCACTTCTCCGTCAACCAGATGATTAACAAGGAAGCGGTTAAGCAGCGCCTGAATCGCGACGACTCCGGCATCTCCTTCACCGAGTTCTCCTACAACCTGCTGCAGGGCTTCGATTTCTCCGAACTGTACAACCGCCACCAGGTGGAGCTGCAGATCGGCGGTTCCGATCAGTGGGGCAACATCACCTCGGGTATCGATCTGACGCGTCGTCAGCATCAGAAGCAGGTGTTCGGCCTGACCGTGCCGTTGATCACCAAGGCAGACGGCACCAAGTTCGGTAAAACCGAAGGCGGCGCGGTCTGGCTGGCGCCGGAAAAAACCAGCCCGTACAAGTTCTACCAGTTCTGGATCAACACCGCAGATGCCGACGTTTACCGCTTCCTGAAGTTCTTCACCTTCATGAGCCTGGAAGACATCAACGCGCTGGAAGAAGAAGACAAGAACAGCGGCAAGGCGCCGCGCGCCCAGTACGTGCTGGCGGAAGAAGTGACCGGCATGGTGCACGGTGCGGAAGGCCTGGCGGCCGCCAAGCGCATCACCCAGAGTCTGTTCTCCGGTGCGCTGCACGACATGACCGAAGCGGACTTCGCCCAGCTGGCGCAGGACGGCATGCCGACCATCAAACTGGACCGCGACGCCGATCTGCAGCAGGCGCTGGTGAATGCCGAGCTGGTGCCGTCACGCGGCCAGGCGCGCACCATGATCGGCTCCAACGCGGTGACCATCAACGGCGAGAAACAATCGGATGCCGAATACCGTTTCAGCGACGCGGACCGTCTGTTCGGCCGCTACACGCTGCTGCGCCGCGGTAAGAAACACTACTGCCTGGTGGATTGGCAGTAAGCGAATAATAACGGTAAGGGGCCCTGGCGGCCCCTTTATTTTTGCGCAGCCGCCCGGCTGCCGTATTCCGAACGAGTTCTGTCGATGAAAAACATTCTTTCTATCCAGTCGCACGTGGTGTTTGGTCACGCCGGCAACAGTGCGGCTGAATTTCCGATGCGCCGCATGGGCGTCAACGTCTGGCCGCTGAACACGGTACAGTTCTCCAACCATACGCAATACGGCCAGTGGACCGGCTGCGTCATGCCGGCCAATCACCTGACCGAGATCGCGCAGGGCATCGCCAATATCGATCAACTGAAGCGCTGTGATGCGGTGTTGAGTGGCTATATCGGTTCGCCGGAGCAGGGCGACCATATTCTGGCGATCGTGCGCCAGGTTAAGCAGGCGAACCCGAATGCCTGGTATTTCTGCGATCCGGTGATGGGACATCCGGAAAAAGGCTGCATCGTGGCGCCGGGCGTGGCCGAGTTTCACTGCCGCCAGGCGTTGCCGTGCAGCGACATGATGGCGCCGAACCTGCTGGAGTTGGAGATGCTGAGCCAGATGGCCGTCACCAACGTGGCCGATGCGGTGCAGGCCGCCCGCGCACTGATCGCCAAAGGGCCGCGGCTGGTGCTGGTCAAGCATCTGGCCCGGGCCGGCTATCACGCCGACTGTTTTGAAATGCTGCTGGTGACGGCGGAGGAGGCCTGGCACATCAGCCGGCCGCTGGTGGACTTCGGCTCGCGTCAACCGGTCGGCGTCGGCGATTTGACCAGTGGTCTGCTGCTGGTGGATCTGCTGAAGGGCGAGGCGCTGGATAAAGCGCTGGAGCACGTGACCGCCGCCGTGTATGAGGTGATGCTGACCACGCAGGCGATGGGCGAGTACGAACTGCAGGTAGTGGCGGCGCAGGATCGGATCGTGCAACCGCGCAGCGAGTTCAAAGCGGTAAAACTGTAAGTGCAACGGGCCCCGGCGATAGCCACCGGGGCCGAATGTTTACTTCAATCCTTCGGCGTTCAGCGCCGCATCCACCGCCGGGCGCGCCGCAACGCGATCGAACCAGGCCGCCAGATGGGCGTGTTTGCGCACGTCGAACTGCAGGGCGAACGCCCAACGCAACACGGTGAACAGATAGGCGTCGGCCACGCTGAAACGGTTTCCCAACAGGAAGTGCTGCTTCGCCAGCACCGAATCCAGATAGCTGAACTGTTGCTCCAGCCTGGCGCGCGCGATGGTTTTGTATTCCTCGGGCGTTTTCGGGTTGAACAGCGGGCTGAATCCTTTGTGCAGCTCGGTGGCAATGTAGTTCAGCCATTCGATCGCGTGGTAGCGCGACAGGGTGCCCGCCGCCGGGATTAGGTTGCGATCCGGCACACGGTCCGCCAGATATTGCACGATCGCCACGCCTTCGGTCAGCAGGCTGCCGTCATCCAGCAGCAGCGCCGGGACCTGTCCCTTGGGGTTGATGGCGAGGTAATCGGCGCCGCTCTCGGTTTTCTTCTGCGCCAGATCGACCTTCTCCGCCGTAAAATCCAGCCCTGCCTCACGCAGCACGATATGCGGGGACAGCGAACAGGCGCCGGCTTTATAGAACAGTTTCATCGGAAGCTCCTTGTTGATGACGAATGACGGGCATGCTTAACCTCTCATCGTAGTCCCATAGCACCAAAATTACAGCGGCTTAGCTAACAAATTTAACCGACGATCGCCTCGGCGGGCTGCAGCTGCGCCAGCGTCGCGGCGATCTGCTGCTGCAGCGCCGGCGGCGCCACCTGCATCGGCGAACGCAACTCGTTGGCGATCAGCCCCTGCTGGGCCAGCACCGTCTTGACCGGCGCCGGATTCGGGAAGCTGAACATCTGGTGGATCATCGGCAGCAGCTCATAGAAGTTGCTGCGCGCCGCAGCCAGATCGCCGGCGGCGACCTGCTGCACCAACTGGACGAAACGTTCCGGGTGAACATGCGCGGCGGCGGAGATGGCGCCGGTGCCACCGAGGCACAGCGTGGTGAGGATCAGATTGTCTTCCCCGGTCATCACATCGATTTCGCCATCGGCGATCAGCGCCATGGTGGTGTCAGGGTTGCCGCCGCAGTCCTTGATGGCGGTGATGCGCGGATGGCGTGCGAGCCGGCGCAGCGTGGCCAGCTCCATGGCGATGCCGGTGCGCTGCGGAATGTTGTACAGGATCACCGGCACGGTGGAGGCGTCGGCCAACTGGGTAAAATAGTCGATCAGGCCGCATTGCGAAGGGCGGATGTAGTAAGGCGCCGGGATCAGCACGCCGGCGATGTCGCGCAGCTGAATGGCCTGCTGCATTTGCAGCGTGGCGGCCATGTTATTGCCGGAAAGGCCCATCACCACCTGGCGTGCAGGCGCCACTTCCAATACGGCGTCGAGCACCGCCAGCTGTTCTTCTTTGCTCAGCGCGGCGGCTTCACCGGTGGAGCCGCAGACCACCAGACCATCGATGCCGGCGTTGAGCAGGTGCCGCGCCAGGCGTTGCACCGCCGGCAGGTCGACGGCGTCGTGATTGAAAGGGGTAACCATCGCCACCCAAATACCCGAAAATGAGGCCATAAAATATTCCTTCTGTGTGACCGACAGAGAAGCCAGATGAGAAAATTGAAGGCGGGGCGTTGCGTGCCATCCAGTCAGCTCATCTGACGGGACAGCGCGCCCCGGTCAAATGAGCGTCTGTTTCTTTGATGTAACCGCCGCCAAACCGCCAAGGGGCAACGCAGGCGTCATCAGAATATCAGCGTTGCGTGGGTAGGCCATGGCAGTCTCGCGAAAAGGGGAAGTGGGGTGATAATGAATATTCTTCATCAGGCTGTCAATTTACAACAGATTGATAACATTGTTATTCATGATTCGCCGGTGAGGATGAGTTTGGCTAATAAATAAAAATCCCCGCCGCGGCGGGGAGGGTTGGCTCAGCGCGGCGGGCGGGAGCCGATGGTGGCAGACCAACTGAAAGTGTCGCCACTTGGCCGGTAGCGGTTGGCTTTGCGTTCTGCACGCTCCGCCTTGGCGAGCTTCGCTCTGGCGGCCATGATGCGCGCCACCACTTCATCCTTGACCTTGTGCTGTTCGGCGTTGGTCAGCGGCCTGCCATGGCTTTTACGCGCCTTGTCCAATTCGGTTTTCACTTCCCGCTGTTCGCTTTCCGTCATCTCTTTCAACGTCAACTTTTTCATCTGTGCCGCCCGTTCGGTGAAGTTGACTTACAGTTTAGCGGCGTTATATGACCGAAAATGTTATGGGCATAACGAAAATGCCCCGTAGGCCGGCATTACACCTCCTCCAGCAGATCGTCGACAAAGCGCCGCATGCGTTCGGTGCGCTGTTCGGCCATCTGCCGCCCGGCGGCGGTCTGGAAGCCTTCTTGCAGCTTGAACAGTTTGGTTTCGAAGTGGTCGAGGCAGAAACGCTTGTCGTCGTATTGACGATGTTCGGCCCGCGGATCGGCGGCGTCATACAGCGCGCTGCGCATGCGGCCGCCGATATAGAAGCAGCGCGCCACGCCGATAAGGCCGATAGCGTCGAGGCGATCGGCATCCTGCAGGATCTTCGCCTCCAGCGTTTGCGGCGGGATGCCGGCGGAAAAACTGTGCGCTTCAATGGCGTGAGCCACCGCCGCGATGTCCGCCGGCGCCCATTCCAGCCGGGCCAGCGTCAGCGTGGCTTGCTCTGCCGCCATGCGCGAGGCCAGATGGCGCTGCGGCGAATTCTTTTCCACCGCGACGGCGTCGTGCAGCAGCACCGCCGCGCAGAGAATGCGCCGGTCGCCGCCTTCCTGCTTGCTGATCCGACGGCAGTTCTTCCAGACCCGGTGCAGGTGCGCGACGTCATGCGAACCGTCGTCCGACTCGAGGGTGAGCGGCAGCAACGTTTGTGCCAGCGCCTGGTAGGGGGAAAACGGTTGTAACAGCTCTTGCGTCAGCGAGGGTAAAGACACGTTCAGCTCCTGTTGGGGGAAATCGGTCAATCAGCATAGCCGTGCCGGATGCCGGGAGGATGACAGTAAAACGGCTATTGTTTACTAAAGTGCAACCCACTATTGTCATAACTGCGGTTTTTGCAGCGAAACAAGCAACCTAGAATAGCCGAATTCCGCCGTCTCCGCCTGGTGAGAGCCTGTGTCCGCGGGGATGGCCGGAATATCCTCATCAGCCATGGGAGAAGAGACATGCCAACCCCTCTTGAAATAGTGCGCGCAACCTATGAAGGCAGCTCCGAAGAAAACGGCCGCAATCTGCTGGCGGCGCTGGCCCCCGATGCCGAGTGGACCGAAGCCGCCGGTTTCCCTTACGCCGGTACCTATATCGGCCCGGAGAACATCATCAAGAACGTGCATCAGCGCCTGGGCAGCGAATGGCAAGGTTACCGCGCCGACGTCGATCACTTTTACGACGCCGGCGACAACGTGATCGCTCAGGGTTTTTATCACGGCACCTACCGGGCCACCGGCAAATCCTTCAGCGCCTCTTTTGCGCATATTTATACGCTGCGCGCCGGCAAAATCGTGAAGTTCGTGCAGATCGTCGACAGTGCTAAAGTGCTGGAGGCGATGCAGCCTTAATCGCCGCTGCGCTTGCCGAATTTGCGGTCAAACTCGCGCCGGTAACCCCGGGCCTTGTTGCGATCGCGGATCCACAAATAGCCGCACACCAGCGCAACCGCTCCCGAGAAGGTGACGTTGCGCATATCCCGGTCATACCAAAACACCAACAGCGCATCCAGCGCCGCAATCAGCGCGATCCATTTGTACATATGGGATTGGCGCCGCGTGGCGGCGTTGAGTCGTTTTAACTGTCTGGCTTCGTCCAACACCGGTTTTTGCTGCATAGCGTTTCGTTATCGTCAGGCTGTTCACGCTAAATTAGCAGAATTTCCCTCACCGTCGCAAAGATTAACGCGCGGCGTCATGCGGTTTTCACCGCCCCTGGCGCGGCGCAGAAAATTTATGCGTGGGCGCTTGAATTGTTCATTGGGCATGATAGGTTATTTATTCGTTATTTTTGGGTTTTTATTCATAATTCGCCGTGTCATCAAGCTGTAGCACTGGGCGGTTAACGTGATGGGTTCGACGCATGCGGCGGTTAACTTCGGCAGGAGGATGTGATGAACGATAAAACGGCACGCCCGCAGGATGTGGTTCAACAACAGCTTGACGCCTATAACGCCCGCGACATCGAGGCCTTTATGGCCTGCTGGGCGGACGACGCCCAGTATTACGAGCATCCAGACACGCTGCTGGCCAGCGGCAAGGCGGCGATCCGTGAACGGCATCTGGTGCGTTTCCAGGAGCCGAGTCTGTATGGCGAACGGATAAAACGCATGGCGGTAGGCAATATGGTGGTCGATCAGGAGGTGGTGACGCGCAATTTCCCGCAGGGGCGCGGCAAAATGGATGTCATCGCCATCTATGAAGTGGAACAGGGGAGGATCGCCAAAGCCTGGTTCAAGATCGGCCCCTGCGTGCCGGATGAGGGCGCGCTCTAGCCGCGCATTACTGCAACGCCATCACCGCCTCTATTTCCACACACACCGCGGGTGAGAACAACGCGCTGACCGCCATCAGTGAACAGGCTGGCAGCGCGCCATCGAAATAGTCAAACAGCACCGGGCGCACGCCCGCCAGATCGGCGATGTCGGTCAGGAACACGCTGATTTTAATCAATGCTTTGAGGTTGACGCCTTCGCTGGCGGCAATGGTGGCCAGCTGTTCGAGGATCTCCTGCGTTTGCTCCGGCGCGCTCAATCCCTGAGCGTCGGTGGCGTAGGCCGTCAAGCCGGAAACGTATAAGCGATCGCCGTGGCGCACCGCATGCACATAGGGGCCGCCCGGCGTCGGCAACTGCGGATAATTCGTGCGTTTTAATGATGTCATGGTCAAACCCCGCGCAAGACCGGTTAATAAAATCGACAAACTTGGTTAGGATACTGAAGAAACGGCGGCCAGGCGCCGCGCACCGATGATATTTGAGAGTATCATCCCTCTTTATTTTATACGTCGTCTTCACCCGAATGTGACAGTGCGGCGCAGCTCGGCCACAAGGACGCATGAGACGATGAACCCGATTTTTACTCCCTACCTGCAACGCTGGCAACTGGAACAGGATGGCAAAGCCTTCGAAACCCACAGCAGTCTGCTGATGCCGGTGCGTTACCGGGGCGAGGCCGCCATGCTGAAGATCGCCCGCGAGCAGGAGGAGCGCTTCGGTGGCCGGCTGATGTGCTGGTGGCGCGGGGAAGGCGCCGCGCTGGTGCTGGCGTGGCACGACGACGGCATTCTGCTGGAGCGCGCGCAGGGCGAAGGTTCGTTGGCGCAGCTGGTGCGTGATGGCGACGATGAACAGGCCACGCAGATCCTGTGCCGGGCGATCGCCGCCTTGCATGCGCTGCGAGAGGCACCGCTGCCCGAATTGATCCCGCTGCAGGAGTGGTTCAGCTCGCTGTGGCCGGCGGCGCAGGCGCACGGCGGCATGCTGCGCCTCAGCGCCACAACGGCGGCGGAATTGCTGAGCAGCCCGCGAGAAGAAAGCGTGCTGCACGGCGATATCCACCATGACAATGTGCTCGACTTCGGCGAACGCGGCTGGCTGGCGATCGACCCCAAGCGTTTGTACGGTGAACGGGGCTTCGATTACGCCAATATCTTCTGCAATCCCAACTACGGTATCGCCACCGATCCGGCCATTTTCCAGCGCCGCGTGGAACAGGTGTGCCGGTTGGCCGGGTTGGATCGCCGGCGCTTGCTGCAATGGATCCTGGCCTGGTCGGGGCTCTCCGCCGCCTGGTTCATGGAAGACGGGCAGGCGGCTGACATTGACTTTCGCGTGGCCGAACTGGCGGCGCGCGCGTTGGATATCCCGTTGCCGGACGGCGATTCAGGGTTCATCCTGCCAGTAATCGAGCGAGGTTGAAGGGCGCTGCAGGTAGCGCACCTGCTCGCCGTCTGCGCTGCGCGCCATCGCCTGGTATTTGCCGGAATCCGGGTACATCACCAGCTCCGGCTGTTCGCGCGTGCTGACGGACAGGTACTTCAGCGGCGCATCGGAAGTGTTGATGATCTGGTGCGGGTATTCCGGGCCCGGCGGAATGAAAATGACATCCCCGCTGACGATCGGCAGCATTTCTCCGGCCACTCGCAGCGTACCGCTGCCCTCCAGAATGATGAACATTTCCTCCTGAGCGTAGTGAAAATGGTAGGGGCAGGAACGCATGCCCGGCGCCACACAATCGAAAGAGGCGCCCAGCTTGTCGGCGGCGGTGCCGGTGCCGAGACGGGCGCCGACGCTGTCATACAACGGCGGCCGCCGGTCATGTTTCATCTCTACCTGTTCGACATTGCGTATCAGGCGCTGAGCCAACAGCGCGGCTTTCTCAGTCATAAGCTTCCTTGGTGACGGCGTCACTTATTAGGTGAATTGACAGTCAGACGACAGAGAAAGTGAAGGCGCCACGGCGTCGCTTGTCAATGTAGACCGCCCGTTACGCCTCGGAGGTTCGCCGCGGCAGCGACAGCAGCAGATGGGCGATGGCGCCGCCGACAATGCCCCAGAAGGCCGAACCGATGCCGAGCAGCGTGACGCCGGAAGCGGTGATGAGGAAGGCGATCAGCGCCGCGTCGCGCTGTTTTTCATCATGCAGCGCGCGTTGCAGGCTGCCGCCGATGGTGCCGAGCAACGCCAGCCCGGCGATGGTGTGGATCAGGGCGACCGGCAACGCGCTGAACAGCAGGCCGATGGCGCCGCCGAACAGCCCGGCCAGCAGGTAGAAACCGCCGGCGGCCACCGCGCCCATATAGCGCCGCTGCGGATCGGGATGCACGTCCGGCCCCATGCAAATGGCGGCGGTAATGGCGGCGATGCACACCGAGAAACCGCCGAATGGCGCCAGCAGCAGCGCGGTCAGCGCCGTCCAGGCGATCAGCGGTGAGGTGGGGACACGGTAACCCGCCGCCTGCAGCGTAGCGATCCCGGGAGCGTTTTGTGAAGCCATGGTCACCACGAAGAAGGGCACGCCGATGCCGAGCAGCGTCGGCCAGCTGAAATGCGGCGCGATAAATTCCGGCACGGCGAACGCCGGCGTCTGTTGCGTCAGCTGGATATCGCCCTGCAGCGCGGCGATCGCCAGCCCAATCGCCAGCGTCAATACGATGGCGTAGCGCGGCAGGTAACGGCGGCTGAGCAGATAGGTCAGCCCCATACCGGCGCTGAGGAGGAAATTGAGCTGCAGCGAAGCGAAGGCATCCAGCCCGAAACGCAGCAGGATCCCCGCCAGCATCGCGGCGGAAATCGCCTGCGGAATATAATCCATCAGGCGAGCGAACAGCCCGGTGACGCCGCAGAGCAGGATCAGTCCCGATGCGAAGATAAACACCCCGATCGCCTCGTTGATCGGCGTGCCGGGCAGGCTGGTGACCAGCAGCGCCGCGCCGGGCGTCGACCAGGCGGTGAGGATCGGGGTGCGATAGTAAAGCGACAGCCCGAGGGAAGTGACGCCCATTGCGATCCCAAGTGTGCTCAGCCAGCCGCCGATCTGCGCCGGCGTAGCGCCCGCGGCGGCGGCGGCCTGGAAAATGATGGCGGCAGAGCTGGTGTAACCGACCAGAACGGCGACAAAGCCGGCCATGATGGCGGGCAGGGTCAGATGACGCAGGGTGACGGCAGGGCGCATGAGCAGCTCCAATCGGTGGTTGTGCGTTATAACGCACGGCAAGAAATCAGCATAGCATCGTGCGCTATAGCGCACAAGCGGGTATAATCTGGCTCGACACGCAGAGGAGAACTGGATGCAGGAACTTGCCGGCCATTTGGCGCACACCCTTCGCACGCTGCGCGCACAGCGCGGCTGGAGCCTGACGCAGGCGGCGGAATACACCGGCGTCAGCAAGGCGATGCTCGGGCAGATTGAACGCGGCGAGTCCAGCCCGACGGTGGCGACGCTGTGGAAGATCGCCACCGGTTTCAACGTGGCGTTTTCCGCCTTTCTTGAGGCCTCACCCGCGCAGCAGCAGGCGACGTTGCACCGCTATGGCGATCTGCCGGTGTACGATCAGGACAACGCCGACATGCGCGTGGTGCCGCTGTTTCCCTACGATCGCCAGCTGGGTTTCGATATGTTCGTCATCGATCTCGCGCCGGGTGCGCTCAGCGAATCGTCGCCGCATGAGCCGGGCGTGATCGAGCATGTGATCGTGATCAGCGGCCGGTTGGAATTGGCGATAGACGGCGCGTGGCACAGCCTGGCGGCCGGCGAGGCGATGCGCTTTCAGGCAGATCGGCCGCATGCTTACCGCAACGCCGGTTCACAAACGGTGCGTATCCACGATCTGATCCACTATCCTCAATCCTGACTCAACGCGGCGGCCGTGGGCTTTGACTCCGCGCCGCCAAACGCCTACCTTGTTGAAAATGACTCTTATTTCACAGGCTGTCGCCCATGACGGGGCGGCGTTGCAGCCGACTCAAAAGGAGCTTGATTTTGCCGGTCACCAATCGACGTCAGTTCATTAAACTCAGTGCGCAAACCGCAGGAGCCGTATTCGCGATGACTTCATTACCCAACAGTATCCGCCTGGCGATGGCGGCGGAGGGCGGCGCGGCCGCCGGCGATGAATTCCTGTGGCTGGAAGAGCTGCAGGGTAAAAAAGCGCTGCAATGGGTGCAGCAGGAAAATCAGCGCACCGTGGCACGTTTCGGTCAGGGCGAAGACTTTCAGCGCATTGAGCGCGAAGTCCTGGATATCCTCAATAAAGACACCCAGATCCCGTGGGTGAGCAAACGCGGCAAGTACTATTACAACTTCTGGCAGGATCAGGCCAACCCGCGTGGCCTGCTGCGGCGCACCACGCTGGACGAGTACCGCAAGGCCAAACCGGCCTGGGAGACGGTGCTGGATATCGATGCGTTGGGCAAAGCGGAGGGCAAGGATTGGGTTTATCAGGGCTCGCAACCGCTGGCGCCGGAATACCGTTATTGCCTGATGCAGCTGTCGCCGGACGGCGGTGACGCCACCGAAATCCGCGAATTCGATCTGGTTGCCAAACGTTTCGTCAAAGACGGTTTCAACGTGCCGGTGGCGAAAAGCCGGGTTTCCTGGGTCGATCGGGACACGCTGTTCATCGCCACCGACTTCGGCCCCGGCTCGATGACCCAGTCCGGCTATGCGCGCATCGCCAAACGCTGGCGGCGCGGCACGCCGCTGAGCGCCGCCGAAACGCTGTACGAAGCGCAGCCCGAGGACATGGCGGTTTTCGCCTATCACGATCGCACGCCGGGCTTTGAGCGCGATTTCGTCGGCCGCAGCCTGGACTTCTATCGCCGTGACTATTTCTTGCTGGCTCAGGATGGTCGGCAGAAAAAAATCGACATCCCGGCCGACGCCGAGCTGGACACACATCGGGAATGGCTGCTGATCAAACCGAGCAGCGACTGGGAAGTGGGCGGCAAGCGTTATCCGTCCGGCTCGCTGCTGGCGGCCAACTTCGATGACTATCTGGCGGGCAAGCGCGAGCTGCAGCTGCTGTTTACCCCGACGGCGGAGCAGGCGCTGAGCGGCTACAGCGGCACCCGCGATCACCTGATCCTCAGCATCATGGATAACGTGGTCAACCGGCTGGAGGTGCTGACGCCGCAGGGCGGCAGCTGGCAGCGTCGTCCGCTGGGCAACCCCGGCGCCATCAGCACCCTTTCCGCCGGCGGCATCGACGAAGAGAGCAACGCCTATTTCCTGACCGTCAGCGGGTTCCTGCAGCCGACCTCGCTGTATATGGGCAATCTCGACGGCGGTGAGGCGACGCTGCTGAAACAGGCGCCGCAGGACTTTGACGCCGCCGGCTATCAGGTCAGCCAGCATTTCGCGCGCTCCAAGGACGGCACCCGCGTGCCGTATTTCCAGATCGCCGCCAAAGATCTCAAGCTGGACGGCAGCACGCCGACGCTGCTGTATGGCTACGGCGGGTTTGAAGTGCCGCTGTTGCCGGGCTATCTCGGCGGCAAGGCGCCGGCCTGGCTGGAGCGCGGCGGGGTGTACGTGGTGGCCAACATCCGCGGCGGCGGCGAATACGGCCCGGCCTGGCATCAGGCGGCGCTCAAGCAGAACCGCCATCGCGCCTATGAGGATTTCGCCGCTGTGGCCGAAGATCTCATCGCACGCAAGGTGACCTCGGCGCCGCATCTCGGCGCACGCGGCGGCAGCAACGGCGGCCTGCTGGTGGGCAATATGCTGACGCTGTATCCGCAGCTGTTCGGCTGCATCGTCTGCGAAGTGCCGCTGCTGGACATGCAGCGCTATACCCAGCTTTCCGCCGGCGCGTCGTGGATCGCCGAATACGGCGATCCGAGCAAGCCGGAGGAGTGGACCTACATCAGGACCTTCTCGCCATACCACAACATTCAGGCGCAGACGACCTACCCGCCGGTGCTGTTCTATACCGCGACCAGCGACGATCGGGTCAACCCGGCCCACGCCCGCAAAATGGCGGCACGCATGCAGGCGATGGGGTATCAGCAGGCCTATTTCTATGAAAATACCGAAGGCGGGCACAGCGCCGCCGCCGACAAGCAGCAGGCGGCGTTCCACAGCGCACTGGTAAGTGAATTCATGTGGGCCAACCTGAGCGGCAAACCCAAGTCAGCGTAAGCCTTTTTCTTGCGGCATAAAAAAACACCGGGGCGTTAACCCCGGTGTTTTTATTTACGCTCAATCCGCCGGCGGTCAGCGAGCCGCAGTGGCTTCCTGCGCTTGCTGATTGGCGTCTTCGGTGGTGTCCAGCGTCATGCGGTACAGCTTCGGCGCAGTCAGCATCATCAGGATAGCGATGACGGCGGTGACGATGCCGATCTGCATAAACACATGGCTGTAGATGGCCAGCGAAGCGTGCGCGTCGTTGATGTCGCTTGGTACGGCGGTCAGACCGGCAACCTTACCGGCGATCAGCGCGGCGGCGGCGGTAGTCAGGAACCAGGAGCCCATGATGAAGCCCATCAGACGCTGTGGCACCAGCTGTGCCACCATCGCCAGACCCAGGCCGGAAATCATCAGCTCGCCGATGCTCTGCAGCGCGTAGCTCAGGATCAGCCAGTTGACCGACACGATGCCCTGTTCGTTGGCGAAGCTGGCGCCCCATGGCAGCACCAGGAAGGCGCAGGAGCAGAGGATCATGCCGAAAGCGAACTTGTGCGGCATCGGCAGGCGATCGCCCATTTTGTTATACAGCGCGGCCAGAATCGGGCTGGCGAGCATGATCCAGAACGGGTTCAGCGCCTGATACTGCTCCGGCTCGAAGGCGACGCCGAAGATGCTGTGTTCCACGTTATGGATGGCGAAGAAGTTCAGCGAGGTTGGCATCTGGCTGTACAGCACGAAGAACACTACCGCTTCCAGCATCAGCAGGAAGGCGACGATCATCTTGCGGCGTGCGGCGCCGTGCAGGGCGAAGGTTTCCTTGGCGAACACCAGAACGATACCGGCGGAAACGAGGGCCAACGCCCAGCGCGCGATCACCTGGTTGTGCAGCAGCCAGCTGGACACGGCGATCAACGCCACGATGCCGACCAGCACCATCAGCAGCTTCGGCAGATGCAGCGGCTTGAAGTCAGGTCTGGAGCCGTTTTCCTTCACCCACTTGTGGCACATCATAAAGTTGACCAGGGTGATCAGCATGCCGACCACGCTCAGGGAGAACGCCACGCTCCAGCCGTATTTCGCCGCCAGCCACGGGGTGGCCAGCATGGAGAAGAAGGAACCGATGTTCACCGACATGTAGTACATGGTGAAAGCGCCGTCGATGCGCGGGTCATCTTTCTCATAGCAGGTGGACAGCAGGGAGGACGGGTTAGCCTTGAACAGGCCGCTGCCCACGGCGATGGTCGCCATGCCCATGTAAACCCAGAAGATGTCGTGGCCGGAGTAGGCCACCATGGCGTAACCGGCGGCCAGCACCAGTGCGCCGAGCACGATCACGCGTTTGGCGCCCAGCACCTTGTCGCCCAGCCAGCCGCCGATGGCGACGAAGCCGTATACCAGGGCGCTGAAAGAAGAGAACAGGGTGATGGAATCGGCTTCGCTCATGCCGAGCATCTTGACCAGATAAACCGCCATGATGCCCTGCAGGCCGTAATAGCCGAAACGCTCCCACAGTTCGATCGAGAAGATCAGGTAGAACGCTTTCGGTTGTTTGAACGCGTTAAGGCTAACGCTCTCCGGGTGTTGGTTGTTTGCTGTTGACACTGGTACCTCTGTTTTTTCGCAGCCCGTCTTTGGAGGACGGGAAAGTACAAAAGTTGATGCGGAACGGCATCCTTTTGCGTTGTTATAGGATGGGGACGGCGGTTAATGTTCACTATCTTTGTCAACGTGGCAAGCAGTTTGTCATATTCGGTTACATTTAACGCTCGCAGGATTATGCTGCGATGTTGCAAATGTTATGCAGTATTAACTTTCGGGTTTTAATGGTTTGCCGATTTTTTGTTTTGATTAAAAGCTATACGGATTTTAAACAGGGATATATTCTGCTGAATTGCTATTTTTTAGCGCATCAGTGTATGTGTGGTTGTTAATCCATTGGAATGTTGTGCATATGCGGCATTTTGTAAAATTATAGAAATTTAGGAAAACGGGGCTGGCATTTGTGAACGCCTTGTGATCCTGAAAGCGTGACGTTCACCGCAATTTTTGACTAATTTTTCGCTTGAAAATAACGCGGCACTGAGTTTTTCACTGAAAACCGTGATAACGCCGGGGTTACTGCTGCGCGATATCACATTTCCAATAAAAAAGAGGCGCTGGCGGGGGGAAGTGGCGGCGACGGGGGCGGTTTGCCGCACCCGTCAGATTCAGGATTCCGGATAAACCTTCTCTTTATACTCGCACAGGTCTTCGATGATGCAGGAGCCGCAGCGCGGTTTGCGCGCGATGCAGGTGTAGCGCCCGTGCAGGATCAGCCAGTGGTGGCAATCGACCTTGAATTCGGCGGGCACCACCTTCAACAGCTTCTCTTCAACCTGATCGACGTTCTTGCCCGGCGCGAAGTGGGTGCGGTTGCACACCCGGAAGATGTGGGTGTCCACGGCGATGGTCGCCCAGCCGAAGGCGGTATTGAGCACCACGTTGGCGGTCTTGCGGCCGACGCCCGGCAGCGCTTCCAGCGCGGCGCGATCTTCCGGCACTTCGCCGCCGTGCAACTCCAGCAGCATACGGCAGGTTTTGATCACGTTTTCGGCCTTGCTGTTGAACAGGCCGATGGTCTTGATGTACTCCTTGACGCCATCAACCCCCAGCGCCAGCATGGCGGCGGGGGTGTTGGCGACCGGGTAAAGTCTGGCGGTCGCCTTGTTGACGCTCACGTCGGTGGCCTGCGCAGACAGCAGCACGGCAATCAGCAGTTCAAACGGCGTGGTGTACACCAGCTCGGTGGTCGGGTGCGGGTTGTTGTCGCGCAGCCGGGTCAGAATTTCCAGTCGCTTCTGCTTGTTCATCAGGCCTTCTCAGCACGTCCTTGTTCCAGCAGCGGTTCCGCCGCCACGGCGCGGGCTTTGCGCGCCTTCATTTTTTCGTCGATCAGATACTTGACCGCCAGCAGCAGCCCCAGGCCGATAAAGGCGCCCGGCGGCAGCATCGCCAGCAGGAATGGGCTGTCGAAATGCACCACTTCGATGCGCAGCGACTTGGCCCAGCCGCCCAGCAGTTGGTCGGCGCCGTCGAACAGCGTACCGTTGCCCAACAGTTCGCGCATCGAGCCCAGCGTCACCATCACGCCGGTGGCGCCAAGGCCGATGGCCATGCCGTCCAGCGCCGAGAGGCCGACCGGCTTCTTGGCGGCCACCGCTTCGGCGCGGCCGACCACGATGCAGTTGGTCACGATCAATGGAATAAAGATGCCGAGCGACTGATACAGGCCGAAGGCATAGGCGTTGATCAGCATCTGCACGATGCTCACCACCGCGGCGATGATCATCACGTAGATCGGAATACGCACTTCGCTTGGCACCCAGCGGCGCACCGCGGAGATGGAGGCGTTGGTCAGCGTCAGCACCAGCGTGGTGGCCAGCCCCAGGCCCAGCGCGTTGGTGACGGTGGAGGTCACCGCCAGCAACGGACACATGCCCAGCAACTGCACCAGGGCGGAGTTGTTTTTCCACAACCCCTGAACGATCAATTCTTTGGCTTCACTCATTCGGCGGCTCCACACGCAGGTAAGCTTTCAAGTTTAGGCGGCAGCGTTTCCATATACAACGCCGTGCGGCGCACCGCATTGACCACCGCCCGCGGGGTGATGGTCGCGCCGGTGAACTGGTCGAACATGCCGCCGTCTTTCTTCACCGCCCAGCGTTTGTCGTCCGGGCCGTCGATTTTCTTGCCGCTGAAGAAGGAAATCCAGTCGGAAATGCGCAGTTCAATTTTGTCACCCAGCCCAGGCGTTTCGTGGTGTTCAATCACCCGGGTGCCGAGCACCGTGCCGTTGAAATCGGCGCCGACCAGCAGCTTGATGGCGCCTGAGTAGCCGTCCGGCGCGGTGGTTTCCAGCGCGGCGGCCGTCGGCTGCCCGTTTTTGCGCGCCAGGTACAAGCGGTGCGGCGCGCCGTCGCCCAGCGCCGGATCGCTGACCAGCAGGCATTCGTTCTGCATGATGTTGTCGTAGTTTTCCGGCGGTACCACCTGATCGAGCAGCGCTTTTTGCTGCAGCGCCGCCTGATGGGCGATGGTGGTTTTCGTCAGGGCGTAAACTACGGCGGTCAGGCCGGTGGTGACCGCCGCAAACACCGCCAGCGTGGTGCCGTGCTTTCTCATGGAATTCAGCATGGCGGCTCCTTAGCGATGGCCGTACACGCGCGGCTGCGTGTAGTGGTCGATTAACGGGACGGTGATGTTGGCGAGCAGCACGGCGAAGGCCACACCATCAGGGTAGCCGCCATAGACGCGGATCAGCCAGACCAGCACGCCGATCAGCGCGCCGTAGATTAAGCGGCCCTTCGGCGTGGTGGAGGCGCTGACCGGATCGGTGGCGATAAAGAACGCACCCAGCATGCTGGCGCCGGAGAACAGGTGGATCATCGGTGAAGCCTGATGCGCCGGATCGATCCACCAGGCCAGACCGGAACAGAAGGCGATGGCGGCCAACATGCTGAAAGGGATTTGCCAATGGATCAGGCGGCGCGCCAGCATAAACAGGCCGCCGGCCAGGAAACCGAAGTTGACCCACTGCCAGCCGATACCGGCCAGCGCGCCGCCGAACAGCGGCTGCTGCAACACCTGTTCCACGCTGTGGCCGCTGCGCAGGCCGGTTTTGAAGCCGTCGAGCGGCGTGGCCTGGCTGATGCCGTCCACGCCCATCTGCAGTTCGTGCAGCGTCGCGCCCTGTGCGGTATGGCCGCTGAAAATCGCCAGCAGCGTGTCGTGGAGCGAAAGCGCGGCGGCGCGCAGTTCATCCGGCGGCAGCCAACTGGTCATCTGCACCGGGAAGGAGATGAGCAGCACTACGTAACCGACCATCGCCGGGTTGAACGGGTTCTGCCCGAGGCCGCCATACAGCTGTTTGGCGATAACGATGGCGAAGAAGGTGCCGATGACGATCATCCACCACGGCGCCAGCGGCGGCAGGCTGATGCCGAGCAGCAGCGCGGTCAGCAGGGCGGAGTTATCCGCCAGCCGGCTGCGCACCGGCAGCTTGCGCAGCTTGAGGATCGCGCCTTCTGCAGCCAGCGCGACGATCGCCGCCAGCGCCACCTGAATCAGCACGCCGTAGCCGAAAAACCAAATCTGCGCCGCAATGCCGGGAATGCACGCCAACATGACCCATAGCATAATGCGGCTGGTGCTTTGCTGGTTGTGGGTGAAAGGCGAGCTGGCGATGTGTAAGCCTTTGGCGGCTGTGGGTGATACCGGCCTGAACTTCATAGAGTAACGATACCTTCTGCGCCGCGCCTGCGGCAGTTTCGATGCGCCATACTGCGGGCGCGGCAAAAATGATAGCCGAGCATTCTACCTGATTCGATGCGAGGGTAATACGCCTTAATGATAGGGGTATTCGGCTTTCCGCACATCTGGCGATCGGGGTGGCGCGATTTGATTTTTTTTTGGCCGGGAAATGGGCTAACGTGAGGAATTGTCAGTGGAACTTGCGCCGTCATCGACCGCGGAAAATGGGGTAAACGCCTGAATGAGATATCATTTTTCTCCAGATTTCCGCACAAAATAACAACTTTCACATAATCCGTGTAGGTTACTATCGCGAACATTATTGAGTCAGTGAATCCATAATAATGACAAATGAAGACATTTTTTTTATTGAAGAGCTAATTGAGTGGGTGGAGATACATCTGGAGAAACGGCCAAACCTGGATGAAGTCGCGCGTATTTCGGGCTATTCCAAGTGGCATCTGCAGCGTAAATTCAAGCGTATTACCGGCATTCAACTCGCCACCTATATCCGTTCGCGCATCCTGACGCGCGCCGCGGTGGCGTTGCGCATTACTCGTCGCTCCATCATCGATATCTCCGATGAGTTGGGCTTCGACTCTCAGCAGACCTTTACCCGCATGTTCAAGCAGCGCTTCGGCACTACCCCCAATCGCTACCGCTCGATGGAGCACTGGGACGTGAAAAACCTGATGCCGCGCTTTAACTTCGAAGCCAGCTACGGCGCCGGTTATTACCCGGAAGTGAAGCGGCTGACGCTGCCCGACATGCAGCTGGTCGGCTTCACGCGCCGGCTGGATTTCGCCTCCGAACAGGAGCTGGAGTACTCTTCCTGCATGGCGATGAAGGACGAGATTTTCAACGACTTCTTCAAGGGGCTGCACGTCGACTGTCGGCGGATTTACAGCATCTACTCCCCTCATGCCGGGGAGGGCGACGAGCTCTCATCTACGCTGGTGATGGCGGTCGATCCTGAACACAGAAAGGATATTCTTTCCAACCATCAGATAGACACCTTCCATTTGCCGAGCCGCGAGTTTATCTCTATCAACCATAAGGGGTCGGCGAAAGAGTGTTTGCAGTTTTTCGGCTATCTGATGTCGCATGTGATGCCGGGGTTGAAGGATAAAGTGCGCGGCAGTATGGAAATGGAGATCATTCAAACCAAAGAGTGGAATCCTGAATCCAAACTGCGTCAGATTGAAGTGGATTACACCTACCTGATTTCTATCGATTAAATGGCGCCTGGCGTCAGCCAGGCGCCGCTATCATTATTTGTCTTCCGTTTCCGCCGCCAGCGATTCTCTGGCGGCTTTTTTGGCTTTGGCGCGGGCGATAGCCGCGGCGACCGCCGCCTTGCGCGGATCTTCTTCGGCGGCAGCCGGCGCCGGTTCCGTCGGTGCAGGGGCATCCGCCTGCTGCGCCGCTTTCTTGGCCTTGGCGCGGGCGATAGCCGCCGCGACCGCCGCCTTGCGCGGATCTTCTTCGGCGGCAGCCGGCGCCGGTTCCGCCGATGCAGGGGCATCCGCCTGCTGCGCCGCTTTCTTGGCCTTGGCGCGGGCGATAGCCGCCGCGACCGCCGCCTTGCGCGGATCTTCTTCGGCGGCAGCCGGCGCCGGTTCCGTCGGTGCAGGGGCATCCGCCTGCTGCGCCGCTTTCTTGGCTTTTACGCGGGCGATAGCCGCCGCGACCGCCGCCTTGCGCGGATCTTCTTCGGCTGCAGCCGGCGCCGGTTCCGTCGGTGCAGGGGCATCCGCTTGCTGCGCCGCTTTCTTGGCTTTTACGCGCGCCAGTGCCGCCGCGACCGCCGCTTTGCGCGGATCTTCTTCGGCTACAGCCGGCGCCGGTTCCGCCGATGCAGGGGCATCCGCCTGTTGCGCCGCTTTCTTGGCTTTTACGCGCGCCAGTGCCGCCGCGACTGCCGCCTTGCGCGGATCTTCTTCGGCTGCAGCCGGCGCCGGTTCCGCCGATGCATGGGCATCAGCCTGCTGCTCTGCCTTTTTGGCCTTCACGCGCGCCAGGGCGGCCGCAACGGCCGCTTTACGCGGATCGTCCTCTGTTGCCGCCGGGGCGGAGCTGTCTGCTGCCGGCGCCTCTTTGCGCGCCTTCACGCGGGCCAGCGCCGCGGCCACGGCGGCTTTACGCGCGTCGTCGCCGGCGGTCGCCGGTGGCGCTTCCGTTTCCACCTCGGCAGCCAGCTGGGCACGACGTTCGCGCGCCTGCGCTTTACGTGCTTCGCGGGCAGCGATCATCTCGCTGTTATCCGGCTGCTGGCCGTTGACCGGCGTAACCGCCGCTTCGGCATTCTTGCTGCGCACGCGCGCCAGCGCGGCCTGCACTGCGCCCTGATCGTCGTCGGTCAGTTTGACGGCGGCCTTTTTATGTCGCTCTTCACGCGCCAGTTTTTCACGCTCCAGACGCGCCAGCTTGGCCTCGTAACGCGCCTTGGCCTCGGCGGTGCGCGCCGCTTCCAGATCGATAGCCTTGATTTCGGCCTTTTCCTGCCGGTAGTACTGTACCAGCGGGATATTGCTGGGGCAGACGAACGCGCAGGCACCGCATTCGATGCAGTCGAACAGGTTATGGTTGCGCGCCTTGTCGTGCTCCTGCCCGCGGCTGAACCAATACAGCTGTTGTGGCAGCAGCCCGGCAGGGCAAGCGTCTACGCACAGGCCGCAGCGGATGCAGGACTGCTCCGGTTCCTGCGGCGTCATTTCATCCACCGTCGGCGCCAGAATGCAGTTGCTGATCTTGACGATTGGCACGTTCAGCGCGGGCAGGGTGAAGCCCATCAGCGGGCCGCCCATGACCACCATCTGCTGCGCCTGCGGGCGGAAACCGACGAAGTCGAGCAGGTGCTGCACCGGCGTGCCGATGCGAGCCCACAGATTGCCGGGGCGCTCGATCGCCTCGCCGGTCAGGGTCACTACGCGCTCAATCAGCGGTTCGCCGTCGACGATCGCTCGCTTGATGGCGAAGGCGGTGCCGACGTTTTGCATCAATACGCCGATAGCGGAGGAGTGCTTACCGTGCGGCACTTCCTTACCGGTCAAAATTTTGGTCAGCTGCTTGGCGCCGCCGGACGGGTATTTGGTCGGGATGACGCGCAGCGCAATGCCGGGCTGGCCGCGCAACGCCTGTTTCAGCGCCGCGATTGCCTCCGGTTTATTGTCTTCGATGCCGATCAACGTGAGCTTGGGTTGCAGAATGTGTTGCAGGATCTGCGTGCCTTCAATGATCTGATCGGCATGTTCCTGCATCAGACGGTCGTCGGCGGTAATGTAAGGCTCACACTCGGCGGCGTTGAGGATCAGCGTTTCCACGCCGTTCATGCCGCCTTGCAGTTTGCTGGCGGTCGGGAAACCTGCGCCGCCCAGGCCGGCGATGCCGGCCTGATGAATACGTTGAATCAGTTCCGCGGCGGGCGATTGGCGATAATCCGCCACCGGATCGCGCTCGCACCAGCGGTCTTCCCCGTCTGCCTCGATAATCACGCACAGCTCCGTCAGCCCGGACGGGTGCGCGGTGATGTGCGGCGTAATGGCGCTGACGGTGCCCGAGGTCGGGGCGTGCACCGGCACGGTGCGGCCGCGGCCGACGGTCAGCGGCTGGCCTTTCAACACCCGATCGCCGGCGCTGACGCACAGCTCGCCTTCCGGCCCCAGATGCTGTTGCAGCGGAATGATAAAGGTCTTGGGCAGGGGCGCGACACGCAGCGGCGCACCGCTGGACTGCGTTTTCATTTCCGGTGGATGGATCCCGCCGTCGAAATCCCAGACCCGGTCTTTTTTAAAGGCGGCGAACAGATTAAGCATGTTGCTCCACGTGGATCACTTGCACCGGGATCGTCTTCATGTCCCACTTCCAGTTGGCGGTGGTGGTAGCGACCGGTCTCATTTCAATACAGTCGGTAGGGCAAGGGGCGACGCACAGATCGCAGCCGGTACAGAGGTCGGTAATGACGGTATGCATGGCGCGGGTGGCGCCGACGATGGCGTCCACCGGGCAGGCCTGAATGCACTTGGTGCAGCCGATGCAGTTGGCCTCGTCGATATAGGCCACTTTACGCTCCGGCTCGGCGGCGGCTTCGCTGCCCAGCGGCTGCGGCTCGACGTTGAGCAGCTCCGCCAGTTTCAGCATCACCTGTTCGCCGCCCGGCGCGCATTTGTTGATCATCTCGCCGTTGGCCACCGCCTCGGCATAGGGGCGACAGCCGGGGTAGCCGCACTGGCCGCACTGGCTCTGCGGCAGGATCGCATCGACCTGCTCGGCGACCGGATCCTCTTCCACCTCAAAACGGCGCGCGGCGTAGCCCAGCACCAGTCCGAACAGCAGCCCGAGCGCGCTTAGAGCCGCGATAGCTATCCACAACGCAGTCATTAGAATTTCACCAGCCCGGTAAAGCCCATAAAGGCCAGCGACATCAGCCCGGCGGTGATCAGCGCGATCGAGGAGCCGCGGAACGGCGCCGGCACGTCGGCCACCGCCAGACGTTCGCGAATGGCGGCGAACAGCACCATCACCAGCGAGAAACCGGCGGCGGCGCTAAAGCCGTAAACGGCGGACTGCAGGAAGTTGTAGCCGAGGTTGACGTTAAGCAACGCCACGCCAAGCACCGCGCAGTTGGTGGTGATCAGCGGCAGGAAGATGCCCAGCAGGCGGTAGAGCGCCGGGCTGGTTTTGCGCACTACCATCTCGGTGAACTGCACGACGACGGCGATCACCAGAATGAAGGAGAGCGTGCGCAGGTACACCAGATCCAGCGGAACCAGAATAAAGGTGTTGATCACCCAGGCGCTGACGGAGGCCAGCGTCATGACGAAGGTGGTGGCCATTCCCATGCCGATGGCGCTTTCCAGCTTCTTGGAAACGCCGAGGAACGGGCACAGGCCAAGAAACTTCACCAGAACGAAGTTGTTCACCAGTACGGTGCCGACAAACAGGAGCAGGTATTCGGTCATTGCGATGCCTAAAAAAATAAAAGCCGCCTATTATCGGGAATCGGCGGCCGGACGACAACATATGAATCGCAGGGGTATTGCCTTTTTTGGCGAAAATTTACACAAAACACCCGATAAAACGTGCTGCAACCGCCTTTAACGTTCGGTAAAGGTGCCTTTAACCCGCTGCGAGCGCTTGATGTAAGGCACCAGCAGCGCCGCCATCAGCAGCGGCCAGCCGAGGCTGCGCACCGCCACTTCATCCGGCACCGGCGCGAAGGCGAAAGCTTTCACCGCCAGGATCACCGTGATCAGCAGCCATAACAAGAACAGTTTAGGGAAGCGCTGCGACCGCTGGCAGAACAGAAACACCAGCCACAGGGTAAAGCCCCACATCAAGAGCGTGGTCAGCACCGAAAAGTACCATTGCAGGGTAAACGCCTGGGCGTTGGTCAACAGATAGTCGCGCGACTCGGGCATGAAGATCGCCATGGCGTACAGGAGCAGCATCAGGCTGGCGCTGAGCAGGGTAACGATCAGATAGGCCAGCGGGGCCAGCAACCAACCGCCGATACGAGAGTATTCAGCTTGAGACATAAAACGGCTTCCTGATTGAATCGGGGATCACAGGCGGCATAGCTTAGCGGGTAATATAGGCTTCGTCATCTCTATCAAGCGGATAGCTCGGCATCGCGACGCCGGGCCGCACGTTTGGCTACTCCGGCCTCGCTTCGAATTAACATCTCATTTACTTCTTGTTCCATCCGGCCGCATGGTGTCAAATCGAAAGGGTCTGTCGTGAGCCTGCAAGAGGAAATCCCATGGCTGAAAAAATTCGTGTCGGGCTGGTCGGTTACGGCTACGCCGGTAAAACCTTTCATGCGCCGCTAATCGCCGGTACGCCGGGGCTGGAACTGGCCGCCGTTTCCAGCAGCGATGCCGGCAAAGTGCACGCCGACTGGCCATCGATGACGGTGGTGGGCGATGCGCAAGCGCTGTTCGCCGATCCGACCCTCGATCTGATCGTGATTCCCACCCCTAATGACACTCATTTCCCGCTGGCGCAACAGGCGCTGGCCGCCGGCAAGCACGTGGTGGTGGATAAACCCTTCACCGTGACGCTGTCACAAGCTCGGGCGCTGCAACAGCAGGCGCAGCAGAGCGGTTTACTGCTGTCGGTGTTCCACAACCGCCGCTGGGACAGCGATTTCCTTACCCTTAAGGCGCTGCTGAACGACGGTTCGTTGGGCGAGGTGGTGTATTTCGAGTCGCATTTCGATCGCTACCGGCCACAGGTGCGCCAGCGCTGGCGCGAACAGGGCGGCGCCGGCAGCGGCATCTGGTTCGATTTGGGGCCGCATCTGCTCGATCAGGCGCTGCAATTATTCGGCAAGCCCGACCGACTGTTTGTCGATCTGGGTGAGCTGCGGCCGGGGGCACAGGCGGTGGACTATTTTCACGCGCTGCTGAGCTATGGCGATCGCCGCGTGGTGCTGCACGCCAGCATGCTGGCGGCGGCGGAGAGCCCGCGCTACGTCGTGCACGGCACCCGCGGCAGCTATGTCAAATACGGCCTCGATCCGCAGGAGGACCGGCTGAAGGCCGGCGAGCGCTTGCCGCAGGCCGATTGGGGCTATGACATGCGCGACGGCGTGGTGACGCTGTCACGTGACGATCTGCTGGCGGAACAGCCGCTGCTCAACATTCCCGGCAATTATCCGGCTTATTACGCGGCGGTGCGCGACGCGATCGCCGGCATAGGCGAAAACCCGGTGCCGGCCGCCGACGCCATCGCGGTGATGGCGTTGATCGAACTGGGGCTGGAATCGGCCCGGCTGCAGCAGGCGCTGCCGGTGGTTTGATACCGCCCATTTCTCTGTGCCCGGCGCAACGTCGGGCCTTTTTACGACTTTACGTGCAAGGAAATTCGTTTCATGTCCTGGTTGCAGCGTTTGCGCATTGATAAATTTTTGCTGGTTCTGATTTTGGTGGTGATCGTCGCCTCGCTGTTCCCCTGCGAAGGCATCTGGAAAACCTTCTTTGAACACCTGACCACCGCCGCCATCGCGCTGCTGTTCTTTATGCACGGCGCCAAGCTGTCGCGCGAGGCGATCGTCGCCGGCATGAGCCACTGGAAGCTGCATCTGCTGGTGTTCCTCAGCACCTTTGCGCTGTTCCCGCTGCTCGGGCTGGCGATGAACCTGCTGGTGCCGGGCATCATGACGCCGACGGTCTATCTCGGCTTCCTCTATCTGTGCGCGCTGCCGGCCACGGTGCAGTCGGCCATCGCTTTTACCTCGGCGGCGGGCGGCAACGTGGCGGCGGCGATCTGCAGCGCCTCAGCGTCCAGCATTCTTGGCGTGTTCCTGTCGCCGCTGCTGGTGGGGGCGTTGATGCATACCCAGGGCGGCAATACCGACGTGCTGCACGCCATTGGCTCAATCATTCTGCAACTGATGGTGCCGTTCGTGATCGGCCATCTGGCGCGGCCGCTGATCGGCAAGTGGATCGACCGCCATCGCAAACTGATTAACCTGACCGACCGTTCGTCGATCCTGCTGGTGGTGTATACCGCGTTCAGTGCGGCGGTGGTGGAAGGGATTTGGCACCGTATCGACGGCTGGTCGCTGCTGACCATCCTGGTGATGTCGCTGGTGCTGCTGACGGTGGTGCTGGTGATCAACACCTACGCGGCGCGCTGGCTGGGCTTCAACACCGCCGATGAAATCACCATCGTCTTCTGCGGTTCGAAAAAGAGCCTGGCGAACGGCATCCCGATGGCCAACGTGCTGTTCCCGGCCGCGGCGGTGGGCGCCATGGTGCTGCCGCTGATGATTTTCCACCAGGTGCAACTGATGGTGTGCGCGGTGCTGGCGCAGCGCTATGCGCGTAAAACCGCCAAACAGCGGGCCGAGGCGGAGGCGCTGGCGGCCAAATAGGCCGCAGGCCGCTAACGGTGGCCCAGCGCGTCGAGCAGAAAGTCGGCGCGCTCATCGGGTGAGGCGCGCGGCAGCTCTTGCAGCCGATAGCCATAACGGCGATAGATGGCCACCATCGCCCGATAGGTTTGCTCGGCTTCGGCGAAAGACTGTTTTCTCTCGCTGTCCTGCGCATAAATCGCTCGCCACGGCGGGGCGATGAACACCGTATCGGCATAGCGAAAGGCGTCGATCGCCGCTGTTAAGGGGGCGGGGATCGATAATCCGCACAGCGTCAGGTAACCGGCGATATCCGGCAGGCCGCGATCGAAGAACCAGCATGTTGCGCCCGTCGCTTCGCGCCATGAACGCAGTTCCCAATCGAGCATCCGCTCGGCGAAAGCCTGGCGATCGCCCCACGGCAGCGCATTGCCACCAATACTCACCTGATCCTGAATAATCGCCCGGCCCGCCTCCTGCGAATGCGGGTAACCGCGGCGATGAAGAACGTCGATGAGCGTGCTTTTGCCCGAACCCGGGCCGCCGGTCAGCACGATACGGCGTAGTTTGTCAGACATGCGGAATTCCTCTCTTGCAACAGAGTGATGGGGTGAAAACAGCGATAAAGACGAACAGGCGGAAGAAAACGGGGGATGAGAAGAAGGCGCCGTTTGGCGCCTGGGGAGATTAGCCCTGAACTTTGGCGCGTAGCGCCTGTTTTTCCTGCTCGCTGAGGAAAGCCAGCTTCAGGCCGTTTTCCTGGGCGGTGCGGATTTCTTCCGGCGTCAGCCCGGCCTGCGGCGCGGCGACGCGGTATTCATGCTCGATCTCGATGCCCTGAACCGCCGGATCGTCGGTGTTGATCGACGCCAGCACGCCGTGGCGCAGGAAGGTGGCCAGCGGATGCTGCGCCAGCGACGGCACGGTGCTGGTTTGGATGTTGGAGGTCAGGCAGGACTCGATGCCGATGCCGTGTTCCGCCAGGAAGTCCATCAGCGCCGGATCTTCGACCGCTTTCACCCCGTGGCCGATACGTTCGGCGCCCAGCTCGCGGATCGCCTGCCAGATGCTTTCCGGGCCGGCGGCTTCGCCCGCGTGCACGGTGATGCGCAGGCCGGCGTCGCGCGCACGGTTGAAGTGACTGAGGAACAGGCTGCCGGGGAAGCCCAGCTCATCGCCCGCCAAATCCAGTGCGGTAATGCCGTCGCGGTGCGCCAGCAACCCTTCCAGCTCCTGCAAACAGGCGGCCTCGCCAAAGGTGCGGCTCATGATGCCGATCAGGCGAATGTCGATATCGCGATCGCGGCAGCCCGAGCGGATCCCGTCGATCACCGCTTCCACCACGCCGGCGACCGGCAGCTGATGCTTCATCGCCATGTAGTAAGGGGAAAAACGCAGCTCGGCGTAGTGCAGGCCGGCGTTGGCGGCGTCCTCGACGTTTTCGTAGGCCACCCGGCGGCAGGCGTCCAGATCGCCCAGCACCGCTACGCCCCAGTCCAGTTTCTGCAGGAAGCTGACCAGATCCGGTTCGGCGTGGGTGATCTGCACGTGCGGGCGCAGGCTCTCCAAATCGTTGGCCGGCAGGGTGAGGTTGAACTGGCGACCGAGGTCGAGAATGGTCTGCGCGCGGATATTGCCGTCGAGATGGCGGTGAATGTCGGTAAGCGGTAGGCGGGGATCGATCATGCTGGGCACTCGCTAATTATCGTAGGTAAAGTGCAGAACAGTATAAAAACAAATGAATGAAACTTGCCATCTCGTTGCATAAAAAAGTGACTTGCATCACAAATAATGCGAGGAGTATCGCATTATCGTCGTGAATCAGGCTTTCAACACGCTGACGCCCGCCTGCTGCAACGGCGCGATCAATGCGTCGTCGGTGGCGCGTTCAACGATGATGGTATGCGCCAGCGTAATGTCACCGATCGCATACTGTGAGGCGGCGTTAAGCTTGGCGGCGGAGGCCAGCACTACGGTTTCCGCCGCGCGGGCCGCCAGCGCGCGCTTGATGTAGGCCTCTTCCAGATCGCCGGTGCTCAGCCCCGCAGTGGGGTGCACGCCGGTCACGCCCATAAAATAGATATCGGCGCGAATATGCGACATCGCTTCCACCGCGGCGGCGCCGACGCTGACGATCGAATGCTTGTACAACCGGCCGCCGATCAGGATCACCTCCACCGTGGGATGATCGGCCAGGCCCACGGCGACGCTGGGGCTGTGGGTGACGATGGTGGCGTTCAGGCTGAGCGGCAGCTGCCTGACCAGCTCGGCGGAGGTGGTGCCGCCGTCGATGATCACCACCTGGCCGGGGGCGATCAGCGCCGCCGCCGCTTTGGCGATCGCGCGTTTGGCGCCGGATTCCAACTGATTGCGTTCGGCGAAGCTGGCGATGGCGGATGAAACCGGCAGGGCGCCGCCGTGCACCCGCTGCAGCAACCCCTCGGCGTCCAGTTCGCGCAGGTCGCGCCGGACAGTGTCTTCCGACAGCCCGAACAGCTCGCTGAGCTGCTTGGCCAACACCTGGCCGTCCTGAGCCAGTTTCTCCAGGATGATTTTCTTGCGCTGGCTGGTCAACATGGCCATTTTTCCCTCAAATTTGTTTTGCACGAAATATCTTGATCATACACGAAACTGCACGATAGTATCAATTTCCTTCCTCTGGCGGAGTAAACCGATGATAGCCACCAAAGACAGGGTTCGCATTGTCGAAACCCGGGTGTTGTCCGATGACTGGTACCTGCTGAAAAAAACCACCTTTGATTTTCTGCGGCGCGACGGCGTCTGGCAGCGGCAAAGCCGTGAGACTTACGATCGCGGTGACGGCGCGGTGATTTTGCTGTTCAACCGGCAGGCGCAGACGGTGATCCTGACGCGCCAGTTCCGCTTTCCGGTGTTCGTCAACGGTCATGACGGCATGCTGATTGAGGCCGCCGCCGGGCTGCTGGACAACGCGTCGCCGGAGGCGCGCATCAGAGCCGAAGCGGAAGAGGAAACCGGCTATTTCGTGCAGAACGTGGAGAAAGTGTTCGAGGCGTACATGAGCCCAGGTTCGGTCACCGAGAAGCTGCACTTTTTCGTCGGTGAATATCAGGCGGGCGATCGCGTCAACGAGGGCGGCGGGGTGGCGGCGGAGGGCGAGGATCTGGAGGTGATCGAGCTGCCGCTGGCGCAGGCCCTGCAGGCGATTCGTCAGGGCGCGATCGTTGACGCCAAGACCATCATGCTGCTGCAGTTTGTCGCCTTGAACCGGACGTTGGAGGAAGAACGATGAAAGCACAACAAATCCTGATCGCCGGCCCCTATCGCAGCGGCACCGATGGCGATCCGCAGCGTATCGCCGCCAATCTGGCGCGCCTGGAACAGGCGGCGCTGGCGGTTTACCTGCGGGGACACGTGCCGGTGATCGGCGAATGGCTGGCGCTGCCTTTGGCGGCGGCGGCAGGCTCCACTCAGGTTGGCGATGCGGTGAGCGAGGCGTTTCTTTACCCGGTGGCCCATCGGCTGATTGCGCAGTGTCAGGCGGTGTATCGCATCGAAGGGGCATCTGCGGGAGCCGATAACGACGTGCGGTTGGCTAACGAATGGGGATTGACGGTCTATCGTCATCTGGAGGAAATTCCGTCTGTTCAGGCGTAACCGAGGGGCGGGCAGAGGCTCGCCCCCTCGCGTTATTGCTCGCCCAGCACCATCCTCAACCCGGCGATCAGCTTGTCCATTCCGGCCTCCAGCTTGCCGCGCGGGCAGCCGACGTTGAGACGCAGGAACCCGCGGCCTTCCTCGCCGTAGGTAAAGCCCGGCATGATCGCCACCTTTTCGCGCTCGATCAGCGCCTGCTGCAGCGCCCGATCGTCTACGGCCAGCGGCCGCAGATCGATCCAGGCCAGGTAGGTGGCCTGCGGCGGGCGCCAGCCCAGCGCGGGAAACGCCTGCTCCAGCCGTTCGGCGACGTAGCTCAGATTATCCTGCAGATAGTCGCGCAGGGCGTCCAGCCAGGGTTCGCCGTGGCGATAGGCAGCCACGTGCGCCGCCACCGCCAGCACCGCCGGCGAGGAGAGGCCGTCGCGGGATTTGAGCTGCTGGAAGTAGGCTTCGCGGCTGGCGTCATCGCTGATAAAGCCGTAGGCGCCGGTCAGCGCCGGGATATTGAAACTCTTGGAGCCGGAGGTCAGCAAGGCCCAGGCGCCGGTCGCCACCTGGCTCCACGGCGTATGGCGGTGTTCCCCCCATGCCATATCCATGTGGATTTCGTCGCTGATGACGCGCACGTCGTGGCGCTCGCACAGTTCGGCCATCTGCTGTAACTCGTCGCGGCGCCACACTTTGCCGGTGGGATTATGCGGGCTGCACAGCAGCAGGATCTTGGTTTGCGGCCGCGCCAGCAACGCCTCAAGGTGCGCCATGTCGCAGCGCCAGTCGTCGCCGGCCTTGTGCAGCGGGCAGGCCAACAGCTGGCGTTGGTTGGCGAGGATCACCTTGTAGAAGGCGTCGTAGGCCGGGGTATGGGTCACCACATAGTCGCCCGGTACGGACCATTGGCGGATCAGCTGCGCCGCCATGTAGATAACGGAAGGGCCGTACACCGCCGTTGCGGTGTCGATGGCGACGTTGAAACGTTGCTGATACCAGTGGCGCAGCGCGCCGAGAAAATCCTCGTGCTGCCAGCGGCTGTAGCCCAGCACGCCGTGCTGCAGGCGTTGCTGCAACGCCTCGAGAATGCACGGTGCGGTGGCGAAATCCATATCGGAGATGGTGAACGGCAGCAGATCGTCGCTGCCGAAACGATCGGCGATATAGTCCCACTGGGTGCACCAGGTGCCGTGGCGGTCGATCGGGGTGGAGAAATCAAACATGGGTGGCTCCCTGCAGCGCCGCGGCAGGTTGCGCCGTGGCTATCAGTGAGTCTAATTCATCTTTCACCGATTGCACCTGCGGGCCGATCACCACCTGCAGATTATGGTCGTTGAGATGCACTACGCCGATGGCGCGGTTGGCCTTCAGCGCCGCGTCGTCCACCCGGCTCATGTCGTTGACCGACAGGCGCAGGCGGGTGATGCAGTTGTCCAGCGTGATAACGTTGCCCGGGCCGCCGAGGGCCGCCAGAATCGCCGGCACGTTGTAGCCGGATTTGCCCACCGCGCCGCTCGGCGCGCTTTGGCTGATGGCGCTGTCGCTCTCACGGCCCGGCGTTTTGATGTTAAAGCGCTGGATGGCGAAGCGGAAAATGGCGTAATAGCCGACGAACCAGACGGCGGCCACCACCGGCACCAGATACCACTTGGTGGCGGTGCCGTGCAGAATGCCGAACACCACGAAGTCGATGATGTTGCCGTCGGTGTTGCCGATGGTCACGCCCAGCAGCGCCATCACGGTAAAGCCCAACCCGGTGAGCAGCGCGTGGATCAGATACAGGAACGGCGCGACGAACAGGAACAAAAATTCGATCGGTTCGGTGGTGCCGCCGACCACGCAGGCCACCACGCCGGAAATCAACAGCCCTTTGATTTTGTGACGATTCTCCGGTTTAGCGCAGTGGTACATCGCCAGCGCCGCGCCCGGCAGGCCGCCGAGGAACGCCGGCATTTTACCCTGTGACAGGAAGCGGGTGGCGCTCTCGGCGAAGCCGGTGGTGGTCGGGCAGGAGAGCTGCGCCTGGAAGATGGTCAGGGCGCCGCTGACGCTGTGGCCGCACACCTCCATCGTACCGCCCGCCTCGGTAAAGCGGATCAGCGCCACCAGAATGTGCTGCAGGCCGAACGGCAGCAGCAAGCGTTCACCGGTGCCGAACAGCATCGGGCCAAAGGCGCCGGCGCTGTTGATCACCCAGCCCAGCCCGGTGATGCCGGCGGCGAACCACGGCCAGATCAGTGGGATCACCAGGCCGCACAGGCCCAGCACCACGGTGGTGACGATTGGCACGAAGCGCGTGCCGCCGAAAAACGCCAGCGCGTCCGGCAGGCGGATGGTGTGGAAGCGTTCATGCAGGCGATAGACGATGATGCCGACGATCACCGCGCCGAGGATGCCGGTATCGATCGACTGAATGCCGAGGATGTTCTGGATATTGTTGGCTTTCAGCACCAGCGGATCGCTGGTGGGCAGCACGCCGGCGGCGGTCAGATAGAAGTTGGTGCCCAGATTCAGCACGGCGAAGCCGACGAAACCGGAGAACGCGGCGACGCCTTTGTTTTCGCGCGCCATGCCCAGCGGAATGGCGATGGCGAACATCACCGGCAGGAAGCTGAAGGCGAAGGAGCCTACCTTGCTCATCCAGGTGAAGATCAGCTGGAAGATCGGGTGGCCGATAAACGGCATCAGGGTGATCACGTCGCGGCTGCTCAGCGAGCTGCCGATCCCCAGCATGATGCCGCAGAAAGAGAGCAAGGCGACGGGCAACATGAACGTTTTGCCCAGGCTCTGGAAGAACTCCCAGAGGGTGATTTTGGGTTTGTTGGCTGCTGACATAACCGACTTCTCCTGGCGAAAAGACGAGCAAAAAGGGGACTGCTGATTAGGTAAAAAGAAGATAAAACGTTTTACCTAGCAAAAATGCGCCACCAATCACAAATCTGCCGCCCGTTTTTTGGCGACAATGCGGCTGGCAGTAAAACGTTTTACTGAGTTAACGGATTCGGTATACCCTTGATCATTACGGCGCGGGTTGCCCAGGAACGGGTTCGCAGAGACTATGAGCATCAAAAAAATCACCATCACCGATGTGGCGCAGCAGGCGGGCGTGTCGGTCACCACGGTTTCCCTGGTGTTGAGCGGCAAGGGGCGGATTTCGCCGACCACCGTCGAGAAGGTCAATCAGGCGATAGAGCAGTTGGGCTACGTGCGCAATCGTCAGGCGGCGACGCTGCGCGGCGGTGAATCTGGGGTGATCGGCCTCGTTCTGCGCGACATTTGCGAACCCTTCTATGCCGAAATGACCGCCGGGCTGAGCGAAGCGCTGGAGGCGCACGATAAACTGCTGTTTTTAACCCAGAGCGGGCGCGACGGTCAGGGCTTGCAGCGGGCGTTTGACGCGCTGCTGGCGCAGGGCGTCGACGGTATCGTGCTGGCCGGCGGCATTCGCGCGGCGGCTGGGTTGAAGGAGAAGGCGGCCGAGCAGGGCGTACCGCTGGTCTGCGTGGCGCGCTCCAGCGGTCTCGATGGGGTGGACGTGGTGCGGCCGGACAACATGCAGGCCGCCAAACTGGCCACCGAATTTTTGATCAAACGCGGCCACAGCCAAATCGCCTACCTTGGCGGCCAGAGCGACTCATTGACGCGTGCCGAGCGGTTGGGCGGCTTTTGCGCCACGCTGGTGCAGTACGGCCTGCCGTTTCGCAGCGAATGGATCGTCGAGTGCGATTGCCGGCAGCGTGAGGCGGCGCAAGCGGCGGAACAGCTGCTGCACCACTATCCGAACATTACCGCTGTCGTTTGCCACAAGGCTTCGGTGGCGCTTGGCGCCTATTTTGGCCTGACGCGCAGCGGCCGCAGCATCGGCTCGGATGGGGTTGACGCTTACTACGGGCGGCAGGTGGCGCTGATCGGCTTCGGCGACGTGCCGGAGGCCGAGCTGACCGAGCCGCCGCTGACCTTCGTCTCCAGCTCGGCGCGGGAAGTGGGGCGCAGCGCCGCCGCGCGCCTGCTGCAGCGCATCGGTGACGCCGACCTGCCGGCGCAGAACGTCATTCTGCCGCCGACGCTGATCCGGCGCGGCTCCGCCTAATCCCGCCGCAGTTCCTCTTCCGCCTCCCGGCGGATCCAGCCGATAAAGGTTTTCATCGCCGGCGTCAGGTCCCGCGACTTCAAATGGGTCAGCCAATAGGCGCCAAGCGCGGCCTCGGCGGCGAACGGCCGCTGCAGCACGCCGGCGGCCAGTTCGCGGCGGAACATGCTGACCGGCGCCAGCGCCACACCGTCGCACTGGATCGCGCCTTCCACCATCAGTCTTGACGAGTCGAACACCGGGCCGTTGATCCGCCACGGCGTCACCTGCGCAGCCGTGAACCAGCGCTCCCATTCATCCTTGCGGTAGGTGCGCATCAGCTGCTCGTGCTGCAGATCCTGCGGCGTGCGCAGGCGCGCGGCGACCGCCGGCGGGCAGAGCACCGTCAGCGGCGCGTCGAACAGCTTGATATTGCAGGTGGCGGGCCAGAGGCCTTCGCCGAAGCGGATGGCGAAATCCATGCCGTCGGCCGACAGATTGACCAGGTTGTTGTGGGTCAGCACCCGTAGATCGATAAACGGGTGCGCCGTGCGGAACGCCGCCAGCCTCGGCATCAGCCAGCCGACGGCGAAGGTGCCGACCACCGCCACCGTCAGCACCTCGTGGAAATGCCCGCCTTCGAACTGTTGCAGCACCGCCTCGATGCGGTCGAAGGCGTCGTTCAACACCGGCAGCAGCGCCTGGCCTTCTTCGGTCAGATCCAGGCCGCGCGGCAGGCGGCGGAACAGCTGAATGCCCAGCTGTTCTTCCAGCATGCGTACCTGCTGGCTGACGGCGGCCTGGGTGACGCGCAGCTCCAGGCCGGCGCGGGTGAAGTTCAGGTGGCGGGCGGAGGATTCGAACGCCCGCAGGGCATTGAGGGGAAGTCGATTGCGCATCGTCGATAGCCATAAGTTTTTCTTTATGCTGGCTGAAATTATTATCGCTTGTCAACCCGGCGGCAAAATCCGATATTTGGCGCGGCTGCTGAGAGCGTCGCGGCAGCCGTAAAGGAATGACATCATCAACCAGGGAAAGCGCCGTGCATAACGCCAATAAAAACTTTTGGCCGCGGCCGATGCCCTGCAACCTGAGAGCTTCTATCATGACGAAAATGAACCGCCTGGCGGCCGCGTTGATCGCCGCGCTGATCCTGCCGACCGCACAGGCCGCACAGCAGCAGGATATCGACGCCGTTATTCAGCCGCTGATGAAAAAATATGGCGTGCCGGGCATGGCGATCGCCGTGTCGGTTGACGGCAAACAGCAGATTTACCCGTATGGCGTGGCCTCGAAGCAGACCGGCAAACCGATCACCGAGCAGACGCTGTTCGAAGTGGGCTCGCTGAGCAAAACCTTCACCGCGACGCTGGCGGTCTATGCGCAGCAGCAGGGTAAGCTGTCGTTCAACGATCCGGCCAGCCGCTATCTGCCCGAGCTGCGCGGCAGCGCCTTCGACGGCGTCAGCCTGCTGAATCTGGCGACGCATACCTCCGGCCTGTCGCTGTTCGTGCCGGACGACGTGACCGACAACGCCCAACTGATGGCCTACTACCGGGCCTGGCAGCTGAAACACCCGGCGGGCAGCTACCGCGTCTATTCCAATCTCGGTATCGGCATGCTGGGCATGATCGCCGCCAAAAGCCTCGACCAGCCGTTTATCCAGGCGATGGAACAGGGGATGTTGCCGGCGCTGGGCATGAGCCACACCTACGTTCAGGTGCCGGCGGCGCAGATGGCCAACTATGCGCAGGGTTACAACAAGGACGATAAGCCGGTGCGGGTCAATCCCGGCCCGCTGGACGCCGAGTCTTACGGCATCAAGTCCAACGCTCGCGATCTGATTCGCTATCTGGACGCCAACCTGCAGCAGGTGAAGGTCGCACAGCCATGGCGCGACGCGCTGGCCGGGACGCACGTCGGCTATTATAAGGCGGGCGCGTTCACGCAGGATCTGATGTGGGAGAACTACCCGTATCCGGTGAAACTGTCGCGTTTGATCGAGGGCAACAACGCCGGGATGATCATGAATGGCACGCCGGCTACCGCCATCACGCCGCCGCAGCCGGAATTGCGCGCCGGCTGGTATAACAAAACCGGCTCTACCGGCGGTTTCTCCACCTACGCGGTGTTCATCCCGGCGAAGAATATCGCCGTGGTGATGCTGGCCAACAAATGGTTCCCGAACGACGATCGGGTCGAGGCGACTTATCGCATCATCCAGGCGCTGGAGAAGCGCTGACAATCAGGGGCGCCGGCGGGGCGCCCCTACCACCGATGCTGCCGTTCACGTTGCTCGCGCATGAAATCGATAAAGGCGCGCAGTTTGAGCGGCAGATGTCTGCCGGCGGGGAAGTAGATGAAAAATCCCGATGCTTCGCTGGCGTAACCCGGCAGCACTTCCACCAGTTGCCCCTGGGCCAGCTCCTGCAACACCGTGCCCTGAAAACGCTGTGCGATACCCAGCCCCGCCAACGCCGCATCCTTGATCAGCCTGTCTTCGTTAAAAATCAAACTGCCGCTGACGTCCAGCGCGCGTTCATCGTCGCCCAGGCTGAAATACCAGGGTTCCAGTTTGCCGCTGCCGGGAAAACGGTAGCGCAGGCAATGGTGCGCGAGCAGATCGTCCGGCGTGGCCGGTGCGCCGCAGCGCGCCAGATAGTCAGGCGAAGCGACCAGCACCCGGCGCTGGCCGTTATCGATCGGCACGGCGATCATGTCCTTTTGCAACATGGCGTGCATGCGAATGCCGGCATCGAAACTGCCCAGCACCAGATCGGAAAAGCGGTCTTCGGTAAACAGCTCCAGCTGCACCTCGGGATAGCGCCGCTGAAACGCCGCCAGATGCGGCATTACCAGCAGCGAAGCGGCCAGCTGCGGCAGCGTAATGCGCAGCAGGCCTGCCGGCTGTGCGCCCAGGGCGCGCACATCGTCCGCCGCCACATCGATCTGGCCCATGGCCGGCGACACCTTCTGATAGAACAACCGGCCTTCGTCGCTGAGGCGCACCGAGCGGCTGGTGCGGTGAAATAACCGCACTCCCAGCTGATTCTCCAGCGCCTGAATGTTTTGCGACACCGCCGGCGGCGTGACGCCCAGTTGGCTGGCCGCGCGGGTAAAGTTGCCCAGGCGTGCCACGGCTTCGAAATAGGGCAGCAGTTGCAGGAGTGAACTCATCTATCAATAACCTCTGCTTAATGATTCATTAAATTATGCCTTATTTTAATTTATGAAGAACGTTTTAGACTGGTTTTACTTTCCCTCAGAGAGATTAAAATCATGTCGGCAATACAACAGGCGTTAACAGAACGGATCGCGGCGATCGATCAACAGGCGATGGCCGAAGGGCGCATCGTCGGCAGCGTGGTGCTGGTGGCGCGGCGGGGCGAAATTTGCTACGCCGGGGCGGCCGGCTATGCCGATCGCGAAGCGCGGCAACCGATGCGGCGGGAAACGCAGTTTCGGCTGTCGTCGGTTTCCAAACCCTATACCACGCTGGCGGCGTTGCGTTTGATTGAGCAAGGCAAGCTGAGCCTGGACGATGCGGTCAGCGACTGGCTGCCGTGGTTTACCCCGGCGCTGGCGGACGGCCGGCGCCCGGCGATCAAGATCCGTCATTTGCTGAGCCATACCGCCGGGCTGGACTATCGGCTGAACCAACCGCCGGCGGGCGTTTACCATCAGTTGGGGGTCCAGGACGGCGTGGAGCTGTCGACGCTGACGCTGGAGCAAAACCTGCGGCTGTTGGCGCAGGCGCCGTTGCTGTCGGCGCCGGGGGAGCGCTTCAATTATTCGCTGGCGATCGATGTGCTTGGCGCGGTGCTGGAGCGGGTGACGGGCATGTCGCTGCCGCAACTGTTTGTCGAATGGGTGGCGCAGCCGCTGGGGCTTGGCAACACCGCATTCCATGCGACGGACGCCGCGAACCTGGCGACGCCGTATTACAACACCCCGCAAGGGCCACTGCGCATGTATGAAGGCCTGCGGGTGGCGCTGCCGGAGGAGATGGCGGGGGGCGAGGTGCTGTTTTCACCCGCGCGGGCGCTTAATGCGGAGGCTTATCCTTCCGGCGGCGCGGGCATGGTCGGCGATGCCGACGACGTGCTGAAGCTGGTGGAAGCGCTGCGCAGCGGCGGGCAGGGCATGTTGCAGCCGGACACGGTGGCGTTGCTGCGCAGCCCGCACGTGGGCGCGCAGGCGCAAACGCAAGGGCCGGGCTGGGGCTTCGGCTTTGGCGGCGCGCTGCTGGTGGATCCAGACGCAGCGCAGACGCCGCAGCACGCCGGCACGCTGACCTGGGGCGGCGTTTACGGCCACAGCTGGTTCTTTGATCCACAGGCGCAGCTGAGCGTGGTGATACTGACCAACACCGCGTTTGAAGGCATGTGCGGCCGCTACCCGCAGCAGATCCGCGATGCGGTTTATGCGGCGTAAATAAAAAGGGCCCCGCAGGGGGCCCTTGTTAGGTTTTCAGGCGATTACTGCGCCGGTGCCGGAGCGGGTTCCGCTTCCTGCGCCGGTTCAGCGTCTTCCGCCGGGGCGCCCAGCATGGCGAACTGGCCGATGAACTCCTGCAGCGACATCTTGTTGCCGTTCAGGTCAACCTGATTGTCAGCGTAGTGGAACTTGCTCGCGATCACGCCGTCTTTCTGGGTGGTCAGCTTGAACATCTGACCCATGGCCGCCAGGCCCTGCACTTGCTGCTGCGCCAGTTTCTGCGCGTCTTCCGCATTATAGCCCTGCAACAAGGCGGTCTTCGCGGTCACTTCGGTAGCCATCGCTTCCGGAATGGTCAGGCTGAGATCCAGCTTTTTAACCGCCTGAGCGATCAGCTGATCCGGCGATTGTGCCGGGGAGGCGGCCTTGCTCGGATCGGTCATCGCCAGATCCAGCGTGAAGACGCTCTCACCCTTGCTGTTTTTCCAGCTCAGCGGGGCGATGCTGAGGCTTGGGTTGCCTTTCAGCAGCAGCGGCAGGTTCTTTTGCAGCATCTCGGAGGTCTGCTGTTCGTAGACGTCCGGATCCAGGTTCTCGCCCTGCTGCAGCAGCGCCATGGTTTGGCGGTTGTAGCTGTCGGAGAAGTCTTTCAGCGCCTTGCCGTCGACGTTGTCGATTTTCAGCGTCAGTTTACCGGCACCGAAGTCGTTGCCCTGCACCTTGAGCGCGTCCATGGTGTAGTCGATCTGGCCGCCGATATTGCTGCTGCCTTGCTCGCCAAACTTGCTCACCAGATTGAAACCGTCCAACGCCACGGTATCTTTACCGTCGATCGTCAGTTTGAACTGCTTCAGCGTCATCGTCTGATCGCCGAGCTTCACGCCGAACTTGCTTTCGTTGCTGTTGCCTTTCAGGTTGAAGCCCTGGAAGGTGATCTGCTCGTTTTGGCCGAATTCATTCGGGCTGGCGAACACGATAGTGTCGCTATTGGCGTCCAGCGCGAATTTTTTCAGATCGCGTGACACATCGGCGTCAATGGTGGCGCCGCTGAATTTCAGCGAAGATTTATCCTTCTGGTAGTCCAGGGGGATAAAGTCGATGGTGGACGCGGTATCGCCGCTGTACGAGATGCGCGAATCGGCGGTAAACAGCGATTTGCCTTTGGTGGTTTCAAACAGGCCTTTCACCGCCGGGGTGTTTTCCAGCTCGGTATGCACCGACGCCATGCTCGGCAGCAGGTTGAATTTTTTCAGCTGCGCGAACGGGAACGGACCGTGATCGATGGTTTCCAGGAACGCCACTTCTTCACCGGCTTTCAGCGCCGCATTTTCACTGGTATCCGTGCCGTCGGAACGCAGCACATAACGCACTTTACTGCTGAACAGGCCGCGCTGGTAATTTTCATAGCTCAGCTTGACGCCGGCTTTCGGCAGGTAGGCTTTCAGTTGGCCGTTGGCGTTGTCGACGACTTCGCCCATGTGCTGCTCGATCTGTTTCCCGGTGTACCAGGATGCCCCGGTCCATGCTGCGCCAAGAACGACAATGACGCTGACAGCGACTAACGATTTTTTCATAGCTCTGTTTCATCCTTTTTTTCTTATCACCCTCCGTTGCATGGGAGGGGAAAATAGGGGCCGACAAAAAACGCCCGCAGGCGTTTAATTGTGGGGGTAGCTCTCGCTTTCAGCAAGCAATTTGCTGAAATTTATCAACGGTTAGGCCAGCTGGTTATAAACCCGGGCGATGCGGCCGCTGCCGCTGACGTTGACCGGGGATTCGAACGCCCCGATAAAGCAGGATTCGCCCGGTTTGAGCGTCAGGCGTTGCCCGGATTTCTCCAGCGTCGCTTCGCCGGCGACGCAGAACACGATGGCGGCGCTTCGCTGTGCCAGCGCCTGTGGTGCGGCGGTCAAATCGTGCAGTGAGAAGGCGAAATCCTCCACCGGGATCGGGAAGAACAGCTCGTTGCCGCGTTGCTCCGGTTGGGTCAGCAGGCCGGAAGCCGGTTGCGGGCGGAACTGCAGGTTGGCCAGCAGCTCGGGCACGTCGATGAATTTCGGCGTCAGGCCCGCGCGCAGCACGTTATCCGAGTTGGCCATCACCTCCAGCGCCACGCCTTTCAGGTAGGCGTGCGGCGTTTCGGCATACAGGAACATCGCCTCGCCCGGCGCGAGCTGCACCACGTTCAGCAGCAGCGGTGAGAACAGACCGCTGTCGTCCGGATAGAAGCCGGCGATAAAGCGCACGGTATCCCAGGGTTCCCCCTGCTGGTTGTTGAGCGCGGCTTTCAGCACGCCGAGCGCCAGCGATTTTTGTTCGCCACTCATCGTCAACAGGCTGGCGAACAGGGTCGCGAGGTGCGCGGTGTCCGGCTGTTGCAGGAAGGCGGCGATGTCGTGGTGCGCGCCCGCGATCGGTTGCAGCAGGGAAACGATATCGGCCAGTTCGCGAAAGCCGTTCATCGCCAGGAACGGCGTCAGGGCGAACACCAGCTCGGGCTTGTGGTTGGGATCTTTATAGTTGCGTTCGGCGGCGCTCAGCGGGATGCCGGCGGCATTCTCTTTCGCGAAGCCGATCTCGGCCGCCGCTTTACTCGGGTGAACCTGGATAGACAGCGGCTGATCGGCGCACAGCACTTTAAACAGGAACGGCAACTCGCCAAAACGGCTGGCGACGTCGGCGCCCAGCTGTTTTGGCTGGTCTTCATCGATAAGAAAGCGCAGCGAACGCAGTTCGCCGTCGGCGCCCGGCACGCGGGAAGGGCTCTTGGGATGGGCGCCCATCCACAGTTCGGCCATCGGCTGATTATCCGGGTTGGCGATGCCGTAAAGACGGGTCAGCGCATCGTGGCTGCCCCAGGCGTAATTCTGTACCGCGTTGGTCATTTTTTGCATGTCGATAAACGTCCTTAACGTCATTGTCGCACTGGATGACAATAACCTACTGATTTTATACGGTTAACTAAATCTGTGCCGACGACTATCCTACGCCCGCGTCGGCAGGAAAAATCATGGGCGCGATCAAAAAAACGCCGGATAACGTCGCGCCCGGCAATGGGGCCATAGTATAACGTGATAACGATCGGCGTCTCAATTGGCGCGCAGGTCCCAAGGCGACCCGGAAAACCCGCCGATCGATTATTATTTGGCCCAACGGGGATTATTGCCGTTAGCCTGGTCATTCAACGTCATTATTTATTTTTTCAGCATGTCAAACTATGTCGGCTGAATTTATTTTTTACCGTCTGAGCCATTCCCTTATTATTATTCTCGCGCTGCACCGGGCTATCACACGCTGAGCTTAAACCTGGGCGTCAGACCCCTTTACCGTAACGGCTAACACGTCGATTTAACGAAACAAGAGGTCTGTTGCATGAAAACACTGTTGTTGCTGTTGGGGTTTTGCACCGGCGCAGCCCAGGCGGCGGTGATTGTCGCCTATCCCTACGCGGCGCCGCGCGCCGTGGTGATCGCGCCGGCGCCGATCGTCGTCACACCCGCCCCGGTCACGGTTCCCGCCGCGATCGCGCCTGTGGCGTATCCGCTGGCACTCACCGCCGGTGCGGCGGCGACCGGGGCGTATCGGCATCATGAACGGCAGGACGCCTACGACGAGATCAATCATCTGCAGCAGCAACGGATCGATGAACTCAATCATTTACAGGCGCAGCGCATCAATAATTTTAATGCGCGTCATCCGCGTTAATGGTTATCCAGATTTTTATTCTCCAGGCTCATTCCCGGCCGTTTATTTCACCGCGGGTTAACCGGCGGAAAATAACCGCGTCGTTAATGGGTAAAAGAGATGAAACGTGCTGTGAGATAACTCTCTTAATGCGAATAGTTATTATGTCACTATACTGGGAGTGCATGCCGACGTGGGGGGGAGCGCGTCGGCCTAACCCTACAATTTTAGGAATTATGCTAAGGAGATCGTGATGGCAGGCGTTCGTATCGAAAAAGACTCTATGGGCCCCATCGAAGTACCGGCCGACAAGCTGTGGGGCGCGCAAACCCAGCGTTCGTTGGCGCATTTCCGTATTTCCTCCGAAAAGATGCCGACCGCGCTGATCCACGCGCTGGCGTTGACCAAGCGCGCCGCCGCGCAGGTGAACGTGGATCTGGGGCTGCTGCCGGCCGAACGGGGCGCCGCCATTATCAACGCCGCCGACGAAGTGCTGGCGGACAGCCATGCCGACCAGTTCCCGTTATCAATCTGGCAAACCGGCTCCGGCACCCAGACCAACATGAACATGAACGAAGTGTTGGCCAACCGCGCCAGCGAGCTGCTGGGCGGCGTGCGCGGTGAAGAGCGCAAGGTGCACCCGAACGACGACGTCAATAAAAGCCAGAGCTCCAACGATGTGTTTCCCACCGCGATGCACGTGGCGGCGGTGATTGCGCTGCGCGAACACCTGATCCCTGAGCTGAAAGTGCTGCACAAGACGCTGAGCGACAAGGCCGAAGCCTACCGCGATATCGTCAAAATCGGCCGCACCCATCTGCAGGACGCCACGCCGCTGACCCTGGGGCAAGAGATATCCGGTTGGGCGGCGATGCTGGCGCACAATCTGAAACACATCGAGGACAGTATCCCGCACATTGCCGAGCTGGCGCTGGGCGGCACGGCGGTCGGCACCGGCCTGAACACCCATCCGGAGTACGCGGTGCGCGTCGCTAAAGCGCTGGCGGAATTGACCCATCAGCCGTTCGTCACGGCGCCGAACAAGTTCGAAGCGCTGGCGACTTGCGATGCGCTGGTGCAAGGGCATGGCGCGCTGAAAGGGCTGGCGGCTTCGCTGATGAAGATCGCCAACGACGTGCGCTGGCTGGCGTCCGGCCCGCGCTGCGGCATCGGCGAGATTTCTATCCCGGAGAACGAGCCGGGCAGCTCCATCATGCCGGGCAAGGTCAACCCGACCCAGTGCGAAGCGATGACCATGCTGTGCGCGCAGGTGCTGGGCAACGACGTGGCGGTGAACATCGGCGGCGCTTCCGGCAACTTCGAGCTGAACGTGTTCCGCCCGATGGTGATCCACAACTACCTGCAGTCGATCCGCCTGCTGGCCGACGGCATGCAGGGCTTCAACGAGCACTGCGCGGTGGGCATCGAACCGAACCGCGATCGCATTACCCAGTTGCTGAATGAATCGCTGATGCTGGTGACGGCGCTCAATACCCATATCGGTTATGACAAGGCGGCGGAAATCGCCAAGAAAGCGCACAAGGAAGGGCTGACGCTGAAAGCCGCGGCGCTGAAGCTCGGCTACCTGACCGAAGCGCAGTTCGACGAGTGGGTGCGGCCGGAAGCGATGGTCGGCAGCATGCAGAAATAATGACGTCATGCCTAAATGGGGCGCGGTTGCGCCCCGTCTTTTCAAGCCAACATCTCTAGCACCGATAACAGCGCCTGCGGCTCCGGCCGCTGGGTGTAATCGGCGTGCGCTTCGGCGTAGACAATACGGCCATCGCGGGCGATGACGAATCGCGCTGGCAGCGGCAGCGTCCAGCTGTCATCCTGGTTGAACTGCGCCAGATCGAGGCCGAGCCGCTGTTGATACAGGGCGATCAGCGCGTCCGGCAGGCGGTAACGCAGGCCGAACTGGGCCGCCAGACGGTTGCCTGCATCGCTGAGCAACGGAAAGGTGAGATCGTGATCGCGCGCGGCCTGGCGGTTATGCACCGCGCTCTGCGGCGAGACGGCCAACAACTGCGCGCCGTACTGCGTGATGGCGGGCAATGCGGCCTGCAGCGCCTGCAGATCGAGCGTACAGTAAGGGCACCAGATCCCGCGATAGAAACTGACGACCAGCGGCCCTTTTGCCAACAGCGCCGTGGAAGAGCATGGTCGGTTTTCGCTGTCCGACAGTGTAAAGCCGGGCGCGGCGTCGCCGACCTTCAGGGCGCGTTCGGCCACGCCCGACGCGATCTGCGCCTGGATAGCCTCACGCATCAGCGCGTGATCTTGCGCCGCGAGTTTGAACGGCAGTTGGTCGGCCTCGAATGCCGCTTTGAAGGCATCGAGTTTGTCTTGCAGTGTCATGCGTTCTCCTGACGGGAATGAGGGGGAGCGCTTATCTTGCCCATTCCAAAATGGCGCGTGTAGACTGCAATAAATGCTAACCGTTATTCCAACAAGGAATGCCATGGGTAAATTTGCCGATTACGAAACCTATGCCTGCGTTTACGAGAGCGGCTCCTTTACCGCGGCGGCGCGGCGGCTGCACGTGGGGCAGCCGGCGGTCTCAAAAGCGGTGGCGCGGCTGGAACAGCAGCTCGGCACGCGCCTGATGCTGCGCTCGACCCACGGCCTGCAGCCGACGGATGCGGGACAGCAGCTGTATCAACGCACCCGGCGTATCCTGAACGAGCTGGCGGAGACGGAAGCGCTGGTGCAGAGCGCCGGCGAGACCCTGAGCGGCCGGTTGCGGGTCGCTTCGGCGGCGGTGTTCGCCCGCATCGTTCCCTTGCCTGATTTGACGGCGTTTATGCGCGCCAATCCACGGTTGCACGTTGATTTGCTGCTGGATGACGGCAATCTGTCGCTGATTGAAGAAGGCATCGATATTGCCCTGTGTGTTGGCGAGTTGGAGGATTCCGGTTTTACCGCCCGCAAGCTGGGTGAGGTAAAGCAATGCGTGATCGGCACGCCCGGCTATTTTGCCGCTGCCGGTATGCCGCAGCGGCCGGAAGATCTGTTGCAGCACGAGATGGTGATTTACCATCGCCGTGGCGGCGGCGAGCAGTGGCGCTTCAGCCGCGGAGAAGAGCAGCGCGCGCTGCGGTTGCCGGGGCGCATGCGGGTTAACGCGGCGGAGTGCGTGCGCGAGTTGGTGCTGGCGGGCTTTGGCGCCACCGTCGCCAGCGAAGGCCTGTTTCGCAGCGAGCTGCAAAGCGGGGCGGCGATTGCGGCTTTAGCGGACTGGCAACTGCCGCCGCTGGCGCTGTGGGCGGTGTTCCCCGGTGGCCATTTCGTCTCGGCCAAGGCGCGGGCCTTTGCCGATTTTGTCCAAACCGCGCTATGCAGGGAGCCGTGATATGTCGCGCGCACAACGTTTACTCGATCTGATGCAGCTGCTGCGCAACCACCGTTATCCGGTGGCGGGCCATGCGCTGGCGCAGACGCTGGGCATCAGCATGCGCACCCTGTACCGCGATATCGCCACGCTGCAGCAGCAGGGGGCGGAAATCGCCGGTGAGGCGGGCGTCGGCTATGTGCTGCGCCCCGGCTTTATGCTGCCGCCGCTGATGTTCTCGCCGGCGGAGACAGAAGCGCTGGTGCTGGGGATGCGCTGGGTCAGCCGCCGCGGTGACAGCCAACTGGCGAGCGCGGCGGGTCAGGCGCTGGCCAAGATCGCCGCGGTGCTGCCGCCGGCGCTGCGGGAGGAGCTGGAGGCCAATACGCTGCTTATCGCGCCGGTTCAGGCGCCGCCGGTGGCGGATGAGATGCGGGTGCTGATCCGAGACACCATCCGCTGCGAGCGCAAACTGCATATCGACTACCTCGATCTGGCGGGGCAGCGCAGCGAACGCCTGCTGTGGCCCTTTGCGCTGGGTTTTTTCGATCAGTTTCAGATGTTGGTCGCCTGGTGCGAGCTGCGTCAGGCCTTTCGCCATTTTCGTCTCGATCGCATTCAGGCCGCCACGCCGCTTGCACAGCGCTATCCGCGTGGCCGGCGGCGGCTGCTGAAAGAGTGGCGCCTCAGCGAGGGCATTGCGGAGCAATAGCGGCACGCTGCTGCCATAAACTGTCAGTCGCGCGCCTTAGTCTGTGCCTATCGGGAACCGGCCGGTTCCCATCACCCAAAGGACAGACCGATGACCCTTCCCAGCATGACCCTGCTTTACGTCGACAACCCGCTCAACAGCGCCGCCTTTTATCAACGCCTGCTGGGGCAGGCGCCGGTGGAGCTTTCGCCCGGCTTTGCCCTGTTCGTGCTCAACAACGGCTTCAAGCTGGGGATGTGGGCCAAACAGGGGGTAAAACCCGCCGCCACGCTGACCGGGGGCGGCGGTGAACTGGGCTTTTTATGCCAGGATCCGCAAGAAGTGGAGGCGCGCTATAACCAGTGGCGCGAACTTGGGCTGACTATCGAGCAAACGCCGACCGAGATGGAGTTCGGTTACACCTTCGTGGCGCGAGATCCGGACGGCCATCGCCTGCGGGTGTATGCCCTCAGCGAGTAGCGTCGTCGGTATACAGGTGCAGACGCGGCACCAGCAGCCGCAGCGGCCTGGCGTCGGGTTTGTAACGGTGTTTCACCGCCTCGGCGTCGTAGTTGAGCAGTTCGCCGATCTTCGGCACCGCGGCGCCGCTTTCAACCTGACACAGGGCGATCAGCGGTAGCGGGCAGGGGTGCTGCACCTGTTTTTGCTGCTGCTGATACCACACCCGGGCGATCGGCTGCACTTTTACCGGCCGTTTGATCTTCAGCGTCGCCTGCTGCGGCAGCCGGCTGACGTCGTCGATCTCACGGCTGACCAGGGCGGCCCACTGTTCACGGCTGTGCGGCGGCACCGCGCGGCCGGCTTTCAGGCTTTTCTCCAGCTGCGCCAGAATGTCGTCCCGCTTGACGTTTTTGATGATGTGCTTGTTGGCCCAGCCGAAGCGCACGGAGTCGGGATTGGTCAGGGCAGTGAGGGTGCGATAGGCGCTGAGGGTAATCAGCCCGTGCAGATGGGTGTGCACGAACTCGAAACGCTGCTCCGGCGCCAGGCCGGAATCGACGGTGATAATCTGCTCCAGTTCGCCCTTCAGGCGGTTGATCAGCGCCAGCTGCGTTTGCAGCGCCTGATACTCCGGTTGCTCCACCGCCAGACAGATGACGCCGGGCAGGCGCACGGCGGCCTTGCTGCTGACATTCTCCCGGTTGTGGTGAATGAACAGCCGCTGATAATGCTCCAGCGCCAGATCGCGCGCCGCTTGCCCCACATGCTGCTCGACCGCGATATGCGAAATGGCCTGATGTTCCTGGCCTTTTTCAACCTCCGGCAGGCTGAACACCCGCGCCGCCAGCAACCGCAGCGGGGCGATCTGCTGCTGCAACGCGCCGAGCGCCTGCTCCAGCTCGTTAAAGCAGGCGTTCATTCGGCCAATCACATCGTATCTGCTCATCGCACACTCCCATATTAGTTACAACATACTATAGAAGAGTGGCCAACTGGGGGCAACATCGGCAAACGAAGAGGGAGCGGCTTCACTGGCCACCCGGCTTGTCAGCGAAAAATACGCCAGAGGGACTTCTACAGCAGGGCGCGAAATAGACTTTGCATTGGTATGGGTTTGATTCATTGATGGATTTTTTCTGTTGGTTGATATTTTGTTTGATCCATTTTCCGTTTGCCGTTGTCCAATTGCTGGAACAAACAGAATGGCAGGACGCTATGAGCCCCTCGGGTTATCTTTTCTTCTGTCATTAACGGGTGCTTTAAACGGAGGTTTACTGTGGATATTAAACAGAAAGTCAAAAACATGACGCTGGAAGAGAAGATCGGGCAAAAAATCATGCTGGATTTTCGCTACTGGGATCAGAACGGTAGCAGCAATCAGGATATGACCGTTCCCGATGCAGCCATTGGCAAGCTGATCACCGATAACCACATCGGTGGGGTGATCCTGTTTGCCAATAATCTGAAAGACAAGCAGCAGATCAAAACGTTGACGGCCTGGTATGCCGCGCTGACAACCCACGCGGGCGTTCGTTTGTTTATTGGCACGGATAACGAAGGCGGTAACGTTTTCCGGCTGCCGCGCGGCGACTACGCCTCATTCCCCGGCAATATGGCGCTGGCGGCGGCGATCGAGGGCGGTGCGGATAAACAGCTCGCCGTTGAACAGGGCAAACTGATGGCCCAGGATATGCGCGCGTTGCATATCAATACCAACTTTGCCCCGGTCGTGGACGTCAACACCAACCCGTTCAACCCGGTGATTAACGTTCGCGCCTTCAGCGATGATAAGAACACCGTTGCCCGCCTGGCGGAAAACATGGTGGCGGGCATGAAACAGCAGGGGCTGATCACCGCGTACAAACACTTCCCCGGCCATGGCAGCACCTCCACCGACTCGCATACCGGTTTGCCGCGCGTCGATCGTACGCGGGAAGAAGCTTTTGCCATTGATATCGCCCCTTATAAACAGGCCATCGATCGCTGCGCGGCGCCGGATATGGTGATGACTGCGCATATTCAGTACCCCGCACTGGATAACAGCCAGATCGACACCCGCAACGGTGAAAAAATCACGGTGCCGGCCACCATGTCGCGCGAAATCCAGACCCAGATCCTGCGCAATGAGCTGGGTTATGCCGGCGTAACGATTTCAGACGCGCTGGATATGGGCGCGATTGCCGAGCATTTCAGCCAGCAAGCGGCGGCTGAAAACGTCTTTACCGCCGGAGTGGATATCGCCCTGATGCCTGTCAGCATCGCCTCGCCGGCGCAGGCGAGCCTGCTGCCGGACCTGATTCGTTACCTTGCGGATCGGGTGAAAACCGGGCATCTCAGCGAGGCCGATATTGATGCCTCTGTCGAGCGCATTTTGCGCCTCAAATTGCGCCATCACCTGATGGGCCATAGCGATAAACCCTGTTCCCACGACGTTTCGTCCTCCGCGCATCAGCTAGAGAAACGGATTGCCGATCGTTCCATTACCGTGGTTATCAACCGTCAATGTCTGCTGCCGTTAAAGGACAAAGCGCTGCGCTACTTTATTCTGACTCCGTGGGGCGAGCAGGCCAAAGGCATTGCGAACGTGATGGCGCAGGAGGGCTATCAGAACGTCGTGGCCGCGAAGGAAACGGAACTGAGCGACGCCCAGGTCAGGGAACATATTGCCGGCTGCGACGTGTTCTTGCTTGGAACCCTCTCAACCCGCTTTACGCCTGCCGAGCAGGATGGGGTCGTGACCGCCGCAACCGGGGCGGCTAATGACAGCAGCCCTTACCCGGGCTGGCTGAAATACGCCGCCGAGCAGGGGAAAAAATGCGTTCACCTCTCATTGCGCGCGCCTTACGATATCGTGAACTATGCCGCAGACGTGGATGCGGCTGTCGCCACCTATTCTTACTACGGGTATGACAGCGGCGTATGGCGTGGCCCTTCGATGATATCGCTGGCGCAGGTGCTGACGGGGAAAATCAGACCGCACGGAAAACTGCCGGTTAATACCTGGCATGACTACGATGAGCAAACCAATACCGGCAAGGTGGCGTTCCCTCGCGGGACGGGGCTGAGCTGGTGATGGGATAAGGAGAGGCGTCGCCAGAAAGGGCGGCGCCGGTCGCTGGATGGCGTTGATAAAGCGGGCGGTTTCTTGCTCCGCACGCCGCGACATGGGATAACCGTCACTCACGGAAGGAGAACATTTATGCCGACAGGCGCAACAAAACTAGGCGGATGGCTGTTGATGGCCGCCATGCTGGGCGTGAGCGGATGCGCCAAACCCCCTGAGCCGGAAAAGCCTCCGCAGCCTGTACCGCCGGCAACGCCGATGCGGGGCATCTGGCTGGCCACGGTCATTGGCTTGGACTGGCCGCCGGCGGCCTCGCTGAAAGCGGAATCCACGCAAGAGCGGGTGCGTCTGCAGAAGCAGGGGCTGACGGACGCGCTGGACGACATGGTGAAAACCGGGATTAACACGGTGTATTTTCAGGTTAAACCGGACGGCACGGCCCTGTGGCGTTCTGACATCTTGCCCTGGTCGGAGGTATTGACCGGCACCGTGGGCCAGGATCCGGGTTATGATCCGCTGGCCTTTATGCTGACAGAAGCGCACCGACGCGGCATCAAAGTGCATGCCTGGCTGAACCCTTATCGGGTTTCCATGAATACCCGACAGCAAACGATTGATGCACTCAATCATACGCTGCAGTCGCCGCCGGCCAGCGTCTATGCGCTACATCCCGACTGGATACGCACCGCCAGCGATCGCTTCGTGCTCGACCCCGGCCTGCCCGAGGTGCGCAACTGGATCACCGGCGTGGTGGCTGAAGTCGTCAAAAACTACGATGTCGACGGCATTCAGTTTGACGATTATTTCTATTACGAAACGCCGCAATCGCCGCTGGATGATGAAAAGACGTATCGCGCATACGGCAAAGGGTTTGCAGACAAGGCCGACTGGCGAAGAGACAACACGCTGCAATTGATAAAACAGGTTTCCGCCACCGTCAAAGCACTGAAGCCCGCGGTCGTGTTTGGCGTCAGCCCGGCGGGCGTATGGCGAAACAAAGCGGACGATCCTGCCGGTTCGGCGACGCGGGCCGGCGCGCCGTCGTACGATACGGCCTATGCCGATACGCGCCAGTGGGTCAAACTGGGGCTGCTCGACTATATCGCACCGCAGCTGTATTGGCCTTTCGATCGTGAAATTGTTCGCTACGACGTGCTGGCCAACTGGTGGGCCGAGGTGGTGAAAGACACGCCGGTTCGGCTCTATGCCGGGGTGGCGCTGTATAAAGTGGGCACGCCATCGGCCAGCGAGCCGGCCTGGACCGTCGACGGCGGCGTCCCCGAGCTGAAAAGGCAGTTGGATCTCAACGAGAGCCTGCCGGGGATGGGGGGAACCATCCTGTTCCGGCAACGTTATCTGACCGAGCCGCAAACGGACAAGGCGGTGGAGTACCTGCAAACTCGCTGGAAACCCGGTCAATAATCACGGGCTCTGGCATGACGAGCCGCGGCTAACCACCGCGGCTTTTTCCATTCACAGGCGCGCCGCTTCCGGCAGCCGTTTCAGGTAATGCACCACCAGCAGCGCCAGCAATAGCATCAGGCTGATAAACGCCGCCACGCCATTCCAGCCGAAGCTGTGCCAGAACACGCCGCCCAGGGTGCCGGCCACGCTGGAGCCGACGTAATAGCAGAACAGATACAGCGACGACGCCTGGCCTTTGGCGCGGCGCGCACGGCGGCCGATCCAGCTGCTGGCCACCGAGTGGGCGGCGAAGAAACCGGCGGTGAACAGCATCATGCCGATAAAGATCGCCGGCACCTGCGGCAGCGCGGTAATCAGGATCCCGATCAGCATAATCACGATCGACGCCAGCAGCACCGGGCCGCGCCCGAAGCGCGAGGTGAGCGCGCCGGCCTTGGGCGAACTGTAGGAGCCGGTGAGGTACACCACCGACAGCAGGCCGACGATCGCCTGGCTCAGGTGATAAGGATCCGCCAGCAGGCGATAACCGATGTAGTTGAACAGGGTGACGAAGCTGCCCATCAGCAGGAAACCTTCCGCGAACAGCAGCGGCAACCCTTTATCGTGCCAATGCAGTTTGAAGTTGATCAGCAGGGTGCGCGGGCGCAGCGAGCTGGCGCGGAAATGCCGCGAGGCGGGCAGGATGCGCCAGAACATGCAGGCGGCGGCGAGGGCGAACAGGCCGATGACGCCAAGCGATACGCGCCAGGAGAAGAAGTCGGTCAGCACCCCGGTCACCAGGCGGCCGCTCATGCCGCCGATCGAGTTGCCGCTGATATACAGCCCCATCGAGAAGGCGACGAAGCTGGGGTGGATCTCTTCGCTGAGGTAGGTCATGCCGACCGCGGCGACGCCGCTCAGCGACAGGCCGATCAATGCGCGCATCAGTAAAATGCCGTGCCAGCTGGTCATAAAGGCGCAAATCAACGTGCAAACCGCCGCCAGCAGCAGCGCCACCACCATCACCGACTTGCGGCCGATGGCGTCGGACAGCGGCCCGGTAAACATCAGGCCGATCGCCAGCAGGCCGGTGGAGACCGAGAGCGACAGGCTGCTTTCCGCCGGCGAGACGCCGAAGTCTTGCGACAGCACCGGCAGGATCGGCTGCACGCAGTAAAGCAACGCGAAGGTCGCCAGCCCGGCGGAAAACAGCGCCAGCGTGACGCGCATAAACTGCGGCGTGCCGCGTTCGATATAGGGGAGTTTATTGTTGAGGGTGGAGCGTTTTACTGTTGGCGCAGCGGCCGCGTCATCGTTGGCGGCCAGCGTCGACGGCATCACGGCCGCAGAACGCACAGGGGTTGTCACAGCGTTTCCTTACCGAACTTCGGGGAGATAAACAGACACTTTGCAGATAACAAAATGATAGGGAGCGGCGAATTTTTTGTCTAATATATTAATAATTACAATTAAGACTTTTTAAATATGAATATCGAGTTGAGACACCTGCGTTACTTTATCGCCGTGGCCGAAGAGCTGCATTTTGGCCGCGCCGCCGAGCGGTTGCGCATCTCCCAGCCGCCGCTCAGCCAGCAAATTCAGGCGCTGGAAGAGATGGTCGGCGCGCGGCTGCTGGCGCGCAACAACCGCAACGTCAGTTTGACCCAGGCCGGGGAGATGTTCCTCAAAGAAGCCTATCAGGTGCTCGATCAGGTCGGCCGCGCGGCGGAAAAGGCGGCGCGCCTGGATCGCGGCGAACTGGGGGAAATGACCATCGGCTTTACCTCTTCCGCGCCCTTTATCGGCGTGGTGGCGCGCAGCCTGCGCGCCTTTCGGCAGCAGTCCCCGCAGGTGCACATCAAGATGCGCGAAATCAACACCAAACAGCAGATCGAACCGCTGCTGAACGGCGAACTGGATCTGGGGGTGATGCGCAACACGCGGCTGCCGGAAGCGCTGCACTATCAGCTGCTGCTGCGCGAACCGCTGGTGGCGGTAGTGCCGGAAGGGCATCCGCTGGCGGAAACGCCCGGCGGCGCGCTGCGGTTTCAACATTTGGCGCGGGAGCCGTTCGTTTTCTTCTCGCGCGAAGTGGGCACCGCGCTGTACGACGAAATTCTGCTGCTGCTCGGCAAGGCCGGCATCACCCCGTATATCACCCAGGAAGTGGGGGAAGCGATGACTATCATCGGGCTGGTCTCCGCCGGGTTGGGAGTTTCGATTCTGCCGGCGTCTTTCGCCCGGGTGCGGGTGGACGGCGTGCGCTATTTGCCGCTGGCGGAGCCGGACGCCACCACCGAAGTGTGGCTGGTGCACCACCGCCGGCGGCCGTTGACCGCGGCGGCGCAGTCGCTGATGGCGTTGATGCTGAAATGACGTTGAGCTTGGGCAAATAAAAATCAATTCACGCTGAAATTGCGAGGAATTTGTGCAGCAAATCACATAACGAATCAAATAGTTGACGCTGTATGACAAAAGCCCCACCATAACCCCTAGTCTTTATTTAGAAGCGCGAAAAATAGTAGGAGCCGGTTTGTGATTGCGGTTGGGCAGCCTGGGCATATCGATCAAATCAAACAGACCAATGCGGGGGCGGTTTATCGGCTCATCGATCAACTGGGTCCGATTTCGCGCATCGAACTGTCAAAACGCGCGCAGCTGGCGCCCGCCAGCATCACCAAGATCGTGCGCGAGCTGCTGGAAGCCCATCTGGTCAAGGAAACCGAGTACCAGGAGATCGGCAGCCGGGGCCGCCCGGCGGTAGGGCTGGTGCTGGACACCGAAGCCTGGCACTACCTGTCCGCCCGCATCAGCCGCGGCAGCATCACGCTGGCGCTGCGCGATCTCAGCAGCAAGCTGGTGGTGGAGGAACAGCTGCCGCTGGCGGCCGAACATCCCGAACCGCTGCTGAAGCGCATCCTGACCGAAGTCGATCAGTTCTTTATCCGCCACCAAAGCAAGCTGGAACGGTTAACGGCGATCGCCATCACGCTGCCGGGCATGATCGATGTCCAGTCCGGCGTGGTGCACCGCATGCCGTTTTACGACGTGCTGGAGATGCCGCTCGGCCCGGCGCTGGAAACCCGCACCGGCCTGCCGGTTTACCTGCAGCACGACATCAGCGCCTGGACCATGGCCGAGGCGCTGTACGGCGCCTCGCGCGGCAGCCAGAACGTGATTCAGGTGGTGATCGACCACAACGTCGGCGCCGGGGTGATCACCGGCGGCCATGTGTTGCACGCCGGCAGCCACAGCGTGGTGGAGATCGGCCACACCCAGGTCGATCCCTACGGCAAACGCTGTTACTGCGGCAACCACGGCTGTCTCGAAACCGTGGCCAGCATTGAGAACATGCTGGAGATCGCCCAGCAGCGGCTGAGCGGCTCGATGAGCTCCAGCCTGCACGGCGCGCCGCTGACCGTCGAATCGCTGTGCGACGCCGCGCTGGCGGGCGATCAGCTGGCGCGGGACATCATTCTCGGCGTCGGCCACAGCGTGGGGCGCATTCTGGCTATCATGGTCAACCTGTTCAATCCCGAGAAGATCCTGGTGGGCTCGCCGCTCAACCGCGCGGCGGAGATCCTGCACCCGGCCATCGCCTCCTGCATTCGCCAGCAGGCGCTGCCGGCCTACAGCGAGCAGGTCAAGGTCGAATCCACGCAGTTCTTCAATCAGGGCACCATGCCCGGCGCGGCGCTGGTGAAAGAGGCGCTGTATAACGGTTCATTGCTGGTGCAACTGCTGCAAGGCTAACATCAGAACCTCTTATTAATTCCGCAAAAGATTGAGCTACCTCAAGCCCCTACGCGGCAGCATCCCCTAGAATTTTTCCGAAATACTTCTTCGCCGCCGGTGCGGCGATACATTGTTAACGGGGCATTCTGGGGCATTTTATTCATGTTGAAGCGTTTATTTGTGACAGGCACGGATACCGACGTCGGTAAAACCGTGGTTTCCCGCGGGTTGATGCAGGCGCTGGCCGCCGAAGGCCGTTCGGTGGCCGGCTACAAGCCGATCGCCGCGCGCTGCCAGGAAACCAGCGAGGGCATCCGCAATAAAGACGCTTTGGTATTGCAGGCATCTTCAACCCTGCCGCTGTCCTACGAGGAGATCAATCCCATCACCTGCCTGGATGAGGTGTTTCATGCGCATGCGACCGAGGACATCAACTATGGCGTGATGAGCAGCGGTCTGCGGGATCTGTCGGCCAAAGCCGATACGGTGGTGGTGGAAGGCAGCGGCGGTTGGCGGGTGCTGATGAACGATCTGCGGCCTTACGCCGAGTGGGTGGTGCAGGAACAGCTGCCGGTGGTGCTGGTGGTGGGCATCAAGCTGGGCTGCGTCAGCCACGCGTTGCTGACCGCACAGTCGATTATCAACGACGGCCTGCCGTTGCTGGGCTGGGTCGCCAACCGCATCAACCCGGGGTTGGCGCACTATGCCGAAACCATCGCGGCGCTGCAGCAGCGCATTTCTGCGCCGCTGCTGGGTGAAATTCCGTACCTGCCGCGCGCGGAGCAGCGCGAACTGGCGCACTACCTCGACATCTCCACGCTGCTGCGCTAGCGCGCTCAGGCCAGGAAAGGGGCCAACAAACGGGCGGAGACAAACAGCCCCAGGCCGTACACCGTATGCACCAGCAGGCTGATGATGCGGCTACGCGTCGGATTGGGGGTGTTCGCCGCCGCCACGCCAAAGCCCAACGCCGGCTGCATCACGAAGAAGGGCGCCGCCAGGCTCAGCCAGCCGCTCAACAGCGCGACCAGCGGCGTCGGCGCGGCGTACCACGCGATGCCCGCCAAGCCGAGCGGGATAAAGGCGAAGGCGACGCCGATCGCGTAGTGCAGCAGCCATCCCATCGCTTTTTCTCCCCGCCGCACCGGCGCAGCCATGATCGGAGCGTGATAAAACCGGCCGTCGAACAGGCCGATAAACCAGCGGCCGACCAGCGCGTAGTTAAGGGGCGGGATGCCCAGCACGCGCTTTTGCACGATGGCCCACAGATCGGTGCACAGCGTGGCGCCCACCCCGGTCAGCAGAATCATCAGTAAAATTTCTGTCGTCATTTTCGTGTCCTTAAAGTCACTCATGGTGTAATGTGCGCACAGTGTGCAACTTAAAGTCGACTTCAAGTCAATGGAAAAAGAACTGGATATTGGCGAGGTGGCGCGTTTGAGCGGCATCGCGCCCTCGGCGCTGCGGCATTACGAGAAAAAGGGGCTGATCGCCTCGATAGGCCGCAACGGTTTACGTCGCCAATACGCCGCCGGCGTGCTGGATAAACTGAAGCTGATCGCCCTTGGGCGGCTGGCGGGATTTACGCTGGATGAGATCGCCTCGCTGTTTGACGATCGAGGGCGCATCGCCCTCGATCGCCGGCTGCTGGCGGCGCGGATTGAAGAACTGGATCGCACCCTGCGGCGTCTGGGGCAGGTGCGCGCCGGTTTGCAGCACATGGTCGATTGCCCTGAACCGGAGCACCTGCAGTGCCCGCAGTTCAGGAAGCTGCTGCAGCAGGGCGAGTTTTAAGCCTCGCGTTTGGGCGGCGGCGCGGTGTGGTAGACCGATACCGGCCGCAGGCCGCGCGACACGGTGGTGGCGATCACGCAGGCCAGCAGAATGCCGGGCAGCAGCGCGTATTCGCCGGTCATTTCAAACACCATCAGCGCCGCCATGATCGGCGCATGGGTGGTGGCGGCCAGCAGGGTAGCCATGCCGGTCAGCGCCAGCAGCAGCGGCACCGCCGCATCCATCCCCGGCCACAGGCCGAACAGCTGGCCGATCATCGAACCGAGCGCGGCGCCGACGAACAGCGTCGGGGTGAAGACCCCGCCGGGCGCGCCCGACCCGCTGCTGGCGAGGATCGCCAACAGCTTGCATACCAGGATCGCCCCCAGCAGCAACACCCCCGGCGGCGCGATCAGCAGCGCCTGCACCACGCTGTAGCCATTGCCCCATACCTGCGGGAACAACAGCGAAAGCAGCCCAACGATCAGGCCGCCCAGCGCCAGCTGCAGCGGCGGCTTCAGGCGCAGCGATCGGAACGCGCGGCCGGTGGCGGTCATCAACCATAAAAACAGCGGCCCGCCGGCGCCGGCCACCACGCCGACCAGCGCCATCAGCAGGTATTGCGTCGGCAAGGGGGCGGCGAGCGGCGTCACCAGGTAGAGCGGCGCCTGGCCGCCGTTGAGCAGGTTGGTCATCAGCAGGGCGCTGACCGCGGCGATCACCACCGGGCCGAGCGAGGCCAGCATCAGGGTGCCGAACAGGATCTCGGCGATAAACAGGCTGCCCGCCAGCGGCGCATGATAGGCGCTGGCCATCCCGGCGGCGGCGGCGCAGGCCACCCACAGTTTCCATTCTTTCTCGTGCGTAAAGCGCTGGGCAAACAGCGAGCCCACCAGCGCTGCCAGCAGGATCATCGCGCCTTCACGGCCGATGGCGCTGCCGCTCGACACCACCAGCAGCGACGCCAGACACTTCACCAGGCTGGCGCCGGTGTCCAGCTTGCCGTTGCCGGTCTCGATCGCTTCCATATAGTCGGTGGGCGCCGCCGGGCGCTGGTGGCGGTAGCGCTGGTGAACATACAGCAGCAGGCCCGCCGCCAGCCCGCCCAACGCAGGCGTCAGGGCGCGCCGCCAGCCGGGCAGCGCGGCGGCGGCGGCCACCAGACTGCCGTCGGCATTGCCGAGCAACAGCCACTCGAGGCCAATCATCGAACGGTGGAACAGCCACACCGCCAGGGCGGCGGCGACGCCGATGAACACGGCGATAAACAGGCTGCGCAGCAGGGCGCGATAGTGGTGCAGGTGGACCAATCTTTTCATGCGTGGGCGGCGTCGTGAGAAAAATCAAAGGGTCATCAGCGCATTGTGCTTGGCGCTCCGGCCGATGACCAGTGAATCTTTATCAAACTGCGGCATGGGCGGGGCGGTCGGCGCCCCGGCGGGGGTTATTGCGGCGTCAGCACCCGGCGCGTGCGGCCGGAGCTAAGGTAGTCAGCGATATAATCCTGCGAGATTTCGCCGCTGTAGCGGCCGTCTTCATCGACGATCGGCATCCAGGACGTATTGTGCTCATACAGCTTCGACAGCACCACGCGCAGGTTCTCTTCCGCGCGGGCGGTGACGCGAAAGTGGTGCAGGCTGTCGGCGCATACCCCCGGCGCACCGCGCGCCTCGCGGCGTTTGACGTAACCCAGCGGTTTGCCGTCGGCGTCCACTACCGTCACCGAACGGGCGTCGATATCGTCCATCAACCCGAATGCCTCTGTCAGCGGCGTTTCCCGGCGTACCGTCACCGTCTCTTGTTGGTCTGCCACGTCGCCGGCCTGCACCAGCAGCAGGCGCTTCAGCGTGCGATCCTGGCCGACAAAGGAGGCGACGAAGTCGTTCGCCGGGCGCGCCAGCAGCTCATCGGCGCTGGCGTTCTGCACGATCTTGCCCTGGCGGAACACCGCGATGCGATCGCCGAGCTTCAGCGCTTCGTCGATGTCGTGGCTGACCAGCATCACGGTCTTCTTCAGCTGACGCTGCATGTCGAGAAACTCGTTCTGGATGGTTTCGCGGTTGATCGGATCCACCGCGCCGAAGGGTTCATCCATCAGCAGCACCGGCGGATCGGCCGCCAGCGCACGGATCACGCCGATGCGCTGCTGCTGCCCGCCGGACATCTCTTTCGGGTAGCGGTGCAAAAAGCGCTTGGGATCCAGCGCCACCATGCTCATCAGCTCCTCGGCGCGATCGTGGCAGCGTTTTTTGTCCCAGCCCAGCATGCGCGGCACCACGGTGATGTTCTCCTCGATGGTCATGTTGGGGAACAGACCGATCTGCTGGATGACGTAGCCGATTTTGCGGCGCAGGCTGACGGTATCCAGCGCGCTGGTGTCTTCGCCGTTGATCAGAATGGTGCCGCCGGTGGGTTCGATCAGGCGGTTGATCATCTTCAGCGTGGTGGTTTTGCCGCAGCCGGATGGGCCGAGCAGCACGCAGATTTCGCCTTCCGGCACGTCCAGATTGATGTTGTCGACGGCGTTGAACGGCGTGCCGTTCTTTTGCATGAACTGTTTGGTCAGATTTTCCAATTTAATCATGAGCGGATCCCCTTGGGCGTGAGCGCAATTTGCAAGCGGTGCAATAACCAATCGAGGACGATCGCCAGCAGGCTGATCATCACGGCGCCGGTAATCAACTGGCGGATGTCGCTGCTGCTGATGCCGTTGAGCAGCAGCAGGCCGAGGCCGCCGGCGCCGATCACGGCGGCGATCGCCATCACGCCGATATTCATCACCACGGCGGTGCGAATGCCGCCGAAAATGACCGGCAGCGCTACCGGGATCTCCACCCAGCGCAGGCGTTGCCAGAAGGTCATGCCGATGCCGCGGCCGGCTTCGCGCAGCCCGCCGGGCAGGTTGTCGAGCGCGGTGTGGGTGTTGCGCACGATCGGCAGCAGCGAATAGAGGAACACCGCGGTGATCGCCGGCACGTAGCCGATGCCGTGGCCGATTAAGGAAAACAGCGGGATCATCAGCCCGAACAGGGCGATGGAGGGCACGGTCAGCACCAGCGTGGCCAGGCTCAGCACCGGCGTCGCCAGCCATTTGTGGCGGACGATCAGCACGCCAAGCGGCACGCCGATCAGGATCGCCAGACCCACGGCGACGCCGACCAGCAGCAGGTGTTCCAGCGTCAATCCGGCGATATAGGCCCAGTTTTGCCAGGCGTAAAGTAAGGTATTCATCATGCCTCCTAAATCAGGCCGCGCTGCTTGAGGAACGCGTCGGCGACCTGTTGCGGCGTCTGGTAGTCGATATCCACTCTGGCGTTAAGCTCGGTGATCACCTGATTGTTGAACTGTTTCGACAGCGTGTTCAGCGCCGCTTCCAGCCCCGGCGTGTTTTGCAACACGTCGGCGCGCACCACCGGCGTGACCGCATAGCTCGGGAAATAGCCTTTATCGTCTTCCAGCACCTGCAGATCGAAGCCTTTCACCCGGCCATCGGTGGTGTATACCAGCCCGGCGTCGACGAAGCCGTCGCGGATGGCGTTGTAGACCAGGCCGGGATCCATCTGGCGGATTTGCGGGCGATCCAGCGGCATGTCGTACAGCGCCTGCATCGGCTTCAGGCCGTCCGAGCGGCCGGCAAATTCCAGATCCAGCCCCAGCAGCCAGTTGTGTTTCGGGTCGGTTTTACGCACCTGTTCCACTTTGGCCACCAGCTGCGACATCGTGCGGATCTGCTCTTTTTCCGCGCGCCGGCGCTGCATGGCGAAGGCGTAGGTGTTGTTCATGTCCGCCGGCTGCAGCCACACCAGGCCGAGTTTGGCGTCGAGCTTTTTCACCGTGTCGTAGGTTTCCTGCGGTGACATGCGCTTATTGATGTGGTTAAAGATGATCAGCGAGGTGCCGGTGTATTCCCAGGTCATGTCGATCTGCTTGTTGATCATCGCGTTGCGGGTGATCACCGTAGCCAGATTGGTCTTTGGTTCGACCTGAAAACCCTTGGCCCGCAGGTATTGCACGGTGATCGCCGACAGAATGCGCTGTTCGGTAAAGTTCTTGCTCGCCAGCGTCAGCGGGGCGGCCCAGGCGGCCGCGCCGGTCATCAGCAAGGAGAACAGCAGCGCGTGGCGGAGTCGTTGTAACCATCGAGTCATCGCGTTTCTCCCATCAGGATGCGGTGTGCGGGCTGAGCCGGCGGCCGAGACCGGCCAGCGCCAGATCGAGCAGCAGGGCGATCAGCGCGGTGGCGGCGGCGCCGAGGATCAGCGTCGGGAAGTCGTTCAGGTAGATGCCGGGGAAGATCAGCTCGCCATAGCTGCTGGCGCCGATCAAAAACGCCAGCGGCGCGGTGCCGACGTTAATCGCCATCGCGATGCGCACCCCGGCGAAGATCACCGGCAGGGCATTGGGCAGTTCGACCTGGCGCAGCCGCTGCCCGGCGGTCATGCCAATACCGTTGGCGGCCTCGACCAGCGCCGGCGGCACCGAACGCAGGCCGGCATAGGTATTGCGCACGATAGGCAGCAGCGAGGCGAGGAACAACGCCACCACCGCCGGCCGGTCGCCGATGCCGATGATCACCATCGCCAATGCCAACACCGCCAGCGGCGGCAGGGTGTTGCCGACGTTAAAGATCTGCATCACGTGCTCCGCCCAGCGGCGGGCGAAAGGGCGGCTCAGCAGGATACCGCTGGGAATGCCGACCAGCAGCGACAGCAGCATCGAACACACCACCAGGAACATGTGCTGCTGACCGAGGTAAATCAAATCTTCCCGGCGCGACTTGAGGGTTTCCCAACCGATGCCGTAAACCAGCAGCGCGATGACGGCGATAAACAGCAGGCTCCCGAGGAGCAGGCGCCGGTATGGCGCTGACTTGTGCATGATGTTGCGTCCTCCGTTGCGCGGAGCGGCCGACGAGACGGCGCATTCCGCTCTGATTGTTACCCACGGCCCGGCGGGCGTGGCGGTACAAAACGGGCGTTTCGCATGAGGTTAGCGACATTGAGCGAAGGGTGCGTTCGGCACAGCGTGCTGAACGTAGGCTCAATACGTGAGTTAATCAGCATAAGATACTGATATTTAAACCCGAGAAAGCACGAAGCCCAAAGGCGCCGGCTAGGGAAGGTATAGCACCCTGTCGTTGACCGTGCCAAGTTTTATGAACAAAATCAGCTGATTGAGTTTGCCCGTATTGGCGCCGCAGCCCGCGTCAGCGCTGGGATGCGGGTAAAGTGAAAAAAATCCACGGCAAAACGTTACGCCGTAACAGTTAGTCCAAATGGTGCGATTCGCCGCCGGCAAAGGCAGGATGTGAGGGCGGATAGACTTGGCGCTGGCGCTTGCTGATATACTCAGGGAAAATAAAAACGCCAGGAAACCTGCATAACGCCATGACAAATAACGTTTCACCCGCACCCATTGCCCACCGCCCGCTGATCCTGATCGCCTGCATGCTGGCGATGTTCATGTCGGCGATCGAAGCCACCATCGTCGCCACCGCCATGCCGACCATCATCGGCGATCTCGGCGGCTTCTCGCTGCTGGGCTGGGTGTTCGCGGTCTATTTGCTGGCGCAGGCGATCACCATTCCCATCTACGGCCGGCTGGCGGATCTCTACGGCCGCAAGCGGGTGTTTTTCTTCGGCGCGACGCTGTTCCTGCTGGGATCGGTGCTGTGCGGCTTCGCCCCCGACATGTATTGGCTGATCGGCTTCCGCTTATTGCAGGGATTGGGCGCCGGCGCCATCATGCCGATCGCGTCCACCATCATCGGCGACATCTACAGCGCCACCGAGCGGCCGAAGGTGATGGGTTACCTGTCGAGCGTGTGGGGCGTATCGGCGATCATCGGCCCGCTGCTGGGCGCGTTTATCGTGCAACACCTGCCGTGGGCGCTGGTGTTCTGGGTCAACCTGCCGATCGGCCTGTTGGCGATGCTCTTCCTCTGGCGCTATCTGCCGGCGCATCAGCAACGGCGGCGGCACGCGCTGGATCTGGCGGGCACCGCCTGGTTGACGCTGTTCGTTTCGGCGCTGCTGCTGGCGCTGTTGCAGATGGAAAGTCTCGGATGGTGGGTGGCGCCGCTGCTGGCGCTGGCGGCGGCGTCGCTGGCGTTGCTGATCCGTCAGGAGCGGCGCGCGGTTGAGCCGCTGTTCCCGCTGGCGCTGTGGCAAAGCCGGGTGATCGTCGCCGGCAACATCGGCGGGCTGGTGATCGGCGCGGCGATGATGGGCATCAGCGCCTTTCTGCCCACCTTCATTCAGGGCGTGATGGGGGGCTCACCGCTGGAGGCGGGCACCACGCTGGCGCTGATGTCGATCGGCTGGCCGCTGGCCAGCACGCTGAGCGGCCGTTTGATGCTGATGACTTCGTATCGCGCCACGGCACTGTTGGGCGCGCTGCTGCTGGTGGCGGGCGGCCTGATCCTGCTGATGCTGCAGCCGAACGGCGGTCTGCTGTGGGGCCGGGTGGCGGCGTTTATGGTCGGCGCCGGCATGGGATTGTGCAACACGACGTTTTTAGTGTCGGTGCAGAACGCCGCGCATTACAGCATTCGCGGCATCGCCACCGCCTGTACGGTGTTTACCCGCATGGTGGGCTCGGCCATCGGCACCGCGATTTTGGGCGCCACGCTGAACCTCAACCTGCAGTGGCGTTTGCCGGAGATTGACGATCCGGTGCAGCGGCTGATGGAGCCGGCGGTGCGGCACAGCATGGGGAACGAAGCGCTGGCGCAGCTTATCCAGCAGGTGGCAGCTTCGCTGCATTGGGTGTTCCTGGTATCGGCGTTGGTGTCGTTGCTGGCGCTGGCGGCGGCGATGTTGATCCCGGCGCGTTGTCGGCCGCAAGGCGAAGAGGAAGAGGCGGAGCAGGCGTAAAGGAAAAGGAAAGGGCGCGGCTGTTGCGCGCCCTGGGTAGCCGATGCGGCTTACTGCGCGTTGGGGGTGTCCTGGCTGGTGCCGGTCTGCGCCGCGTCACCACTATCGTCGCCGTTGTTCAGGCGGGTATAAACGATCTTCTGGGTGTCGTTTTCGCAGTGGCCGACCACCTGGCCGCCCGCTTGATCGGCCTGATCGTTAGGCACGATCTCCAGTTTGAAGCCGGACTCCGGAACGCCGTTATTGACGATTTTTTGCGAAATGTCCGCTTTCACGCTTTCACAGGAGGCCAGAGCCGCCAATGGGGCGCCGGCCAGCAAGACAGCGGTTAATATCAGCGTTTTCTTCATCACGTCATCCTTTTAGACAATGAACTTCCTGTAACAGGATAGCAGCAACGGCGGCCGGGTTTCACGCTTACCCGCCCGCCGCAGGCGGATTAAGGATTAATCCGACGCCCGGTCTGGCGATCCAGACATTTACGGGTGTCCGGTTCCCAGTACGCGTTGACGTTGTTGCTGTCGTTGCAGTGGTCTTCGTCATCCGCCGCGCGATCGGCCTTGTCGAACTCTTTCTCGACGCGAGTGTTGACCTTGTGGCGCAGGGATTTGGTATCATTCCACTGCTCTTTGCTTTGGCGCGCTTCTTCGGTGCTCATCGCGCCGCTGCCTTTGCCATCGACGGTGACGCAGGTACTGCCCTGCGTGCAGGTGGCGGCCAGCGCCGGCGCCTGCCAGGCGCCCATAACGGCCAGCATGGCGACCGGCAGCATCCCGCGCAGCAGTCGTTGGGTCGAAAATGTTTTCATCGTTTCATCCTTATGAGTGAGTGCGCCTGATGATGGCGACACTGGCGTTACCTCGCCCGCAGGCGTGGTGATAAATATACCACTGCGCTCCTGGAATTCACCAGCCAAGCGCCGATTCGTTTACTTTACCGAGAGAAAACTGCGACCGATGTTAAAAACCACGCTGTTGTTTTTCGCCACCGCCCTGGCTGAAATTATCGGCTGTTTCCTGCCTTACCTGTGGCTGAAGAAGCAGGGCAGCGCCTGGCTGCTGCTGCCGGCGGCATTAAGCCTGATGCTGTTTGTCTGGCTGTTGACGCTGCATCCGGCGGCCAGCGGGCGGGTCTATGCGGCCTACGGCGGTGTGTATGTGGCGACTGCGCTGCTGTGGCTGCGGGTGGTTGATGGGGTGAAGCTGTCTGCGCTGGATTGGGTCGGCGCCGGCGTGGCGCTGGCGGGCATGCTGATTATCGTTTCCGGCTGGCGCGCGGCCTGAGGAAACGCGGCGGGAGTTGCCTCCCGCCGTCGCGGCTCAGGCGCCGCGGTGGATGTTCAGCCCGGCGAAGGACTGGCTGACCGGCATCATTTCCAGCGTGTTGATGTTGACGCGCGCCGGCAACGTCGCGACCCAGAACACCGACTCGGCGATGTCTTCCGGCGTCAGCGCATCGGCGCCTTCGTAGGTTTTGTTGACTTTGCCGTCATCGCCCTTGAAGCGCACGTTGGAGAACTCGGTGCCGCCCACCAGGCCCGGTTCGATATCGGTCACGCGAATGCGCGTGCCGTGCAGATCGGCGCGCAGGCCCAGGCTGAACTGTTTGACGAACGCCTTGGTGGCGCCGTACACGTTGCCGCCGGCGTAAGGCCAGTTGGCGGCGGTGGAGCCGATGTTGATCACGTGGCCGACGTTGCGCTCGACCATGGCCGGCAACAGCGCGCGCGTCATGTTCACCAGCCCTTTGGCGTTGGTGTCGATCATGGTTTCCCAGTCATCGGCGTTGGCCTTATGCGCCGGCTCCAGCCCCAGCGCCAGCCCGGCGTTGTTCACCAGCACGTCGATCTGGCGCAGCTCGGCCGGCAGTGCTTCGATCGCCTGTTGAATGGCGGCGCGGTTGCGCACGTCGAGCCGCACGATGTGCAGCGCTTGGCCGAGTTCTTCCTGCAGCTCTTCAAGACGCTCAAGGCGGCGCCCGGCGGCAATCACCTGGTGGCCTTCACGGATAAAACGGCGCGCAATGGCCTCGCCGAAACCGGAGGTGGCGCCGGTAACAAAAATAATCATGTTGCTGTTCCTCAACTGTTTTTACCCTACATGCCTCTATCATTAGCACAAACCCGCAGGCAGTGGCAGGGGTTATCACGGCGGAAAGCAAAAAAGATGACACCGGGCCGGCGGCCCGATGCTGACTAGCGCTGAGGCGGCAGGTGATACACCACGGCGTCATACTTGATGCGCTCGCAACGGCCGGCCAGCACGCCGCCCAGCGACTCGACGAGGCGGCGGCTGGCGGTATTCTGCTCGGCCACCGGGTAGAGAAAGTGCGGCGGCTGAAAGCGCTCGCTGGCCCAGCGCGCGATGCCCTGCACGATTTCGCGGCCGTAGCCCTGGCCATGCAGGCTCTCTTTAACCCAGATGCCCAGCTCCGGGGTGTGGCTGCGCAGATTATGCGCGCCGCCGACCCCGACGAACTGCCGGTCTTCGCGCCGACGGGCGACGAAGATCACTTCTTCACCCTCGCGCATCAACGGCAGCCAGCCTTGCCAGACGTTGGCGAAATCCTCCGGCGACGCCTCCGGCTCAAAGGTCATAAAGCGCGTCAGAGTGGGGGTGATCGCCTGGTAAACATCGTCGGCGTCTGCTGCGGTAAAGGGGGCAATCAACAAACGGTCGGTGTCAACGCGGCACTGAGAAAGGTCATTATGATTCATCTTATTCCCTCGCTTTTCAGGCCAGAATGGCAAAAAAATCCGCGCCCATAAGTTGGGGCGGATCGTCGATATTACGCGCATTGGCGGCAGAAGCGACTTATTTTTCGCCGCTGCGGCGGCGCGGAGGAACGGCTTTATGTGACGGCGTCACGTTGATGAGAAAGACGGCGAGCACGGTTAACCGCGCCCGCCGCTGCGGATCAGAACTTCACCGAACCTTGCAGATAAATCGTGCGCGGCTGGCCGATGTACAGACCCTTGTTGTTGTCGTCATAGGCGCGGGTGAAATACTCGTGGTTGAACAGGTTTTTCACGCCGACGCCCAGATTCAGGCCGGCCATTTCCGGGCCGAAATCATAGGCGGCGCGCACGCCCCACAGCATGTAGCCAGGGATGCGGCCGGTGCTGCCGTCGGCGCTTTCCGCCACGGTGTTGGCGTTGTCGGCGAACTGGCTGGACTGGAACTCGCCGTTAAGGTTAAACGCCCAGTTGCCCGGCGTGTAGTCCAGCCCCAGCGTGCCTTTATGCTTCGGCGAGAACGGCACCTGGTTGCCCTTGTAGCCGCCGTCTTCGCGGATGGTGGCGTTGACGTAGGCGTAGCTGGCGTAGGCGGTCAGGTCGTCCAGTTTCGGTGTCAGCTGCGACAGATCGTAACGCAGGCTGCCTTCCAGCCCGGCGTGGCGGGTTTTGCCGCGCGCGGTCACGCTGTCGGTCACCTGGTTGGAGTCGTACTGGTTGTTGAAGTTGATCAGGAACAGCCCGATCTCGCCGGTCAGCGCATCGCCGGCGTAGCGGGTGCCCAGCTCCCAGGTGCGCGCCTTCTCCGGTTCAATTTTGCCGCTGTCGACCGCTTTGCCCATCTGGCTGTATTGCACGGTGCCGAAGGAGCCTTCGGTGTTGGCGTACAGGTTCCAGTATTCGTTCAGGTGATACATCACGTTCAACGCCGGCAGCGGCGCGTTATAGCTGACGTCGAGGCGGTTGTTCTTGATGTAGTTGTTCTGATACGACTTGATGTACTCGTAACGCATGCCCGGCGTGAGGGTCCAGTCGCCGATGTCGATGCGATCGTCGATATAAAACGCGTGCGCCTCGGTGCCGGACTGGGTGTCGCGATCGTACGGGCTGGCGGTGGACGGCAGCCTGCCGGTGCTGGCTTTGCTGGTGTAGCGCAGTTCGTGGGTGGATTCGCTGACGTAGCGGTAGCCGACGCCGACCTCATGCGCCGAGTCGCCCCAGCGGAAGCTCTGGCTGTAGCGCGGTTCTACGCCGCGCACCCAGTATTCGCGCGGCGACAGCGTCAGGTTCTTGCCCTGATCCAGATAGCCGCTGCGCAGGGTGTAGGTGTAGAAGCTCTGCACGTCGAACTTGTGCTGCTGATCCGGCTGATACTGGTAGCCGAAGTTGGCCAACTGGCGGCGGCCCCAGAACTTGTCGTACGGGCGCGTCGACTGGAACGGGTTGGCGTTGTAGTCGGCCCGGCTCAGGCCGCCCGGCATCTCCGCTTCGCCTTCGTAGTATTGCAGCAGGCTGTTGAAGGTGTGCACCTCGTTCGGCGCGTAACGGCTTTTCAGCATCACGTCGTCGATTTTGGTCGCGCTGTGCTCGCGCCAGTCGCTGCCGCGGGTGCCGGAGTAGAGCAGCGCCGCGCCGAGGCCGTTGTCGGCGGTGCCGCCGATCATCAGGTTACCGGTGCCTTTCGGGTGATCCTGGCGCGAGGTCGGGCTGAGCTGCCCCTGCATGCCGGCCTCCATGCCGAAGGTTTTCGGGATGGCGCGGGTGACGAAGTTGACGACGCCGCCGACGCTCTGCGGCCCGTAGCGCACCGCGCCGCCGCCGCGCACCACGTCAATCGCATCCATATTGCCGAGCGAGACCGGCGCCAGCGACAGCTGCGGCTGGCCGTAAGGGGCGAAGGGCACCGGGATGCCGTCCATCAGCACGGTGGAGCGGCTGGCGAGGCGCGGGTTGAGGCCGCGAATGCCGAAGTTCAGCGCCATATCGTGGCTGCCGGTGCCGTTGTTCTCCGGGGCCACCACGCCCGGCACGCGGTTCAACGCTTCGCGCACGGTGGTGGTGCCGGTTTTGGCGAATTCTTCGCGGCGCACCACGTCGCGCGCGCCGGGATGTTCGAATACGTCGATCTGGCGGCCTTCCGCCAGCCAGTCGCCGACTACCGTGATGTCTTCTTCTTTCTGCGGCTGCGGCAGTTTGGCCAGCGTGTAGCCGTTGTTGCCGAGCGCTCGGGCCTGCAGGCCGCTGCCCGCCAGCAGGGCATTCAGGCCGTCATCGACGCCGTAGCTGCCGTTCAGGCCAGGCGAACTTTTACCGGCGGTCAGCGTGCCGTCCACCGAGAGTGCGATGCCGGCGCGAGCGGCGAAAGCGTTCAGCGCCCCGTCCAGCTCACCGGCCGGAATGTGATAGGTGGCCGCGGCGCTGGCGGCGCTCGCCATCAGCGGTGCGGCGAATGCCAGGCCAATGGCCACGGCCAGCGGTTTGGCCCGTTTTCCCCAAAGCGAAGCCGGAGCGACCTTTCCCCAAGCGTTGTTCATACCTTCTCCTGAATCATTTTTATTTATTGCTGCAGTGTTTTCCTGGGAGTCGGATGAGCAAGGCAAAAGGGACAATCAAAAATGCGATTTTTTATCATTTTCATTTAAAAAATTCAGGCGGGGACGATTTGCAGCCAATAGCGGGTAAAGCTCTGCAGACGTATCGGCAGCGTCTGGCTGAGCAGGGCGAGGGCGCGATCGGTATCGTTGAGCGGGAAACTGCCGCTGACGCGCAGGCCGGCGACGGCCGGATCGCAGCTCAGGTGGCCGCGCCGGTAGCGCGCCAGTTCGGCGATCACCCGGTCCAGCCGCCACTGGCTGACGCTCAGCACGCCGCGCAGCCAGCCGTCCTCCGCCGCAGCCGATTGCTTGTCGCCGAAGGCCGTGGCGCTGAAGCTAATCTGTTCGCCGGCGTTCACCCGGCGCGTTTGCCGCGCGTCCTGCGCCAGCTGCGCTTCAACCGCATGCTCCAGCACCGTCAGGCGCGTCTCGCCAGCGCTCTCACGCACCAAAAAGCGGGTGCCGAGCGCGCGCATCGCCCCCTGCGGGCTTTGCACCCACAGCGGCCGGGGGTCGTGTCCGGTGATCAGGCTGATTTCCCCGGCGTGCAAGCGGATCAGCCGTTGACGATTGTCGTAATGTACGTCCACCGCGCTGGCGGTGTTCAGCACCAGCTGGGTGCCGTCGCTTAACACAATGGGTTTGATCTCGCCGGTGGCGGTGCGGTAGTCGGCGCGTAGCTCCCGGCCGAACGGGGACTGATAAAAGAAGCCGCCGCCGCCCACGCCGAGCAACAGCAGCAGGCTTTTCAGCAGGGTGCGGCGATCGATCGCCGCCTGGCGGCCGGCGCTGTCGAGCGCACGGTAGCTGAACTTGCCCGGCACGCCCTGCAGCTGGCTCTGCAACGCTTCGACGCGCCGCCATGCCCAGCGGTGATCGTCATGCTGCTGGTGCCAGGCTTGCCACTGTTGGCGCTGGCGCTCGGTGACGTGCTCGTCGCACAGCAGCGCATACCAGTGTGCGGCCATTTTCAGCGCCTGGCGCTGCTCGGGGGTGATGGCGTTGCTCATGAATAAACGTCGTTTTCCAGGCTGAACAGCAGGCAATGCTCGGTGGCTTTGGCCATGTATTTTTTAACCGAGCTGACCGACACGCCGAGGCGCGCGGCGATGTCCGCATAGCCCAGGCCTTCGAGCTGCGACAACAGAAAGGCCTGCTTCACCTTGGGCCCGAGGCCGTCGAGCATGGCGTCGATCTGCTGCAGGCTGTCCAGCAGGCTCTGGCGCTGCTCCGGCGACGGGGCATAGCCTTCCGGGATCAGCGCCAGCATCTCCAGATAGGCGCGCTCCAGCGTTCTGCGGCGGAACAGATCGACCATCACCCGTTTGGCGACGGTGACCAAAAAGTCTTTCGGTTCGCGCAGGGTTGCCGCGGCGTCGCTTCTCAGCAGGCGCATAAAGGTGTCCTGCGCCACATCGTCCGCATCGAACGCGCAGCCCAGCCGCCGACGCAACCATCCCTGCAACCAGGCGTGGTGGGTGGCGTAAAGGCGCGACAGCGCGGCGTGCGGGGCAGAGGCGGTGGCGGACATGGTTTTCGCATTGCTGGTCAAAAAGATGCGCGGATGATAATTGAGAATGGTTATCGTTTCAAGTTTGGCCGTTGTCCTTAGGCCGAGATTCAACCCCCAGGCGTGGTGTTGAAATAAGCCGTGCGCCGTGAAGATATTCGCTTGCTCATTCAAGGTGCAGCGACGCGATGTTATTTTGGCAGGCAAACGGTTGCTATTGATCCGCCGTCGAAGACTGAGCGTGGGTCTTATTCTCTTTCGCCGGCCTATGCTTTCAGGTTAATTACCAATCAATTGTTTTTATTTAAAAATATATTTTATCGCCGCCTGTTGGCATGCGGCTTGCTATGCTTAAGCCGGTCTTTACGTTTGGGCAAAAAAGCCTTGTTTCATCGGCGCAGGTTATTTCGCGGGTGAGCTTGGCCGGTCGTCACAAGGAAGAAAATAATGGCACTGCAATTCACCACGGCTATTCGGGGCAATTTTTTTGATATCGCAGCCTGTGTGGAGGCGCCGCAACAGCTCGAGGAACGCCTGCGGCATGTTCCCGACGGTTTGCTGCTGCTGAACGACGGCGTCATCGTCTGGTTCGGCAGCTGGCAGCAGGGCGAGGCGCTGCTGCCGCCGGGCTTCACGGTCACGGAATATCACGACAAGCTGATCGTGCCGGGATTTATCGATACCCACATCCACTACCCGCAAACCGAAATGATTGGCGCCTATGGCGACCAACTGCTGGACTGGTTAAACAATTACACCTTCCCGACCGAAAGCCGTTATGACTGTGAGCAGCACGCCGATGCGATGTCGGCCTTCTTTTTGCAGCAGTTGCTGAGTAACGGCACCACCACCGCGCTGGTGTTCGGCACGGTGCATCCACAGTCGGTCGATGCGCTGTTCAGCCAGGCGGCAGCGCTGAACATGCGCCTGATCGCCGGCAAGGTGATGATGGATCGCCATGCGCCGGAGGCGCTGCTGGAAACGCCGGCGCAGAGTTATCACCAGACGCGTGAGCTGATTGAACGCTGGCACGGCAAAGGCCGCCTCGGTTACGCCATTACGCCGCGCTTTGCGCCCACCAGTACGCCGGCGCTGCTGGCGCAGGTGCAGCGGCTGCGCGAAGAGTATCCCGACGTTTGGCTGCAGACGCACCTGAGCGAGAACCCGCAGGAAGTGGCCTGGGTAAAAGCGCTGTTTCCGCAGCACCGCAGCTATCTGGATGTTTACCACCGTTATGGCATGACCGGCGATAAAAGCGTGTTCGCTCACTGCCTGCACCTGGAGGAGCAGGAGTGGGACTGCCTGTGCGATACCCGCTCGGCGATCGCCTTTTGCCCCACCTCCAACCTGTTTCTCGGCAGCGGGCTGTTTGACCTGCAGCAGGCCTGGCGCAAGCGGGTGAAGCTCGGTATCGGCACCGACGTGGGGGCCGGCACCACCTTCAATATGCTGCGCACGTTAGGCGAGGCGTACAAGGTCGGCCAGCTGCAGCATTACCGGCTCTCCGCCGTAGAAGCGTTCTATCATGCCACCCTGGGCGGCGCCCGCGCGCTGGCGCTGGACGACAAAATCGGCAACTTCAACGTCGGCAAAGAGGCGGATTTCGTGGTGCTCGATCCGGCGGTGACGCCGCTGCAGCAGCTGCGTCACGCCAACAGCGCCACGTTGATGGAGCAAGGGTTTGTGCTGATGACGCTGGGGGACGATCGCAACATTTATCGCACCTATGTGGACGGTAAGGTGGTTTATCAGGCGGCGCGCTGACGCAGCCGCATTCATTCCTGGTATTGAAGCGTCCAACGTCGCTGTCTTTCTCTGGTTATTGTGCGGGAAAAGGCGGGAGAGACGTGAAGTCATTGGTACAGGGTTAACACTGTTGAGCGGATACTATTTATTTATCAGGAATGACACTGCGCGTATTTTTAATTAAACACTATATAAAGGATTTATTGCTCATGCTCGTATCTGACCCCCGTTATCACTTGTTAGCCGTCTGCAGCGCTCAGCATCTGCGCGCTGTAGCTGAAAGGATCTGTGCTCGCGATAAACTAGAACCGCTAGCATTTGATGCTGTTCTTTGGCGGAGTTGTTGGACATCACCACTGCCAACCATATCGCCAGAGTCGTCAAGTGAGTTTTTGCAATCGGTGGGGCATGTTTATCCTCGCGCCACTTATGAGCTAAGGTCTTGGCTCATCTCTGGCGGACGTAAGTTGGATCTGCAAGCTGCCGACAAGCTGATTTATCTTGCTCGCGTGATCGAGAAGGAGTGGAAAGTTGAAGAGCAACCTTCTGTTTGGCGCAAGCACCCCAGCAACAGGCTTAATGGTTATGCATACAATATCGTACAGATTCTTATACATACCAGCGTATCTGAGGACTATCCAAAGGAGAATAATATCTCTCACCGGCATGATTTGCTTACGCATTCACCGAGTAACTCAAGGCTCACGGCTTGGATGGAAAAATATCAACATAGCTCAAAAGATCCCTTTGTTTTCGCACGGCTTGATGTGACACGTATCAGTAATATGAGGGAGTTGTTTCTGTGGCAGATTTCGCTTGAAACCCGTAGCGGATTATATACTTCGGCAACCTTCGAGGCTGCAGTGGGGAAAAGAATCAGGTCATACGATCGTCCGGTGCCCGGTCGGCGCATTCAAGCGTTTATAGGTTATATCTAATCGAGTTAACGCACCGCTATACGCCACAGGGAGCGAATCATCATGGGAGGAATATTCTAATCACTTGTTTTTGCTCAAACTGCCAACTGCGCCTAAGCTAGGTGATGACTCAGAGGGAGCCATTCCCCGAGACCTTATTCCGTGAACATGGAGGAGTTTCGATTTGATGCGTTTATCCACATTGGTGCTGGCGATCGGCATGGCGCTGGGCTCGCAGGCACAGGCAGCAGAAACCCAACCTCACGCCGACCATAGCGCGCTGCCCAGCGGCCAGGCGAAGGAGGCTACCGTGACCGGTGAAGCCAATCAGCACGACAAGCAAAAGACCCAAAACCCGTTCTTCTATCAAAGCCGTCTGCCGTTCCAGGCGCCGCCGTTCAACCTGATCAAGGAGAGCGACTACGCGCCGGCGATCGAAGCGGGCATCAAGCAAAAGCGGGAAGAGGTGGAGAAGATCGCCAACAACCCGGCCAAGCCCAACTTTAAAAATACCTTCGTGGCGCTGGAGCAGGCCGGTTCGCTGCTGACGCGGGTGATGAACGTGTTCGGCGCCATGACCTCGGCCAACACCAGCGACGCGCTGCAGAAGCTGGATGAAGAGACCTCGCCGAAGCTGGCGGCGCTGAACGACGACATCATGCTCAACGGCAAATTGTTCACGCGCATCAAGGCCATTTATCAGGATCGCGATGCGCTGAAGCTGGATCCGGAATCGCGCCGGCTGGTGGAAGTGACCTACAAGAACTTCGAGCTGGCGGGCGCCAACCTGTCGGACGCTGACAAGGCCAAGCTGAAAGCGCTGAACCAGGAAGCGGCGACGCTGAGCACCCAGTTCACCAACAAACTGCTGGCGGCGAGCAAAAACGGCGCGCTGGCGATAACCGACCCGGCGAAGCTGGACGGTCTGTCCGAAGGCGAACTGGCCGCGGCAGCGCAGGCGGCCGCCGAACGCAAGCTGGAGAAACAGTGGCTGCTGGTGCTGCAGAACACCACGCAACAGCCGTTGCTGCAGAGCCTGAAAGATCGCGACACCCGCAAAGCGCTGTTCGACGCCTCCTGGACGCGTGCGGAGAAGGGCGACGGCAACGATACCCGTCAGACCATTTCGCGTCTGGCCAAGGTACGCGCCGAGCAGGCCAAACTGCTGGGCTACCCGAACTACGCCGCCTGGAAGCTGCAGAACCAGATGGCCAAGACGCCGGATGCTGCGCTGAGCTTTATGCGCAACATCGTGCCGGCGGCCACCGCGCGCGCCGAGCGTGAAGCCAAAGACATACAGGCGGTGATCGATCAGCAGAAAGGCGACTTCAAGGTGCAGGCCTGGGACTGGCAGTTCTACGCCGAACAGGTGCGCAAGGCCAAGTACGATCTGGACGAATCGCAGATCAAACCTTACTTCGAGCTGAACAATGTGCTGAACAACGGCGTGTTCTACGCCGCCAACCTGCTGTACGGCATCAGCTTCAAAGAGCGCAAGGACATCCCGGTCTATCAGCCGGACGTCAAGGTGTATGAAGTGTTCGACAAGGACGGTAAATCGCTGGCGCTGTTCTATACCGATTACTTCAAGCGCGACAACAAGGGCGGCGGCGCCTGGATGAGCAACTTCGTCGATCAGTCGAAGCTCAACGGCACCAGGCCGGTGATCTACAACGTCGCCAACTTCACCAAACCGGCGCCGGGGCAGCCGGCGCTGCTGTCGTATGACGACGTGATCACCATGTTCCACGAGTTCGGCCACGCGCTGCACGGCATGTTCGCCGATCAGGAATACCCGAGCCTGTCGGGCACCAACACCGCGCGCGACTTCGTCGAGTTCCCGTCGCAGTTCAACGAGCACTGGGTCAGCGATCCGAAAGTGTTCAGCCACTTCGCCAAGCACTACCAGACCGGCGAGGCGATGCCGCAGGAACTGGTCGACAAGATCAAGAAGGCCGACAAGTTCAACAAGGGCTACAGCATGACCGAGCTGCTGTCCGCCGCGCTGCTGGATATGCACTGGCACATGCTGACCGCCGATCAGCCGCAGCAGGATGTGGACAAGTTCGAGGCCGAGTCGCTGCAAAAAGACAAGGTGGATCTCAGCTATGTGCCGCCGCGCTACCGCTCCAGCTACTTCCAGCATATCTGGGGCAACGGCTACGCCGCGGGCTACTACGCCTATCTGTGGACGGAAATGCTGGCGGACGACGCCTTCCAGTGGTTCACCGAACACGGGGGCCTGACCGCCGAAAACGGCCAGCGCTTCCGCGACATGATCCTGTCGCGCGGCAACAGCCAGGATCTGGAGAAGCTGTACATCGACTGGCGCGGCAAAGAGCCGAGCATCGAGCCGATGCTGATCAACCGCGGGCTGAAGGACGAGTAAGTTCGGCCATTCCCGGTAAGCAAACAAAAGGGCGCGTTATGCGCCCTTCGTCTTTTTGGCTTGGCCGACAGTCAGCGGTTCACCACCTTGGCCGGCAGGGCCACCACCAGCAGCGAGCTGAGCAGCAGGCAGCCGGCGAAGGCCCAGAGCGCGCCGCCGCTCTTGCCGGTCAGATCCAGCGCCAGCCCCATCAGCGAATTGCTCACCAGCCCGGCGATGTTGGCCAGCGAGCAGGCCAGCGCGAAGCCGGTCGCCGCCGCCGTGCCGCGCAGGAAGGTGGCCGGCAGGCTGAAGAACACCGGCACCGCGCCGATGATTGCCGCCTGGGCGATGGAGAACAGCAGCACCGTGGCCAGCGCATTGTGGGTGAAGAAGGTGCTGCCGGCCATCGCCAACGCGCCGACGATAAACGGCACGATGATGTGCCAGCGCCGTTCGCGCAGCCGGTCCGAACTGCTGCCGATCAGCAGCATGCCGAGCAGGGCGGCGACGCTGGGGATCGCCGTCAGGTAGCCGATGGTGGTGATGTCGGTGACGCCGGCGGTTTTGATGAAGGTCGGCATCCAAAAGCCCATGGCGTAGGCGCTGAGCAGAATGGCGAAGTCGATGCCGCCGAGCATCCACACTTTCAGGTTGAAGAAGCCGTCGCGGAAGCTGTGCTTGCCGTGATCGGCCTCGGCGTCGTCACGCGCCAAATCGTCGGCGATGCGCTGCTTTTCCTCGGGCGTCAGCCACTTGGCCTGCTGATAAGTGTTAGGCAACAGCCAGAAGGTCAGCACGCCCAACAGCACGCTGGGAATGCCCTCCAGCAGAAACAGCCACTGCCAGCCGTGCAGCCCGTGGCGCATGTCGAAATGGCCCATGATCCAGCCGGAGAGCGGCCCGCCGATCACGCTGGAGAGCGGCAGGCCGATCATGAACAGCGCGATGATGCGGCCGCGGCGATAGGTCGGGAACCACAGCGTCAGGTAAAAGAGCACGCCGGGCAGGAAACCGGCTTCCGCCACGCCGAGCAGAAAGCGAATGACGTAGAACTGCGTCGGCGTGGTGACGAACATGGTGGCGGTGGACAGCAGCCCCCAGGTGATCATGATGCGGGCGATCCACATCTTGGCGCCGACGCGCTGCAGGATCAGGTTGCTCGGCACCTCGAACAGAATATAGCCGACGAAGAACAGCCCGGCGCCCAGGCCGAAGGCCGCTTCGCTCAGCTGCAGCGCGTCGGCCATCTGCAGCTTGGCCAGCCCGACGTTGATGCGATCGAGGTAGGCCGCCAGATAACACAGGCAAAGAAACGGGATCAGTTTCCAGGTGATTTTGCGGTACAGCAGCAGCGATTCTGCGTCCGCTTTCCCCGCCAGCGGGGTGTCGACAATGGCCATGATGTTGTCTCCAGGTGGTGCGTGTTGGCCTCCGCAGGAGGCGCCTGTTGTGTTTGCGTTGCATGGACGCCGCCCTGTTTCGGGCGGTCGCCTGAGGCGCTGTCTGCGCCTTCGTTATTGTCGTTGCAGGTGAATCGTTGATTCATAACCGGTTCAGATAGTCGAGCGCCTCCCGTTTGTGCACCACGTCGCCGTATTTGCTGTCGATGTCGAACAGGTTGGCTTCGTGCGGGCCGGGGTGACGATCGCCGACGCACTCGCGCACCACCATGGCGCGAAAGCCGTGCTGCACCGCGTCCACCGCGCTGGCGCGGATGCAGCCGCTGGTGGAGCAGCCGATCATCAGCAGCGTGTCGATCCCTTGCGCCACCAGCAGCGGCGCCAGCGCGGTGCCGAAGAAGGCGCTGGCGTATTGCTTGCTCAGCACCACCTCATCGCCCAGCGGCGCCACCGGCGGGCAGAACGCCGCCAGCGGGTTGCCTTCCACCATGTCCTTCATCACCGGCGCTTTCTTGACCCACAGGCCGCCATCGGCAAAATGGCCTGCATGATAGCGGATATGGGTGTGGATCACCGGAATTCCCGTTCGGCGCGCGCAAGCCAGCAGCTCGCGGCTTTCCTCGACTGCGCTTACTACGCCCGGCGCGAACAGCGGCGCGCCTTCGGTGGTGTAGGCCTGCATAAAGTCGATCGCCAGCAGCGCCGGGCGCCGGCCGAAGCCGATGCGCTGGCCCCAGACGCCGCGATAGTTGTCGCTGAGGGTGTCGTTCATTCTGCCTCCTCAATAGGCGCCGGACAGCAGGGCGCCGGCGCCGGGGACGATCGGCTCCAGCTCCAGCGCGGTCAGCATCGCGTAAGTGGTGGCGATGGCGGCGGTGATCACCGGTTTGCCGGTTTGGGCCTCCACCGTCGGGACGGCCGGCAGCGAAGGCATCTGCACGCAGGCGGACAGCACGATAGCATCGACCTCGCGTAAGTCCATCTCGGCGACGATCCCCGGCAGCCTGGTCGGATCGTGCCGGCCGACTTCGAGGTTGTCCGGGATCTCCAGCGCGCGCCATACCTTGACCTCGATGCCTTCGTGCTGGATGTAGTCCACCACCAGCTGGGTCAGCGGTTTCATGTAGGGCGCCACCAGCGCGATGCGTTTGGCGCCGATCACCTTCAGGCCGTTGACCAGCGCGCCGGCGCTGCTGATAACCGGCGCGGCGGCCTGATTGTCTTTCGTCACCTGCGCCAGCCGGGCCTGCGATTCGCGGTGGTAGCCCAGCCCCATCGCCATGATGGCCACCAGGCAGGCGTAGCCGAGCACGTCGACCCGCGCGTCGGACAGCTCCAGCGCACAGCGGTCGGACTCGGCGTCCATCGCCGCCAATTCTTCTTTATTGACGTGTTTCATGCGCATGCGGCTGGAGTGAAAGGTGAAACGCTCCGGGCGTATCAACTGGCGCGCGCCCAGCATCGCCGGGATCTCGGTTTCCATCGTGGTGTTGGAGCTGGGCACGATCTGGCCGATGCGGTAGTGGTTGCTCATGTCGGTGTTCCTCAGTTAATCCAGAAAATCGCCCAGGGCGCGGAAGAAGCCGTCGAAATCGTCCCACGGGATCATGTGTCCGGCGTTCTCGACCTCGACGATGGCGATCTCCGGCTGCAGCGCGCGGATCTCCGCCCGGTCTTCGGGCTGAATGACGCCGCCTTTGCCCGCGGCCATCAGCAGCGTCGGCATGGTCAGCTGCGGGTAGTCGCGGTGGCTGTCCACCTGATGAAAATCGTCGTAGGCGCGTTGGATAGCCGGCTCGTAGCAGGTATGCAGCCACTCGGCGCGCAGCTGACGCTGTTCTTCGCTCCAGGTTGGGCAAAAGGCGCGCATCTGCTCGGCGCTCATGCCCGGCTGCGACTGCCGGATGGAGTCGGCGTACCATGGCCATTGGCCGGGATAGGCGCGGCGGCCGGGGCCGGAAACCGGCGGATCGACCAGCACCAGCCGCCGCACGCCGGCGGGCCGCAAAACGGCGGCGCGCAGGGCGAAGCGGGCGCCCATCGAATGGCCGAGCAGGGCGTAACTGTCCAGGTTCAGCGCGGCGGCGAAGGCGCTGACGTCCTGTGCGCAGGTCTCTGCGTCATAAGCCAGTTCCGGGCCGCTGGACGACAAACCGCGGCCGCGCACGTCGAGCACGTAGACGTCGTATTTTTCCCCCAGCCGCTCGGCGACGAAGCCCCAGGTGATCGCCGGGCTGGTGATGCCGGGCACCAGGATCAGCGCCGGGCCGTGGCCGCCGTAGCGCAGATAGTGCTGGCGAATGTTGTTGGCGTGAACGTGGGCGCCGTAGAGGAAGGTGCTCATGCGGCGTTCTCCGATTTCAGCGCTTGCGCGTACAGGTCATAGCCGTAAACCCAGGCCGGATCTTCCTGGGTGCGCAGGAAGGTGTTGGCGTTGGACACCGCCTGCACTCTGGAGGCGCGCTCCTTGCGGTTGGCTTCATACAGCTGGAAGGCGGTGCGGTAGTCGCTGAGGCCGGTTTCCTGCAGGCAGCGGGTCAGCATGGCGGCGTCTTCGATCGCCATCGCCGCGCCCTGCGCCATGTGCGGTTTCATCGGGTGGCAGGCATCGCCGAGCAGCACCAGACGGCCTTCGCTCCACAACGGCAGCGGTTTGCGGTTCAGCAATGGCCATTTGGTGACCTGTTCGCTGGATTCGATCAGCGCCTGCACGATCGGATGGTAGCCGGCGAAGGTCTCGAACATCTCTTCGCGGCTGCTGTCGATGAAGCTGCCCTGGAAATCCCAGGCCGGGTGCGGCACGCCGCTGACGTAGTAATATTCGTCGCGCCGTTGGGTGGTGTAGTAGACCATCAGATGGCGATCCGCCGACCACCACTTCACGCAGTCTTCGAACGTCAGGTTATATTTCGCCAGCTTCTCGCCGCGGATCAGCGCGCGGTGGGCCACCCAGCCGCTGTAGGTCGGCGCTTCGGCGCCCAGCAGATGCTCGCGGATGCGCGAGTTGATGCCGTCGGCGCCGATCACGATATCAGCGTGGGCCGAGGTGCCATCGACGAAGTTCAGCACCACCTCGTCACCGCGATCTTCAATCTTGCTCAGGCATTTGCCGAAGTGCAGGGTGCCGGGCTGCAGCGCGGAGAGCTGCAACGCCTGCAAATCGCCGCGGTGCACCGTCACATAGGCGGCGCCGTACTCCCGGCGGGCGAAGGCGCCCAGTTCGATGCGCGACAGGTAGTCGCCGCTTTCGGCGTCGCGGCTGAACCAGAAATCGGGATGAGACGCCATCTGCTCCAACCGTTGCTCAATACCGAGACGGCGGAAAATCTTCAGCACGTTCGGCCCCATGTGAATGCCGGCGCCGAGGCGCGAGAACGCCGGGCTCTGCTCATACAGATCGACGGTAAAGCCGGCTTTTTGCAGCAGCCCGGCGGCGGCGGCGCCCCCCAGCCCGGCGCCGACGACGGCGATGCGTGGTTGTTTGCTCATCATGTTTCCCCTGTCTGTTGGCTTTTTTCAGCGTAGGCCCAACGCGTGGTTGGACGATTGATTTATAGTGTATGCACTAGATAACGCAAAGTTGCAAAAGTGTTAAATCAGATCTTGCTCACGCTAATTGACAGCGCATTACTGTTAAACTCATGTTAATCACAGGATTGATAAGGCATGAAATAGGACTTTCTTATGATGGCCATCTGTGGCTTGCTTTCTCTTCCTTTTTTGACTTAGATAAAATGAGTGTGTTCACTTTAAATTGTTTGAAAAATAACCGTCGCCTTGCGGGCGTCGGATACCCTTGACGTGACAGGAGACAGGCCATGGCGGTCAATGAAACCCAGTTGGTACAGCTGTTCGAGCAGGTGCTTACGCTGTCGAAGGTCGATGCTTCGCAGAGCGTGGCGATTTTGAAAAGCCATTATTCCGATGCGCGCACGGTGCGCGCCGCGACCGACGCGGCGCTGCGGCTGGGCGCCAGGGTGTATGCCGTCGAACTGCCGGCGTTCAACCATCCGCGGGCGATGGGCAACGACATGACCGCCTATTGCGGCGATACCGCGCTGACCGGCAACCTGGCGGCGCAGCGTGCGCTGGAGGCCGCCGACCTGATCGTCGATACCATGATGCTGCTGCATTCGCCGGAGCAGGAACAGATCCTGAAAACCGGCACCCGCATCCTGCTGGCGGTGGAGCCGCCGGAGGTGCTGGCGCGCATGTTGCCCAACGCGGAGGACAAGGCGCGGGTGCTGGCCGCCGCCGCCGTGCTGGAGCAGGCGAAGCTGATGCAGGTGACCTCCGCCGCCGGCAGCGATTTCCGCGCGCCGCTCGGGCAATATCCGACGGTGACCGAGTACGGCTATGCCGATGAGCCGGGGCGCTGGGATCACTGGCCGAGCGGTTTCCTGTTCACCTGGCCGAATGAGGAGCAGGCGGAGGGCGTGTTGGTGCTGGAGGTTGGCGATATCTTGCTGCCGTTCAAAAGCTATGCGCGCGAACGCATCACGCTGGAGATCGAACAAGGGTTCGTCACCCGCATTCACGGCGGTTTTGAGGCGGAATACCTGCGCGAATACATGAAATACTTCGACGATCCGGAAGTGTACGGCATCTCGCACATCGGCTGGGGCCTGCAGCCTCGCGCCCAGTGGACGGCGATGGGCCTGCACGACAAGAACGACGGCATGTGCATGGACGCGCGCGCGTTCTACGGCAACTTCCTGTTTTCCACCGGGCCGAATACCGAAGTGGGCGGCACGCGCAAAACGCCTTGCCATATGGACATCGCGCTGCGCCGCTGCGACATTCGTCTCGATGGGCAAACGGTGGTGGCGGACGGGGAAGTGGTGGCGCCGGAGGCGTCGCGCGTGCGCCGGGCGTAATCGTTGCTGCCAACGGCGGGGGTTTGTACTATTCTCGTGGATTCCATAGATGGTGAGAGTAACGCAATGACGCCCCCCGAATACCCGTCAGCCGTGAGCGGCCAACCCGAAAATTATCATTTTACCGAGCAAGTCGGGCACCTGCTGCGCAAGGTTTATCAGCGCCACGTGGCGATTTTCCAGCAAAACGTCGGCGATTCGCAGCTGACGGCGGTGCAGTTCATCACCCTGTGCGCGGTGCGCGATATGGGGCCGAGCTCGCTGACCGAGCTGGTGCAGGTGACGGCGGTGGATCAAGCCACCATCCGCGGCATCGTCGAGCGGCTGAAGGCGCGCGATCTGATCACGGTGACGCCGGATCCGGTGGATCGGCGCAAGGTGGTGGTCGGCCTGACCGACGCCGGCGGTGCGCTGCTGGCGGAAACGGTGCCGCAGGCGGCGAAAATCACAGAATTGACGTTCGGCACGCTGAACCCGGCCGAACGGATAGCGCTGATATTCCTGCTGAATAAAATGCTGGAAGACCCTGCCACCGGCTGATTCGCCCGCGCAACGTCGGTTGCCTGGTGGTCGGTGGCGAGAGGCCAGCCCATAAGACCATCAAGTGCAGGCGGAGACGCAAACAATGGCGATATCTGAAGTGCAATCGCCCAGGGAAGGCGCGAAAACTACGCTGACGGAGCATCCGCTGATGCTGTCGGTGAACGGCGAACAGCTTCATGCGCAGGTGATGGCGGATACGCCGCTCTTGCTGGTACTGCGCAACGATCTGGCGCTCAACGGCCCAAAATACGGCTGCGGCCTGGGCGAATGCGGCGCGTGCACCGTGCTGATCGACGGCGTGGCGGCGCGCTCCTGCGTGATCCCGGCCCTCGGCGTGTCCGGCCGGGCGATCGTGACCCTGGAAGGTCTCGGCACTCGCCAGCGCCCGCATCCGGTGCAGCGCGCCTTTATCGAAGAGCAGGCGGCGCAATGCGGCTACTGTCTCAATGGCATGATCATGACCACCAAAGCCCTGTTGGATCGCAATCCCGCCCCGAGTGAGGCGGAGATCCGTCAGGCGCTGTCCGGCAATCTGTGCCGCTGCGGCACCCATCTTGAAATCTTGCGTGCGGTTCAGCGCGCCATCATTCTCTGCCGCGATGAGGACGCCCACGATCATGACTGATTCCCGTACCCCATCGCCGAGCCAGGCCGAATTGCTGCAGCGCGACGGCGTTCTGTTGATCGTCGACAGCGTGCAACCGCCGCCGGGGCTGGTGCCCAAGGGGCAAACGCCGGTGCTGAAGCCCAAGGAGCAAGGGCTGTTTATCGCCCTGTGCGGCAGCGGTGAAATCTATGCCTTTAACGGCCATGTCGATCTCGGCACCGGCGTGCGCACCGCGCTCGGCCAGATCGTCGCCGAAGAGCTGTACCTGCGCATGGATCAGGTGCAAATGGTGTTGGGCGATACCGAGCGCGCGCCGAATCAGGGCGCCACCATCGCCAGCGCCACGCTGCAGATCGCCGCCGTGCCGCTGCGTAACGCCGCCGCCGAAGCGCGCCGTTGGCTGTTGCGCCAGGCGGCGCAGCGCTTCGATGCGCCGGTGGAACAGCTGACGCTGGAGGAGGGCGTGATCCGCAGCCCGCAGGGGCAGGCGCTGAGCTACGCCGAGCTGGTGGCCGGCGGTCATGTCGAGCTGTCGATTTCCGGCGACGCGCCGCTGAAACCGCAGGCGGAATACCGTCTGGTGGGCACCAGCGCCGCGCGCGTCGATATTCCGGCCAAGGCGACCGGCGAAACCACTTACGTACACGATATGCGGTTGCCGAATATGCTGCACGGCCGGGTAGTGCGGCCGCCCTATGCCGGTTACGACAGCGGCGAATTTGTCGGCACCAGCCTGCTGGCGGTGGACGAAACCTCGATCGCGCATATTCCCGGCATCGTCAAACTGGTGGTGATCGGCGATTTCATCGGCATTGTCGCCGAGCGCGAAGAGCAGGCGGTCAAGGCGGCGCAGGCGCTGCAGGTCAGCTGGAAAGACTGGCGGCGCAATTTGCCGCAGATGACCGACGTGGCGCAGGCGCTGCGCGACAACCCGCATTCGACCCGAGTGGTGCACGATACCGGCGATGTCGACGCGGCGCTGGCGGCGGCCGACAGGCGTTTCACCCGCAGCTATCTGTGGCCGTATCAGCTTCATGCCTCGATTGGCCCTTCCTGCGCGCTGGCGGACTACCGGCCGGAGCGTCTGCAGGTCTGGTCAGGCAGCCAGAACCCGCACCTGCTGCGCGCCGATCTGGCCTGGCTGCTGGAGTACCCGGAAGCGCAGATCGAGATCGTTCGCATGGAAGCGGCCGGCTGCTATGGCCGCAATTGCGCCGATGACGTCTGCGCCGACGCGGCGCTGCTGTCGCGCGCGGTGGGCAGGCCGGTGCGGGTGCAGCTGACCCGCGAGCAAGAGCATGTGTGGGAACCGAAGGGCACGGCGCAACTGATGGAGGTGGACGGCGGGCTGAACTCCGCCGGGCACCCGGTCGCCTACGACTTTCGCACCTATTATCCTTCCAACGGCGCGCCGACGCTGGCGCTGCTGCTGACCGGCCGGGTCGAGCCGCTGCCGGTGGCCTATGAAATGGGCGACCGCACTTCGGTGCCGCCTTATGAGTATCCGTCGCTGCGCGTCAGCATCGAGGACATGGCGCCGATCGTGCGTGCCTCCTGGATGCGCGGCGTTTCCGCCTTGCCCAACACCTTCGCCCACGAGTCTTATATCGATGAGCTGGCCCACGCCGCCGGCGTCGATCCGCTGGAGTATCGGCTGCGCTACATCAATGATGAACGCGCCAGTGAACTGATGCGCAGCACCGCAGAACGCGCCGGCTGGACGCCGCATACCGAACCGATGCAGACCCCGGCGGAAGACGGCGTGCTGCGCGGGCGCGGCTTTGCCTATGCCCGTTACATCCACAGCAAGTTTCCCGGCTTTGGCGCGGCCTGGGCCGCCTGGGTGGCCGACGTGGCGATCGACAAAGCCAGCGGCGAAGTGGCGGTGACGCGCATCGTGGTCGGCCACGACGCGGGCATGATGGTTAACCCGGACGGCGTGCGCCACCAAATTCACGGCAATGTATTGCAATCGACCAGCCGGGTATTGAAAGAGCGCGTGACCTTTGAGGAATCGACGGTCTCCGCCAAAGAATGGGGAGCCTACCCGATCCTGACCTTCCCGGAGGTGCCGGAGGTGGACGTGGTGATGATGCCGCGCCCTTACGATCCGCCGCTGGGCGCCGGGGAGTCGGCGTCGGTGCCCAGCGCGGCGGCCATCGCCAACGCGGTGTTCGACGCCACCGGCATTCGTTTTCGCGAGCTGCCGATCACCTCGGACAAGCTGCGTGAGGCGCTGAATGGGCCGGATGCCGAACGGCAGGCCGCGCCGTCCAAGAAAAAGAAGCGCGGCAAATGGTGGTTCGGCGGCGCGGCGGGGCTGTTCGGCGCCGTGCTGGGCATCGCCGGCAGCGCCTTGCCGTGGCGGGCGGAGATCGCGCCGGTGGCGACGCCCGGCGCCGGCACCTGGTCGGCCGCCACGCTGGAGCGCGGCCGTCAGCTGGCCGCCGCCGGAGACTGCGCGGTTTGCCATACCGCATCGGAAGGGGCGACCAACGCCGGCGGGCTGGCGATGGCGACGCCGTTCGGCACGCTCTACAGCACCAATATTACCCCGGACGTGGCAACCGGCATCGGCAACTGGTCGTTTACCGCGTTCGATCGGGCGATGCGCCAGGGTATCGCCCGCGACGGCCGCCACCTCTATCCGGCATTTCCTTACACCGCCTTCAGCAAAATGACCGACGGCGACATGCAGGCGCTGTACGCTTATCTGATGTCGCAACCGGCGGTGCGCCAGAGCAACCCGGCCAATCAGATGCGTTTCCCGTTTAACCTGCGGCCGCTGATGGCCGGCTGGAACGCGCTGTTCCTGCGCCAGGGGGAATATCAACCCGATCCGCAACAAAGCGCGCAATGGAACCGCGGCGCTTATCTGGTCAACGGGCTTGGCCATTGCGCCGCCTGCCATTCGCCGCGCAACCTGCTGGGGGCGGAAAAGGGCGGCGCGGCTTTCCTGGCGGGGGGGATGGTGGACGGGTGGGAAGCGCCGGCGCTGAATCAATTGGCCAACGCGGAAAAACCCTGGACCGAGGAACAGCTGTTTCAGTATTTCCGCAGCGGGCATTCCGCCGAGCACGGCGTGGCGGCCGGGCCGATGGGGCCGGTGGTGAGCGAGCTGGCGACGTTGCCGCAGAGCGATCTGCGGGCGATGGCCAATTATGTGATGTCGCTGAGCGCCAAGTCGACGCTGAACGTGGAACCGCAGGCGCAGTTGGCGGCTCGCGCATTGCCGGCGGTGGGGCAACTTGCCGGTGAGCGGTTGTTTCAGGGCGCTTGCCAGGCCTGCCACAGCGCCGCCGCCGGCGGGCCGCAGCTGTTCGGCGTCAGCCCGGATCTGGCCAATAACACCAACATCTTCAGCGATCGCCCTGATAACCTGATCAAGGTGATCCTGCAAGGGATCCCCAAACCGGCCACCGCCGAATTGGGCTTTATGCCGGGCTTTAAGGACAGTTTTTCCGATCGGCAGGTGACGGCGCTGGTGAATTATTTACGCCAACGCTATGCCGGCGACAAACCGGCCTGGCGCGACGTGGAGGCGCAGGTTGCGCGGCTGCGCGCAGAGCCGGGCACGCACTGAGCCGCCTCAGGCATGGCGCAGGAACGCCACCAGCCGCTGCGCCGGCAGCGGCAACTGCGCCGGGTCACGCACCGCGATCGACAGGCGCCGGGTCGCCCAATCGTCCGTCAGCGGCAGTGCGCTGTGCCGAATTTCCGGCTGGCGTTGTGCGCTCTCTTCCGGCACCACCGCCAGCCCGGCGCCGCGCAGCACCATGCGGCAGATGGCGTCGAAATGAGCGGCACGCGCCCGCAGCCGCATCGGGCCGCCGCTGCGTATCGCCAATTGCTCAAGATGTTGTTGCAGCGCGCTCTCTTCCGGCAGGCCGATGAAATCAAAAGGCAGGGCGTCCGCAAAGCTGACCTGCCGGCGGCCGCTGAGCGCATGCCCCGGCGGCAGCGCCAGCACCAGACGATCCTGGCGAAAAGGGTAACTTGTCAGCCCGCGCAGATCGGCGTGGTCCGCGACGATGCCGATATCCGCCGCCCGTTCGGCGATCGCCTGCGCGATGGCCGGGCTGGGCAGCTCTTCCAGCGCGATATCGGTGTGCGGGTGCAGCATCAGAAAATCCGCCAACAGCTCCGGCAAAAAGGCGTCGGCGGCGACGGTATTGGCGACGATGCGCAGCTGGCTGCGCTGGCCCGGCGCGAACTCGGCCATATCACCGCGCAGCCGGTCGCGCTGCTGCAATAGCACTCGCGCGTGATGCAACAGGCGCTCACCGGCGGGCGTCGCCTGAACGCCGCGCGGATTGCGCGTCAGCAGCGCTACGCCGGCCTGTTGCTCCAGCCCGCGCATGCGGGCGCTGGCGGCGGCCAGCGACAGCCCGACGCGCTCGGCGCCGGCGGTGATGCTGCCGGTCTCGAGCACCGCCGCCAACAGCCGCAGATCGATAAAGTCAAAATGCATGCGTTTTCCCTCTGTCTTTGCCGCAGGCAGGCTCTGTCATTGCCGCATTGTGCCGCGGCGCGGCGCTGGCCACAATCGAGCCGTTGATTCGCCATAAGGATAGACGCATGTCGCTGACGTTACTCGAAATTGTCGCCCTGACGGGCATTTTTACGCTGGCCGGCACGGTCAAAGGGGCGATCGGTCTGGGGTTGCCGACGGTGTCGATGGGGTTGCTCAGCCTGATGATGCCGCCGGGACAGGCCGCCGCGCTGCTGCTGTTGCCCTCGCTGATCACCAACCTGTGGCAACTGCTGTGCGGACCGCGGTTGGGGGCGCTGTGGCGGCGGCTCTGGCCGATGATGCTGTGCGTCACGCTGGGCACATTGTTGAGCGCGGGGGCGCTCACTGCCGGCGACGGCCGCCTGGCGCCGCTGGCGCTGGGCATGTGTCTGATCGGCTATGCCCTGTTGGGATTCACCCGTTTCGACTGGCGCATTTCCGCCGAGGCAGAGCCTTGGCTGGGACCGCTGTGCGGCCTGGTGACCGGTACGTTGACCGGCGCCACCGGGGTATTCGTCATTCCGGCGGTGCCTTACCTGAATGCGTTGGGCCTGGCGCGCGATGAGCTGGTGCAGGCGCTGGGGCTGTCGTTCACCGTCTCGACGCTGGCGCTGGCCGCAGGGTTGGCCTGGCATCAGGCGCTGCCCGGCACGCTGCTCGGCGTTTCCTTGCTGTCGCTGTTGCCGGCGTTGGCCGGCATGTGGCTGGGCGGGATCGTGCGCCGTCATTGTCGCCCGCAGCTGTTTCGCCGCCTTTTCTTTATTGGGTTATTAATCTTGGGCGTTGAGATTGTTTGGCGATTCAATTAATTGAATCGATAGTACCTACGTGTAATCAGGTTCGGTATATTATTATGGGTTTTATTTTAATATGATGGCTTGCAATGTTTAGAACACACTTTTCTTATTAGTTTTTTCATGAAATACAGGATGGTTATGGATTGTTATTAGTGTGTTTTACTTTTTCAACTATAACCCTTTTAAAATGGGATAACCCCAGTGAATGTATAGGGGAACCTTGATGAAGGAAATTTTAAGCAGCCAATTCGATGCGGTGTCAGGTGGATGGCAGGTTCGAGATGGGAGTGGAAAAAGAGCGTCTGATAACGGAGATGGGGTATATGATGAATAGATATGTTGTTTTTATAAAGAGTGATGAATCAAAAGTGCTAAGAAAGGAAGTGGTTACACGAGAAATAATTAAAGACATGAAGCAGAAGGGGTTCAGAAAGCATCATATCGAAGTAGAGGCTGATAACGAAAGCGATGCCATTAAAAAATTAAATAAGAACAGCAATGATTATTTGGATTCATTGAGAAATTTTTCAGGTGATTTATTGTTCTGTTCTATTTTTGTTATTGTTATGACGATAGTCTATTTTACCACGATGAAAATGAGTTAGAAGTAGATACTGTAGGATTTAAAAAATAAAAAGGCTTGTCGAACTGGATCTCTCTGATTTTTCTCTGGATATGATACTGTCATTGGGTGAAATATACGTTCATAAAAATTTATTGGCGCTAGGATCACTCAGAAGATTTAAAGGTGTTTATTCTAATGGTTTCATATCCTCTCACCAAAATTAACTGACCTTCTGCTTATTTTATTGTCAATACAGTAGCCTGTGAATTTGAATGTTAGCTATCACTAAGGGACGCTGCTCATGTTTCGCCAGGAAGCGATCGAGAATCAGAAAATGAAATGGCGTGGCAGGGCGCTCCTGCTACCCGGTATTCCCGTTTGGGGCACGACAGGGCTCTGCCTGTTTTTCTTCATCGCCTTTCTCACCTTCGCGATCGCCGGCACCTATACCCGGCGGGTCAACGTGACCGGTGAGATCAGCACCTATCCCCGCGCCGCGAACGTTTACTCCACGGTTCAAGGGGTAGTGGTCAAACAATTTGTCACCGAAGGGCAGGTGATTGCCGCCGGTGCCCCCATTTACCAGATTGACGTCAGTAAAAGCACCCGCAGCGGAGTGGTCAGCGATAACCAGCAGCGGGATATCGATGACCAGCTGGCACGCATTGCGCAAATCATTAACCGACTGGAAAGCAGCAAGCAGGCCACGCTTACCATGCTGGAGAAACAGAAGACACAATATACCGCTGCGTTCACCCGCTCCACCGACATCCTCAAACGCGCCCAGGAAGGGATACGCATCATGAAGGAGAACATGGAGAACTACCGGCACTATCAGACCAAGGGGCTGATCAACAAGGATCAGCTCACCAACCAGGTGGCGCTGTATTACCAGCAGCAGAACAACCTGCTGGGCCTGTCCGGCCAGAATGAACAGAATGCGCTGCAGATCACCGCGCTGGAAAGCCAGATCCATATCCAGGCCGCCGAATTTGATAACCAGATCTACCAGATGGAGCTGCAGCGCTACGAGCTGCAAAAGGAGCGGCAAAACATCGATGCCACTGGCGATATTATCGTTCGCGCGCTGGCCGGCGGCCGCATCGACTCGCTGAGCGTCACGGTTGGCCAAATGGTCAACGTCGGCGACAGTCTGCTGCAGATTCTCCCGCAAAACATCGATCGCTATGCCCTGGTGCTGTGGGTGCCTAACGACGCCATCCCTTACATCGCTGCCGGTGATCAGGTCAATGTGCGCTATGACGCCTTTCCGGCGGAAAAATTTGGCCAGTTTGCCGGTACGGTGTCCGTCATCTCCAAAGCCCCGGCCTCACCGCAGGAAATGCTGACCTATCAGGGAGCGCCCAAAGCGGCGCTGACCGCCGCCGTGCCGTACTACAAAGTGATCGTCATGCCGGAGAAACAGGCCATTGCCTATGACGGTAAACGTCTGAGCCTGGAAAACGGCATGAAAGCGCAAAGCACCCTGTTTCTGGAAAAAAGGAAGATTTATCAATGGATGCTGTCGCCGTTCTACGACATGAAACACAGCGCGACGGGGCCGGTCAATGAGTAGGACCACATTCAAACAACGGGTCAGCCAGCTGGCTCTGCGGCTGCGCCACCGGGTTCCGATGGTACACCAGACCGAGTCGTCAGAATGCGGGCTGGCCTGTCTGGCGATGATTTGCGGCTACTACGGCAAAAACATCGACCTGATTGCGCTGCGCCGGCAGTTCAATCTGTCGGCCCGCGGTGCAACGCTGGTTGGGCTGACCGGTATCGCCGAACAGCTGGGGTTGAGCACTCGCCCCTTGTCACTGGAGCTGGACGAACTTGGCGCGCTAAAACTGCCCTGCATTCTGCACTGGGAATTCAACCATTTTGTGGTGCTGGTCAGCGTCAAAGGCCGCCGCGCAGTGCTGCACGATCCGGCGCGCGGGCGCCGGGCCGTCAGCCTGACGGAACTGTCGCACAGTTTCACCGGCGTAGCGCTTGAGGCCTGGCCCGGCAGCACCTTTACCGCCGACAGCGTCCGCCATCGCATTCATCTTCGCACGCTGATCGGCAGCGTGCATGGCCTCAAGGGGGCGCTCGGCAAAATCTTTTGCCTGTCTCTGGTGTTCGAAACCATCAACCTGGTGATGCCCATCGGCACGCAGCTGGTGATGGATCACGCCATTCCCGCCGGAGATCGCGGGTTACTGTCGCTCATCTGCGCCGGATTGATGCTGTTTATCTTGTTGCGGGCTGCCATCGGCATGGTGCGGGCATGGTCAGGATTGGTCATGGCGACGCTTATCAACGTGCAGTGGCAGTCCGGGTTGTTCACCCATCTGCTGCGCCTGCCGCTCGGTTACTTTGAACGGCGTAAGCTGGGTGACATTCAATCACGCTTCGGTTCACTGGATACGCTGCGCAGCACTTTCACCACCAGTATCGTCGGCGCCATCATGGACGGCATCATGGTGATCGGTGTGTTGGTGATGATGGTGCTGTATGGCGGCTGGCTGACCTGGGTAGTGCTCAGTTTCACTGCGCTTTATGTGTTGATGCGGCTGCTGACCTATGGATATTACCGTCAGCTGTCCGAGGAGGCGCTGGTGAGAGAGGCGCGGGCCGGCTCGTATTTTATGGAAACGCTGTACGGTATCGCTACCGTCAAGATGCAGGGCATGGCAGAACGCCGCATCGCTCACTGGCTAAACCTTGAAATCGACACCATCAACACGGGTATCCGCGTCACCCGAATGGACATGCTGTTTGGCGGGATCAACACCTTCATAGCGGCGTGTGACCAGATCGTCATTCTGTGGTTGGGAACCAGCCTGGTGATCGATAACCAGATGACCCTCGGCATGTTCGTGGCGTTCGGCGCCTTTCGGGGGCAGTTCTCCGACCGTATCGGGTCGCTGACGGAGTTTTTGCTGCAACTGCGCATGATGAGCCTGCATAACGAGCGCATTGCCGATATCGCTCTGCATCCGCGGGAGGCGCGTAAACCCGATCACCCTTACACGGCGGGCCAGCAACCTTTGGGATTGACGACCCATGCCCTGAGCTATCGTTACGACAGCCAGTCACCGGCTATCTTTGATGGCCTGGACATCAGCGTTGCGCCGGGCGAAAGCGTGGCCATTGTGGGTCCGTCCGGGGCAGGCAAGACCACGCTGATGAAGGTGCTGTGCGGGCTGTTTCCCCCGGATTCAGGGCGGGTTGAGGTGAACGGCGTCGATATCCGCCAGCTCGGCATCAACAACTACCACAAAATGATTGCCTGTGTGATGCAGGACGACAAACTGTTCTCCGGCTCGATCCGGGAAAATATTTGCGGGTTTGCGGACGAGGTGGACGATGCCTGGATGCAAGCCTGTGCCCGTGCCAGCTATCTGCATGACGTGATTTTACGCATGCCTATGGGATATGAAACACTGATTGGCGAGTTGGGGGAAGGCTTGTCCGGCGGGCAAAAACAACGGCTATTCATAGCCCGGGCAATCTACAAAAAACCGGCTATTTTGTTTCTGGATGAGGCCACCAGCGCGCTGGATAAGGAGAGCGAAGCTGTGGTGAATCAGGCCATCAAGAGACTCAATATCACTAAGCTGATCATTGCCCACCGTGAAACGACCATTGCGTCGGCAGATCGGGTTATACATTTGGGATAAGGGGGGTATCACCCGCGGCACCGGCCATTTTCACTGTTCCCCCCTAAAAACCCAATAAATGGCGATGGGGCAAGGCTATTTTTGCTGCTCGCTTCGGCTTTCAATTTACGGCGCGGCGCATTGCGCGATATTCTGGTTTTCTGATGGGCTGACGGCGGATGAGGGAACCATGACAGACAGCCAGGCGTTTGAACAACAAAGCCTCGACAATCTGCTGAGCTATTGGCGGCGCCATCGCCGCCTGCCGGGCGCGCGCTATCCGGCCGGCCCGACCGACACCCTGTGTGACGTGCCGGGCGTCAGCGTCGGGCATCACACGCTGGCCGACGGCGAATGCCAGACCGGCGTTACCGCCATCGTGCCGCCGGGCGATCTGTTTAACCAGCCGCTGCCGTGTGGTAGCGCGGTGCTCAACGGCTTCGCCAAGCCGCTGGGGCTGGTGCAGCTGAACGAGCTGGGGGTGCTGCAAACGCCTATTCTGCTGAGCAACACCTTCGCCGTCGGCACGCTGTTCAACGCCATGGTGCGGCGCAGCTGTCTGCGTTACCCGCAGATCGGCCGCGGCAGCGCCACCATTAACCCGCTGGTGCTGGAGTGCAACGACGGCTACCTCAACGATATTCAGGCGATGGCGGTGCGTGAGGAGCACGTCTTCAGCGCGCTGGATAACCATTCCACCCGCTTTGCGCGCGGCAGCGTTGGCGCCGGGCGCGGCATGAGCAGCTTCGGCTTGAAAGGGGGCATCGGCACCGCCTCGCGCTATTGTCCTGGGCTCGGCACCACGCTCGGCGTGCTGGTGTTGGCCAACTTCGGCACCCTCGACTCGCTGACGCTGAGCGGCGTGCGCGTTGGCCAGGCGCTGGGCAAGCTGTTGGCGGATCCGCCGCCGCAGGTGGACGCCGGTTCGGTCATTATCATCATCGCCTGCGATCGGGCGCTGGACAGCCGCCAGCTGAACCGCATCGCCCGCCGCGCGGGCGCCGGTTTGGGGCGGGTGGGCAGCCATTGGGGGCACGGCTCCGGCGATATCGCGCTGGCGTTTTCCACCCGGTTGCTGGGGGCGACGTTGCCGGACGAGCGGCTGGAGCCGCTGTTTGCGGCCGCCGCGGACGCCACCGAATACGCGGTGTTGGATGCCTTGCTGAGCGCGGAAGGCGTCAGCGGTTTCCAGCAGCACGATCGTATGGCGTTGGGCCCGCTGCTCGATCGGCTGGCGGCAAATTAAATAACGGGAGTGTGATGTGAAAGTCTTTATCTCTGCGGATATTGAGGGTATTGCCGGCGTGATGCGGCCGGAGCAGTGCAACCCGGCTCATGCTGACTATGCAGCGGCGCGCGAGCTGATGGAGCAGGAGGTCAACGCCGCCATCGACGGCGCTTTTGCCGGCGGCGCCACCGAGGTGACGGTGGCCGACAGCCACGCGATGATGCAGAACCTGCGCGCCGATCGCATCGATGCGCGGGCGCGCCTGGTGCAGGGCAAACCGCGCGGGCTATCGATGGTGGAAGGGCTGCAGCATCAACGTTACGACGGCCTGATGTGTATCGGTTATCACAGCGCCGCCGGCGAACGCGGCGTGCTGGCGCATACCATCAATGGCCGGGCCTTTTACCGCGTCAGCCTGAACGGCGAGGTGGTAGGCGAAAGCGATCTGTATGCGGCGGCGGCGGCCGAGTTGAACGTCCCGCTGTGGCTGGTGAGCGGTGACGACGAGCTGCAACGCTGGATCGCTGAACGTTATCCGCAATCTGGCTATGTTTGCGTGAAACGCGCCATCTCGCAAACCGCCGCCGAATCGCTCAGCCCTCAGCGGGCGCGGGCGGAGATCCGCGAGCGGGCGATGCAGCAGGTGCGCCAGGGCGCCAGACTGCCGGTGGAGCGCCGCTTCATGCCACCTTACCGGTTGACGCTGATGGCGGCCAAACCGGTGCTGGCGGATCTGTTCAGCCTGGTGCCCGGCGTGCAGCGCCAGGACGCGCTCACCGTGGCCTTCGACAGCGACAACATGGCGGCGCAAATCCGCCTGCTCAGCGTCTTCTCCTCTCTGGCGACGACGCAGAGCTGACTCCCGGTGCGGGTTCCCGCCCGCACCGCACGATTCTCCAACAGAAAATCCCTTATCAAGATTAGGCCTGCTGAATAATAGGCTACGCTAATTATTGCTCTGTTGCGCTATGTCACCTGACCGGCGCGGCAAGCCATTCCCATAACAAGAGTTGTTTTGCCGAAGGCAGTGACGCCTTCGGTTTTTTTGGAGTCATGAGCAATGAGCATATCCCAAGTTCCGCTTTCGCGGCGGCGGTTTATCGTCGGCGCCGGGGCGTTGGTGATCGGCGCCTATCTGCCGTCCACCGGCGCGCTGGCGCGCTCGAACGCCCCGGCCGCCTCCGGCACGGCGGCGTTAGACGCCAACGCCTTCGTTCAGATTGGCGCCGACGGCGTCGTCACCGTCATCAGTAAACACACCGAAGTGGGCCAGGGGGTCTATACCGGCATGGCGACGCTGGTCGCCGAAGAGCTCGACGCCGACTGGGCGCAGGTGCGGGTCGTGGCCGCGCCGGTGGACACCAATATCTACAAGAACCTGGCGTTCGGATTCCAGGGCACCGGCGGTTCCAGTTCGGTGGCCAATGCCTATGAGCAAATGCGGCGCATGGGCGCCATGGCGCGCGCGCTGCTGGTGCAGGCCGCCGCGCAGAGCTGGAAAACCTCGGCGCAGGAAATCACCGTGCAGGCGGGCAAGATCCGCCATGCCGCCAGCGGGCGAGAAGCGGGCTTTGGCGAGTTCGCCGCGCTGGCCGCCACGTTGCCGCCGCCCGATCCCGCCAGCCTGACGCTGAAGGACCCGGCCAATTTCATCCTGATCGGCAAAACGCGCGGTTTGCACCGCGTCGATTCGCTGGCGAAAACCAACGGCAGCGCGCAGTTCTCGCAGGATATCCACGAGCCGGACATGCTGACCGTCACCATCAAGAAACCGCCGCGTTTCGGCGGCAAAGTGGCGACCTTCGACGCCGAGCGGGCGCTGGCGGTGCCGGGCGTGGTGGCGGTGAAACAGGTTGCCACCGGCGTAGCGGTTTACGCCAAAAACACCTGGGCGGCGATCCAGGGGCGGGAACGGCTGAGGGTCACCTGGGACGATGCGCAGGCCGAACGGCGCAACACCGAGGAGATCTACGCCGAGTTCCGCCAGGTGGCGCAGAAAACCGGCGTGGTGGCGAAGAGCCACGGCAAGCCGGACGAGGTGTTCGATAAGGCCGACAAGGTGATCGAGGCTGAATACACCTTCCCGTACGTCGCCCACGCGCCGATGGAGCCGCTGGACGGCTATCTGTTCTGGGACGGCGAGAGCGTTAAGGCGCGCTACGGCTGCCAAATCCAGACGCTTGACCATAAGCAGCTGTGCGATCTGTTCGAGCTGCCGCCGGAGAAGGTGCAGATTGAAACCATTCTGGCGGGCGGCAGCTTCGGCCGGCGCATCGATTTAGGCAACCCGACGCTGGGGCCGGATCTGGCGGCCGACATGGCGGCGGCCGCCAAGGGCATCGGCCCCGGTCACGGCGTGAAGGTGGTATGGACGCGCGAGGACGACATCCGCAACGGCTGGTATCGCCCGATGATCCTGCACCGCCTGCGCGGCGCCATTCGCGGCGGCAAGGTGGTGGGCTGGACCGATACCGTGGTCGGCCACTCCTGGACGCGCCACAGCGCGATGGATGCGCTGGTGGTCAACGGGCTCGATCAAATGATGGTCGAGGGCGCCAGCGAGGTGTCATACACCTTCGAAGCCTTCCGCTGCGATGCGCACATCGTGCCCGGCAAGGTGCCGACCACCTCGCTGCGGTCGGTCGCCAGCACCCACACCGGCCACGCGGTGGAGAGCTTTATCGATCAGCTGTTGCAGGAAACCGGGCAGGATCCGGTCGAAGGGCGGCTGGCGCTGATGGGCGATGCGCCGCGCGCGGCGGGCGTGCTGCGGGCGGTGGCTAAAGCCGCCGACTGGCAGGGCGCCAAGGTGGTGGACGGGCGCGCGCGCGGCGTGGGCGTCGCCAAGGCGTTCGATACCTATGTGGCGCAGGTGGCCGAGGTGTCGATCGGCGAAGGCGGCATCCCGAAAGTGCATAAAGTGTGGTGTGCGGTGGATTGCGGCGTGGCGGTGAACCCCGACGTGATCCGCGCGCAGATCGAGGGCGGCATTGGTTACGGCCTCAGCATGGCGCTATACGGCAATATCACGCTGAAAGACGGCGTGGTCGAACAGTCCAATTTCAATAACTTCCGCCCGCTGCGTATCGATGAGATGCCGGAGATCGAGGTGATCATCGTGCCCTCGACCGAGAAACCGACCGGCGTGGGCGAGCTGGGGGTGCCGACCATCGCCCCGGCGGTCGGCAATGCGCTGGCGCTGCTCGGGCGGCCGCGCACCTCGCTGAGCCTGCCGCTGCATAATCCCACTGCGAATCCGGCGTCTGACAAGGAGAGAACCTGATGATTCATTTAACCGTAAACGATCAGCCGCTGACCTTTGAGGGCGATCCGCGCATGCCGCTGCTGTGGTTTTTGCGTGACGAAGCCGGCCTGACCGGCACCAAGTTCGGCTGCGGCATCGCCATGTGCGGCGCCTGTACCGTGCATCTGGACGGCGTGCCGGTGCGTTCGTGCATGACGCCGGTCTCCGCCGCCGTCGGCAAGAAAATCACCACCATCGAAGCCGTGGGCGCGACGCCGGAGGGCAAGGCGGTGCAGGAAGCCTGGCTTGACCTGGACGTGGTGCAGTGCGGTTACTGCCAGTCCGGCCAGATCATGAGCGCCAGCGCGCTGTTGGCGCAAAGTAAAAATCCAAGCGATGCGGACATCGATGCGGCGATGGGCGGCAACGTCTGCCGCTGCGCCACCTATGTGCGCATTCGCGCCGCCATCCACCAGGCCGCCAAGGCATTGGGTTAGGGAGAGATGCGATGAGCAACGCCTTGAAAGGGCTGTTATGGCTGATTATCGCCGTGGCGGTACTGGCGGGAGGGTACGCGCTGTACACGCAGCTGCGGCCAACCGGCGCGGAACCCGCGGCGCCGATCGCCGGGGCGCCGGCCGGTATCACCGATAAGCTGGCGCGCGGCGAGTACCTGGCGCGCGCCGCCGACTGCGTGGCGTGCCATACCGCGCCGGGCGGCGCGCCTTATGCGGGTGGCTTCGCCTTTAAACTGCCGTTCGGCACCATTTACGGCACCAACATCACCGCCGACAAGGAGACCGGCATCGGCAACTGGAGCGACGATCAGTTCGTACGCGCGGTACGTGAGGGCATCGGTCCGCAGGGCAACCTGTATCCGGCGATGCCGTACACCTCGTACACCGGGCTGAGCCGCGACGACGTGCTGGCGATCAAGGATTATCTGTTCAGTCTGCCGCCGGTGAAACAGGCCAACCCGCAAAACGATCTGTCGTTCCCGTTCAACCAGCGTTGGGGCATGAAATTCTGGAACCTGGCGTTCTTTAACGAGCAGCGTTTTACGCCGGATCTCAACAAGGACGAACAGTGGAATCGTGGCGCCTATCTGGCGACGGCGCTGGGCCACTGCGGCGAGTGCCACACGCCGCGCAATCTGGGGTTTGGTCTTAACCAGAGCAAGCACCTGAGCGGTGAAGTGGTGCAGGGCTGGTTCGCTGCCAACATCACGCCGGACAAACAGACCGGCATCGGCGGTTGGAGCGACCAGCAGCTGTCGCAATATCTGGCTACCGGCCATGCGCCGGGGCGCAGCAGCGCCGCAGGCCCGATGGCGGAAGCGGTGGAAAACAGCCTGCAGTTCCTGACGCAAGAAGACAATCTGGCGTTGGTGAAATACCTGCGCGACATCGAGCCGATCGCCGGCGACGCTGCCGCCGCGGTGAACCTGCAGCCGAAGGGCGCGGCGGCATCCACCCCGATCCTGCCGGGCGGGCAAGACAGTTCGCTCGGGCGGCGGCTGTTCGCCAACGACTGCAGCGGCTGCCACCAGTGGAACGGGCCGGGCCGCCAGAGCGAGTACGCTTCGCTGGTGGGCAGCACGGCGGTGAACGATCCGCAGGGGCGCAGCGTGGTGCAGGCTATCCTGAAGGGGACGAGCATCAGCGTTGGCGAGCGGCATGAAATGATGCCGGCGTTCGGCAGCGCCTATTCCGACGAGGAAGTGGCGGCGGTCGCCAACTTCGTGGTCGGCCACTTCGGCGATAAGCAGGGCAAAGTCACCGCCAAGCAGGTAGCGGAGCAGCGCAAGCAGTAAAGAAAAGCGGCGAGGGAGCGGCTCCCTCGCCGCGGCGTCAGCGGCTGCGCCGCGACATCACCCGCTTGTCTTTCGGCCGATCCCGCCAGTCCTCAACCTGATTATTGAAGTTATCCGCCAGCAGGTAGGCCGGGGTTTTCGCCAGCCAGTCGGACAACGAAATATCCTGATAAATGCCGTTGTCCATCACGATCAATACCTTCAAATCCTCATCGCCGATGTTCTCGATGTAATGGCCGAAGCCCTGCGGCACGTAGCCGACGTCTGAAGGGGCGTACTCTTCCGTCTGCGCGTGGCCGTGCGAGCTGAACACCGTCATTCGGCCTTTGCCGGAGATATAGTATTGCCATTCGTTGGCATTGGGGTGCCAGTGCAATTCCCGGATCGCGCCGGGTTTCACGATCTCGATGATGCCGGTCATGGTGGTGGAGATGGGGAATTCTTTCGACGACACCAAATGGACGCTGCCCGCGTCATTTTCAAAGAACGGCTTTTGCTTCATTAATTCATAACGGTGGGTCAGCGGGGCGTTATTTAATCCGCCGTCGTTTTTCGGCAATGGCAAGGCGGGCGGAACGGCGCCGCCGACAATATAAGCTTCACCCTGTTTGGCCTTGGAAAATACCGCCGCCGGCATGTTGACGCTTTTTTCCAATACCTCTTTCGGCATATGCGCCACCCAATCGGTGATGCTGAAGGTGCCGAATTCGGAGAAATGGCCGTTATCGAACGCCAAAATAAAATGCGCGCCGTCCGCCAACGCCTGAATGGAATGGCCGTAACCTTTTGGGAAATACCAGACGTCGCCGGGCCCGAAATCCGCCACTTCGCATTTGCCCTCGGGATCGAGAATGGTGATGCGCGCATGGCCCTCCAGCATAAACGCCCATTCGGCGGCGATGGCATGCCAGTGCAGTTCGCGCACGCCGCCCGGTTCCAGCGTCATGTCGACGCCGGCCACGCCCTCGGAGATCGGGAATTGCTCGACGGTGGCTTCGCGCGCCCAGCCGCTGGGCAGGCTGCGCTTTTTGCTATCGGTGAATTTGTATTTATAGAGATGCTGCGCATCGGCAGGCGGCTGATAGCTGCTGGGGGGCACGATATTGCGATGGTCGTCGGCAGCGGCATTTTTGGCGATGCCGCCAATCATGCCGGCGGCGGCCGCGCTGACGGCGGAGACTTTCAATATATCACGACGCGATAGCATAGCATTTTCTCCAATATAAAGCCGTGCGCCTGCAGAAGCAGGCGACAGGGAAGGCGCGATCGCCATTGAAATGATTTTTGTCATCGGCGGAAATAGGCTGTGACCCTTAAATCCTAGCGGCTGGAAGGTATTGCGTAGGCGCTTATTTGTTTGCGTTTGTTACTAAGTGAGAGCGGGTTTAATTAATTAACCGGAAGTTGAATAGTCATTGGGTGGAATTAATTTTAGTCGCCGGATAATTTAAATAAATAATAAACGAACGTCATTTTTTATTGGCCGTTCGGGCTATTTTTATGACTGCCCCACGGTCTCCAGCACCAGTTGCCGAAAGCGCTCGACGATCGGCGAGGCCGGACTGCGCCGTAGCGCCAGGTAAAGCGGGGCGCTGAGCTGCGCCTCTGCGGCGAGAGTGCGGTAGACGATGCCGTCGCCGCCCAGCCGCCGCATGGAACCGGGCACGATGGACACCCCCAATCCGGCGCCGACCAGGCTGAGGGTGGCCGGCAGGCGCGGCGCTTCCTGCACGATGCGCGGGCTGAAGCCGGCGCGGTGGCAGGCGGCCAGAATGGCGTCGTACAGCCCCTGGCCGGCCGGGCGGCGATAGAGAATAAACGCCTCGTGGGCCAGTTCGGCCAACGGCAGCGGCTGCTGCGTCTCATGCGCCAGCCGATGGCCCAGCGGCAGGGCGACGATCATCGGCTCGCTGAGCACCGGCTCGACGCTCAGGCCGGGAATGCCGTTGGCCGGCGAGCGCACGAAGGCGGCGTCGAGGCGCTGTTCCAGCAACGCCTCCATCAGTTCGCCGCTGCCGGCCTCTTCCAACTGAGTCGTGATGCCCGGCAGGATGTCGCGGTAGCGGCGCAACAGGTTGGGCACGAACGGGTGCAGCGCGGCGGAACTGGTGAAACCGATAGCGATGTGGCCCTGCTCGCCGCGGGCGGCGCGCTGCACCGCTTCCCGCAGGCGTTCGGCGCGCGCCAGCAGGGCGCGGGCTTCTTCGAACAGCACACCGCCCGCTTCGGTGACGCGCACGCCGCGCGGCAATCGTTGTAACAACTTCACGCCCAATTCATCTTCCAACCCCTGCAACAGGCGGGTCAGCGGCGGCTGCTGGATAAACAGCCGCTCGGCGGCGCGGGTGATGTTGCCTTCTTCCACCACGGTGACGAACGCCCGCAGGCGACGCAGTTCAATCATAACCATACCTCAAAGGTATCTTTCATTGTTCCGGAATGCATTAGACATCATGGCACGGCGGCGCGCATGATACCAGACATCAAAACAAGCGATGTGGAACGGCAATGTCATGTCAGATATCAATACGATAAAACCGCACCCGGCGGCAGCGCCGGGCAACGCGGCGCTGTTTTTGGGCTTTCTGTGGCTGGGGTTGATCGGCTTCGGCGGCGTACTGCCGATGGCGCGCAGCATGTTGGTGGAGCGCCGGCGCTGGCTGAGCGGCGAACAATTCACCGAGCTGCTCGGGCTGTGCCAGTTTCTGCCCGGCGGCAACGTGATCAACCTGTCGGTGGCGGTGGGCATGGAGTTTCGCGGGCTGCGCGGCGCGCTGTGCGCCTTGTTGGGCCTCATCAGCGCGCCGACGGCGATTGTGGTGGGGCTGGGCGTGGTGTACGCCCGCTTCCAAAACGATCCTCATGTGCAGCATGTGTTCGCCGGTCTGGCCGCCGCCGCCGCCGGGTTGCTGCTCTCGACCGGGATTAAGATGCTGCTGCCGCTGCGCGGCAAGTGGGCGGCGCTGGCGATTGTGGCGCTGGCGCTGATCGCCATTGCCTGGCTGCGCCTGCCGCTGCTGCCGACCATGCTGGTGCTGGCGCCGCTGAGCATTCTGCTGATGTGGCGGTGGCCGTCATGAGCGGGGTGTTGATGGCGTTGGCGTTGATTTTCACCGAGCTGTCTCTGCTGGCGTTCGGCGGCGGCATGACCATTCTGCCGGAGATGCAGCGGCAGGTGGTGGAGGTGCATCAGTGGATGAGCGCCCAGGAGTTCAGCGCGCTGTTCGCCATGGCGCAGGCCGCGCCGGGGCCGAACATGATGATCGTGCCGCTGGTCGGTTGGCACGTCGCCGGTTGGGCGGGGCTGCTGGTGTCTTCGGTCGCCAAGTTCGGGCCGTCTTCCATCGTTACGCTATTGGTGATGGGCGCCTGGCGGCGCTTTAAGGATCGCCCGTGGCGCCGCATCGTGCAGGCCGGGCTGGTGCCGCTGACCGTGGGGCTGGTGGTGGCCAGCGGCCTTTTGATCGCCGAGGCTTCCGCGCCCAATTGGCGGCTGGCGGCGATCGTGGCGCTGGCGACGGGCTTGAGCATGAGCAAGCGCCTCCATCCGCTGTGGGTGCTGGCCGGTGGCGCGCTGCTTGGCTTGCTGTTCGCCTGAAGGATTAGCGCGGGATCAGCACAAAGCGCGAAGGGCCGTTGCGGTCGATCAGCTCATAGCGCTTCGGCGCGGTCAGGGCCAGAAACGCCACCATGCTCCCTTCGGCGTCGGTCAGCGTCATGCCGTCCGGCGTTGGCCGCCAGGCGACCGGCAGCGCGTGCAGCGCCAGCGGCTGCAGGCATTCGGCTGAGGCGCTGAAGCGGAAGGCGTTGGTGTTGGCTACCGCTTCGTCGCTCAGCTGCACCTCGCAGACGGTTTTACCGTCGCCGATGGCGGCGAGCTGCCAGTCGCCCTTCAGCGCGGCGGGTTCCAGCAACGGCAGTGAACTGCCCAGGGCACTGCTGCACAATACGCTCATAATGACTCCTGTCAGGCTGGCGCGGCGCAAGGCGCGCATAAGTAAATGGGTTGGCATCGGGTCACTCCTTTCGGCTGTCCGTTCACACCTTAGCACGTTCCCGGCAGGATGATGAGGCAAGGATTAGGTTTTTTAATCCTCGATAATTCTGATCTAACCGGCGATAACATGCCCAAAAAGACGAGTCATTAGCCCGCCGATACGCTTATCTTTCTCATTAATACTGCGCTAATACAAATCGTTATGATTATTTCCGCCTTAACGCCCGGAGCGGTGATGCGCGGCGGCGTGGGCTCGCGCCGTCGGGGTTAATTACTATACTGGTCAATCCTAAGCCTTGGCTTAGATTAGAACGACTGATGAATAGTCTTACAAAGCGAGTGGATTCCTACTGTGTAAAAGGAGAATGCAATGAGCAGTCGCCACAACGACATTTTGCAAGATGACGATGAGTTCACCAGCCTGGCCGCCACATCCCCCAACGATCACAACTATCAGTTTTACTATCACCAGCCCGGCAGCCCCTATGACGGATTGGGCTACGGCGCGCTGTTCACGCTGGACAACGCTAACCTGTACAGCAACCAGCGCGGCGGGGCAGCCATCAACAACCTGGGTAAAATCCGCGATAACTTCAGCTTCGATCGCGCCGCCGATCAGCTGACGCGGCCGGGCCTGACGCACAACGGCGATCAGGCGTATCACCAGCCGGTGGCGCTGACCTATTCCTTCCTGACGCAGAGCGCGCTGAACCGCATCGGCCAGACCGGCGACGGCGACAAGGGGCTGCAGCCGCTGACCCTGGCGGCGCAGGCTCAGGCGCTGAAATCGATGCAGGCCTGGGCCGATGTGGCGAACGTAACCTTTACTGCGGCGGCGTCCACCGACATCAACCACCGCGCGGATATTACCTTCGCTTACTTCACCCAGCGCGCCGACGGCAGCACCGCCGCCGGCAGCGGCCCGAATGCCATCAACGCTTACGCCTATTACCCGCCGAGTTCCAAAGCGGGCAGCGATAACGCCTTCGCCGGCACGGTGTGGTTCAACAAAAACTTCGCCACCCATAAGGCGCCGGTTAGCGGCGACTTCAGCAGCCAGACCTTCACCCACGAGCTGGGGCATGCTCTGGGGCTGGCGCACCCGGGATCTTATGACGCGTCGCTGGGCAACCCGAGCTACCAGAACGATGCCGCCTATTATCAGGATTCGTTGCAATACTCGATCATGAGCTATTTCAACGCCGGTTACACCGGCGCCGACACCAAAGGGGTGTACGGCTATGGCCCGATGGTGGATGACATCGCCGCGATCCAAAAATTGTACGGCGCCAACATGAGCACCCGCACCGGCGACACGGTGTACGGCTTCAACTCCAACACCGGGCGCGATTTCCTGACCGCCACGGCGGACAACGGCAAACCGGTCAACTTCGCGGTGTGGGACGCCGGCGGCAACGACACGCTGGACTTCTCCGGCTACAGCCAGCAGCAGATGATCAACCTGAACGACGGCGCGTTCTCCAGCGTCGGCGGCGGCACGCAGAACGTCGCCATCGCGCGCGGGGCGATCATCGAGAACGCCATCGGCGGCAGCGGGCGCGATGTGATCATCGGCAACGATCAGGACAACCTGCTGGCGGGCAACGCCGGCTCCGATATCCTGTACGGCGGTCTGGGGGCGGATCATCTGTGGGGCGGCAAAGACGCTAATAACTTCACCGACTATTTCGTCTATCTCAACGCCAAAGAGTCGACGTTGGCGGCGTTCGACGTGATTGAAGACTTCGAGCACGGCATCGACAAGATCGATCTCTCCGGCCTGCGCTTCAACAACAGCCTGAGCGAGCTGCGCTTTATCGACAGCGGCAGCGCCTTCAGCGGCCAGAAAGGCGAGATCCAACTCAACTTCGACGCCTTCAACGGCACTACCGATCTGTTGATGAACACCCAGAGCAACAGCTACGCCGCCGACTTCAAGATCCACGTGGTCGGGCAGGTGGAGCAGAGCGATATTCTGTTTGCCTGAGGGCGAGGAAGGAAAAGAGAAAAGGGCCGAACGGCCCTTTTTTTACGGCTGGGCCGCTGCGCTTTCCACCGTGAAGTCGCCGGTGGCCACCTCGCCGGCGCGGCGGTAGTGGGCCACGATCACGCCGCCGGGCGAGACCACCGATTGGGTCAGCGTGAAGGCCGCCGGCGCGGCGTTGTCATCGAACAGCCGCTTGCCTGCGCCGAGCAACACCGGGTAGGTAAGCAGGCGCAGTTCGTCCACCAGATCGTTGGCCAGCAGCTGTTGCATCAGGGTGCTGCTGCCCTGCACCAGCAGCACCGGCCCCTGGGCGCGCTTCAGCTCGCGCAGCCGGGCGATGATGTCCCGCCCCAGCCACTGGCTGTTCTGCCACGCCAGCGTCTCGCCGTGATGAGTGGCGACGTATTTGACCGCCTGATTGAACGTGCGGGCGATATCGGCCGAAAACGGGTCAGCCTCATCGGTGATCTGCGGCCAGTAACCGGCGAAGATATCGTAGGTGCGCCGCCCGAGCAGCAAATCAAAAGGCGCCGAGAAAAGATCGCTCATCGTTTCCGCGACGGCGTCATCCCAGTAGGGGGCGGTCCAACCGCCGAAGCGAAAGCCGCCGCTGCGGTCTTCGTCCTGCCCGCCGGGCGCCTGCATCACGCCGTCGAGGCTGACGAACGCGCTGGCAATAATCTGTCGCATGGCTGTCTCCTGCAATTGAGTGCCAGCTGAAAGTTTAGCCGCCGTGCAGCGGCCGCGCCAACCGGCCGCTCAGGGTTGCAGCGCCTTGAGCAGCGCCTGATGGAAACGCTCCGGCTCCTCCATTTGCGGCGCGTGGCCGAGCCCGGCGAACTCGATCAGCGTGGCGTGCGGGATCAGTTTCGCCGCCTGTTTGCCTAACACATCATAATGCCCGATTTTGGCCTTGACTGCCGGCGGGGCGATATCGCTGCCGATGGCGGTGGTGTCGGCGGTGCCGATCATCAGCGTGGTGGGCGTTTGCAGATCCTTGAACTCGTAATACACCGGCTGGGTGAAGATCATGTCGTAGATCAGCGCCGAGTTCCACGCCACCAGGCGATGGCCCGGCCCGTTGTTCAGCCCGGCCAGCATGTCCACCCAGCGATCGTACTCCGGCTTCCAGCGGCCGCCGTAGTAAGTGTGCAGCTCATAATTGCGGATGCTCTCAGCGGAGGTGTTCAGCTCGCGCGCGAACCACTGATCGATGCTGCGCCACGGCACGCCTTTCGCCTTCCAGTCCTCAAGGCCGATCGGGTTGACCATCACCAGCCGTTCCACCGCCTGCGGGTACATCAGGCTGTAGCGCGTGGCCAGCATGCCGCCGGTGGAGTGGCCGATGACGATGGCCTTGCTGATTTTAAGATTCTGCAGCAGGCCGTGGGTATTTTGCGCCAGCTGCTGGAAGCTGTACTGGTAATGCGCCGGCTTGGTGGAGGAGCAAAAGCCGATTTGATCGGGCGCGATGACACGGTAACCGGCCTTGCTCAGCGCCTTGATGGTGTCCTGCCAGGTGGCGGCGCAGAAGTTTTTACCGTGCAGCAACAGCGCGGTGCGGCCGTTGGCGGTGCCTTCCGGCGGCACGTCCATATAGCCCATTTTTAACGGCTGCCCCTGCGAGGTGAAGCTGAACTGTTGCAACGGGTAGGGGTAGTGAAAGCCCTGCAGCTCCGGGCCGAACGTCGGCGTTTCGGCGGCGCCGGCGGCGAACGCGGCTAGCGCGGCGCACAGCAGCGCGCTACGGGTGAATCTCAGCATCCTGATCTCCTGAAAAACGGACGAAAGCCGAGTATAGCCATAATCGGCGCGGCGGCGCGCCGGTGGATTCAGATAATTCTGTAATATGACGGTTTGATTCCCGGCCAGATTCCGGCACCGCTCTTTTGCACAGTGAACGCGGTCACGCCGCGCAACATTCGCCGTATCTGATGGTTTTATTTCAAGGCTAAGTTATGCGATGCTTAAGCATTATTTATGCAAAAGGATCCTCGCATGTCCGCTTTATCCCGCTGCGCTTTTAGCGAAGGCAGCGTCGCTTTGCCGGAAGGCTATGCCGATCGTACGGTCAACGTCCTGTTGGCCGGCGATGATGTTTCCCCCTCAGTCAATATTTCCCGCGATGCGCTGCAGCCGGCGGAGAGCCTGGAAGGGTACGTCACCCGCCAGCTCGATGCGCTGGCGCAGGGGCTGAAAGGCTGGGCGTTCAAAAGCCGCGAACCGGCGACGTTGGGCGATGGGCTGGCCGCCGGTGAGTGGGTGCGCGCCAGCTACCTGCGCGACGGCAAACGCATCTGGCAGAACCAGGCGGTGTTCGCGCTGGCGGAGGGCCGGGTGCTGGTGTTCACCCTGGCGATGGCGCGCAAGCTGACGCCGCAAGACGACGCGCTGCTGCAGCAGGTGCTGAGCAGCTACCGGGCGGCATAACGATGAACTCTTTGCGTAAAAGGAACTTACGATGACCGAAGCGGCTCGCGTCGGCGATACCATCGGGCATTCCCATGCCCTGGCCGGCATGATTGCCGGCACCCTTGTCGGCGGCCTGATCGCCGCCGCAGGCGCGGTGGCGGCGGGCGCGCTGTTCGTTGCCGGCCTGGCGGCTTCCTGTATCGGCGTCGGCGTGCTGCTTATCGGCGCCAGCCTGGCGGTGGGGTATCTCACCGGGGAGGCGGCCACCGCGGCGCGCGACGGCATTGCCGACGCCGGTGCCGGTAGCCTGACCCCCAAAGGCAATATCGTCACCGGCTCCGCCAACGTCTTCATCAACGGCAAACCCGCTGCGCTCGCCACCAACAGCCAGGTGGCCTGCAGCGACGACGGCCCGAGCATGCAGATGGCGCAGGGCTCCGATAAGGTCAGCATCAACGGCCAGCCCGCCTCGCGCGTGGGGGACAAAACCAACTGCGACGCGCAGGTGATGGAAGGCTCGCCCAACGTGTTTATTGGCGGCGGCACCGTCACCACCTTGCCGATCAAGCCCGAAGTGCCGGATTGGCTGTACAAGGTCTCTGACCTGACGCTGTTGTTCGCCGGCCTGGTGGGCGGCGTGGGCGGCGCCGCCGGCAAGCTGGGGGCGCTCGGCAAACTGCTGGGCAAGCTGCCCGGCATCAACAAACTGGCGCGCATCGCCTGCCGCGCCGGCACCCTGATGACCGCGACCGCCGCGGTCGGCATTATCGCCCGGCCGGTGGATATCGTCAGCGGCCAGAAATTCCTCGACGGCGAAGACGATCTCGATTTCGTGCTGCCTTCGCGGCTGCCGGTCGCCTGGCAGCGCTATTGGCGCAGCGGCAACCCCGGCGACGGCGTACTGGGCCGCGGCTGGAACCTGTTCTGGGAGAGCAGCCTGCAGCCGTATCAGGACGGCCTGGTGTGGCGTGCGCCTTCCGGCGACTTCGTCGCTTTCCCTATGGTGCCGCGCGGCCATAAAACCTACTGCGAAGCCGAAAAATGCTGGCTGATGCACAACGACGACGGCAGCTGGCAGCTGTTTGACGTCGGCGAACAGATTTTCCACTACCCGCCGCTGGCGGGCGACCAGCCGAGCCGGCTCAGCATGATCACCGACGCCATCGGCAACGCCACCTCGCTGTTCTACGACGACGAGGGGCTGCTGAGCGAACTGGTGGACAGCGCCGGGCAGCGCCTGATGTGCCGCTATGCACAGGGCCGTCTGCGCGAAGTGGCGCTGCAAACCGCCGACGGTGAACGAACGCTGGCGCGTTATGGTTACGATGAGCAGGGCCAACTGACGACGGTGAGCAACCGCGCCGGTGAGGTGACGCGGCGCTTTGGCTGGCGCGACGGCCTGATGATCAGCCACCAGGACGCCGCCGGGCTGCTGAACGAATACCAATGGCAAGAGATCGACGGCGTGCCGCGCGTGACGGCCTACCGCAACAGCGCCGGGGAATCCCTTGAGTTCGGTTACGACTTCGCCGGCGGGCGCCGCAGCGCAGTGCGCGGCGACGGCAAACGGGCGGAGTGGCGGCTGGATGACGACGACAACGTGGCGCAGTACACCGATTTCGACCAGCGCCGCTACGGTTTTATCTACCAACGCGGCGAGCTGTGCAGCGTGCTGCTGCCCGGCGGCGCGCAGCGCCAGAGCGAATGGGATCCTTACGGCCGCCTGCTGTCGGAGACCGATCCGCTCGGCCGCGTGACGCGCTATCAATATTCGCGCAACAGCGGCCGGCTGTTCGCCGTCGCCTACCCGGACGGCAGCAGCGAAGCGCAGCACTGGGACACGCTGGGGCGCCCGACGCGCTATGTCGATGCGCTGGGCAACGCCACGCTGTACCGCTATCCGGATGACGAAGAGAGCCTGCCCGCTAGTGTGATCGACGCGCTGGGCGGGGAAGTGAAGCTGGAGTGGGACGCCCGCGGCCAGCTGACGCGCTACACCGACTGTTCCGGCAGCGTCACGGCTTATACCTACGATGCGCTGGGGCAACTGACGACGCAGACCGATGCCGAAGGCCATCAGACGCATTACCGATGGGATAACGGCGGGCGCCTGCACACCCTGATCCACCCGGACGGTGGCGAAGAGCGCTTTAACTGGAATGCGCACGGCCAGCTGGCCGAGCATCAGGACGCACTGGGCAGCCTGACCCGCTGGCAGTACAACGCCCTGGGGCTGCCGGTCAGCATCACCGATCGCATCAACCGCACCCGGCGCTATCACTACAGCCCGCAGGGCTGGCTGACACGGCTGGAGAACGGCAACGGCGGCGAATACCGCTTCAGCTACGATGCGGTGGGCCGCGTGCTGACCGAAGAGCGCCCGGACGACACCCGCCACGATTATCGCTACGGCGCGGCCGGGCTGCTGGAGGAGCACCGCGAGGTCGGCCTGCCGGGCAGCGCAGGTGAGCTGACGCAGCGCGAACAGCGCTTCCGCTTCGACGAGGCGGGGCAGCTGGTCTGGCGCGGCAACGCCAGCGCGGAATGGCATTACCGTTTCGACGCCATGGGGCGGCTGCGCGAGCTGAACCGCCTGCCGACGGCGAGCGGCGCGGCGCTGGGCATCGAGCCGGACAGCGTGCAGATGCGCTATGACGCCGCCGGGCGGCTGCTCGGCGAACAGGGCGTGAACGGCGAGCTGCAATACCAGTGGGATGCGCTGGCCAACCTGCAGGCGCTGACGCTGCCGCAGGGCGATCGCCTGCAGTGGCTGTATTACGGCTCCGGCCACGCCAGCGCCATCAAATTCAACCAGCAGGTGGTGAGCGAGTTCACCCGCGATCGCCTGCACCGGGAAACCGGCCGTAGCCAGGGCGCGCTGCAGCAGCAGCGGCGTTACGACGCCATGGGCCGCCGCAGCTGGCAGAGCAGCGCCTTCGGCCACGATAAACTGACCCGGCCGGAAGACGGCGTGCTGTGGCGCGCCTATCGCTACACCGGCCGCGGCGAGCTGGCCGGGGTGAGCGACGCGCTGCGCGGCGAAGTGCACTATGGTTACGACGCCGAAGGCCGCCTGCTGCAACACCGCGAACCCAATCAGGGCAAACCGGGCGCACGGCTGGTGTACGATCTGGCGGATAACCTGCTGGGCGAACGCAGCCCGCAGAGCGACATCGACGCGCACCTGCCGCTGGCGCCGATCGCCGACAACCGCCTGACGCACTGGCAAAAACTGTTTTACCGTTACGACGCCTGGGGCAACCTGATCAGCCGGCGCAACGGCCTGTACGAACAGCACTACCGCTACGACGCCGACAACCGGCTGGTGCAGGCGCACGGCCGCGGCCCGCAGGGTGAGTTCGAGGCGCAGTATCATTACGACGCGCTGGGCCGCCGCAGCCGCAAAACGGTGCGCTATAAGGGCAAAACCGAACAGACGACCCGTTTCCTGTGGCAGGGCTACCGGTTGCTGCAGGAGCAGCGCGACGACGGCAGCCGCCGCAGCTGGAGCTACGATCCGGCCAGCCCGTGGAGCCCACTGGCGGCGCTGGAGCAGGCGGGCGACAGCCGCTCGGCGGATATTTACTGGTATCACACCGATCTGAACAGCGCGCCGCTGGAAGTGACCGACGCAGCGGGCAACCTGTGCTGGTCCGGGCAGTACGACACCTTCGGCAAGCTGCAGGGCCAGACGGTAGCCGGCGCGGCGAAGCGGCAGGGCGTGCAATACCAGCAGCCGCTGCGCTACGCCGGGCAATATCAGGACGACGAAAGCGGCCTGCACTACAACCTGTTCCGCTACTACGAACCCGAGGTGGGGCGTTTCACCACGCAGGATCCGATAGGGCTACGCGGCGGGTTGAACCTTTATAGATATGCTCCAAATCCTTTGGGATGGATAGATCCTCTAGGACTTAGTGGCTTAAATAGCCTTCAGCAACAAATTGATGAGATTCTATTGGAACATCTTCCTGCTATACAGAAGATAGATCCAAACGCAACCGTTGGATATAGAGGTAGTGCTGCAAGTGGAATAAGTAAGTCCCATGATCCTGCGATTGCTAGACCTATTAACATGAATGATTTCGATGTTGATGGATTTATTAAGTCGGATTACTTAGCTAGTTCACCTGAGTTTAGGAACAGACGCCGGGACGCATCTAAGCTTGGGGGGATGAAATCAATAGAGGAGTCTATCGATTCGAAGTTAAGGCAGAAATTCCCAGGGTTAAGAAATGAACCATTTGGGTTTAGGGTGTTCTACACCCATGAGTTAGATGATCTGGCTAGAAAAGGCGACGTCCAAAGAAGGTTAGGGCGTTCCGGATGTTCATGAAATGGAGAATGGCTGTGAACGAGAATAGGCAATTAGGTATTTTATTATTGGAAGACATTCCATTTGATAAGCTGCTTATTAAGCTGGAAAGGGCGTTTGGTGTTTCACTTCCTTGTGAAGATGATAAGGGGCGCTATGTGGCAAAAGCAGAACTAGATGATTATAATATAGAGGTTATAGATAGAGTTGATAGATTAGGGGATGTTCTTTGTGATGATAATCATGTGATCGACGTGAAAATAAAATCTAATGATTTTTTTAATCCAGACTTTGAGAGAAAAATAAAAAAAATACTAAGAGATGGAGATGTGAAGTGGAAGGATGGAATTTGGACTAAGCTTCATAGGGATGAGGATTATAGAGTCGTCTATCCTGACTCTTAGTGTTCACGTTAACAATGTAACCATTTCTAAATCTGCGTTAGAGCCGACAATTCTCAGTCGGTTCTAAATATCTAGAGTAAAAAAGTATCTAAAAGCAGGTTTGATAATTTTGAAATATCCATCCATAAACATTGATAAATCATTTTATATTACGGTATCTAACATGATTGATTTTAACGCTAGGATTGTGTCTGGTGTTTCCATAGGGAATGTCGTTCTAAATGAAAATATTTCATTATATATTAATGAGATGCAATCCAGATTTAGCGTTAAGATTAAAAATCACTCCCTACCTGACGGGAGTGAGCGAAAGTCATATACAGTCGATAATACCTTATCCGTCATAACTGATAAAGACGGTGTCATTTTGTCACTTGGATGTAATGCTCATTACCAAGGGGGCTACAATGGAATCATATTCCCCGGAATGGAAATAACAGATATAATCAAGCTGACGATATCACAGAAAATATACAATGGTTCAATAGTTATTAATGATGACTTTGGTATTTCGTTTATCCTCCCATGCCCATATGATGAGATTGCCGATGCGATAAACGATATTCCTGGCGGGGTGATAATAAACGAAATTTTCGTATCTGATTTTTCATTCTGGCGTTAGCTTATGGAACATATGAGTGAATTTAGTGAGAATATAATTAAATATGGGGTGGTGATATAATTGTTACTGGCTACATAGATTCGGATACACCACCGTTTTTTCATCCGATGTATGACAGGGTTTACTTTATATCCGGTGAGGTTATATTTGAATTTTACATTGATGATGATGGGGTTGTTAATTCACATTTAGTTGAAAACATCTCTCCGTGGTTTGAAGTAGATGTGGATGATCAATTTTACATGATGTCAATCTATTCACAAGCTTTTAAAACTGAACGGGAAGTTAAAATAATTGCAGTGAATTATAGTGAAGAACCGTTCTCAGTGTTCATCGTCAGGTATAAAGATGGTGACAATGAAAATTCACTGTATTCAATGAAAATTCACTGTATTTAGAGCCAAAGAGTTTTTTGACTTTTTGATTTCATAGAAAAAACCATGGAATGATTAGGAGTTCAATGTGAGCAAGGAATTAAAGCTTGATGTTATGAATAACAAAAATGACTTGATTGAAGGGACTTTTTGCTACTCGCTTTTTGAGAGGTCGTTCTTTGATGAAAATCTGTTAAGTGACTTAATAAATAATTCAGGGGCGTTTTTAAAAGAAAACGAATGTGATAAGGATGTTTTAAATTTGCTATCATGGGTTGTCAATGGTGTTGATCAGTGTTTTACTTCCCATAGTGATGAAAATGACTATTATTTAATTGAAAACTACTCTGTGGCATTGGAAAATAGGTGGGTGCTTTTTTGGCGGTCAAAAATTGATAAAATAATTGGCGGGAAGTAAAATGGATATCAAGAAAATACAAGAGAAATGGGTGCGTGGTTAGTTAATTGGAGTGGACCTCATTGCAAGTGAAAACAATACAGCAAGAGAGATAAATATTTACTCTGAAGAAAGTGATGGTTTCAAAAATACTTTTAATAAGGAGTATGGCATTTCATATGGGAGTGTTATTTCGTTAAGCTCACTCATTAAGAAACGTGATGATTTGTGGTCTGAAATTCAAATAAACAACAAGGTATTGCTTCCTGATGGTGACGTTTTATTTTGCGGGGAGGGCGAAATGGGGAGTGATGGTTTTATTGTCAGAGCAGATAAGTATAATAAATTGAAATGGTTCATGTACTCTACGACCTCTAACCCATTTCTTGATGTTATAAGGTTAAACGGTCGGCTGCATATAAAATCCACGTTGGGTTTTTATCTTGACTTCGGTATCGCTGACAATGATATTTTTCTGAGAAATAAATGAGTGATATTTTTCTAATTGACATCATTAGTATTAAGCCTAATAATAAATGAATTTTTAATTTGATGGAGGTTACCAATGATTAACAAATCTAGTCTGGTTGATGGTATCCTTTTTCGGGATGAGAATGACTCGAATGAAACTGTAGTTTTCAATTTTTATACTTGGGTGGAAATGCTCAAAGCGATCATTGTTAAATATGCGCAAAAGTCTGAAAGTGACGCGGAGTTATTGGTTTTATCATCGAGCTTAGTGTGCAAGCCTATCAACAGTTATACGGCTGTCTGTCTCAGGAGCCATGAAATTGAATATCATTGGGCAATGCTGATAGCTTATGGTGAACAGTATTGGCTGAAAGGCGTAGAATCCAAACAGCCTGATGGCTACTTTGACTGGGATGTGCAACATAGGAAAGAACATAACTTAGCAGAGGAAAGCTTTGTTTTTAGCAATTCATGAATCGCGACCCGATAGGGTCAAACATCCCTCCAAATGTCCAACGCCTTCCTTATCCTACATCCCCCAAACTAAATACCCAATGTGCCATTAATCAGGGTGCGGCACTGCCCGCCGATCCAGGGTTCGCCGTCAATAAAGCGCACGCTCACGCGGCCATCTCGATTCAGTTGGGTGCCCTGGCGCACCTGGTAACCCTGTGCGGTCTGGCGGCCGTCGGGGAAGCGGCTGGCTTGCAGCAAGCGCGCCAGGCAGGCATTAGCGCTGCCGGTTACCGGATCTTCAATCAAAACACCGCATTCCACCATAAACGCGCGCATTTCGTAATCGGCCGGTTCGGCCGCAGAACAGGCGCCATAAATCACTACGCCATCCACATCACAGGCGGTTTGCAGCTGTTTAATCGTGGCCTGATCCGGCGTTACCGCCAGGCAGGACTGCGCGTCCGGCAGACGCACCATCAGCCAGCGAATGCCCATCTCGGCAATCACCGGCGGGGTGCCTGCTGCAATCACTGCAGGCCGTAAAGCGGCCGTTAACCGTTCGGTTTCTTCGGCCGCCATTGGGCGGAACTCTACTTCGGGCGCGGCGAACGCCAATGTGCCTTCCGGCAGGATATTGACCGCCACCAGACCGACGCCGCATTCCTGCATCACCGTTCCAGGGCGTTTAGGCGTCAATCCGGCTTTCAGCAAGGCGTGGGCGGTGCCCAGCGTCGGGTGGCCGGCGAAGGGCAGCTCTTTTTCGGTGGTGAAAATGCGCACCTTATAATCCGCCGCCGGGTGCGTCGGTTTAAGCACAAAGGTGGTTTCCGACAGGTTGGTCCAACGGGCCAATGCCAGCATCTGCGCGTCGTTCAGCCCTTCGGCTTCCAGCACCACCGCCACGGGATTGCCCTGCAGTGGCGTGGCGGTGAAAACGTCCACCTGTTGGTAGGCGCGGGGTGTCACATCATCACTTCTGAGCATTGGCCATCATCCGTTATCAACAAAACCTGATGATAACGATATTTGCAATAGCTTCAAAAGGTTGAGTTTTGTTTTGAGATGCCCGCCCGTCGCCACTTCATCCCCGGCTTGGCGAACATCACCAGGTTGCCCAACAGGATCAGGCACAGGCCCAGCACGGCGTTGAAATGCCACTGGTAGCCTTCGTAAATCGTTGAGATGGTCAGCGCCACCAGCGGGAACAGCAGGGTGCTGTAGGCCGCCGCGCCGGCGCCGATGCGGCCGAGCAGGCTGAAGTAGGCGGCGAAGGCGATCACCGATCCGAAGATCGCCAGATACAACAGGGATCCGATATAGCGGCTGCTGTATTCCATCTGGAACGATGCGCCCTGCGCCAGGGCGATCAGCGCCATCAGCATCGCGCCGTAGGTCATGGCATAGGTATTGGTGGAAAAAATATCCAGCCCGCGGCGCTGATGGCGCGCGCTGATCATATTGCCCAGCGAGAAGCCGTAGGTGCCGAGCGCGCTCAGGCCGATGCCTTTAAGCAGCTCCGGCGCCATGCGGGTGGCGGCCAGATCTTGCCAGAACAGCGCCACGATGCCGGTCAACCCCAGCAGCGCCGCCGGTAGCAGGTTGGGGCTGGGGCGCTGGCGGAAGAACAGCAGGCTGTTGAGGGCGTTGAACAGCACCGCCATCGAGAAGATCACCGATTCCAGCCCGCTGCTGATATAAGCCGCCGCATGGTAGAAGCAGAAGAAGTTGAAGCCGAACACGCAGCAGCCCTGCAGCACGCAGAACAGATGATCGCGCGGGGCGATGCGGCGCAGGCGGCGTGTTAACAACAGCACGGCGAACATCACCGCAGCGGAAATGGCGAAACGGTAAGCGATCGACACGGGAATGGCCACCGGGCCTTCCTGTTGCAGGGTAATCGCTATCCAGGTGGTGCCCCAAATCAGCACCACGGCGAGGTACAACAGCGCATTCATTCTATTCACTCCGAAAAAACCGATGGCGCAGTATCCGCTTTGGCGCGCGGCGGCGCTTGCAGCGCTTTGCGCCCAGTTGCATATTCTTGCGCTTTTTTTTGGTAAAAGCGCGAGGCGGCGGCTGGCATGCCGAGGCGCCACTCTTTACACTGTCAGAATGTCGAACAACGGGGCCGGCGATGTCCAACTATCAGGCGTTTGAAACACTGCGTGAGCACAAGGCGCGGCTGCACGGCAGCGTGCTGCTGGGCACCGGCGTGGAGCTGGCGGCCTGGTCTAACTGCAACGATCGCGTCACGCAGGAAAGCGCCGACCACCATACCCTGAGCCTGTACGTCGCCGACGGCTATGAGTGCTACCAGCAGGTACCGGGCGGCTGGCGCAACGGCGGCGGGCCGGATCGCTTCTGCATCATGCCGCGCCAGTACGCTTCCACCTGGGATGTGCGCAGCGATCTGTCGTTCGTGCATCTGTATTGTACCGACGGGCATCTGCGCCGGCTGGCGGAGCAAACCTGGGATCGCAGCCCGGCGGCGATCAACGTGGAGCCGCGCAGCTTCGGCGAAGATCCGCAGATCACGCTGCTGTATCGCCAGTTTTTGCTCAACTGCGACTGGCGGGACAGCGCCAACCTGCTGGCGCTCAGCAGCGCCTCGAACCTGCTGATGTCGCACCTGATCCAGCGCTACAGCCAGCTGCAGTGGAAGCTGCCGGCGGGGCGCGGCGGCCTGGCTCCCGCGGCAGCCAGGCGGGTGCGGGAATATATCGCAAGCCACCTGGATCGGCCTTTGTTGTTGGCCGATCTGGCGGCGCAGGCCGGGTTGAGCGAATACCATTTTGCCCGCATGTTCAAACATTCGACCGGCCTGGCGCCGCACCAGTTTGTGATGCGCGCGCGGCTGCAGCGGGCGGAACAGCTGTTGCGGCATAGCCAACAGCCGATCACCGAGATCGCGCTGGCGTGCGGCTTCAGCTCCGCCAGCCATTTCAGCAACCGCTTCAAGGCGGCCTATGGACTTGCTCCGCTGCAGGTGCGGCAGGGGCGCTAACCGGAAGGGAGTGCAAGCATGGATCAACCATTTGCCGGGCTGGGCGTGTTGTTCGTCGCCGGATTCGGGCCGATCACGCGTGAGAGCGACGAGAGCAAGGCGTTTTATGTCGAGGCGCTGGGGCTGCCGCTCAAGCCGATGCCGGGCAACGAAACCTATCTGCTGGCCGAGCAGGGCGCGCTGGACGGGGTGAAGCACTTCGCCCTGTGGCCGCTGGCGCAGGCGGCGCAGTCCTGCTTTGGCGACGATCGCTGGCCGGCGGATCTCGCGGTGCCGCAGGCGTGGATCGAATTTGACGTGGCCGACATGGCGATAGCCACCCAAGGGCTAATCGATCGCGGTTATCGGCTGCTGGTCGCCAATCGTGAAGAGCCGTGGGGGCAAAGCGTTACCCGTTTGCTCAGCCCGGAAGGGTTGCTGGTTGGCGTCACCTATACGCCCTGGCTGCGTTAAACGCCACGCCGTTCGCCGCCGTTTCCCTGCGGCGGGCGGCCTTAAGAATAAATACGCATTAGCTTAAAGCGATCTGCGCTATAGACCCATCAAATCCCCGAGTGGTTTCCCTTCCTGAAAGCAGTAATTCCGTTCATTGCGTAAAAACCAATGGCCAGAACGCGCTATTGCCATGCCATTTTACGGCGATTTTTCGCCCGCTTTTTTCGCCGCCAGGTGCCTGATAGGAATAGAGATTATTCTTATATTTCCGCCAACCGTTAAGAAATAATAATGATTCTCGTTTTCAACCACGGAAAGGAGAAGGAACGATGAAAACAGTGAAACGAACGGGCATCGCGCTGGCGATAGCCCTGACTTTCCCCCTGGCATTGCCTGCCGCTTTGGCGGCGCAAACCACCCTGACAAACAGTAAGGCGGCGACGATGACGGAAAAACACGGGCAGTTTATTGCGGTCGGTAAAGTGGTGCAGGTGACCTTCGGCGATTTCGCCTTCAAGCTGGATTTTACCGATGACAAGACCATGACCTTCACCGGTATCGGCGAAGCGTCGCAGGGCATCACCGATACCGTGCAGTACACCGCGGTGGAGATTCGGCCGAAGGTCTACATGGTTTATTGGCATGAACCACAGTCCGGCGACAACGTGACGCATGTCGAGGACTTTGAGCGCGGCGAGGTATACACCAACATCGCCGCCAGGGACGGCAGCTTCACCCATCTGAAAGGGCAGCTGAAAATCGTAGGTCACTCAGGAAACTAAGGAGCAGTTATGAAAAAGGCATTGATCACCTGTGCGATCGTCGGCGGTTTGCTGGCGAGTTACCCGGCACTGTCAACGGATCAGGCGGCGTCTTACAAATCGGCCGGCAAGGGCGGTTATCATCATGCCCAGCAGAAGCTGAAGGTGGTGGAAGATCTGTATGCGGGCTTTTTCAACCGTCATGACATCAGCGTGGCGCAAAAGCTGATTGTGGAGAACTACAAGCAGCATAACCCGTTCGTCGGCGACGGCATCAAGCCGTTCCTGGATTTCTTCAGCCAGACCTTCAAAGACAATCCGCAGTACAGCGCCAAAATATACCGCAGCGCGGTCAACGGCGATCTGGTCTACGTTCACGTCCAATACCAAAATAACCCGCAGGATCGCGGCACCGCCAGCGTGGATATTTATCGGGTGAACGATCAGGGTAAAATCACCGAGCATTGGGACGTCAATCAGGATGTGCCGGAAAAATCGGCCAACGACAATACCATGTTCTGATCCAAAAGGGCCGCTGCGGCGGCCCTCCACACGCCCGCAACACTTTATTTACTTACATAAATACCAAACGTTCATCGTGTCGAGTAGGCTACGGCCGCCTTTGGCAGTGGTGGTACGGTTGATGGGCGTCATTGTCCCGCCACTGCTTGAGGCGTTTCCCCACATTCCTCGTTATCCCGCGCGTTTATTTTCCACTTTTTTGAACTGATGCCGCAGCTGCAGCGCATTGCAAAGCACCAATACCGCCGTGACGGCGAACACCCAGCGGAACCCCATCATCGCCGAAATGCCCGATCCCAGCAGCGGGCCAACCACGTTGCCCAGGTACATAAAGGATTGGTTATAGCCGAAGATGCGCCCGGTCACCTGATCGGAGGAATACTTCAGCAGCAGCGCCTGCACCGCCGGCATCAGCGCGCCGTCGGCGAACCCCAGCAGGAAGCGCAGAATGCCCAGCTGCAGCGGCGTATTCACCCAGGCCATCACGGCGAACAGGCCGGTGGTGAACAGCAGCGCGGCGATCAGGATGCGCGCGGTGCCGATGCGATCGCCGAGCCGCCCGAGGCGTGGCGCCGAGATCAGCGCCGCAATGCCGGGCACGGCGGCAATCATGCCGCTGACAAAGGCGATATTGCTGACGTCGCCCGACAGTTCGCGGATGAACAGCGTCAGGATCGGGCTGATGGAGGAGTTAGCCAGCTGGATCATCAGGGTACAAACGAACAGCGTGACGATCAGCGTTGGATAAGGCAGCGAACGGAATACCGCCTTGCCGCTTAGCTGATCCGCTTTTTTCACCGTGATGCGCCGTTCTTTAATCAGAAACAGCGTCACCAGGAAGCTGACGAACATCAGCCCGGCGGTGACGAAAAACACCACCCGCAGCCCCAGATGGTCGGCCATCAACCCGCCCAGCAGCGGCCCGGCGATCACGCCGGAGATCTGCCCGGTAGAGAGCGTGCCCAGCGCCCAGCCGCTTTTATCGCGTGGCGCCTGCGAGGCGACCAGCGCCATGGCGTTGGGAATATAGCCGGACGTCAGCCCCATCAGGGCGCGCAGCGCGAACAGCTGCCAGACGTTGGTGGCCAGCCCCTGCAGGGCGATGACGATCGCCATACCCAGCGAAGCGCGCAGCAGCATCAGCTTGCGGCCTTTGCGGTCGGCGAGGCTGCCCCACAGCGGCGACACCACCGCCGAGACCAAAAAGGTGCCGCTGAACACCAGCCCGGACCACAGGCTGAGGGACTGATGATCGCTGACGCCGAGCTGTTCGACGTACAGCGGCAGAAAAGGGAGGATTTGGCTCATCGCCAGCCCGGTGAAGAAACACCCGAGCCAGACCGAGATCAGATTGACTTTCCACGCTTCCATCGACTTGTCGTACCACTTTGAATTTGGAGGGATTTGTTAAGCAAGATAATAATAACACCGCGAACTGGCCGGCGCGGGGGAAATGCGTGAGAAAACGTAAAGCCCGTCGGCGGCGTTGTTACATTTCGCTATAAATTAATAGCTATATTATCATAGGTATTTATTTTAAGCTACTCCACCAAGCCGCTCAACAATTCGGCGGCGCCACACTCTCTCTACCCATTTCGCCGTGTCGGCGGCAAGGAGACGCTTTCTATGAATACCGCACTGATCGCTCTGGATTACATCGTGGATATCTCCCACCCGGAAGGAAAAATTGCGCGCTCGGCGCAGCAGGTCATTGAGCGCGATGCCATCGCGCGGGCAAATAGCGCATTGTCTCTCGCGCAGCGCAAGGATTGGCTGCGCATATTGGTTAAAGTCGGTTTCGCGACCGGCTATGTCGATCAACCCAAATACTCGCGGATGTTTGGGCAGGCGCATCAATTTGGCGCTATCGCACTGGGCCAGCCGGGCACGGATTTTCATCCTGATTTAGCGTCTGATTTGGGGGAGTTAACCATCGTAAAACCGCGCGTCAGCGCGTTTTATGGCACTAATCTGGATGCGACGCTGCGCGCCCGCCGCATTGAACGGTTGGTGATCTGTGGGGTCAGCAGCACCTGGGCGGTACAGGCGACGGCGCGCGACGCGCACGATCGCGATTATCAGGTGCTGATACTGGAAGAGGCTTGCGCGGCGGCCACGGCGGAAGAGCACCGGATCTCGATGGAAACGCTTGCCACTATTGCCGATATCGTCACGCTGGAACAGCTGAGCGCATTGTGAAGCTGCTGCGTGAAGAAATCGCCTGGCGTCAGCTGCGACGGGGAGCATGGGTGTTGGCGCCGTTGCTGGCCCTGAGCCTGGCGACAGGCAATGCCAACTGGCTGAAGGCTTCGGTGGTCACCATATCGCTGTTTGTCGTTTGCGAGCGCCTTGAACTGGCGCCGCTCGGCGTGGCGCTGCATGCGGCGGCATTGCTGCTACTCTTTATGGCGCTGCTGTGCGCCATGCACACGCCGGTCATCTTCATTTTGGCGTGCGTGTTGGCAGCGGCGGCGGCAGTTGGGATCTCCGCGTTCGGCGGCAAGCTGCGATCCCTGGGGAATTTTATTTTTATTCCGGCTCTTTATCTGGCGTGTGAAACCGCTGAAGGTGGCGCCGGCGCGCCATTAGCCCAATGCGGCTGGGCGCAGCTCCCTTTTCTGGGGGCAGCCGTCTTGCCGGTGCTGATGCTTGCACTGGCAGAGCATCGGCGGCTAGCGCGGCTGTCGACGAGTGACAGCCTGCATCATTATCTCCAGCTGCGCCGCAGCGATGAGCTTGGCGCTCGCGTGGCCTGCGGCGAGGCTTTGCTCGCCGTAAGTTGTGCCGTTGCACTGTCGGCGGCGATCGTTGAGTGGCAACACCTCGATTACGGGCAATGGGTGATCTGGTCGGCCGTCAGCGTGATCAGCGGCGATATGGCCGCTACGCGCAACAAACTCCGCCAGCGTGCGTCAGGCGCATTGCTGGGCGTGCCCGTCGGTATTTTGCTGGGTAGCCTCATGCCGCATGGCAATGTGGGTTATGAACTGCTGAGCGTGGTGACGATGCTCACCCTGGTGTCTTTTCATCGTTATACCTTGGGGTTTGGCGCCCGTTGCGCCTGCATCGCCTGCGCGTTGGTGATTGCCGGAAAAGCGCCGTCGATCGCCGCAGAAAGGGTGGTCAATGTGTTGCTGGGCGGTGGCATCGGTCTGCTGTTCGCTTTGGCGGTGCATGCGGTGTTGCCGCTCAACGCCGGCACCCGCCAATAGCGAGCTGGCATATTTCGTCCGCCAATTTCGGTTGACCGTTTCCGGTCTCGGTGTGAAAGTACGGACAAATCTATCGTTATCTATTGATGCCAATGAAAAAAGATCATCCTGAAGACGTGACGCTGCTGCGCACGCAATTAATGTCGCTGGTGCGCCGTTTGCGGCGCGAGTCGCGCAGCGACGAAAAATCCTGGGCCCAGCTGATGCTGCTGGGAGCTATCGATCGTCACGGCGGCGAGGCGACGCCGTCGCTGCTGGCGGAGTCGGAGCGCATGCGTTCCTCTAACCTGGCGGCCGCCTTACGGGAGCTGGAGGCCGATGGGCTGCTGGTGCGCACGCCGGATGCTGAAGACAAACGCCGGGTGCGGGTGCGCCTGACGCCCGCCGGGCTGGGCCTGTTGCAGCAAAGCCGCACCCGGCGCGAGGCGTGGCTGCTGGCGGCGATGGAAAGCTGTTTAACGGAGCAAGAACAGGCGCAGCTGATCGAAGCGGGGGCGTTGATGGCGCGGCTGGCGGCGGCGCCGTCAACGGACGCGGAATAATCGGCGGGGCGGCAGATGCGCCGCCCGTGCAGCGAGGTTACGGCATCGGCCAATCGGCCGGCATGGTGCTGACGACGTCCACGTAGCGATCCCAGGCCGATGACCAGAATTGGGTGAAGGCTTCCAGGGTGAGGTGGATGCCCATCAGGCCCATCACGAACCAGCAGGCGGTAAACAGGCCCAGGCTGCTGAACATGAACGCCATGCCGTTGCGGCTGGTTTTACGGCAAACGACGTTTAACTGGCTGGCGAAGAACATCATCACGGCGCTCAGCAACTCCCAGCGCATCATGACTAAACCGGTGGCAATGGTACTCATCGAACTCGATCCTATGTAACAAAAAGCCGCATCCGGCAGGGCGCCGACAGGGAAATGCGGGGGAATAACGGGAATAATGTGATTCAGATCACATTGTAGCATTGGGGCGAACGACGGCTCAATGGGGCGCGCGGTGAAAAAAACGCCGACGGTAACATTCCAATATGCTGAAACAGTTATGCCATTTCATTAGCAACCTTTTCATGGGGCGGCGCGCTCGATAACGCTATGCTTGCCGGCTTTTCAGTTCCCTGATTTTACGGGGAAATGTGACGCAAAAGGTACCGGCACCGCATGGCCCTGTTAAAAGAAAAAATTCGCGACCACTCTGCGGAAGAGAGGCTGTTTATCCGCCGGGCAGGCGTAGCGCTGGCGCTGGTGGTGGTCTGCTTCGGCGCGCTGATCGTTAACCTCTACCGGCTGCAAATCCGCCAGCACGGCTTTTACCAGACGCGTTCCAACCAGAACGACATCAAGATGCTGCCGCTCGCCCCCAGCCGCGGGTTAATCTTCGATCGCAATGGCACTCCGCTGGTGCGAAACGTGACACTGTATCGTGTCGAAATCACGCCCAGCAAAATCACCGACATGGCGGCGCTGCTGCAGGCGCTGACGCCGATCGTCGATCTGACGCCGGAAGACATCAGCGCGTTTCGCGACGATATGCACCACAACAGCCGCTACAAGCCGGTGACGCTAAAAACCGGGCTGAGCGACACTGAGGTGGCGCGCTTTGCCGTCAATCAATACCGTTTCGACGGGGTGACCATCGATACCTATCAGCAGCGTGAATATCCTTACGGCGCCCAGCTGGCGCACGTGCTGGGCTATGTGTCGAAGATCAACGACAGCGATCTCAAGCGCCTGGACAAGGCCGGCCTGAGCGAGAACTATGCCGCCGACCGCAACATCGGCAAACAGGGCATCGAAGCCTATTATGAGTCAGAACTGCACGGCACCACCGGCTATCAGGAGGTGGAGGTGGATAACCATGGGCGGGTGATCCGCTTGCTGAAGGAGCAGCCGCCGAAGGCCGGCAAAAACATTTACCTGACGCTGGATCTGCCGCTGCAGCAGTACATCGAATCGGTGCTGAAGGGGCAACGCGCCGCGGTGGTGGTGGAAGACCCGCGCGACGGCGGTATCCTGGCGATGGTCTCCAGCCCCAGTTACGATCCCAATCCCTTCGTCAAAGGCATCGGCTATCAGGCCTATAAGGCGCTGCTGGGCAACCCGGATCTGCCGCTCATCAACCGCGTTACCCAGGGGTTGTACCCGCCGGCTTCCACGGTGAAGCCCTACATGGCCGTTTCGGCGCTGTTCGCCGGGGTGATCACGCCCGCCACCACCTTTTTCGGCGCGCCGACCTGGACGCTGCCCGGCACCGAGCGGCGCTACCGCGACTGGCTGAAAACCGGCCACGGCATGCTCAACGTCACCAAAGCGATTGAAGAGTCCGCCGACACCTTCTTTTATCAGGTGGCGTATGAGATGGGCATCGATCGCATTCACCACTGGCTGAGCCAGTTCGGTTACGGCCAGTCGACCGGCATCGATCTGAACGAAGAGTACCGCGGCGTGCTGCCGAGCCGCGACTGGAAGCTGAAGGTGCACAAAAAGGGCTGGTATCAGGGGGATACGGTCTCGGTGGGCATCGGCCAGGGGTATTGGGTGGCGACGCCGATCCAGATGGTGAAAGCCTTGAGCACGCTGCTCAACAACGGCCGGGTGAAAACGCCGCATCTGTTATATTCGCTGCAGCAGGGCAACCGGGTGACGCGCTACCAGCCGCCGGCGCAAACGGCGCAGATCGGCGATCCCAACTCGCCTTACTGGGGCATCGTGCGCAACGGCATGTACGGCATGGCCAACTTGCCGAACGGCACCGGTTACAAGCTGTTCCACACCGCGCCGTATCAGATCGCCGCCAAATCCGGCACCTCGCAAGTGTTCAGCCTGAAGCAAAACCAGACTTACAACGCCAAAATGATCCCGGTGCGGCTGCGCGATCACATCTTTTATACGCTGTTTGCGCCCTACAAAAATCCCCGGGTGGCGATGGCGCTGATCCTGGAAAACGGCGGTGGCGACGGCGTGGTGGCGGGGCCGACCGCGCGCGCGATCCTCGACCACATTTTTGACCCGGCCAACGCGCCGCAGCCCGGCGATACGCCGCAAAGTAAACCGCAGTTAAACGACAGCGCGGATGTGCAACGGTGATGCGGTTTGTTTTTACTTTCTTACAAACTGCAATCTCCTGACCATTTCCGGCAAGGTAGACTGAAATAACACCATAAACTGAATAAAAACGTAGGGTTAACACAACAGTGGCGCCATCGACCAAAAAGAGCGGTAAAACCTATTCCACAGTTCGTTTCGGCTGGATTTGCGCCGGCATGCTGGTCTGTTTTTTTCTGTTGGCGTTCAGGGTCGGCTACCTGCAACTGCTGGAACACCAGCAGTTGGCCAACCAGGCTGACCAACGTTCGATCCGCACCCAGGTGGTGCCGACCAACCGCGCCATGATCACCGATCGCAACGATGAGGCGCTGGCGGTCAGCGTGTCGTCCAAAGACATCGTGCTGGATCCGAAGCATATTCTCGATACCCAGACCGATACCGGCAACGAACGCTGGCAGAGCATGGCCAACGTGCTGAAGATCCCGCTGGCGGACATCCAGCACCTGATCCAGAGCAACGCGCGCAAACGTTTTGTCTACCTCGCTCGCAAGGTAGAGGACGATAACGCCGCCTACATCAGCAAACTGCATCTGACCGGCGTCAGCACCGAGCAGGATTTCAGCCGCTTTTATCCGATGGGCCAGGACGCCGCCGGGCTGATCGGCATCGTCGGCCAGGACAATCAGGGGCTGGAGGGCATTGAGCTGGGTTTCAACCCGCTGTTGCAGGGCAAAAACGGCCTGCGGGTCTATCAGAAGGACGGCAGCGGCGCGGTGATCGGCGTGCTTAAAAGCGTGGATCCGGTGCCGCCGCCGAACGTGACGCTCAGCATCGATAAATTTATTCAGTACGTGCTCTATGCGCAGATCCGCGACGGCGTGGTGGCTAACCAGGCCGACTCCGGCTGTGCGGTGCTGGTCAAGATCGACACCGGCGAGGTCCTCGGCATGGCCAGCTACCCGTCGTTCAACCCGAACAACTATGGCAGCACCCCGGCGAAGGATATTCGCAACGTGTGCAGCAGCGACAGCTTCGAACCGGGCTCGACGGTGAAACCGGTGGTGGTAATGGTGGGGCTGGAGCATAAGCTGATCCGACCGGATACGGTGCTGGACACCACGCCGTATCGGGTGAACGGTCACCTGATCAAAGACGTCGGCCATTGGTCGAAACTGACCATCACCGGCGTGCTGCAAAAATCGAGCGACATCGCGGTATCGCACATTGCGCTGGCGCTGCCGGCCACGGTGCTGCCGGCGGTCTACCGCAGCTTTGGCCTGGGGCGACCGACCGAGCTCGGCATCGGCAACGAGAGCAGCGGCTACTTGCCGCAGCATCGCGAACGCTGGGCCGATATCGAACGCGCTACCTTCTCCTTCGGCTATGGGCTGCGCGTGACGCCGCTGCAGATGGCGCGCGAGTATGCCGCGATCGGTTCCTTCGGCATTTATCGGCCGCTGTCGATCACCAAGGTGACGCCGCCGGTGATGGGGCAACGTATTCTGCCGGCGGATACGGTTCGGGCCGTGGTGCATATGATGGAGAGCGACGCCTTGCCGGGCGGCAGCGGGGTGAGCGCCGCAGTGCCGGGCTACCGGCTGGCGATCAAAACCGGTACCGCCGAGAAAATGGGCCCGAGCGGCAAATACGACGGCGGCTACATCAACTACACCGCCGGCGTGGCGCCGGCCAGCGATCCGCAGGTGGCGCTGGTGGTGATGGTCAACAACCCGAAAGCCGGCAAGCACTTCGGCGGTTCGGTGGCCGGGCCGGTGTTCGGCAAGATCATGGCCCAGGTGCTGGAGCACATGAATATTCTGCCGGATGCCCAGCCGCTTAACGTGGTGTCGTCGGTCAAGGGGTAAGGGGGATTAGCGCAATTCCAGCAGGCGCTTCAGCGCCTGCAGATCGGCGTTCACCAGCCCGACGTCGCGGGCGAACAGCGCGTCGTCCATGTCCGGCTGGCGGAACAGGGTGAAGATCACCTCGGCACCTTGTCGGTTGGCGAGCGCGCGCAGCGGCACGTAGACTACGCCGCCGTCCGGCAGCGTCACCCAATGATCCAGCACGCCGAAGGCATTGGGCGCGCTAAATCGAATGCGGATCCGCCCCTGCGGGGTCTCCGCCATCCAATCTTCACCTTCCCGCCGTAAGCTATTGGTTAATCCTTTGGCCCACAACGGGAAGTTTTCCGGGCGGCTGAGAAAGGCGTACACCTCGTCACAGGGGCGGTTGATGGCGACATGCAGCGTTTGCGCGCTCAGCATCATGATTTCTCCGGTTGACGGCGATACTTCAGTGTAGATCCCGCCGCGCTCAGAAGTAGTAACCGATGTTTACGTTGGTGCGAAAATACCATTTATTGCTGCCGGAGGACTGGGTGCCGGTCCAGCCGGTGGCGTTTTCCACGCCGCCCCACGGATTGGCGTTCTGCGCCCAGGTCAGATCCACCCACAGCATCACCGGCATGGCGAACACCTGCACCCCGAGCGTATTCATTTTGGAGTCGGAGCCGCCGTGCCTGTCCTTCCAGAGCACGCTGTAGTCGTTGTAGAAGCGCAGCTTTTTCACCGGTCCCCAGGGCACCTCGACGTCGCGCGCCAGGTTGATGGCGGCAGTGGTGGCCTGCGACGGGATCAGATAGGCCGGCGTCAGGCCGTTGCCGCCCATCAGGATCACCGAATTGCTGGCGCCGGCCGGGCCTTTGGCGTCGTAACCGTAGCGGATAACCTGGCCGGACAGATGCCAGGCATCCCGATTCACCAGCGTATGCAGGCCCGCCGCCCAGAAGCTGCCGTTATCACCGGTCGCCTGGTTGTAGAGCCGCGAGGCCGCCAGCGAACCGCCGAGCTCATTGTCCCAGCCGCCCTGGTGGAAAGCCCGCGTCAGCCGCAGGTTTACCTGATCGCGTTTTTCGTTGCGCTGCAGATGCTGTGAGGCAAAGTTGGTGTTCTTCAGATCGTCGTAGCTGGCGACGTCGGGGGCGTAACGCACGCCGGTCGGCATCATGCGCGGGTAGTAGGCGGCGTCAAAGGCCCAATCGCCCCGTTGGTATTGGTATTTGGCGCCGAGCCCGGTGTTGACGCCAAAGCCGAGGTAAAACGGAATGCCGTACGACCAGCCGAACTGCGGATAGGGCATCAGGCCGAACGGTTTGAACGGCGCGCCCAGCTGCACGGTGGAGCGCTCAGACAGGTGGTAGCCGACATAGGCGCGGTCGATGGCGTATTTGCGCCGATCCTGAAACCAGAATCCGCTATCGAAAAACGCGTCGTTTATCTGGCCGGCGGCATCGATGCGAAAGGCGTCAAAGCGTAAATGCGGCGGATGCCGATAATTGCTGCTGTGCCAGTCTTCATAGCGATAATTGGCGCGCAGCGCGCCGCCGATATCAATATTCTTTTTATTATCCTCGTTTTGCCAATGAATATGCGGAAAGGCCGGGCGGTTTTTTTTTACCGGCGCCACGGTGGCAGCAGCGTCGCTGGGCAATGTGACGGTAGTCGCGTAACTCACTGGTGAAACAAGAAAAAAACAAAGAGTGATCTTGCGCATGCCTGGCCCCTGGTGAATGTTTGGTTTTTATTAAGACGAGCGGGGTTTACCTGTGAATAAGGCGCTGTTGCTCGTTTGTTTTATATTTGAGACGTTTCATTGTGCGTTTCATATATTAAATTCATTTCCGGTTAATATATGAAACTTTGTTTCTTGTTTAATGGGAAAACTATAAATCCGGTATTGAACAAGTCAAGAAATAAAAATGAGCGTTGACGAGAAATTCCGATTATTGAGTCGCCCTGGTTTGCGGGGGCGACACAAAGCAGGCTGAAATAGTCGTGTCATAAATGCGCGTTAGACTCGCGGCATTCTGGCATTACTGACTAAAAATCATGAACATAAAACTGACACTTGGCCGCCGGGTAAAACCTGCGGCAGCGCTGCCGCACGCGTTTGGCATCGGCAAGAGCATGGGCTTATTAGGCGGCGTAATTTGCGTTATTGCGCTATTTTCTCTGCTGCAATTGTTTTCCACCGTATTTATTTCCACTATTCTGCACGACGCCAAGGTTAACCTGGTGACGGGAGACGGGTTGCATCGCCAGCAGGCGACGATGGATCGCGCCAGACTGTCGCTGCTGACGGCCAGCGACACCCTGAACCGTGCGGGCATCTATTATCTGCAGGACAAAGTCACCGGCTCCGACGGCAGTTGGCATAGCCTGCTGGATGAATCGTTGGCGGCGTTGGAGGCTTCAAAGCAGGCCTTTGCCCGGTTCGAGCGCTTGAGCGCGGCTGCGCCCGAAGCGGCGGGCGCCCTGAAAGACAGTTATCGCCTGTTCTATGACGGCCTGAAGGAACAGGCGCAAGGGTTGCAAAGCAGCGCCAGCATCGATGCGTTTTTCGCCGTGCCGATCCAGGCGTTTCAGGCGGATTTCAACGAAAAGTACCTCGCTTATCAGGCGCTGAACGAACAGCATGGCAATGACGTCAACGTGCGGCAATTGGCGGCGCTGGAGCAGGCCAATACCTTTGCGCTTGGCGCATTGGCCGCGCTGGCGCTGATCGCCGTGGGGGTGTGGTTCGGCGTCGCCCGCTGGGTGATAGCACCGCTGCAGCGGGCAATTGTCCACCTCAACGTGCTGGCCGCCGGCGATCTTTCGCGGCCGCTGCCGCCTGAGCGGGCGTTGAACCGCGAGATGCGTCAGCTGCAAACCAGCATTGGCCACATGCAGGGCGGTCTGCAGCGCCTAGTAAGCGAGGTGCGCGATGCGGCGAGCGGGATCCTGAACGGCGTCGAGCGGCTGGCGGACGGCAATCGACAGTTGACGGCACAGTCGGCGAAGCAGGACGGGGAACTGCAGTTGGCGACCGAGCACGTGCAGCAGTTGGCGGCGCGGGTGGAAGAAAACGGCCAATACGCGCAGCAGGCCAGCCAACGAACCGAACAGGCCCGGCAGTGCGCCGGCGCTGGTGAGCAGATGATGCAAACCGTCAATGTTTCGATGCACGGGATCGTCAACCAATCGGCCGAGATGCGCGGCATTGTCGCGCTGATCGACAGCGTGGCGTTTCAGACCCATATTCTGGCGTTGAATGCGGCGATAGAGGCTGCGCACGCCGGCGTTCACGGCCGCGGTTTCGCCATCGTGGCTAAAGAAGTGGGCTTGCTGGCGCAAAAGAGCAGCCATTCGACGCGCGATATTCAGCAGTTGATCGGCCGCTCATTGCAGCAAATCGATCAAGGTTCGCAGGCGGTCGAACGGCTGACGGGCAACCTGCGCAAAATTATCGATCTGGTGAACAAATGCAGTGCGCTGATGGGGGAAATCTCGCTGGCGTCGTTCAATCAAGGGGAGAGCATCCAGGACGTGACGGCGCGCATCACCGCGCTGAATCAGGTGGCGCAGCAAACCGGCGCCGTGGTGAGCGCGGTGACCGAGGCTTCGCAGTTGCTGCAGGGGGAGTCGGAACGATTGGATAAAGCGATGGCGCGCTTCAGGCTGCCGGTGCAATAAATAACCCTGACGCGGGTTAATGAATAATAAAGCTGCGCTTAATGTTATTCATTATTTCCCTGTGCTGAGGGACGTTATTTCGATAAATAAAAACAGGCCGGCGCTTATGGATTAAAAAAGCGCCGGCCTGCAGAGATTATTTTAACGGGAGGATTAACGGCTGGTCTGGTGGCCGATAATGCCGCCCAGCGCTGCGCCGCCGAGGGTGCCCAGCGTGCTGCCGTCGGTCAGCACTGCGCCGCCGACCGCGCCGACGCCCGCGCCGATCGCCGTGTTGCGATCGCGATTGGACATATGCCCACATGCGGTAACGGAAAGCGTTGCCATCACCACCACCAACACACCTGCGGCACGTTTAATATTCATAATCAGTTCCTGGTAAATTGGCTGATTAATGGATTAAAAATAATCCGATTAACCCACCGGTAGAAGTTGGGATGAATGTATTCCTCCGAAAGAAAATCGAACAGGTAAAAATTCTTAATTTTGCGGCGGTGAAAAGCGATTGCTCGCCGAATGTGCGGCCACCGACAAAACCGCTGGTCTATACTGGGAAGACGCCTCGCGGGGGCGGGGCACACACTCTGGAGGCCGCCATGTCCGATCTCGTTTCCGCGTCCGGCAAACCGGTGAAAATCCCCGGCCCGGATCACCCGATCACCTTGACTCGTCATCCGACGCGGGTCGTGGTGCGTGCTGCCGGGAAAACCCTGGCCGACAGTCGCAATGCGCTCATCCTGCAGGAAGCCACCTATCCGCCGGTGTTTTACTTTCCGCGTGAGGACGTGAAGATGGCGCTGTTGCAGAAAAACGAGCACGTCAGCTACTGCCCGTATAAGGGCGACTGCAGTTATTTCACCTTCGCGCTGAACGGCGCACAGGGGGCCAATACGGCCTGGAGCTATGAAATGCCTTACAACGCCGTGGTGGCGATCAAGGATTATCTGGCATTTTATCCCGACAAAGTGACAGAAATCAGTACTGAAGCCTGACCTGCCGCCGCCGCCGCCGGGCGGGGGCAGGTTGACATTCCGCTTATCCCTACTCATTATGTGTATTACTGGAAACTGATACGCTTTCCTTATGTTTTAATCCGACATAAACGAAACTCTGAGCAGGTGCCAAGGTGTCTACCTCTACGCGATTTGCCGTTGCCATCCATATCCTGACCAACATCACGCTGTGTCGTGGCCAGACGGTGCGTTCCGAAGATATCGCGCGCAGCGTCAACACCAACCCGACGGTGGTGCGGCGGATCCTCGGTGCGCTGGCGGAGGCCGGGCTGACCTATTCGCAGATGGGGCAAGGCGGCGGGGCGCTGCTGGCGCGGCCGGCAGAAGCGATCTCGCTGCTGGACGTGTATCGCGCGGTGGAGGATCAACCCTATTTCATGCTGCACCGCGCCCGGCCTAACGATGCGTGTTATATCGGCCACGCGATTACCCCGGTGCTGGAGCAAGAGTTTGCGCGCGTTGGTCACGCGCTGGAGGCCAGCCTGGCGCAAACCAGCATCGCCGAAATGGCCGGGCAGGTCGAGCGGCAAGCCGGCTATCCTTTTGTCCCTTGTTCAGCGCAATATCAAGCGGATACGCAATAAAAACCCACGCCAATTCCGTCTTCCCGCAGAGCATTTTTTGCATTGCGTTAATGTAATTGTGTAAGTTACATTAGCTCGCATCAAGTGTGATGTGGCTCACGTTTTAGACTGCCTCCCCACGATAATCGATCGATTGGCCGGAAACCTTTTCTTCCGGCGCAGATTCGCTGTGCTTATAAACCAGGAGAGAACGATGTTAGAAATGCTTGAAAGCTTGGCCACCGTGGTGGTCCTGGTGCCGGTAATGGTGGCCGTCTTGCTCGGCGCGATTTACGGCTTGGGTGAAGTGTTCAACGTCTTTTCCGCTATCGGCCGCAAAAACGGCTGAATCAGCGCGCCAGGGGGCGATTGTTGCCCTCCGGCTCCCTCACATTTCTCTTCTCTCTGAATTGCTTCCTGGTGAAAGTCCCCATCTAATCCCGAAAAAGCCGCGCGCTCAGCGTATCGATAAACACCCGCAGTTTCGGCGTCAGGTGTTTGCTGGAAGGCCACAGGACTTTAAAGCTGCCGCTGTGGCGGCAATGTTCGCGCAATATCTGCTGCAATCGTCCCTGCTCCAGCGCGCGCTTTACGGCAAAATCCGGTAAACAGGCGATGCCCTGGCCGCTTTCCGCCAGATAAATCAGGGTATCGACGGTGTTGCACACCACGCGGGTCACCAGTTGATCGGCAAGCAGCTTGTCCCATCCTTCGAGTGGCCAGGGCTCCACTTTGCCGGTAGAGGGGTATTTGTATAACAGACCGGCATGTCCATGCAGATCCGCCGGTTGAAGCGGGATCCCGGTACGATGCAGGTAATCTGGCGCGGCCACCAGCTGCAGATGAAACGTGCCCAACCGGCGGCTCATCAGGCGTGAGTCCTCGGTTTCGCCGACCCGAATCACGGCGTCAAAACCTTCTTCTACGACATCGACCCGCCGGTCGGAAAAATCGGTTTCCAGCTCAATCTCCGGGTAACGCCGGACAAATTCCGCCAGCACCGGATTCAGCAGGCCGCCCACCAGCGGCAAACTGACACGCAGCTTGCCGCGCGGCGCGCTGTGCGTATCGCTGATTTCCCGTTCCGCCGCCGCCAATTCCCCGAGAATGCGCTGGCAGCGGTGCAGAAACAGCCGGCCTTCGGCGGTCAGCGTCATGCTGCGCGTGCTGCGGTGGAACAGACGCGCGCCCAGCCGATTTTCCAGGCGGGCGATGCTTTTCCCCACCGCGGAAGCGGAAATGCCGAGCACGCGCCCGGCCTCTACGAAACTCAGCGTCTCTGCGGCCTGCACAAAGACGTTCACCCCAGACAGATTATCCATTGCTTGCCCCATTGCGGACTTGAGTGTCCGCTATGAAAGGAAATCTAGCCTGTTTTTTCGTTAATCACCACGCTCTATGCTCGGTGGCGACAGCATGGGCTGACTACCTGGGGTAATAAAAATGAATGAATACGGATCCTCTGCCAACGCGATTGACGGCGCGATAGAGCAAGCCTTGCGTGAAAAACGATTGGTTGGCGCGGTCGTTTTGGTGGCGCAGGGCGGTGAGATCGTTTATCACCGCGCGGCGGGCATGGCAGATCGCGAAGCGGGCAAGCCGATGGCGCTCAATACGCTGTTTCGTCTGGCCTCGGTATCCAAACCGATCGTGTCCACGGCGGCGCTGGCATTGATGGCGCAAGGCGCCATGCGGTTAGACGATCCGATCACCCGTTGGCTGCCGAATTTTCGCCCGCGGCTGGCGGACGGCACCACTCCGTTGATGAGGCTACGGCATCTCATGACTCACACCGCCGGACTAAGCTACCGCTTTTTCCAGCCGGAAGGGGGATTCTATGCCCAGCTGGGCGTCTCCGACGGCATGGATGAAGCGTCTGTCAGCTTGCAGGAGAACGTGCGGCGTATTGCCTGCGCCCCTTTGCTGGCTCCGCCCGGCGCGGCGTGGCGCTATTCCATCGCCACCGATGTCCTGGGCGCGGCGATCGAACAGGCGAGCGGCCTGCCGCTGACGCAGGCAGTAAAAAAATGGGTGACCGGGCCGCTGGCGATGACGGATACCGATTTCCTGGCGGTGGATCCCGCACGTTTGGCGGCCGCTTACGCCGATCATCCCGGCGAGCCGCGCCGTTTGCGCCAACCGGATCGTTTACCGTTCATCGATGGCTGCGCCGGTTTTCATCTGTCGCCGGCGCGTGCGCTGGATCCGCAGGCGTACGCCTCCGGCGGCGCCGGCATGGTCGGCTCGGCGGAGGATTTCCTGCGCCTGCTGGAAACGTTGCGCCAGGGGGGCGGGCAGGTGCTGCCGGCCGAATGGGTGACGGCGCTGACCACCAACCAAATCGGCGATTTGCCGATGCCGTTTTGGCCGGGGCGCGGTTTCGGCCTCGGCATTACCGTACTGAAAGATCCCGTCGCCGCGCAAACGCCGGAGTCCGTTGGCAGCTGGCGAATGGGCGGCACCTATGGCCACTCGTGGTTCGTCGATCCTGTCCGGCAGCTCAGCGTCGTCGCGTTTACCAACACGGCGCTGGAGGGCATGTCCGGCGCTTTTGTCGGCGAGATTTGTCAGGCGGTCTATGCCGCGACGGGAGCGATACAATGCGCCTGATGCCACCGATTTTCTTTATCGCGCTGGGGTTGTTCGGCGTCTACTGCATCGAGTTTGGCGTGGTGGGTATTTTGCCGCAGATCATCGCGCGGTATGGCATCTCCACGGCGCAGGCCGGCTGGCTGGTCGGGATCTTCGCCCTGACCATCGCGCTGCTCGGGCCGCTGTTGGTGCTGCTGGCGTCGCGATTCAATCGCAAACGCATGTTGTTGATCGCGTTGACCGTGTTCGCGGCGGCCAGCGCGCTGTCCGCTCAGACGGACAGCTTCGCCATGCTCATGTTGCTGCGCATTGTGCCGGCGTTGTTTCATCCGATCTATTTTTCGCTGGCCATGGTGGCGGCCGCGGCGCTTTATCCGCCGCATCAGGCCACCAAAGCAACCGCCTATGCGTTCATCGGCACCAGCATGGGCATGGTGTTGGGGATACCGTTGACGCAATGGATCGCCGGGCAGTTCAGCTATGAAGCCTCGTTCCGGTTCTGTGCCTGGGTCAATCTCCTGGCAGCGGCGGGATTGCTGATGCGGTTGCCCGACGTCGCCGTTCAGCGCCTCAGCTATGGCAAACAGTTGGCAATCCTGCGCAGCGGGACGCTGTGGCTGAATATCATCACCTGCGTGCTGATCTTTGCCGCCATGTTCGCCGTCTACGCTTATGCGGCCGAGTACCTCAGCAGTGAAGCCGGCATTGGCGCCGCCGCCATCGGCTTTCTTCTGGTGGCGTTCGGCGTGGGCGGTGTCGCGGGCAACCTGTTGGCCGGCAAGGGGTTGAGCCGCCATCGAGCGCTGACGGTGCTGCTGCACCCGCTAGCCTTGATTGCGGCTTATGCGCTGCTGTATCACTACGGCAGCTCGAATATCGGTTCGATGACGGCGCTTTGTCTGTATTGGGGAGCGGCGCACACCAGCGGTTTGATCGTGACGCAGATCTGGCTGACATCCGAAGCCCCCGAGGCGCCGGCGTTCGCCACCGGGCTGTATATCGCCTTTATCAATTTGGGCGTGGCGCTGGGCTCACTGGCGGGCGGCTGGTTCATCGCCGCGTGGGGGCTACAGGGCAGCCTGCTGTGCGGAGCCTTGTTCGCCGCGCTGGCGGTGATTACGATCGCCGCCAGGCTGCGGTTGCAGCGGCAGACTACCGCTGCGTTGCGTCGATCATCGCCATCACCTGCCGGAACATCGCGCTTTCCGCATCGGCCAGCTCGTTGACCAGCGTAAAGTGATTGCAGTGGCGGTCGGCCAGCAACTGAACGTCGAGGCCGCGCGCCAGACAGGCGTCATAATAGGCCTGCGTCTGGTTTTTGAAGCCTTGCGTTTCCCGCTGGCCGACGTCGAGCAGGATCTGCGGCGCATGCTCTTTCGCTGGCAGCAAAAACAGCGGGCTGAGCGTTTGCGCCTGTTCGGGCGTCAGGTGCAGCCAGTCGTTGATGTAGATATCGCACAGCGGGCGCAGATCGTAGAGGCCACTCAGCGCCAGCGCGCCTTTGATCGCGTCGGGCGGCAGGCGATAGCGTTGCTGCCAGCCGTCGGCGATCAGCATGCCGCACAGGTGGCCGCCGGCCGAACTGCCGCTGACGAAAATGCGCGCCGGATCGATGCCGAACGGCGCCCCGTGATGATAAAGCCAGGCGACGGCGCTGCGCACCTCGTGCACGATCTCCGCCAGCGTCGCTTCTGGCGCCAGTGTGTATTCCAGCGTGGCGACGGCCACGCCGCGCTGGGCAAACGCGGCGGCCATCGAACAGGCTTCCTCTTTGCGCTGCGAATGCCAGTAGCCGCCATGAATAAAGATCAGCAGCGGGGCGGGCTGCGTGCAAGCCGGGAACAGATCGAGGCGCTCGGCGGCGCTCATGCCGTAACGCAGATCGTAAATGCCGGGCGTCTGTGCCTTGGCGCGCTGGGCCAGCGCGGCGTATTCCGCCATGCAGGCGTCAAAATCTTCCACCGAAGCGCGGGCGTTGTATTGCACCGCTCTGGCGGCGGTATCGTCGAACATCAGGTCGATTTTCATAACTTCTCCTTGTTGGTGACGCTCGATTATCCACCTAATGCTTTTTTAATGTTTGATGCGGAATGCGTCGCCGACGGGCGTTCTTTTTTGCTTCTTTTTGCGGTATATTGCTGTTTTATGCGTTCTACTGCGGAATAAACTCATGCACAAAGCGGCACGACAGCGCCATTTACTGGATTTGCTCAGCGAACGCGGGCAGGCGGCGGTGGCGGAATTGGCCAGCGCCATCGGTGTTTCGGTCGATACCGTGCGCCGCGACTTGGCCGATCTCGAGCGGCAGGGGTTGGCGCAGAAACATCACGGCGGGGCGATAGCGCTCGAACCGTCCGGCATGCCGCGCCAGGCGCGCGCTGCGCTGTTGCCGCAGGTCAAGCAGCGGCTTGGCCGCGCGGTGGCCGCGCAGATCCCGCCCGGCAGCACCCTGATGCTGGATGCGGGCAGTACGCTGTTGGCGGTGGCGCAGGCGTTGCGCGGCCCGGCGACGGTGATCACCGCTTCGCTGGATATCGCGCAGTGCCTGAGCGACAGGCCGGAGATCAATCTGATCTTGCTCGGCGGCCAGTGGGATGCGCGCCAGCGGCTGTTCGCCGGCAGCGCCACGCTGGCGTTGCTGGCGCGCTACCGTGCGGATATCGCCTTGCTGGGCGCCTGCGCGGTGCATCCTCAGCTGGGACTGAGCGCCGGCGAAGAGGCCGATGCAGAGGTCAAACGCGCCATGCTGGCTAACAGCGGCGAGCGCTGGCTGGTGGCCGACCATATGAAACTGGATCGCTGCGAGCCGCATCACGTTGCGGATCTGGCGCAGATCCAACGCCTGTTTACCGATCGCCCGTGGGACAACCTGGACGAACAATCATTGATTGAACTTTGTGTCGTCGCCGACGACCGCTAGAGGAGAACACTGATGAACGATAACGCTCAACCGTTGCAGGTGGCGCTGATTGGCTACGGCTTTGTCGGCAAGGCGTTTCACGCGCCGCTGATCAACGCGGTGCCGGGGCTGGAACTCAGCGTGGTGGCTTCGCGCGACGCCGACAAAGTTCACGCCGACCTGCCGCATGCACGCGTGATCGCCGATCCGCTCGAGGCCATCCGCCTGCCGGAGGTCGATCTGGTGGTGATTGCTTCGCCGAACGCCACCCATGCGCCGCTGGCGCTGGCCGCACTGGAGGCGGGCAAGCACGTGGTGGTGGATAAGCCGTTTACGCTGGATTTGGCGCAGGCGCGCGCGCTGATTGCCGCGGCGGAGAAGCACGGCCGCCTGCTGTCGGTGTTCCAGAACCGTCGCTGGGACAGCGATTTCCTGGGGGTGAAACAGGTGATCGAGCAGGGGCTGATCGGTAAGGTGACGCACTTTGAGTCCCATATCGACCGCTATCGCCCTGAAGTACGGGTGCGCTGGCGTGAACAAAACCTCCCAGGCAGCGGGCTGTGGTTCGATCTGGGGCCGCACATGGTCGATCAGGCGCTGCAGCTGTTCGGTTTGCCGCACAGCGTGCAGGCCAACATCGCCACGTTGCGCCCCAACGCGCAGATTAACGACTGGGCCCACGTGGTGCTGAACTATCCGACGCACCGCGTGATCCTGCACGGCAGCATGCTGGTGGCGGGCGGCGTCTCACGCTTTACCGTGCACGGCGAGAAAGGCAGCGTGGTCAAAGCGCGCGCCGACGGGCAGGAGAGCCAGCTGCTGGCCGGCGTGACGCCGGGTTCGGCGGAGTGGGGCAAAGACGACGACGCGATGAGCCTGTTTATCGGTACGGAGCCGGTGCGCACGCTGCCGACGCCGGATGGCGATCAGCGCCAGTATTACTTCCAGGTGCGCGATGCGTTGCGCGGCGCAGGCGCCAACCCGGTTACCGCGGCGCAGGCGTTGGCGGTGATGGCGGTGCTGGAAGCGGCCACCCTGGCGGCGGAAACCGGTGTGACTCAGACGTTGCCGCTCACCGAGGCGGAAATCGCCGCCTGGTAACGGCTCGCGTCAGATAAGGCGTCAGGCGCATGGATACAGTGCATGCCATGCGTCTTCCGCCATGCTAACCCCTGACATAGGCTTACCCGCAGTCTATGTCAGGAGTGTTCATCATGTTATCCCACCCTTCGCCGCAAGGCGTCCGCGGCATACTGGCCGCTCTTTCTCTGAGCATGCTGCTGTCATCGCTTGGCATCAGCATTGCCAACGTCGGGCTGCCGGCGCTCGCCACTGCGTTCCATGCCTCGTTCCAGGCGGTGCAGTGGGTGTTGCTCTGCTATTTGCTGGCCGTCACCACTTGCATTATCGGCATCGGCCGTTTGGGGGATAGCCTCAATCGTCGCCGCCTGCTGCTGGCGGGCATTGCGCTGTTTACCGCCGCTTCGCTGGCTTGCGCGCTGGCTCCGCAACTGTGGCTGTTGCTGGCGGCGCGCCTGGCGCAGGGGCTGGGGGGCGCAGTCATGATGTCGATCGCCATGGCGCTGGCGGGCGAGGTTCTGGGGAAGGAAAAAATCGGCCGCGCGATGGGGCTGCTCGGCACTATGTCAGCCGTGGGCACCGCGCTGGGGCCGTCGTTGGGCGGCGCGCTGATCGCCGGTTTCGGCTGGCGGGCGATGTTCCTGATCAACCTGCCGCTGGGGCTGCTGGCGCTGTGGCTTGCCTGGCGATACTTACCGAATGGGCCGCGCGCGGCAACGCGCGCGGAACCGTTCGATCGCGCCGGCACGTTGCTGCTGGGCGGCGCATTGCTCTGCTATTCGCTGGCGATGACCCTCGGGCGCGGCGACTTCGGCGCGCTTAACCTGGCGTTGATGTTGGGGGCGCTGTTGGCGGGGGCACTGTTTATCCGCGTGGAACGCCGCGCCGCATCGCCGCTGCTTGCGCCGTCGATGTTCCGCCATCCGGCCCTGACGGCGGGGCTGGCGTCCAGTGCGCTGGTGATGACGGTGATGACCGCCACGCTGGTGGTCGGGCCGTTCTATCTGTCGCGGGCGCTGGGCTTAAGCGCCGCGCAGGTCGGGCTGGTGATGTCGGCGGGACCGGCGGTGGCGATCCTGACCGGCATACCGGCCGGCTATCTGGTGGATCGCTTCGGATCGCAGCGCATCGCCCAGTTTGGGCTGACGGCGGTGGCCGCAGGCGCGGCGTTGCTGTCACTGTTTAACCGTTGGGGCGTGCTCGGCTATATCGCCCCCATCGCGCTGTTGACCGCCGGCTATGCGCTGTTTCAGGTGGCCAACAACACCATGCTGATGAAGGATCTGTTTCCTGAACGGCGCGGGCTGATCGCCGGCATGGTGAACCTGTCGCGCAATCTGGGGGCGATCACCGGCGCGTCGGCGATGGGGGCGCTGTTTTATCTGGCTTCGCAGCAGGTTGCGGGCACTGCGGCCGCCGCGGCTTACGGCATGCGGGTGACCTACGGCGTGGCGGCGCTGTTGGCATTGGCGGCGTTGCTCATCGCCTTCGGCGGTCGCCGCCTGATGCTGCGTTACGGCGCGCGCTGAACCGCGTAGCGTTCTTGCACGAAACCGTTGTCCGATGAAGTGACGGCAAGCAGGCGCAGGCGCTGCTCCTGGCCATCGGCGCCGAATAAGGGGATACCGCCGCCCAACAGCAGCGGCACGCGCGTAATCGTCAGTTCGTCGATCAAGCCGGCCTGCAGGAAGCGCTGCACGGTCTGGCCGCCGTCGATATACAGGTGACGGCAGCCTTGCTCGGCCAACTGCGCCACGATGGCCGCCGGTTCGCCATTCATCCAGCGAACGTGGCCCGTTGCGTGCGGCGCGGGCGGCTGCGTCGACAGCACCACCACCGGCAGTGCGCCATAGGGCCACTCGGGAAAGGCGCGGACTTTATCATAGGTATGGCGGCCCATCACCAGCGCGTCGATGTCGGCGACAAACGCTTCAAAACTCAACCCATTGAGCAGCGAAACCGCATATTCGGGCCGCAGCAGCCAGTCGATGTCGCCATCCGGTCCGGCAATGAATCCGTCTACGCTGGTGGCGATGTAAACCGAGCATTTCATCAGGCGAGATCTCCCCGATAAACCACATGCACCTTGTTGCCGTCGGGATCGCGCAGGTAAGCGCCGAAATAGCCTTTGCCGTAGTGCGCGCGCTCGCCGGGCTCGCCTTCACTGCTGCCGCCCGCCAGCAGACCGGCGGCGTAGGCGCGTTTAACCGCCAGCTCGTCGGCGGCGAGGAAGGCCAGCATGCTGCCGTTGCCGGCGCTGGCGGGCTGTCTGTCGAAGGGTTGGTAGGCGTAAAAACGCGGCAGCGTTTGGCCTGGCATCACCCAGCAGCGGGCGGCGGGGCCGCCGTCCGGCGTCACTTCCCGCCGTTGTAAGCCCAATGGCAACAGAATGGCGTCGTAGAACGCGGCGGCGGCATCCAGATCGCTGACGCCGACGGTAATATGGCTGAACATGGCGCGTTTCCTTCCCCAAGAGAGAATAATGAACGCCTAAAACAGTAGCAGCGATATCGCAGGATGGACAGACCGCCGTGGAGGATTCGGATTAGGGACGCGCGCAGGTGTAGCGCGCTTCACGGTTCGCGGGGCAGGCCGCCGTTCAATTGCTCTCGACGCGCGGATTGGCGTGGGTCGGCTGGCTGGGATAATCCACCTGATGCTTGTGCAGATAATCGCGGATCAGCTGACGCACCACCTGAGAAGGGGTGACGTCCTGCTGCAGGCACAGCTCTTCCAGAGCTTTCTTCTTGTCCGGGTCAATCAGCACCGTTAGCCGCGCCGTTTTCTTTTCCATCAGGATCCTCCAGAGAATGATGACTGAATGATAATACCATGTGGACGAAGCGGCCAGCCAGACCGCGTCGCCGCTCGTTCTTAGCGAAAATGCAGCCGTTCTATTTTGCGTGACAGGTAGCCGAGTTCGCAGTTGAACAGCTCGCCGCTGCCGGCGGCCAGCGTGCGCAGCGTGCTGAGCGGCAACGTCACCTGCGCCGGCGTGGCGTAAATGATCACGTTGCCGCTGGGGGCGACGCAAAATAATACGGTGCCGAATATCCGGTGCAGGCTGTGGTACAGCAGGCTGTTTTCATCGGGCAGATCGTGGTAATTGAGCACCAGCCAGCCCCCGTCGTTCAGCCGCGCGGCGCAGTTTTCCAGGAATGTCTGGGTGCCTTGCTGCGGATCCATGGCGAACGCCGAATAGAGATCGGAGAAAATCAGGTCGTAACGCGTCTCGGCGGGCGGGCGCACAAAGTCCATGGCGTCGGCGGTACGCAGGCTGATGGTGTCGGTGGCCGGCAGCGTAAAATAGCGGCGCGCGACGGCGATCACCGCGGCGCGCAGTTCAACCACGTCCAGACGCATGGCCGGATCGAGCGCGTGCAGCGCACGCAGCAAGCTGCCGCCGCCTAACCCCAAGATCAGCGCCGAGGTCGGCGGCTGCCAGGCCACCGCCATCAGCATCGCTTTGATGTAGTTGTGGATCGGCTGCGCGGGGTTGCTGAGGCTCATCTTGCTTTGCTCGCAGATGCCGTCAAACCGCAGCGTGCGGTAGTCCTTGTGATCGGAAACGATGATTTCGCCCCAGGCGTCGGTTTCGCGAGCGATCACCTGGCCGCGCGGGGAGAAATCGAGGGTTCTGAGTAAGCTGTCAACCAGAGACATGGTATTCGCAGGTTTCCTTTGGCAAGCGGCCTATTTACGGGCGCACATGAAATCGGCAGTGCAAATGCGCCGGCCATCGATGCTGGCGCGGCCGGTGAAGCGGGCGATCGCGCCCCGCCGGCGTACAAAGGCGACCTCCATCAACACCTGGTCGCCGGGACGGGCGGCGCGATAAAACCGCGCCCGCTGAATGGAAGCGAAGTAGTAATGTTCTCCTTCATTCAACGCCCCGAGATAATAATGCGCCAGCAGCCCGGTGCTTTGCGCCAGCGCTTCCACCAACAGCACGCCGGGAAAACCGGCGAAGTGCGCATGGCCGCTCCAGAACGTCGGCTCATTGGCGGTGATGTTCTTGATGGCGCTCAGCCGGCCTTCGGCAATGCAGGTGCCGGCGGGCAGCACGCGATCGACCAACAGGCAGGGATAACGATGAGGCAGAATCGCCTGAATATCGTTGAATTGCAGGGGGTGACCGTTTAATGGCATGGAAGTGCGTGATCCTGTCTGCGGCGAATCCGGTGCGGTGGCCGGCGTTCGGTCCATAATGAGTGTAATGACATTATAATAAAATTATCATCAGATGTGCCAGATGAAAGACATGACGGCGGCGACGGTTGGGGAACAGCGAAGGAGGGGAAGACACCCGATCCTGACGATCGGGCGTGGTGGCGCGTTTAGTGCTTGGAGCGGGTCACCTTGTCCAAATAACCCATCACGAAGGCGGAGAGCACGAAGGTGAGGTGGATGATCACATACCACATCAGCTTGTTGTCGGGCACGTTCTTGGCGTCCATAAACACCCGCAGCAGGTGAATGGAGGAGATGGCGACGATAGATGCGGCGACCTTGTTTTTCAGCGAGGTGGCGTCCATTTTGCCCAGCCAGCTCAGTTTCTCTTTCCCTTCGGTGATATCCAATTGCGAGACGAAGTTTTCATAGCCGGAGAACATCACCATTACCAACAGGCCGCCGACCAGCGCCATGTCGATCAGCGACAGCAAGGTCAACACCAGATCGGCTTCGGTAACGGCAAAAATATTTGGCAGGACGTGGAGAATTTCCTGAAAAAACTTGATCGACAGGGCGACCAGAGTGAGCGAAAGGCCGAAATAAACCGGCGCGAGCAGCCAGCGGGAGGCGTACATCGCGTTTTCTAGCAAGCGTTCCATCATAAAATTGTTTTAAATGCGTAGCAAAAAGGGCGCTCAGTATAGCGCAAGAGGCCTGGGTGAAATCAACCGCTTGCGCCAGCAGAGGGCGCTATCAGGCCACTACGCGCGCCGTTTTTCGCCCGCTGCGGATCCACAGCGCCACGGCCCCCGCCGCCGTCGCCAGCGCCACGACGCCCGGCCAGCCCGCGCTTGCCAGAATGCGGCTGCCGAGGGCGGCGCCGGTCGCCATACCGATGAACACGCCGGTGAACAAGAGGGCGTTCAATCGGCTGCGGGCTGCCGGATCGAGACCGTAAACGATGGTTTGGTGCGCGATCAGCGTAGCCTGGATGCCCAGGTCGAATCCGACGGCGCTCAGCGCAATGAGCGCCAGTTGCGCCGGGAGCGGCAACAGCGGCAGCAGAAACATCAAGGCGAAGGAGGCCAGAACCAGTCCCGCGCCGATACGGGTCACGACGTCAGGGCCGTGCCGATCGGCCAGACTGCCCGCCAACGGCGCCGCCAGCGCACCCGCCGCCCCCGCCAGGCCAAACGCGCCGGCGGCCGCGCTGCCGATCTGGTAGCGCTCCGCCAGCATCAACGCCAGCGTTGACCAGAAAGCGCTGAAGCCCAATGACAGAAAGCCTTGCGCCAGCGTTGCGCGCCGCAGCGCGGGATACTCGGTCCACAGATGTCCCAGCGAGCGCAGCAGCGCGGGGTAACTCAGCGCGTTATGAGGGCGAAGACGCGGCAACATGCGCCAGATCGCCAGCGTGATCGACAAAACGCCCAGCGCCGCGAGTGCGTAGACGCTGCGCCAGCCGGCGTACTCGGCGAGTGCGCCGCTGAACACCCGCGACAGCAAAATGCCGGCCAATAGCCCGGTCATCACTGCGCCGACGGTTTTGCCGCGGCTGGTCTCCGGCGCCAGCGTGGCGGCGGCGGGGATAATGTCCTGCGCGACGGTGGCGGTCAGGCCTATCGCCAGGCTGCTGAGCAACAACAGCGGGAACGAGGCAGCAAAAGCGCAGAGTAACAGCGTCAGCGTCAGCAGCGCGCCTTTTACCAGAATGATCCGCCGGCGATCGTACCGGTCGCCGAGCGGCGCCAACAGTAAAATGCCCAGCGCATAGCCTAACTGGGTCAGCGTCGGCACCATCCCGGCATCGGCGACGCCGGCGTGGAAATCGGCGCCCATCATGCCAAGCATGGGCTGGCTGTAATAGATTGACGCGACGCTGAGGCCGGCGCCGGCGGCCAGCAGAAATACGACGTTGGCGGACGGTGCGCCGTGGGTGGTGGCGGTGCTCATGGCAAAAATTCCTGTAAGGTGAATGTGCGGTCATTTTTACCGCTTGCTTCATGCCGCTGTAGCCCCCTCGCAGGTAAAACTGTTATACACTCAACGTATGAATAAAATTAACTTACCTAACGGCGACCGCATAACTTTGCTGCATACGCTGGTGCGCATCGTCGAAAGCGGCAGCCTGTCGGCGGCGGCGCAGCAGCTGGGCACTTCGCAGCCGACGATCAGCCGGCGTCTGCAGGCATTGGAACAGCTGCTGGGCGCCAAACTGATCCAGCGGACCACCCACGCCCTCAAACTGACCGACGACGGCGAGCGCTGTTACCGCCAGGCGCGGGGGCTGATTGAACAATGGCAAAGCCTGGAAGAAGGGCTTGGCGGCGCGCGCGACGAACCGGTCGGCGTGTTGCGCGTGCGGGCGCCGCACGCATTCGGCCAGGATCAGCTGATCGGTCCGTTGGGCGAGTATTTGCGGCGCTACCCGCAAACTTACGTTGAGTGGACGCTGAACGATCATTCTCCGGACTTTATTCCCGAGGGGGTGGATTGCGCCATTCACGTCGGTGCGGTGACCGATCCGTCGGTCGTGGCGGTGTTGCTGGCGGAGGTGCCGCGTAGCACGGTGGCGTCACCGGCGCTGTTGGCTGAACGACCGGCGATCGTCGATCTCGACGATTTGGCCTCATTGCCGTGGCTGGCGGTAAACAGTTTTTATCGTAATGAGGTCGTCTTGACCCACGCGACCAGCGGTGAACAGCGGCGTTTCGACATCGCGCCGAGGTTGAGCACCGACAGCCTTTATGCGGCGCGCAAGGCAGCGCTGGAAGGGCTGGGCGTCGCGATCGTGTCGTCTTGGGTGGTGAAAGAAGAATTGGCGCAAGGCGCTCTGCAGACGCTGTTACCCCTGTGGCGAGCCGAGCCACTGCCTATTTACCTGTTGTATCCCTACGCCAGCTATTATCCCGCGCGTTTACGCAAATTCATGGAAATGATGAAAGAAACGATGCCGCGCATTCTCGGCGCGCAGCCGCCGACGGGGCGCTGACGGCCTTCAGTGTCTGGCTTTTTTACCGTCGCTGTGGCCGAGAGAACGATCGGGGAAGCTGTGATCGCGCAGCCGCTGCTTTAACTGCGCCGCATCGGGGAAGCCGCCGTCAATCTTGCGATCCCAAATCATCACGCCATCGACGCTGATTTGGTAGACCCCGCCGGTGCCCGGCATCAGGGTGACGGAGGCGAGATCGTCGCCGAAGGTGTTCAGCAGCTCTTGCGCCATCCAGCCGGCGCGCAGCAACCAGTTGCATTGTGAACAGTAGTGAATCGTAACGGCGGGTGCGTTTTTCATCGTTGATCGACCGGTTAGTGGTGACGGCTTGCAATCAGCCTGCTGGCTCGCAAGCGATGGTGGCTGTGTATCGCCAAATAGTCAAGCGCCTGCTGCGGCCAGAGCGACAAGGGGAGCCGAGTGTGCATCACGGCCGCTTGCTTCCGGCAAACCATTCAACCCCGCGCAGCATGCCCGCCCAATAAAACCGGGGTAAAAACCAGGCTTTCAACCACCAGGCCATACGGCTGGGCTGGGTTGCGTCGAGCAGTGGAAACGTGGGCAGCAATTTACCGTCATAGCCAAACTCCGCCAGCACAACTTTGCCTTTCTCGACCGTCAATGGACAGGAACCATAACCATCATAATGGGCTGTGAGAGGCGTGCCATGAATACGTGCCGCGACGTTTTCCGCCACCACTACCACCTGCTTTCGCGCTGCCGCCAGGGTTTTGGCGTTTGGCGTTGAGCAACAGTCGCCTACCGCAAAAATATCCGGCCAATGCTTATGTTGCAGCGTCAATTTATCCACATCGCACCAGCCGGCGCCATCCGCGAGTCCGCTTTGCGAAATAAACGCCGGGGCTGATTGAGGCGGCACCACGTGAAGCATATCGAAGGGCAGGGTTAACTCGCGTTTTTCCTCTTCATTTGTCTCCACGGCAAATATCGCTTGCCGATTTTCGCCATCTATACGGATTAAATTATGATTGAAGTTGACCTGTGCACGGTATTTTTCCAAATAGCCGCTCAGCGGGGGGACAAATTGCGGAATGCCGAAAACCGCCGTGCCCGCAAGGCAGAAATTGACGTTAATATTATTCAGAACGCCTTGCCGCCGCCAATGGTCGCATGAAAGATATAAGGCTTTTTGCGGCGCGCCGGCGCATTTTATGGGAAGCGTGGGTTGGGAAAATATCGCCTTGCCGCCTTGCATCTCCCGGACCAGTTGCCAGGTGTATTCTGCAAGATCAAAACGATAATTAGAGGTGACGCCGTTAAATCCTAACGTCTCTTCAAGGCCTTCTATTTTATCCCAACGTAAAACAAGGCCGCAGGCAACAATAAGGAAATCATAGCTTACGCGTTTACCCTGACGGGTCTCGATATATTTTTCATTGGGATCAACCCTGACAACGCTGTCCTGGAGCCATGAGACGCCAGAAGGAATAACATCGCGCATGGCGCGCTGCGTTTTATTGATATCAAAGAGCCCGCCGCCCACCAGGGTCCATGCCGGCTGGTAATAATGACAGTCATTGGGTTCAACGACAGTTATATCCGCATCTTTAACTCGCTTCCTTAAGCTTGCGATGACGCCGATGCCAGATGAACCACCGCCAATAACAACAACTTTCTTCAGGGTGTTTATTTTTTCTGGTTTCATGCAGGTCTCCTTTCATAGGAAAGTAGGGGGTTGTGGCTCAGATTTAAAGATAATTTATAGAACTTATGGTTATATTAAAAATCACATATTCGATTTAGCTATATGTAATAGCTAAATGTAATAAGTTATTTGACAATCAACGCAAACTGATCGTTAATAAATGCCATAAATATCGAAAGGGAATTAATGCATTGGATTTTTTCCATTTTACTTTTTATACCCTGACGCTGTTGGTGATAACCGGGGGAATAGTCGGATTTCTCCTGGCTCTGACCGGGGGAGGCGGATCCATCGTCTGCGTTCCCTTGTTGCTGTATATGGTGAAAATCCCGGATACGCACTTGGTTATAGGCACCAGTGCCATGTCCGTTGCCATTAGCGCGCTGATCAATCTTTTTGTTCATGCCGCCAAAGGAAACGTCCGGTGGCGGACCGGCGTTACCGTTTCGCTGGTGGCGGTGGTGGGAACGCTGGCGGGCTCTCAGGTGGGAAAAATGACGGACGGGCACCATTTAACCCTGCCTTTCTCTCTGCTGATGCTGGTTGTCGCCGGATTGACGCTGAAAAAAAATCATCGGGCAGGCAACGGATTACCGTCCTCCCATCCGACATTTCATCCCGCCATCGTGTGGCCCAGCGTACTGGCGCTGGGCGCGGTGGCCGGTTTTTTGGGCATCGGCGGCGGATTTTTGGTGGTGCCGGCGCTGCTCTGGTTCTTCCGCTTTTCACTGGTTGAAGCGGTGGCGACCTCACTGGTCGTGGTTTCCGCCATGGGATTATCGACAAGCGCAAGCTATGCCATGTCCGGCAAGGTGTCGCTGGTCATTACCTGCTGGCTCATCGTCGGCGGCGTTCTGGGGGGCGTCGTGGGGGTGGCGCTCACCGAGCGCCTGAAAAAACGCGAGGACATTATCCGTGTGCTCTATGCCGGCATGTTGTTGGCGCTGGCTCTTTATATGCTTTTTAAAAGCCTATAAAACAAAAGGAAAAAATATGCACATCCGTACTTACCATCATCAGCTCTCCTTTTCGGGGGCGCCCGCAGCGAATGATTTCGCCATCCTGCATCAACAAGGCTATCGGTTTATCGTCAACAATCGGCCAGATGAAGAGCCGGGCGAGTACCTTAACCATCAACAAGAAAAAGCGTTGGCTGAGCAATGGGGAATGGGCTACGTCTATCTGCCTTACACATTCGACACGCTGAGCTGGGAGACCGTTTATACCTTCCATTACCTGTTGCGGCGGGGTGAGAAGACCCTGGCGCATTGCAGGAGCGGAGCGCGTTCTGCCTGCCTTTCCCTGCTGTATGCGCTGCGCGAAGGCCAGATAGACGAAGCGCAATTTCGCAGCCAGTGCGCAGAGTATGGCGCCGATGCCGATAAGGCGCTCAGCTGGTATGGCCGGCATCAGGCCGTTCAGCCTCACGCGCAAGTGCACGCGTTTTATGAGCCGGAAAGCGGCAGCCTGCAGTATGTCGTCGCCGATCCCGCAGCGCGTCGCTGCGCCATCATCGACCCGGTGCTGGATTTTGATCGCCGATCGGGCACGGTCTCGCATCAGCAGGCCCGCACCATTTTAAGCTTTATCCAGCAGCAAGGATGGGGAGTGGCCTGGGTGCTGGATACGCACCCGCATGCCGACCATTTTTCTGCCGCCACCTGGCTGGCGCAGAAAACCGGCGCCCTCACCGGCATAGGCGAAAAAATTACCGCTGTGCAGGGGCTGTGGCAAGACATCTATAATTTGAAGGAACTGCCTCCCGCCGAGACCCTGTGGGATGCGCTGTTTGCGGATGGGGACGTCTTTTTTATCGGCAACCTGCGTGCTGAAGTCTTGCTGTCTCCTGGCCACACCCTGGCGTCCGTCACTTATCACATCGCCGATGCGGCGTTTATTCACGATACGTTTTTCATGCCGGACAGCGGCACCGCAAGGGCCGATTTCCCCGGCGGAAATGCGGAAGCCCTGTGGGATTCGTTGCAGCGGATCTTGAGCCTGCCAGCGGATACCCGCCTGTTTACCGGCCATGATTATCGCCCGGCGGGGCGTGAGGCCCGCTGGGAAAGCACCGTGCGAGAGCAGCGCGAGAACAACCCCTGGGTGGCCAACATGGATAAAGCCCAATTTATCGCGCAAAGAAAGCAGCGAGACGCCACGTTGCCGCATCCGGAATTGATGCTGATGGCGCTGCAGGTCAATATTCGCGGCGGCGTTCTGCCAGATTGCGAAGATGATGGGCGGCACTACCTCAAAATCCCAGTTAATCGCTTCAAGGGATAAATCAAGCCGTGGAGGCGCGATCGTTCACGGCTGCCAACCTCAAGGCGATCGCGCCGTCTGTTAATGGTTTTTTATGAAATAAGCAGACTGATTCATATTTAATTATTTGTTTTTACACAAAACAGGTGGTACTTGCCCTCACCGAATACAGTCACTACATTAACAACTGTACTTCCCACTCTGCTAAGGAAAACACCATGAAAGCTGCCGTAGTGACGAAAAACCATACCGTAGACATTCAGGATAAAGTGCTGCGCCCGCTGAAGCACGGCGAAGCGGCGTTGAAAATGGAGTGTTGCGGGGTGTGCCACACCGATTTGCACGTGAAAAATGGCGATTTCGGTGAGGTGCCGGGCATTACGTTGGGGCATGAGGGCATCGGCGTGGTCTCCGCCGTCGGTGAGGGCGTCACCTCGTTAAAAGTGGGTGACCGCGCCAGCGTCGCCTGGTTTTACCAGGGGTGCGGCCATTGCGAATACTGCGTCAGCGGCAACGAGACCCTGTGCCGCTCGGTGAAAAACGCCGGCTATAGCGTTGACGGCGGCATGGCGGAAGAGTGCATCGTGGTGGCGGACTACGCGGTGAAAGTGCCGGATGGGCTCGATTCTTTCGCCGCCAGCAGCATCACCTGCGCCGGCGTCACCACCTACAAGGCGGTGAAGATTTCCGATATCAAACCGGGGCAGTGGATCGCCATCTACGGCTTGGGCGGGCTGGGTAACCTGGCGCTGCAGTATGCCAAGAACGTGTTTAACGCCAAAGTGATCGCCATCGATGTCAACGACGGTCAGCTGGAGTTCGCCAAACAGATCGGCGCCGATCTGACCATCAACTCCAAAACGCAAAACGCGGAGGAGATCATTCAGCAGCAAACCGGCGGCGCTCACGCGGCGGTGGTGACGGCGGTAGCGAAAGCCGCCTTCAACTCGGCGGTGAATGCGGTGCGCGCCGGCGGTAAAGTGGTGGCCGTGGGGCTGCCGCCGGAGAGCATGGATCTGAGCATTCCGCGCCTGGTGCTGGACGGCATTCAGGTGGTGGGTTCGCTGGTGGGCACGCGCGAAGATCTGAAGGAGGCGTTCCAGTTCGCCGCCGAAGGCAAGGTGACGCCGAAAGTGACCAAGCGGCCGCTGGGGGATATCAACGCCATCTTCGACGAGATGAAGGCGGGCACCATTCGCGGTCGCATGGTGATCGATCTCGGCATGGCGAAGTAGGCCACGCGAAAAAAGAAGGCCACCTGCGGGTGGCCTTCTTGTCATTACGCCGGATTCAGAACAGGCCCAGCGGCTTGGCGTCGTAGCTGACCAGCAGGTTTTTCACCTGTTGATAGTGCGACAGCGCCGCTTTGTGGGTTTCGCGTCCGATGCCGGAGTTCTTGTAGCCGCCGAACGCGGCGTGCGCCGGGTACAGGTGGTAGCAGTTGGTCCACACGCGGCCGGCCTTGATCGCGCGGCCCATGCGGTAAGCGCGGTTGATGTCGCGGGTCCACAGCCCGGCGCCCAGCCCGAACTCGGTGTCGTTGGCCAGCGCCAGGGCTTCGGCCTCATCCTTGAAGGTGGTGACGCCAATCACCGGCCCGAAGATCTCCTCGCGGAAGAAACGCATGCTGTTGTTGCCGGTAATCAGCGTCGGCTGCAGGTAGAAACCGTTTTGCACTTCGTCGCCGCGCTGGGCGGGCTCGCCGCCCGCAACGATTTTGCCTCCCTCGTTTTTAGCGATCTCGATATAGGACAGGATCTTGTCGTACTGCTGTTTTGACGCCTGGGCGCCGATCATGGTCTCGGTGTCGAAGGGATCGCCCTGGCGGATGGTGGCGATACGCGCCAGCACTTTCTCCATAAACTGCGGGTAGATGGATTCCTGGATCAGCGCGCGTGAAGGGCAGGTGCACACCTCCCCCTGGTTGAAGAAGCCCAGCACCAGCCCCTCAACCGCCTTGTCGATAAACGCCGGTTCCGCCTGCATGATGTCTTCAAAATAAATGTTCGGCGATTTGCCGCCCAGCTCGACGGTGCTGGGGATGATGTTCTCCGCCGCACAGGCGAGGATGTGGCGGCCGACCGGCGTGGAGCCGGTGAAGGCGATTTTTTCGATGCGTTTGCTGCGCGCCAGCGCTTCGCCGGCCTCGGCGCCGAAACCTTGCACCACGTTGAGCACGCCCGGCGGCAGCAGATCGCCGATCTCTTCCATCAGCACGCTGATGCCGAGCGGCGTTTGTTCCGCCGGTTTCAGCACCACGCAGTTACCGCCCGCCAGCGCTGGCGCCAGTTTCCAGGCGGCCATCAGCAGCGGGAAGTTCCACGGAATGATCTGGCCGACCACGCCCAGCGGTTCATAGATATGGTAGGCCACGGTGTTCTGGTCGATCTCCGCCGCGGTGCCTTCCTGCGCGCGCAGGCAACCGGCAAAGTAACGGAAATGGTCGACCGCCAACGGCAGATCGGCATTCAGGGTTTCGCGGATCGGTTTGCCGTTGTCCCAGGTTTCGGTCAGCGCCAGCATCTCCAGCCGCGATTCGATGCGATCGGCGATCGCCAGCAGCACGTTGGAACGCTCCTGCACGCTGGTTTTACCCCAGGCGTCCGCCGCCGCATGCGCCGCGTCAAGCGCCAGCTCGATGTCTTTGGCGTCGGAACGCGGGAATTCGGCGATCGGCTGGCCGGTCACCGGCGAGGTGTTGGTGAAGTAGTTGCCGGATACCGGTTCGACGAATTTGCCGCCAATGTAGTTGCCATAGCGTTTGCGGAACGAAACCAGCGAGCCAGGCAAACCGGGGTGGACATATTTCATGTTAAGCACCTCTCTGCAGATGAAAAGCGGCGCTATTGGGCTGCGCCTGTGAATGCGGCATGTCGCCGCAGCACAGAGAAGCACGGCGCGTGCCAGATTAGCGACAGAGGTAGCATCCGTAAAAAAAGAACGAGTTATTAAAACCTTAAGCATTGAGAGGGCTGAGAACTTCGGGCGGCGCCGCCGTCGCCGATGATTTTTTGTGTCCCGTGTCGCAACGCCCGGTACACATTTATGATACACATTTGCAACACTCGCGAACGGGGGAGAAACGCATGTTGTCTGACGACCGCTTGCCCGCAGAGGGCGCCAGCTTGCTGACCCAGCCGTTGGCGGAATCCTGGCAACGCAGCCAGGGTTATGGCTTGACGCGCACCGATCAACATATCCCGTTTATCAAAGCCGGATTGCTCGAAGAGCTGCGCAGCCGCAACGATTGGGTGCCGCAGCGGGTACAGCCGCTGATCGAGCAGCTGGGCGCGCAAATTACGCGCCAGCCCGCCATTGTGGTGATCGCCGACGCCGACGGGTTGGTGCTGGAAACCCGCGGCAATACCGACTTTCTGCATAAGGCGTCACGCTTTGCGCTGGCGCCGGGCAACCAGTGGGGAGAAGCGGAGCGGGGCACCAACGCCATCGGCACCGCGCTGGCGCTGGGCGCATTCTGCGAAGTGCGCGGCGACCAGCATTTTCTCAACCAAAATGCCGGATTGAACTGCACCGCCGCACCGATCTATCGGCCGGATGGCCGCATTGCCGGCATACTGGATCTCTCCGCACCCGCGCAGCGCCCGTACCGCGATGCACAGCGCCTGATCATGCAGGCGGTGCGGCATATCGAACACCGCTGGGTCAGAAGCGCGATCGCCGACCGCCACTGGACGCTGCGTCTGCACGCCGATGCCCGCTGCCTGGGCAGCGCGCAAGAGCTGCTGCTGGTGTTTCACGACGAAGTGCTGATCGCCGCCAATCGACTGGCGATGATGGAGTTCCAGCTCTCGTCGGCCTCATTCGGCTCCGTTGAGTTCACCCAGCTGTTTCCCGACCTGTTGCGACAGCCTTCCGGGGCACCGCGCCAGACGCTGGCCGGCAATCAACAGCACTATTATTCGTTGCTTGAGGCGCCGCAGCGACGCGTCAGCGCTCTGCGTTCTGCGCCGCCGGCGGAACGGCACGACGAGCAGCATCAGAAAGCGCTGCGCATTCTCAACGCCGGCCTTTCGCTGTGCGTGACCGGCGAAACCGGCTGCGGTAAAGAGCATTTCAGCCGCCGCCTGTTTCAAGAGAGCCGCTGGCGCAACGGCAACTTCGTGGCGATCAACTGCGCGGCGCTGCCTGAGCCGCTGATCGAATCCGAACTGTTTGGCTATGCGCCGGGGGCGTTTACCGGCGCCAATCCGAAAGGCTACATCGGCAAGATCCGCGAGGCGGACGGCGGCGTGCTGTTTCTCGATGAAATCGGTGACATGCCGGCGGGTCTGCAAACGCGCCTGCTGCGGGTGTTACAGGAAAAAACGGTCACCCCGCTCGGCAGCCGCAGCGCTTATCCGGTCGAATTCGCGCTGGTCTGCGCCACGCACCACGATCTGCATCGGCAGGTGGAAGCGGGGGCGTTTCGCGAGGATTTGCTGTACCGCATACAGGAATACAGCCTGCGTATTCCGCCGCTCAGAGAGCGGGCGCAGCTGGAGGCCTTCATTTTGCAGCTGTGGCGAGAGCTGGGCGGCGAGCGGCGCGACATTCGTCTGTTGCCGGAGGCGCTGGCGATGCTGGCGCGCTATCCGTGGCCCGGCAACGTGCGGCAACTGTTGAGTACGCTCAAGGTGCTGCTGGCGCTGGCGGACGATCATGCGGTGCTTACCCTGGACGATCTTCCTCAGTCCATCGCGGTGCTGGCGCCGCGGCAAGAGAACGCCGATACCGATCTGGGGGCGCTGCAGGCGGCGATCGACAGGGCGGGCGGCAATCTCAGCCGGGCGGCGAAGGCGCTCGGCGTTTCACGCAGCACGCTGTACCGCAAGCTGGGGAGGCAGAAAACGGCGGCGGAATAAGGCGGCGCGATTGAGCGGCGATAAGGCCCCGCTGCGCGGGGCCTGTTGTTCTCTCAATCCCCCAGCCCCGGCGGGTTAATCTCGGAATGGGCAATCTTCTCGTCGCTCTCCGCCCAGCGATCCAGCACCTGCAGATAGCTGCCGTTGGCGATGGCGCTGTTGAGCGAAGCCTGCACCGCGTCCACCAGGCCGTTGCCTTTCTTCAGCGTGACGGCGATGTTGGCGGTCTTCGGCCAGCCGCCGGGCACGATGCCCACCAGCCGGGTTTTGCCGGTCAGCCGCGCCTGATAAGCGCCGGAAACGTTGGGCCCGAAGGTGGCGTCGGCGCGGCCGGACTGAATAGCCAGCGTGGAGGCGGCCTTGTCGGTGACATACACCGGCTGCAGCGGCGCGAGCCCCTTGGCGCGGTTCTCTTTGTCCCAGGCCAGCAGCACCGCTTCCTGATTGGTGCCGGAGTCGACGATGATCTTTTTACCGGCGATATCCGGCGCGGTTTTGATCTGGGTGATTTTACTGTCGGATTTGACGTAGAAACCCAGCGTATCCTGCCGATAGGTGGCGAAATCGAATTTGGTCTTGCGTTCGTTGGTCACGGTGATGTTGTAAACCGCGGCGTCATATTTGCCGGAGGCCACCCCCAGCGGCCAGTCTTCCCACGAGGTGGGCACCAGCTTGAGTTTCAACCCCAAACCGTCGGCCACCAGGCGCGCAATGTCCGCCTCGCTGCCAATCACCGTTTTATTGTCGCGGGCGTACAGGCCGAACGGCGGGCCGCTGCCCAGCAGAGAAATGGCGACCGTCAGCGTGCCGGGTTCCACGAACCGGAAGCCGGCGGGGATTTTGGCCACGGCTTCGGCGCTCTTCACCGTGTGGATCGGTGTTTCGTTGGCGACGAGATCCACGCCTGGTGCGGCGGCGGCGGAAAAACTCAGCAGCGCCGCAATCACTATCATCTTTTTGCTATATATCATTATGTTAATTACCTTCATTATTATGGGTGTCACACGGTCGTTGCACTATCTCTAAAGGCGGCAGATCTGTGAACGAACAAAATCAACTAACCAATCTTGGAAAAATCATGAGGCGCCTCTGGCGGCGCTGAATCGATCGAGGATGCACCATGTCGTCGCGTTTCGCTACGTTGGGCCGCATACCGCGCGGCGTGTGGGTATTGGGTGGCGTGAGCCTGCTGATGGACGTTTCCTCGGAGATGATCCATAGCCTGTTGCCGCTGTTTATGGCGACGACGCTCGGTGCCAGCGTGATCGTCATCGGGTTGATCGAAGGGCTGGCGGAGGCGACGGCGTTGATCGTCAAGGTGTTCTCCGGCGTGCTCAGCGATTACCTCGGCAAACGCAAGGGGCTGGCGCTGCTGGGCTACGGGCTGGGCGCCATCAGCAAACCGTTTTTCGCCATCGCGTCGTCGTCCGGCATGGTGATGAGCGCGCGCCTGCTGGATCGCGTGGGCAAAGGCATTCGCGGTGCGCCGCGCGATGCCTTGGTGGCCGACGTGACGCCGCCGGAAATTCGTGGCGCGGCTTTCGGGCTACGCCAGTCGCTGGATACCGTCGGTGCCTTTTTAGGGCCGCTGCTGGCCGTCGGCCTGATGCTGCTGTGGCACAACGATTTTCGCGCCATCTTCTGGGTGGCGGCGATCCCGGCGGCGCTGGCGATTGCGCTGCTGTTTTTCGGCCTGAAAGAGCCGGCCACCGCGATAATCCACAAGCGCACCAACCCGATCACCCGCGCCAACCTGCGGCTGCTGGGGCGCAGCTATTGGTGGGTGGTGAGCATCGGCGCGATCTTCACGTTAGCGCGCTTCAGTGAAGCGTTCCTGGTGTTGAAGGCGCAGCAGGGCGGCACGCCGCTGGCGCTGATCCCGCTGGTGATGGTCGCCATGAATCTGGTCTACGCCTGCTCGGCCTATCCGTTCGGAAAACTGTCCGACCGTATGAGCCATGAAGGATTGCTGAAAGCCGGGCTGCTGGTGCTGATCGCCGCCGATCTGGTATTGGCGCTGAGCGATCATTGGGGCGGGGTGCTGTTTGGCGTGGCGCTGTGGGGCGTGCACATGGGCATGACGCAGGGACTGTTGGCGGCGATGGTGGCGCACACTGCGCCGGCGCACCTGCGCGGCACCGCGTTCGGCATGTTCAATCTGATCGGTGGCGTGGCATTGCTGCTGGCGAGTCTCGGCGCCGGAACCCTGTGGGAACTGTTCGGTTCCGCCTCCACCTTTTACGCCGGGGCGATCATCTGCGTGGTGACGCTGCTCGGCATGAAGCTGGCACCGTTCGGCGAACGGCGGCCGTGAAAGCGGCGGCGCTCAACGCCGCCGCGCGGTTTACGCCGGATGGGCGTCATTCTCGTTGCCGCCAATCGCCAGGTAATCCGTGTAGATTTGCGGCGCGCCGGAGAACGACGCCAGTGTTTTCCACTCGTCGTACATGCGTTCGGTGTCCTGATGCTCGGCCACGAACCTGAGCGCTTGCTCGGTTGAAACATCGAGCTCCGGATGGAACGCGTTGAGCGACGCCAGACTTTCAATGATCAGCATCACCGCGTATTGGTCCAGCCGGTTGCCGCTCTGGCCCTTCAGCAGGTGAAACTTCCAGCCCGGGTAGTCTTCCACGCGGTGGATGTTGTCGGTAATGAACCGTTCAAACCGCTCGGGCGAGACCCCTGCTTTAAGCGCCAGGTTATGAATGCCGATGACACGCTGAATGCTTTCCTTCCCCGGTTCGCTGCGGTAATTGGGGCCGGGCGGCAATGAACTGCGGCTATTCTCGGCCACCAGACGGTAACAGGTGTAAAGGGTCGGCAGTTCGGCGAAGGTCGCGAAGGTTTTCCACTCCTCAATCAGCGCGGCGGCCTCCGGACGCTGCCGCCAAAAGGCGTGCGCCTCGTCGGTCAGCTCGCCGTTGCCGTCGATATAGCGCGCGTAGGTGGCGGCGTCTTTAGCCTGATAAACCATCAGGTACTGATTTTCACGCTCGCCGCGCAGGCCGCGCAGCAGCGTCCATCGCCAGCCGGGATAGGCCGGGATGGCGACGCCTTTACGGCGAACGAACGCTTCGAAACGATCCGAGGCGACGCCCCGTTTCAGGTTGATTCCCACGTAGTGCAGGGAGAAAACTGGCGTGGTTGATGCATGCATTAAACGATCCTCGCAAGTTAAGTTAGTGAGATGTGTTCGTCACGGCTTTGGCGCTGATGCTGACCAGCAACAGGCACAGCAGCGTGCAGCCGAACGCCAGGGCCAGGCTGGTGTAATTGGCGATAAAACCGATCAGCGCCGGGCCGGTTAATAAGCCGAGATAGCCGACCAGCGTCACGGCCGGAAACGCTTGGCCAGGCGGCACCTGTTTTTGATTGCCGACGGCGTTGAACAGAATGGGAACGATGTTGGCGATGCCCAGGCCGGCGAGCATCAACCCGCCAAAGGCGGCCGATGCCAGAGGGACGGTGACGGTCAACAGCACGCCTGCCGCAGCGCACAGGCTGCCGAGCAGCAGAGTGCGGAAGCGCCCGACGGCGCCGATCAGCCTGTCGCCATACAGCCGCCCGCAGGCCACGGCGACGGCGTACAGCGTGAACCCGATCCCCGCCTGCGATTTGGCCACGCCGCGCTCGGCATGCAGGAATAATGCCGACCAGTCGAGCATCGCCCCCTCGGTCAGGAACACGAAGAAACAGAGCAGGGCGATAAACAGGATCTTGCCGTGGGCCAGCGCCCACCGCGCGCCGCCCCGTCGCCGCTCGCCGATGCCGCCGTGCGCCAGTAAATCGCCGGCGACGATCAGCAGCAGGATCGCGATGAGGAGGGCGATCAGGCCGATGGCCTGGGCCGGGGCGAGGCCCGCCAGCAGCAACAGACTGACGCCGCCGGCGCCGGCAATGCCGCCAAGGCTGTAGAAGCCATGAAAACCGGACATTTTCGCCTGGCCGCTCTCCCGCTCGACGATTATCGCCTGTGAGTTCATCGCCACATCCATGATGCCGTTGACGGCGCCAAATACCCCCAATGCCGCCCCCATCAACAGCGGAGCATCGAGTAACGCCAACAGCGGCAAGTCGATGCACAGCAAGGCGCCTGCGCCCAGCAACACGGCACGGCACCCCAGTTTGGCGATCAGATAACCGGCGAAGGGCATGATCGCCATGGAGCCGGCGGCGAGGCAAAACAGCAGCAAACCGAGCGCGCCGTCATCGATGCCCAATCGCGCTTTCACGAAAGGGATCAACGGCGCCCAGGCAGCCATGCCCAACCCGGCGAGGAAGAAGATCGCTCGGGTGGCGATTTGCCGGCGATGATTCTCTGCGGCCTCGCCGGTTAGCCAAGGCAGCATCATGACGATCGGCTCTGTGCGACGGACAGATAATCGGTATAAATCTGCGGTGAACCGGAAAATGACGCCAGTTGCTTCCACTCTTCATACATTTGCTTGGTGTCGCGATGCGCTTTGGCGAAGGTTGCCGCTTCGGCGGTGGCGATATCGGGCTCCGGATAGAACACGTCCAGCGCCGCCAGGCTGACGATTTCCATCATCACCGCGTACTGGTCGAGCCGATTGCCGCGCTCTCCCTTCAGCAAGTGAAACTTCCAGCCCGGATAATCCTCAATGCGATGGTGATTTTCGGCGATAAAGCGTTCGAATTGCGCCGGGGTCACGCCTTCGCGCAGCGCCAGATTGTGGATGCCGATAATGCGCGCCTCAGGCGGTTCGCCCGGCCGTTCCCGGTAGCGCGGGCCGGGCGGCACGTCGCTTTTTCTGTTCTCAGCCAGCAGGCGATAATCGCTGAACAGCGTCGGTAGCAGGCTGTAGGTGCCCAGTTTTCGCCACTCGGCGAGGATTTCCTGCGCGGCGGCATGCCGCCGCCAGAATTCGTGCGCGTGCGCCGTTCGCTGCCCGGTGGCGGTGACGTAACGATCGCGCTGCTCGGCGCTGTCAATCTCGTACAGCATCAGGTATTGCCCGACGCGTTCGCCGCGCAGGCCGCGCAGCAACGTCCAGCGCCAGCCGGGATAACAGGGGATATGCACGCCTTGTTCGCGCACGAAGGTTTCAAACTGTTGTGGCGTGACGCCGGCTTCGGTATCGATGCCGATGTAATAGAAGCTGAATACCGGTTTGGGATCGGAGACTGTCGTCGTCATCTTTCACTCCTGATTGGCGAATGCGGCGGAAAATTGGGTATTGATAATGGCTTCGACCAGCGTGACGCCGATGGGCGTGAGCGTCACGCACGGACCATCGACGGTGACCAGCGCTTTATCTACCAGGATTTTCAGCGTGCGGCGGATGACCGGGTTAGCAAACAGGCTGTTGCCGTCAAAGCGCCGTTTAAACACCCGATCGTCCACCGGCAGCAAGGTGGAGAGCGCCATTTTGAAGGCGTTCACTTCACGCTGGATCGGGGAGAAGCCGCGGCTTTCCTCGATGGGCAGGCGGTCTTGGTTGAGCGCTTCCTTGTACTTCTTGTAGCCGGTGATGTTGATGGCTTCGGATCGCGTCGATTTGGAGCTGCCGCCCAAACCGATCGCCACTTCCGGATACTGCTTGTCGAGATCGGTGATGAGCGCTTTCCACTTTTCCGGCTGTTGGTCATTGCGGTGAAAGTACATGGTGGGGTGTTCGGTATAGCCGCCATTCAGGTAGTTCTCGACCAGCTCGCGCATTTGGTACTGTTTGCCCAGCCCAGGGAAGCGCAGGTTGTTGATGCTGATCAGCCCCTTTTTCTGCCACAGGCTTTCGCGCTCGCCCGAGACGCCGGTGCGATTTTTAATAAACTCATCCATGTGCAGCTTGGTGCAGACGACGTGCGACAGATTCAGCTCGAGGGCTTTTTCCATGTCGTATTTCACGTCGTCCACGCTTTGGCCCAGCATGCCGTAAATGAGATCCACGCTGACCCAATCAATGCCGAGCGCGCGCGCGTGATGAATGGTCTCCACGCACTCTTCGGCCGAGTGCATGCGCCCGCAGGCGGTGATGATGTCGTCATTGAAGGATTGGGTGCCGAAACTGATTTTGCTGAAGCCGAGCTCTTTCAGCAGCGCCAGATAGGCTTTGTTCAGGGTGCCGGGCTCCCCTTCGAAGCGCAGGGTGGCGTTGGTGAAGTTAAAGTGGCTGAAGTAGAAGGCCATCATGCGGCGCAGTTCCGGCTCCGGCAGCAAGGACGGCGTGCCGCCAAAGACGTTGAATTCGCCGATTTCCACTTCGGCCAGGCTGGGCACGCGCGCCAGCCACATTTGCGCCTCCTTGATGTTGAAATCGACCAAATCGCGGAATACCGCCTGAGAGGCGGGCGCCTTGGGATTGAGGATCACCGTGGGGTACTGACAAAAATGGCAGCGATAGCGGCAGGTCGGGATATAGGCCCAGAGGTGGATTTTGCCCGCCTGGCGAATGTCGGCCTCCATATCGGCAAAAAACGCGGCCAGCGGGTAGTCGACGAGATCGCCGGGGAACACGTGACAGCCGAACGGATCCTTATGGACGTACTCCAGAAAGGCCCGGTTTTCCGGTTGCACCAGGAACGCGTTCACCCGCGGCGTGGGATAGTTTTCATCGATATCCAGCAATGAGTGCAAGGCTTCGTCGTTCATCAGAATACCCCTCCGTTGCCGAAATAGTTGTGGGCTTCGCCAGACTCGCGGTCTTCACAGAAGTAATAAACAAAGCGGGTGAAATCCTCGTCTTTGATCGTATCGAAGCAGGCCGGCAATGCGGGCGGGAAGCCGATATCGTCACCGACGGCGCGCCGCATGGCGGCAAACAGCGCATCGCGAAATTCGAGGTAGAGCCGATAGGCGGGGGTTTTGTAGGCATGGATCGGTTTGAAATCGATGATGCGCATCTCGTGTTTCAGCTCGTGAATGCGGCGGTAGAGGCTGTCGGCCAGCGAACCGGAGAAGAAATCGCGCACTTCGCTGTTTTCCAACAGCAGATACGGATTGAGCAGCACCGGCAGTAAGATATTCTTTGGCGTGTAGTCCTTGACCGAGTAGTCCCAGGCCAGTTTCGCCTCCGCCGGCGTGGCGTCCGCCAGCGCGGTTTTCTGCCGCTCAACGTCCGGCCGGACGTCCTTCATGATAATGATGCCGTCCTTGCCGTAGGCGATGCCGTTGATCACCTCATCGAGAATGGTGTCCACCCGGCGGCTGTTGATCTCAACGTAAGCATGGCGAGCGTAAACCGGCTTGCCGCCGTAGGCGATGACCTTAATGCCGAAGTCCCAGTCGTCGGACAGGTGTTCGACAAAGCGGCCATGGTTGAGCTGGTAGAAGATTTCGATGCCACCTACCGCGTCATACAGGCTGCGCTCCACCCCGAACCCTTTGCCGTCGGGGAAGCCGCCGAACAGGGAGAACGAAAATTCGCGCAGACGCAGCGTTTTTTGGATCTCGCGGAACAGGTTGGGGCGGTGCTCAAACTCTGCGGGAGGATAGTAATAGTTGCAGGTGCCCAGGTCGCCTTGTTGCTCGATCATGGTATTCACCAGCTCGTAAAGCCAAAATGCATCCACGGTGCAATCGGCATCGGCGGAAACGATATAGTGCTTGCGTTTATTTCCCAGCCGGCTGTCGCGGGCTTTAGAACGCAGCGACGCATAGTCCATGCCGCGTTTTCTGGCCGAGGAGACACCCTGCACCGTTTCGGCGATAACATGAATGGCCATAGCCGGATGCCTTTCACTAAACGCGTTTATTTTAGCGACGGAATCATCGGTGGAGTTGTTATCAACGACAATCAGTTCGTAAGTGTCGTGGGTGATTAATTCATTCTTGGTGTGCTGATTGAACAGCGAAAGTAAAACCGCCTCAATACGGTCGCTTTCATTATAAACGGGCAGTACGACAGACACAAAAACAGTATCACGCATAGATCCTCCAAGGGCTAATGAAAGTCCACAGTTAGAAATGGCTTGTCTGAAAATGAAATGTCACGTTATTCGATGATTAGCTGATATTTAAGAACTCCATGACGTTGTTGGATAAAATTCGCTTGCCCAGCGCGTAATTCTTTTCCGCCACGCGCTTCATCTGCTCCTTGTTATTAATGAACCGGTAGACTTCCTGGATGAATTCGTCGTTCGGCGGCCCATCCTGTAACTCGGAGATCGGCATGACGGGCGCTTCAAACCCATGCCGGCCGTAGACTTCGTGATAATATTCGTAGCGAGTGGTGATATAGCAACGGCGGCAACTGATCGCTTCACCGATAGGATTGCCATAGCTATCATAATCATACGAGGTGAGAAAAGAGACCAGGTCGCAAGAGTGATAGAGGTCCTCTATGCAAAACGCGTCGTTTTCCGAGCGCATATCGACATGGGGAAGCATGCCGACGAATTTGACATAGGGGAGAACATTCAGTTCCTGCGCCAATTTGGCGAGTTGCAGATAACATGACGGGTTTTCATATTCATTGCCGGCGATCGCCAAATAGGCGCGTCGAGTGTTGTGGTCGCGGATAAATAAATCATTAAGCCGGCTGATCAGCATAATATCGCGGTCCAATCTTTTCTGAGGGATGATGCGGGTGGTTCTGGCAATGAGAAGATCATTATCGCGAATATTCATCTGCTTTCTGACATTCGTGCTTTCGTGACTGTCCGAGAAGTCATAGGTATTTTTCTTTACCTCGACATGGACATCATGATTGCACCAGGCCTCCAGCTTTTGCTTCAGATCGTGATTGAGCGTGACATAGGTAATGTATTTTGAAGGGATAGGTTTGATGGCGTGAGAATAAGGTGGCGGGCCGTATTTGAGCACCTTTTTTTCGCTGTTCCACATCAGGTCATGATCGCGCCAGATGACGAAACGCGTCAGTCGATAACGTCGGCCATAATCTTCGATCGCCAGATACAGCGCTTTGGTATAGATGATGTTTTCCGGCAGCGTGCCGTTTTCCACCACCACATGGCTGACTGCGAGCGCTTCCCATTGGGCGACGAGGCGATCCGCCAGCTGCCGCGCCGTCAACGCGATGGTATGCAACAAAGCGGCTTTTTCTTGCTCGTCAATGGGCGTTTTCTGGCCGATCAACGCCGCGTGTGCGTAGTCGAGAAAGGCGGGGTGGTAATCTGGAATCGACGTGATGTCGTCCAGGCGGACCAGCGTAAAGACATCGCGGTAGATGTCATGCTCATGCTGATAGGGTTTATTAAAGTTTCCCTTATCAATCTTGATGTCGTATCCCAGATCAAGATAAGAGCGAAATCCACAGGCTTGCAGTCGTTTGGCAATCTTCATTGCTTCCACCGTGATCCCCGAGACCGAGACGGCATCGAACGAAATGAACATTGCATTCTTCTCTTGCCTTTCGTGCATCGCAGTACCTCCTGCTATTATTTGTAGTGCATTGATTTAAATTAACTATTTCTTAACAAGTCTCCGGTAACGTTCCCAATTGAGTGGAAAAAGAATCGTTTTGACGCTCTGGAATACACTCAAATCTGACAGAACGGAAGCTTAACCGTTCAAAAATGTAAAGATACGTTTATGCTTTGTGAGGGCTCTCACAAATATTCCGGTGCGGGAGGCGTGAAACAAGCAGAGGAAAAGAGGGGGGATCAACCCCCCGAATGTGGGGCATGCGATGCCGATTTAACGATTCGCCATGCCGCCTTCGGCAGGCTGAAGTATCGCCTGCAGCAACTCGGGCACCTGCTGGGACTCCACCGCCCGGCTGAACAGAAAACCCTGGCCGATATGGAAACCGGCTTCGCACAGTGTTTGGCGCTGCTGCTCGGTTTCCACGCCTTCGGCGATGATATCGATCGACAGTTTTTGACCGAGAATGCCGATGCTTTCCACGATCGCCAGGATCGCCGGTTCGGTGTTCATGCGTTGAATAAAGTCGCAGTCCAGCTTAATGCAGTCCAGCGGGTAATCCATGATATGGCTGAATGAGGAGTGGCCGGTGCCAAAGTCGTCCAGCGCGATGCGGATACCCATCTCTTTGAGCATTTGCAGCGCGCGCAGTACGTATTTCGAACCGTGCTTGTTGAACGCGTGTTCGGTCACTTCCAGTTCGATCAGGTGATGGGGAATGCGGAACTTCAGCAGACGTTGCAGGAAGGTTTCGGCGTAGTTGTCGCGTAAAAACTCGATCGGCGACACATTCAGCGAAATAGGCCGTACCGCCACGCCGGCCGCGCGCCAGCGGGCGATATCGGCGAAGACTTTCAGCTGCATGGCTTCGCTGATCTTGGTTGCCAATTCGTAGTCGTTGAACGCCTCGCTTACCGTCGCCGGCAGCTGTACGCCGTTTTGCGGGCAGTGCCAGCGCAGCAGCGCTTCAAAGCCGACGATGCTGCCGTCGATCAGGCAGACTTTCGGTTGGTAGCTGGGGCGGATGCAGTTGTCGCGTACGATCTGGCGCGCGTAGTTGAGCTGGCTGGCGCGGGCGCGCGCTTTGTCCATCATCTTGCGATCGAACATGTAGACGCCGCCGCGGCCGCCGTCTTTCAGTTCATACAACGCGGTATCGGCGCATTTCATCAGCTCCGAAGCGTCGCGAGCGTCTTTGGGATAGATGGCGCCGCCGATGCTCATGCCGCAATGCAGCGTCTTGCCGCCGTGGGTGATCGGCGTCTCCAACTGCAGCAGAAACTTGTTAGCGATGCGGAAAATATCCTGCTCGTTTTCGACATCGCTGATCACCACGGCGAACTCGTCGCCGCCGAGGCGGGAGACGAACGAATGCGCATTCATGCAGGCGCTGAGCCTTTTACCCAAGATCCGCAGCAGATGGTCGCCCGCCGCGTGGCCCAGCGTGTCGTTCACCAGCTTGAAGTGGTCAAGATCCAGCAGCATCAGCCCAAGCGACTTTTTGCCGTGCAGGGCGCGCTTCATCTCTTGCTTCAGCTTTTTCTTGAATAAGCGCCGGTTGGGCAGGCCGGTCAATTCGTCATATTCGCTGGCGAGCAACAGACGTTGTTCCATCACGCGTTGCGACGTCACGTCGCGCGAAACGCACAAGATCTCGGCCACGGCGCCGTGTTCATCGCTGACCGGTGTGAGAATGTTGTCCCAGTGCTGTTTTTTACCCTGCGGCGTCACGCTCAATCCGGTGAAGCGCGCATTTTTTCCGGCTCTGACGTTGCGCAGCGCCTTGCTGCCGCGGCGACGGATCTCGGGGGACAGCAGCCCCAGCCAGGGCATGCCAAACTCTTTTTGCGCCGGATCAAGACCGAGCGCCAGGCTGCCGGAGCGATTCATGTGGCGCAGCGTGCCGTCGTGATTGATCACTTTGATGCAGTCGACGCTGGCGTCCAGCATGTCTTGCTGGATAGAGAGCGCCTGAACGTTTTGCTGGCGTTGCAGCATTTGCGGATGGATGTCGGTGGCGGTGAGGTACCAGCTGGGCTCCTGCGCCATGCCGTCCTGACGGGCGTTAAACGCCAGCATAAACCACCGGTAGGCGCCGCTGCGCTCGCGCAGACGGGCTTCGCCGGCGAACGAGGAGAGGGCAACGATCGCCTGGCGCCATTGCGCGGCCAAGCGATCGCGATCGTCGGGATGCAGTGCATCGAGCCAGTCTGTGGCGGCGTGCTCACCGGCGATGGCGCCGGTATAGTCGCGCCACTGCTTATTGAAGTAACCGCCAAGGCGGTTGCCGAAGCAAATCAGACCCGGCAAGTCGTCTACGATTTCGCTATAGAGATCAATCGGATTTTTGTTATTACTCTGCTTGGGCAACAGGGTCATGCGGTATTTCCTCGGAAAATTACCCATATTCTTGCTCTATAGCAGAGCCTCTTTCAATATAGTCATTGCCAATGAAAATGGGAATAGCCAGCGGGCGCGGCTAAGAACCGGCCTGGTAGCATGAAATAGATTACGCAAGAACGCATTAGGAATACTCCTGTTATTTATAAGCCCCTCTTATATTGCATCGAAAAATAAGTGCTCCGACCACGATGTTTTACTGTCTGAAAAAGTAATCAATATTGATGTTTCAATGTGGCGAAATGTTTAGCTGCCATGCTGTTGTTGCGCTCGGCATTTTGCTTGCGCTATGCACCAATGCTGAAGAAATCCTCGCTTATGGCGGTGATGCTCACCATTTCATGCACGTTTTAACAGGCGCCAAAGCACGGTTCCCGGGCGATGACGAGAAAAGTGATGATATAAATCAAGAAATGTTTTGTTTCATCTGTTGACACTTTGCTGACGTGTGAGATAGCCTCGCGAATGATAATCATTAGCAAAACTGGATGGTGTCGCAAATGCATTCACGTAATGATCCCCAGGTAGCGGTTCGGATGACAGGCAACGTTCATAACACGAGACCACGTCTGCTGTGGTCTCTGGCAACGAGACAATGTATCGAACGGCCGCTGTCATCAAGCCTCTTGGGCGGCATCTTCACTTAGCCTCAACCAGCAGATCTCGGTATTAAGCCATGGCCGGATCAAGGCGGTCTATTATTTCCACGCATTTTTCGCGGATATATCGCGATCTCACGGAGTTGCATACGTTCTCAATCATGGGTAAGGAGGCCTCGGGCAGTTAAAATTAAATTTACTCTCTGGGTGTAAAGGAATTGGCAAAAAGAATGGGGCGTATCGGGTTACCGCTATTCTCAGGACTTTGATTAACCCCAAGAGACATTTCGGATGTCATATTAATACTAGCTTCTTTGTGGAGAAAGCTATGGGTAATACCATGAATGGAAACAAAACAGGTTGGGACAGTGTTAACGATCTTATTCACTACCATGAGCGCGGGAATGGTTTGACGATCAATAATAAACCGTCCTATGACATAAATGATGCGGGGTTGCAGATAGCGCGCAGCGATAAAACCTGGAATGGCGTTCACGTCACGGGCAAAGATGCGACGGTGACCTATTCATTCCCGGATTGGGAATATAACGAACTGAACCTGGGCCACCGCTCCTCAGAACGCGATACGGGGCTAAGTGCGTTCACGCAACATCAACAAGAACAGGCGAAGTTATCTTTGCAATCCTGGGCCGATGTTGCCAACCTAAAGTTTGTCGAAGTGGCATCGGATCAACCTTCCAATATTACTTTTGGGAATTATGAAGGGAAAGGGCAAGCGTATGCCTTGAAACCATTCTCATATAATGGCAATGACTACAGAGGATACAATTCTGATGGGCAAAGTTGGTATAATATTAAGAACCATTCTGAAAACTTGCATCCTGAGCTGGGTAATTACGGCCGTTTAACCATTACCCACGAAGTTGGCCATACTCTCGGGTTAGATCATCCGGGAACGTATAATGCGGGGCAAGGAAGCCCAAATTATACCAAGGCAGTTTACGCCGAAGATACCCGGCAGTTTAGCGTAATGAGTTACTGGAATGAATCCATTACCGATGCGGATCATGGCCACTACTATGCCGCTGCACCGTTGGTTGATGATATCGCGGCCATCCAACATCTTTACGGTGCCAACATGACCACCCGAACCGGCGACACCGTTTACGGGTTTAATTCAAATACAGACCGAGACTTCTATACACTCAAGGGCAGCCACGACAAGCTGGTGATGTCTGTCTGGGATGCAGGTGGTAATGATACCCTTGATTTCTCGGGGTATAGCCAAAATCAACGTATCAACTTGAACGAAGGCGCGTTCTCCGACGTCGGGGGATTAAAAGGGAATGTTTCCATCGCTGCCGGTGTCACCATCGAAAACGCGATAGGGGGCTCAGGTAATGATATCATCGTTGGGAATCACGCAGACAATACGCTCAAAGGCGGCGCCGGCAATGATGTTATTTACGGCGGGGCTGGTCAGGATCAATTATGGGGAGGAGACGGTAATGACATTTTTGTCTTCTCTGATCTTAATGACTCGCCTGTTCAGGCACCTGATACAATTTGGGACTTTGAGTCAGGCAAGGACAAGATCGATCTGTCCTTCTTCAACCAAGGCGATAAAGGCAGTGATTTCATTCAGTTCGTCGATCATTTCAGCGGGCAGGCCGGTGAGGCGCTATTGTCCTATGATAGCCAGAACAATCTGAGTGAACTGGCCTTCAACATCCAGGGCGGTGCAAATCCAGACTTCCTGGTGCACATCGTTGGACAGGCTGACGTCGCTGTTGATTTTATCGTTTAAAATGGCAACGGTGGGCGATGATGCCCACCGTTTCACATGGGCCACCTATGTATAAATTTATTCTTGTCGGAATAATATTCTTGTTTTCAGGAGTCTCTATGGCAAGCAGCCTGGTTTTACCTTCCGCCGAAACGCTATCCGGGCAGTGGACGGTCAGTGATAAATCAAAATCTTGTGTTGTGCAGCTCAACACGGAGAGTGTGGATTCGGCTGGCGGCTATAGCCTGAAATTCTTGTCTGATTGCACGCCCGACGTATTGCCGCAAGAGCCTGCCGCATGGCGTCCCGCCCCCGATGGCATTGCGCTGTTGGACAAGGATGGGCTAACCGTACTTTTCTTCTCTCAGGAAGACGATCATTACCGTAGTCAAATCTGGGCTGAGACAGGAAAGATCTTGAAGAGAAATAACTAGCCAACAACGCCTTCTTATCCCTCGGCCTCGGCCGGCGCTTCTGAACGCGGTCATCACGTTTCACGTCGCTCCGCTCACGATTTTCTGAGATATCGTTCCCTTGGTTATTCGTTGTCTTGCTGCGTTTATATTGCGTCGGGTGGACACCGGCGCAATATCAGCCGGCAACGAACAGCCGCTGCTGCCAGTGCAACAGTTGTGTCAGCGTGATTGGCGCAGCGGCAGCAATGGTCGCGCGATTTTCCAACGCAATCTCCCGCGCGCGTTGCAACGGCTCGGCGCTGAGGCGTTGCAAGTTTTGTTGCAGCGCCTGTTGCGTTTGCTCCAGCTCACCAACGCTAACGTGCGTCAGCTCATGATGCATCTGCTGCAAGAATTCGTCGGTTAACTGCCGCAGCTGTTCCGCGGTGAACGTCGGGGATTGCAGCGCGAACAGCAGGCCTTCGGCATGGGTGCAGCGGTGGAAGGCACATTGCACCACGTAGCCCACGTTGCGTTCCACGCGCAGCCGCTGAAAATAGCGCGGCGCGTAAAGCCGGGCCAGCACGCGCAGCGCCCAGCGGCCTTCGGCTTCATCGCTTTGCAGCGGGTAAAACTGCAGCAAGGCGTGTTCGGCGCCGCTTTCCGTCAGCGTGACAGGAGGAGGTAAACGCGGCGGCGTTTGCGACTCAGCCGTTATGGCGTAGGGGAAGTCATACAGCAAATGTGACAGCCGCCGTTTTAACTCGCCATCGCCGCCGACCAGGGTGGCATGCCAGTGTGGCGCCGTTGCCGTAGAGACGTTCAACGCCGCCGGCAATTGGGCTAACAGGCGGCGAATGGCGATATCGTTTTGTTGTTTTAACTGCGCGTGGCGCAGGTTTCTCGCCGCCTCGTTGATGACGGCCGACGACGGCGCCGCCAGGGCCCGGTTCACGACGTTCAGGCCGTGGCAGATCAGCCCGTGGCTGCCCGCCAGCTGCAGCAGCCACACACCCTGGTGGCGTTCGACGCTTAAATGTCCCTCCCGATGCGCTAACTCGGCCGCTTCGGGGCGCAATGCCGCCTGCAAACCACAGGCCTGTTCTTCGCTGAGTGAGCCATGCGACGATGGGCGCAGCAACAGCACCGGCTGCGCCTCGCCGGAACGTAGATGCTGCAGCGGCGCCTGGCCGGCCGGCAAGGGCGGTATCGGCAGCGCCGCCGAAGCGGAGAAAAAGCGGAAAGGCTCCGCTGTAGGCGTCAGCGCGGCGCCGACGAAGGGGCCAAGGGTCAGCGGCAGCCCTTGGATTTCGCGCGTTTCACCGCCCCCCTCGGGCAGCACGGCCAGGCGGCGGCGCGGCGCTGCCATCAGCATAGCGAGTTGCCGTGTCCAGTCGTCATGCTGTTCCGTCGGCGGCAGCCCCAATGCCCTGGCCCGCAGCTGATCGAGCGGCGCCAAACGGTGAAAATCGCGGTTCGCCAGTTGCCCGAAATGCTCGAGCTGGCCCGGTGTCAGCGCGTTCAGGGCCTGCAGCCATGCTAGCAAGGCGCTTTCGATATGGGCGGCCTCAGACGCCGAGCCGTGATTGACGGTGAAAATAAAACTCAGCAGGGCGCTGTTTTCGCCGCAGCGGGCATAATCCAGACGAACGGCGTCACCCCACGCGTGCGCGCGCAGCCGTGCCAGCAGCCCGCCTGGGGCATCGTCCAGCAATAAACGCTCAAGCCGTCGCAGCCAGCCGCGTGAACGGCAGTGCGGCAGGGCAAACACCAGCCGCAGCTGCGGCGCGCCGGGAAGAGACAGCGTGTAATCTTGTCCGGCGGCCAGCGGCGGCAATGTCTCGGGCGGCGTGGCGCTGCCCGACGGCAAGCCGCCACCGTAGCGCTGTGCCAGCGCATGCAGGTGCTCGAGCGATTGCGGGCCTTGCAGCCACAGCGTCATGTTCGGTGCGCGGTAATAGTGGTGGTGAAACTGCCGCAACGCCTGCTGCAATGCGGAAATATCGCTGCCGAAAGCGGCGCGGCTGCCGATATGAAAGCGATGCAGCGCGTCAAATCCGCTGAACATCTGCCGCTGCGCCGCTTCGCAGCGGGTTTCACCGTCGGCGCGCAGCAGGCGGTATTCGGCGTCGATGACCTCGATCTCCTGGGCGATTGCCTCAGCCGCCAGCTGCGGGGCGGCGAGCATATCGCTCAGCCGAGCCAACCCCTCCGCCAGAGGGGCAGCGCCCACTTCAAAGAAAAACGCGGTTTGCGTGGCCTGGGTGGTGGCGTTTAGCCGGCCACCGGCCGCCTGCGTCCAGCCCATCAGCCCATCTTGCGCGCTGAAGTTCGCGCTGCCGCGAAACAGCATATGCTCCAGCAGATGCGCCAGGCCGGGCCAGGCGGCAGGCGCCTGAAAGCTGCCCGCTTCGATGCACACCAGTGCGGCGGCGCCCTCAGCGGCCGGGGTGCTTATCACCCTGACGGCCAAACCGTTATCGAGCTGCCACGAAGCGGCGAGTGTCATCGTCAGCCCTTGAAGATCAGTCGGGAGTTGGTCTGATTGCGAAAGCGCAGCTGATCGATACCGATCTGCGAGCGATTCGCCGCTTCACGCGCCGCCAGAATGGTGCCGTGATGCGGCGATTTGCCGCACACCGGGTCGGCGTTGTCGGCGTTGCCGGTCAGCATGAACGCCTGGCAGCGGCAGCCGCCGTAGTCTTGCTCTTTCTCCGAACAGGACCGGCAGGGTTCCGGCATCCAGTCATAGCCGCGATAGCGGTTAAAGCCGAAGGAGTGGTACCAGATATGCTGCAGATCGTGCTCCAGCACCGACGGAAACGTAATCGGTAACTGACGGGCGCTGTGGCAGGG